>JAEZKC010000093.1 GCA_023436205.1 Fibrobacterota bacterium
GGGTTACCTGAGAAAGTTATCAACATATCAACAGTTATCAACAAAAGAAAAAAGAAGCAAAAAAGAAAATTTACGAACACTAATACATGAACATCATATAAATAAACATACAAGGGTGAGCGGAACGGGGCGGTATCATACAACGGATCTGATCCCGTTTCTTAGTCGTGAAGTCATGCCGTCGTGAAGTCGTGCCGTCTCTTCAGATTACCCTTCGACTCCGGCGCACCTACGCTCAAGGTGAGCGGAACGGGGTGGTATCATACAACGGATCTGATCCCGTTTCTTAGTCGTGAAGTCATGCCGTCGTGAAGTCGTGCCGTCTCTTCAGATTACCCTTCGACGTCCAGCGGACCTACGCTCAAGGTAAGCGAAACGTGGCAGCATCCAATAACAAATCACCTTACGATTCATTCGGGCAGTCAAGCAGTCGTGAAGTCGTGCTTTTTTTCTTTAGCCAGCTGAAGTCACCTTCGCTACATGCTTAACAAATCCTGCATGTCCTCCTCGGATATGACAAAATCCACCTCTGCATCATTTTTCATGTGGGAGGGGTTTGTGGTCTTGGGGAGAGGCAGCAGACCAAGCTGAAGAACAAAGCGGATACACAATTGCGACACAGAAACATTATACCTTGAGGCGACCTGCGCCAGCTTTCTGTTTTTAAGCAGCTTTCCGTGCCCGATCGGAGAATAAGCCTCCACCAGTATGTTATTGGCTTTTGAGAAGGCAATCAGGTCTTGAGGTATGTTGCCCGCATGAGCCAGGATCTGATTCACCATTGGCTTGACAGAGCAGGACGCGAGTATATTTTCGATATCAACCTTTTCAAAATTGGATACACCGATTGCCCGAAGTTTACCGGCATTGTAACCCTCCTCCATTGCTCTCCACACTTCACGATTGCCCTCAAAGTAGTGCTCCCTGCCATGGAATTCCGCCCAGGGCTTGGGGCTGTGGATTATCATTAAATCTATGTAGTCGAACTTGAGCACCCGCAGGGATTTGTCAATGGATGAAGCAGCTTCTTTATAGTCTTTGATTTCTGCAGCGACTTTTGAGGTCACAAACATCTCTTCCCGCTTTACACCACTGGCCCTGATCCCCTCCCCTACTCCGCTTTCGTTATGATAGGCCAGGGCGGTATCGATATGTCGGTAACCGACCTTTGCGGCTTCTACCACCGCATCCTTGACATGGTGGTTAGAGATAAGCCAGGTGCCAAAACCCAGCTTGGGGATTTCCACGCCATTGGACAGAGTGAACTTTTCTTCCAAAACCATCGTGAACTCCTTTTATATTGTAATAGCTGTCTACTGCAAACTGCGATCCGGCTTTTAGTCACAGGCATCATGTTTGCAGTTATGACCTGCAGGCTTGTGCTTATCAATACCGAACAAACCGGAAGCGCTTATGAACTCCAATCTTAAACGGCTCAATGTGAAATTTCTTTTGTTTGCGGCATCCCTGCGCAAAGATTCTCTCAACTGGAAGCTGGCCAGGCTGGCCTCGGAGGTCATTGTCCAGCATGGCGGATCAGTTGACATGGCAGAAATGGCCGATTTCGAGTGTCCATCTTACAATCAAGATGAACAGGAAAATCACGGCTTTCCCGTTGGTGCCGAAGAATTCAAGCGGCGGCTTGAACTCAGTGATGCCTTCGTGATAGCTTCACCGGAATACAATTTTTCCATGCCCGGGGTGCTCAAGAACTCCATCGACTGGGTTTCCAGATACAAGCCGCAGCCCTTCAACGAAAAGCACGCTCTCCTCCTTTCCGCATCGCCATCAATGGCAGGCGGCAACCGGGGGCTATGGTCTCTGCGAATTCCCCTGGAGCACCTGGGATCGCGAGTATTCCCCGACATGTTTTCTCTGGCTCAGGCGTCAAGAGGGTTTGATCAGAGCGGAAACATCGCCAACATGGAACTTCGGGAGCGCTTTGTGAAAACAATTTCCGCATTCATGGATCTTGTGGAGGCCGACAAACACTATGAGCGCACCAAAAAAGGCTGGTTTGAGTTCCTGGGAGAACAAACAGGGAAAGATACCGAGAGGCAGGAGTGAGACAGGCCTCCCGAAAATCGGGTCTTTGCTTTTTCGTATGATGAATAAAGAGCAGAAAAAAAATCATAATCAATCTTATCGAATAACGAATCTTAAATATCGAAGTGAAGGACCACTTGACAGGAATCGTAACAATATGGTGACAAGCGTCACTAATATCTAAGCAGCCCATCGGTAATGGAGCGGCTAAACCTCTTGGCGATAGTCCCATCCGGATCAAGTTCGGGATTGAAAATGGTTATGGATATTCCCACCGCTATACCTGATTCCATGAGTGCAGAGAGTACCTCAGTGAGCTCGAACCATTGCAGCCCCCCGGGGACCCGGTAATCGACAGCCGGCATAATGGAATCATCAAGAACATCGGCATCACAATGAATCCAGACGCCATCCAGGTTTTTCCTTTGCAGTGTTTCGATAGGTTTCTGAACAGCTTTTGAAAATCCCAGTTCTCTGACTTTACCTAAATCATAATTGGCTATAGCGGTCTTTGAAATATCCTGACTTCCATACTCCTTCTGGTCCTCCAGATCGCGATATCCAAAAGCAACAATACTGTCGTCTTGCAGCAAAGGTTTGAGATTATCGATATCGGTTAAGATATCAGGCCCTCTGCCTGAAACGATTGCCAACTCCATGGAAGCCACTTCGCCGTTGGGTTCTGCTTCAGGCTGGAAGAAATCAGCATGCCCGTCAATAAAAAACAGGCCGTATCTGCCCAATCGCCTTAAAGCCAGCATGCACCCGATAAGTATGCTGCAATCACCGCCAAGCACAACCGGAAATTTACCTTGCCCTATTATATCAGTGGTTTTATCGGCCAATCGTAAAGAGCATTCCCTTATTGAATGTGGATTCAACAGAAGAGTGGATCGATCTTTTTGAGCTTCACGAAAAGGAATATCCACTTGACCGATATAATCTGCCTGCAGATCGTCCATCAGGCCAGCCTTTTTCAACGCCCGAGGCAGCAACTCAACTCCTGAAACAGACAACCCAAGCGAGGATGGTACCTCCAGTATGGAAAAACGCGTCGCCATAGCATTTACTCCCGGTACGGACAACCATACCCTCCACCGTTTCAAGTATGGAAACGTAGTGAGTGCATCATTCCGTTTTACTTTTGCAGTTTTCAGGTATTGAAGTGCAATAATGTATCCAAAAGGGTTTTCATAGCGGGAGACGGACCGGTGACCTGCGAGGCGTCTTCGCCGTTAACGTGATTTTTTTCGACTTCGGAGGACCTACGCTCAAGGTGAGCAGGGCGGTAGCATAAATGATGGTGAAAAACATCATTACCGTTTAATGCAGCCCGGTTCACCGGGCTCGCACCAGATTGCCGTATAGTCGATGGCCTTCTCCTATTACTATTTCTCAAGCTTCCATATCAATACAGGACTGTTTTCCTCCACAAAGCTGCCCTTATCGTAACTCCCCCACAGTTCAAGCACTTTGAACCCAACCGACTCCGCCATTTTCCTGAACTGATCCTTACCTATAAACTCAAACTCCATTCTCAGCAGACTTTTTGACTGCATAACTCCAGCACCATCGTACATCTCGAAATACTGAAACCGCTCTACAACCGGGTTACCACCAGTTTCGACTCCAGATACTGCCAGCACCCCTGATTCTGTTCTGAAATGTCCAACATACCTCAGCACGCCATCCACACTTCTCTTGCGCACTGCAGGATTATGCATTGTGCAAATAAATGTACCCCCGCGAATAAGCGAGCGGTAAGTGCGTAAAAGAACCTCCAACTGGTTCTCTTGACCCACGATTTCCATAAATGACTGAAAGGGAAGAATAGCCAAATCAAAAACGGAATCGTAGCAAATATCCAGTAGATTCATGCAGACGACGTCCGCATGGAGCTCTCGCTGCTGCAACTTCTTTGTAAGCTTTTCGAGCATTTTCGCAGACTGGTCGACACAGGTTAAGTTTGCGCCAGCTTCAATCAACGGTATGGATAACCTTCCAGTTCCTGAAGTCAGCTCGATAACTTTTCTCTTTCCGGTGATTTGCTCTTTAAACAATTCCACATCATAAGCAGTATCTGCATAGATATCATAGAAGTCAGCTATTTGATCATAATCAATAGTCATCATTAATCCCTGCCTCTCAGCGAATTTTCAGTCTGGGTGCTTCAGGCCACCTTGCCACTGCCAACATAGTACTGGTTCCTTTCACCGCAGCTTATACAAACCGGCTTGTGCATGCAAAGAATTTCTCCGCACTTGCCGCACTTCCACTTTTCCTCCTCACTTTGTAAAAAGCCGGCCATCCCCTTTTCCTGGATAGTTTTCATATTGTCATAGATATCCACACCGTACTTGGTCCTGTAGCGCTTGTCCAGGTTTTTCAACCGCGAACAGGGATACTTGCGGCACGAAATGCAAAACTCCGTCGTGGTTGCCTTTTCTGCACAGTGCTTGATTTTGCAGGTCGTGCAGTAGGCCGGTTTCTCTTTGAGACTGTTACATCCGGAGCATCTCTTTTTCCTGCGCTGGAATCCGGAACAGAGCTCGCAGTTGATTCCACAAGGGGCAATGTTTTCTTTTTCCATATTGATTGCTCCTTCACTGTAGTAATAAAAAAAGGTAAGATCAATCCTTAAAAGGTAGCCACAATCGATATACCGGCACTTGCAAGCCCGACCATCATAGGAACTGCATAGGCAAACCTGCCCTTTTCAGATACAACCCAGGCCATGCTGTTTACCGAAGTGTATGCCATAAGCCCGGATGTAACGAGTGTCATGGACTCTGCCCATGGATCATTTCTATAGAGTCCGACAGCACTGACAATAGCACAGGCAGCAGTTCCATACTCCGCAAGCAGATGCGGCCACATAACCTGATTTGTTCCCTTGTCTCTTGCCCGGAATATGTTCCCATTCATATTGATATTCTTCTGAGAGATCAGATCAAGTGTCCAGACAGTTCCGATCCCTATACCTGTAATCAGCAACCCCGTTGGGGCAACAATGTTTCTTGCCACATCATTGTTTGCGGAAGATTCTACTGAACACACTACCAGTAAGGCCACGAAGATTATGCATCCCAATCTCATACAGTTTTTCCCTTTTTATCTGTTTCGATTTCCCGAGGTGCCAGTTCAGGTTTTTCTCCGTTTCAGTATACATTGTGGCTGATCAAAGGTGAAGAGTTTAGGACTACAGGCGTAACTCGGATATTTCACTTCTCAATTATAGTCCTTCGCCCCAAACCGGAGATACCCACTTTCAGGCAATGCGTAAATTATTTTATAACCAAGAGGGCTCGTCAAAATGAACTTCTGAAGATACCCGCTTCTTTCTAATGTATAAGGGATATAATTTATGGCCAGGCCAAAAATTTCAGCCACACTAGCTTTACCTTTTTTACTGTTTATTCTGTTCACATTACCCGCATTTGGCGATACCGATTCGGCATTTTCAAATAACCAGAAGATACCGGTGTGGACCAATATCGGACAATCCCTTCTACTGCCGGCATACGGCAGCTACAAATCCGAAAACTACATTCTATCCTCTATTCAGGCTTGTGTTGACCTCATTCCGCTTTATATCCTTGCCACACAGAACTTTGAAGGCGAAGAATCGATGAGCATTTTGTATTTACCCATTTTTTCGACTTCGGAGGACCTACGCTCAAGGTGAGCGGGGCGGTAGCATAAATGATGGTGAAAAACATCATTACCGTTAATGCAGCCCGGTTCACCGGGCTTTACATTCCTTCAGGGACGGGATTTATCCCGTTCTTAAATTCGTGATCAACGCACTCCGATGCCTATCTTCGATAAAACTCCAGAGCGGGAGATGGTGCCGGTGACCTGCAAGGCGTCTTCGCCGTTAACACAAATATGTCCCAGCGTGACGCCGCCCCTTCAGGGCTCCGGAAAAAATGTTTTTGGTTCGTCAACCCAGGGCGACGCGGAAGACCGCTCTGCCCTGGGCTAGTATGATATCGCCCCTTCAGGGCTGGGTCCTCTTGTTTTGTAATGCTCTTTCCATTGATTGATGTTATGTGAGAGAGCGTCCATATTGATGCTATATGAGAGAGCGCCCATCCTGACGGATGGGGCTACTGCCGGAAGTGCCCGTACGTAATAGTGACAATCAGGATTACCCTTCGACTCCGAAGACTGCGCTCTGGGTGAGCGGAACGGGGACGGCAATCGTATAAAACCAAGTCCGATTCATAATCGTGCAGTCAAGCACTCGTGAAGTCGTGCCGTCTCTTTTACTGCCACTATATACCGGGAGTAATCGGGATATCAACTCTAACCCCGAATTTAAAATTGTTAAATGTAGTAATTCAGTCTCTGTCAATCATTTCGCCACCAGTATCTCTTAACAAAATCATAATGTAAAACAGGACCGATCTCAAACCCTTTTGAAAAATGGATTTTGAATGATGAACCCAAAGAGCACATAATTCCTAAATCACGAATGGTCTTGGAACAGGAGCTAACTTACTACATCTCACTTACAAGCAAAGTCACCTTAGTTTCATTATCATTCAACCTCTCCCAGCACCTCTCCTGCCACCGGCAGCGCAGCCCTCTCAATTGTAGCTTGCATTACATTCACCACACTCATCAGTACATCGGGGCGAGTGCCACTGACCTTCATATTTACCGGCACCCGGGTTACTATTCTATCCTGCTCATCTTCAGCAATCTCCCCCAGAGCCTCGGCAACAGCATCCCTGAGCTGCTTAAGAAAGTTCTGGTTGGCATCGGGATCAAGAATCGAAATGTTTTTATAGGTCGATTGAACCATACCGCGGATAGTGCCCTCTTCTGCCCTGATATCAGCATGGATGCTCAGAGTTCCTCCTTCGAACGTAAGACCGGCAATTTCCGAAACGTAATCATTAAAATCTGTAAGATGCATATCAGCTATACTTACTACAAGATGAAACTGAAGATCGGTTGCTACTGGATTGAAGGTCATAAACACATTCAGCGCTCCGGTACCCTTGACAATACCCTGCACCTCCACGGTGGCATAGAGGGAATCGGAAAGATCCGCACTGTTAGTCAGATTCTCTATTTGCCCCTGCAGTTCGGTAAAATCGATGGAAAAAGGGACATCCTTTGTTTCATCTCGCAACACTACCACTCCCTGCTCAAACCGCAAGAGATCTAGTTCTACAGGAGCCAGGCTTCGAAAAACGCTTGTCAATGCCGGCCCCTGCGGTTCAGGCTGTCCTTCAGCGCTCTTTTTGGTAATCTGGCGCACCTCGAGGTTGTTGACATATATTTGTCCGACAATGGAACCGGACAGAAGCTGCCCCCAGTTAATATTAACCGCTACTCTCTTTACCTGCAGCACCGGAACATCAACCGCGGGGCTGCTGAGCGCAAGGTCAATATTTTGAATACTGTAAAAACCCTGGAAAAGACTGAGCTGCACCCTTCCCACGTTGCCGGAAACTCCCTTGGTCTCATCGATTTGATCATTTATGTACCACTGGATGACAAATCCCAAGGAAAGCCCCAGTAAAACCAAAAAGCCGAACACGATCAGCAGAATGACAATAATTTTTCTTGATTTTTTCATGGCTGAACCTGGTTAGGAGGTACGACGCACTATATAAAAGATGTGAAGCGAAAAGCAGGCCTAAGAGCGTTTGGGGGAGGGAATATCGAATCGAATAAATAATTCTGTCTATCTATGTGAAGAAGTCAACTCTGAAGGGTTTTCATGACTTGATCGGAAAAGCCGAGTACGATAACCCGAATACGAACCCGAGTAGGAAAAGAATCGAGCTAAGATAGATTTTCCGTATGTTTCAGAATAGCTGCAACGATTCTATCCCATTCAGCATAATGGATCTCATGGCCAGATCCTTCAAGCACCAGAAGTTTCGATTGAGGAATCGCTTTATGCATCACCTCAGCATGAACAAACGGTAACACCTGGTCTTCAGTTCCGTGAATAATGAGAAACGGGACCTTAATTTGACTTGACTTCCCGTATAGTTCCTCACCACCCTTAAGTGTTGCATGGTTAAACATACTGAGAAGTGATGCAGCTCGAGTTATCTCCGTTTGAGCCAATTTATATGCACGGTCCTCATCAAACGGATGAGCACTGCCGTTGAGAAGCTGCCAGCCTTTTACCAGATAATCAGTAACTGCTTTCTGATCACCCCAGTCGAGCTTAGCAGCTTTCTTGTGGTACTCAATCACCCTCTGATCCACTTGAGGCAGTTCCGGTAAATCATCCCATATCCCCGAAGAGATCGCCGTGATGGACAATACCCGATCGGGATATTTAATACCGATAATCTGGGCAATCATTCCCCCCAGAGACATCCCTGCCAAGTGAGCTTTCACGACACCGTATCCGTCAAGAATCGCCAGAGCATCATCGGCCATATCCAGCACCGAATACTCCGAACTGCCTGGAGCATAACAGGTGGAGCACCCCACATCCCTGTTATCATATCGTATCACAAATCGCTTCTGGTTACTCAGCCTTTGACAGAAGTCATCATCCCACCAGACCATCGATGCCATGGCACCCATAATGAGCAGAATGCAAGAATCATGAGGATCGCCGAATGATTCGGTACAGAGTTCAACTTTGCCGTGTTTTATAATTCTGGTTGGCATTATTTTATCCTTTCAAGCAGATGTCGTTATTTGATTCAGAGTAAATGGTTCTAGATGCTGCCCTTAACCGCCAACCAAAAGACAATTGCAAGCATGACAGTACTCCGTTTTGTATAGTTTAAAGTGAAGGTCCTTCTGTTTATAGGAAAGTAGTTGATTCCACACCCGTTTTCCATCCTGCCTGGATACAGTGATTTTCCCCTCTGCTTCCACAAAAGCAGATTTGACTTGCTTGATATCGTCTATGCCCCGCTGGCGCAGACTACTCACCAGTTCCTCTTTGGTAAGTAATTCCCGACGCGAGTTTCGCTGGATAGCCTGGCCGTTACGGATAATCTGCAGCGGCGGAGCTGCGGTCAACTTTGCTACAAAAGGACTGCGGTAACTGAGTGCATTAAGCAGGTAGTTGCACCCCATCATTGTGAGAATGAAAACGAATCCGTCACTCAAAAAAATGTAGCTCCCTAAAGAGTTGGCGGCCTCGTTAGCTATGAGCAACGCGAAGATCAGATCCATAAACTCCAATTCGCCCCCGCTGCGTCGTGGCATGATGCGCATGAGCATCAGAATACCAAAATAAAGAAGTACCGCCCGGACTACCAGCTCGAAAAATGGTGTTTGAAGCGCAACCACCTTTAACCAGCTTTCAGGCAGAAATTCCATCAACCGCTATCTCCGGTTTTTCAACTGCAGGTGTCCTAGAATTTCGGATGTCACTTCATCGATATACTGATTGTTCACCAGAATATAAAGGACATCCCCAGCAAAGACAGTGGTATTTCCTCTTGGTGCGATAATGGTGTCATTTCTGTTAACCATGGTAATGGTGGTACCCGGAGGCAGGTTGAACTGGGTAATTATGGCTTGTCCACTGTACACATCATCATCAATGAAGAACTCTATCAGCTCCAGATCCGATTTGCTGACAGATGTCAATTCCATCACCTGCCTGGGTCTGGGCTTGGCCTTAACCGCAAGTTTCAACAGATCAGCCAGCTTGGTGATTGTGGAGCCCTGCACCACCATAGAAAGCAGCACAGCAAAAAAGACGATATTGAAAATACCTCTTGATCCCTCGATACCCGCAGCCGCCGGATAAGTCGCAAGCACAATCGGCACAGCGCCCCTTAAACCGCTCCAGCTTAAAAATGTCTTCTCTTTTATGTTGTACTTGGTGAAAACCGTACAGCAGAGAACCGCCAGCGGACGCGCAATAAAGGCAAGTATCAAAAAAAGGACAATGCCATCACGGACCACACCACTGAATTCGTGGGGAAAGACAAGCAATCCAAGCAACACGAAAATCACCACATTGCCGATGGTGGAGAATGCTTCCAGCAGGGTTGTAATAGTAGACTTGTAAGGAATATCGGAATTTCCAAGAAAATACCCGGCAAAAAAAGCGGAGAGGACTCCGCTGGCTCTCCCCAAATCCGCGGCGCCATAAGAAAGCATAATAATAGCGATCATATATATGTATATATACCCCTTGTCCAGACTGTTGATATATCTGAAAAGGAAAGATGCTATTTTTCCCACAACAAGCCCGATGGCAACCCCACCCACAATCTGCCAGAGAAGAGAAAAACCAATGCTGAGGGGGTTCTGCAGTTGAGCGACAATCAGCTGAACGGCGATGGAGGTCAAGATGATAGCCATGGGATCATTGGTTGCTGATTCAATCTCCACCACCGAGGACAACTTTTCATCCAGGGATCGGGACCGCAGAATCGAAAACACCGCAGCGGCGTCGGTGGAAGCGATAATGCAGGCGATCAGAATGGCGTGTGAGACGCTGTAGCCAAGGATAATCTGCAGAAAAACTGCTGTAATGCCGGCGGTAATCACCACTCCAAGAGTAGCCAGTATCATGGCAGGGGCTAACACCGTCTGCAGCCGCTTTTTCTTGGTCCCGAAACCACCTATGAACAGTACAAACACCAGTGCGAAATCCGCTATCTGGCGTGACAGCACGAAATTGTCGAAATACACCAGAGATAGAACATCGCTGCCAAACAGGATACCCGCAAAAAGTGATATCACCACCAGGGGAACACGCCATTTGTTGGCTACTTTGGCGACCAGTATAATCGCAAGCAGAATCAACGCTAATATCAGATACAAATAATGAATCCTTTCGCATTTTTGTAAGAAAACAGAATATCATTAAAAAGCAAGGTGATAGCAAGCTTCTTTCCACTAAGGACGAAGGTGCAGAGCACAGGTGCCATGCAGTGCCTCCATGCCCGACTTTTATCTGCAAAAAACTTGAGAAAACGATGACTCCTGGTAAGTCATCCACCTCTTTAAACCTTCCCACACAGTATACACACAGCCGGGCATGGTGTTTGCAGTATATAAATGACATTGTGCACTTGTAAGACGCGAATTCCGATCTCAATCATTCCTTCACTGTCAGCTCGTTTTTCAACGCAGGAGGCTTATGGAAGCTATCGGTTTGGCTACTCCGCTTTGGGAAATCATGTTGCGGACATCCGTCGTTTACATTGCTATTTTCCTTCTGCTGCGTCTTATGCCAAAGCGAACCTCGGGTAAATTTTCGCTTGCCGACATGCTGACACTAATTGTGATTGGCAGCATGGCGAAAACGGGCATTGTCGGGGATTCGACATCCATGGCTGACATCATCCTTATGATTGCACTCGTTCTCATCTGGGATTATGTACTCAATTTACTTGAGTATCAGATTCCGCTTTTCCGTTACATTCTGCGCGACAAGCAGGCTGCCTTGATTCAAAATGGCCGTATGATGCGCGGAAATATGCGACGGGAGATGGTAACTGAAGATGAATTGTACGCGGCACTCCGGGAAAAAAATGTCGATAACATTTCACATGTGCATTCCGCCTACTTGGAGGCAGATGGCAATATCTCTATTCTCAGGGAGCGCAGGAGAAAGTTCTAAGCGGTATCAAAAACATGGAGAGGGATATCTGAACATGAATATCATTCAAATCATTCTGGATATTTCAGTGCTGCTCTTTCCAATTGCAAGCATGTTCGCTGTCGGCCTCAGTTTCACCCTAAACCAAATCACCAGACCCCTGCGCTTCCCGGACAGGGTATTCCGTGCACTTGTCGCCAATTTCATTCTCGTACCTCTTCTTGCAGTGGGCATTTCCCGTCTGCTGGCACTGGAGACTTCACTGGCTGCCGGAGTGGTTCTGGTGGGCACAGCGGCGGGCGCGCCATTTCTCCTGAAATTAACCCAGGTTGCCAATGGAGATGTGAGTCTGAGCGCTACACTCCTTGTCCTGCTGATGCCGCTCACGGTCTTTTACATGCCTTTTGCGGTGCCGCTGGTGATCGCGGATGCTTCGGTGAATGCTGTATCCATCGCAGTGCCTCTGATCCTTACGCTGCTGTTACCGTTGATCGTCGGACAAATTATTGGCACAGTTTTACCTCGGCTGGCCTCGCACCTGGCGCTCATCGCCGCCAAGACCTCCTCTGTCAGTCTATTGACACTTGTCATCTCAACGGTGATTCTTAATGCTTCACTCTTTCGCGACATGATAGGCACTGGTGCCATCATCGCGGCAATACTTCTGACCGCGGGAGGTTTTGGTGCAGGTTATCTGATCAGCAGTTCCGGTTTCAACAGACGTGCTACAATGGGGCTTGGCACAGGGCAGAGAAACATCGCTGCGGCATTGGTGGTAGCGACTCAGGATTTCAATGACCCCAGAATGCTTGCCATGATTGTCCTGTTCTCAGTGGTCGATCTTATGGTGCTTTTCCCGATCGCATTTATCCTCCGCAGGCGTTCCCCGCCTCCAGATATTCACAAAAGCGACTCTGTGCCTCTGCAGGGACCAGACCCGGGAGGTCCGAAGCTGCCAATAAAAGAAAATCCTTAGCAGACTTCTGGCAAAAGGGAATGCAGAAAAAAATGGGCCACTTATACATTCCCGACGGCACTCACAGCAGTAACTGTTGTATATCTATTACGACTTAACAAAAGTGACACTCGGAAGGAGTAAAAGATGGCCAATAATATTCCACGCGAGATACTTCCGATTCCCGACAGCAGGCAAGTGGGACCCACATTGTACAAGTCCGGATCTCCTGAATCCTGCTATGAGCAGAAAGTGCCATTGCGCCCTCCTGAGGGTGCTCCCAACATCCTTCTTGTTCTGCTCGATGATGCGGGATTTGGATCCAACAGTGCTTTTGGCGGTCCCTGCCGCACACCGACATTCGAGCGCCTTTCCAAAGGCGGCCTGCGCTACACCCGGTTCCATACAACTGCATTATGTTCTCCTACACGGCAGGCTCTATTGACCGGTCGCAATCACCATTCCGTGGGGATGGGTGTAGTTTCCGATATGGCTACCGCTGCACCAGGATATACTTCACAGAGACCAGATACGGCTGCGACGATCGCCGAGATGCTGCGCCTGAACGGGTATTCGACTGCACAATTTGGCAAATGCCACGAAGTACCGACCTGGGAATGGAGCCCCATGGGGCCTTTTGACCGCTGGCCTACCGGAAACGGATTTGAATACTTCTACGGCTTCATCGGAGGTGAAACAAGCCAGTTCTACCCAAGCCTCATCGAGGGGACAACTCCTGTACTTCCTGACAAGACTCCGGAGGCAGGATACCATCTAAGCGAGGATCTGGCTGAGAAAGCACGCCGGTGGATCGGGCAGCAGCGGGCGCTTGTGCCGGACAAGCCGTTTTTTCTGTACTTTGCCCCGGGTGCCACCCACGCACCGATCCACGTGCCCAAGGAGTGGCGCGACCGTTACCGCGGAGTCTTCGACAAGGGTTGGGATTCCATTCGTGAGGAGACATTCAACCGTCAAAAAAAACTGGGAATTATTCCTCCGGAATGCGACCTGACGCCACGACCAGAGGGCATTCCCGCCTGGAGCGACATTACTGAAGACATGAAACCGGTACTGATCCGGCAAATGGAGCTTTACGCTGCTTTTCTTGAGCATACCGATTACTGCATTGGGCAAGTTGTTGAAAGTATCGAAAACCTGGGAGAACTGGACAATACACTGATCTGGATTATAACCGGGGACAACGGAGCGTCCGGTGAGGGAACAATAAACGGCACCTGGAACGAGTCCTTGACCATGACAGGAATGACTGACATCGAAACACCGGGATTTCTGCGTGAACGCCTTTCCACCTTTGGAACTCCGCAATCATACCCGCAGTATTCTCTGGGATGGGCACACGCCATGGATACCCCGTATCAGTGGACAAAGCGGGTCGCCTCTCACTGGGGAGGAACGCGAAACGGACTGATAGTTCATTGGCCTGAAGGAATCCGCTCTCGCGGAGAATTGCGCCAGCAGTTCCATCACGTGATCGATGTCGCCCCCACCTTCCTTGAGGTCGCCAATCTTCCGCAGCCACTAATTGTCAATGGCATCCAGCAGCAGGCCATTGAAGGTACAAGCATGGTTTACACATTCAACGATCCTGATGCCCCCGACCGGCACGAGACGCAGTATTTCGAAATTCTTTGCAACCGCGGAATCTACCACAAGGGCTGGACGGCAGTAACTGCACACAACTCTCCTGTTTCACCACGACCTCTGGCTGAACTCGAAGATGATACCTGGGAGCTTTACGACACCAGAAAAGACTGGACACAAGCGCACGATCTAGCGCGGGAGCACCCGCAAAAACTCTCTGAGCTCAAGCGTTTGTTCCTCATAGAAGCCGCAAAGTACAACGTCCTCCCGCTTGATGACCGGACAGCTCAAAGGGCCGATCCGGATCTGGCAGGACGGCCGGTCTTAGTGAAAGGGAAGCGCCAGAAGTTCTACCCCGGCATTGGGCGCCTGAATGCCTTTTGCGTCATCAACACCAAAAACAAGTCTCACCGGGTGACTGCGGAGATCATTATACCTGCCGGCGGCTGCGAAGGAGTGATCGTGGCCCAGGGAGGTTTCCCGGGGGGGTGGTCCCTTTATGCAAAAGAAGGTCGCCTGAAGTATTGCTACAACTTCTATGGAATCGACCTGTATCACATCGACACAGCCGAACCGATGCCCGAAGGAAAGCATCTGGTGCGAATGGATTTTGAATACCATGGGGGAGGTGTTGCAAAGGGTGGAAATGTCAGCCTGTATGTTGACAATAGAATCGCAGGGGGTGGTCAGGTCGGGCGCACCCAGCCGCTTCCGTTCGCAAGTGACGAGCCTTTGGAGATCGGCTGCGATAACGGATCACCCGTAACCACTGATTACACCATTCAAGAATTCTCGGGAAAAGTGAACTGGGTGGAAATCGAAATTCCAAGCGATGCAACTGACAACGACGGGCAGATTACACATGAGCAACGGCTACGGTCAATTCTGATAACTGAGTAGAGGAAAGATTGACACAACAATACATCCTGCCGGGAGTCTTATAAAGATTCCCCGCAGGCCATTGAATTTCGTTCATTATAGATTGACAGTGCAGTCATGAAAACCGTAGCATCTCTTTACTGATGTCGGAGCGCGAAATCAAAACAGACAAGTCAGCTCACAGAACGGGCCTCATACCATTCTCCCGAGCTGATTCCAGAAAATGATACTGCAAAGTCTGACTGGAAATTGTTAATGATAGAAAACCGAAAAGTACATACAACGCCAGCCAACCGCCGAGCCCATATGGCAAATGAGCGCACCTTCCTTGCCTGGATAAGAACGGCGATTGGGGTAATGGCCTTCGGCTTTGTAGTGGAGGAGTTCGCGTTTGCCATTAATCCACAACCCGAACCAACCCCGGGTCTCTCTCAACTGCCGGGACTGATACTTGTGGCCTTTGGAGGAGTACTGACAGTTTTGTCATTTGTAAGATACAGGACCATCGAAAAGGAACTTGAGGCAGGAACGTATTCGTCCAATTTTTTCCTCACGTCTGTTCTGACAATCTTTGTGATTGCTGTGGGAATATTCCTTTTTGTGTATCTTATTGATAAACCTTGAATAATGGTGCAAATGTGTCTCTGTGATCATCGGTTCAATCAGGTATGAAATATTCCGATTACTGATTGATCAAACTATTATCTGTCATGAAAAACGGGCTGATTAGAGGTGCAATCCCTTTGGTTTCAGGCATCTTTGATGTATTGGAAGCAAGACTGTACGCTTGGGCTTTCCAAGGCGGCTGGTTGCCTACTGTAGAACTTACGATGTCAGTCGTTTCCATAATAGCGATAAACGCAGAAGGGTCCAGACGCATAACGGCCCTCTTGAGCGTGCTGACATGAGAGCTCTTCACAATGGAGTACAGCAGCGTTTTTTCACACCCCATGTACCCGCCCTTACCGTTAAGCAGCGTTACACCGAGATTATTAATGACCGTAAGCTCCTGCAGTATGTCCTGCCATTTATCAGATATGATCATAATGGCTTTTCTCTTAGCCAGACTGGTGAAAACAGCATCCATCGTCTTGGCATTGGCAACGATCATCACGAAAGTATACAGCACATTTTCAACAGGGAACAGAAGCAGAGCAATAGCAAGAATGACTGCGTTCAGGACCAGGTTTGCACTCCCCAAACTTATGGAGTACATTTTATTGAGTGCAATGGATATGATCTCAGAACCTCCTGCCGCGCCATTTGAGCGAAGCATGATTGCCACACCTGTTCCACCCAGTACCCCTGCACACAAGGCACTAAGCAGCTTTTCGGGTATGTCAATGACAGGATTGATCACCATGAGCAGCACCGAATAACTCACCATGCCCCACCCCGAGAGCAGTATGAACTTCAATCCGGTGAATTTCACCCCCAACAGGAAGAGAGGAACATTTATCAGCATATAAAGCAGTCCCAGAGGGATAATCTTCCACTTATAATAAATTATCAAAGCGGCGCCGGTGATTCCTCCGGATAAAAACCCATTTGGTTTTATGAACACATTGACAGCCAGTGCACACAGGGCGCTACCAGCTGTTATCAGAATCATGCTTTTCAGAATGCCTTTCAGCGCAGACCACTTCATCTCTATTCTCCGGCTCCTGGAGCGGGATCTATGGTGCCGCACAGGTACCATTCCCCCTGCCGTCCTCCGCACTTCCACAGACCGGCAAATAGCAGAGTATTCCCGGACCTGTAGCATGTGAATTCAACCCTGCTGCCATCCCCTGAGTTCGATGACCCCTGGTAATGCTTTCCATCTTCAGATACCATCTCATACCGTTCCTCGTCTCCTTCTTTGTATAACACGTGCATCGTGGCTGAAGAACTGCTCAGCAGAAAAACTGGAATTTCGCAGTAACAACGCCGCCCGTCAAAGGTCATGTAATATGAGCTCGTTACATTTACAATACAGTGTTCTGTTATAGGTACCATAAAGCCTCATTGTTGAATTGCATACCAGTGATACTTTCCCTTTTGGCATCATTACTTTTCATGCTGCAGGTGGCAGCTTATCTGCGGCAAAATCTTTGGTGACCAATCTCCGTAAAGCAGAATGAATCACCATTTCACCCCTGAACCCCCCTGTGCTCCAGTGTCCAAAAAGCACCAGATCCTGTGCAGTTGAAAATGTCTGAAACCGAAATATATAGCTCAGGTTTCCGATTGTTATGCTTCCCTGATAGGTAAAACCGTCCCGGGATTGAAGCTGCAGGTTGTTTTCACATCCCTTAGAGTCTGTCATAGATAATTCAATTGAACTGGAGGACACATTGATGATATGGGCATTAAAATAAACCCGCTTTCCTGTGCGATTTATCCATAGAGCCCTTTGGGTCTGAAAAGCAGTGATTTTAGCAGTCATGTTTCACCTCGCCGAACAAGTGACGAATCTGGTTTTGGTCTACTATGCAGAATGTATGCCAGTGCAGATTAGCAAGTGAAACGGTGTTGCACTGAGGGCCGGGGGGAGAAACGGGTGATGGAAGGTATAAACAGAAATTTACAGCGGGTGGTCACCACTAAACGAAAGTTGATTTAATCAGTTTTACTTTTACTGTTTGAGTTCTTAAGCCTTTTGCTCAACGCCTGGGGGGAGATGCCAAGCAATGAAGCCGCAACGTTCTGATTGCCCCCTGACCTCTCCAGAGCTTCCCTGATGAGTGACTGGACAGTTTGGCGAATTGTCGGCAGCTGAGAGCTGAACTGCAGCAGTGTTTGTGCCTGGTGTGGTGACTGGGACTGCAGCATTTGAGCATCGGCGCTTCTCAACCCCATTCTGTCTCTGAATATCTTAGTTGACAGGATTTTCGATTTGTGAACACTGACAGCGTCGAACACCATTGACCTCAGTTCCCTTACATTGCCGGGAAAGTGATAAGTGTTCAGTAGTGAAATGAGCTCCGGAGGCATGGTTGGAACAGGCTTGCTCAATATCTGCGCTGCCTCGGTCAGAAAATAGGTTAAAAGTGAATGCAGATCATCCTTTCGTTCCCGTAAAGGAGGGATGGCGATGTGGTGGGTTCTGAGTCTGTGGAAGAGGTCGTTTCTGAAGGAGCAGCTCTCTTTAAGTTCATCGATATGCTTGTTGGTGGCCACAATCACTCTGACATCTGCGATTTTCGCCACATCTGCTCCAAGGGGAAAATACTCCCGGTTCTGGATCATCCGCAAAAGCTTGACCTGGGAGGTCTGGCTGAGATCCCCGATCTCATCAAGAAATAGAGTTCCCCGCTCCGCTCTTTCGATGAGCCCCGATCGGCTTCGTTCAGCACCGGTAAAAGCCCCCCTTGTATGACCGAAAAGTGTATCGGCAAAGGTGTTGTCATCGATCCCGGCAACGTTGACCGTAACAAATTCCCCCTTGCGTCCGCAAAGATCATGGATCGCCTTTGCAAACAGTTCCTTGCCTGCCCCGGTCTCCCCCGTAATGAGCACGGGAAAGGGAGTGGGGGCGATCGCCTCGACATACTGGAAGAGTGAATTCATCTGCTGATTAACTGTGACGATACTGCTGAATATTTCCGGATGCTGCAGTTTACTGCCAAGAAGATATCTCTTCAAAGCCTCGTTTTCAACACTCAATTCACGCTGGGCAATGGCGTTTCTCACTGCATTGTGCAGCTTTTCCTCATCAAAAGGTTTGACAAGGTAGTCCATTGCACCTTTCTTCAGCAGTTCGACCGCCACTGCGGCGTCATTGACCGCTGTGATCATCACCACTGGTGTCTGAGGGCAGACGTCAAGCAGCACATCAAGCAGCTCCGTTCCACGCATGTCCGGCAGATTGATATCAAGAACCACCATGCAGAATGCTTTCTCACCAATAATCTTCATGGCATCGCTTCCGGTAGTGCAGGCGACAATATTGTTTATTCCAATGGTGTTCAATGAGAGTCTGAATGAACGCAGAAACAGCTCTTCATCATCGACAACCAGAACCGGGTGCTGGGGAAAAAGGTTCTCAGCAGTCATTGTCCGGCTCCTTTCTGATCAAGGTGGAGAGGCAGCGCAAGTCGCACCAGTGTTCCTTCACAAGGGGTAGAAACAAACGAGAGCTTGCCGCCATGCTGAATGACGATGTCATTTGAAATGGAGAGCCCCAGGCCGGTATTGCCCTGCTCCCTTTTGGTAGAGAAGAAGGGGTCAGTGATTTTCTGAAGGTCAGAAGGCTCTATGCCGCAACCCTTATCCTCTATGGTGACAACCGCGGTTTTCAATTCCTTCTCGATGGAGGTGGACAGGGTAACGACCTTGTTTTCAGACGACAGCGCCTCGCAGGCGTTTGTCACCAGATTGATAAGTGCCTGCTGGATCTGGCGGGAACTGCCGAAGACCCGAATGTCACTATCATTCAGATTCATCTGAAGATCACAGGCGTGAAGCTCAATGACTCCCCGCATGAATTCCATCGCTTTGTGGATGGCATCGTTGAGTGAGAAGATGCTAAAAGCACTACTCTCTTCTGACAACCTGAACTGCTTCAGCCGTAAACTTATCTCCTTGATCCTGTCGCTACCCTCCTTGATACCTTCAATAAGCTTTGATACCTCAGTGCGAGCGCCGCTGTAGGGAAGCCCCCCCAAAGAGAAATTGCCGTTTTCCCGGTAATAGGCATCCAAAATGGGCAACGTATTCTGCCAGATCTTCCACAGCATCCCGGCATTGATTGAAATAAAATTATTGGGATTACCGATCTCATGCATAATCTCGGCACTGAGAACACCTAAGGAGGCCATCTTGTCAGCATTAAGCAGCTGTTCTCTGTTTCTTCGCAGCTCATCTTCGGTCTGCTTCTGCTTTATTATGCGGGTGATCTCCTGGGAAGCGGCTTGGAGAAGATCACGCTCCTCCTTGAGAAAGCTTTTTTTCTGAGAGGAGTCTTCAGTGCAGTCATAGGCAGCCTCAAGAGTGCCTTCCATACCAGAGAGCTGCAGTGGAAACGATACCACGTTTATGCAGTCACTCCTATAGCCCGGCGTGTGGACCACAAGACCCCCTACAGTGATCCTTGCCTGCGCAGAACCGGGCCATTGCATCGATTGAGGAATAGCGGTCACGATATGCTGCAGCATCTCCTCCAAACTCAAATTATAAAGATGAGGGATGTTTATGATCTTATAAAGAAATGCCAGCTCCTTAATTCTTTCCCGGAGATCCTTCATGAGCTGCTGCTGCTTCTTTCGGGCTTGAACACGCTCTGATATGTCTAGAAAGGAGATCATCATATAATCCGGGCTATTATCAGGCCCCTCGATCATGGTGGCAGAAGCCTGAACTGCAAACAGGGTCCCGTCTCTGCGGCAGGCAGCAAGCTCCCCGATCCACCCCCCGTTTTCACGAAGCTTGCGCCGTATGCGGCCAGCCGCCTCATTCATCACCCAGAAATCAGCTGCATTCCTCCCTTTAATCTCTTCTACGCCCTGGTATCCCCAGATGCTCAGAAAAGAAGGATTGGCGTATACGATTCTCTGGCGGTTATCTATAAAAGCAATTGCCGATATGGAGCAGGATATGGCCGCCTTATACACCCGTTCCCCAAAATCAAAACTCACGGGCGGTTCCTTTCCATCGTGCCCGCAGCTGTTTCTCAATTCCTTTTTTGCCTTCATTAAGATACCTTCAAATCATGAGAAGTGATATTTTTCACAAACAGCTCAACAATCATCTCTGAAGTCTTGATACGCAGAGACATCACCGGCTCTTCCCTGCGGATCTGATAAATCAACGCTTCCTTATCCACCTTACCTGATGCCGAAAGATGGTATTGTGCCCAGATGGTTCCAGTGAACCGTTCTGTGTAGGAACTGATAATGCTTTCAATACACCCGGCGCAGTCAGCCCCGTTAAGGCAAGCACTCTTCAGGGTTACGCACCATTCCGCCACTATCCACCCCTCTATTGCTCCGCCTATATGCAAAAGCATTTGGCACTTTTTACAGTCGAACAGACCGACTTGGGAGTACTGGTGTATATTTTCCTTGAAAACGCTGATGAACTGACCAAGAAATGTGCTTATTTCACCAACCTGTTCTCTATCTATTCTCACTGCAGGTCCTTCCATTAATGAATCATTACGGTTATGGCAAGGATTTCTGCTTTAAAGCATCAACTTTTGTTGATAGAGTCTTGTATGAAGACCTTTGTCCATCTGCTGAACAGGTGTCCTTACCAACCCGTCCTCAATATTGGTTAACACCTTTAGTTCAGGGGTGTTGAACAGAAAGAACCTTGAAGCGCCTCACTCCTTTGGGAACATTCCAGCTGATCTCATCCCCTTCACCGTAACCGATCAGCGCGGTACCTATGGGGGCAAGCACTGAAATTTTATCATTGTCCACGTCTGATTCCCAGGGATATACCAGTGTATAGGTTGACACTTCGTCGGTTTCCTTGTCCAGAATGCTTATAACTGAATGCATCACCACAACTCCCGGGGGCAGATGAGCCTTATCGACGATACGGGCTTTTTTGATCTCTTCTGCCAGCTGCGCGGTGTACTGGGGATTTTCGGAATTGTTCTGTAGAATCGCATTCAGCCTGACGACATCACTATCTAGAAACACAAGCTGCTTGGTTTTGAGTGCCATCGAACTCTCCTTGGTTAATATTGGTTTTGCAATAGATGGTCAAACAGTGTGCCATGCCTCATGAGGGGTCAAAAAGCAAGCTTTTTGCTATCTGCACCCTGAAAAGCCCTAAACTTTTGTTGATAGTCGAAGATAATCCGGCAAGAGGTTTTCGGGGTTTCACTGTGCACCCTGAGCTCTGCCCATCCTTGTATGTTTATTTATGTGATGTTTATTAATAGCATTCGTATATTTTGGAGCCTTTCGCACTTATTCTAGGAGGAACGACGAGGTTGTAGAGTTCGCCGCGCAGGACACGCGGAAAGGACCGGCTTATTATTAGCCAGCCCGAAGGCCCACTGCCGGGCGCAGCAAATCAAACTCAACCCTGAGATCCTATAAAGAATACCCTATTTTTCACCTCATGATCAGGGGGGATTACACAAAAATGGGCAGGGGTGGTAATTGTCGGGCCGCTGGAACAAGGCTTAGATTGCTTTCTGTGTGATTTTTCAACCAATCTAAACCAAAGGAGTTTTGCAATGTGGACCCTTAGAAAAAAAACTGTCCCCGCACTACTGACCGGGCTAACTCTTCTGAGCTCGTTTTCATGGGCTGACACGGTTCAAAATCTTACCGTCGAAAATTCGCTGATGGTCCAGGGCCCAGCGGTCCTCAGACCCAAGCCGCCACTGTCCGGCCCAGATTACTATTCTTTCCTGAAAATCTCCAAAGACACCATCCGTTTCGGTGAGCAGATTCCTAACTGGACAAGCCACATGATCCTCACCAAGAACTCACTCTCCTTCTACAATGACCGCTGGGACAACACCTCTAATTCCGTATACATCAATCAGGATCAGATCACTCTGGCAAGGAAAATCAACAACCCAAGCCCCCGGACCATCCTTAAACAGGGAACCATCCTTTTCAGTAACGGCTACACTAACCAGACCACCATTGATTTTAACACCATCGTCTCCTCCACCACCGCCGGCAACTCAAGAATCGACGGGCCGATTATCACAGTAAGTTCTGGCACTTCCGGAACCACAACCATTTCCGGAGGCAACCTCACTGCGGCCAAACTGAGCGCCCCCTTCATAAATGGTACTACCATTACCGGAACAACTGTTAACGGCACCACCATGAACAGCCAGAAGTTTATCGCCTCCAATACGATCACCTCTCCCCATGCCCAAATCACCAACCTGGATGTAAACCAGACCATCAGAGCTTCCAAAATAAACACTCAGGAACTGTATGTCGTCCCCAACGTATGGGCCGATTATGTATTCAAACCGGACTACGAACTCAGGTCGCTTGAAGAAGTGCATAGCTACATAAAGGAAAACGGCAGACTCCCCGGTATCCCCTCCGAGAGTGAAGTGATGCAGAAGGGGGTCAGCGTAGGAGAGATGCAAGCGAAGCTGCTGGAGAAGATAGAGGAGATGACGCTGCACATGATTAAGATGCAGGAGCGTATCGCTCAGCTGGAAGGGGAGCTTAAATAACAGCAGCTGCACACCTTACCACCTGTTAAACTTCAGGTGGGAAAACTACAAGATGAGGAAGATATGAGAAAAAAACAATCGTTATATATTTACAGTATTGTGGTGCGAAGCCGGATTTTTCTGCCGGTTTTACCCATAATTATTGCTTGTGTACTGCCTGCCCAAAGCGCTCAGTACCCGCTCTGGGATGGCAAAAACCCCTTTCACCAACCTGCAAACACCACAATCTACTATGGCAGCGGCGATGCCGATGGAGACGGACACTTTACTGCAGCCGATATGCAGCTTGTAACTCAGATGGCTCAAGGTGTTCTGACTCCAAACATTATGGCTGATGTAGATGCAGATGGCAAGGTGGATTCAGCCGATGTCAATCTGGTGGACGGGGCTCTCAAGGGAGCGCTGCTTCCGGGGTGGTGGAACAAGCTCACTACCAGAGAACAGCGGGAGTACTGGGTCTACCGCTTCATGGACCGTGACTTTACTAAGGATGTAAACAAGAACGGAACCCTCTTTTACTGCGGCCATACCGCATCCCAGTGCGCCATTAACGGAGCCCAGTACCGCCGGGATCTCAAGCAGACACCCTTTAACGGTGGCCAGTTCTTCAATATCCCGGTTTACACGGTTACTCTTGGCAGCCGCGGCCATGCCATCAACGGGATACTGGTAGGTGATGACCCTCTTAACATTCACGACTGGTTTTTCATAGAACCGCTCTCGGGCACCAAAACTGAGTTGTATAACCTGGGAACCGATATAATGATCGGAGCATACTACGGCCCCAATGCGATGTATTATTTCAATAGCGGGTGTATGCTGCGCCTCAACCTGGTTAGCGACAACAACGGAAATTATTCCTCTTCTGTTGAATATAAAGGCTACTCTTTTCTCCTTACCCGGCCGACTATTCAGGAGGGTGTGGCAAACAACACTATTGACCTCTGGAATCCACTCATAGTTCCCGATGAAAGCGGCCGGATGCTTTTCGAGAGGATGAGAAATGACTTGTCCAGGACAAATGATATTCATATCGCACAATGGCCGATAAGCATGAGTTCCAATGTGCAATCCCAGGGCCCATCCCTGACGGGAATGGAATTCTCCAGCAGGCTTATGGATTGTAGAAAAGCCCCGGATGGTAGAACGCATCTGCTCTGGCGCACTATTGTAAACTCCAAAACCACCCTCATGCACGGAATCCTCTCCCCATCGGGCACCCAGCTTGAAGACGTCGGCAAAGTTTCATCTCTCAACATGATTGCCGGATGGAACATCGAGCGGGCTCGCCTGCTGTTTGCCTCAGGGAAAATGCATGTGATCTTTTTCTGCCGCGACAAGGAGATCACCGGAGAACGAAAAGACATAAACGGGCTTTACTGGAGTTACTGGAACGGCAGCATATGGACTGAGCGCAAAAGAGTCGGCTACGTGTCGGGAACAGAATATTTTAATATTGCCCAGGATTGCAGTTTTTACATGTTCGATGCTGCAGTTCATAGCAACGGGAAGGTAAGAGTCGTTTACACCAGCCTTGATTCGTCGCTAAACGAACTCACCCTCTCTTCAGACAGTGTATGGAGCTCATCCACTCAGCTGCGCCCCCATTCCCAGGCCCAGGGGCTCTCCATGGTCACCAGTTCAACCGGGGTACTGCATTTAGTTTACTGGAAACCCGACGGATCGTTAATGCATGCGATGCATAACGGCAGTTACTGGACAAACGAACAGATTATCGACAGCGACGGCAATCCCAAATGTCCCCGACTGGTCCCCAACAGCACCGGCGGAGTTTTCCTTACTTACCAGAAAAAGGTCAACGGCCGCGACGTGGCGGTGTGGAACGCCTATTCAGGAGGAAAATGGCACGGGAAAGAGACCTTTACGGCAAGGGAAGGTGCGGATGCCTGGTATCCGGACATCTCTGTCCTGAAAGACGACTCGGTCATGATCGCTTGGTCTTCCAGAGGAACGGATTATGCCACGGTGGAAGCTGCCTTCAGGGTGTTTCGTCCCATCCCCTGCGATCTGGTGATATCTGATGTACAGCTGAAAAAAATGGAGGATTTCTCAGCCGGCAACTCCATTATCCTGGGCCCGAATGTGGTGGTTTCCCAGCCGGGAGATATCCAGCTTAAAGCAGGAACAGGATAGAGTTCAGGCCGGGGTTTTCGGCAGCCTACGGAGCGCGGGTGGAGGCGTTCACTGACAATCTCAAGTGTGACTGAATGCATAGCATCAAAAGATCTCCTGCGGCACTGATCCACCAAGCCGCAGTGAGGTTTCTTAATTTTCGGTATTTACAGGAGTTTCATCAACTGATCTCAGCAGTGCCAGAAAACCGCCTCTTTCGCTGACCCTGCACTTGCGGTAGATATTATTTAGATGTCGCCTTACCGTATGGAATGAAATAAAGAGCTTGTCAGCGATTTCATTATTGGAGAGGCCCTGAGCCAGGTGCATGATAACATCCTTCTCGCGGGCAGTAATCTGGTACTCTTTACAAAACTGCTCAAGATCAGCTTCTCCAAGTGTAACCCGGTCTGTTTTAAGCTGCTCCAGTTCTCTATGTTTGGTATCAAGCTGACGCTTGAGAACGGAGAACTTCTGGTGAGACCGGGTGTACAGATAGGTCACCAGAACCGTCTGAATAATGATAAAGACCAGGAAGCCGTAGTGCAGAACGTAGGGGGTTTTCAGAATTGAATGGAACACGAGGATATCATGCAGCACCGCCATGAAGAAAATGAAGATGCTGACCATGAAAATAGAGGCGTGTCGTTTTCTAATTTCAAGAGCCCTCCAGAGAACCGTCAGCACGTATAAACCGGAAAAGGCAGCAACAACATGATGAGGCAACTGGGTGAGGAGAGCTGTATCGTAGTTGAAAAGCAGAACCACGGCAATGAATACACAATGGGAGACCCACACTATTTTCAAATACCATGCTTTAAGGTCCAGAGGGAAAAGCGAGCGACAGTACATGTTCATGTAAATGGTAAAACAGTAAAGAAGGGAAAGTTCGATTTTAAATTTTAGCCATACCGGAAGGTTGGGCAAAAGATCATTTATCAGGGACTCTCCCATAAAAATGGATCGGATTGATACGGTAAGACAGGTAAGTCCTAAATTTAGCAGGCTGGGATAAAGACTTCCCATGAGGATGTAAGCTAGTATCAGACAAATACCAATGACGAAAACCGCACCGAAAGCTGCTAGATACCAGGAAACCGAAGACACTCTCTGTTTTTCAAGCACCCGGTTGTAGCCCAGTAGTATCGATCGGCTGCAGGCAGTTTTCTTCCCTGTAAAATTTGATGTCTGCACAATGACTTCTATGGAATCCCCTATGGCCGGCAACAGCACTACCTGGGGTCTGGAATCGTAGCGTTCAGAAGCTTTAGAGGTGCCGACTTTTCCCACTGAAAGAACCTTTTTACCATTTACAAACACTTCAAGCGGGTTTGTCCAACGGCTGATTCTGAAAGCCATAGGTTCAGCTGCCTGAGCAGTACCGCTTACCAAAAGCCTTAACGTGGCAAAACCTTCCCGAGTCAAACGCTCTCCATTAAGCTCCATTCCCTCCCATTTACCGGGAATAGAGACGAATGTATCAGGGGCATGGACTTTTGCATTGTTGAAATCATCCGGGGAAAGCAGCTGTTCCCAGTAAAATTCCCATTCCCCCCTGAGTTCTATGGACTTTCCAGCTGCTCTGCACTGACGTGCAGAACGCCTCTTTTGCAGGACTGCGCAACCATATGATCACCTTCAACTGCACAGGAAAAGAACATTAGCGTTACAATAAGAAGCAGGATGTGTTTCTTGAAGATAGGTGGGTGGCGTAGAGAGCAGGTATTCACAACTATCCGGAATTTCGCCATTTATCAGCCTTTAAAGCTTCGTATATCAGATCCACCGGGCACCAGATTTCATAAAGGATTGGCAGTGGGGATCATTGAGTACATCACAAATTATAATGTAACCGGTACATGTGCAAGTTTCATGTTTGCTCCGTACATATTATTATCTAGCTTTGCAGCCGTGAGGTTCGGATGAGAACCACTCAAATTTCTCCTTATGTAGCACAGGAAAACCCTCCACACATGCTACCGTACTGGCGGTGCAGCCCGGAAAGCAGAACGGGCATCCTTGTTTGTCTATAAAAAAGGAGATACGCTCAAAAACGGAATACCTGCACCGGGCAAACGGGTAGGATTCTTTGCAGGAGTCGGAGTGTTCAAAAACCTGGGAGAAAGCGGGAAACTGCTACTTCAGAAATCTGGAAAATGGGTACTGAAGAGATGATCAAGGTTTGACAATAGAAGACATGCAGACCATAAGTTTCACTACTGCTTAAGCTCACAGGAGCAGACATGGCAGCCGGAGCCGCCATGAACCAGATAGATCAGTTGGTCTCTTCCAGAGTGATCAGCTCTTTTCTTATACCTTGGGCAACTGTAACCGCAGCAGCACTTATCTTCTCGTAGCTCTGAAGATTATTCCCGATGGCCTCCAGGCTTTTTCCTGTAAAGGAATCCAGAAACTCCTTCTTCTTGAATTCCTGGTCCCTTTCCCTCGCCCTTTGAATGTAAATACCGGAAATCTTCTTCTCTTTATCTAGACCCATTACAAATTCGATGGCTCCATATTGCCCCTTCTGTGTAGAGGCGATAACATATCCTATAAGCTCTCCTTTACCTCCTAACATTTCAAAATGCTGGAAATTATCCTGCTGTCCGGGAAGCAGCAATGCCCCCAGCCGCTTTTCGATGACTTCCCGCTGATCCGGTTTTATTTTCCTGTTTACAGTCCGGTATTCCTTGGCATCAGGGAACAGCCGAGTCATAGTCCGCTCAGGATTACGCCACACACAAATGAAGACCTCCTGAGCAACGATACTCGAAACACTAAAAAGTAGCAGAAAATAAGCGATATGCCTGTAATGAAATCGCATGATTCTTCTCCTTGAAATGACTGTAGGTGTATCCGGCCCGCAAAGTAACCCACGCCGGACTGTAGCTGATTCCGCAAAACCATTCATCGTCGAATGAACTTCGATGCGATGAAACGGTCACAGCTCCTGTAATTACGGTTTTGGAAGAAAGCGCGTAGTCGATACTCCCGAACGCTCCCAGGTATACATCCTCATCCACCATCCCGCCAACAACTTCAGCCCTGCCCGTGGCCTGGCCAAAATATGAAGTGTAGTCTGCCGCAAACAGATAACGGGCAGTATACATGGTCATCCCTTCTACTTGCGAATGATCACCCATGGAAGTGCTGGTTTCCACATGGCCTGCGGTGCTCCCGGCAGCCGCGGAAAACCCCAAACTGCCATCGGTAAATTCACCGACTTGAAAACCTATTCTGCCGGTTGCAAATCCCTTCCCCAGCTTATCGATTGGTAAATGCCCCAAACCCTGGGTGAAAGAGAGAGAATAATCAAAGCCTGGTGCAATGCCTGAAAACATCAAACCATTGTCTGCATCAAACCCCAGGCTGCTCTCTTCCAGAGAGTGGTAAAGCAACCGGTCATCGCTGAAACCGGAAAGCAAACCGAAAGGAAGCCTGATCCGCCCCGCTGTAAGATTCCATACTCCCAGAGGACCTTTATATTTCACCCAAGCCTCATGAAGCATGACATCAGATAAATTGCTTTTGACTTCCGCTATCCCGTAAAGAGTCCAACGGTCTCCCCTGGAATCTGCAAACGTTTTTCGCGCTGACAGCCCCAAAGCCTCCAACCCTCCCCAGTGTGATGCGAGAATGAAAGCTTTGTAGCGTAAATCGACATCTCCCGTGAGTGTCAATGATGCCCGGCCGGATGAAAGCGCTCCTGCAAGCAGCAGTGCTGCCACACTATAGTTTAAGAGTGCCATCTTCAAGGTGGATTACCCTCCTGCAACGCTTGACAAGATCCGGATTATGAGTCACCATGATTATGGTCAGCCCCTGCGCGTTTAGTGATTCAAACAGTTCCATAATCAATCCGGCATTTCTGGTATCGAGATTTCCCGTTGGTTCATCAGCGAGAAGAATTGTCGGATTGTTTATCAGGCTTCGGGCAATGGCAACCCTCTGCATCTCCCCCCCGGAGAGCTGGGAAGGCAAGTGGTTGAGCCGTTTACCTAAGCCTACAGTTTCCAGTATCTCCTTTGCTTGACTTGACACCGAATCACTGGTGCGGAACAGAAGAGGCAGCTCGACATTTTCAAGAACAGTAAGCGTGGGAATAAGGAAAAACTGCTGAAAAACAAAACCAACCGATTTCTTCCTGACCTTGAGCAATTCTTTTTCCGGACAACCCGACACCTTAACTCCATTCACGGCGACACTGCCGCTCGATGGATGATCAAGGCAGCCCATAATATTGAGCATGGTTGTTTTACCTGAACCGGAGGAACCGATCACTGCAGCATATTCCCCCTTATCTATTGACAATGAAATTTCTTTAAGGGCATGGACATCTTCGGCGCCCCGCGTATACTTTTTCGACACCCTTTCAAGTTCCAGAACGTGTGTATTAGTCATTTCTTAAAACCTCCATGGGCACGATGCGGGCTGCCCGCAATGCAGGATAAATCGAACAGATAAGACCGGTGATGATGCAGACTGCAAATGCACCCGCCATGATGAAAGGATCGGGGCTGGCAATGGCACTACTGGGCGTGTAGGCCACAAAAAATTGACGCATAAAATTACCGAAGAACGGACTCAGTGCGGCACCCAGACCTACTCCCGCCGCACTCCCGGCCAGTGCAATGGTGGTGGTTTCCATTGCGATCAGCTTCACCAGATCCCCCGTTCCCGCTCCCGTGCACTTTAAATAGGCGATCTCCTTTTTACGTTCCATAACAGACATGAGCATCGTATTTATTATGCCGAAAATTGAAACAACGAGCGCCACAACCACCATCACGATCATGATCACTCGCGTGGAGCTGAAAAAGCTCAATATTCCATCGCTGAGCTCCTTTGAACCGATCACGAAATAGTCTTCCGGAAGAGCACCTCTCATCTGAATGCGAGTGGCATCAAGCTGCCCGATATCCTTGAGCTTAACAGCCACAGCGGACAACTTACCCTCCCGTTGAACAAGTTTTTGTGCTGTTGACAACGGCAGGAACAGTGTTCCATCATCCTGGGAATAGGTGCGCTTGAGGAGCCCTGTAACAGTAAACTCCCGATCGAAATTTTCGGAGTAGATTTTATCACCAACCTGAACCTGCTCGATACGCGCCATCTCCGCACCAAGAATCACTGAGTTGCTGTCGGTAAACCATCCACCCTTTTCCAGTATCCAGTCGGGCTTTATCTCTCTTATCGCCTCTGTTATTCCCATGAAGATATCGGTACGAGTACCATCAGTAGTGGTAACGGAAAAAAGTTTAAAGGGAAGCACTGAAGCCACCTGAGGCAATGCGGCCGCCTTTTGGGCAACCGTTTCCTCTACATACAGCGGACTCAGTCCTCCCTGGGCAATCACCGAAGCAGCCTCGATAGGACAGCCCTCTTTGGTGATATACAGATGCACACCCGTTTTATCAACAAGTTCCCGTTTGACTGCCGATGTATAGCCTTTATCAAGGGAGAGAACTACAGTGAGTGTGGCAGCCGAAACCAGTACACTCAAAGCCGTAAGCACAGCCCTCACCGGACTTCGTCTCAGATTATTGAAAGCAAATTTTCTGAATGTTACCATATTGTTCTTTGCTCCTTATAACTGCTCAAGACCGAGCGCTGAAATGACTACCCGTTCCTCACCCTTGCTAATCTGAGCATGCATCCGCACTTTGCTGCCTGTCTGGAGTTTGGGAAGCTTGAAACCCTGAGGGAAAATGACTACCGCGTCTGTTCCCTCTTTATAAGTAAATTCGCAAAGAGAGGCGCACTGACCCGATACTATTCCCTCCATGACCACATTCTTTCCATCGAAGGCCGCCGGTTCGGATGTAACCTGCTTGAGAGTTACACGGGGAACATCGGAAGGTGCTGCCACTCCGAGCTGCTTGGAACCGGATTTCCCAGAACAGCCGACAATGATTAAGGTGACAATTACAGCAAGAAAAACTGGCAAATGACGATATGATCTCATGGTCAATCTCCATTGAGAAAGTTTAATAAGTTAGTACTTAGTTACAGCAGTGAGCTGAAATAACCGTTGGTATTGTCACCAGGAGTTTGAGGATCAAATGCGTAGAATGTCTGTTTGCAGTCGCAAAAGTCTGGCTTGAGGAGGCGAAGAAGAAACTCGGTTTATATGACTGACATATTGCTGATATCCGAATATATAAACATCTGATTCGAATGCGGATGCAAGGCTCCGGCTGTCCAGTGTTATTTGTTGAGGGGAGAGATAATCTTCTTCTGATTTGGTTTCGGATATAACACATGAGGAGCAGGATGAGGAGCTCTCGTTGTCCTCACAGTAGCAGTTTGTGTGCAATTCCGGGATGACTTGAGATGCATTGCAGCAGGTTGAGAACAGATTAATCAGGGGCATCGCGATAACCACAACACAAAGGATTGCCCAGAATGCCTGGAATATTAAACCGTTTTTTCTATTTCCATAATACTGTCTCATGTGGTTTCCTCGCTTAATCATAAATATAGCAACTTTCATAAAAATTCACAAGGGTGCTGAACAAGACAGCGTTTTTTTCTTTCGAGGCTTAATTTGGGTTCTATAAATGCAGATGATCATGCAGGATTGATCATTGTTCCTTCAGCCGGACTGGAAACGAGAGGTGTTCTCCGGCAAATGGAAGTGTCAGCGGCGCTGCTATTATTCATTGGAAAAGCAGACGAATTATCACTTTCTTCCTATTGAAAATCTGGAAGTAATGGAAAAATCGTGAAGAAAATAATCATAATATGAAAATTCATACACTATGCCATACCGTATTCCAATTGCAATCCATTTTGATATTGAATAATAAAGAGAGGGGGATACAGTTACAAGTGGGCCGAAACTTGGTATAAACCCGCCTTCACCTGCTATGTTTAATCCTAACCCACTTTCAAATTCTGAGAATAATCTCTGATTGTAATACAACGTATAACCGATAGTTGGACCTGTGCTTGTGATAAATTGATACTCTTTTCCCTGCCGATGAATATGTTTAATTCCAAGCACCACATTGTTACTGAACTGATATTGATATTGGAGGGTTCCCATAACATTTACATCAGAACCATAGCCGTTACGAGTAGAAACTGTACTACCGATGTCAACTTTGAGTGAATGCTCTTTAGAATTTCCTGGTGAATTGACTAATAAGACAGTAAAGCAAATCATGATTAATTCATTTTTAGAAAGCATTTCTTTCTCCGTTTTACTTTCGTCTGAAGTAACTGGACGGAACAATAAAAGGAAGTCCCTCATTGCCGTACCTTTTACACTCTATGTTATTTCTACTGTGTCATAGTAAACGCTTTTTTTGTATCCTGGAAAGGTATCAGTCGGCGAATACTTTGTTTTACACGGCTCGCAGCCCGGATACAAATTATATGTTTTTTGAAATTGACCATCGGAATAACTGACAATCATTTGTGTCGAATATTCAAACATCGACACTGAGCAATCGCACCAGCCGTTTGTCCTGATGTGATATTCAAAGGAATCAGTATAGGCTTTATTTGGTTGAATTGTAATGGTTTGATATAGTTTGGGAGGATGGAATAAGACGGTATCTGTGCACGAGAAAGGGTGAGCATTAAAATCAATGGCTACTTCGTTGGAATTCATATTTAATATTGTAAACACAAACTTTTGATGGCAATCGTCTTGGCACCATTCTGAACCGCAAGTGATTACAAACATGAGTACACTGGCAAAATATACTCCAACATTTTTCATTGATATTTCTCTCCGAAATGATGAATTAGCTGTTATTGTTGGTGGCAAATCCTGCCTGCCCAATTATGCTGTTGAAATATTTCTATATATGATTATTTACAAGGCCCTGGATGATAAAATAAATTGAGTTGGGTGGCATGGCAAGAAAGCGGAGCGTTCCAGCTTTGTGCCCTCTGCGTTTTGAATTTCCTTAAAACAGCCCGGTTCATTGGGTATTGGGTTTAACATTCCTTCAGGAACGGGATTTATCACGTTCCAAAAGTCCGTTCAGCACCCCGTCAGGAAAACGTGATTGACATACTCCGATGCCTATCTTCGATGGAATTTCCTTGCGGGAAATGATACCGGTGACCTGCAAGGCGTCTTCGCCGTTAGCCAAAAAGGAGATCTCACAACCATCATTGTGTGAAGAAGTAAACTCTAAAGGGTTTTCATGACTTGATCGGAAAAGCCGAGTAGGATAACCGGAGGTCGCGTAGGAATAGGAGTAAGAGTACGAAAAGAATCCCTGCTCCTTCTCCGGGTCGTACTCGTACGGTGGCAACTTTCATTGCCAGATCTTCAGGCAGGCCCAGTTCACCGGCATAAGCATGCAGAACCGACTGTGCGCAATTGAATCCCTCTTTGAACTTGTTAACCGCCTTTTCTGCTTTTTCCATCTTTTCCCCTTGTGTAAGGTATGAATATCGTCTGAGACCCCTTCCTAAGGGTCGGGGCACTGACCTTCCGCACACCTCATCCCCACATATTTCAAAACACTGGTTCCCTATCCAAATCACTATACGGGTAATAACCTTTTTCCTTTAGTTTGGAAATCACTTCCGCACTTCCGTTCGCAATTGCATAATCCATTTCAGATTTGTAAATTTCCATACACAGTAGCAAGCCAAACTGTTTATCGTTAATCCGCGGCTCGACCCCCTCCTTGTTCCACTCGTCAAAAAGAAGGCATATCACAGACTCTCCGCTGTCTGGCGGTATTTCCGCAGTTTCACCCGGTTCAAGTTTAGCTTCTCGTGAGTAATTCCCGATTACGGTAAATATTCCGCAAATCCTTCTCTCGATTTCGTTATATGCGCTGCCCTGAATAGTATCGGAGGGATGTTTTGTGAAGGCAACCAGTTCATAAGTTCCCAATCTATTTGGCTTGGGACCACTTCCGTCCGGCTCAATCAACTCCATCGTTGCGAATCCGGTTCCAGGGATTGAATGTGGGAAATAGTACATATCAACGGTGCCACCTATCTGGAAGGGAATGATAGCGTGCCCCACCATTGTATCAGATTTTCCAAGTATTGCCTCCGCAAACGCCATCTTGACTTCATATGCCTTGTCATATTCTTCATCGGAGAAGTCTTTTTTACATGATATACATGTCATTGTAAGTATAACTGCAAGAGTAATCTGTACCATTCTGCTTAACATCGTGACCCCTCTTTTTCTTGTTCCCGCAATAGTTTTTACCTTTTAATAACCCTGCGAATCGCAGATATCACTCACTACCTAAGGATGCAAATGCAACAAATTGGGTTGTATCAACGAAAATCAAAAAAGTGGCGGCGCTGTCTTTTTCTTTTGGTTTTACCAAAATCACTTGTACATCATCTTCACTATAGCCCTTCGGTAAAATATCCCTCAAACCTCTAGACAAATCGCCACCTAAAACATTATCTAGTTCTATCCTGGCCTTATGATCAGTATCAACTTCCAAATTTTTAGTGTCAATATTGGTTAAGTTCGGCTGAGCGAATGGACTTATAAAGGTCCGTAGAATAAGAGTTAGTACGCAGGTTTTAAACACGTGATTCAATCCCTTTATGCCTGTAAACAATGAGATACACTACATGGTTAGTTTTAATATTCCAGCATCCGACTGCCGGATTAATATAGTATACGAGGAGTGTAGTGCGGAAGTCAGGGCTTTCAATCTGCTGCAGGATGTTCCCGGGGCTTGCCATTTTTAGTCGGAAGATACGCCAGAAGAAAACACCCCAGCATGATCAGAAAACCATCTGCGATTCTCATCCACTGGAAAGATGGGTCTCCCTGAAGAAGAGGAAGAAAAAAGAGGAAACCAACAGCCAGGGGTATTCCCGCCCATTTGGGCATAATACCGGAAACCCATGCTGCTACGGCAATTATGATCGTGGAAATTATGACAAGTATGAGCCCTGAAAATATGAAGAGTAATCCCGGTCCGAATCTTATCTGATTGATCAGGGGGATGAGCGAGGCATCGTTTATGGTTACCGCAGCCCGGCCGACCACCTGCAAACTGAAAGTTTCTGCTCCGAAGAACGGAAGGGTCAGACCCGCGCCCACAATAATTATTACTATTGAGGCGAACGCATACTTTTCTGATCTGGTGCCTCTGAACAGAAGATACAACCCAAAGAAACCGAGCTGCAGAAATATGAAACCGAATATCCCCAGAGAATGAGCAACTAGCCACCTTTCGGATGCGAACTGCTGGGCCCCCGAAAGCGTGGTTTCATCAAAAAAGGGCCGCACCACGGGAAACAGGAGAAAGAAAATTCCCGATAGGAGGAGGCAGTGCAGAAGTATTCTTTCTCTGGACATGTGTGGTAACCTTGAGTTCCTCTGACATTATGAACATTCAGTTTTATAATATTGACAGCAAAAAGGAAACCATCGGAAGGTACTTATCTGTAAATACTCTTTTTTTGGATGTTTCTCAGGAATACTACTTGTTAACGGCGAAGACGCCTCTGTCCGGTGCGGGTGGGATTGCCTCGCATGGAAACTTCATTGCCAGTAGTGATCGGAGGCAGGGTGATCACGAAGTTGAGGAGCGGATCATCTTCATATTTGGGGAGGACTTCTGATTGGTCCAGATAATTCGCCCTACACGTTTTTAATTCCTGGTCTCTTTTTTAATTTCTTTGCATCCAATTTATCCTGGTCTCTTCCAGATGCTTCTTTATTCTTGATCAGTTCATTAATTCCGATGAAATTGATCTCTATTATACCGTACTTACCACGAACAGAATGAGATAATGCCTCATCTATTCCCACCCCATCGATTTCATTCAAAATATCAACTCGCATTGGCTCTATCCCAAATTGAATAATATTACCTTGTTCATAAAATATCGAATCTGGTAAGTTTTCATGTGAAAAACCGAATGCAACCAATGCTCTTTTTATTTTAACTACATTTTCAACAGAACTCTTAAAGAATATGTCAATATCTTTGGTGAATCGAGGATATCCATAAAACGATACAGCATAGCCTCCAACTATTACATACTCAACTTTGTTTTCTTCTAATAACCTTAACAACTCTTCGAAATGGGGCTGGGTATTCATAGAGGAATTTTCCTGACTCTATTCTTAAGCGTTCAACTATATCCAAACATTCCACCGGATCACTGACAAAGTTCTCGTCATCATTGGTCGTATCATGCAGCTTTTTTATTCTTATTTCAAATTTCATTTCCATTCCTTTACCTTAACATTCTATCTGCAACATAACAAGGACCAGCGTCTGAGCACAGATTAATATAGTATACGAGAAATGCAGATTGCTAGCCGGGGCTTTTAGGGAGGGACAATACGTGCTTCGGGGCTGGACGGGAACAAGGAGAGAATTTTCAGGGTACGTTTTTCAATAAATGTTGTATCCCTACGGGACAGGGAATTCTCATGTTGTTGTAGTCATTTTTTTAATACGAACATTCCGCTCTTTCAGAGCTTGGAAAACCCTTCAACGTCCCTTATAGCGATACAGGCCATTCCGACTTTTACATCTGCAGCAAATCGTTTCCAACAACTTCAATACTTGTCGAATCTATTCGTTTCGAATTTCGAGTATTCATATATTCGTCTGCATATCTTGGCTCTGTAAACTGTGTTCTAAGCGTATATGGCTTATCGACAAAATACGGTTTAATGATATTTATTTTGGAAATGGCGTTTTTGGCTGATTCACGAATCAATTCTCTGGCCTTTTGAGGAGACAAGCAGACCGTTGGAGCCGATGACAATCCTTTTACATCTGGAGACAGCCCCTCTTTCACTACAACACTTTCGATTTCCGGAATAATTTTTTTAGCTTCTTCAACAGCTGCGCGATCGCCACTTATGAATACTGCAGGAATTCCAAACTGGCCCGCCACTGCAAAGTTCATTTCAATCTCGCCAACCTTTCGACCATTCAACCAGCATGCTTGAATATTCCTCATGAAGCTGTGGCATAAAACCGCATTAGGTGTTCCGGCCATTGCATGCAGCCCCAATAGGTAAACTGCATCAAATGAGGAATCCAGGCCTACAGGACCACCATTAGAAGCTTCCATTATCAATTTGCATTTCGGATGAAGCAGTTCAATGTCAAATCCACCCGGAAAATTACAATGTCCATCCCAGGCGACTACTTCTGTAGCGCCACCTTCAATAGCTCCGTCAACCAAAGCATTCAACTCAAGTGTAGCTAATCTCCTAGCTTGACTAAAAAATTCGCCATCTTTCCAGCATTGTTTTTTATGTTCAACTACACCGCAAATTCCTTCCAAATCGCAAACCACATATATTTTCACGGTAGGGCCACTCCTTTACTCTGCTTCATCTTGAGTAAAATTGAACGGGTAATCAAACAAACAATAAACACCTTCGCGGTCGATTTTTATGTTTACCACTAAGTGATTTTAGAAAACACTCATTTTCATATATTTACTTTTTTCCCCAATCCGATCTCAGGTAACGCTTTTTTCCAAAAGAGCATATTGGGGTTACATGGACAACTCTTCTCACATGTTTTACACAACTTGCTGCCGTAAATTATAAAAAAAACCGAAATCAATATGACAAATAATGCAGTCAAATAGTATCTGCTTCCGAATCCTATTATTGCTACGGCTATTGCCCCAAGTAATCCACCAATGGCAAAAAGCCCTTCTTTAGTTGTAAAGCCTTCTTTCATTTTGTCTCCTGAATCTTGCTGATGGCGGGTTGTGGCGAATTCTGCGTTAAATTCCCCCACTCCTTTTTTCTCCTATGTTGTTCAAGGCCCTCAGAAAGTATTAAAATAAATAATTTGCATTGTATAATACATCAATGTTTTCCATGCATACCCTCCGGGTTTTTCCAAACTTGGCCAGCTACTCTAACCTGTTCATCATAACATCATAGGTAATCCGGGAATAGTATATTCTCTTTCCGGAGATACCCGGGCAGTACATAGAACACTTATAAACAGCGAGATTCAGAATGACAAAACAGGCTCAGAAGCATCCCCTAACTTGGTTCTTCACGTTGACCTTTGCTGCCACCTGGGGATTGTGCAGTTTTCTTCTAGTGAATTCCAAACCAGACGCTCTTCAGAGCATTAGCCCCGCTTTTATCATAATCGCCATCTGCAGCGGGCTTGTACCCTCGGTTGCCGCTTGCCTTCTTGCACTAATGAGAGGTGAAGCCAAATCACTGTTTGCACAAGTCAAAACTGGATCGTTCTGGCGTTTTACACCTGCCTTACTTCTTATAGTACCCGCAGCAACAATCATAAGCTACCTATTAAGCAGTCCCCTGAAAATGCACCTCAACACTCCACAGCTGGTAATGGGTTTAGTCTGGCCCCTGTTTTCCAGCTTTGGCGAAGAATTCGGTTGGCGCGGATTCGCCCTCCCAAAACTTATAAAGCAAAGAGGATTCACCTATGCCGCACTCTCCATCGGACTTATCTGGGGCCTGTGGCACCTTCCAATGGATTACATCGGACTGCGCTCCCACGGTTGGCTATTCATTCCGGAATTTATTCTGGTTGGACCGGCAATCCTCACCGCGCACTCCATTATCATGGCCTATTTCTATGTCCGTTCAAACGGAAACCTTCTACTTATGATTGCCTATCACTATACTATAACTGCCAGTGCAATCATTTTACCAGGGCTATTCGCCACCAGCGAAGCGGTCGGCCTGGCAAACCTACTGCAGCCACTTCTGGCAAATGTACTTCTGTGGATACCAGCCGGTTTTATTTTGTGGAAGAGGCCAGAGGTCGGAAGCCAGAGGACAGAAGACAGAAACCAGAGGTCAGGAATAAGAGAACCCGCTGAGGGTAGTGTCAGATGAATGTGTAGGGATGGAAAAGGACAATCCGGATCATCATAAAAAGACAATATCCTCCCAGCCTAAACCTTAATTATATTTGAATCGGATGGTGCACTCTGCACCAATATCACCTCTTCAGGAGCTCAGCAATGAGAATCACAATTTCTTTCAACACCAAGCTCTTTACATTCACCAGAAAATTGGGAGAAAGAAATTATGCTGAGCATTCAAAACGTTACCTATACCCACCCCGACAAGGAACTGCTGTTTAAGGACATAAACCTGTCTGTCCGGAAGCAGGATAAAGCCGCTCTCATCGGGAACAACGGTTCGGGTAAGTCAACCCTGCTTAAAATTCTTGCAGGAAAACTTAAGCCCTCCTCCGGAAGTGTTCATCGGGAGTCCATCCCGTATTACATCCCGCAACACTTCGGCCAGTTCAATGACCTGACAGTTGCACAGGCTCTGCAAGTTGAAAATAAACTTTCTGCGCTGCATCAGGTTCTTGAAGGAAATGGAACAGATAACAGTTTAGCCATTCTCGAAGATGACTGGACCATTGAGGAGCGGTGCATCGATGCACTTTCGTTCTGGAAAATCAATGAGCCAGTATTGAATAGAACGCTGCATGATCTCAGCGGAGGGGAAAAAACAAAAGTTCTGCTCGCTGGCATACAGATTCACGATCCAGACATTATTCTGCTTGACGAACCTACCAACCACCTTGACAGTACCAGCAGAGAGTTATTGTACTCTTTTGTGAAAGCCACTGATAAAACGCTTATAGTTATCAGTCATGATCGTGTCTTACTCGAAATGCTCAGTCCGATGTACGAATTGAGCAAAAAGGGGCTGAACGTTTATGGCGGTAACTACAGTTTTTACAAAGCACAAAAGAGCATCGAAGAAAATGCACTTTTTCAGTATGTTGAAAATCGGGAAAGAGCACTCAAGGCTGCAAAGAAAATAGAGAGGGAAGCCATAGAACGAAAGCAGAGGCAGAACAGCCGCGGTAAAAGAAAACTGGAAAAAGAAAACGCTCCCCGTATTGTCCGTAAAACGATGAGGAACAAGGCGGAAGCAACCACCTCCAATCTCAAGAAAACTCATTCGGAAAAGATAGATGCACTCTCGGAGGAATTGAAACAGTTCAGGGAGAAGATGCCCGAACTTGAAAAGATCAAGCTGGACTTCAAAGATTCAATTCTACATAAAGGCAAAATGCTCGCAACGGGTAAAGAGATCAATTTCAGTTATGGAGGGAAGCCATTGTGGTCCGAACCCCTTTACTTCAGAGTGGCCAGCGGAGACAGAGTATGCATTAAGGGGGTTAACGGTTCGGGGAAATCGACTCTGCTGAACATTATACTTGGAAATCTGAAACCCACTGAAGGTGAGCTGACACGTGCTGATTTCAGGTGGATCTATATGGACCAGGACTACTCAATGATCGATCCTGCTCTCACCGTCTACGAACAGGTGCAGAAGTTTAATCTCGAGAAACTTGAGGAACATGAGATCAAAATCAGGCTCAACCGTTTTTTATTCGATAAGGAGTTCTGGCGCAAGAGCTGCGGGTCACTGAGCGGCGGGGAGAAGATGCGGGTGAGTCTATGCTGCCTTATGGTATGCGAATGCGCTCCGGACATGTTCGTGCTTGACGAGCCGACCAACAACCTGGATCTGGAAAATATCGGGATTCTGGCATCAGCGGTTAACAATTACAGCGGAACCGTAATGGTAGTTTCTCATGATATTTCATTTCTGGAGGAGATCGGGATTACAGAGGAGATCACCTTACGATGAAGCTGACCGCTATGGATACTTGAAACCGGGTGACTGATAGGAGCACTTCGGCTGCATGATGCTCCTCAATCGTTTCAAGGGCCTGATCTCTGGATCTGCGGTTCTGCTTAAGTGCCGGATAGAAAACCACTTCCTCAGCCCTCATGTGAGGCACGAGGGATTTCTCAAGCTGCCTTTTCAGTTCTGTTTTCTGGCTCTTGTTTGAGCTCTCCACCATCTGACTGAGGATCTGCTTTACTTCCTCATGATCACGCTTCAGGTGTTCAAAAAACTGATCGTGCATGTATACTCTTTGGATTAGTTATGGAATCAGGAACAGATAATGATAGACAGCGCAATTTCTGATCCGAAAATCATTGTTCCGTTTGTAAGAAGCTAATGTCAGGTATGTAATTTGCCCTTACATAAATATATGGACATTCTTCACACTAGGGAGGTAATGCATGGAGAAACGTGACATCATCGAGAAACTATCAAGCCTTATGAAACTGGATTACGATGCCGCACAAGCGTATGAGTCTTCTATCGAAAGAATAGACGATCCGCTCATTCGTGAAAGAATACAAGCATACCATGATGATCACCTCAGACATGTTGATAACATTTCAGAGATTATCATCAGCCTTGGCGGCACTCCGCCAGAGCGCAGCACTGGAATAAGAGGGCTATTCCTGAGTGGCGCCGCTGCCCTCCAGGGTATCACCGGAACCGGAGGGGCTCTCAAGGCTCTACAGACAGGAGAGAAGATCACCAATAAGTCCTATAACGATGCAGTTCATCAGGATTTCCCTCTCGATATAAAAACTGTTCTCGAAAAAAACTTCCGTGATGAGCAGAGACATATCGAATATATTAATACCACATTAGAGAACAAGACCTGGAAAGATTAAAAACTGTCGATTCAAAATTTTAGCACCAGATCAAAATGACCTCATCGCCAGCCGATTTTTGATCCGGTGCTATGCATTACTGAAAACAGATGAACCCGAAATGCACCTTTGACAATATTAACTGTTGACGGCGAAGACGCCTCGCAGGTCACCAACCGAACTGACCCGCATGGCAGCCTTCTTTGTAAATAGTCATTGGAGTCTATCAATCACGAATTTCAGGAGTGTCAAACCGCCGCTCTTAATTTCGTGATAAATTAGCTCTGATGCCTATCTTCGACAAAGCCTAATGCGGGAGATGGAACTGGTGCACTACAAGGCGTCTTCGCCGTTAACCAACAAGGCTGATATTCGTCACAAAAATCCTGGCGACTGCTTAAGCTCGAACATGCCGCACCTGTGGGATTTCAACATTGAACCGCAACACAAGGTATAACTCCTAATTTAAAGGACTTTCCTCAGTGATTAAAAGATGATATCATTATATTTAGCACATCAAGGCGGAGGGGTTGGAATAGAAATGATCAGACTGAAACGATTCAGAATTTTCCTAGTTCTCTTTTCGGCATTGTTGTTTCTCAACTGTCATAATGACATGGATAAAATTGTAAATCCAACACCTCACACAAACGCTTTTATTCACACTCGAGGAAAAGACCTTTATCTCAGGGACTCTCTGATTTTTCTTAAAGGCACATCAGTGGGCAACCGGGTGTGGCAGAATGATGACTGGCCGGAAGAGGAGTTCAGCGAACGTGATTATCAGAACATTAAAGATATGGGGATGAACACCATTCGATTTCTGATGAGCTACAAAAATTTCGAAAGCGGCGGGCAAACAGACCAGAATTATACCATAAAGGATTGGGCATGGCTTGATACAAATCTTGCATGGGCTGCGAAGCATGGGATTTACCTTATCTTGAACATTCATATTCCACAAGGGTACGATGATTCCAGAGAGAGAGCGAAAATGGCCCCGCTCTGGGAAAACCCGCAGAATCTTGAAAAGTTCAAAAAAATGTGGAAACAGATTGCGTTAAAATACAAGGATGAGCCGATGATTGCCGGTTACGATATCCTCAACGAACCGTTTGTCCCGGGCACACGGGAGCAGTGGATGGAACTGGCGCAGCAAACAGTTGACTCCATAAGAACAGTGGATACCAATCACATAATCATCATAGAAAGGCTCGAAAATGAGCTGGGGGGTACCGGGCATTACGATGATCCCGATTATGTTTTCTTTCCGGTAAACGACAGGTATAATAACTTAATGTACTCTTTTCATTTTTATAAGCCATTCGAGTTCACTCATCAACTGATTTTCGGTAACCCTGAGGGCGGCTCTTACCCCGATACTGCTGTTTTATTTCCTGATGATCTGACATGGTCCTCCGGGGTGAACACTACGCCCACTGTTGCAAAGGGAACCGGAGAGTGGACTTTCCTTGATGGTGATGCTGATCCATTTGAAATAACGGATAGCGCTATAATCGCCGGTAAGCCAATCATGGCAGCGCATTTCCTGAATGATGGTGTTGTCTACTACGATGACATTACCGTTAAAGAGTACGATGAGTTCGGTAATTTCATACGGATCGTTACCACAATCGATATTGAATCGGGAAGCATCTGGTTTAAATGGAGCCAGAACAATGATGGCCAGTCTGGTTTCAGTACTGAGGAATTTCATTCGGGGACATCTTCATACTATTACACTGGCACCAGCGGATATGGCAGTGCTTACAACGACAGCTACCGTTTTCCAGTCAGGTATGGATACTCTTATGCGGTAAGCGGCTGGGCTAAAGGAGTAAACGTTCCGGACAGTGCCCAGTGCAGGTTCAGCATTGACTTTGAAAAGAGCGCATCAGGAGCCACCTTCACTTATACTGATAAAGACTATCTGCGTCGCCAATTCGCAAAATTCAACCAGTTTGGCATAACTAATAATATTCCTATTTACGTAGGCGAATTCGGATTGAATTACGGTGCCTGTAAGCAGAAGGGCGCCGCAGTCTGGTTCGATGATTTGCTCGATATTCTTGATGAAAACCGGGTCCACTGGACACATCATATTTATAACGGCTGGTGGTTCGGCTTTTTCTCTGATGAAAATTCAGGCGGGAACTATATCGAGACAACGGAGTTGACTGAGCTGTTCAAGAGGCATTTGAAGGGATTGTAGAGCTCTTCTTTTAAGGATTGATTTACCTCTGAAGCCTGGATTTTTGAAGGGGTTAATTCAATGAAATCAACCCCCGGGTGATTTTACGACCTACGATGAGCGATTTGCGAATTGTGAACTAACAGATGGCACACCCTCGCTCCGCTCATCCAGAGCGTAGGTCCGCCGGAGTCGAAGGATAATCCTGCTGAATTTTTCGAATTCAAGGGTGAATTCAAATTTTCGGATTCTCTATTTAGTGTAAGTCTCCTCTATTAGATGATCAGCTTTGCACACAGCGTTTCATCAGTTCAACAAGTTTTTCGAAAGATTCTTTACCGGACACCATGCTGTTGGGTATGGTGAGTGTTCCGCCGGTGTGATGGATATAAAGAAGTTTGGTTCCCTGAACAGTCTGTAGTTGCACGCCAGTAATATCACTGAAATCAACCTGCACTACTGCTTTTGTAAAACCATTTTTAGGGGAGCTGATAGAGGTCGCGGTGAGAACAATCTCTCTTTTAACCATCAAACTGCTTACAAGAGCCGCTAATCCGACCGCCACAAAACTCGAAGAGATGGCAAACAGGACCCAGTAAAAGACAGTTGCCCCTTGTGACGAAAACCTGATAATTCCGTTGAGAATGAGTCCCCTGTCGTTGGTAGCCGCCAGATGACAGAAAAAAACTGATCCGAAGCCGAATAAAAGAATGGCGCCAACGAACAGTAGCTTGTTGGGACGGTAAGGTATTCGAACTTCCTGCATGTGTTAATCCTCTCAAATTTGGGTTTAAGCAAGATTGATAATTTCCCGATTTTTATTCACTTTTAGGCTCCTAGACTTGTTCATAATATAGTATGCCCACAGTTATCTTTTCACAAATAGCATGCCCGGTGTTATATTGCATTTTTGATTGCTTGAAACCGGATCAGTCATCCAGTTTTTACCAATATCAGGAGTTTTGCAATGCGACTTGGAAAAAAAATCTGTCTTCTAATCGGTGCACTATTTCTACCAGCATCCATTTACTCCGATACCCTGATTCCGGCCGACGATGCCCGTATCAACTATTATGGAAGATTTGACTTTTCAGTTCCCTCAACGGCTAAATTCAACTGGTCTGGATCTGTCATTGAAGCCACCTTCAGCGGTCCTTCCATAGGCATTTCACTCACTGACGGCCAGAACGATTATGATATCACCATTGATTCAGAGCACGACACGGTTTTAAGGACCACAGGTGGAACTAGTAAATACCAGATTGCGCAAAACCTCACCGGAGATTCTCACACGATCCGCATCGTTCAGAGAAGCGAATCGCATTGGAGTGCAGCCATGTTCGGAGGCTTCTACCTTGCCGATAACCATCAGCTTCTTGATCCCAAAACTAAACCTGCACGGAAAATAGAATTCATCGGCGATTCATGGACTGTCGGCTATGGTAATGAAAGCACCAGCAGGACCTGTCCGGGGCTGCGGGCTTATACAAACACCAATAAATCCTTCCCCAGATTGATAACGGATGCCTTTCATGCGCAAAGTATCGTACTGGGATGGTCTGGACAAGGTATAGTGCGCAACTACGGTGATGCCGCCAAGAAATCAGCAACCCCCTACCCCTACTACTACGATCGGACTCTGGGAGCCATCGATGGCGCATGGGATTTTTCAAAATGGATTCCTGATCTGGTTGTTGTTTTCCTGGGGATAAACGATTTCTCCACTGCCCCAAACCCGGATGACACGATGTACTGCAATGCCTATCACTCCTTCATTTCCAGAATCCGCTCCAACTACCCGGAGGCGTCTATTATGTGCGTATCGGCACATGTGGGTCCGATGGATACCTATGTAAAGAGAGTGGTACAGGAGAGAACATCTCAGGGCGAAAGCAACATATACTATTCAGAAACACCCAATCAGCTTGAATTAACCGGTTGCGACTGGCACCCGAACATTTCAGATGACAACTTGATTGCTCAATCCCTGATCAGCAGCATTTCTTCCTATTTGGGATGGGATACGGCAGTTGCCACTTCTGTTCTCAGAGAGAAAGTGGATAGCAATCGTAATTTGCTCAGCTTGAAAAAAGAGAGGAATAGGGTTTCTATAAGTACACCAGTAGTCAAGCCGCAATCAGCAAGTCTATGGATATCAGATCTTTCAGGAAAAGTGGTAGAGCGGGCCACCATCCGCAGCGGCAGCAGTTTTATATGGGATGTTTCGAATGTACCTTCTGGAGTCTACTTGGTACATTATAAGGGTGGAACTCCGACCCGGTTGATTCTGCAGCATTGAGAAGATAAACAAAGCCCAAAGCAGAAGACCGTAGGGTCAGCTGCTTTGGGTCTCCACTCTTACGTTCCAGACTTTAACCTCTGGTTCCTTATCTCTGATCTCTGACCTCTGACTTCTGGCCACTATCTCTGCACTGCCGCCGGAGGAGTTCTTCCCAGGTATTCCACCAGGAATTCAAGCAACACCACAATGGCTGTCAGTATCAGCACGAAAGGCACCGTACGCTGTGAAGGGATAACCAGCACAATCCCTGCTGCAATAAGAATTATTACTTGTAATGCTTGTCTGTGTGCCCCGATCCACAGTTCGCTTGCGGCCGGATTGCGATTGGGTGAAAGGCCATGAATCCAATGCCGTACGCGGTGACGGGTGGCAACCATGGAATTGGAAGGCCCCAGGATATAGGCTCCCAGCCAAAGCAGAAGACCGATCAAAATAAGAGCACGAAGACTGGTAGTTAGCCCGCCCGTTATGGTGTCGTAGGCTTGGTTTACTGCCACGGGAGGGAAAACGGCATCTGCGGGCACCTGCCCTACCACTCTCCATTTGACAATTGCCCCTATGATAAACAGTACTACTCCCACTACAGCCACACCTATTCCCAAAAAAAGAACAGCACGCCTTCTATCTGTAGGTACCGCAATGGAAGCGGCAAGGAAAAGCACAGCCAGAATAGTCAACCAGGGTATAAGGGCGTCTAAAGTATTTACAAAGTTCAGAAAGGCCGGCAGCTGCTCAGACTGGAAAACGGTCACCTGAGAACTGAAGTTTTCCGGAAGAGGAACACTAATTCCTAAACTGGCAAGCTGTTCCTGAATCTGCTGTACGATAGATCCCAAATCGATGACTATATTTCCATTCTGGTTTTCCAAGAAATCCTGTCCTCTTTCGTAACCGGCCAGAGCCAGACTGTGACTCACCCGGTTGGCATCCGACCACAGACTTGCGAACAGGTCACTGCTCACAAGCACATTGGTTAGTTGGCGGATTGCCGATTCAAACAGAACGGTAAGAGGTGCGGCAAACCCAGCAGATTCAGGGGGAAGTTGCTGGCGAATCCATTCCTGAATGTTGGCCTGTTCTATAAACTGCTGTGCAGCCACATTGGCAACTGCAACCTGCACCGCAGGATCTTCAGCCAGAGGGCCCACCGCCTCCACCCATCCATCGGTGGTGAGAATTGTACGATTCATCCAAAGCACCGGAATGGCGACCAGTAAAAGTATTAACCCTATAATAAGCAAAACTCCGGAAAATATTCTACGCCCCCGATAGGAGGGAGTGATGATATTTCCTTCTGCATTGGAACGAGCTTGGGGGTTTTCATTCATGGTTACACCTCTCTTTATGGCCCTGAAAATGGCTTCGTCACATTAAAGTGCAATTCGCATGCCCTTTTGAGATGTACCAGTTGATCTATGGTAAAACGTATTCTTTTAGAGAATTATTTTTCACCGCCAGATGCAGGGAGCACAAAATGAACACCAGCCATAATGAGCCATCAAGAGTTTGGCGCATAATTCTGGGAATCGGCCTTACACTTCTGGGCCTGGTTACCATTTCCCTGGCAGTCTTCAGCACGGCCGTTTCAATTCTCGTATTGGGAATTGTGTTATGTATAAGAGGAGTAATAGAACTGATAACCTCCATTGGCATTATGAGAGAAAAGGGATTCTGGAGTCACTTGTTTGGAGGAACCCTTTCACTTATCGCAGGGGCTGCGATTTTGACCCGTCCGCAAGCTATTGCTGAAACACTAACCTTTCTTATCGGTGCCGCCTTCATAGCTCTTGGCTTTATAAAGGCAGTTTCCGCACCGGTGGAACACCAGCACAACTGGGGCTGGATTGTAGTGTCCGGCTTCGTTGCTCTCCTTGTGGGATTCTGGATCATGGGTGCCTATCAGTCAATTACACCGTGGCTGATCGGACTTCTACTTGGTATAGAGTTTATAGTTCAGGGGTTGATAATGATTTTTGTCCCCTATTCCAGAGGAGCCGGCCGGAAAAGAGGAGAAATGTTTGCCTACAGATAAGTTTTCTGCTCCTATCCGGTCGTACTCGAACCCAGCGCAGCGGTACTCGTACTCGGTTAATTGATTGAGAAGAATCGAGTACGATTCACGAGTAGTGTTTACGAATACGAACATGAGTACAAGCAGGTGTACGAGAGGAACAGAAGTAGCACAAATACAAAACTGTTGCACTGCCGGTTTTTCTCTTGTATATTACCGTAAGCAATTATAAAAGGGTAATTATGAACCACTGCATGAACAATCTCCGAAAGAAATGGCTGACTGCCCTGAAGAATAAGGCAGTATGGAGACTCTATTATTGCGACAGTGGACAAAATATATAAGAAAATTTCTTGAAAGTTACTTTTTTAAGCCCGCTGTCGAAAATCTCGACAGCGGGCTTTTTTTATACCATTTACGCACCATAAAAGAATGAAGCAGTTATGAACGGTGCTTTGAAAGGAGTCGTTTTCCTGATCCTGTCCAACATCGCGTTCTGCGCGATGGCCTGTCTTGTGAGGTACGCCTCGGAGCTCAGTACTGCCATTACCACCCTTTTCCGATTTGTTATTGGAATGGGTGTAATAGGCATTCTGGCCCTTTTAGGAAAGGCACGATTCTCTTTCATTGATAAAAAAGCCTCTTTCTCAGAGGAATACTCGGTGGGGAAGCGCTAACCCTTCACATGATTTTTGGATCGGTGATCGTACTCTCCTCAAGTCTGCTGCTGATAATTAGAGGTCCGGTTTTGAAAAGGGAGCGGGTTAGTGGTGCGGCTGTTTGAATGTAAATGTGCCGGAGATTTTTCTCCGGCACGCTGCTCGAAATAAAATTTCCCCTATAAACCAACTCATCGCTTATATTCTTATGCCTTTATGCTATTAATACATCAATTTAGTACCTAATGGTCAATTATGAATATCGACAAATACGAATCGCTCATACTTCAATCGACCGGGGCCGCCGAAATCACGGAAGTGCACAAAACCCAGACACTCTGGAGCGGCTACGGTGAAATAGTACGGTTAACTCTCGGGGAATCCCGTCACCCCAGCGTCATTGCCAAGCTTATCAGCTTTTCCAAATCAGAGGGTAGTGATTCAGATTTTTCGCACAGAAGAAAAATCCGCTCCTACCAGGTTGAAACTGCCTGGTATAGAAAGTGGGCACAGCAGTGCGACAATCAATGCAGAGTTCCGTTCTGCCTGGCCTGCCATTCTAGCCAAAATGAAATATTCATCCTACTGGAAGACCTTGACAGTAGCGGGTTTTACCGTAGATATCCCAGCGACTCCCAAAGACATGCCCATACCTGTCTAGACTGGCTGGCCAACTTTCACGCACGCTTTATGGGTGAATCTCATGGTGACCTCTGGAAATCCGGCACCTACTGGCATCTGTCCGCCCGTCCCGAGGAGCTGAAATGCATGAAAGACAAGCAGCTTAAGGAAGCTGCTCACACAATAGATAAAATGCTGAAAAGTTCTGCCTATATTACTATTGTGCACGGCGATCCCAAAATGGAAAATTTCTGCTTCGCAAAGGATGGAAAATCGGTTGCGGTGGTGGATTTTCAATACACTGGAGGTGGTTGCGGTATAAAAGATGTTGCCTATTTCATTGACAGCTGCTTTCCTGAACATGCAATCGAAAGCGTATCACCAAGTCTGCTCGATTATTATTTCGACAGACTGAAACATGCATTGAACAGGTATGGTAAAGAGGTCGATTTCACTTTACTGGAAAGTGACTGGAGAGCCCTATATCCTTTTGCCTGGGCAGACTTCAACCGCTTTCTTAAAGGCTGGCGAGATGGAATCTGGAGGCCTTCCGCATTCTGTGAAAAAATGACCAACCTGGCGATTGAAAGGTTATTGGCAAAATCATAAGCAACAGGTCTTGCTTAATACCCTTCAATTTTAGAGTTTTGCCCACATGTTTCATCTATTCCGGAATTAGCTGCAGAAAGAGGCTCACCCCCAGCTTCCTGCGGTGCGCTAGGTTCAGTCAAACCGGACAGGTATTTGGATGAGGTATATATACAAAAAATCAAACCTGCTGTTTCAACCATCTTTTCCAATGTAGCGAGCATACTGTAGGGAAGATTGTACTTGCCATGAACTTCGTGATATTGCGTACCGATAAAATCCATTCCGATTGCTCCACCCGCATAAAGCAGCGCCGATAAGGCAAATAAAACTCTGTAACGTATTGGGAGGTGCATATAAAACTTAAAAGCGAGAAAAAGAAACGGCAAAAGAAATAAGGTTCCTACAGATATTCGGAATACATTTCCCAGCATAAAGGCAAAAAAGGCCGAAAGGTAGGTACTTAACAGTTGATGATAGATCAAGGTGGATTCATCGATGGCAAGGAAAAGAAAAACTGCAGCAAAAACGAGCCATGGTAACCGGTAAGCAAACCCGCTTTTTCGTTCATGCAAATAAATCAACCCGAAGAGTAACGAAGTAATAATCAAAATTACTGACGAAAAGAAAGTTTGAATATTATTCTCGCTATCAACATAAAATTCATTTATGAGGTTATCGGGAGCAGCGAAGGGCAAAATATACCTAATCAGCTGCCCTGCAATACTGCCAATAAAAAGGAACAATGCCATTATAGATAGTGTAACAACCAGTTTATTACTATTCAGCTTAATTTGAACATAGGATTCATGTTTCATCAGCTCCCCCTCGTTTAATGCTGAAAAGGGAGCAAAATACATTCCCACAGTGAGTACTCATTCACCTTCCCATCCACAATTTCCTGTCCAGACTCCTGTACTGAATCGCCTCGGAAATATGTGGTGAACGGATAATTTCAGAATTATCCAGATCGGCAACGGTTCTTGATACTTTTAAAATACGGTCATACGCTCTGGCAGAAAGTCCCAGCTTTTCAATTGCGGTTTTGAGCAGAGAGAGACAGCTTTCATCAAGGTTGCAATATTTCCTAATATGCCGCGACTCCATATGAGCATTGCAAAACAGGTGTTTCTCACCCTTAAAGCGTGCAGTCTGAATCTTCCGTGCAGCTACCACCTTCTCCCTCAGCGAAGCCGAATCCAGCCCAGGAGTCTTGCGGGATAGCTCCTCATAAGAGAGAGCGGGCACTTCCGTGTGAATATCTATTCTATCAAGCAATGGCCCCGATATCCTGCCCATGTACTTCTGTATCGCCTCCTGTTTACAGCTGCATTTATGCCGGGGATCGGTGAAGAAACCGCAGGGGCAGGGGTTAAGAGCCACTGCCAGCATAAATCTTGCCGGATAAGAAAGTGACATGGCCGCACGGGAAATAGTCACTTTGCCATCCTCCAGCGGTTGACGAAGGTTCTCCAGTACGTTTTTACTGAACTCCGGAAGTTCATCCAAAAACAATACTCCATGGTGACTCAAACTTACCTCCCCCGGCCTGGGGTAAGACCCCCCTCCAATAAGCCCCGCATCACTTATGGTGTGGTGAGGTGACCGGTAGGGACGGACAGCGAGAAGAGGAGTCGAACTGTCAAGCAAACCGGCTACGGAATGGATCTTTGTAGTCTCGAGCGCTTCGTCAAGGGACAAATCTGGCAGAATGGTGGGGAGTCGCCGGGCCAGCATAGTTTTGCCTGATCCCGGAGGACCAACCATGAGGATATTGTGTCCACCACTTGCGGCCACAAGCAAAGCACGTTTGATATGCTCCTGTCCCTTGACATCTTTAAAGTCAACCCCGTAGCGACGGGACTGGTTAAACAGTTCGTCAAGATCGGTATAATGAGGTTCTATGGTTTTTGTATTCTGCAGGAATTCCAGAGCATCGCTAAGGTTGTCAACCGGGTAGATGGACACCCCTTCGGCCACTGCTGCCTCCCGGGCATTTTCACGAGGGACAATCATCCCCTTAACACCCATGTCTCTTGCGGTGATGGCCATGGAAAGCATTCCCTTGACCCGTTTCACTGTGCCGTCAAGAGAAAGTTCCCCGGTAATGATGTAGTCATCCAGCGAATCGATGCTTATCTGGCTTGATGCCATGAGCATCCCGATGGCAATAGGCAGGTCGAAAGCGGAACCCTCTTTCTTCACATCTGCAGGAGCCATGTTAATGGTCACCTTGCGGGCAGGAAACTCGAAACCGCAATTCTTTATGGCGGACAGCACCCGTTCCTTGGATTCCTTCACTGCACCGTCGGGCAGCCCCACGATGGCAAATCCGGGCATCATCTCACAGATATCGGCTTCAATAGTCACTTCGAAGGCATCTATACCTAAAACGGCCATGGAGCGCAGCTTGGCAAGCATGACGGACCTGCTTTCAGGATTGAGTGAATGGGAGTTTGCGAACTGAAAAGGAGAGATTATCTATTAAATTAGTTGGTGGAAAGTTAGTGAGCCAAAGGATTTTTCAGGAACCAGGGTGGGAATATAAATGTAAGATATATGCCCTATTTTTTCTGGGATCTCTTAAGCAAAACAGTTCATGTTTGGGACCCTAATCCGGAGATCTACATCCAGTAGGAAAACTGACCAGAACTTTCTGATCAGTTCCGCGACTCTTTTTTTAAAGGAATTTTACAATGAACTCCCGGCTACTCTGTGAAACCGTAATCACTTGCCGAGTTGCAGTGGTTTAGAGATCGTAACTTTCCATATCTTCTTTTTTGCCAGAGCCTCTCGCAAAACTACCAAGCGGAGGATCCTGCATAAAATCAATAACTTGGGGATTGGTATGATGTATTGTAACACCTGAGCATCAGCCTGCAAAATGCTTTTCAGCTAAGACCAAATAGTATATTAGCTTGCTTTTTTGATCACTAATTAATCACATCAAAAATGGTATGAAATGTATGACACAGGTCACGAGTGCAACGGAAGCCGGCATTATAACACATTCTGAAACGAAAAACATTAAAATTACCAATGCTGATCCGTCTGCACTGGGATTATTCGGGCTCGCCATGGTAACTTTAGTTGCCTCATCTCAAAAACTTGGCCTCACAGCAGGCTTGTCATACGTGCTTCCTGTGGCCATTTTTTTAGGTGCCTTTGCTCAGTTGTTTGCCTGTATCAATGATTCAAAACGAAACAATACTTTTGGCACGACTGCCTTCGGAGCCTTCGCATTTTTCTGGTTTACTGTGGCAGTGTGCTGGCTGATAAAATTGGGAGTCTTGGGGCCGATACTTGCCGCAAGTGTGGATGTAAAGCAATTGGGTGTGATTTTTTCCGGATATCTTGTTTTTTCAGTGTTTATGACAATTGGATCGATGGAAACCAACAAAGTATTATTTGTAACTTTTTGTTTTATTGATTTATTGTTTATCGGTTTGACAATGAGTTCATTTGAGATACTGACAGAGCAAACTCATAAACTTGCAGCCTATTCAGAACTGGTTATCGCTCTTCTGTCATTTTATGGCTCTGCAGCATCAGTACTGAATAACCATTTCAATAAGGCATTTCTTCCTGTGGGAAAACCATTCGGGATTTTCAAGAGGTAAAATGTAAGTTCCCAGTGACTTTCTGAAACTTACAGGGAGAGACTATCTATTCAGTTTTTCCGCCCACAAGAGAGCCTAAACTATCTACAATAGTAAACCTCTTTCGCACTTTCTCTTTAGGAAATGCATCAAAATGCCACCATTCTACAGAAATCCCCTTGAAACCAGCCTCCTGCATCACATTCCGAAGCAGCAACCGGTTCTCAAGCTGCTCCTGAGTCAGCATTCCTTCAGAAAGCAGCTTCTGCTCAAAGCGCGGCTGAGCGAGCTCGCCGAAAAAATCGAAAGGGGTTCCCATATCGAGGGGAGTTCCCGAACTATCAACAATAGTAAGATCAACAGCTGCCCCGTAGTTGTGAATCGAACCGGTTTTGGGGTCCGCAACATATTTCTGCTTGTCTGTTCCCTTAACAAGATCCCACATTCTCCTCTGGACATCCAGAGGCCTTAACCCGTCGAACACAAGCAATCTGAAACCATTTCGTTCTTTCTGAAGCAAATCCTGAGCACTAGATAACATTTCAGCCACCTCTTTTCGAAGAAAGCATCTCTCCAGATCCCCATAGACATCTGCGCCAAGGAAGTTTTCCTCACTCGAGTAAACCAGGCTAACCTGAATATCAGGATTCAGCTTTTGAATATCAACAAGATCGTTTGGCGTTTCACCAAGAACAGAAACTGCAAGTAGAAACAGAATCGGCCAATTCTTCATTTGACTTAACACTCCGTTTACATAACTACTGGAAAAGACCAATCTTTTCCCACATTTGGTAATAAGGAAATACCGCACTGATATCAAGCCGGAGGTCTTCTCTTTCAAGTTCCGGATTAGCAGCATGAAGTGCCTCGTTTGACATCATAAATCTCTGAAATGCCTCTCTGGCCGAACTGGAAAAGAATACCGAGATCATTTTCTCAGGGGTAAGCTTTCCCGCGTATGCATCTTTTGAAAGCTTCTCCAGAATCGAATAATGACTTACAGTTACCGGAATGGAGATGGGAACAGTAATCAATTTCAGCTCCTGCTCAAAAACCTCCAGTGGTACATTGGGACTGGAAAAACCATAATCCAGTTCCCACTTATCGATAAGAGGCCCGCTTTCGCAGTAGAATATCAGGCTGGTGAAGGCATCCTGAGAAAAGTTGCCGTCGGATAACTCGACAATGAACTCAAGCCACATCTTCAGCCCTTCGTGAGTTTTGATGTCGACAAATCTCCATTCAAGATCTTCCATAAGGGTTCCCCATCTGTTCATATTCAGGACATTGTCTCTAGTACCTAATATAAAAAAATGGAAAATGGAGGCATAGTTGTTCATCATTCTCTGTGGCCCCCGAATTGGCAAGCACCCCGAAACTTGGAAGCCAGAAGAGCGGTTTTTTTCCAGATGGTTTCGCATTTTTCCATTTTGGAGGAGTTGTGTGCCGTGAATGTCTGCTCTCTAAATTATCCAGGTGCACCAATATGCAGGGTGAAAACAGTGCTCCAGGATCAGTTCCTGGCAGATTTAACCAATTTTAGCCAGAAAAATCAACAGCTTGCAGGAAATTCTCATGACCCGACCCCGTGCAATGTATATTCTTGTTGCCTTTTGATCCTTTTTGAAAACAACAGTAATGTTGTTCTTGAAAGATTTCATTTCCCGTTTATATATTTCCATATATTAAGCGCCAGTAGCTCAGCTGGATAGAGCGTCGGCCTCCGGAGCCGAAGGCCACAGGTTCGAATCCTGTCTGGCGTAAATGAAAACGGATTTCTCAACGATAAACCAGAGTGTCACTCCTCAAGGAGGTTACTATTAACTTCCGTACTACTACCCTCGGAATTTTCGATGTCGTAACGCCAGTTCTGGAAGATGGCGAGATTTTCAATTCCGGTTTTCTCAAAGACTATATCAATCAGATGATCGCTGCGGGAAAACGTAATTTCTCCATTGACCTTTCACCGCTGGACTATGTTTACTCCGACAGTATAAATGTCCTGATGGTACTCAACAAGCGGGTCTTAGAGATAAGCGGAAGACTAACACTGCTTACCCCTCAACCGGAAGTTATAGGGATTCTGCAGAAAGCGGGCATCCCTAACATCATGAGAGTCTTCGATTCTGAAGCGGACCTTCTTCGCACCTCCGAAGAGATCATGGCCATGACCCCCGGCTACAAGGTGGGTGATTTGCAAAATGTGGCTGATGCCCTTGATGAACCACTTCCGCCTCAGTCTGAATTTGAAAGCCTGCGTTCTGAAATCGGATCTGTCTTTGGAGGCAGTCCGGAACCGGCAGCGCCCAAGAGAGCTGCTCGCCCAGTTCCCCCGCCGCCACCGGTCAGAAGCCCTGAACCGGCAAGCCAAAATCAATTTGATATTTTCCCGATGGGGAATCAGAATAAAACACCGGCAGCGCCGACTCCTCCGCCGCTGCCTCCGAAAGCTCCGGCGTTTCCTCCCCCGGTCCAACCACCAGCACCTCAGGGGAGACCGGCTGCCCAGAGGCCGGCAGAATTTCCCGGCTCTGATTTCAAAGAGGATTCCTATACTCCGGAGACCAGACGGTTTGCCCAGGCCCCAGTACCGCCTGTACCGCCACCGGAACGTCCCTCAAGTTTTGACGATTTCGAAGATCAGCCTAAAAAGGGAAAGAAGCAAAAGGACGACTTCGATAGTGACAGATTTGAAGATGAGTTTGAAGGCAAGAAGAAAGGGTTTCCGGTTCTGGCACTGGTTGCAGTTCTGGTATTTGCCATTGTGGGAGCTGGATCTTATTTCCTTTTCTTTAAAAAGGCGCCATCAAGCAGCAGTGCTCCAGTTGCCAGTGTAACAGAACCCAAACCGGCACCTACAGTTCCGGAAGTTCCAACTTCTGCACCAGCGGTGGAAGAAAAAATTCCGGAAACCAAGATCGAAACGCCCAAAGCGCCGGAACCGGTGAAGGAAGAAAAGAAGGCTCCTATCAAAAAAGCAGAAGCTCCCAAAAAGTCGGAACCTGCTCCCAAGGTAGTTAAGTCAGAACCCAAACCAGTTCCAGCCAAAGAACCGGAACCGGTTCCTGCCAAAGCCCCTGCAGGTAAAAATCAGATCGTAATCACGTCTACTCCTTCAGGAGCTGATGTGATTATTGACGGCAGCAAAATGGGTATCACGCCATACACGTGGACCACTCCTTTTTATGGGGATATGAAGATTGTGGTTTCCAAGCCCGGCTTTTCGAGCGAGAGTAAATCCATGGAATACACCGGTGGTTCAATTGACGAGGCTTTTACATTAAAGCCACAAGCTGCCGCCCCTGCACCAGCTCCAGTTCCGGCTCCGGCTCCGGCACCGGCTGCACCAGCTCCTGCACCGGCTGCCCCGGCTCCTGTGGCAACTCCTGCACCAGCACCTGCTCCAATTGCACCTCCACCCCCACCGCCTGCACCAGCTCCAGCTCCGGCGCCGGCTCCAGTGGCAGGCGGCAGCATCTACATTGCATCGCTGCCCCCCAATGCTGATGTTTACGTTGGAGGGCGATTGATCGGCAAAACCAATGATACTGAGCTTCAGGTTCCAGTTGGGACTCACAAGGTAAAATTCGTGAAGGGCGCAGTGGAAAAGATCGAAGAGATGACTTTCCAGCCCGGAAAGAATCCCACTAAGTTTGTCAAATTGCAGTAACAGCTAAACAGTATCGGTTTTCAATGCACAAGGCGGGGAAATCCCCGCCTTCTTTTTTCCAAGCAGTTTAAGGAGAACAGTTGTGGCCTCTAGTCAGATCATGGAAAAGATCCGTGAAGATATTCTGGAATCGGGAATGGACGACAGATACAAATTGGGCGCCTATGAATTCGTACTCAATGGACTGGATTTCTATCTATCAAAGCTGGGTGAGAAACGTCACGTTACGGGTCAGGAACTATCTCTGGGACTGCTATCTTTTGCACACAAGCAGTATGGCCCCCTTGCCAGAAATGTTCTTGAGAATTGGGGTGTGGAAAAAACAGAGGATTTAGGCCATCTTGTTTACAACATGATAAATGTTGGCTTAATGAGCAAACAGCCGGAAGATTCCCTGGATGATTTCTTTGAAGTAATCGATTTTAAATCCTACTTTGATGATCTGGAATGCTTTGAGATCGATAAACCTTTCATAAAAAGAATAAAAGGTGCTTGATCAAAAGTATACAGTATATTATATTTTTGTACCTTGAAAATTCGATGCCGCTTTAGCTCAGTCGGTAGAGCAATGGACTGAAAATCCATGTGTCCGCAGTTCGATTCTGCGAGGCGGCATTTAAAAATAGGCCTGTACGAAAGTACGGGCTTTTTTGTTTTCTACAAACGTACCATTGGTCTATCTTCTAACTCCGACCAACCCTTTCACCAGTATCTTTCTTCCATCCAGCCCCCTCAACTCTCCAAGCACCTTGTATGTTCCACTGGAAACCCTGCGACCATTATTATCCACTAGATCCCAGGTGGCTATTCTGTAATTTTTTCCAGAAACAATGCCATCCACATTCAGGTTCCGGCAAAGATTCCCCATTGCATCATAAATTCTGACAGTACCATCAGCAACTCGTCCCCCCTCAATGAAAAAGGTGGCTTTTCCACTGTTTTCGACTGGATTTGGAGCCACTCTCAATCGCATCTCCAAAGGTCGAGCCAAACCACCCGCTACTGATACAATAATCGGTCGGTCATTATTTACATGGGTGCTGATTCCGAACAAAGCTGTTACCTCCAAATCACCCGTAACATGCAAATCTCTTCTGGGATTTTCAAGAGAATTATCGCTCCAGCCCACGAACTGAAAACCATCAAGAGGAATTGCCCACACCTCTGATCCATTCGAGAAATGATTTACCTGCTGAAGAGAATCCCCCTCAAGATACCCGTTTTCTCCCGAATGATAGGACAGCGTATAGACATTTATTTTGAATTCAGCAGTAACGGTCAGATCAGAAGAGATCTCTCTGTCACATCTATGTGTCTCCACCAAACCATCAGACCAGGCTTCAAGATGATAACCACTATCGGGCATTGCCAAAATCGGCTTGCTTCCGCACGGATTTACAGTCTGCACACAGGATCCCATTAGCGATCCATTTCCATTACTCAGATAGGTACATGTAAATGAGGGGAATTTCCGCAAGTAGGGGTAATAGTTTCCCTCGTTGATGCCCCAATCAAGATCAAAATCCCAACCTTCGGAAGAAAAAGCAACCTGATTTTTCATCTGTCCTGAACTGAGAGCCTGACCGGCAGCGGAAATCTGCTGTTGCGAGGAAAGCGAATCCCAGAAACAGGCTGAGGTCAAAGCCGTTTCCCAGGAGTATCCGACAAAACCGCCGATATGACCAATCCCGGCAACACGACCTGCAGAGTAAGATTTTTGCACCACTCCGGCATGATTTCCAATAAACCCGCCCACGTAATCTTTTCCATTTACATCCGCTACGGAATAGCAATTTGCCACAAAACTACCGCCAAGATTACCTGCAAGGCCACCGGTTATGAAACTGCCCTCGACCTCTCCTGAAGCATAGCAAAATGAAATTGAGTCTCCCTCACTAGAACCGACTACCCCACCGGCAAACGAACTGGCAGAAACCAACGAAGATGAATGACTGTTCGAGAGATTGCTGCCAGCTAATTCTCCCACCAAGCCGCCTGCCCTACTTTGAGCAGACAGGGTGCCCTTTGAAAAGCAGCCGAAGATTCGAGCCCCGGATGCAATACCAATCAACCCTCCAACTCTATTCTGACCAGAAATTACCCCGTCAAGAAATCCACAACTGTCGATGTGACCTGATACATAACCCGCCAAGGCGCCAACGTAGTCTCTACCTATTATGGAATCAGCCTCTATCATTACACCGATCACATTCGCATTTTCATTGACAACCCCAAACAGTCCACAATAATCCTCAGTTGGCCGGTTTATATACAATCCACTAACATGGAATCCATTACCGTAAAAAGTTCCCTCAAAAGGAGATGCGGGACTACCGATTGGTCTCCAGCCACTCCCCAGCTCATCAATAGCATCCCTGAAGCCGGAAGCATCGATATCATTGGAAAGTTCATAGTAACTGTCAAGTGGATACAGCGAGTCTGTTCCAATTAAAGCTAACTGTTCCATTGAGCTGATCTGTCTCCCCCAGATTATAGATAGAGATAAATCAGAAGTCACACTGGAATCTTTACGCTCGGCTGAACGCACCCCGTCGCTCCAGGAAACAAAGAAGAATCCTTCCGATGCTTTGGCAATGACAGTCTGCCCATTTTCACCGAATGCGACTCTCTGCAGAGTGTCACCCTCAATGGAACCACAATCATCGGTAGAATAGTGAAGCGAAAACACTTCGGCCGCAAATTGTGCCGTAACAGTGACATCACCTGAAACAGTCAAGTCCTGACGCAAAGAGTCGGTTACCCCGTCACTCCATTTAACAAAATGGAAATTGGGATCCGGAACAGCCACTACAACATCCGCTACTCCGTAATTCACAATCTGTTTTACCTCCCCGAGGACACTTCCAAACGCTCCGCAAGAATAGCTGAGGGTACAAACCGGAAAATATTTGAGGTAGGGAAAATAGTTATTTTCCGAAATTCCCCAGGCATCTGCAAAGTTCCAGTTGACAAATGTCGATTGCATTTTCAGTTCAACGGGTGTTTTCCCGATCCCACCCTGGGAAGCCTGTTGACCAGTACCCTGCAGATCCCAGAAGCAGCTTTCAAACGTTGAGGTATTACTGGCACCAACCAGACCACCCACTGCCGAATAGGCGAGGACCGTCCCTCTGCAGTAAAGATTTTTGAATGTGCTCTGCTGGGCTGACCCGACGAAGCCACCCGCAGAAAAAGAAGCATTTACATTTGAAACTGAATAACAGTTTGAGAAAAATCCATTGTTGACAGTTCCCACCAGCCCCCCCACAAAGGCGTTTCCCGAAACCGTACCGGAAGAATAGCATTGGATTATGGAATCTCCGGCAGATCCGCACAGTGTCCCCACATAATCCATCCCACTCACATCTGAAAAACTGAAGCTCGATTGAATCACCCCTGAAGATGATCCTGCCAGACCACCGGTAGTGTTTCCCCCCTCGACTCTGACTCTTGCACTGGAATTCTCAATTACTCCATCACTGCTTCCGACAAGCCCGCCAGTCACCATCTGACCTTTCAGGGTTCCGCTTATCTGGCAACCAGATAACAATCCATAATTGCATCCTGCCAGGGCACCCACGAACATTTTGCCGTTAACTGAATCGACACTGACTTTCAAATTTCGAACAGATCCCTTATTATCTACAATACAGAACAGACCAACATAATTGGAATCAGGTCTATTTATGTGCAGACCAGTAATTGAGTTACCCATGCCGTCAAAATCACCAGCAAACCGCAGAATACCGCTACCGATTGGTTTGAACCCCTGTCCGTTGTCCCAATTCCGAGTCTGACTGGCGTCGATCGATTTTTCCAATCTGTAAAAACCATCCAGAGGATATGAGGAATCGCTGCCTATTTTCTGTAAATCAGTAATAGTATCAATGTACCTGCCCCATACCACAGAGGCATGTCTGCCCTCCACGACATTAGAATCCCTGCGTTCTTCGGCCACCACACCATCGCTCCATTTAACAAAAAAGAAGCCGGTATCAGCTACAGCTCTTACGGTACTACCACTTGCTCCGTACTGTACAACTTGAACAGTATCCCCTACGATTCTCCCCCCGTTTTCTGCACCATAGTGAAGCGTAAACTGATCAATAGCAAAGAGAGCAGTGACGGATATACTGGATGAGGTATGGTGATCACTTCGGGAGGAAGCTGAAACGTCATCACTCCATTTTACAAAATGATAGTGAGTGTCAGCCACCGCAACTACCGGAAATGATGCACCCTTATTTACAACCTGCAGGCGGTGTCCGGTCACAGTACCATCAAAGGAGGCTGAGTAGGAAAGAGAATAGGAAGAGAACTCTTTAAGAAAAGGGTAGAACGTATTATCCTGAATGCCCCAGATACTCTCGAAGTTCCACCCGGAATAAGTACTCTGCATGAACAGCTCTTCAGTGCTGCGTCCCTGACCGCCCGCGGAGCCAGCCTGATTGGATACAGAGGCATCCCAATAGCAGGAATTCATCTGACCTCCCAAATCCTGACCACATAAACCTCCGGCTAAACTAGAAGCAGTCACCCGCACCACAGCAAAACAGTTTTGAAAAACGCTCTGATTTTTCCCGACAAGCCCCCCGGCAGTGCTTGCTGCATTCAGTGCACCAAAGGAATAGCAATTCTCAACAGTGCCCCCTGCACTGCCCCCGAAAAGACCTCCTACATAATACCTGCCTTTTAGATGACAATTCGAAAAACAGTTGCTCAGAGAACCCTGGTTTCCTACCCACCCCACGACTCCACCCACGTAATCCTTCCCGACTATAGTATCAGACTGGACACCAATATTCCTAATGGTTCCACCGTTGGAAACTACTCCAAAAAGTCCAATATTATTCTGATCAGGACGGTTGATATACAAACCCCTCACAATGTTTCCATTTCCATCAAAAATACCTGTAAAAGGAGTTGTGTAATTTCCTATCGGAGTAAAACCCTCAGGTCGGGTATGAGTTTCAGAGGCATCAATGTCTGCTGTAAGCAGGTAATCGCCATTTAGGGGATAATTGGGATCACTACCGATTTTTTCAAGATCAGAGAGTGTGGAGATGTTAATGGCTGCTTCTGCAGTGAATAGTAACCCGATCGCAAAAACCGGGATTAGCCTGAAAAGTGGGACAGTTATTGATTTCATTACGGAGCAACTCCCCCCGGGGTAGAGGCAAAAATGCACCTGTGAAGTAGCAGATTGTATTACATTATTATAATGCAATATAAGGAAAAACGTCAAGCTTTAAGACCATAGAGAAACTCTTTATTTGCGAATAATCCCGTATACAGATTTAAAGGCAATTCTAGTCGGAGATTTGTAAGCGGGAAGGAACTGGATAGGAGATCAATGAGACCGCTTAGGTTCCGGTGAAGAAATTGGTTTCAAAATACCGGCTTTTAAGCACTTCCATGAAAGTGCCTTTTTTTCGAGTGCGCTCGACTTTAAAAAAGATCCCGGATGCAAGTGATGGAAACCAGCGAGCCAGAGGTTTGGCCATCCAGGGAACAAAAGGATAAAATCCGCTCCCTTTCGTTTCCTTCAGTTCAAAAAACGAGTCTGCCTGAATAAACGAACTGAAGCCGGGCTTGGTGAATCCTCTTATATGTGGACCAAGCACCTTAATACTGGTTGGCTGTTCCCCCAGCAGAAGTGCAAAACGATCATGCCAGGCGGCCAAGTTGGGAACCCCGACTATAAGAGTCCCGCCCTTTTTCAAAATTCTGGAGATTTCAGAAAAGATGAAAAACAGCTCCTTGCAGTGCTCAATTACCTGATTGATAATTATGATATCGAAAAAATCATCTTTGAACGGAAATGGATCTCGTTCAATATTTATATCGGATGGGGTAATCCCTTTACTGATACACTCAAGGCGGTATGGTTCATGATTTTCAATGGCAAAAAGATTAACTCTTTGCCCGTAGGTGGCTTTCAAGGTAGTTAGTTCCTCTGCCTTCCCGCAGCCCACATCCAAAATGTTAAAACTCTTCTCCTGTGCGGCACAGTGGATGACTTCTTCACACCAGTTATGAATCACATCCCTGCCGTACACAAGATGCTGGGATGATTTCTTGAACTTCATCCCAAATCTGTAAAAGGCACCGAAAATTCCCATAAACAGTATTTGATCCTCGTTTTTGATAAAATAATCGATTGGGATGCTAAGTACCTGCATAATTTGCAGTTACAGATCTTTTTTGGAAATCAATACTTTTGTATTTATTTTGTTGAATAACTCTTATTCTGAAAACCAGCGTTATTTTTTTCCAAAGATGGGAAACTAACAATGAAAAGGATATTCACCTCGCTTTCTGCCTTTCTCCTATTCTCCATGAATACCAGTGCTGATTTCGCCACTGATGATTACAATCAGGCTATCCGAATGACTGTTAAATTCTTCGGAGGGCAGCGATGCGGTGACACACACAACTGGATGTTGCATGAAAATCCGGAGTTGCAGAAAAAGTACTGCCATACTCAGGACAAGTATAACGGCAATGATGTCAGCGGAGGATGGCACGATTGCGGGGATCACATCAAAGTGGCCACCACCATGGGATATGCGGCAGTGTGCCTGCTCAGTGCTTATGATGTTTGGCCCAATGCTTTCGAAGATGACCACAGTGAAACCTACGGTCCGCCCAACGGAATAGCAGATGTCCTTGATGAGGCGAAAATCGCCACAGATTTTTTCATCAAATCATTACCCGATGACAATACATTTGTATACTATGTAGGAAACGGCGACTTTGATCATCAGCGCTGGGTTACCTCTTCTGCCCAATCAGATTCTTCGGTTGAAAAGGGTGGTGACCCGCGGCCCAGCACAGCATCCAGCAGTGCCGGTGGTGCTCAAGCTGCCAACTATGCTTCTGCTCTTGCCTTAATGGCAATGCACTACCCTGATCAGTCATACAAGGACCTGTGTCGCCAAACCGCCCTCAAGTTATACACTTATGCCAAAGCCCATCCTGAAAACATAAATATCCCCACCTACTACCCAAGCCCTAATTCTGAAGTTTCCGATGAGCTAGGACTAGCGGCGATTCTCCTTTACAGACTCACCGGAGAAGAGTCTTACAAGACAGAAGCATTCAATTACCTGAAGGGCATATGGGAAAACAATGCGCCCCTGGCCTGGGACACTGTGGCCGATATCCTGTATTATTATCTGGTGAAAGCTGATCCCAATGGAAATAACGGCAGCGGCGGTTTGATCCGGGACTTCATCAGAAAAAACGTGGAGAAGGGAATCGCCAGCGCCACAAGTTACGGGATCCCCTGGAACTGGTTTACAAGTAAATGGGGGACCAATAAACTTGCCTCCGGAAGCGCATTTTCCGCAGCACTCTATGTCAAGCTCATCGATGACGGTGTGATTACCGGGGATAGAGGTCCAGCAAACACTTACAACCAGAAGATTGTTGACTACATGATGGGGAATAATGAATTCAATCACCCCTTTATTCATGGATTCAAAGGAGATATGACTCACAGAGTCCACCACCGCAATGCCATGGGAAGAAATGACAATCCTCCCACAGAAGTCAAAAATGTTGCACCATTCCTCTTTGCTTCAGGAGCACTGCTGGGTGGTCCGGTCAGCGAGGGGCACTTTGATAACATTATTGAAGGTGGCAATTCCTTCATGGAAACAGAAAGCGGATGTGATTACAATGGACCCTATGTGGCTGCCATCGCCAATATTGTCCAGAGACTCGATCCCAAAACCGTCTCGTCACCAGTCAAATTCAGCAGAAAGAACACAGGTTCCACCACCGTTCAGTGCAGGATTATAAACGGAAATTTGATTATGCAAAATAATAACAGTGGCTTTTCCAAGATTGAAGTGTTTAATATCAGTGGGAAAAAGGTGCTGGAAAAATCAGTCGGTAATGCGGAAGTGGCAATCTATGGTTTTTCCTCAGCAAAGGGCACCTATCTGGTTCGCCTTACGGGACATAATGCAAAACAAGAGTTTAATGTAGTCGCCAACAGATGACAGTGCAAGGGGTGAGCCTCTCACCCCTTCTTTTCCGCACTTCAGCATTATTGTCAGAGTCTATTTATTGGGGGCGGCATCGGCAACAAGCCAGCAGTTAGTGAATCAGTCCTGAACTCTGACTGTCAGATTTCCCTTAGCCAGAATAACAGTGCGAAAGCAGTTTTCGGTAAGCTGAATTCCACCAATGGAGAGTGAATCAATCCGTCCGTTAAGGAAAACACCTTTGTAGATTTCCTTGTTGCTGAGCATCTGCTGGGCAACCAAATGTGCCTCAAGCAGTTTTTCCTTTAGAGGGAAACTCAGAAGAGGTTTTATTTTGGACATAATTACGCCCTGAAAAAGCCAGCCGGCTGTAGACTGCAATGCGCTTTTGGTGGTGAGGTCGTAGTCAAGGTCCTCTATTGAGAGAACAGATTTCTTTTCATCATAGACCATCCTGCCCACCACAAACACTCTACCGCGGAACGAACCGGTAAGATCGAGCTTTACCACCGTAAAACCATCAATACCCTGCACTTCCACATCCTGAACAATTACCCTTTGCTTTCCTGAACCGAACTCCTTGCCCATTAACTGTTCACGACTTATAAGGGTAGCCTGCTCAAATGACAGTTCAGAATAAAGATTCACGACAAAAGTGGAATCCACTTTACCCGGAATAGCGAAATCGGGGAGTCCCGCCTTGATCACCGTGTCCGGCTTTTCTCCGATATATGTTTCGGCAATGGTTTTAACGCCGATGGAGCTCCGGATAATGCCCTCAGAGCCTTCAAGCTGAGTCATGTAAACATCGGTGGGAGTGAGCTTGAGCCAGAGAGGCCGTGGGTTATCGGGAATGGGAAAGGATATGGGCTCCTGAAGCTGATTCCACAGAGGAGTAAGGGTTTTCTTGATGCTCAAGGTTCCGGAAATGCTCTTATCGATAATGCCGCCGATAGTAGAATACTGCTTTGCCAAAATAAAATCAGCAACCGGCTTTACAGGTATGGATATGAAATGGATCTTCACTATCGGATCGGTAGTCCATGTATACCCCTCGGGCTTGGTCATGGTCACAAGCTTCCAGTCATTCTTCAGAAAAATTCTCGACCGCAAAGTGAGTGCGATTCCCGCATCAACATCCTGATATTCGGTATGGGAGAGCCCCAGAGCTCCTATCGTAAAGGAAAACCGCAGAGATATTTTAAGAGGGACATGATACCGAAGCTCATCAGCCTCGAGTGATATTCTTATACTGTCCTGTTTCCAAACGCGAACACCCACATTTTTAAAACTCCCCAGTGTCATAGTGTCACATTGCCATATCAAACCACTCAGCTGCTCGTTTATCATATTCTCGATATACTTTGTTTTAATTTCCATCGGGATATTGATAGTGGAAGGAACAGGAGTAAAAGCCTCAGCGCGAGCTCTATCGGCAGGGATCTCCGGAGCGCCGGCATAACGAACACGACTTGCACACTGCACAAGCGCCAAAATGAAGAAAACAATCAGAAGTGATCTTAATGTACGCACAGTTTGGGTGACCTCATAGTTGCTGAACGAAACATCATCAGCAATATAATATCTGAATAGGTATAATAAAAGACAAGGAGCCTACAGTATCTGCTTTCCTAAAAGGGAGCAGGCGAGTTCCACAGCCATGCTGGCAGTAGAGTTTCGATAATCGAGAATTGGGTTGATTTCCACGATATCCATTGAACAAAGGAGTGAAGAATCGGCGATGAGTTCCATGGCCAGGTGTGCCTCACGGTAGGTAAGCCCACCCTGGGCAGGGGTGCCTACGCCGGGTGCTACCTGAGGATCGACAGCGTCCATATCGAGGCTGACATGAATTCTACCCAGGTGAGAAAGGTAGGTGAGTGCCTCCTTCACGACCACCCCAATACCGCGCTCGTCGATTTCCCGCATGGTATAGATGCGAATGCCGCTGTTTTTAAGCATAGTTCGCTCATCGTAGTCGAGATCTCTAACACCTAACAACACCACATCTTCTGCATCTAACTTTGCACCCGGGCGCCCGGCATTCACCAGCTCAGGAATTCCATAGCCAAGAAGCACCGACAGGGGCATACCATGAATATTACCGTTTGGGGATGTCTGGGGAAGATTAAAATCGCCATGTCCGTCTACCCAGATTACACCTGCAGGCTTTTCGTATGTTACCGCCCCCACCGTCCCTATGGATAAGGAGTGGTCTCCTCCTAAAAAAAGAGGCAGGTGGCCGTGGCTTAGAGCCGATGTGCCTGCCTCGTAGATTCTGTTACATACTTTTTCTATGTATGGGGCATATCCGCTTGCCGAGGTCGGGGGCAGGTGCTCCCTCACCGGAACGGCAATATTACCAGAATCTTCCACATCATAGCCCAAAGCCCGGAGTTTCGAAGCCAATCCGGCATAGCGGATTGCGCTGGGCCCCATATCCACCCCTCTACGGGTCTGACCCAAGTCCAATGGTATGCCGATAATCTCAATCGATTCCATATTTAATATTCCAGCAAAAATTCGACCTCACCAAAGCAGATCCAAACGCTGGGGGGGGCTGGACAATTCAATAAACAGGTTGTATAATTGTAAAAAGTGTCAGAATTTCATTAGGGTGGTAGTATGTCTCACAACTCGGCTTCCAATGATCTGATTGTTATCACAGATGACGTTCCTCTGATGGCTGAACTCGTTCAATACAACCTTGAACTCACCGGTTTCAAAAACAGCATAACATTTAACAATCCAGAAATATGTCTGAAGCACATTCGCGACGGACTACGCCCAGCGGTGGTTATTTCCGATTTTCAGATGCCGGAGATGGACGGGATTGAGCTGCTAAACAGCATCGGTATTTTGCTGCCGGAATGCACCGGCATTATAATGAGCAGCAACCCGCGGATGGCTTTGGCCCAAAAGCCTCCCTATCCGATTCTGAAAAAGGGATCGTCTGATTTCTTTTCAAGCCTGATCAGCCTGATCTGCGAAGCATTGGGCACAAAATGTGACCACCACAACTGGAGAGTTATCAGATCCTGAAGAGGTAACTACAGTATTTATGTTACTGCTCTCCACCTTCTCTTATCCCTTTTTATATTATTGATTGATGATGGCTTTTTTGTGAGCCTTCCTGTAATTTTGCCCAGAGAGAGGATACTATGGAGAAGAGCGAAGTATACTTTGGTTCCAGAATAGAGCATTCAACAAGTCACGAATTGAAAGCCGGACCGCTTTCCCTTATTTACGATAACGGGTATATAAGAGACCTTAGCATAGCAAACAAAGTTGTGCTTAAGCGGATCTATGTCGCAGTGAGGGATCAGTTCTGGAATACCATAGAATTTGACATAAGCGACTTTGTCATACATAAAAACGAGGCCTCGTTTGAGATATCCTTTCAGTGCAGACATCGAAGAAATGATGTCGATTTCAGCTGGAAAGGAGCCATCAAGGGAGATACAAACGGCAAAGTCTCCTTTACCATGGATGGAAAAGCCCTCACCACCTTTCAGACCTGGAGAATCGGGTTTTGCATTCTTCACCCGCTTGAAAGTAAAGGGGAACCACTCACAGTCATACATGATGACGGAAACAAAACCAGCAGTACGTTCCCGACCGACATCAAGCCTCATCAACCGTTTCTCAATATCCAGGCTTTGATAACACACCCTCTTCCGGGAGTCACTTTCTCGGTTAAAACCCAGGGAAGCGTCTTCGAAATGGAAGACCAGCGAAACTGGACAGATGCGTCATTTAAAACATATTGCCCCCCCATAGAACAACCCGGACTTCATTTCATTGAAGCAGGAACAAGCATACAGCAGACAATTACAATGGATGTTGACAGTTTGGAATCCATACCCGCTTCACCCCAAATCAACCCGGAGCTCGACCTCGATGCCTTAGGTTCACCACGACCTCTCCCCCGCCTGGGCTGCTGCCTCGATCAGAACGAAAACTGGGAAGTGAGTTCGATGCGGTATTTGAAGATGCTCAACCTTTCTCATGTCAGAATGGATATTGATGTAGAAGCGCCAGATATGCCTAGACAAATAAGAAGGGCTGCAGCTGCATGTGCCCATCTTGATTTACCTGCTGAAATAGCACTGCATTTTGGAGATGATTATGAATCGCAGACTGCAAGTTTGCTTTCTGCACTTCAATCCGTTCAACTGCCTGTAAAGTGGTATCTGGTTTTCAGCAACAAAAGCAGAGTCACTCCGGCCGCACTTGTCACCGAAGTCAAGGAAGCCCTCAAGACCTACTCACATGACGCATTGATCGGAGGCGGCACCGATAGCTACTATGTCGAACTGAACCGTTCACATCCTCCGATCGGCGCACTGGACTTGCTAAGCTTTTCAGCCAATCCGCAGGTGCACACCTTTGACAATGCGGCGGTTATGGACAATGCACAGGGTATAATGGAGGTACTGCATGACATCACCCGTTTTTCCGGCAATCTTCCCATAGCTGTTTCCCCGATTACACTCCGCCCGCGTACCAGAGCAGATCTTCCTGAAAAGGATGGTGGTGCAGATATGCGACTCTGGGGACTTTTCGGAGGAGCCTGGACACTGAAACACTTTACATCCAGCATTAAGGAAAATGTGAGCAGCCTGACCTATTTTTCCGCCTTCGGAAAATCAGGGGTCATTGGACTTGGAGATGAGACCACATCTCCGGCTTACCATGTCCTGAGTTTCATAAATGATTTTAATGGCGGAGAGTGCAGGTTTGTACAAGGTACAGATCAGGATATTCCCGGCATACTGCTTTCAAAAGACAACCAGCACCGTTTCCTTGCAGCAAACTGTACCGAGAGTGAACAGAAAGTAAAAATCCAGAGTCTGCCCAATGCAGAAGTAAGTTATTCCCTTCTGGACGAGGACAGCTTTTCCGAAGCTGTTTTTTCCCCCGAGTCTTATTTCTGTAAAGATTGTTTTACAACAGAGAAGACACCGGTTTTCAGCATAAGCTTAAAACCTTATGCTGTTTTAAGAATGGACTGGAGTTCAAAGGGGCTGGACACACCTACCCCATGCATTGTCTGATAACATCCAAAACTCTGCGGGTCCCCTGGCCCGCATCTGCTTTTGCCATGCTCTCAATGAAGGTCTGACGATTCTGGAAAACAGTCTTCACGTTCTCAACAAGAGAATCCTTGTTCATGTCTTCCTGCAGAAGTATTCGGCTGTAGCCAAGCTTTTCGAAGGACCGTGCATTGAGAATCTGATCTCCCCTGCTTGCCGCTGTTCCCAATGGAATAAGCAGATTCGGTTTTTTCAATGCCAGAAACTCAAAGAGAGTTGTTGCACCGGAGCGTGAAATCGCCAGTTCCGCAAGAGCAAGCAGGTGCGGGAGCTCCTCGTTTACGTATTCGAATTGACAATACCCACTCCGGCTTCCCGGAGCTTTTCCACCCTTACCGCACAAATGGCACACGTTGAAATCCTCCAGCAGGTTGTCAAGAGCCCCTCGCACTGCCAGATTTATCGCCTGAGAGCCTTGACTGCCACCAATCACCAGAATTACCGGCTTATCATCTTCGAATCCGCAGATATTCTTCCCCTCGCTTGCCGATCCGTTGAAAAGTGAGCTCCTTACTGGCAAACCGGTGTTCTCACGTTTACCCACAGGCAAATGGACTGCAGTCTCGGGAAAGCTGAAACAGATTTTTCGTGCAAAGGGGGAAGCAAGCTTATTGGCCAACCCCGGAGTGATATCCGATTCGTGAATGACAACCGGTATTCTGAACAGCCAGGCAGCCCACACTACCGGACAGGAAACAAAGCCGCCTTTGCTGAACACAACAGCAGGCCTAAGCTTGGCCATCAGCAGAATTGACTGTAAAAAACCCAGTCCAATTCGAAAGATATCGGTGACGTTTTTCAGGTCGAAATAGCGTCTCAGTTTACCTGCGGATATGGTATGGTAAGGTAACCCTTCACGACTGATAAGCCCCTTTTCGATGCCGTTTTTAGTTCCTGCATAATGGATTTCAAGCCCCAGTTCCTTCAGTCCCGGTAAAAGAGCAAGGTTAGGAGTTACATGTCCGGCTGTCCCGCCGCCTGTCAGTAATATGCGTTTCATGATTATCCCTGATTTATGCAGTTAAGGTTTTCTAATTAACCGGCTGATCAACAGAACAGGATGACATCCACACATTTTTGAAATCCGCCGATTCTGCAAACGCCTGTATCTCTTGTTCCTCTTCTGCGGTCCAGAACTCAATTTTGCTCTCGATCGGAAGAGTCATAAATCCCCCCATCAGTGCACTTGAGAGGAACTGAAAATCACCATCAGACAGAATTTCATCAATACAGATGCTTTTACGTCTGAGCAGTTCCACCTGGCGATCTTTTTCAGATTCGGAGATATTCAGAAATGAAGGAAGCTTCTGATAAGCGGCAGAGATGGGAATTGACCCGTGCTGAAGTACCGCACCCTGAGTTCTTTTCTGGGCAGACCCCACCAGCTTTCGCCCTTTCACCATCACTTCGTCCCGATTGGGAGCAAGAAAACAGGGCAGCTTCACTTCCCGCTTTACCTCCTTGAGCTCATCATAAGAATCATGAGCATCACAGTTAATTCCTGCACCTTTCAAGCCGTTTATAAGGCAGCTGGTGATAATTTTATAGGTTTGAGCGATAGATGATCCCATAAATTGCAGCGTTTTAGAAAAAATGCAACTATACGTGATATCTTCCTCATGCAATACGGCTCTTCCGCCGGTAGGTCGCCGGATCCATTCCCCGCCATGCTTCTTCAAACGCTCAAGATCGAGCACTTCGTAAGCTTTCTGCATATAGCCAAGTGTGATGGAAGGTCTTTTCCAAGTGTAGAATCGCACCACCATCAATTCATTCTGTTCACATTTCTGCATGAGATGGAGATCTGCAGCCATGTTGAATGCAGCTGAGCGGTCTGGATCGATAATAAAGCGTAAATAAGACATCTTATAAAAATACACCACAAGGAGCTATGCACACAAGCTAGCATTGATCGTTCCGGAGCAACTTGCCTATATTATTTTATGATCCAACTCTCATTAATTCACAGGGAAAGGTGAAAATGGAAAATCTGGCCATAGGGATCGATCTGGGCGGTACAAACCTCAAGGGAATTATTTTAGGGGCTGATGGTAAAGGAAGACATGTCACCCGCATACCTACCGAAGCAGATAAAGGCGGTCAGCAGGTACTTAAGAACATTTTGGCCCTGATCGACATTCTGGTTCAGAAGAGCAAGTCAGATGATGCCAACATTTTGGGAGTGGGACTTGGATCTCCCGGTTTTATCGACAAGGACGGGACAGTACTGGGCGGAGCGGAAAATCTGCCCGGATGGAAGGGCACTCAGATTTATGCCCCCATTATGGAACGCTTTGGACTCAAGGCAACAGCTGCCAATGATGTCACTGTAGCCGCGCTGGCCGAACTCAAATACGGAGCAGGCAAGGGCGTCAGCAACATCGTCTGTTTTGCACTGGGGACCGGAATCGGCGGCGGAATAGCGATCAATGGCAAGCTTTACAAAGGCACGCACGGCATGGCAGGCGAGCTTGGTCACATTGTAGTTGAAACCAACGGAATTCAATGTAACTGTGGCCAAAAGGGATGTGTTGAGAGGTATGCATCTGCAACCGGAATTGTGCACCTGGCAAAGGAGTTCGCAAGCAGGGAGGGAACAGAAGCAACGCCCTTTGTTAAAGCTTTTCGTGAACACCCTTCAGCAGTAACTTCCAAAATGGTGTATGACTATGTGGCCAAAAAGGACCCAGTTGCATTAATGGTGCACGAAACGGTTTGTGACATGCTCGGCAGAGCCGTGGGAATAGCTCTCAATGCCTTGTCTCCCGACAGGATAATTTTAGGGGGAGGCGTTATGATGGCCGGACAGGTGATCATCGATGGAGTCAGTAAGTATGCAGCCAAATACAGCTGGCCCGCGATTTTCGAACGCTGCAGCATTGTTGCGGCACAGATGGGAGAAGATGCGGGGGTAATGGGGGCGGCTGCAATGGTGTTTGAAGAATTCGGTGAGATCCCCTGCCAATAGGAGACAAAAGTGCGACTGAACGGAATATTTTTATGGATTCTGATCCTTAATCTGCTTGCTTTGGGGTTTCATCCGATAGCCATCGGCCCGGATCTGAACTCTGACTCAGTTCTGGTTTATGATGGCAGTGATCAGCTGCTTGAATACATTGTAAACAGAGCAGGTGCAGGTGATGTAACCAGCTGTATTTACAGCCCTGACCATTCACTTAAAAAGGTGATTACCTTTGACCAGAACCGCATTCCTGTTTCGTTTGTGGGATACGATCCCGCAGGTAACGTTTATTTCAGTCATACCAGCATTTCAGAACCGTCAGGTCTGGTCTACCGTACAATCATCCCCACATTCAACCAGGCTTCACCTTTTGACACATCATACTCACATTATTCACGCCATGTTGATAAAGGTGAATTTTTTCTTCTGGATTCCATTCAGAAAGATGGTGAATGGACCAGATATACTCATCAATTTGAGAACACCTCCTATGGATCGTTAAAGGTATCCAAATATCATGTAGACACCTGCCTTGGCTACATTGAAATAGACGCTTCAAGTATTCTGGTAAGGGAATTTTCCGAAAATGAATCGGAGTCAAATACTGTGGACTATTACTACGATGAAGCAGGCAGGCTTACCCGTAAAGAGTACCTGAATGTGTATGCTCAAACTCAGGAAAGCCATTTCGAAAAGTTTTTCTATAAAGATGCACAATCACCTGTCGCTTTCACTTTACGGCCAGTGAGGAAATCGGTTCTGCCGGACTATCAATTTGACCTGCTTGGAAGAAAGTTTACAACCGGAATGTCGAGCAGAATCACAATCAAAGGACAGGGAACGCTTGTAAAGCGCCAGATCAGTTTGAAATAGCATTCAGTTCACTTTTTAAACAACTCAGTAGAATTCGACCACACAAGGACTCGCCATGTCTGATCCGCAGAGAAGAATTGACGAACTGAGAGACATTATCCGCAAGTACGATGCATCCTACTATGGAATGGGCTTATCGTTAGTCTCAGACAAGGAATATGACGATCTTTACAGAGAGCTTCTGGAACTCGAAAACAAGCACCCGGAGTTTGATTCTCCCGACTCCCCCACCCATAGAGTGGGAAGTGATCTCACAAAGGTTTTCCCCAAAGTTGCTCACCGCATTCCCATGATGAGCATCGACAACACCTATTCGGAGGGTGAGGTAAAGGACTGGGTAGTGCGAATGCAGAAATCTCTGCCCGGCCAAAAAATGGAATTTGTGGGTGAACTTAAGGTGGACGGAGTAGCCTGTTCGCTGACATACGAAAACGGTCGTCTCGTGAGAGCGGTTACCCGCGGCAATGGAACCATTGGTGATGATGTGACTCCCAATGTACGTACTATCCGATCAGTTCCTCTTCTGGTGGATTACAGGGAGCCGTTTGAAATCCGCGGTGAGGTATACATGACCTTTGAAAATTTCACCGCTCTGAATACCGCAATTGTGGAAAGCGGCCAGAAACCGATGCAAAACCCGCGCAATACCACTGCCGGAACTCTCAAACTGCAGGATTCTTCCGAAGTTGCAAGACGGAACCTCAGCTTCATGGCTCATTTTATGCTTTCGGACAGCCACGCCCAGAATCATCACGCCAACCTTGAATTTCTAAAAAGTATAGGTTTTCCGGTCGTGGTGCACTCAAACATTTTGAAATCCGAATCGGAGATAATTGCTTTTTGCGAAAATTGGGAAATGGAGCGGCATAAGCTTTCCTTTCCGGTTGACGGCGTGGTCGTAAAAGTAAATTCTTTTGACCAACAGAGAGTTCTTGGTTCCACGGCAAAATCGCCCAGATGGGTTATTGCCTACAAATATCAGCCGGAGCAGGCGATAACGGAAGTGGAAAACATCGAAGCCAATGTGGGGCGCACCGGTGTTGTCACCCCCATTGCCAGACTTAAACCGGTCTTTCTGGCAGGCACTACCATAAAAAACGCAACGCTTCACAATTATGATGAAATTGAACGGCTTGGAGTAAGGGTCAATGACTATGTTGAAATAGAAAAAGGTGGAGAGATAATCCCCAAGGTGATGAAGGTATTGCTAGATAAGAGATCTTCAGAAAGCTCACCTTTTGCACCTCCTACTCACTGCCCGTCATGCGGATCAACTTTAGCCCGCCTGGAAGGCGAAGTAGCCCTGAGGTGCCTTAATCGATCCTGCCCCGCACAGATTTTTGCCTCACTGGAGCATTTCGTTTCCCGCTCGGCGATGGATATTCGTGGTCTTGGTCCGGCACACCTGAAGCAGCTGCTTGAGCACAATATCATATCCAACGTGGCGGATATTTACGAGATCACCAAAGAGAAGCTGGTGCAACTGGAACGAATGGCTCAAAAATCGGCGAATAACATTGTAAAGGCCATCGAAAAAAGCAAGAGCAACTCTCTTGACAAGCTTATCCACGGGCTTGGAATCAGAATGGTCGGTTCCAAAGCAGCCCGGGATCTGGCTCAAGCTGTCAATGACATTACCGATCTTTACGCAATGAGCGAAGAGCAGATAAGAAACATAGAGGGATTCGGTCCCACCATGGCTCAAAGCGTGCGTCTCTTTTTTGATAGGGAAGAAAACCGCACCATGATCTCCCGCCTCGGTGAACGAGGCGTAAATCTAAAAGGAATGCAGGTTTCCAAGGGAGGAAAGTTTTCCGGTATGACATTTGTTCTCACCGGCACCCTAGCGCATTATACCCGTGAACAGGCCTCTGAAATCATTCTCGGTGAGGGCGGCAAGGTTTCTTCAAGTGTAAGTGCCAGAACCAGTTTCGTTCTGGCTGGAACCGAAGCTGGATCAAAGCTTGACAAAGCAATGGCACTGGGAGTTAAAATCATAAGCGAAGAAGATTTCAAACAAATGCTGGAGTGAAGTCTGGAATCACAAACGATTCCAGACCTCATATTACTCAAAATTCCTCTACTACTTTTTTCTTTTTCCCGCCGTACCAGTCGATATTCCGGGTCAGGAACATGAATGTTCCGAGAATGACGAACAGGCCTATACTTCCCATCAGCAGTGCATAGTCTTCAAGCTGCAGAAGTAAATACAAAAAGCCGTAAAGCCCACTCAACACTGCACCGATCAAGCAGGCCATCAGGTTGCTTTTTGTAATTGTCATTGAATAAAGAGTAACCATCACTACAATTCCGGCTGATGCTATCAGGTAGGCGGGGCCGAATCCGATCCGTTCAGAAAAGGAGAGAAGAAGTGCATAGAACAGAGTCAGTGCAAAACCGATTAGAACGTACTGTATGGGGTGCACCCTGTAGCTTTTCAGGATCTCTATCGTGAAGAATGCCGCAAACGTGAGCACTATGAAGAGCAGAGCGTACTTCACTGAACGGGTAATTGTCTGATAATAGTCAACGGGAATTATCATACTGAACCCGAATGCGCTGTTCTCAGTATATGCTCTCTCGATCCATTCCTGAGGATAGGTGCGATTCAGTTCAAGAACACTCCATTTGGCTTCGAACCCATTCTGCGTTATGTTTCGCTCTGTAGGTAAAAATGCCCCGTCAAAACTGGGACTTGCCCAGGGAGAGGAAATCTGTACATTTGTCTCTTTGCCCATGGGTAAAAAGCTTAGCGATCGACTCCCGTTAAGAGCCAGATTCAACTTAAAAGTATGTGGAACATTTCCAGTTCTGTGGGAAGACAGATCCAGGGGGATGTTAACTCCGGAGCTTATTACATCGTAAACGGGAATTCCGGGCTCCGCAATCTCTTCATCTCCATCCCAATTGACAGTAACCTGCCTGCTTATACCTCGTAAATCGCTGATTCCAACACTTAAAAAGGCTTCCTCAAACAGCATATCCTGCGGATCGATTTTAAGCCTCTCATAATTAAGCTTGCCGAATGATCCACTGATGTCCAGATTCCCTTTATAAAGTATAGCCTTGTAGATACTGCGATTTCTGATTTCCGGATCTACTTTTCCATTAATGTTCAGTTCCGATGGCAGGAAGTGGGCGTATTTCTTCATTACCGCCGGCTTCCCGTTAGAATCGGTTGTTCTGAAGTAGAATGGGATAGTGACAACTGGCCCGGTAATAGTCTGTGAACTGCCCCATTTGCTGCAGATTTCATCAACAGCGCTTGTATAAGTAAATTTTCTCTCCCTGACAAGAGACTCCACCATGGCCCCCGGTATAAGCAGCAGTAGTACGATAATCCCGATACCTATGGCCTTGACCAGCACTGAACTTCTGATTCTGTCCGAAGCTTTTTCCACTAATGACATTGTTTCCATCTCCTCCTCCTTGAAAGTGTATTGGTTTGTCTTCTGCAAGTGCTTGCATAAGAAAACTACCAGTTCAGGATGGAAAGATTATGAAAGGTGTGTGGAAAAGAGGTGAAATGCGTGCAGTTACAACGGCAATGAGATTACTGCAGTTGCACCGCGGGAGAGGTTATTAGAAATGGACACAGATCCGCCGTGAAGTTCCACCGACTCTTTAACGAAGCTTAACCCCAGCCCGGTACTGCGCCGTTCTGTGCCGGGGCGATTCAACGAATAGAACCGCTCAAAAATTCTCTCCAGAGCATATTCAGGAATCCCGGAGCCTTCATCAACAACGACAATTCTGATCTCCTTTTTAACCACCTGCGAACTGATGGTTATTGTGCTGCCTTCTGGAGAAAACTCAATCGCGTTCTTAACCAGATTGGAAAGGCACTGATATATGAGAAATTTCTCACCTGAAAAGACATGGTCTGGCGAGACCCCGGAAACTAAACCGATCTTTTTGGAGGAAAGAAGAGGCTTGTATTGCTCCTGAAGTTCATTAACCAGTGCACCTAATGAAATCTGTTCAACCGACTGCAGTTCAGTTCTGCTCTCTATTCTGGCCAGTTCAAGCATCTTATCAACTATGAGCTGTATGCGTTCGGATTCCGTTCTGATATTACCGAGGAAAACATTTCTATCCTCCACCGGCATCTTCTCATCTATAATTTCAACAGCCCCCCTGATTGCAGATAGCGGGCTTTTTAGCTCATGAGTGAGATTCTGTACATACTGTTCAGCATACTTCCTGCGTTCAAGCCGCTCCTGCATCTCAAAGAGAGCCTCTCCAAGAACATCCATTTCACTGCGGCCAAGGACACCCAGAGCATGCAGTTTAGGACGAGTTGAGTGTTTCCCCATCTTGACATTTCCGATATACGCAGTAAGCCGCTGAATGGGTTCTGTGACCCAGAGGGAAAGTAGAGTGGCAAACAGGATTACCCCTATTATCACTATAATTACGGTTGTCCTGAGCCGCTTTTGAGCCAGATAGATAAAATGAGCCACATTGGTGGTAGGCTTCGCAACAGTCAGAATGCCGACCAGCTCTTTGTCTCTGAGAATGGGAGAGGATATATGGAGCACTGAGGAATTGGGGTCACTTTTTACAGAACGGGTAGCGCGCGCGCCATAATTCCCCTTCAATGTGCGGGAAATATTAATCCACCGGGAATAATTTTTCCCCACATCTTTACTATTGTCAGAATCAAAAACCACCTGGCCGTGAGCATCCGTAATGTAAATACGAATATCCATTCTGTCTTTAACTACATCATAAATCTTTGCTTCGAAATTTCTGTTTTGAGCTTTTCTATAGACAGTTTCCATTTCTGAGATGTTCAACGTATCAGAACATCCATCGGAAAGCCAAGCTGCAAGAAGAGTGGCTGTATCGACCAGCGATTCTTCCAGAGCCTTAAGATAGTGGGGACGAAGCTCTTTTATAATCCAGTCGGTAAGATAATAGAAACTGACACCGGTTATCAGCAGAAATCCGAGGATGAGCCGGGTGCGTATTTTCATATAGGCTCAGGCGAAACTGCTTTTGGGAGACTTAAGAGAATAACCGAACCCGCGATGAGTTTCAACGGGGTCATCAATATTACTGTTCACAGAGCGCAGCTTGGCCCTGATCGATTTTATATGACTGTCTACAGTGCGATCACTGCTGAATCCGGGCTCATCCCACGCGGCATTCATCAACTCCTCCCGGGAATACACCCGCCCCGGGTGAGCTATCAGGGTGGTCAGGATTTTAAACTCCTGCCTTGAAAGTTCAAGTGGCGCATTAAAATAAAATACAGCCTTTTTTTCCTCGTCAACCCTGAACCAATCTGCATCATCGTCCTCCACTTCTCTTGAAACCTGCACTGGAGCGGATTCGGTGCGACGGAGAATGGCACGTATGCGAGCCGAGAGCTCCCGGGGACTGAAGGGTTTGGTGAGGTAGTCATCTCCCCCGATCTCAAGCCCCACCACCCGATCAATCTCCTCGGCACGGGCACTTAGGAAAAGTATCGGTATGGAGGATGTGGCTCTGATTCGACGACAAACCTCAAGGCCACTGGTGTCCGGAAGGCCAATATCCAGCACCACGAGAGAAAACTGCCGGGAAGCCAGCTTTTGGAGACCCTCCGATCCCGTTGAACACCATTCAGGTTGAAACCCGTCACTCTTCAAAGCATACAAAATTGTATCAGCAATGGGCTTCTCATCTTCTATTATTAATACGGAATTGTTCATATATCGAAAATAGTTATTCCGCAAAGTTAGCATACCGTTTAAAATTCCTCCTTCTGTTTATAATCCAAGGCGACGTGATTTATATTTCCAAATCGCTATGGAAGTTCACCTGGAAGGTGTATGCTTCAGCGTTTTTGCTTCACCGCAAAAGTGAAAAACATGTTACGACCAGATACGGGATTTTCCTCAAAAGAGAGCTTATGAAACTCCAGAACAGATATTCTGCCGGACTGCTGATAATTTGCGCGATCTCTGCTGTATGGTGTCAAACGTCATATACCCTTGAAACGATACTGGCTCAATGCCAGGGAAAATCACACGAACTTGCCCTGATTCAGAAGCGGTATGAAGCTGGCTTTGCGGAAGTGGACAATTACAGAGCAGAAGCCCTGCCTTTTTTATCCTTCTCAAGCGGGGCATCCTATGTTTCTCAATCACTTGAGAGCCAGGGGATGCAATCCAATGCATTAACTCAGGTCTTGAGCAGGATTGACGGCTATGCTTTCAACTGGTCACTGAACCTCCAGCAGCCTCTTTTTACCTTTGGAAAGGTAACCAGTGCATTGCGGATTGCCCGCACAAGAAAAAGTAATCTTGAAGATATGAGACATTTGGAGACGGATCTATTCTATATAGAAGTGATGCAGCAGTTTTCTCAGGCCTATTCGGCACAGCATGCGGAAGAGATAGCAAAAAAATCCAGTGAACGATCTGAACGACTTCTCCAGAAAACGAAGGTTGAATATGAAGGTGGACGGGTTTCCAGAGGAGATTATCTCAGAATAGAGGCTCTGGCCCAGGGGGATAAGGCTCAACTTATTTCAGCCCGAAGCACTAAAAAAGCAACTATGGCAAGACTGGCGGTGCTAACCGGAATTGAGAATTTAACAGAGATGAGACTGGAAATCGATACACAGGGAAAGATGTCCCAAACTTCAGGGGAAAACAGTTCGGGCAATTTGCAGATTGGCTTAAAGCAGGCACAAATCGACATGCTTTCAGATCAGCAAACCATTATACGGGCAGGAAAATTTCCATCTCTGTATCTCGTGGGATCGATCAGCAATCAGTTCATGAGTATAGACACTGCTGGGCAAACCGCAAAAGCTCTTCCCATTTTAATGCTACAGGATCCCTCGTTTGACCCTGCCAATGGTCTCCCATTTAATAACCCTACCCCCAAGGAGTACTTCAACCCTGATTTTTTCAGTTACAGTATCGGAGTACAGCTTTCGTGGAACCTTTTCGATGGGCGACGCACCAGTGCCCAATTGCGCCAGGTGATCAAACAAACCGAATCTGCCAAACTGGAGCTGGACAAACAAAAAAGAGATCTAGAGATAACTCTTCAGGAGGTAAGAAGTCAGATTTCTGCCCTGGATGAATCCACAGTGGCAGTGAATCTGCAAACTGAAGCAGCCCAGAATGCTCTTTCGCTTCTGGAAAACGACTATGAAAACGGAATGACCGACATAACCACCCTGCTTGAAGCAGACAAGGAATACAGATCGGCTGTTCAACAGCTCGACAATTTAAAAATACAGAAAATGCTTGCCATTGCCCAGTTGCACATTGCAATGGGATTACCAGTTTACGGAGAATAATATGATACAGTATGTTTTAGCGCTTTCGGTTACCGGAGCGCTCCTTATTGCCGGATGCGCGAAAAAGGAGACATCCCAGCCGCAGGTCACCCATAATCCGATTGCGGTCACGATACAGCAGGTTGCCACCCGTCCCTTTACCGAGTACAGCACCTACTATGCGCGTCTTGAGCCGTTCAACGAGGCACAGATCGTGTGCTACTCCGGAGGTCGGGTTGAAAAGCTTTCGGCACAGGAGGGAAGCTGGGTAAAGCAGGGTGCATCACTGGCCAGTATCGATTCAGATAAAGCATCATCACTGCTTGAGACCGCGAAGCTGCAGGAAAAGATTGCCAAGCTTAATCTCGATCAAACGAAAAGACACTTTCAAGATGGGAATGCATCTCAGCTGGCAGTGGATCAAGCGGAACTTGGATTCTTATCTGCACAGAATAACCGTATCGATGCCGAAAAAAACTACCGCGGTGCACTGGGGATTACACCCATTTCCGGTCAGGTGACCAGAAAATTTGTCAACAGCTACCAGGAGCTCCCGCCAGGATCGCCACTTTTCACCGTGGCTCAAAACGGCACCATGAAAGTAAAAATTGACCTTCTGGAATCCGATGTTGCCAATATAAAAATCGGGACCACCGCAGAAATGACTCTTGACATTTACCCCGGCAAAACGTGGCAGGGAAAAATAAAGTACATAGCCCCTGCAGCTTCTCCGGAAAGCAAGAAATTCCCAGCAGAAATACATATTGACAATAAAGACGGCCTGCTGAAAGCCGGCCTCACTGGCAGAGTGCGCCTTGAACTTCAACATCTCGATGAAGCCGTTGTTGTTCCTATTCACGTTGTACTCACGGAAGGTGTGCGTTCTTCAGTGATGGTGGTGGACAGTCAGAACAAAGCCCGCAAACGCTATATTGAACCGGGTTCACAATCAGATAACATGCTTCTGGTCAAAAGCGGACTCCAGAAGGGAGAGGTTCTTATCGTTGGCGGACAGAATCTGGTTGCAGATGGAGCACCAGTTGTGACATCTGAGGCGAAAAGCAGCAGTCAGGATGGCCGGCAATGATCAGATTTCTCGTTAACAAGGGTGCGGCAGTTTTCACTTTTTCTGTCCTGATCATCATTGCGGGAGTACTGTCGTATATCAAGCTCCCTCGGGAATCTTCACCTGAAATCAAACAGCCGTACGTATTCGTAACCACCGTCTATCCTGGCGTGGGGGCCAAAGAGGTGGAAAGCCTGGTCACGAAAGTGATTGAGGATGAAATTGACGGACTGGAAGGATTGCTTGAGGTTTCCTCCTCTTCACAGCAAAGCTTGTCCTTCATTTTTACAAAATTTAGCTCTGATGTATCTGTGGAGAATGCGCTTCGCAAGATCCAGGAGCGTGTTGACCGGGCCACTCCGAGATTACCGGCTGATGCTGAAAGTCCATCGGTTCAGGAGCTGAGCACATCAAGCTTCCCCATATTCATCTTTGCACTTTCAAACCCGAACGGACTTGAAGTGATAGATCAAAGTGCAAAAGATCTTCAGGATGAGCTTCGCCGAATTCCCGGGGTTCTGGATGTTGAGATTGCGGGAAACCTGGAGAAAGAGGTTTCAATTGAACTCGATCCAGTAAAGCTAGACCATTACGGATTGTCTCTCAGTGATGTGTCAATGGCGGTTCAGTTCGCCAATATCTCCATCCCCGGAGGTATCCTCAAGAGTGATGAGCGTAACTATTCGATTTCAGTGAATTCCGAAATCAGAGATCCGCGGCAGTTCGAGGATGTGGTTGTCAAATCGGGCCCGGTGAAAGTCCCCTTGCGGGAATTGGGCAAGGTGTCTTTTACTTATGTAAAACAGAAAACCTACAGCCGTTTCAACGGAGCACCGGCCATAACGCTATCGCTTACCAAACGGTCGAGGGAAAACATTATAAAAATCGTGGATGAAGCCCGTGCACTGATAGAAAAGCGTCAGGCAGATCTTCCTGCCGGAACCAAAGTGCACTATTCGTTTGACGAATCAAAATATATACGTCAGATTATCTCCGATCTTGAAAACAACATGTTTACGGGATTTATTCTGGTGATGATAGTAACCATCTTCTTTTTAGGTTTTGTGAACTCGTTCTTTGTCTCACTTGCCATTCCCTTTTCCATGCTGCTCTCTTTCATAATACTTGACTATATGGGAATTACCCTCAATATGGTGGTTCTCTTCAGCCTCATCCTGGCACTTGGAATGCTGGTCGATAACGGCATAGTTATTGTGGAAAACATATTCCGCCACGGGGCTATGGGCAAAAGTCAATGGCAGGCGGCCATAGATGGATCCAAAGAGGTTGCCGGTCCGATCATCAGTTCAACACTGACCACCTGCCTTGCTTTCTTTCCTATTATGTTCATGCCTGATGTGATGGGAGATTTCATGGCATATGTGCCCATCACAGTTATCGTGGTGCTGGGAGCATCGCTCCTTGTGGCTCTTTCGATTAACCCGGTATTCTGCTCACGTTTCATGCATATAAGTGAAGAAAACCGCAAAAAAATGATAGATGGAGGCGGCTTTTTCGGGACCATACAGAAGTGGTACGGCGCAGTAGTCACCGGTGCAATAAACAGAGCATGGCTGGTTCTGACAGGGGGTATCATTATCATACTTTCGGGTATTGTGCTTTACGGCATGTACGGAAAAGAATGGATCTTTTTCGCCTCCTCCGATCCCAGCGATGCCATTGTTAACATAGAACTCCCGCAGGGAACTCCTCTGGACCAGACGGATGAGTATATTAAGTCAATTGAAAATATGGTGAAAGACGTTCCGGCATCAATGGATAACATACAGGCTACAACCGGAAGAGCCGGTGATGGTGGCATTTTCTCCGGAACAGGAGAAGAATACCATAAGGGATCGGTGAGACTGGCTTATAAGTCTTTCAATGAGAGGACAATCAAGAGCCGCACCGCCACCGACTCACTCAGACAGCGCCTTGAGGGATTCCCCGGTGCAAAGATTAAAGTTACGGAACAGGAGTCCGGTCCACCTAGCGGTCATGATGTGTCCTACGACTTAATCGGACCCGATTATGCACTCCTTGGGGCCTATGCCGATTCGCTGCTTTCCATTCTCAATCGTTATCCTGAATTCAAAACGGTCGAGACCGACTTTGAGGCGGCCAAGCCGGAAGTGGCGGTAACCGTTGATAGAACTCGGGCGGCATTTTACGGATTGAGTGTACAGGAGATTGCCGGAACAATAAGAAACGCCATTAACGGGTCCACTATCGGAAAATTTCGTCAGGGAGAAGATGAGTACGATATAGTTCTCAGGTATACAGACGAGAGGCGTAGTGCCATTGCCGATCTTGAGCGGCTGTTTATTGTTGACGGAAATGGCACGCGGATTCCACTCAATCAACTTGCCACAATCACATCGGGATCATCAGTTGGAGTGATCAAGAGGCGCAACCTTCAGCGTTCAGTGGGGATCTGGGCGGATTTTCAGCCTAACACCCAGAGCAAGAAGATTATCCAGGCCCAAATTGACAGTGCGGTAACAGCTCTCAATTTGCCGCAAGGCTACCGTATCGGGCAGGGCGCCGGTTTCGAGATGCGCAAGGGGGCTACCGATTTTCTTCTCCAGGCCTTTATCATTGCACTGTTCCTTATTGCCATTGTGCTGGTTGCACAGTTTAACGGTGTAGGGCAGCCGCTTATAATACTCTTTTCAGTGTTCATGTCTCTGGGTGGAGTGTTCTGGGGATACCTGCTGTCGGGCAAGGCATTTGTGGTGATCATGTCGGGAATCGGATGTATCTCTCTGGCGGGAGTTGCGGTAAACAACTGCATCGTGCTTGTGGATTATACTAATTTATTGATAAGGGAAGGATTAAGCTGCAGAGATGCGGTCATAATGGCAGGCAAGACACGGTTGCGACCAGTTCTTCTGACAGCCATCACCACCGTTTTGGGGCTGCTTCCGATGGCCTTCGGGGTAAGCATTGACCTTCACCCGACCACCTTCGGTGTACAGGTGGGATCCGAAATTGCCGATTTCTGGGCGGCGTTTGCCTGGGCAGTGGTTTACGGGCTTTCGTTCACAACGGTGATGACTCTGGTTATGGTTCCCTGTATGCTGTCCATCTATTTTAAATGGTTTCCGCCCAAAAAGGACAAGCAGGACGACAAGGAAGATTTTTTAAGTACAAACAGCTCCTCTATCATAGCCGATGCGGTTGAAAACAGACTGGTTCCGGGCAATGTCGCATCGTAAACATTTGTATCAAAATAAGGGAGACTTAAAAGTGAAGCAGAAAATTCTCATTTTTCTTCTGATCGCGTTTTCCCTTTTCGCTAAAGAGCAGATTGCTGTAATCGACTTTTCTCCCAAAGGTGTTGACACCACCGATGCGCAAGTGCTTTCCGAGCGACTCGCGGCAGAACTGTTTCTCACCGATTCATTCACCCTGGTCGAGAGGGAAATGATGAGGGAAATACTGAAGGAGCAGGGATTTCAGAAAAGCGGCTGCGTTGATGAATCCTGCATTGTTGAAGCTGGAAGAGTAATCGGTGTCAAGCAGGTTGTGGGCGGAAGCATAAGCAGGCTTGGCAAAACCTACTCAGTATCGGCAAGGTTAATCAATGTGGAAACCGGAAAAGTTCTGCAGAGCATCACTTACGACAACTCTGGAGAGATCGATGAACTTCTACCCGCCATGCGTATCGTGGCACGTCGACTTGCTGGAATAGAACCAGTACCCGAACCGCCGGTTCAACAAATCGTCAGTCCCGCACCTGCACCAGTCCCTGCACCACCTGTAGCCAGCCTTACAGTTCCCAATGATTCAGTTCATCTGGTACCGATTCAGATCAGTTTCATTTCCCCTATAGCTCTATTCCCTCAAAATTATGATGTTCTTGGGTTCAGCTGGAATATTCTTTACGGAAAAAAACACAATGTTATGGGAATAGATGCGGGGCTCATCAATCATGTGAGTGGTACGATGCTGGGGATACAAAGCGGAAAAATTAACATTTCTGAAAACTGTTTTGGATTCCAGGGCGGTGTGGTAAACAAAACCGAGCATGGAATAGCAGTGATCCAGGCTGGAGCAATCAACCTGATCGGAAGCGGAAGTGGAATACAACTGGGATTTATTAACGTGTGCGATCAGATCAGCGGAATACAAATCGGCCTCATAAATCTAATCCGAAACGGGTATGGAATGCCGTTCTGCCCGATCATCAATGTCGGTTTCGGTGGTCCAGCCAAATAAAAGCGGGTGAATAAGTGAAGTGTGCATACCTGGTCCTTTTATGTGTTGTCCACGTTGTAATAGCGCAAAATGAAGATTCAACTTTAAGCAGCATATTTGCAGAATATGGTTCTGAAGGCACTCTGCTTCTGGTTTCAAATGATAACCAGAAGAGCTTTGCACATAATACCAAGCGCTCTCAGGAACGGTTTACAGCTGCATCAACCTTTAAAATCCCCAATACACTCATAGCACTCGAATGCGGTGCAGTCAAGGATGAAAATCAGATCATTCCCTGGGACAGTGTGGATCAGGGAATGCCGGAGTGGAATAAAGACCAATCACTTTCATCAGCTTTACCGGTTTCCTGCGTGTGGTTCTATCAGGAGCTGGCAAAACGAGTGGGGAAAGACAAATATAAAGAGTACCTGGCAAAGCTCAACTACGGAAATGAGACTGTGGGCCTTGACGTTACCACATTCTGGCTGGATGGTTCCCTCAAAATTTCCGCAGCTGAACAGATCGATTTCCTCAAGAAAATTTACGCCAATGAACTTCCATTTTCTTTGAAACACTTAAGAATTCTCAAAAAGATCATGATTGTGGAACAGGACCTAAGCTACATAATCCGCGCCAAAACGGGAATGGCAGTCTCATGTGACCCCAAAGTGGGATGGTTTACAGGCTATGTGGAAACCGCTGAGGCGGTATGGTTTTTCGCCCTAAACATGGACATCAAAACGCCGGAAGATCTGAAGCTTCGCAAGGAAATAGTCATCGAAGCTCTTAAGAAAAAAGGTATCATCAACTAGTCCTTTTTTCCTGTCCCCTTAATTCAGAAATATTGTATACTTAGTGTAAATTAGAACCCGCTCCGCACCATATTGAAATGGAGGAATTATGAAAATCCAAGCAGTAATTGCCTTGGGCGTATTAGCTCTTTTCTTTTCCTGCTCCAAAAAAATGACCAGAGTGGAGTCGACTCCCCCCGAAAAACCGGCTTCTATAGCTGCACCGGCAAGGTCCGATGAAGGCGAGCTTATGTATCGGAAAACAAAAAGAGATCGGAAAAATGAAGATAGGATCCGGGCTTCGGAAAAACGGGCTGATACAAGGGACATGGAAATCGAAAGATTGAGGAAGGAACTAAGTGAGCGTGAAGTCGAATATGAGAAAAGTGTCTCCTCTGATATGCTGATGGAACTCGAAGAAGCTCCAAGAGCAGGATACCACAGCGGTGCAGCAGCTGCTCCCGAAAGACGAGCCTCAATGGCTTCACAGGTGAAAGCAGCCGCACATAACGACAATGAAGAGTTCTACGCCTACCGGCAGTTCTGCAAAAGTGTCAATCTGCCCAATGTTCAGAGTTCCTGGAAACCTGATGAACGATATATCATTCGAGTAGTAGACCAGAATAACAATCCTGTTCACAAAGTGGAAGTTACCGTTTCCAAGGGAAACTTCACCTGGACTGCTAACACTCCTGCCAGCGGAGAAATCGTACTTTTTCCGAAGATGGATCTCGATCCCGGCTACAACAACATAGAAGACTACGAGATTACCGTTGAACAGAATAGCCAAAAAGTTCAACCGTCAAGTGAATCGGTTATCACGGTACAACTCGACAGAGAACGCATCCTTCCCAAAAAGATCCCCCTTCAAATCTGTTTTCTGCTCGATGCCACCGGCAGCATGGAAGATGAAATTCAACAGCTTAAGGATGTTATCTTTTCCATACATTCTAGAATCGTTAGTCACCAGTCAAACCCGGCAGCATCGTTTTCTCTTGTAGCCTACCGAGATAAAGGCGATGCTTTTCTGGTAAAGGGTTACCCATTCACCTCCAATATCGACAGTTTCCAAATCCAGCTGGAACCTCTTCATGCGCAAGGGGGAGGCGACACTCCAGAGGACGTTTGCGCGGGGCTTCAATACAGCATGGAATCATTAAACTGGAATCCCGATGCAGTTAAATTTGTTTTCTTGGTGGGAGATGCTCCACCTCAGGTCGGAAGATATGCCGATAAGAACTATCTCTGGGCTGCACGCAAAGCTCGGGAGAAAGGAATACGAATCGTAACGGTTGGTGCATCGGGACTCAACACGCTGGGCGAATTCGTTTTCAGGCAGATCGCCCTTCTTACCGAAGGAGAATTCGTTTTCCTGCACTATGGAGAAAGCGGGGAGAGCAGTGGAGCAGGCACCGTTTCGGATCCCGGCAAAGTCAGCCATCACACCGGAAGCAACTATAACGCTCGCAGATTGGATGATATCGTAGTGGATATAGTTACTAAGGATCTGGGATACCTCATGGTGCCCTCAGCTATAGTGAGGCAGAAGGCAGACCCTGGTCTGGAAAGTGATCTGTACGATGTTAGATTGACGAATCTTCTTCAGCAGGTTTTTCGCAGTGATTTGGAACTCAAGCAGAAAACAGTGGTGCTTTCTCCTTTTGCCGTTGAGGATTCCACATTGAGTGATGTATCAAACTACTTGTGGGAAACGGCCATTGAAAAAGCGATCAATATTGCTCCTGTAAACATCGTGGAACGCAATAAGATGGAAGAGCTGCTCAAGGAAAATTCACTAAGCCTCACTGGACTATCCGAGGAAAACCCAGACCCCAAAGTAGGCAAGCTGCTCAATGCCGATTACATGGTGTTCTCCCGACTGCACTATGTGGGCACAGTACGCATGTGCCACATGAGAATGGTGGAGTGTACATCGGGAAAAGTTATTAGTGCTTCGAGGGTGAAATTTTAAGACTTGAGAAGAATTCAAAAGCAATAATATTAGGAGTAAAAATTAAATGAGAGGCGAAGTGAAGCAGAGTAGCCCATCCTTACGGATAGGGTTACTGCCGGATCGGTTTTTCGTGACGATTGATTGATGTCGTCAGTGGTTCAGGCAGTGCCCCGACTGTTAAGGAGGACTCCAGTGTCACTATAGGAAGCAGCCTAAAGCTTCTTCGCACGCTACTGCTCTTCAACATCGAAGGAAACAATGAATGTTTCCTGCCCCCGGCTCACCAGCAGAGCGACGGCATTTCCGGGCTTGACACTGCCTGCGAAGGAGCTGAATTCGTTGGCCGATGAGATATCGAGCCAGTTCTGACCCTGGGTGCGTGCACGCTGAATCACATCTCCAGGCCGTAACTGTGCCCGAATATCAGAAACTTCCGGTGCTATTCTCACCACTACCACACCCCTTACATTAGATGGAATTCCATACTGCTTTCGAGCGGCCGAATTGATATCGACAACTGCAATACCCAGTTTGTTGTCCACTTCACCGCGATTTGGGCTGGGCCGCTGAGCGGGCTGGGGAGGCTGCATTTTCTGAGGAGTCAGCTCCCCTATCTGCATGGTGAGTTCCATTACTTCTCCGTCGCGAATCAAGCTAACCGGCACCATCTGCCCAGGGCGAAGAGCTGCCACTTTCAGGCGAAGCTCGTTAGGATCGGAAATGGTATCACCCGCCATGGTTAAAATCACATCACCCGGTTTGATTCCTGCCTTGGCAGCAGGCTGTCCCGCCATAACCCCCGCAACCAATGCACCCTGGAGTGAAGGAAGACTCAGAGCTTCACGAACAGCTGGAGTAATATCCTGAATTGAAACGCCAATGAATCCACGGATTGGCAAATCCGATTCCCATGAAACCGCCGGTCTGGGAAAAAATCAGAGTATTCACCCCAATAACAGCTCCCCGCATATCAGTGAGCGGCCCACCGGAATTTCCCGGATTTACAGCTGCATCGGTCTGAATAAAATTTTGATAAAGGGTGAGATCTCCCACTTCACTCCCAAGAGCAGAAATGATCCCCGAGGTGACCGAAGAAGTAAGGCTGAAAGGATTACCAATAGCGGCAACCCAGTCTCCCACCTGAATTGAATCGGAATTACCGATGTAAACGACATTCAAATCTGAAGGCACTTTACCCTGGAGCTTCAGCACCGCCACATCGCTCATAGAATCGGCTCCCGCAACAGTAGCCGGGAAAACCCGCCCGTCCGTTAAACGAATCTCTATATTTTCAGCTTCGGCAATTACGTGATTATTGGTGAGAATATATCCCTCTTTGGAAATAATGAATCCTGAACCCAGCCCCTGCACCTCCTGAACACCTTCGGGACGCCTGACTCTGATAGTGGGAATAACGGTAACCACTGAAGGTATTACCGCTTGGGCGATTTCTGTGTAAATTCCCTGAAATGCCTCCATCTGAGCGCTTGGTTGCACTGGAGGCTTATCGGTCCCGAACTGGATGCTGTCTGATTGATTCTGAGCAAAGATCAATGCAACAGCAAGCAATACTGCTAGATGAATTTTCATGAGTTCTCCCTGGTTTCAGATCCAAAAATCACAGGGAGCAATCCTGATACCGATAAGGGGCATGAGGCCTTGGAATTGCTTCTGGAAAAGAATTGGATCTTTATGCGTTTCAGTAAAGAGGTTTTCATGAAAAGAATTAAACACATTCTCCAACATGTGGATGCAGGCTAATAAAAGCGTTTATCAGCACATTGTGGCAATTTACTTAATATCCTCCTTTTAACACATGAGATCCTCCCTGTTATTTTTCCAAATTATCAAGCAATCTCCACACCTCTTTTCTCCCCTCCACTGGTATGGTTGGTGCTTTCATTAGCATAACAACCTTACCTTAAGAATTCGATTTCAAGGCATTACACTTTATGGTGAACAGCAAACTCATACTTTTTGATGGGATTCCCGGGACCGGCAAATCATCAACCGCTCAGCTGGTGCACCTGAATCTGGGCAGACGGGGCATTGCCAACAAGTGGTTTCATGAGGAGGAAGCCGGGCACCCGCTGTTCTACCCCGATGTAAATATCCAGCTGATTGACTGGGATGAAGGACTGTGCCGATTTATGCAAAAGTGGCCTCAGAGTTGGGATCGTCTGGGGAAGCAGATTACTTCCCAGAAGGAAGTGGTGATCATCACCAGCTATTTTCTTCAGGACGGAGCCAGGGTGCTTTTCAACAATGATGTACCGGAGGAAACAATCGGGAAATTCTGTGCCGATCTGGAAAGACGGATAGAAGAGGCAGACCCGGTGTTTATTCTTTTCTATGTGAAAGATGTGAAAACATTGATGAAGAGGATCTGGAAAAACCGCGGTGATGAATGGATACGGTATTTCACTTCAGTTGATCAGAATACCCGTTTTGCCCGCAACCGCGCTCTTCAAGGGGAAGCGGCATCGCTTGCACTCTGGGAACAGTTTCAAGCTCTTTCCTTTCGCATTTTTGAAAATCTATCTATGCGCAAACTCAAGGTGGATGTCAGTGATGGCAACTGGTCTGAGATTCAGATTCGCGTGGAGGATTATCTAAGCGTCGACCGTATGCCTTTGAGCAGCACACAAATCAGTAAAGAAAGCTTTATCGGACATTACCGGGAAAGAGGTGAGGGGCTTGACTGCCGGGTCAGGGAGGAATCGGGAGAGCTGATCTGTGATTTCCTCTGGCCGGGACTAAAACTCATTCCTCTGGAAAGCAGCCTGTTTGCGGTGAGGTCACTTCCGATACTCTTCAGATTCATTTCGGAGGAGCAGTGCACGAGAATTGTGGTGGAGGGACCGGGTTTTTACGACATCACCGGTAAAGTTTTCTACAAAGTGGAATAGTCCAGGCGGCATGGATCTTGCGGGACTCTGATTAAAAAAGTCTCCGGACAAAAGGGACAAGATTCGATGAGAGACAACCTAGAGCAGTCCCCCGACCAGGAGCAGCTCGATGAGCAAGCACGGCGATTCAGGGCAATCAGCGAGCGTTCCATTTTTTCCATTTTTATAAGCGACTTGCATGGCAATCTTATCGAAGCCAACAGCAGAGCAAGAGCTCTCACCGGTTATTCGGAGGAGGAGGTCCGGGGAATGCCCCTTGAAAATCTGATCGCCGATCCCTCCCTTATAGAAACCTTCAAACAGAATTTTGAATACATACTTAAACAGGGAGTTCAGAAATCGCCTCTGGAGTACCCCATCAGGTGTAAAGACCATTCAATCATCTGGGTGGAATCCGACAGTTCGCTTCTGTTAAATAAGGGAGAGCCCTATGCTGTGCTGGGGGTGGTGCATGAGATCACTGCCAGAAAGGCAGCAATGCAGAGGGAGGAACATCTCACCAGAATGGTGGCAGCTGTCCGCGATATCAACCAGCTCATAGTGAGAACGCGAGACCGTGCACAACTTGTGCAAGGGGTTTGTTCAGTGCTGTCACAGGTTTCTGAATTCAGGAACTGCTGGATAATTCTGCTTGAGGGTGGGAAAGTGAGTTTTTCAGCCACCAGCGGAGATCCTGATTCTTTTGATCTTTTCATCACCGGACTGAAAAAAGCAGATTCCCTCCCCCGCTGTCTAGAAAAAGTGCTTGAGACCAGAGATGTCGTCCATCTGGGGGTCAAAGGGAGCGATACGATCTGCTCACTGTGCTCCTTTGCTTGCCTCAATGCTAATATGTCAAAACTTCTAGTCCGTATATCAGTCAAGGAGCATCCGGGGGGCATTCTGGGATTATCACTTCCCGCCCTGTACGCGGCCCCTTCAGAGGAAAGAGAACTTTTATGCGAAGTCGCGGCAGACATTGGTTTTGGTCTCGAGCGGATTGAACTCGAAAGAGAACTTCTGCAGAGCAAAGTGCGTCTGGAACAGGCCTTGAGAGCATCGGGTATGGTGGAGTGGGAGTGGGAAATTGACAGCGGAAAGGTGATACTTAACCCGCAGACACAATTCCTGTCTCAGGGTGATCAGACCAGAGATGATTACCTGGCAAAGATTCCAGTCACCAGGCGATCCTCCCTGAGGCAGGAGGTACAGAATTTTGTGCTGCAATCCAATCCCAATGCGGAGATGAGGGTTGAATTTCCCTATCTTATCGAAACGGGAAAGGAAATCTTTCTGGAGGTTCGAGGCAGGCTCTTTCTTGATTCGGAAGGCAAGCCATGGAAAATGACTGGTCTCATTCTGGACATCAGTGAGCGGAAGCATTACGAATCGGAGCTTCTTAAGCGGAGAAACCGGGCGGAATACATGCTTGATAAAATCCCCCATTTTCTGTATATCTATAACCTCCGGGACAACCGCACCAGTTTCATAAACAGAGCCCTTGCAGAATACATGGGATACTCACTTGAAGAGATAAAAGATCTGGGTCAGCAGTTCTTCCCCATGCACATTCACCCAGAGGACCTCGATGTCGTTTATCGCCACAACACACTCCTCTCAGAACTGAACGATGATCAAAGTCTATCGGTAGAATTCCGCATGAAGGATTCTTCCGGAAAGTGGCACTGGTTCAGAAACACCCACGTGCCCTTTAATAGAGACGAAAGCGGGCACGTGCGGGAAGTGTTAGGTTCGGCAACAGAGATTACCGAACAGAAGAAAAGGACTGAGGAGCTCAGGGCCAGCGAAGAGAACCTCAGAATCACTCTAAACTCCATTGGAGACGGGGTAATTTCCACCGATACCGAAGGACGGGTGATCAGAATGAATCGCATGGCGGAAAAGCTCACCGGCTGGTCACAGGTCGAGGCCGTGGGTCTTCCGCTGGAGTCAGTTTTCGATATACACAATGCCCATACTCATAAAAAAGTGGAAAATCCAGTTTCCAGAGTGCTGAGTACCGGACTGGTGGTGGGGTTGGCAAATCATACGGTGCTGGTAAGCCGAGGGGGATTAGTAGTCAATATTTCAGATTCTGCAGCACCGGTTACCGATGAAAAGGGAGTGGTTCAGGGGGTGGTGCTGGCGTTCAAGGATAATACTACAGAATACAACTTGCGACAGCAGATTGTGGAAACAAAGGAGAGGCTTGAGCTTGCTTTGCAGGCGGCAGACCTTGGCACCTGGGACTGGGAGATCAGTTCCGGGCATGTCATATTCGATCATAAATGGGCCCAGATCGTAGGCTACGATCTTCAGGAACTGGAACCCAGCCTGGATACTTACCAGAATCTTCTTCATCCCCAGGACAGAGAACTGGTTTTAAACCGTATCGACGCCAATCTCAAAGGCCAGGTCCCCTATTTTCGCATCGAACATCGGTTCCGCACTAAAAATGGCAATTACATCTGGGTGCAGTCTCAGGGGCGGGTCATCGAGCGGGATAAGCAAAACAGGCCGATCAGAGCAAGCGGTACAATGCAGGACATAAGTGAAAGAATTCAGGCGCAGGAAATGTTAAGGATCAGTGAAGAGCGTTACAGAAATTACGTAATGCTCACTTCCGATGGCATTTACCGCATAGAGCCTATAGAGCCGATCTCCACTCATCTTTCCCCGCAGGAGCAGGTTGAAAAATTCTATACCGGTGGCAAACTGGAAGAGGCTAACGATGCTTTCGCACGCATGTACGGTTATAAAAAAGGTCTGGAACTGAGGGGGAAGGGTTTGCTCGACTTCTACGGACTAGGCGGACGAGAGAAGAATGCTGAAATGCTTCTGGAATTTATAAAATCCGGCTATCGCATAACCGATGCGGTAACCGAAGAGATTGATCGATACGGAAACAGGGTGTATTTCCTGAACAACATTTTCGGAATAGTAGAAAACGGCTCCCTTATGAGAGTATGGGGAACTCAGCGGGATATCACAGAATTACGAAAAGCCCAGGAAGCAGAAAAGGAGCATGTTCAGAAACTTACCGAACAGAAACAGTTTATTCAGAAGATTTTCGACACTAATCCAAATGTGCTTTATGTGTTCGACATTGTTGAACAACGTTCGATATTTCAAAACCGGCACGTGGCCATTTCTATCGGGTACTCTCCCAAACAGATAGAAGGGATGGCAAACGAGGTCCTCCCCAGGCTCATGCATCCTGAAGATATGCCGGGAGTTCTTGGGCATTTTGAGAGAATGCGGGATGCCCGAGATGGACAAATTCTAAGCTATGAATACAGAATGAGAGACCACTGGGGCAATTGGCACTGGTTCATCAGTCATGATACACCTTTCTCACGGGACAATGATGGCAAAGTGCGTCAGATAATAGGTACCGCCGTTGATATTACAGAGCTCAAGAATACACAATTGCAGCTCCAGAATTCACGATTTGAACTTGAAAATACCAATAGAGAACTGAAGGAAACCAATAGGGGACTGGAAAATGCCAATCAGCGTCTGCAGCATTTTGACACCGTGAAAAGCGAATTCGTCTCCATGGCCTCTCACGAACTGCGCACGCCCATAACTTCCGTTCTGGGCTTTGCTCAAACTCTGCTTTCAACTGATCTGGAGCTGAGCACCCAGGAGCGGCAGCAGTACCTGGGAATTATTGAAAAGGAAGCCAGGCGCTTGCGGATTCTGGTGAATGATTTGCTTGACATTTCAAGAATAGAATCACGGATCAGACTCAAACTGCAACCTGTAAATCTCGAACAACTGGCGCAGGATGTGGTTCAGAGTATCAGCATTCCGGCAAACCGCAGTGTATCAATCATAAGCAGTGAACAGGGGAGAATTCCCGTTGAGTGCGACAGTGCACAAATACGCAAAGTACTGTCCAATATAATAGAGAATGCCCTGCGCTACGGAGACAAAGTGGAGGTACATCTTAATGGTGATAAGAACGTTGTCACTGTAACCGTAATTGACAATGGACCGGGAATCGCCGCCCGACATCACGAGAAGCTTTTCGAAAAATTCTACCGGGTGCAGGAGGAAAAGAAACCGGGTACGGGCAGCGGGCTGGGTTTATCCATAGCGAAAGAAATAATTGAAGCTCACGGGGGGAAAATACGGGTGGAATCCGAACTCGGAAAGGGCGCCTCCTTTGTTTTCACCCTGAACCGAAAGACCTGAAAATTTAGTTTACTTAACAGGCCAAAGAACAATTTTTCCAGTAGTGTCCCTATATTTGCGATGCTTTCTACATTCATTTATTTTGGGCTAGCTGGTCCACGGAACAGGATATCAATATGGCAGAAAACGTTCTGGTAATAGAAGACGAAAAAGCTCTTTCGGAGCTGGTGAAAATAAATCTTTCTCTTCGGGGGATCTCCGTGCTCACGGCAGACACCGGGGAGGAGGGGCTTGAGCTTGCCTATTCAGAGCACCCGAAGCTGATTCTCTTAGATGTTCGCCTGCCGGACCTGGATGGTTGGGAGATCTGCAGGCGCCTGAAGAGCCAGAAATCCGATCACTGGACCCCTGCCATTGTTTTTCTCACTGCCGCAACTCAGAAAACCGATCGGGAGAAAGCTCGAGAGGCCGGCGGAGATGGCTTTCTGGAAAAACCCTTCGAAATAAGCGATCTTATTAACACCGTTAAAAGTTTTTTAAAATGATCAGCTGCCGATCGGTGGACATTCAAGCATGTCAGCAAGTGACTGGCAAATTTCTTCCATGCTTAGAGGCTTCACTAAGAACTGATACGCGCCCATCTTCAAAGCAGATCTGATCACCTCCTGATCGGAAATGCCAGAAGCGACCACGACCGTGGCATTCTCATGTACACCCTTTATCTCTCTTATAAAATCCAACGCTGTTCCATCGGGGAGCTTAAGGTCCAGTACCACAGCATCCAGATATGAACCCAATTTCCTGCGTCCCTCCTCTATTGTTCCGGCAGTATAAACAGAGTAGCCTTTGCGACTGAAATAGCGGGAATAAGCGAAGATTGCAGCTTCCTCATCATCAATAATAAGAATACTTTTCAAAATTACTCCACAAAATATTGGAATGAAAAGCAATATACATGCATTTTTCTGCTTTAGCATCTTTTTTCATGTTTCTTCAGATCAATTTTTCTGAGTTACTTAACGGGGCAAAATTCAAAGTGATAAAAAAGAAGTCAAAGACTGAGGTGATTCCAGGAGGATCTCAGGGATCCTCCATAGAAAACTGCGGATTACGGAGCTATACCTAAGCAGCCACCTGACTATCACGCTCAAGCCGCTGATTAAGAGCTGTGGGAGTAATACCCAGTGCTCTGCAGGCTTTCAGGCGATCATTGAAGTGAGATAATGCGCGAATAATGTGCTTTCTGCCCACCTCATTGAGGTTCCATTCAATCTCTTCCACACCCTCTTCATTGCCGCCCAATCCCGGAAAGTGCTCCAATTCAAGATCTCTGCCTTCCGAAAGTATCAGAGCCCGTTCCACCATATTCCTCAATTCTCTCACATTTCCCGGCCACACATATTCCTCCAGCGCCTTGGCAAGCTTCTTTTCCAGCGGAAACTGATTATAACCAAAAGCCTTAAGGAAATGCTCCACATAGCCGCTTATGTCATTCGGGCGCTGCTTGAGTGAGGGCATTTCGATGGGAAAAACGCATATTCGGTAATAGAGATCACTTCTGAAAGTCCCATCCTGAGACATTTCCTTCAGGTTACGGTTGGTGGCACATATCAGACGAAAATCGCTGTTACGCACGATATTTTCACCTATGCGACGAAACTTCTTCTCCTCAATGGTCTTAAGCAGTTCAGCCTGCACTTCGATATCCATATCTCCGATTTCATCCAGAAACAGGGTACCGTTATGAGCAATCTCTATAAGCCCCGCACGATCCTTTACTGCGGAAGTGAAAGAGCCGCGGGCATGCCCGTAAAGCTCGCTTCTGAGAAGCTCGCCTCTGAGAGCCGAACAGTTCAGCTCAACGAATGTACCACCTTTGACATTACTATGGTCGTGAATCCACTTGGCAAGCACACCCTTTCCCGTTCCCGTTTCTCCGGTGAGAAGCACCACAGCACTGTTTTTGGCGGCAATGGAGGCATACTCCCGAACTGTGCCGATCTGCTTGGAATCACCAAAATAGGGCTCCACCGTCGACATCTGCAATCGCCTCACCCGAGTGTCCTTCTTGCGCAACTTCACCAATTCCAGGTTGCGCTGGATGGAAATCTTCAAGCCATCAAGCTCCAGAGGCTTGGTAATGAAATTTTCCGCCCCCAGCTTCATGGCCTTCACCGCGGTGGCCACATCACTTGCTCCGGAAATAACTATTACCGCTATTTCATCCTTTTCACGCGAACGGATTTCTCTAATGAGATCGATGGAAATACCATCGGTAAGACGCACATCCAGAATCACCACATCGAAAGACTGGGCCTCTAGCAGCTCCCTAGCCTCCTTCATGGTGGAAGCAGTAAAAATGTCGTACCCCAATTCAGAAAGATGCTTAGCCACCCCGATCTGAATGACCTCTTCATCATCCACCAGAAGAACTTTGATTTTCATAGCCAAATCCCAAGATGCAGGTTTCAAGTGCTGATGCAGGGCTTAAATGCATACCCCGATTGTAACTAGAAAGCAACAGGCGTGCCACTGGGGGGCAAAGTGAAAAAGAAGGTCGTGCCCCGCCCCACTTCACTGTGCACCCAGATCCTCCCCCCGTGCCTGCGGATTATCCGCTCCACTATGGCCAGGCCTATACCTGTTCCGCTGTATTCTTTTTCCGAATGAAGACGCTGGAAAGGAGAAAACAGCTTGTCTTTGTATTTCATGTCAAACCCCGCCCCGTTGTCTTTTACAAAAAAACCATGGGCCTCCCCCGCAATTCTGCCAACTTCTATTTTCGCATTTTGAGAACGGGATGTGAATTTCCAGGCATTGCCCACAAGGTTAAAAAGGGCGATCTGCAGAAGTCGGGCATCTCCGGTTGACAGCATATTTTCATCTATCAAGATCTCAATCTGCCGCCCCGGTTCCATGACCCGAAGCTCCTCCAGCGCTGATTTTACCATACTGCCTATATCAACCTCCTGTATGATAAACTCCTGTCTGGATATTCTGGACAAATTTAGCAGATCGTCAATGAGGGCACCCATCTTATACACACCCTCTTTCACTCTTTTAATATACCCCATTCCTGTTTCGTCAAGCTTTTCACCGTAATCCTCTTCAAGAAACGTACTGAATCCGGTTATTGCCCGTAAAGGTGCCCGCAAGTCGTGAGAAACCGAATAGGAGAAGGATTCAAGCTCTTTATTGATAGTCGCAAGTTCATCCGCTCTCAATCGAAGCTGCTGCTCCAGATTGCGCTGATCGGTGATATCGGTATTGGTGCCAAACCAGCGCATAATCACTCCGGATTCGTCTCTAATCGGACTCGCCCTGGAGAGAAACCAGCGGTACTCGCCATCCCTGCGCCTTAGAGGAAACATGTCCTCCCAGTGTTCCCCGCTTCTGATACAGGAGATATACTTCTGATAAACCCGGCTCTCATGCTGAGGATGAAGCACTCGTCTCCAGACCTCATCATTCTGCCCGGCAGCCATTCCGGTAAACTCGTACCAGCGCCTGTTATACCAGAAGATCTGCCCGGTTCCATCCGCCATCCAGGCAATCTGACTTATATTATCTGCCAGGTCCCGAAACTTCTCTTCGCTCTCCTTGAGCATCAACTTTTCCCGCTTGAGCGCCTCCATACCCTTCATCCTCACAAATGCCGAAGACACCTGGTCGGAAACCGCTTTCATCAGCGCAAGCTCCTCCTGCTCAAAAAGATCCCGATTTCTTGTACCGAACGACAGAGTACCCAATATCTCAGTGTCACTCACCAGAGGAAAACAGGCGTAGGCTCGCACGCCGTATGACCTGACAAGCTCTGTAGCCGGATCTTTCCCACATTGAATAAATCCTCTGACCACACTCTGCCCTTTTCTAGCCACCAGGCTGCAAACCGCTGCTTCACCTTCAAGCCATTCAATGCGGGAGGCCTCCTCAGCAGTTATTCCCAGATAGGTGTTCAGATGAAGTTTTCCGCTTTCCCTGTCGGACAAGAAATTGAAAAAGAATTGACAATCCAGAAACTCCGCCACTCTGCCACATAAAGACTCGATGACGTCTCGAGGTTCCGATGAACGCAGAAGCTGTTCTGCAGTAACCGAGAGAAGCTCGAAACGGCGCATGCTTTTAACAAGAGCTAATTCTGCCTTTTTCCGTTCGATAATGTCTTCTATCACCGAAATAAAGTACTGGATAACCCCTTTCTCACGAATCGCCGACCCGGTAAGAAGAACCCACACCGGTTCCCCATCCTTTCTGATATAGCGCTTCTCCATTTTGTAGCCGTCAATTTCACCTCTAAGCATCTGATTCATCTGCTCAAGGTCAAGCTGCAAATCATCTGGATGAGTGATGTCCTGAAATGTAAGCTGCAGCAGCTCTTCACGTGAATACCCGGTGATCTGACAAAGCCGGTCATTCATGTCAAGCCACTCACCCTTTGTACTTACATGAGCTATACCCACTGCCGCATTCTCAAATGTCCCCCTGAACCGCGCTTCACGTTCCCGGAGATTCTCCTCAAGAAGTTTCGTATGTGTAACATCCCTGATCAAAAACACGAACAGATCGGGTTTCATTTCTCTGTCGTAAACCGATGAAACATTATAAGAAACCCAACTTAGCACTCCAGTGTCTTTCCGCCTAAGTCCTACCGTATAGTTCTTCACCTCTTGACCTCTTATTGCCAGAAAAAACGGCCATTGCTCCTGCGCCAGAGGTTCACCATTCTTATCTGAAAGCTCAAACATTTCAGTATAGCGACTTATATTCTCCCACATCTCCTCAGGTGAAGCGAACCCGTGCAACTTTAAAGCGGAGGCATTCATGCTCCGAAACTGCCCATCCTTATCCACAATCACCAGCGCTTCATTAAGACTCTCAAGAATAGCCTCGTCTCGGGCAAATGCAGCCTCAATCTGCTTGCGGAATTTAACTTTGCGTTGAAGCTCTTCTTTGACAAAATCCAGTTTTTCGCTTACCGATCGCAGCTCCTGCCGGGACCTCTCCACTTCTTCATTTGTAACCCTAAAATCCTCATTCGATGCCTGCACGCACTCTTGTCCTGTGTTTGAAATGTTCTTATATCAAGCGAACCCAGTTTTCCTTATTGCTCCGGAGAACAGGAGCACTGGACTTTTCGGTCTGGCGTGTCACTATTATTAGATAAATAAGCCCGAGCCACTCTGCAAGAAAAAACGCAGCAGGACTGAAGATAAAGGAGGACGTCAGATACCGATCAACTTTTTGGCAGCCGCCACTATTTGCGCCATATCACCTTTTATAACCAGATCATCTGCTCCCGCATTCATGGCCTGATCATAAAACCGGCTCGCATCATGACCGGTAATAACCATCACTTTCATAGCAGGAAAATCTCTCTTAACGATCCTGGTAAGATCTATTCCGCTCATTCCCGGTAATGTGATATCGGTGAGGATCAGATCGGGAACCTCCTGAGCAACAATGGAAAGTGCACTCTCGCCGCTTTCGGCCTCCAGAACCTCTATACGCGTTTCTCTGCGGAACATCACCCTGTAGAGAAGTCTCATGTCCTCCTGATCTTCGACTACCAGAACCTTTTTATCTCCCATAAGCCTCTCCATACCCGATTTTTACCTACCCTTTTCTAAGCCTAAAAGCAATCAGCGGACCATAAGCCGCCACAAACCAATATTTTTTTCCCACCCAAGCTATGCAATGAGTTATAATCTAAAGGTATAAGCTTATTTTGGATTTTAATCGTTTAATCGGGATGACCGTCTATGTTTATACGCTGCTGGGGCTCCAGAGGTTCGCTGCCTGTTAGCGGACCGGAATTCATCCGCTATGGAGGCGACACCACCTGCATTGAGGTGAAGTCCTGTCAGGGAGACACTCTCATTATCGATGCCGGAACGGGCATCCGCAACTTGGGTAATGCCCTCGTGACCCAGGATAAACCTCTCAATCTGCTCTTCACCCATGCACACCTGGATCATATCATGGGTTTTCCGTTCTTCACCCCCATCTACCGCGAAAACACTCAGCTTAATATCTTCGGTAATCCCAGAAAAACAGGCCCTTTCGAAACAGTGCTTAAAGAGATCATGCGTGATCCCTACTTCCCGGTGGACTTTGATACCCTGCCCTCAAAGATCTCTTTCCAGGATATCACCGGAGAGCCTTTCAGTATCGGTACTCTGAAAATTCAGCCGATTCTTCTTAACCACCCCAACGGTGGCGGCTTCGGCTTCCGTATCGAGGAAAACTCCACCTCATTTGTGTTCCTCACCGATAATGAACTGGAGGATGAGCAGCCGGAGAGCCGGCCTACGGACTATTTCAGGCAGTTCTGCGAAGGAGCTGACCTTCTGTTCCATGATGCCGAGTTCACTGAGCAGGAGTACGCCCGTTTCACTGCCTGGGGCCACTCCAAATACACAGATGCTGTCAAGCTTGCAGTGGACAGCGATGTAAAACGCTTCGGCCTCTTTCATATCAACAATCGCCGCAGTGATGATGATATGGACGAGCTGGTTAGAAGTGCGCAGGATATGATCCGTACGAGCGGAAAAAATCTGGAATGTTTCGGAGTGGGCTCAAGTTTCCAGATAACTCTCTAGAGTATCTTTTAGCCCGAGCAGCCGTTTTGCACAGGGCCGTGTTATTTTTTTACCCTAAAATGAACCTTTCCGCGCAAAATACCCCAAAAGATCAATGGCAGCAGTAGGGAAGTAAACAAATGTTTGTGTTCACCCGACATAAAATTCTCCTTAAAAAAGACAGACAGCGGCGTCTCGCACGTGGCCGATGCTTTTTCAGGTGAACAGTTGCAAGGGCACTTCCGGGATGATAGAATATGGACGTTTGTTACTTCATATTGCACCCATTTCTGAATTTTTCTATATTATAGACCCTTTTTGGTCCAGGCATTTCGGGTAGAGTAACAGGAGAGGTTGATAGATATATATGGAAAGAACTCAGTTTCTGCCTGAGGAAGGTTCTCTGGCGCTTTATCTCAAGGAAATCGGAAAAAACAGAAGTCTCACCATAGAAGAAGAGGCCAAGCTGGCAGTCAGGATCCGCAAGGGTGACCGCAAAGCTCTGGAAGTATTGGTGAAAGCCAATCTGCGCTTCGTTGTGAGTGTTGCCAGAAATTACCAGAACCAGGGACTCCCCCTGAGTGACCTTATTAATGAGGGTAATCTGGGTCTTATCAGAGCAGCAAAGCGCTTTGATGAAAAGAAGAATTTCAAGTTCATTTCTTACGCTGTATGGTGGATTCGCCAGGCGATTCTTCAGGCCCTGGCCGAACAGTCTCGAATCATCAAGCTTCCTCTCAACCGGGTGGGAACAATCCACAAGATTGGTAAAACTCAGAGTAAGCTTGAGCAGAAGTTCCGCCGCATGCCTAACGTGGAGGAAATAGCTCAGGAACTTCAGCTTGAAGAAAGCGAAGTTCAGGAGACGATCAAGATTGGCAACAGCCACATGTCTCTGGATGCTCCGCTGCAGAACGGTGAGGATTCCAAGCTTCTTGACCTTCTGCAGGATGATGACCAGGAGCTTCCCGATGATGGCCTGATGGACATTTCTTTACATGATGAGATAAACAAGACTCTCGATACTCTGAGTGAACGGGAAAAAGAAGTGGTACGTCTTTACTTCGGCATCGGAGAGGAGACAAGCCACACACTTGAGGAAATCGGGCAGAGATTCAATCTTACAAGAGAGAGAGCACGGCAGATCAAGGAGAAAGCGCTTCGCAGGTTGAAGCACTCATCCCGCAGCAAGCGTCTGCTGGCTTATCGTTCGTAGAATGTTGTTTTTGTGAAGAGGCAGTGATAGAAGGAGCAGTACACAAGGGTTAACACTTCAGTCAATTACCGGAGTTACTTATGCGCATGAGGGTCTTGAATGTTGTAGCTTTTCTGATGGTTGCTCTTACAGCAAACGTTCTGGCTCAGGATCCCCAATCCGCAGATACGACCAAAGACAAAAACGCACTTGCCTCACCTGTTACAACTCCCGCATTCAAACCTCAGCCATATTCCCCCAGTCGGGATATGGCTTTCATCTCCGTTATGGGTTCAAGACCTAAAAGCAGCAGCCTCAAAGGCTACCAGAAAGCCGTGCTCTACAATGCAAGAGGTGCGGTGATCCAGGAAGTGGACATCAGCAGGGATTCTGTCTATTCTCTTGACAAGATGATCCAGGAGAACAGGAACAGGGGCCCGCTGTTCATAAGAATGGTCAGGTAAGAAGAGGCCAGAGGACAGAGACCAGCAAGCCAGATCAGAGATCAGGTCGAAGATTTCATTTTTTCACCAAAGGCTTTTTGATGAAAATAGAATCTGCAAAGGATTTGATCGTATATCAAAAAGCTTACAATCTGGCCATGCAGGTATTTGAGATTAGCAAATCTTTTCCGCCGGAAGAAAAATATGCAATGACCAGTCAGATAAGAAGGTCGTCACGTTCTGTTTGTCAGAATTTGAAGGAGGCCTGGGCGAAGAGGATGTACGAAGCCCATTTCGTTAACAAACTGACTGATTGCGATGGAGAAAACGATGAGACCTCCACGTCATTGGATTTTGCAAAGGATTGTAAGTACATCTCTTCCCAAAAGCATCTGGAGCTAATAACCGAATGCAAAGAGATCGGTAAGATGTTAGGCTCTATGATTCGCAAACCACAAGGTTTTCTGCTAAACCTTCACCATAATATAACATAGTTTCAGAGCATGAGTATTGGGGTCCTCTCCGGTCTCCGGTCTCCGGTCTCCGGTCTCTGGTCTCCGGTCTCCGGTCTCCGGTCTCTGGTGTCCGGTCTCTGGTCTCTGGGCTCTGGTATCG
>JAEZKC010000109.1 GCA_023436205.1 Fibrobacterota bacterium
AGGCCAGAAGTCAGAGGCCAGAAGTCAGAGGCCAGAGGCCAGAGGCCAGAAGCCAGAAGTCAGAAGTCAGAAGTCAGAAGTCAGAAGTCAGAAGCCAGTAAGATGTCACGACAGGGTAATCCGTCAGAGCCCCAACCCGTAAGGGTGGGGTTTTCTTCTCTGCACCACAGACCAGAACAATGCCTCGGCGGTGATATCAGGCAGTACTCCGACTGTTAAGGAGGGCTGTTTGTCTCTATGCGATAGCATAGAAAGTCCTCATCTGTTCCCGCCTCAAGTATTATTCTCTTCAGATTCGAATCCGGACTCTTCTCACAGAGGCCACAAAGTTCATAGAGGTAGGAATGTGAGAGACTCGTGAGATTTAAATCAAACACCTCCAAATATCCTTACCACTTCTCAGCCCAATTTCGTAATTTAGTACTACGTTCCAAAACAGTGTCCTCTAACCAGATTGCCTGAATACCTGGATATAAGCATGAAAGAAAAGTACATAAACCCTTTTACGGATTTCGGATTTAAAAAGATCGATGCCTATGAAGAAAGCCTGAAAGTTTACCGCGATCTCAAGAATTCTTTGGATACAGCTAAGGAAGAGGGTGTTGTTGAGGGAAGAGAAAAAAGAAATTTGGAAATTGCGATTGAAATGATCAAAAATGGTGAAACGGATGAAAAGATTGCACTGTACACAGAACTTTCAAAGGAAACCATCGAAGAGTTACGTAAGAGATCGTAACCTGAAAGATGTCACGATAGAGAACTCCGTCAGAGCCCCAACCCGTAAGGGTGGGGTTTCTCCTTCCTACATACCAGAAGAATGCTTCGTAAGTGAGATCCGGCAGTACTCCGACTGTTAAGGAGGGCTTTTTCTTTTCAATGCGTGAGCATAGAAAGTCCTCTGATTCAGATCAGGACTCTTCTCACAGAGGCAACAAAGTTCACAGAGTTAGGAATCTAAATGGGTTGCATACTCTGTGAAATAGATCGTGTAATGATTTTCCGGTAAATCGTAGCAGAGCAGTTTCCCCTTGATTCTGATTCGCAGTACTTCACCCGCAAAGAGCTTGGATTTTTTTTCAAACGTAACTTTTGAGATTCTGAATTTTGAGTTCAAAATCGGGATCGGATATTTTAGTTCCACATAGCTATCATTTCTAACGACCTCAAGCGGCTAGGCTTTGAAAAATACTGACATCATTCTCTCGCTTAGAAATAGTACTGCAGTGCCAACCAGAAAACTTCCTGTATCCAGTTGAGACATTATAGCTGCGAAACCTAAGCCAGCGAGGCAGACAAGAAGGAATATGTACGTTACATACATGAATCCAGTTTGAAAGGCTTTCGCTGGCTCTCGAAGTTGTGCAATTCGTGTCACCTGGTACCCATTTGATTTACAAGGATTCCTTGGGAAACCATGTTTAAAGAAGCAAGTATATAAACAATGCAGATATCACCAATAAGATAGCAAAACCACGGACTGCTCTTATTGGTTTTGCTTCATTTTCCCACTTTGGTTCCGATTTTTCTTTTCGGTAAAATTTGTTGTATCTGATCAGATTAAGGATATAAAAAGTTACGTAAATACCCAAATGGACAAAGATTATTAAATCTTTATTAAGTTGTAGTGTGAAAGATAGTACCTTTTGTAAGTTGATAATAACTATTAACTCAAGAATGGATATAGATGCACAGGATCAACGCGCAGTGGCATCGCGTAAAAAGCTAAAAACTATGTATTGCGTTTCAATCCTCTATACTTTACTACCCCTGACAATACAGAAAGCACAATTGAAAAAATTGCAGCTAAAAAAAGGATTCTAATACTATCAACAAGAGTATGGATCTCCCCATTTAGAAAACCTATTATCAGTAATAAAATAGAAGTGGATACCATTGTTGTAAGTAAAATGGTAATAAAAAAAGTGAGAACAGTTTTCATTTTTCTCTGCATAGATCAAGTTCCGATGCTCTTAACAATTTCGCCCTGTTACTCGCAGGGTTTGTGATTTCTTTAAAAATTTCTTTGCTCGTTTCTTCCAGAATACCCGTTTTTTTAACCCGCCTACCAACGGTCTTCCTAAAATAACATTCGCTCTAGATTCAGTCACCCCAGTCGCCGCTTTTTCCACTCAGCAATACAATTCCTCTCTCTTTGTAACCTTCCTGTAATAATCCAACTGCGTTTTGTAAAAAAAAATCTCTTCTCTTAATAAAAATATTTGCGATCTGTTTTTCCACAATGTTAGTTTATAAACTGTAACGGTAATCGCTGGATACATGACTTTGCATTACTCTAAGTAAACCTGAATCTCACCACGTGAAGCATTCTTTGTATCAGGTTACTAGTAGATCTGTTTACACCGGGACTCTTCATCACCGTTGCTTTATGTTTTTTCGGTACGTGTAATGAATATGCGATGACCCATCCGGGTCTGACTTGTATATATCATACGTCCGCAGATAATTCCATCTGCGGAGGTCCTATTCACACACACCAGAAAGGATCAGGGAAATGATTTCACCTGAACTTAAAGCTCAAATTGAAAAAGAGATGGAAGAGCTCTCACCTAAGGATTACCGCAGTGTGTCGTCGTCGATAAACGACTTCATACGCAACTACAGTTCTATTCTCAGTCAGGCCCGGAAGGATCTTGATACGCTTATTCTTGCCGGTTTTCGGCCTGAGCTACTGGATAAATCCTTCGGTTGCCTGGATGTGCTCTCCGATACCAATGTGGAGCGGTCAGTCACTCTTCCCCAAATGCCGGAGGAAAGAAGAATTTTCACTGAACGGATGGCAGCGGCGCTGGCACTGAAAGTGAAGCTGCGCATGGTGACCGAGCATATCGTTGACACAGTAAATACCGCAGATATAAAGAAGATTTACCGGGTGATTGCAGATGGCAGCGGGCAGGTGGATGATCTTCAGGATATCCGCAGGTATATTTCTGTCATACGGACCTACCCGAATATCGCCGCCGAGATGAGCCCCGGAGGAGTGCAGATGACTCCTGAGGTAATTGACCGTGCCGATATAGAAGCGAAGGAGCTCCTTGCGGCACTGGGGATCACCGATCACCCGCGCAATGATGCAGTGGATAGACAGAACAGAATCCTCACACTCTGCATCAACGCCCGCTCCTATATCAAAAAGTATGCAAAAGCGGCTTTCGTTGACAATCCCGAGTACTACGAACGCTACTATGCTGAAAAAGCAAAGCAGTCCGCAGTTGAAGAGAAAGAGATGGAGACGGTATAAGCTTGTGCTCCTTTTGTGGTGGGGGTGGGGCGTTTTTTGCGCTCTGCCCCCTTTTTTAATCTGATTACAAGGAGGTCCAGTGGCTGTCGCACAGGAGATTCAGGAGCAGATAGAGCGCGATATCACGCATTTGTCAGAAACTGACTATCGGCGTCCGTCAATGAAAATTGATCAGTTCGTGATGGAGTTTTCGGGAACCATTTTACAGCTGAAGCTTGACCGGGAAAAACTGGAGCAATCGGGCTTCAACTGGGAAAGGGTTGCACTGTTTGAGGGTCTTCTTGACAATCTGCTTGATGCTATCCGCGACCGCACCAGCGCGATCCTGTGTGCTCCCCAGGCAAGGGCTGCATTTAATGAACAGATGCAAATAGCAGTGGATGAAAGAAAGGTGCTGCGGGAAGTTGCTCTTGCCATTATTGAGCTGACCGGTGACAAGGATCTAAAGTTTCTGGTGCGCGGTTGGCTTAAGGGAAACAGAAAATCTTCCATTCTTATGTGCAACCTGCATCTTGTATCTCTTATAAGCGAGCATCCCCGGATTGCCGCATGCACCCGGCCCGGAGGTATTGCGGTTGACGCCGCATATCTTGAGCAGGCGGGGGCGCGGGCGGTGGAGCTTTTGAGGATGCAGGGGATTGTGCTTCGGGAGGATAAGCCGGAAAAAGTGGCGGTCGCCCGTCAGAAGCGGCTTATCACGTTGTGTATGGCGGCGCAGCATGAGATAAAGAAAGCGGCCCGCGTCGCCTTTTATGATGATCTTGAATACTTCAGACAGCACTACTGCAGCAAAGCACGCCGCCAGTATGTGAGGTGTGCCACTCCCAGCGCTCCAAGTGAGCATCCTGCCATCGTTTCAGAGAGTGTTTAAACCATAAGAGTACAGTTCCGGTACCGGTAGTTCAGAGTGGATCGCAACTAAAATGCGGATAAAAGTGTGCAACATCATGCTAAAAGTCTGCAACACACACAAAAATCTATGAAAAAGGGTGAAAATTCACTGCAGAAGGCATAAGAATCGTGTAAACTGCCCGATATTTCCAGTAAACAGGGTAAAAAAACGGTGCAACATTGTGAGAAATGGTGTAAAAGGGGCGAAAATGGGCAAATCCATAGCTGTTGCAAAGATTTTTGTGTGTGTTTACACAGCATGCAGTGCTGTTTACGCATGGTGCGGTGCTGTTTACACAGCATGCAGTTCTGTTTACACATCCTGCACTGGTGTTTACGCAACATGCACTGGTGTTTACGAGAAATGCACTGATGTTTACGAGAAATGCACTGATGTTGCAGACAAAATTGGCTTTTTTGCAGGGATTTCCGGGTGATCCCGGTGTAGAGTTGCCTGAAGGAGGGCTATTCTATATATATGTATATAGTTTTCAGGCGGCTCCCGATGAACGGTTAGATGAAGTGGAACGTTTACGTTCAGAAGGCGGCAAATTTTATACGAATATCCAGCAAGACTTCAGAGTTGTTAAGGTTATTCGAAGATAATGCGGTGCCATGTACAGCTAAAAATGGTTGTAGATCAGAAGAATTTGCGATGTATGATGAGCGATGATCGAATTTGGATTTGAAGAAAGAGTGTCGTATCGGGTCCGAAGTTCATAATTTGCATGTCGCCCATCGTAGGTCGTAGATCAGAAGAATTTGCCATGGACGATGAACTCCTCAGCGCTGAAGGCGCGTCATGTGACAGCCCGGGGTAAGCGGTCTTCCGCGCAGGCCCGGGTAGAACCGCAATTCGGTTCCCAAGCTCTGAAAGAGCGGGATGTTCCTGTTCTGCGTTAAACCGGGCAGGGATCAGGAACGGGATAAATCCCCTCCCTGAAAGAGGTAAAAGCCCGTTGAACCGGGCTGCGGGAAGTGTGGAATGGAACCATCATGAAGGTTCGGGGAGGGGGGTGCCATATATCATTCACCCCCATCTGTTCTCGGGAGAAAATAATCCGTAGTGCCCCGCGCCTCCCCATCCAACACAATGTATTTTCTTCAAAACACAAACAATAAGCAGGTTAAAAATGGGTTTGGCAAATAGATTGGAGGAGCCCCGCTCCTACGAGACTCTTTTCGTTTCACCGGGATTCAAAGTTTTCCCTCAGCTGCGGTTCATGGGTAGCAAGTACAGGCTACTGCCCTGGATCGAGGAGGTGCTGTCTGAGTACGAGTTCAGCTCGGCGCTGGATGCCTTCTCAGGCTCCGGGTGCGTGTCGTATCTGCTTAAATGCATGGGGAAGCGGGTGATTTCAAACGACCAGCTCAACTTCTGCGCGGCGATCACCAAAGCCACCGTGGAAAACGAGCGGTCTGTCATCACCGCTGATATAATGAGAGAGCTTCTCACCTATTCACTATCGCACAAACACTTCATCGAAAAAACATTTTCGGGTATCTTTTTCACTCCCGATGACCTGCGCTTTCTGGACATGGTTTCCTATAACATCGGCCGTATGGCTGACCCCTATCAGCGGGCTATCGCCGGAGCCGCTCTGACGCGCGCCTGTGTCAAACGCCAGCCTCGAGGGGTTTTCACCGTGGCTGGTGATCCTGAAAAGTACAAAGACGGCAGGCGGGATCTGCGCCTTACCCTTAAAGAGCACTTTATCGAGCAGGTCGAGGTATACAATAACTGCGTATTTGCAGGGGGTAAGGAGAACCGCTCCGTGTGCGGTGATATCTTCAGTCTCACTTCTACTGATGTCGACCTGGTGTATATGGACCCACCCTACGTCCCTCGCGCCGACGATAACTGCTACATGAAGCGCTACCATTTTCTGGAGGGGCTGTCTTGCTACTGGGAGGGCATGGAGGTGATGGAGAACAGTAAGGTGAAGAAACTCCCGAAGCTTTTTACCCCCTTTTCTTATCGCAAGTCGGCGCTGGGTTCCTTTGAGATGATGTTCGAGAAGTTTGCAAAAAGTATTTTGGTTCTTTCATACTCCTCAAACGGCTACCCGGATCTGGATACGCTTGTGGGGATTATGAAGAAATACAAAAAAGAGGTGCAGGTTTTTACAAAAGAGCACCGTTACCATTTCGGCACCCATGCGAATGCAGGCCGCAACGTTGTCGAAGAATATCTTATCGTGGGGCTGCGTTGAGACGCTATCACCAGAGTTTGGAAGATGTCCTTGGGGCATTCACCCATTGAGTCAAGGTGGAGAGATGAGCATTCAGATGCTGTAATAAGAATGATCGAGTCTCTTCCTATCAAGCAGTCGTACACGCATGAGGATATTGCCGGCCTCCTGGATTCAGATTTCAAAACCGCTGTAACTGCAATCCGCTTAGTACTTGACATGTCCAAGGATGAATTCCAGGTTGTCTGTCCGGATATGGGAATCAAGCGCTATCAGAGGGATAGAGATGGTTTCTTTGCAGTGCTGGACGATTTCAATTTGCTCCAGAAGCTGGAAGCTGAAGTCAACCGGCCGCTTCACTGGTACGATGCAGTTGTCGAGCGTCTGAAAGCGGGGCGGGGCAGCGCCATCAAGGGTCAGGTACGGGGCCGGATGATGGAGGATTTTGTTGAGGGTGTGGTTAAAGATGTTTTTGACTCGTTTGATCTGAGGTGTCAGTTCACAAGTGCCACAGGTGCATCCGCGGAAAAAGCCGACTTCGCCATTCCCTCCAAAGAGGATCCGCGCATACTCATTGAAGTGAAAGCCTATGGTGCAACCGGCAGCAAGCAATCCGATGTTCTGGGTGATGTGGAGAAGATTGTGAGCATGAAGCGCCACGACACAGATCTGCTGCTTGTGACAGACGGGGTAACCTGGAAGGCCCGCAGAAACGATCTGCGCAAGCTTATTCAGCTCCAGAACCTTGGAAAGATCGCCCGTATCTACACCACCGCCATGAAAGATGAGCTTAAGGCTGATCTGCAGCAATTGAAGCAGGATCATGGGTTGTAGGGTTTAGCGTTCACTGCTTACCATTTCATATTCCCACCGGTATTATCCCGTTGTCCCCCCGTCCCGTTGTCGTGCAGTCTCGCAGTCGTGAGCTCGTGCCGTCATCCCCCTGTCCCCTGTCGAGCAGTCCTGCCGTCGTGAGCTCGTGCCGTCGTTCCCTCCATCGTGTATTCCACTACACGAAATCTTACCCCAAACTATTTACTTATCACTGCGCATAATTATAGATTATTACTTCAGCCCGGCGAGGATAGGAATTGCTGTCCCCTGATCTCTTGCCGCCAAAGCCTTGTCAAGTATCGGTTTACAAGCTGTTTTTGAGATACAATAGACAACCCGGACCTGCGGGTCGGGTTTTCGCGAAAGTTACGAAGTGACACTCTCAACACCTCTATTCCCTGCTCTTTTTCCCGCTGGCGCGTTTTTGTTTGCGGCTGTTTCCGGTTGTTTTTACAATGGTGCTTTGATGTGGTCTGGTTTGGAATACGGCAGAAAGACATTACGTGGGGAAAAGAGAAACTTCGGGGGGTATTGAGGCATTTCTTATTTTATAAGAAAATAATCATGATAATACCATAAAGGAAGAAATAACGACTAATGATCACTATTGAAAATATAAAAGATTTTAAGTTTGAAAATGTTGATATAGATCCTTTTTGGAATAATGGGACTGAAAAAGAACAAAAAATTCATAGAATTCATGCTTACCCTGCGAAATTTCCTGCATTTATTACAACAAAAGCATTAGAGTATTGGAAAAACAGCTCTAATCACCACCCTAAAAGAATAGCTGACATCTTTTGTGGATGTGGAACAACAGCATTTGAAGCCAGACGAAACTCAATAAATTTTTGGGGGTGTGATATTAACCCTGTTGCTACTCTGATCGCAAAAACAAAAAGTAGAAAATATCAGGCAGGAAAACTTCAAAAATATTTTGATTCCATTATCAATAATTATTCAAAAGGAAAAATCCACAATTATTTTGATTTGGCTCCAGATCGCTTGAAATATTGGTATTTTCAAAAGCAATACAATGAATTAGCTCACTTAAAAAAAATGATACTTTCTGAAGTCCCAGAAAACAGTGATTATCGGTTGTTCTTTCTTTGTGCCTTTTCAAATATTTTAAAATCCACTTCCCGTTGGTTGACAAAATCAATCAAGCCTCAAATCGATCCGAACAAAAAACCTGCAGAAGTGATTGATGCGTTTAGAAACCAATTTGGGATTATGTTTTTAGCTAATATTGAGATTAATGATCTGAGTAAAGCAGAATCAAACATTGTGACTGGGAGTTTCCTTGATGATACGTGGAATATTCCGGCTATTGATATGATTATTACAAGTCCACCCTATGTAACCTCATATGAATATGCCGATTTACATCAACTTTCATCCTTATGGCTTGGGTTCGTGGAACATTACCAAGAACTGAGAAGGGGCTCAATTGGTAGTTTACATCATGATTACAATTTTAATAAAGAGTTAAAGCGACTAAATTCTACCGGTCTGAAGATTGTAAATCTATTAATAGACCAACATAAATCTAAAGCGAGGGGGGTTGCTAAATATTTTTTAGATATGCAAAATGTTGCTCAAAAAGCCTATTCGATTTTGAATGATAATGGGAAAGCTTTATTTGTAATTGGAAATACTGAATACAAGAATGTTCGGATAGATAATGCAAAGCATCTATCAGAATCACTACTTGATGCAGGCTTTTCTTCGGTGAGTGTAACCAAGCGAAAAATCAGTAATAAGATCCTTACCCCTTACAGAGATAAACTCGGAAAGTTTACGACTAATGCGTCCGGACGCAAAGTATACAGTGAAGAGTTTATAATTATCGGGAGAAAATAATTTTGAGCCAGACAAAACAACTTCAAATCAGGCCATATGCCCGACTGCTGACAATGTTGGGTGAGCAACTGATTAAAAATGAAAGAATCGCTCTTATTGAGTTGATTAAGAACTCTTACGATGCGGATGCAGACTGGGTAAAGGTGACCTTTCAGGGATTCGGCAATAATTATAATATCGAAGAGAACTCGAAAATTATAATTGAAGACAATGGTCACGGCATGAGTCAGGATCTGATTGAAAACCACTGGCTAAACCCGGCAACCCCGGAAAAAAAGCGAAGAAAAAAAACAAAAGATATTACTGACAAAGGTAGAATCATACAAGGTGAAAAGGGTATCGGTCGCTTTGCCATCCTAAAGCTAGGACGTCGGATAGATATTATCAGTAAAACAAAAGAGGATAAGCAGGAACATCACATCTCCTATGACTTTTCGCGATACGATGATGATTTTCTTTCAGAAAACGGTGATGAAAAAGATCTATATATTGACGATCTTAGGGTGACGCTTGTGAACCGAAGCCCTGAAAGAATATTTCCCTCAAAATTGTCATTCGGTTCCCGGAAAAAAGAACGACATGACAATGGAACCATCATTGAGATAAGCGACCTTAAGGGAAGTTGGACAGAAAAAAAGGTAGAGTCTGTTTACAGAGATCTAACCAAGCTGGAATCGATATTCTTGAAAAAAGAAAATACAGATTTTGAAGTTGGTATATACCGGGATGAAGAACATCAGAATTTTCAAGAAGACTATCTTGAAAAACTAAGTTTCTTATTAAATGAACGATCGGTGATCAAGATTGAAAATGGCTATTTTGACTCCGAAAAAAATGAATATCACTTCACGATAAATGGCGTTGAAAAATTCATCAGTATACTGGACCCGTCAATCACCGGCCTGAAGGTTTTTAAGGACAGGTTTGGAAATGCAGGATCGGAATTAAATAAACGACAAATTGAATGCGGAAGTTTCGACTTCGGATTTTATGTTTTTGACTTCAGTGCACAGGCTCCGGTCAAATATCAACTTGATAAAGAGGATAAGTTGATCATCAGAGATCATAGAATTTATCTCTACCGTGACAACATTCGCGTCTACCCTTATGGGGAACCGGATGATGATTGGCTTCGTATTGATGTATATCGAGGCACTATAAGTGCAGGGCATTTTCTCAGTAACGATCAGGTCGTTGGATTTGTGAATATCTCACAGAAAAGTAATCCAAATTTGAAAGATAAAACAAATCGTGAAGGTTTAATTGATGAAGGGAATGCCACTGAGGATTTCATAACACTACTTCAATCATTTTTGGCCTATATCCGTCAGAAACCATATGCACGCTACCGTAAAGATATTGAAAACAAAAAGGATCAGGACATTTTTATCAGTGGTCAGGTGCAAAAGGAGTTTGATGAGTTGAAGTCTGCTGTTGGGGATAATAAGGCTGCTCTAAATATTCTATCCAAGGCCGAAAATGAATATAAAACTGAAAGACGCTACTTAACCAGAAGAGCTGAGACAACAGAAGAACTGGCTGGAGTTGGGCTATCTGTTGAAACAGCATCCCACGATATTATGGGCATTATGGGAAGAGTATTTACGAACCTTGATGGGCTTATCCGCGACCTTATGTCTAACGATAATGTCGACAAAGGGGAACTACTAAAAGAACTACAATCAATAAGAGGAGGATTGAGTTTCATCGAGGCTCAACTCAAAGATATACAACTACTTTTCAAGTCATCGAAACAGCGTCGAAAATCCATCCGAGTCAAGGAGATCGTGGAGAAAGTTGAACGTATATACCGCAGACTCTTAAAAAAAGAATCCATTCAGTTCACAATTAATTCTCTTGGCTCGCCGCTCGTTGCAAAGACCACAGATGCTGTTCTTTTACAGCTCTTCCTTAACTTGTTTGACAATGCAGTCTACTGGTTACAGCAAACTTCAAGATCAGACAAGAGGATTGAAATCCTTCTAGATGGTAATAAAGGTAGAATGATCTTTTCTGATAATGGTCCTGGCATTAACAAGGATGATGCACCCTATATTTTTGAACCTTTCTATTCAGGTAAGGGAGATGATGGACGAGGGCTGGGATTATATATAGCCAGACAGCTACTTGAGCGAAACGAATACTCAATCGAACTGGCGGAAATAAAATCAGAAAAGCCACTATCAGGAGCTAATTTTGTTATTAACCTATTTACGGAAAATAAATAATGAACATGGAAGAATTATTCAGCGGCGTAGCTGTGGTCATTGATGATGAAGTTAATGATTCGTGTTCAAACATTAGCAAAATTATTGCTCAGATTGAATCTGCAAAAATTCCTGTATTGAAGTATACCTCATTACCCGAAAGTGATATTGTCAGCCATTTTCAAAACCTATCATTCTTGTTATTAGACTGGAGATTAATAAAAGATAATGTGTCAAATGAAGAACTCGAAGAAGGAGTCATTATACCAGATGGGCTTTTGGAGTATGATGCGACAGAAAATTTGGCCTTTATAGAGAATTTGAATCAGAAATGTTTTTGTCCAGTGTTTCTTTTCACAAATGAAGACACTGTTTCTATCGAGACCAAATTGAAAGAAAAAGGACTGGTTGCTGACAATAGACCATCGAACCTATTTGTTCAACCCAAATCTGATCTCCAAGACAATGGCATGCTTTTTAGCAAAGTGTCTGAGTGGCTTAAGGAAACGCCATCTATATACGTACTAAAGGAGTGGGAAAAGGAGTATCAGAATTGTAAAACGAAATTGTTTTCCGAGCTGCATTCTATAAATCCATCATGGCCAACAATTATGTGGAAAAACTTTGAAACAGACGGAGCAAATAAATCCCTTGAGATGGGTGAACTCATTTCGCGAAATTTACATTCTCGAATGACTCCATTTGAGTTTAAAAATGATATTTTAGATAAAGAATCAAATGTACCCAGAGATGAGTTGAGGAAGGTTCTCGAAGGAGAACGATTTCTGAGGTCCGCAAGTCTTCACGGTGGTGATATTGGAACAGGAGATCTGTTTAAGGAAGAATATCAGGAGAATGGGGTAACAAAAGTTCGTTATTATCTAAATATAAGAGCACAATGTGATTTGCTACGAAGTAGTAACATAGATAATGTAGAATTGTATTGCCTAAAAGGTAGAACTGTTGACGAAGCAAACATCAATTTAGAAGGAGGGCTTTCCGTTGTTCAAGGCCAGTTTGTCGAAAAGATAAATAACTCTGTAGTTCCTTTTCTGGATGGTGGACAAATAATTGAATTTCTTTTTCGCGATATAAAACCCTTAAGATGGAAAAACTTAAAAGACAAACGAATTGGCCGTTTGCTTCCACCTTACATCAATAGAATTCAACAGCGTTATTCATTGTATATGCAAAGACAAGGACTGCCAAGAATTCCAGACGAAGCTATTTTTCAACAGAAAATCATGTCTAATTCGGATGCAGAAGAAAAATAATTCGGTAGATGCAAAGTCTTTAGCGTTCAATACGTACAGGGATTTGTTGTGGTGACTCTACGAAAGTCTTCTACCTTGATGTTTCTTATACAGTGACCTATCAAAAGTTTATTAGCAGGAGTCCATATCCGATTAGGATTAGTATCCATTCACCCATAGCCTGTTAAAGACAATGAACCAGCATCGAAGCCCAGCGAAGTGTGGTCTTGAAGACTGGGCTAATGTGTAAGCAGGTAACCAGACAACGGAACAAACCTAAAAAAGTCGATAAAAAAATTAAAGGAACCAAAACCTTGAAAAAACTCCTACTCTTAACCACTCTTACCACCCTCCTGACAACAGGGTGCTATTCGCCAAATAAAACAACTCTAAAAGAAACCGGTAACAATCAGATTGTCTACAAGCCTGCATCTCAGATGCTTAATGACAGTGCGAGTGCGCTTCTTAAGGAACTAATTACAAGCAAGAATTACTCAACAAATCCGCTCGTTCGGAGAAATATTCTCTGTGGACCTTACCTCTGGAAACAGATCAAGAACAAGGAGACCTTTGCGGGTGCAAAGGGTGCCCAGGTGCAGATCTTTTCTGACGGTGCTCTCCTTGAGGGTAAAGTCCTCTGGGAAGAGAAGGTGGATTCACTCCTTGATTATTGCTTTTCCGGAGTGGATGAGAGTAGTCTGACCATCAGGAAACTGAATGAGAGCGAAATCCGAGTATACTGGGCCTACATAAGCTTCGACATCGAAGAGCCGATCTTCATGGTTGAGGCAGGGGAGAAGAAGTACCTGGTCGATTTCGCGCAAGATACGCTTGGGCTGTTCTGGTTTGATGACTTCTCTACTCTCGGTGTAACCTTTTCTGAGTACAGCCATGAGCTCATCGAACCCATTTCTGAACTGAATCTCCCGGTGGGGATCTTCGACCTCTCCCTGGAAGTGCGCAGAGATCTTCCTGACAGTGTATTTGTCCTTCTTCCGTTTGTAAGCGGAAACCTTTTCTTTACTAAAAGGCCGACAGCAAATGCTCTTGAGCTCATGGTTTTGGAAAACAGTGACATTCGGATCCCGCTTGACTCTTCACTCTTTGACGGTAAGGTTGGCCCAGACACAAAGAACCAGTTGTTCGGCCAGCTTGGATTGAGGATTATGCCGGAGGACACGAGATTCGGCCGGTTTGGATCATATTGCGGGCGAATTGAAAATGGAAAGATGGACGACTTTGGAGAGATGATAATGTTCTGGAACGACATTAGAAAAGAGGGGTTTCTCCTGTGCTACTTCGATAGGCCATGCAAGATTGAGGGATTCATGTCACAGCAAAATGTGGTGTTGGACATTGAGGTGCAGAAGCCCGGGTTTTACTGCATTGGGAATGAGAAATTATCTGATGGCAAGACTCTGATGAAAGAGATGGATCCGCCATCGGAAGCTTTTTATTTCGTTGGTATAGCTAAAGAGAATCAGAAATGGTGAGGCACCTGACAGGTAGGATAGCTGCTCATCGCACAATGCAACGCAGGGTGTTAACTTCGTAAATATAAGGATATTTCGCCAGTGTGTGGTATTCGGCAGGAAAACAATATTGTGCTAAAGTTAAACACTTTTTGCTAGTTCTTTGGAAGATATGTAAATAAATATAAATGCAATTGTAAATAGAAGATACATGATTTCTTTCCCAATTATATGCCAAATTGCTAATAAAGGCAATGTGATCGCTGAGATGTGAGCTATATGTACACAGATCGTTTTGTGTATTGGAATGGTTTTTGACAAATACATGAATTCTAACCATACCCCCAAAACTCCTAAGGACAGAACAATCAACCTTGAAATAGCGATAAGATCATACGGAAAAAACCATTCTATAACCATTAATAACAGAAAGATGACCAAGAAAACATAGGAAAATGTGCGAGATTTCATTTGCTATTTGTAATTCCCTTTGTTTATCTGATAAGAAAACAGGAGTGGTTTTAGTAAAAATATCGTGATATTTTCACATCCACCTGAAATAACTGTCAACACAAATTGTCCGCTCCGGAAAATAATTTCTCAATAGTTACGGAAAAAGATTTCCCGTTTGAGGTAATACTAACGGTGTAGTTAGTAGCATATCTCCCGATTTAAGGTGGATGTCTGTTCAAAGGAGGGA
>JAEZKC010000001.1 GCA_023436205.1 Fibrobacterota bacterium
ATATACAATTAATAATACTGCAACGAGGATACGAATTGATGATACCCGGTATCAAAACCTATTTTCAGGGCGTAATGATTCAATAAAAGCAAAACTTGTAGATAAGCTCAACGCAACACCTGCAACAATAACCGAAGAAGAAGCATGGGAACAATATGCAATTAAGGTTCGTAAGGATTCTCATAGTTATCGTGAAGTAATTGACTCTGGATTATTTCATCTTGGATTTTTATTGCCGGATGGAAATCTTTCAGACCTTGGGTATAAATACGTTGATGCATGCGAAAGAATTTCAACTCCATATAGCGGAATCCCAATGGAGATATTGAGGGCATCAATTCTGCAAAACGGCCAGTATGGTGCTTTATTGCACTACATCTATCAGTTATCTGAAGAAAGATTTACCGAGGATATGTTTGCATTTACTGAGCAAGATAGAAATGGGGTCTATCGTTTTTTGCATCATGAATATCTCACGTGGCTAGATGACAAATTTGCCAACTCGTTACACATTCTAAAAAAGAGCACTTTACGTGCTGATGGAACCCGTAAACCTTTTCAAGCAGAAATTGCGTTCCTAAAGAAGATGTCTTTTGTTAAGACGCGTGGAATTCGGACAGCTTATAGGGTTGGTGTGGGGTTAGAAATCGATTGGCCTCAAGTGCAAAACAGTATGTTGTATTTTCAATCAATATAAACCATCAAACGAATAATACTTTTGTAAGCATCTACAAATTGTAGGTGCTTTTTAAATTCAATTGGGTTAGTTATGGTCCTGACTCTTATTATTTGTGGACTTAGTAGAGAAGAAATATATCGCTTTTGATACCGAAACTACACATGAAAATGGAGGTTGCTCTTATGCCGCGAATGTCAAGAAACGCAAGGCTTTAGCAAAGTGGCAGGATGATATATTCGAGAATGTGCATGAAAGATGGCCGAAGCTTGAGCGAGGTGAACCGGCATATGAGACAGGCCGCAAGCATATCCCGACATGGCTTTTTAAGAAGGCTCAGAAGCTCGACAAGGAAGCGGAGCGCATTATGGCGGCGCTCTCGGATATCAACGCTTTTAACGCTGGAAAGAAAAAGGAAGCAGCGCTTGCTATTATCACTAAATGGCTGCCGGAGGCTCAGAGGTTTACAGCACAGCTCAGCAGCGTTGATAGCTATATCAATGACGTAGCGCAGATACAAAAAGAGGTATTGGAGGAGCTTTTCCGCCCAAAGTGTAACAGATCATTTAACAACATAAAAAAAGAAAAGAAGATAGATTGAATATTATGTCATTTTATTGTATACTGTTTTAAGTATTTAAGCATCTATAGCCCAGACACCTCGAAAATGAAAAATGCAGATTCATACCGCAAGTCAATGCCTGTTATAGCAGATCCATAATGCGCTTGGAGTTTAAGTCACAACTATGATTCAGAGGTGTATTCATGCGAATCGAAATGATAAAAATTAAGAACTATAAAATCTTTCAAGATTTCTCAATGTCGTTTAATGATGATTTAAATATTATCGTAGGGGACAACGAAACAGGGAAATCTACTCTTTTAGAAGCTATCAATCTTGCATTGACCTCTCAATTATCCGGAAGGCACATTCAGTATGAATTATCTCCATATTTGTTTAGCATGAACATTATTAACAAATATGTTGAAGAACTAAAAAGGAATCCTGCTACACCACTCCCTGAAATTTTGATTGAGGTTTATTTAAAAGAAGATATTGCAGGCGAATTAGCTCAATATAAAGGAACAAATAATACTGAACGGCGCGATTGTGCGGGTGTGTTCATACGTATTGCATTTGACAATGATTTTTCCCCAGAATATAAAGAGTACATTAGCAATCCCCAAGAGGTTCGCACAGTTCCAATTGAATACTATACTTGTACTTGGTTGTCTTTCGCTCATAATACCTTTAAGTTTTCACAATTGCCCTCAAGAATAATGCTGCTCGATCGTTCTGAACAAAAGCAGCAAAATGGATCAGATAAATATATAGCTAAAATAATTGAGGATACTCTAGAAAAATCTGAAAGCGCCATGCTGTCATTATTATATCGCAAACAAAAAGAGGAGTTTGCTAATCAAGACAGCATGAAGAAGATTAACAAACGTATATCAGCTAACAAAGATGAAATTACCGACAGAGACTTATCTATATCAATTGATGTATCTGCGCGTAGTAATTGGGATGCTAATTTAACGCTCTATATTGACGATGTACCATTTAAGTACATTGGAAAAGGTGAGCAAGGATCAATCAAAACTAAGTTAGCATTACAAACCAAAATGGAAAAATCTCAAATTGTAATGATTGAAGAGCCTGAAACTAATCTATCTTATACTAACCTAAACAAACTTGTTCATAGCCTCATAAAAGCATGTTGCCAAAAACAGCTTATCATTACTACTCACAGTACTTTTTTGATGAACAAGATCGGTATTGACAAAGCAATTTTTATAAACGGTAAAGATACCACTACAATGAACGGTATTGAAAAGGGCACAAAAGAATATTTTCAAAAATTGCCGGGATATGATACTCTCCGCATGATAATTGCACAACGGTCTGTCCTTGTAGAGGGGCGGTCTGATGAGCTTATCGTCCAAATAGCATATTATCAACTTTATGGCAAGTTACCCCTTGATGATGGAATAGATGTCATTACAGTTGGAGGTCTTGTTTTTAAACGCTTCATGGAAATCGCTGCAAAACTAAACAAGCAAATTTCCGTTATTACTGATAATGACGGAGACTATGAGCAGACAGTCGCACGATACAGTGAATTTAAAAAGTTCCCTAATATTAAACTGTGTGTAGATGATAATAACAAATATCCAACATTAGAACCGCAGATGGTAAAAGCTAATGGCATAGATGCAATAAACAAACTGATTGGAAAAAATTATACAACAGAAGCTGAACTTATTGAATATATGGTGAAAAATAAGGCTGATTGCGCTCTTGCAATTTTTGAGAAAGGAGCGGGTGTAAAAATACCCCAGTATATTCTTGATGCCATACAATAATGAATTTTACTTAGCATCTGCTGGAGCTGGGAAAACAACTTTGGTTGTAAATTATGCTGTAAAACATCCTAATCAGAAAATTCTTCTTACAACATACACCCATGAAAATACTGCTCTTTTACAAGAAACAATATGCACTAATAATGGTTTTCAGCCAAGCAACGTAATTATAATGAGCTGGTTTTCCTTTCTACTATCTGAATGTGTACGCCCATATCAAAACTATATTTATGCTGATATGCGTATCGATAACCTGCATTTTATTCCATATATCTCTGCCAAATTTAGCCGTAGAACTGAAGTGAAGCGTTTCTATCTTTCAAGTGAGAATCACATATACAGTGATAAAATGTCTGATTTTGCATGCTGCTGTAATGAGAAATCACATGGGCTAGTAATTAAGCGTCTTGAGGAATTAATAGATGTTTTCATTTTAGATGAAGCACAGGATATTTCAGGCTGGGATTTGGATTTTATTGAATTATTAATAAAGTCCAAAATAAAAGTTATTATGGTGGGTGATGTTCGACAAAGAACCTATAGCACATCAAAATCAATCAAAAATAAAAAATATTCTGATGATATATATTTATGGTTTACCCACTTAGAATCAGCAGGATATGGTGAGCTTAAGCTGTATAATCAATCGTATCGATGCTCTCAAGCGATTTGTGATTTTGCAGATGAACTATTTCCTACACTACCTAAGACCGTTTCTCACAACCATAAATACGAAGGACACACCGGTATTTATATTATAAATTCTAAAGATTTGCATGAGTATTGTGATTTATTTTCTCCACAAATTCTAGCATATGATAAACGAGCAAAATCAAAAGCCCTAGGTTTGTCTTTCAAAAATTTCGGCGTTGTGAAAGGACAAACATATAACCACGTCGTTATTATTCCAACAAAACCAATAGAAACATATCTGGGTTGTGGGGATGCGACAGTTATAACCAGCAGAGAAAAGCTATATGTTGCGATTACTCGCGCAAGGTATAGTGTTGCTTTCTTATCAACATGCAATACTCCTTTTGAATGTATTAGAAAATGGAAGGTCTAAAAACAATTGATTAATTGACATAGAAGGAGTCAAATATGAAAGAATATGCTGCACCCAATGATAGTGTTTTTCTAACAGATCGTCGATTCAATGAAAAATCCGAACCCGGAAACTATAAAAGAGAAGAATATCAAAGGGATCGTGATCGGATAATGCATTCACGGTCATTTCGTAGGATGATGCACAAAA
>JAEZKC010000016.1 GCA_023436205.1 Fibrobacterota bacterium
GAGCGCGCAATTATATCTTAGCCCGCTCCCTAGCCGCACTGGCATATAAGGTAGCCGCCCATCGCACAATGCAACGCAGGGCGCAAATGAGGACACTTCGCCCGTGCGCGGCATTGCGCGAAAGGCGAAACTATAATTAGATGTTAATAATCAAAGAAAGACTAATTGCAATGAGTTCATTAATGAAATTCGTGGTTCCCTTTTACAAACTGCTTTGAGCGATTTGAATACCCTAATTGAAATCTGAATATCCCATCAGAATTGTAAACATTTATATAAGCCCATCGTATTTCTGGGAAACGACCTCGGGTTCTTGCAGCAACATTAAAATAAGTACTCTCTGGAACTGTTTCAGAAGAGTAAATTTGTAAATATATTTCTTCGTAAGATTTAAATTTCATACCGGGATATTCTAAACTAAGTGAATCGATTAATAACTTTTCGCTTATTGTCATTTCGTTGGTACAAAAAACAAGAAACATACCCATAATGCTCAGAATCAGTATAGTTTTCATCTTGAGTATACACCTTGTTCAAATAGACTATAGTTGAATAAGCCAGTCCGATTCTGTTTGAGATCATCCCACTGAAAAGCTGTTCCACCACTCCCGGTCAAAGCACGACCTAATCTTAAATTGGGAATATCAATGAAAATGAGCCCATACAATTCATTTCCGGTAGTTAACCTTTCAGCTTCTCTAATACCAACTCTATCAGCTAAAAGGAAAGTTCCGATTTGATGTCGCAAATGATCAAGACCATCTTGATTACTAAAATGTTGATGACCCCATGTTGCTATTTGTCGTGACAATCTTAAATTTTGGCTAATACTCCACATTCTACTTACATTAACTTGATTAATTGAATTATGAAAGAAATCCGGACCAAAATCCAAAAAGTAAGTCATAAATCGACCAAATCCATTTTGGCCAATATCTGGAGCGACATCAGCTACACCCAATGCAGGGATACTCGCATCGGGCATTTTCAATTCTTGTGAAACTTCGCCTTGAGCACCTTGACTGTTTACATATTTATCCCCAACAGCTAATCCATCAGGATCAGTAAATCTAATTGGATTCCCGACATATCCATACAAGTTCCAAAATTGCTCAACTGGATCAGTACTCGTCCATATCCCTATGTCGGGATCATAATACCGAGCACCGAAATAAAACAGCCCTATCCCGGTCCCCCCGTTCCCACTTCCGTCACTGTCGTACTCCTTGCCGGTAAACTTCTCCCTCACATCTTTTTCACCGCTTGAAGCAAGCTCCTCGACCATCTTTCCATATGGAGCATACAGAACCGCCTCGGTCAGCTTATCATCCTTATCTGTTATTACCATGCGGGTGGAGCCCAGATGATCCATGTAGCAGTAATCGTATCGCTCAGCACTTTCGGCGCTTGACCCGGGTCTGATCTGCCCCTCCCCAGATGACGCATACTCCATAGCCACAGACGTGCCACTCAAACCCAGGGCCATCTTGTCATTCTGGCTGTTAAGCGTCCTGAACGCTGCTATATCCCTGTCTACCGCTATTCTCACTGTCTGCCCCGGTCTGAAGGTACGCCCATCATTTAAAATACAGGAAAAAATGTCCTCCGGGCTGGAAATTTTCACAGAAATGATCTTTATGGGACTGGCAAGCTTTACAGCCGTGGCCAAGGTTAGAGACTGGCCTTTGAGAGTTAGCGGAAACTGGAGGGTTTTCTGAACCGGACTGGAATTGACAAGATCTTCATAAAGAACTTCCAAATTTGCAGATTCTGAAAACTGCGCGACACTGCCTTTAAGGTCAATTTCCAGATCTATTATGAGATATTCACCCACAAGGATAGGTCCCCCTTTTTTTATTTGGGACAAAGCACTTTTTAAATTACAAAAAAAGTGTACCTTTCATGATCCAACCGCAACTATATTACAAATATCTTTGCATCAGGTAATTCTCTCAATTCTCTTTTTCTCCGCTTCTCATATTTCTCGACAGCAGTTTATAGAATAGCATTCTGACATTTTCAGCGGGAGGTGCATCATTTCAGATCTCCTTTCCCTATTATCCGCAGAATTGCCGGGATCAGCTTTTGGCCAGAATATCACCTACGACCCTGATTATGAGCGGTTGAAATCAGAGATGGGTAAAATTGGTGATATTGACTGCGATCTGGTCGAATCACTCTCAATTAAGATCCTGAATGAAAAATCCAAAGATGTGAGAGTTTTGTTTTTTCTTGCATGGAGCGAGTTACGCAGAGAAAAATGGGATTGTCTGGCAGATGTGTTCACCACACTGGCAAATTTAACAGAGAAGAACTTCGATGCACTTTATCCCGAACGGGAAAAGGCAAAACTACAGGCTTTTGCATGGCTTTCAGAATCCAGATTTGCAGATTTGTGCACTATAGTCAAACCAGCCAGTATTCATAGTGACAGCCTTACCAGGCTTAGCCGATCTCTGGACAAACTGAAAATCATACTGGCAAACAAATTTAAAGATAACACCCCCTTTCCAAACCAGTTCCAGAAAACGGTAGCCAACTGGGAAAAGGAATGCGGTAAACCAGATCAAAATAACACGAATGCAGCACCCGATAAAAGAGCTGCAAATATCAGTTCATCACCTGCTGAATCGGTCTTGGAATCCCCGAAACAGGCTCAAATGCTGCTTCGTAAAACTGCTCAATTTTTACAGGAACAGGAGCCGTTCAAACCGATGGGTTACAGGTTGATGCGACTTGCCAGGTGGGATATTCTTGAAAACATACCTCCCAATATAGGTGGAGTAACGCAACTGACCGCCCCCGCTGCGCAAACGCGCAATCTGATAGGAAACCTGCAGCAGCAACAGAAATGGAAGGAACTGTTTAAAGCATGCGAAACAGCTTTCACATCGGGAGCAAACCATTTCTGGCTTGATCTACAGAGGTTGAGCGCACAAGCCTGCGAGCGAGCAGGTGCTTCATATTCTGCTATTCGCGAAATAATTCAGGAAGAAACGATTTGCCTTATTAAAAGGCTACCAATGCTGGTTTCCCTTCATTTCACAGATGGCAACCCCGTGGCGGACCCTCAAACAGAAATCTGGATTTGCGAACTTGCCGGCCGGAAGGATCAAAACAACAAGGAGGAGAAGGTTTTCTCTCAACAAAGTGATTCGGAGGAGATGGGTAAGGCGAGAAGATTAATGAAAGAGGGTAAAGCAGCACAGGCAATTGAATTTCTGCAAGACAGTATCAAAGAGAGCACCTTATCCAAATCCTGTTTTTACAAAAAGCTTACAATAGCAGAGATTATGCATAAGAGTTCCCGAGCCGATTTGGCGTATATGGTATTGGAAGAACTGGATGACTTCATCAGTAAAAGAGGGCTGGAAATCTGGGAGCCCCAAATCGCACTTGAAACCTGGACACTTTTCCACTCTGTAATCAGATCAAGAATCGGAGAAAAGACAACCGGTCTGGATTTACATAATAAACTTGCCTTGATTACCCAGAAAATTTGTCGAACAGATCCCTCTCAAGCATTCGCCATCACACAAACACTACAGAAAGGCGGTAAAGCATGACAGCCTCATTTCAGAATGAGATACCCGCAGCCAGAATAAACCTCAAGCTTGATGTAGGCAAGGGTGATTCCAAAAAAAAGATCGAGCTGCCTCTAAAGCTTCTCGTGATGGGCGATTTCAGCCAGAAGGAAAGGACTACCAGAATCGCAGACAGGGAGAGGGTTTCTGTAGACAAAAACAACTTTGGGCAAGTCATGTCCAACATGAATTTGGAGCTTTCCTTTTCTGTAAAAAACTGTATTTCCGGTGAGGGTGAATTGCCTGTTGAACTTAAAATTGACAGTATGGATTCATTCAGACCTGAAGTAATCGTCAAATCAATTCCCGTTTTGAGCAGACTTCTTGCAGCACGCAATCTATTGAAAGACCTTAAATCCAATCTATTAGACAATCGAGAGTTTCGCAAAAGACTGGAGGAGATATTGAGAGATCCTCAATCGGTTCAAAACCTCATGAGTGAGCTCAGGAGTATCGTCCCGGAAATCGAAGATAAATCGACGTCAAACTCTCAAAATCCATAGCCCAGGCTTCATGAATTTTAAACCAAGGAGTACTATGACCGCAATAACTGTAACTTCGAATGAGGATAAAAAGTACGACCTTAACTATCTATACCAGACCATGAATCTGGTCCCCCCGAGTCAGGCTGTGCGTGTGTCGGATTACAAAAATGCAGAAGTGCTGGCAGAAAGCGAAGCGGGTGAAAGGATTGGAGCGGCACTGGCCTTTTTCGTCGAAAGCATTCTGCAGTCACCCGCGGTATTTGACAAAATCGACAAAGCAGTTCTGGACAATCAAATTGCTGAAATCGATAAAAAGATTTCTCTTCAGCTCGATGAGATTCTTCACCATCCGGATTTTCAGGAGATTGAATCTGTATGGCGCAGCTTGAAATTCCTGGTTGATCATACAGATTTCAAAAAGAACGTGAAAATCGATATTCTTGACATTTCCAAAGAGGAGCTTGCGGAAGATTTCGAAGATGCTCCCGAGGTGATCCAGTCGGGGCTTTACAAACATGTTTACACCGAAGAATACGACACACCGGGAGGTGAACCGTATGCTGCAATGATATCAGATTTCGCTTTTAATTCCAATGTTCCCGATGTTTCTCTTCTGCAGGAGATCTCAAAAGTGGCATCTTCGTGCCATTGTCCCTTTATTGCCGGTGCCACCCCCCGCTTTTTCGGTAAAGAAAAGGTACAGGACCTTTCCCGAATAGAGGACCTTCACAATTACATGGACCGTTCAGAGTTCCTCCGCTGGAATGCTTTCAGAACTAGTGAGGACAGCCGCTATATCGGTCTTATTCTGCCTCGATTCTCACTTAGGCTTCCCTATGGCCCGGAAACGATACCGGTGAAAGAATTCGTTTACCAGGAGAATGTAAGCGGTGAAAGTCATGAAAAGTACCTGTGGGGAAATGCATCATTTGCATTTGCCGCCAATATGGTCCGCTCGTTTATTGAGAACGGGTGGTGTGTGCAGATCCGCGGTCCGGAGGCGGGGGGAAGAGTAGACGATCTTCCGGTGCACCATTTCGATGCCGGCAAGGGGAGGGAAACCAAAATTCCTACGGAAATACTCATACCCGAAACTAGAGAATTTGAATTCGCCCAAGAGGGTTTCATACCATTCTCATTTTACAAGAACAGAAACTATGCATGTTTCTTTTCTGCCAATTCAGCTCAGAAGCCGGCTGAATACGATGATCCTACTATAACAGCAACCATGCGCATTAATGCCCGGCTACCCTACATTTTCCTCATTTCCCGAATAGCACATTACCTGAAAGTCATTCAGAGGGAGAATATAGGATCGACCAAGAGCCGCACGGTTTTGCAGGAAGAATTGAACGTCTGGATAAAGAGGCTCGTAACTGAAATGAATGATCCGGGCCCCGATCTTATAGCCACTCACCCTCTCAAAGCTGCGGAAGTAGTCGTACGGGAAACAGAGGACAATCCCGGTTTTTTCAAAGTTAGCCTTTCTGTAACACCTCATTTCCAGATTGAGGGTATCGATATCAATCTCTCACTGGTTTCTCAGATACCAAGGGCCAAATAAAACACTAACAAGGAGAAGAGAATGCCAATTCCAGCCTATATGTGGTTAAAAGACGATTCAGGAACACCCGTTGAAGGATCGGTTGATGTTGCCGGACGGGAGAAAAGTGTTGAGGTTTACGAGTTTGAACACGAGGTCCGCATACCCACAGATCCAGATACGGGTAAATTGACTGGTACAAGAAAGCATGAGGCAATTCGACTGGTGAAAGCATTCGATGCCGCTTCACCATATCTATATAAAGCCGCTTGTGAAGGGCAGACCTTCAGTGAAGTTGAAATAAAATGGTACAGAATTGATGACACTGGTACCGAGATGGAATACTTCAACCACAAGCTTGAAGGTGTAAAAGTGTGCTCTGTACGCCCAATCATGTACAATGTAAAAGACTCATCAAAGGAAAGGTATGTGCATCTGGAGGAGGTGCAGCTGCGGTATCAAAAAATCACCTGGACATACGCCGAAGGCAATCTCCAGGCGACAGACTCCTGGAAAGATGGCAGGTAGTAAATAACCCTGGTTTATCCAGGGTTATTCCCAATGGCAATGTTCACTGTAAAGGTGAACTTATTTCTAACATTTTCTTCTTTTTCTTTTTACTTGGTATACTTATATTAATTTCTTCTGCCCGGGTACTGTTCTCACCAATAGGGGCATTATTCACCAAAGTATTGAAAGCTGATTACCTGTACATGGACTACTCCATCCTAAAAAGTACATCCTATACAAATGCGCCAAAGATCCCAGGGAATCTGGAGAATATCCCTTATGGCATCTGGGGCTGTGATGCAAAAGGTGATATAACCTATCTTAGTCAATCCTTTCTGAAATTGCTGAATATCAACTGGAGCGATGCAGAGGGAAGAGGCTGGCTTCGGAAGCTTGAACAATCGACTAGCGATACGCTCTTGCAAAGATGGAACAACTGCATTTCAAAAGCTGGGGAATGGGAGGAGGAACTTGCGCTTCGTGATGAAGAGGGGCGAGTACATATTGTATTAAGCAAGGGGGCTCCGGTCTTTGATGATTCAGGAACCTTGATCGGCTGGTCAGGCATCAACTTAGATATCACCCATTCCCGGCAATCAGATCAAGAACTTAAAAATCTGGAATGGCTTCTGACTCACAAGCACCGCCCATTTAATATCAATTCAAACAGTCAGCTGACCAGCTCCTCAACAAAAGATGAATACGGGGAGATCCAGCGATCTGTTGGAAGGGAGATGCTGCTTGAAATAGCCGGAGATTTTTTCGAGCTGCTTGATTCTTCCGCTTTCATCTTTGAAAAAAACGGAACATGCGCAATCAGTATAATTAGTTCTCCCTGGTGCAAACTTCTATGCCAAATGGTAAGAAACCAGGAAGCAACTGAATCAAAGGACAGTAAGTGCAGCTGCTATGGATCCTGCAGAGATGCTGCAATGGACGCAATCGGTTCCGGTGAGCCTGTAGAGAGGGTTTGTCCAGGGGGAATTGACCTCTTTGCCGTTCCGGTAAGAGCCGGAGCTGAGATTATTGGGGCAATCGTACTGGGCCTTGGGAATCCTCCGAGAGATCCCCGCCTGGTAAAGCAAATTTCTGAAAAGTATGGCTGTGATTACCAGAGACTTCAAAATATATGCAGAGATTACAAATACAGACCCGAATATATTATTGATTACAGCAAAAGCCGTCTCTTTTTCAGTGCGCGGTTAATCGGGACTATTGTGGAACGATATAGAGCAGAAGCTGCATTTCACAAAACCTACACCGAAGTGGAAAGAAGAGTTGAACTCAGGACAGCAGCTCTGAGCCGCTCTTATGAGCTTCTCAGAGAAGAGACACGGGAGAGAATGAAAGCTGAACAGGAACTCTTCCAGAAACATACCGCCCTCGAATCGGTTTACTCTATCGCCACAGAGGTTGCAAGCCGCCTTGAAGACCTTTATGACAGAGCCACTCAATCCATCACCAGTATACTCCAGCTCCCTTATGCAGCCGTTGGCCTGATACAGCAAAATCAGTTCAGACGAATTTCGCAGAACTACAGAGGCAAGATTTGTCGGGCGGAGAACATTCAATTTACAAAACATCCCTGCGGGATAGTAATGAGAGAGCAGAACCCCTGTCAATTCTCCGGTGACCTCAACACAATCTTCCCTGAACACATGGAAAACTTCCTGGGGCTGCAGTCGTTTATTGGCGTACCTATTTTATCGAACAAAAAAGAGGTTCTCGGAATCATCTGCGCCATGGATCTGGACAGTAGAGTGTTTACTGAATACGAATTTCACCAGATCGAAATATTCAGTCGCTTTCTGGCCAGGGAAATAGAGCAGCGGCAGCTTGAAAAACAACTTCGAGCCAATCAGGAAATGAAAATGCTGGGCCTGCTCACATCGGGAGTCGCCCATGAGGTACGCAATCCTCTCAACGGGATTCTAGCAATCACTGAAGCCTTGAATGCTGATCTTGGAGATAACCCGGAATACAATCATTACATCAATCATATTCGAAACCAGGTAACGCGACTTTCAGACCTTATGCGAGATCTTCTGGATTTGGGTAGACCGGTGGAAAAAACCAATCTCCAGGCCTGCTCCATCCAAAATCTCATCAAAAAAACCTTATTATCCTGGAGTGCATCCTCAAAACATAAAAATCGCAAAATCATACAGAATATATCAACCGGAGCCGAGCGCTGTGTAATCTATGCCGACAAGGCAAAAATGCAGCAGGTCTTTATAAACCTGCTTGAAAACGCGTGTGATCACAGCAGAAGTGAAACCACTGTAACTATCTGTGTTTTGGAAAGCGGGAATAATGTACTGATAAGAATCATTGATCAGGGAAATGGCATTAAAGAGGAGTATCTTGAACATCTTTTTGAGCCATTCTTTACGACTCGCAAGGGAGGAACAGGTCTTGGACTTGGAATAGTAAAGCGAATTGTGGAAAGTCATGGCGGATCCATCAAACTGAAGAACAATATACCTCCACCGGGATGCACAGCAGAAATCTGCCTGACAAAGGCGGAGACCGATGTTTTAATTGATGATGATACCAGCATGTTACAGATATGAATGGTTAAACTGACTTTACGAAGGTTATCCGAAAGGTGGAGGAAACTTCGGAGGGATCGGATACCAGGGTTTGATATCCAACGACCTCCGAACCATTTTCGAAATTATCTCCAGAGTTCCAGTAGATCTTGCGGCATCATGCCCGTTACATCCCTGATTTCTCCTTCGGTAATTTTTTTACGGAGGACTCTGAAAACTGCTTTGGCCATATCATCCATTCGCACTTCACCATCACCTCTGTAATTCTGTTTTATATGGGCCAGAAAGTCTTCCATATGACGATCTTTCACCGGAGTTTTCGAAGGATCCCATTCATCGTAATATATTCCTCTGATAAGCATGGGAAGCTGAGCTCCCAGATCGGCCGCTTCATCGACAGTGAGCCTGTCGCGTAATGAATGAAGGACAGCACGAAGTGCCATATAGGCTCTCTTTTTACTGTCGACCCCAAGTTCCTCCATTGTATCTTTGAGCCAAATATCAGCTTTCTGAACGGCTGTATCGAAAGTATCAAGTCCTGTCATGCTCATAGCACCCCACTCCTGTTAATGTATGTAGCGACAGAGTTCTGTCAACCCATGCTCAGGAAGCGACTTTTCTCACCTGGATAGTTTTCGAGAATACACCGGAAGATGGAAGTCCTCCGTTTTTTTTCCAGGGAGGAAGTCGGACGTCTTTTCCTCCCAAGGCATTGTTAAAGCACACAATGGGAAATTCAGCTGTTGTAGTGATCTGATCTATGTTCTGACTGTTTTGTCGGGATAATTCGCACATGAGAATATCTTTTGCAGCCTTAATGACCATTTCGCGGTGGTATTTATCGTTAGGGATTGTACACCCTGCAGCCGAGCTGTGCCCTCCTCCACCAAACTGCTCTGCCAAATCGGCCACATTGATATTGTTTTTTGAACGGAAGCTCACTCTGAGAAAGCCATTATTTTTTTCTCTGAAAAGAACGGCCAACTGAACCCCCGCCATGGATCTGAGCTTTTCAATTACCGGATCGGCATCGGCCTCAGCCCCGTTCACCCTTTGCAAATCTTTCAATGAGAGAAAAGAGTAGGCCAGTTGTCCGCCGAGGGCAAACCGGCATCGTGAGAGACAAATTCCGCCCAGAAGTTCGGTTTCACGGTTGTTGACCCAGTAAACGGATTCGGCCACTCTGGAAAAATCGAGGCCGGTGCGGAGCAATTCGGCGCAAAGCTCAAATGTTTGCGATCTCAAACCCGGCAGTCGAAAGGAGTTTGTTTCAACTATGATGGAGGTAAGGATATTCTGGGCGATATCGGAAGTAATCACTATTCCCAGCTCTTCAAGGAGAAAATACACCATTTCGCCTGCGGAGGAGGCGGCAGAATCGACAAAAGAAAAATCTCCGAAGGATGTGCGGCTGCTGTGATGATCGATTTCGAGGATGTGATCTGCATGCTCAAAGGCGGAGAAAGCTCTGCCGATCATCTCTTTGCTGCCGCAATCGACAGCCACCGCCAGATCGACCTGAGAGTTTACCGATCTCACCACTTTTTGAATGCCGGGAAGATGCCAGTAACGCTGCGGGATTTCATCTTCACAGAGCATAATCACTTCTTTTCCGATACTTTCAAGCCCCAGCCCCAGAGACAGCAACGCTCCCAGCGAATCTCCATCGGGGTTTTTGTGCCCCGATATAAGCACGGTACGGGCATTTTCGATGCAAGTCTTTATGATTTCCAGATTTTGTACAGCCCATACTTTAGAGGCGAAAGTGAACATGATATTCCTCTGTTAAAGATTAAACAGCAAAAGCAGTCCTGTAAAGACTTTGGTACAGGAACACAACATGCAATACCAGTGCCACTTATCCCTCATGCCCAGCCCCCCATTCAAGGCACCTAACACTCTGATTTTTCTTTTTTTTCCTATTCTGAGAATGCCCGTTTGCGAATTTGAAAGAGAGGAACAAGTGCTGGCGCGAATTTTGCATTTGTTTGCAGATAAGAGGCAGCGATGAAAACTGAATTGTGCATCAGAACGGTTCACTTCCCAAACGGGTATTCCGGCCAGGTTTCACTCAATCGCCCTCTGCTTCGCTGTCCGGCCAATCCACTCCTTACCCCCAGAGATGTCAATCGTGTCTGGACATCACCTTCAATGCAGGTGAGCACGGTTCACAATGCGGCCGTGGCCCGATTCAACGATGAATATCTCATGCTTTTCCGCTCACACTTGAGGTGCGGGAAAAGTGTACTGGGACTGACTCGCAGCGTAAACGGGATCGACCAATGGAAAACCGCCCCCCACCCGGTCTTAAAACCTGCCCGGGAATCGGACCACTTTTCTCCAGGAGTGGATATTGAGACCCAGATTGAGATGGAGTCCGGGGGAATTGAAGATCCGCGTATAACCTTTATAGAGAATAGATTCGCCATAACCTACAGTGCTTATCACAGCCGGGTGCGCAACAGGGTAAGGGTGTGCCTGGCAACCACTCAGGATTTTCAGACCTTCGTTCGCCACGGCCCCATGATGGAAAGGGATATGCGCAACGTGGTATTGTTCGGAGAACCGCTTCAGGGAAGATACTGGGCTCTTTTTCGCCCCAACGATATCACCGAAGGAGACACTGGCGGCAGCTATACAGAGATCAGGCTTGGCTGGAGTTCCGATTGGACAAGCGGTATGTGGCGCGTGGAGCCGGAGCCGATCATGAAAACCGGTAAGGGGCCCAGTGCTTTTTCAGACAAAATCGGCCCCGGAGCTCCACCGGTAAAAACAGATAAGGGGTGGCTTAATCTTTTTCACGGGGTGAGAACTACCATGGATGGAAACCCCTACGTTCTGGGAATTGCGCTCCATGACACGAACAATCCAGGCAGCATTCAAATGTCAAGCATACCGATACTCTTTCCCACTCGGGCCGACTGTCGAGCATCCGAAAGCGACTACGTACATGTTCCCAACGTGGTTTTCTCCTGTGCCATGCTGAGAGGAAAGGATGGCACTTTACTGATTTACTACGGAGGGAACGACACGGTGATGAACTGCGCAGCCAGCCATGAAGATGTTCTGATTGAACTTTGCAAAAGATACGGACAGGACCCGCTTACCGGGGAACTGCTTTATAATGTGTGATGAGGAGAAGGACGCCATGACATGGCGTCCTTATGGATGCTGTTAATCCACTACTTCAAAATCGGCATCGACTGCGCCGTCACCTCGATCCTTTTTTTGACCGCCTTCCTGCTTTTGTGAAGGTCCTTCCTGCGGACCGGCTCCGGCAGCCCCCTCAGGACCAGCTCCTGCGCCGCCGGCATTCTTGTACATGGCTTCTGCCATGGCATGAGAAGCCTTCGTGAGTGCTTCAATACTGTTCTTTATCTCCTGAATGTTTTCACCCTTGTTCTTTTCCTTAAGATCATCGAGGGCAGCCTTGATCTTTGACTTGTCGGCATCTGAAACTTTTCCATCGAGTTCGGAAAGTGTCTTTTCGGTCTGATAAATCAGCTGATCTGCCTGGTTCTTGACCTCCACCCGTTCCTTTTCTTCTTTGTCTTTCTGAGCGTTTGCTTCAGCTTCTTTGACCATTCTCTGAATATCATTCTCATTAAGACCACTCGAAGATTCGATTCGGATCTGCTGCTGTTTTCCGGTGCCCAGATCTTTAGCGCTGACATTTAAAATTCCATTGGCATCAATATCGAATGTCACCTCAATCTGCGGTACTCCTCTTGGAGCCGCCGGAATACCGATAAGGTCAAACTTGCCCAGCAGACGGTTATGGGCGGCCATCTCGCGTTCCCCCTGATACACCATGATGGTAACTGCAGTCTGACTGTCGGCGGCAGTTGAGAACACCTGGCTTTTCTTGGTGGGAATAGTGGTATTTCTTTCGATGAGTTTGGTCATCACACCACCAAGAGTTTCGATACCGAGAGAAAGAGGAGTGACATCAAGAAGAAGAACATCTTTCACACTCTGATCACCACCAAGAATGGCACCCTGAATAGCAGCACCAACGGCTACCACTTCATCGGGGTTAACACCTTTATGGGGAGCCTTGCCGAAGATTTCCTCCACTTTACGCTGAACCGCAGGCATACGGGTAGCACCACCCACCAGAATGACCTCGTCAATTTCCGTTGTGCTCAAGCGCGCGTCGGCCAGAGCTTTCCTGCATGGTTCCACTGTTCTTTCAATAAGATCACTGACCAGCTGTTCATATTTGGAACGGGTGATATTGAGATCAAGATGACGTGGACCACTGGCATCGGCTGTAATAAACGGAAGATTGATATTGGCCTGCATTGCGGATGACAACTCGATTTTTGCTTTTTCGGCTGCTTCCTTCAGGCGCTGCAGAGCCATTCTGTCATTGCGCAGATCAATTCCGTTGGATGCCTTGAATTCTTCTGCGATGTAGTCGATAAGCACTTTGTCAAAATCATCACCACCCAGATGAGTATCCCCATTGGTGGATTTAACTTCGAAAACGCCTTCACCTATTTCAAGAATAGAAATATCGAACGTTCCACCACCGAGGTCGAAAACCGCAATTTTCTCATTGGCTTTTTTCTCGAGGCCATAGGCAAGTGATGCGGCGGTGGGCTCGTTAATGATACGTTTCACATCGAGTCCGGCGATTCTGCCAGCATCCTTTGTGGCCTGACGCTGAGCATCATTGAAGTAGGCAGGTACCGTGATCACCGCCTCGGTAACAGATTCACCAAGGTAATCCTCGGCGGCCTTTTTGAGATACTGCAGAATCATGGCTGAAACCTCAGGGGGAGTATACTCATGATCCTGAATTTTGACCTTTACAGGATCTTCCATGCCACCAACCACATGATACGGAACGCGTTTTTCCTCAGATTGCACCTCACTATGGCGGCGTCCCATAAACCTCTTTATTGAATAGACGGTGTTTTCAGGATTTGTCACTGCCTGACGCTTTGCGATCGCTCCCACAAGCCGTTCACCGGTTTTGGTGAATGCCACAATTGAGGGTGTTGTTCGGCCACCTTCAGCATTGGGGATAACCACCGGCTTTCCTGCTTCCATAACAGAGACACACGAGTTAGTGGTACCCAGATCTATCCCAATAATTTTACCCATAGTTTCCTCCTACAAAGTTCGTTTGATGGTAAATTATTTCATTTGGAGCATTTTATGTATACAAATTGCGTGCCATAAGAAAAATGGGCAAAAGAGGCCAAAAATGGAGTCTGCACAGATCCATTTGTCATGAAGTCATTCCATATTGAAGCGAATGTTTCAAGATGAAACGCAGCTATTCAAAAGGTAAAATGAAAAGATGACTTGATGAGATCACCAAGTCATCTTTAGAAAGGATCGAAAGAGCGATGTAAGTCGCTCTTAATAATCAATTGGATTTGAGAGCCAGCAGCTTATTGCCGAGCTTAAGATCGATTGTTTCAGGACTGCGGAAATGAATTATGGAGATAATACCTACAAACAGAAAACCTGATGCGTAAAGGGCCAGAAAAGGAGAGACCAGGAAATTTGTATAGCCCATGAACATCTTTAGTCCGGTGAAACAGTAAAGCCCGAGGAGGATTTCGACAACACAGGTAATATCTTTAATGGGTTTGTAACCACCCTTGCCGGTTGCCTGTCCCTTTTTGGGAGTCCTGTGAAACGGGGAGCTTTTCTTAAGTAATGCCTCGATGACAGCTTTACCATTGTTCACCGCCAAACCGGTTCCCAGAAGCATCATTGCAGGAATCAACAAAAGCTGCTTTCGAATACTGTTACCCAGATAGTGCTGGGAGATCATGTACATAGTGGAAGGGCCGCTTGTGGCCAGAATCATTGCCACCACAACACATCCCATCCAGAAGGGAGCCAGTGTAATTTTTACAATAAAGAGCACTGGCATAGTGAGAAGTGCAAGAACAAGCATCAGCGGATGAACCACATAGTGAGTCAGATGCAACACTGCCTGTACGAATTTGAAGAAGGAGATCTTCTTCTCAAGCAGTAAAGGAATGATCTTAACCGCGGTCTGAATGGAACCCTTGGCCCATCTGAACTGCTGATTTTTAAAGGCGTTCATGTCTTCGGGAATTTCGGCGGGGACGGCCAGCTCGGGAACATATTCGGTTTCCCAACCCGCCAGCTGCATGCGGTAGGACAGATCCATGTCTTCGGTCAGAGTATCATGCTGCCAACCGCCACTGGTTTCAATTGCGGTGCGACGGAAAACTCCAGCTGTTCCGTTGAAGTTCATAAACAAGCCGTTCCAGGAGCGGGCAGCCTGTTCGATCATGAAGTGACCGTCTATTCCCATTGCCTGGCCTCTGGTAATGAGAGATGATTTCTTGTTCAGATGAGTCCACCGTCCCTGAACCAAGCCAAGTTTGGGTTTGTTTACAAAGAAAGCAATCGATTTTTTGAGGAAGTCAACAGTAGGCACGAAGTCTGCATCGAAGATTGCCACAAATTCGGCATCTGTGTAGTTCAGCCCGTTCTGGAGTGCGCCAGCTTTGAAACCAGTCCTGTCCTCACGACGAACCACTTCGATGTTCACGCCCTGCTTGCGGAGCTTATCCACTGTCTGATCGACATAATCTCTAGTTTCATCGGTGCTATCGTCAAGGACCTGCACCAGATGACGGGAGCGCGGATAGTCCATGGCGGCAACTGCTTCGATCACCCTACAGGCAACCATTTTCTCGTTATACATGGGAAGTTGAGTAACCACTTTAGGGAAGGCAGATTCATCATCAACGGAATAGTAGTACTGCATCTTTTCACGCTGAAGCTGCAATTTTTCTTTTCTTTTTCTGAGGAAAAGGAAGGTCAGAATGTAGCACTGCAAACCATAAGCGAGTAGGATAATGGAACAGATGACATAGAGAGCGCAAACGATGAACAGGGCGATCATAGGCATAAACCTTTATTTTTGTTTTTTTCACTGGAAATCATTTTCCCGTGAATGTAAAATTGCGCCCTAAATATAATTTATGCATAAGAAAAGAGATATTTTTTACAAATTCTTTTATTGACCGCCAATCCTCCTCACCTGAAAAGGGATTCCAGTTCTGTCAATATTTCCTTGAAAATTGCCGAATCCTTCAATATATCTGCCATTTTCAGATCATCCCAGCCAGATTGACGAAACCCGTTCACTTCACCGGGACCCCGGTTCTGCAAATCCCACTCGGCAATTTGAAATCCGTCACTGCATCCGCATAGAAAGTTCAGCCTTTTCAAAACCAATGGGTCTTCACTGCCGGAGAGGAAGAAACAATACGACTTTTTTTCTCCTCTGCCAACTCGCCCCCTGAGCTGATGGAGCTGCGCCATACCGAAACGTTCTGCATTTTCAACAACCATGACAGTGGCCTCTTTGACATCCAGCCCGACTTCCACAATGCTTGTTGCGATCAAGACAGCGGGAGGACCATCCCGAAAGTCACGCATGATCTCTTCCCGCGCATCCGAGACGAGCTGTCCGTGAAGCTTCAGTAAAGGGACATTTCCCAGTACTCCACTCCTGAGCTCCTCTACTGTGGAATCCACCGTTTTTAACTCAGTGTCCTCATCATCGTCTGAATCATTTTCGATTCTGGGGACCACATAATAAACCCGATCACCGGCATTGATCTTATCGAAAATGAATTTTTCCATATCTGCGCGTTTATTTTCAGGCACAATGTGGGTGGAGACTTTCTGACGACCGGGAGGGGTAAGTATATCAACGGTTTCAAGATCGCCATAAAGAGTGCGGGCCAGTGTTTGAGGGATTGGAGTAGCTGACATGAGCAGAAAATCGCTGGAAGGGCCTTTTTCCTGAAGTGCCAGACGCTGGGCAGCGCCGAACCTGTGCTGCTCATCAATCACTATCATTCCCAGGCGGCTGAACTTCACTGAAGGCATGAAGAGAGCATGAGTCCCGACTACAAATTGAATCTCTCCAGACGCAAGCGCCTTTAAAACCCGGTTCTTTTCCACCCCGGCAGAAGCCCCAAGGTAGCCATGCCTGATCCCCAAACGATCCAGAAAGCTGCTCAACACCTGTAAAGACTGGCGGGCCAGCACATCAGTTGGAGCCATCCAGGCAACCTGAAGCCCTTCATTCAACGCCGGAAGACAGGCAAAGAGTGCAGTTATAGTTTTTCCCGAACCCACATCCCCCTGAAGCAGCCTGTGCATTCTGGTACACGATGCGGCATCATCATAGAGTGTTTTGATCGCTTTGAGCTGGGAAGGTGATAATGAAAACGGCAGCAGCGATTTAAGCTTGGCATCCAGATCACCCGGTTTCATAGCTCGTCCGGGGAGAGCGAATTTTTTACGGTTCCAGCGCAGGGTTATGGCCAGCCGGTACAGTTCCTCATACTTTAATCGCTCCCTGTACTGTTCCAGATTGGAAAGGGAATCAGGGTTGTGAATTTTTTTGAGGCACTCATCCAGAGGGGCAAAATTGTGTTTTGTTTCAAGGCTCTGTGGCAGTACTCGAGGATACTGCTTTAAACTGCGCAGAATCCAATTTATTGATTTTATGAGCAGTTTTTGATTCACCCCGGCATCTCTCATTGATTCACGAATTGAGTATACTGGGAGAAAAGCACCAATTTCCCCTTTTCCGGCTGCTTTCTCAACCACCGGATGAACCATTTGAATCCGTTTGTACTGGCTTATTTTCCCGGTGAGGAACAGATGATCCCCTGCAGCCATAGTTTTAGAAACATAGGTGACACCCTGAAACCACAATACTTCCAGCTGACCGCTGGAATCTTCGACGAGCACTCTAAATCGTGGCCTTCTCCCCCGTTCCAAACGGACACGAATCACCTCCGCAGATACAGTTACAGTTTGATTCAAAAAGTCCGGCAAATCTTTTAGAGGGATAATACGGGAGCGATCGATATAACGGAACGGGAAATGGTGAAGCAAATCACCGATAGTTTTAAACCCTGCGTCCTGCATCGCCTTCACGCGAACAGGACCCAAACCCGGGATAACATGCAATGGAGAGAGAAAATCCAATTGAGAGGGCTGAATTGTTTTTGCCATGCAGTTAAAATACTGTTTGCAGCAGAGATCTTATAATAGGAAACCGGTTTTCGATCAGTTGCCGAAAACCGGTTTCATCTTCAGATATTATCCCGCAGAGTGTCTTTTTCGGAACCCAGTTCCTGAACCTTACCCTGCAGATCCTGAAGACTGACTTTTATACTTCCTCTGCCATCGGGTGTATACTCGATAGACCCCACCTGTTTCCCTTCATAGTAGACTGGTTGCTGACCCTGAGTGCTTTCGGGATAATGAGGTGTTGCAGCAAGATGGAAGTATCCGATCACTGTCTCTTTGCCTTCCATAGTACCACCCCTTTTTACTGAATGGAACTGCAACCATATCGCAAGTCCTTATTATATAACGGTTTTCCATGGGTAATTATTTGTAGATTTTAAAATAGGTATTTGCAAGGGATGACTTTTGTTTGAGGCCCGGCATCAAAAAAGTAACTAAAATGTACCTTTTTTATCTCTCCAAAAGGTCATATATTAGTAATGACTGATCTGCCAATACATAAGTTCTTCCTTGCTGCAACCCGGTAGGATTGAGACCACATCCGCCGGGTTTTCTTTTTGGGATAAAAGCATGAATACATCTGAAGGAATTAAAGAAGCAGGTTCACCAGGACCAGATTACTGATCAATACCATAACCATGGCAGCCACCACGGCCTTCTTGGTAGATACACCAACCCCAACGGCTCCACCTTTGGCATAGAACCCGTAATAACAACCAGCCAGGGATATCACTCCTCCGAAAACAAAGGATTTGGCCATGCAGACAATCACATCCTGCACTTTAAAAAGTATTCTGACGCCTTGATAAAATGCGGTAAAGCTGAGTCCCAGAGCGAATTGAGAAAGAAGTTGAGCACTTATGATGGCAAAAAATACCGAAAAAATGGTAAGAATCGGAACCATTACACAAGAAGCCACAAGCCTGGGCGCAAGCAGAAAGGTGAAAGGATTGAGCGACAGACAAGTCATGGCATCCACCTGTTCGGTAACCTTCATAGTCCCAAGCTCAGCAGCCAGTTTAGCACCCACTCTTCCGGTGATAACCAGCGCAGTCAGCACAGGCCCCAGTTCTGTCAACACCGCTTTGGCCACGCCTGCACCTAGATAAGTGATCGGAATCGCATCCCCGAAAATATACTGCACCTGCCAGGCACTCACGGCGCCCACAAAAACGGAGGTTAAAAGAACGATTGGAATAGATGCAACGCCCAGAAGCATCATCTGCTCAGTAAGCAGGTGGTAACGTCTGAAGGAGGATGGCATGGCTTGCAGGATTTTGAAGAAGAAGATCGAAATCGACCCCATACGTTCAACAGCTTCACGGGCGGCCGCACCGAAAGATTCGGCGATTCGATCGAGAATAGAGATCATTCTGAGAAAACCTTCCTGACAAAAAACGCGGCCCACAAGCAGCCGAGAGACATAAATCTACTTCACGCCATTAGCCTCATGTTCACGCACGGGCTTCTTTTTCCTCCTGTTTCGCCAAATTTTGTATGTATGCAGATAGGGAGCGGTAAGCAATGCCACCATAAACGGAGCCAGAATTCGGTACGTTGAAGTGTTAAGAATTGTTTCGGCAGAAAATTCAAAATGATCTTTCAAGAAAACGGGCTCCACATCGACATCAACTGAACGGTTCTTCAGCTGCAGCGCAGACCGAGTTGCCACACAATAACCATATAGTTTACCGAGTTCGGCAGGATCTTTCAACCCGACTTTTAGCTTTATTCGAAGATACTTGAACACTACAAACCTCAAAGTGCTTTTTACCACCCTCTTAAGCCAGGCGAATGCTTTTTTCCTCCACTTTCGATCACGGAAAAGCATCACATATTTGTTTCGCTCCAACTTTTCCCGTAAGCCCACCTTTTGTTCCTTTTCCACTTCAGGCTTCTTTTCCTCACGAGGTTCAGGTGGAGGTTCAGGAGGTGGATTATATTGAGGAGAAACAGTCTCAACAGGTTCCGCTGTTTCAGCGGGTGACTCTGTTATTTTTTCAGATTCAGTTATTGGGGCAGCTTCATTCTCCTCCGATTCTACTGTTTTTTTCAGGTAGATTCCGAATATTCGAATTCTGGAGAAAGCCCTGGAGGTGGAGTAGTCGAAATAAAAGAGAGCAGGGTGCAGAAAGGAAAACGTAGATTCAGCTTCAAACCCTGATTTAAAATAGGATGCTGACAGTTTTAACTGCATGGGGGCTAACAGAAGAATTAGCAGAAGAAGCAAAAGAGAAAAAAGTATCCAGAGAAGAATAGTCCACATGTTAAACCAGTTTGGAATCAGATGACAGGGAAAGATGCAATTCGGAATTCAACAAGAGACCATTTTCGGTGATAATCTGAGACATAGGAATATCATGAATATCAGCAGGAAGTGCTTTTTTAGAAATCTGACATTGAAACGCCAGGCCTACTACCGGTTTGGCACCGTTAAAAGCGGATAGGAATGAATCATAGTAAGCCTTCCCTCTCCCCAGCCGATTTCCCGCTGAATCAAAAGACACCCCGGGACAGATTATCAGATCGAGCTCGCTTGGAGTAACGTTACCGCGGAGTTCAAAACGAGGTTCAAGAATGCCCAGTTGACCTCTGACCAGGTCCCTTTGGAGATCAAATATTTCGGCAATTCCCATTTCTGAGGTCTGCAGACAAAAGGGGATGACTACTCGCTTTCCAGAAGAAAGCAGTTTGGATATCAGCTGATCGGTGCGGACCTCGGAACCGATACTGTAATATAGCATCACCACTTTGGATCGTTGAACAGCGGCAAGTGACAGCAGATGCGTTTCTATTTGCTGCGATTTGAATTCGATATCGGAATCCGAGAGATTTTTCCTTATTGAAAGGAAATATTTCCTGAGTTCCTCTTTTTCTGTTCTAATAGCGATCTCCAGTTCTCTGAAAGCCCCATTGATCTGTAAGGTTGAAAACTTTTTTACGGTTCAGATTATCTCATATTGCCATGCCCGGTCGAGTTCACTGAAAAGCTGAAAGACATCTCTTCAAATATAAACAATGAAGCGGTTCAATTGAAGAGCCAGAACTGTAAGCTGCAGATTACGAGGAGCATCAATTATCTTAGCTAGTCAAAACCTCATTCAAGGAAAACAATGAACTCAGCACCTCAGGATGTAGCGATCTACGGAATACATGCAGTGGAAGAACTTCTGGCCACTCGCAGGCAGGATGTCGAGCATGTCTATTTTGATAAAGACAAGAAGAGTCAGGCTCTGTTCAACCTGCTCAAAATCTGCAGAAAGGATCGTCTCTCCTACAACCTGGTACCTGAAGTTAAACTCAACTCTCTTGCGGGGACCACAAAGCATCAGGGTGTGGTTGCCTTCTGCAGCGCAAAACCCTACTGCACTCCGGAGGAGCTGCAGAAAATCATCTCCGGCAAAAAAAATCCGGTTCTTGTTGTCGCAGCATCCATTGAGGACCCGGGTAACTTGGGAGCAATAATAAGATCTTGTGTGGGTTTTGGCATTGATGCCTTGCTCCTGGAACGAAAAAACACGGTACCTCTCAATGCCTCGGTAGCCAGAAGCTCCGCCGGAATGCTTGAGCATATCTGCATTGCCAAGCCGCGAAATCTGGAGGGACTATTAGGGGAATACGTTCAAAGCGGTTTTTCCATAATTGGTGCAGAAATGGAGAACGGCGTGCAGCCTACAGAGGCCAATCTCACAGGACCAACGGTGCTTGTTACCGGAGGCGAGCATAGAGGAATCCCACCTTATCTGAAAAAACTATGCACCGGGTTTGTTTCGATTCCGATGAATCCGCAGGCACAATCCCTTAATGCTTCAGTAGCGGCTGCGGTAATCATGTATGAATGCATGCGGCAGCGGGGATTCCCGCATGCATCCCCAGAGTTAGCGTAATCCGAAGAAAGAATCGATAGAATCGATCACATCATCACCGGTTATGGTCTGATCGCGACTGTCCTGAACCGGTGCAGGAGCATCATGAATAGGGGGAGGCGGCGCCTGACGAACAGGCGGCTTTGGTTGCTGATTCTTTGACTGGTCAATCGGTGTATTTCCTGCTACAGGCATAACAGGTCTGTCAAAACAGATGGTTTCTGTAAGTACCTCGTCTTCTTCATCAGAAGGCAGAGCATATCCCTGACCCACAAAAGCCTTCTCCATATCATTGAGAGACTTTGATTCCTCCCCCTGTGACAGCTCCTGTGGCTGAAATGTCACGTCTTCCTCCGCAGACTGCAGCTCCTCGACCTGTTCTGTCTGCCCCAAAGAATCTATGGGCTGGACCTCAGCTGCAGCCTTTGACTGCTGCTCAACGACTGCCTCAAACTGAGCAAACGAAGCTTCGAATTCATCAAACGATTGCTCTGACCAGGATTTCGGCTGTTCAAAAGTGCCCGTTTCCTCCTCTGTTTGGGGAGGAGTCAATTCAAACACATCTTCTTCGATTTCACTTGAAAGCTCTTCCTTAGGACTTTCTTCAGGAACAGATTCAACCTCTTTTGATGTCTCCTCCGGCTGCTCCTCAAGTCCCTCGAACTGAGCAAAAGATGCTTCATACTCTTCAAGACTCTGATCTTCGAATTCCTGCTCAGCACTGGGATCTTTCTCCTGTATCGATGCAGGAATTTCCTCTGGTTGGCTTGATACCACTTCCTCAATGGTAACCTCAAACGGTGCAGCCGGAGCCTCAATCTCAGCTTCAACATCAGCTTCAACCGATAGCGGCTCGATAAATTCCGGTTCTGCCGGAATATTCTCCATTTTAGGCTGCTCCAAAACTGCCTCAAATTGTTCAGCCACCGCCTCCAGCTGATTTGCCACCTCTTCAGGTTGCTCGAATTGCTCTTCACTGATTTCAGGTAGCCGGAAATCTTCTTTTTTAGCAACTGCCGCGATCTTTTCCGAATTGACATCTATGCTGTCGGCAACCAACGGCCTGCTAACTCCAATGGCTTGAGCGATGTTGGGTTCAGGAACTTTTGCCGGGGCAGTTTCCTCGACCGGATCGATAGATACAAAAGCAGCCCTTCTCCGTTCGGGGTTTTCCATGATCCGCATATACTCAGCAACCTGCTGCTCCGCATACTTAACAAAGTAAACGTCAAGCAGATGCATGTTGGTTCTGAAAATTCTGGTGACGGCATTGATTTTCTCATTGAGATCCCTGCGAAAGACACCCAGATCGATTGCCCCGCATCTCAAATTGCCAGTTATAACATCAGCATCGGCCAGCATCTCACTAATGGAGACTATTACCTGCTCACGCGATTCCTCTTTCAGCTTTTGCTGCTTTTTATGACGGGAATTCAACACTGCCCAAATGATGGAAGCTATGGTAGACCCAATGATGAAGCCAAAGATCAGATATATCAGATTCTGAGTCATGGCAATTCCCTTTCATTTATGCGGTTAAGACAATGTTACCGACCGATTTAGACCAAAACATATTAAGTATAGCTAATCGTAAGATTAATGTCAATCAAAGCATTAGGCCGCCCTCGCTTCAAAAATAACCCCTGAACGAAGCTACATCATACACCTTGCGGTACTTTTCCACCGCCACATCCCAGGAAAAATCCCGCAGGCATTCAGTCCCGTTGAATGCCATTCTTCCATAAGCCGCCTCATCCCCGAAAATTTTCTGTGCAACGACCAGTGCATCGAATGCCGCATCAACCATGCTGCGATAAAAAGGCGATTCCATCCTTCGTTTCACCGGAACAGATAAACATTCCCTCCAGCCTTTCTGAGCATCAGTCTCACTTGCCACTTCGCGAAAAAGAACTCCTGTCGCGCTCTCCAGTGCACCAGAAAAATGGAAAAGTGAATTGTAGAAATCGGGAATATGGATGCCATCGTAAGGTTGCACCTGCACCCACAACCCACCGGTCCCTCGGGCAATTACCGGCGTCGCATGCATGAAGCCTTCCGTGGCAGCACCAAAAGGCTCGTAAAAGGAGGGCATCAGAAGAAAACTGGCCCCTGAAAGGATCGAGTTGTACTGCTCCGAAGATATCCTGAAGGGCCATATTGAGATATCACCCCTGCACTGAGACTCGATATGACTGAAAAATTCCAGCTCAGCAGGGGTAGACCCACTGCTGGGGCAGAAAAGCAGTTTTGCACTCCCGCGCGGCAAGCGCCTGAAAGCCTGAAAAATGACATCAAACCCCTTTTGCATCAGATCCATTCTGCCGGACATGAAAAGAACAGGCACAGAAGAATCAATATTGCCCAAACTGCCAATCACATTTTCATCGATAACAGACCCGATCACCTGCATCATTTTTTCTCTGAAACGTTGTTTCTGTTGTAGGACCAGAGAAAAATCATCCCTCCTTGCCCGAGAAACTGCGGCATAGGTAAAAGGGGAATAGGTCTGCCCGAAAAGACCGTTCTCCACTCCCACTGGAGGATTCATGGTGAATATTTCCTGGAGGTGATTGGTGAATATTTCCCGTTGAAGCGGGTCCGAACGCAATTCATACGCAAAAGGCGTGCTCACGCTTGTGAGAGGACCATTCAGAAGAGGGATGGTGCATTGAAGTATGGTGTTCCCGGGAAAATCTCTACCGAAGAATTGCTGTTTCTTTTTTCGGGAAATACCGCTATCAAAAGAGTTATGCAACGTCAGTACGGTTCTTGTACTCTCAAGTAATCCATCGACAACAGCCAGTTTACTTGTGATTGCGACCGGAGCTGTTTCCCAGTCGTGAGCATGAAAGAGGAGATTTCTTCTATACCCGATATGCTGCAGCAGATAAGGTACTGCAGCGCAGAAAACCAGAGAATCCTCCAGAAGTTCTTCCGGCTGGGAATACAAGTAGATATTCGGTGCAGCAGTAAAGCGTCCCTTAACAGCAACGAAATAGGATGGAATTTCCGCCTCGGTATCCTGATAGAGACTAACCTCACCCTTATAGGAACAGAGGTGAAGCTTCATTGGCCCGGCCACACGCCTTAGCACACCCTTGTCCAGGGCATATTTTACTTTGGGGTGATTACAATGGCAAGGGGTGAAAAACAGTACATTTTCCGCTTTTTTCCTGAGGTGGTGGGGCAACAGCCGCATCACTGCCGCAAGACCTCCAAGAGAAGCAAGCCGGTTCTCGAATGACAGAAAAACCGTAGTCCGATCTGCAGCCTTGAACGTCCGTTCTGCACGATTCAGGGCCTCGGTATGAGCAGTTCCAAAGGCATCGAAGAAATTTTTTCTGAAAAGTACCCAGGAATCAAGTTTTGTTGAAAACAGACTGTCAAATTCACCGTAGGAGTTATTCCTCATATCCGCTTTCCCGCAGCAGGCGCACAGGTGTCGAAACAGTATTCTGCGGAGCTGTTTTTCTTTTTCTTTTTTCCAGAAGAATCCAGAATAGCCCTGCAAGTGCAGGTATAAAAATATTTAAAAACAGGACCAGAGTTGAAACCGCAGTGGAAGCCGCCTTAATATCCATCGAAGAAACGGAACCGCACTGACCCACAAAGAGCGCCATGGAATATTCCCTGACTCCTGCATTGGCCACAAAAAATGGCATGAAAATCATGAAAGTATAAGCTTGGGCGATGGCTGGGATGGTCAGAAGATAATCATGATAACCAAACATGTCAAAAAGCACTGCAGTCTGCAAAAGCAGCACAATATGGGCAGCCAGGGTGTGAAACAGAATCCGCTTTCCCAGAGCAGATCCCAGTGCGGAGGGCAGATGGCCGAACTTTCCCGTAAGCCAGCGAAACGCTCTGTTTTTTTGCAGAAGTGTACTCTTAAATTTAAGCAGCAGAGACAGAATCGTTCCTAGCGCAGTTAATCCAAGCAAAGGGTAAAGAAGCTTCGATTCGACCATTGCACCGGAAAGTGCCAGGGCAGAAAGTGCTGCAGCACCGCAGAGAAGGGCGAAAAGAACAGCGTAAATTCTATCAAGCATAGAAGCCAGCACTGCGTCAGCTTTTCTATTTTCATCCAGCCCTACACCTCTAAGCAGTTCCCCTGCACGACCGGGGGTGACAAACCCAAGCAGCGATCCCCAGAGCATTGTCTTCAAGGCATCTGTAAACCCGACTCTGAAGTCCAGACATTGCAGCACCCTGTGCCATCGCAAACTCTGGAAGGCTACTCCTAGAAAACCGAGCAGTGTTGCAGTCACCAGATGGGGAACCGAAAGGCTTTCAAAGAGCCCCTTCAACTGTCGGGGTGTGATCATCCTATTTACAAGATAGATAAAAAGCAGGGTGACAAGAATTTTGAGCACCCATTTGACATGTGCATTTCTTTTGGAAATCCATTCAGCGGCATTGCGAAATGACTGAACCATAAAACTCCTAAAGCATGTTGATCGGGTCAACATCGACAATGCAGCGAAAAGACGAGGGCAATTCCGATGCCGCTTTTCTGATGCGAAACAGGGCCAGTGAAAGTGTTTTCGGAGATGCGGATTTCAGCAGAAGGGTATGCCGGAAAACATTATCCACTTTAGCCAGCACTGCCGGTGAAGGCCCCAGCACAGAAATTCCATCAGTTCCGGCCAGACTTCCTGCCGCCTTTGAAAGAAAATCCTTCACAGTAGATTCCCGGGGACCCTCAGCAATCACCCGGGCTACTTTTCCAAATGGAGGATAGAACAGATCCTGCCTGAGTCCGATTTCGTGATTGTAAAAAGTTTCGTAATCATGAGTCATGGCACACTTGACGGCCATTTCTTCAGGGTAATAGGTTTGAATTACTACCTCTCCGGGCAGATCAGCTCTCCCCGCTCTCCCCGCCACCTGCGTTAACAGCTGAAAGGTGCGCTCTGAAGCTCTGAAATCGGGAAAATGCAGCCCGGTATCAGCCTGAAGAACCCCCACCAGAGTCACTTTGGGAAAATTAAGTCCCTTGGCCACCATCTGCGTCCCGAGCAGAATGTCGGCCTCACCTCTGGCAAAGGTATCGAGAATGGCAACGTGAGACCCTTTTCTGCGGGTCGTATCCTGATCCATTCTTATAATCCTGGCGTAGTGGAAACGCTCTCTGAGCAACTCCTCCGCTTTCTGAATTCCAGTTCCTTTATACTTTATCTTTTCACCCAGACACTTGGGACAACGATCAGGCGCAATCACCTCATAGCCGCAGAGATGACATTTGAGAGTGGTATCCGCCTTGTGGTATCTCAAATTGACCGAACAATTGGGACAGCTGTTTGTGTAACCGCATTCCTGACACAGAAGCACCGGCGAAAACCCTCTTCTGTTAAGCAGCAGTATTATCTGTCTCGCCTCAGCAAGCTCCTGATCAATACGGTTTACAAGATAACGGGAAAGGGGAGTCCAGTTGTTTTCCTTATGCTCCTGAGCCATGTCGACGATTTTCACATCCGGCAGTCTTGATGTTCCAAACCGCTGCTTCAACTGTACCAGATGATATTTACCGCTGAGAGCATTGTAGTAACTTTCAATACTGGGTGTGGCGCTCCCCAGAACAACGACCGCATTCTGAATATTGCCCCGCATCACCGCCACATCGCGCGCATTGTAACGGGGCTCAGTGTCACTCTGCTTGTAACTGCCGTCGTGTTCTTCATCCACGATGATCAGTCCCACATTATCCATGGGGGCCAGAAGGGCACTGCGCACGCCGATAACAGCTCGTTTTCTGCCGGTCACAAGCTCCTGAATACTGTCCCGGCGCTCACCATCAGACATGTGGCTGTGAATAACAGTTACCGTATCGCCGATAGCCGCCCGAAAGCGTTGTATGGTCTGAGGGGTAAGGCTGATTTCGGGAACAAGAATCATCACCCCTCTGTTCTCACTTAAAACTTTCTTGGCCAGCTCTGTATAGACATGAGTTTTTCCACTTCCGGTTATGCCGTAGAGCAGAAATGGTTTTTGAGGATTCGGAATGGCCGATGCGATGGTTTCCACAGCACTGACCTGTTCGGCACTCAGCTCTATTTCAGCTTCGGGAAGCGCCATGGAAAACTCGTCTGCTTCCCGATAGATGATTTTCTTTTCTTTGGATAAGCACCCATGCTTGCAGAGAGTAGCGATGGTTGAAGTTTTTATGGCGAATCTGGCCTCGAGCTCCCGGCTGCTCAAAGCACCTCCGAAATCACGAATTTTCTCCCAGGCCTCACGTTGAGGACCTTTGAGACTCTCTGCCTTCCCCACAATTGCCTTGTACACCAAAACTGTTTTGGCCTTGGTTTTTATGATGGACTTATTAACCAGCGGTTTAAAAATGCGCCCCAAATCGCATTGGTAATAGGAAGCCATCCATTCATAAAGTCTGAGGAGGGACTGATTGGAGTCGGACCACTGATCATCTTTAATTTCAAGCAACTCTTTAAGATCCGGATAGGTGCTGCTGGCTTTGAGCTGCACCACTACCCCCCAGGTCTGCCTTCTTTTCACTTCCACCAGAACCGGCATCCCTAGCCCGATTCTACCTCTCAAGGATTCCGGAACCTGATAATCGTACACTCCCGGAATCGCTACCGGAAAGGCCACACCCGCAACTCTGTTGCTTTCTGAACTTTGTGATTGACCCGGGGAATTTGTCATGATATAACTATAATACGGTATAAACGTGATTTCAATGTTCTATAATTTACAGCCAGTCCGGAGATAAAGCTAGACATTTCTGCTTGGCCTTCGATTCCAGATGCGGCACCATTGAACTAAGATCATGAGAGTCGGAGGGGCTCAAAGCCGTCTGCAGAAATTTTACTAAGGTGCCGAAACTATGATTTCACCAGAATCCAGGAATTCACCGCCAGACTTCGCTTCCATTACCGTCCAGATCCCTACTGACGGAATGAGTGCCAAACTGGTTATTGTCCCAAATGAGGGGAAGCAGGGAATCCTCACCATTGAGCATCTTCAGAACGAACTGGCCAGAAACGGAATCATTCACGGTATTGATGAAAATGCACTGAATTCGGTTGTACAAAAATGGAACAGCAACCCCAAATTTCTGGAAACTGCTCCTGTAGCCAAAGGAAGCAAACCGGAGCCTGGCAGAGAGGGCGAGCTTCATTACAGAGTCAAGCATCTCACAAACCCTAATGAGATTGAACAAGTAAAGCATTCGGCATTCTTCTTTGAAATACCTCAGCTTGCCTCCAGACTTCAACGAGTGGACCCCGGCACCATAGTGGCCGAATATGGAGCAGGTCACCCCTCCAACCCCGGGAAAAATGTGTTCGGCGAACTTCTTTTTATTGAAGAAGCTCAGTCGGACAGGGAGCATACTCTTGGAGAAGGTATTGCATTATCCTCAGACAGAAAAAAACTGACCAGCACCAAAACCGGAGTGGTCTGTATCTTAAACGGCCATCCCACGGTGATACCACTCAACTTTAATGGCATGGTGGAGATTCAAGTCAGCCCCGATCACATGAAGGCGGAACTGGTAATCCGACCAGCCGGAGAAAAGGGCAGCATGCCTTCAGAGCAGGAAATTCGTTCACTTCTGAAACAGCAGCAGATTACCAAAGGTATTTGTGAAGACAATTTGAAGCAGCTTTTGAACCGCTTTGCTCAGAACCGCAGTCAGTCTGAAGTGGTTCTGATTGCCCAGGGACAGGCACCTGTCAAAGGGAGTGACGGCCGTGTTGAGTTGTTGTTCGAGGCTGTTTCCTCTCTAAAACCAACGATTAACGCCGAAGGCTCCGCTGATTATAAAAATGTCAATATAATCCATCCCGTTTCTGAAGGCACAAAACTGGCCAAGTTACACCCTCCTACAGAGGGGACAGCCGGATTTGATGTTACAGGAAAAGTCCTTCCGGCGCAGAACGGAACTGAGGTGAAACTCCCCACAGGAGCAAACACCATTATCGCGCCGAACGAGCCGAGTTTTCTGATCTCCACCACGGAAGGCATCGTAAGGTTTAATGGCATAACAGTCGATGTATTCGAAGGGTACATAATTTCGGGGGATGTGGATTTTTCAACCGGGAATGTGACTTATGATAAATCCGTCGTGGTCAATGGAGACATAAAATCCGGCTTCAGCGTTCAGTGCGGTGGTGATCTGCAAGTGGGTGGTGTGATAGAAGACTGCCAGATACATGTAAACGGCAATTTACTTTGTAAATTTGGATATATTGGTCAGGGGAAAGGTATTCTGGAAGTTAAGGGTGATGTGAATCTGGGGTTTATGAAAAATCAGACCCTGCGTTGCCGCGGCAGTGTACACATCGCCAAGGAAGCCATTAACTGCACCATTCTGAGTCGTAAATCGATTCAGGTCCACGGAAATCCTCTTTCGGTGGCCGGAGGCACGCTCACGGCCAACGAATCCATTACAGTCCAGACTGCGGGAAACGCAAGTGGGATTCGCACGACTCTGGAGATGGGCCCGGATTTTACCCTGATGGAGGAACTTCTCAAAACCGAAAATCAGATTCTGGAACTCAGGGAAAACATTGCCAAGCTGCAAAAAATCCTTGAAAACGACACCGGACATCACCAGCCCAATGATCTGCTCAAGAAAATCAAACAGAAGCTTGTCACCATTGAACAGCAGATATCTATCCTTGAAGAAAGAAAAAAAGTCCTCACGGCCAAAACAGCTAATTTTGATCATGCGGTGATTAAAATAGAACGAAGCGCACTGCCTGGCACGGTACTCAAGATAGGCCAGAGATATCTTCTGGTCAAAGAAGAAATCATCGGTCCCAAAACAGTCCGCCTGATTGACCATGAACTGAAAATCCTCTAAGGAGGTTTGATGTGGTTGAATTACAGCTGTCGGATGTACAAGTCAACAAACTAACTGATAAAGATTACTTTGGCCCATCGGGTGAACTTCTTCTGGGACGCGGAACCCTTGTAAGCACCCATCATGTGGAAGCTTTAAAAAGGCGCGGAATCAGCAAACTTTTCATAAAAGCTGAAACTGGTTCCGACGAAGTGAAAAAGATTCTGGAATCTGAACTGACCCTCTCGGATCTTCATCTCGGCGACGAGCCTGTGGCGAAAAAAGCCCAGCCCGAAAGCAATATTACAGATGTCAGATTTCAACTTGAACAGCTTCTGTCCAGTAAATCAGTTGTCAAAATGGATCAGCGAATAGAAACCGGCAACTTCAAAGACAGCCCAACTGGGGCCCCGTTAAAAAAGATCCTTGCCCGAAAACTCCCCTCACAACGCAGCGCCACATACAAACAGCAGCTTATGGGAGCTTACAATAATGCGATGGGGTGTGTGAAGGACCAGCTTCACAGAATAGACTGCGGTCTGGAACCTGAAGCATCCAGTGTGCGTGCCATAACCGAAAAGTTCCTCTCCACTTTCACCCAGGATTCCGACCTGCTCATTAATCTCGCCCACTCCAAACCATCCGACAAAAACTACCTGATCACCCATTCCATGAATGTATCCATTCTTTCCATCGCTATCGCCACAGCCTACGGTTTCAGTGAGGAGCAGGTGATGGAAATAGGGATGGGAGCCCTTCTGCATGACATCGGAATGGTAATGATACCTGAATCCATTCGCTCCAAAGATGCCCGAGTCAATTCAGATGAGTGGTACGAAATTCAAAAGCACCCGATCTTTGGACTGCATACCCTGGAAAAGGTCAAACAGATCCCGGAAAGCGTACTGCTTATCGCTTATCAAGTACACGAAAGAGAAAACGGAACCGGTTATCCGAAACAGCGCACCAGCCGACTAATACATAACTTTGCCAGGATCGTGCAAATCGCCGACATCTACGAAGCACTCTCATCCCCCAGGCAGTACCGTAAAGCGTACCCGCCGCACAAGGCGGTCGAGATCCTGCTTAAAATGACAAGCCAGGGGTTTATCTGTGGCAGGTGCGTTAAAGCATTTCTGGAGCATATTGCACTTTTTCCGGTGGGAAGCCTTGTTGAGCTCAGCTCCGGCCAGACAGGAAAAGTAATAAGAGCAAACGGAAGCGCCTATACAAAACCGATGGTGCGAATACTTTTTGACAGCAGAGGTAATCCGCTTGAAGAGCAGGATCAGTATGAGGAGGATCTGGCAACCAACACAGCCCTGAGGATCACCAGGGCACTGGATCAAAGCATAAAACCAGTTTCCCTTATGCAGGGGTTCTGAAGCTACTTTCGACGGTTTCTATCATTGAATTTGCGGGCCAGAATGCGGTTGCCTTTTTGGTTGAACAAAACTTCATCCATATAGTGTCTGATTAAAAACAACCCCCTCCCGTGATCTCTATAACGATACTCAGGCTCCAGTGGATTGGGAACCAGATTGTAATCGAAACCATCTCCCTCATCAACAGCACTTACAGTAACCGCCTCAGAATCCACCTTGTAGAAGAGATACACGTTCTTAGAGAAATCCTCTCTATTTCCGTGGCGAATGGCATTGGAGATAATCTCATAAATGCAGATTTTCACCTGCTTTATGGACAAATCGGGAAACCCGCCATGATCCATGTCTCGCAGGATAAGTGATACGGCTATCTCCATGTCATCGTAATTTTTCACCAGCAGCGATTTTGGCCTGTCAACGTCCGAAAAGCCCGCCTCCTCCAGGAGCTCTTCCGCACTCCCGAATTCTGCAAACAACATTAAAACATGAGCTTTGGACTGTTCTGCTTCGGGAACAGTCCTCTTCCACTCGGAAGAGAACAGATCTACTATTTCCTTTATGGATCTGTTCCCGTTTTTCTGAAACAAACCGGAAACCGCAGCGGAATCGAACTGTTTATTTGCCTCTTGTAAATGTACCAGGAGTTTGTCTCCTGAATTGAAAAACATGGTCTGCTCAGTGAACTTTTCTTTCACCGGTGTTTGAACCTCATTCTTAACAGTGAGAGGCAGTACCTCTTCGGTACGGGAGCGGAACACAATCGGAACACAGTCTGCGGAACGGGTGTAGACAAGCATGTTGGTGAGAGGATCGATGGTTCCCAGAAAAACCGATAATTTTCCATCTTTCCCGAGTACACTTCTCAGCTCCTGCTTGACATATTTACAGGCCAGTGCAGGAGACTCATACTTTTCGATATAGTGCACGAAGAGAAGTTTGGCAGCAGCTCCAAAGAGAGCCGCTGATTCAGGAGGGCTGCTTATACAGAAAGCCAGCAACGCTGATTTTTGATGCGAGCCGACCAGCACATCATAATAGTCACCGCCGAAGGACTGGGAACGAAATGCCAGTACTTTCAGATTGATTATTTTGGGTAAAGAACGGGGGATCAATTCCCGTTGAAGCTTTATTGCAGAATCGTAGAGTATCTGCAAATTTGATGCAGTTTCTTTGTAGTGTATTAGATCCTGTTTCTGCTTGCGGCAGATCTGGAGCAGTTTATATAAACGACCCCGAAGCGGTTCCGAACTGCGTTTGCCCTTATTCACGATAGATTACCTGAACAGATTGAAAGGCAATATGCCGCGCTTCTGCATGCGGTCCTTATCTGACTTGGCAGCCCTTTTCAGGATTTTCTTCTCCCGGGAGGTCAGCGAATCCATACCCTCTCTGGCTATCTTGTCGAGAATGGGGTCGACATTCTGCTCGAAATACCTTTTCCGGTCGAGCTCCCGGGAAAGCACCTCCCGCCGCTTGCGATCTTTCCAGCTGTAGAGCAAACTCTCGAACCGACTTTCCACTTTGGGGGCAAGCTTCAGATAGGCGAAAGCGATCACGATACCACCCAGGTGAGTTATATGCGAAACCACCCCGTCAGACTGAAAGGAAAACAGCACTGAAATAACGGCATAGCCAATAACCAGAGTGCGCACATTAACCGGAAGAACGAAGAAAAGGAGAACCTGCCTTTGTGGGAAATAATAGGCGTAAGCAGTTAACACCCCCAAAACTGCCCCCGAGGCCCCTATTACACTTATATAGGGCTCATTTATCAGACTGAAGAGGGAAAACAGGGCAGCACCGGCCCCGCAGATAAAGTAAAAGATAAGGAACTTGCGGGTTCCCCACATATTCTCAAGCTCAACCCCGAACATGTACAGCACAAGCATATTGAAGAGGATATGAAATATGCCACCAGTGGAATGGAGAAACATATAGGAGAAAATGCGCCAGAACTGCAGATTAAGAAATGCCTCATAAGGGATAAGCGACCCCCAGAAAGTTACGAACCGCCCTACCCCGGGCAGCATCTGCAGAATAAAGAGCACCACATTGGCAATGAGCAGGCCCTTGATGCCTTTGGGAATTGATGATCCGAAAGAATTCATGGCTCTCCAGACTTTATTTACCGAAACCCAGTTTCGCCATAAGCCGCAACTTAACATGTTCAGGCACGAAAGCCCCGATATCTCCACCGTGCCTCGCAAGCTGCTTCACCAGTGTAGAACTAAGATAGGTGTATTCTGCACTGGGCATGAGAAACACCGTTTCGGCGTTTTCAAGCATGTTGCGATTGGTGAACGCCATCTGAAATTCATAGTCAAAATCGCTCACCGCCCTGAGACCTCTGATAATGGCAGTGGCCTGATACTCTTTCAGGCAGTTAACGATGAGCCCTGAATAACTGATGACCTCTATCTGTGGTACATCTTTAAGCGATTCTCGGACCATATCCACTCTTTCGGCCGATGAGAAGAGAGGATTCTTGCCGGCATTCTCCGCCACCACCGCTATCACCTTGCGAAAAATCCTGGAAGCCCGTACTGCAATATCAATATGACCGAACGTGATGGGATCAAACGTCCCCGGATACAAAGCTGTAGGCATTTAGATCTCCTCCTCAATCATTCGATAAAACTCCACTGCGCTTTCCCCATACAGACGAGCATCATAAAGTTTCGGTTTGTCTCCGGGAGAAGGGGGCGTTTTCTCTCTCTGTCCACGCTTGCGCTCATAAACCAGAATGCCATTTTCTCTCAGAAGATTCATCAGAGATGGCAACAATTCCTGAAGATTCCCATCATCGTAAGGCGGATCATAAAAAACCACATCGTAACGTTCTCTGCTCTCCCGAACAAAAGTACGGGCATCCGAGGTGATCACTCTGACCCGATCCTCAACCCCGAGAGCTTCTGCATTACGCCTGATAAGCGAGGCCCGAGTACGATCCTGCTCAATGAAATCCACTTTCAGCGCACCCCGGCTGATCATTTCAAAGCCGAATGCACCGCTGCCTGCACATATATCGGCCGCAACTGCCCCCGGCAGAACTGTTTTCAGAATTTCGGCAACTGATTCTCTTGTACGTTCTAGCGTAGGTCGGAAACTGGAGCTTCCGGGTACTGAAAGGAAGCGCCCTTTCAGCTCCCCGGATATGATGCGTAACTTCATTATCTTGGGTTATTCTTTTACCGTAAAAAGGATTTCAGTAACCACCTGGACTGTGGAACCGTCCTTGGCCACCAGTGAAATCTTCTTGAATGCGCAGGGAATCTTTTCTTTATACAGTGCAAGCACGAACTGATTGAAGTCCCGATAGGTAGTGGTTCCCTCCACCCGGTATGTCACTCTTCTATAGCTGCCGGTCCGCTCAGCAGAAACCTGACGCGGGGAAACTTTGAACTTGACATTGTTCTCCGATGCCAGCCTGTTGAAGTTTTTCAGATGAACTGACAACCCTTCCTTGAAACCCAGATGATCCAAAGCCTGAAACGGATCAAGCTCTATTCCAAACTTGGCCTTGCAGGTCACTACGAAGCTGTAACCATTATCGCTGTTAGGGTCATCTTTAATATAGGAAAGTGGCACCGGAAGAACTTCCACCTTTTCCGACTTGAAGGCTGCGAACATCTCGCTGACCAGCTCTCTTGTGGCGCCTAAGCCATTGGCGTAAACACTCTGAAAATTCTCTATTTCCAATGATCTAAGCCGAATACCAGAAGGAACCGCCCGCCCGACCAGCTCGAGAGCATTTTTACCGAAAAGCACTTCGTAGTTTATCTTTTCAGCGGCCGACATATCATCATAGGCCAGATTGAATTTTCTCACGGTGCGGCTTTCGCTGCCGATCTCCTTCACCACATTTTCAATCATATTGGGCTTAAGATGAGTGGAGGGCTTTGGTGTTTCCACACTTGGCGCAGGAGCAGCGGTGGCAACCTGTTGAACCGGCTTGGAGCGGGGAATAAAAAGCAGCAGCGAAGCAGCCCCGGCTACCAAAAGCAACAGAATGACCGAGACCACAATCCATTTGCCGGATTTGGCACCACCTTCCGAACCACTTTTAATACTTGATGTTTTGGCTAAATTGATTCTTATCATATTTCTTCGGCCTCATCCCCTCTTAAAGCAAGCCCTACAGAAACCGCCAGCTGTGAGGAATATGTCTTGAGCTGCTCTGCATCCACCTCCACCCTGCAGGTGATTTTACGGAAAGGATTTAGTAGCTCCGACTGGGACATTTTGCCCAGAACGGCGGATGCAAACTGCTGATTTGCAAAAAGCGATCCTGCCAAATAGGTGCAAACCGCTCCCTGAGGCACAAATTCTGTATTGGCCGAAAGCAGCCGTGCTGTTTCACGTTGAAGAAGACTGCAGAAGGCAGTCTCGTCCTGTGCTTCTTCACTGAATTCGAAACTGCCATAATCTATAAACGATCCACTATTGGTAAGCACTACCCGGGTACATTCGTTTTCGGCATGCACCAGAACGGATGCATCGGAAATACGATCGGGATAATTGGCCTCGAAAACATTTACAAGAGCAAAAAGGTCCAAATCAATAATGAAAGGATTCAGCTTGACCGATTTGATAGTTTTCCTGAGCCTGGCGACAGCTTCCTGTCGAACCGCAGCAGCCAGATAGTGGCGATACTCCATCTGCATTCCGCTGGCCATTTCCTGAAAGTCGCACGCATACTCATCCATGGATCCTGCCAAATGATGGGCAAATTCCCAGTTGAGTATCTGCTGCTGATCCTCTTCATCATTCTCAACCTGAATGGCCTTGATCACTGCCTGCTCCGAGGAGAGAGAGCATACCACGTTTGAAGAGTTGAAACGGAAAAGCTTTTTGAGATTTTTCAATTCCTGGGCAACAGTGCCCCAGAACCCGATCTCTTCGTCATCTTCATCAGTTAAAGGCTGAATCGCCACCTGCAGAACCGCGTTGTCCTCAGGCGCGAACTGAGCAATACTGATATAATTTTTCTGGATATCCAGACCATTGGTACTGGCTGACATTTTCATAATCTACTTACCGAAGACCGCTTTTTAAAGTTGGAAATTGGCCAAACAGGAGCATTCATTACATTAAATATCATATTCGAACACAAAATGAGCAAATTCTTCTATAAAAAACCTGCAGGTCAGAAGCATATCTGATCGGCCATGCGGGCCATTTTCGCAGGGCCGATCCCCTTTACTCTCAGCAGGTCCTCCTTTTTGGAAAAGGGGCCATTCTCATTTCTGTACTGTAATATACGCTGCGCCAGTACGGGACCAACCCCCTTGAGGGTGGACAACCCCTGCTCATCAGCAGTATTGACATCAACACAGTCCAGCTTTTTTCCGGAACCGCTTTCCAATCCAGAAGTATCTTTGCTCTGCACAACCAGAGCCGAATCCAGCACACTCTGAACGCCGGAAGAATCCACTACCGTGATAACTGACGAATCGCGGGGAGTCAAACCGGCATAAATGAATAACCCCGCTCCAAGGGTCCAAAGGAGAATGGCAATGCCATTCTCTTTTTTCATTTCGTCTGGCCCATGATCTCCAGAAAAGCATCCACCACATCAGGATCGAACTGATTCCCCCGCTCGCGCTGCAGAATGTCCAAAGCGACATGCTGCGGTAGCGATTTACGGTAGGGACGATCAGACGTCATCGCCTCGTAAGCATCGGAAACACTCAGAATACGCGATCCGAACGGAATATCCTCCCTGCTCAACCCGTGCGGATATCCTCCACCGTTGTAGAATTCATGGTGGTGCAGCACCAGAGGCACAAGGGGTTTGAGGAACGGCACATCGGAAATGATCCTTGCTCCCAATTCGGGATGTTTTTTGATCAGATCAAACTCCTGAGCAGTAAGACGACCGGCCTTGTTCAGGATCATTTCACTGATCCCGATTTTCCCGATGTCATGAAGCAGTCCGGCATACTTTACAAGCTCCAGCTCCGGGCCGGTCATTCCCAAATGTTTTCCCAGCACCATGGTGTATTTCATCACATTCTCAGAATGACCGTGGGTATATTCATCCTTGGCCTCCACCGCCAGCGCAAAAGCCCGTATGGTACTAAGATAATTGTTGCGAATATTTTCATAGAGCCTTACATTTTCAATGGAGATGCTTGCCTGCGAGGCGAGAGTACTTATAATTTCCAGATCAAGATTTGAAAATGAGGCATGCTCAAGTCTCCTGACCAGTAAAAGAACCCCCAGGAATTTGCTGTTTGTCCTGAGAGGAAAAACCAAACATGAGCGCAACTCGGAAGGGATTGGGTGCAGCCCCGGAAGAGAACTGCTCTCCGCCTCCAGTACAAGCGGCTCCAAATGCGACATTACCCATCGCGCAGAGGCCGTAAAAGAGCGGGAGAGCCAGAAGTCGGGAGTCGTTATCTGCCCGGCAGCTTCGGTCAGTAAAAAACGGGATGCACTGTCTGTAAAAAGGAGCGCCCCGCCATCAGCCTTGGCTAGCTTTACTGAATAATCCAGAAATTTTTGATTGAGGTCCGAAGGGTCGAGTGTGGAGGCCAGAACTTTTGTAACTTCGTGAAGAGAAACCAGTTTGGAAAAGAGCAGGTTTTCCTCTTCCAGCTGTCTGCTGACAAGTGCCCGCCGAATCTTTTCGGCAATTTCCTCCAGGTGAAAAGGCTTGGTCAGATAATCCTGAGCACCGTTCTTGAGCGCTTCAATGGCGGTGTCCAGAGTGGGAAACCCGGTAGTGATCAGAACCGGCATTTTCATATCCGATTCCTTGATCCACTTTAAAAGCTCAACCCCGGAAATACCCTGAGGCATTTTTATGTCGGTAACTACAAGATCAATAATTTTGGAGGTTAAAATTTCCTGGGCTTGCTCGCCGCTGAGAGCCTGCTGGACATCGTATCCTTTTCTGATAAGGTAGTCAGAAAGGAGATCGCAAATAGGCTGCTCATCATCAACAACCAGAAGCCTCTTTCCTTCACTGACCATACGACCGCCTGTCATTTTGCGTGATGTGCCCGAAACCGCTCCAGATCCTCAGCTGTGTCAATTCCGGAAGACACAAAATCCTCCACCAGACACCTTATGCGCATACCGTGTTCAAGCGCTCTTAACTGTTCCAGACTCTCCCGCTTCTCCAGCGTCCCCTGAGGAAGGCTGCAAAAACGGCTTAAGCTTTGGCGAGTAAACCCGTAGATTCCATGATGCTTGTAAAACAGCTGTTCGCAAGCAGCATCTCTGTCAAAAGGTATTATCGATCTGGAAAAATAAAGAGCATCCCCCGAACTCCCCACTACTGCCTTGACCACATGAGGACTGCCAACTTCATCTATTTTAGCATGAGAAACGATTGTAAGCAAGCCGTAATCGTCAATTTGATCCAATCCCGCCGCAAAATTCCTGATAATCTCAAGCGGGACATCAGGTTCATCCCCCTGAAGATTCACCACGTGGGTGCATTCAATAGCATTGGCAACCTCGTTCACCCGGTCTGTTCCACTTTTGTGTGAAGGGGACGTCATCATGGCTTTCCCACCGAACCGCTCAACAGTTTCCATGATCCTTCTGTCGTCAGTGGCAATGCAAACATCAGAAAAAACGCCACTCTCCACAGCCCTGTTATATGACCACATAACCAGTGGAATGCCATTAATTTCCAGCAGCGGTTTTGCGGGAAGACGAGTTGAACCATACCGAGCCGGTATGACGCACAGTACTCTTCTAGCCATGTTTCAGCCGCCGATTACTTTGGGAACAGCGAAATGACCTTTTTTGACACTAGGTCCATTCTGCAGGGTGCTTTCGGGATCAAGGGAAGGTCTCTCCACATCATCTCTTAGCGGATCATGGGACGGAGCCACAAAACAGGTAGGTTCCACTCCATCGATATCGGCAGTGTTAAGCTGCTCGATATATTCCAGGATCGACCCCAGCTGTGAAGTAAAGTTCTGAATTTCCTCTTCGGAAAGCTTAAGCCGCGCCAAACGGGCAATGTGCAGTACATGCTCTCTGTTTATCATTTAGGACCTCTCTCAAGGGTTTTCAAAATTTGCAAACTTCGCCATCAGCTTACGCCTGACCCCGTCACTGAAAAGCACGGTCAGCTTTGTGTCATCCCCGAAACCACTTACGCTCAAAATGCGTCCTCTGCCATACTGTTTGTGGATCACATTCTGCCCCATACGGTACTCGATTGTCTCCTGTGAAAACTCGTCAAATGTGGGCTTCGGCGCGCGACGAGCGGCCGGTGCCGGTGCTCCACGGGGCGGAGCAGGTCTGTTTAAAGGAGGAGCGGTGCGCACAGGCCGCTGGTCAAAGGACGGGAGCGTCCCGAAATAGGTGGTTTTATCGTTATATGACACCAGATCACCGGGAATCTCATTGAGAAAGCGGGATGGTTCACTGGGGATAATATCACCAAACCGTCTTCTCTGATCGACATAGGAGCACTCGAGATTTTCCATGGCTCTCGTGGATCCCACGTAAAAGAGCCGGCGCTCCTCTTCCACCTTGGCATCATCATCGAAATTCTGCCTTGACGGAATGATACCATCCTCAACACCCACCAGGAAAACATACTTGAACTCAAGCCCTTTGGCGCAGTGCATGGTCATGAGATTTATCGCATTGTCTTTGCGGGTCCAGCCATCGACATCAGAAGCCAGGGATACCTCCTCAAGAAAATCGGAAAGTCCCTTGCCACTATTTTCCTGATTCCAAATGGCCAGTGCGTTAACGAGTTCGTTAATGTTCTCGATTCTTCCGGATGACTCCTCGGAGTCATCCTGGGTGAGCATGTCCATGTAACCACTCAGCTGAAGAGTTTCGTTAAGGATAACATGCGGGGGCTCATTTCTCTGTACTGAGTCAAGCAGGAGCTCAAACATCTCCTGTAAAGAGGCGAACCCCTTTTGAGACCGGGTACCCAGGGTGGATGCTTCACCGCTGAGAACGGTTTGAAGGAGCGACTTCCCTCTTTCTCTTGCCAGAGAGGCGAGGCCTTCACGAGCTTTGTCACCCAACCCGCGAGCGGGAGTGTTCACGATACGGTCAAAGGAAACGTCATCTTTCTGATTGACAAGCAAGCGCAGGTAGGCCAGACAGTCCTTGATTTCCGCACGTTCGTAGAAACTGGTGCCGCCCACCAGAACGTAAGGAAGGCGCTTTTTGCGCAATGATTCCTCGAAGGAACGGGACTGGGCATTGGTGCGGAAAAGGACCGCAATATCGGTTCCTTTCATCTTCTGGAGAAGCTGCTCGCATCTGGTGGCCACATGCTCCGCTTCCTGGCGGTCATCGCGGAAACGGTTGAGCGTAACCGGTGTGCCACCGGGCCGATCGGTCCACAGCTGCTTTGAGGCGCGCTTGCTGTTTGATATAATGGCAGCGTTGGCGAAATCCAGAATTGCCCTGGTGGAACGATAATTCTGTTCCAGCTTGAAAACCCTTGTCTGCGGAAACTCATTTTCAAAGGAGAGAATATTCTCGACCAGGGCACCCCGCCATCCGTAAATGCTCTGATCATCATCTCCCACAGCAAATATCTTATGATGTCCCCTGGACAAAAGCGAGACCAGCTGAAACTGAGCTTTGTTGGTGTCCTGGTATTCGTCCACCAGCACATACTTGAACTGATCCTGGTATCTCTGCAGCACGCTCTCGTTTCCACGGAAAAGGTAAACGGTGGTACTGATCAGATCATCGAAATCCATGGCCTGCTGATCTCTGAGCGCCTTCTGATAAGCCTTGTAAAGCTTGGCGAACTCTCTATCCCGGAAACCCCGGGCATTACGATCCTCCTCTTCGGGGGTTCTGCATGCCGACTTGCAGGATGAGATCATTGCCAGAAGATACTTGGGAGGCATAGTGCGGTCGTCAACATCATACTGTTTGAGAAGCTTCTTCACCACGGAGAGCTGATCGCTTGTATCGTAAATTGTAAAGGTAGGCGGGAAACCTATATGCGCCGATTCTCTTCTAAGGATACGTGCGCACATAGAGTGGAACGTACCGATCCACAGTCCGTTCACCGGCATGCCGATAAGGCTCTCAACCCTGGAGCGCATCTCACGGGCGGCCTTGTTGGTGAAAGTGGCGGCAAAAATTTTCGAGGGGTGCAGGCCCTGCTCGATAAGATAAGCGATCTTGGCAGTGAGCACCCGTGTTTTACCCGTGCCTGCACCAGCGAACACCAGTTCAGGGCCATCCATATAGGCCACTGCCTGACGCTGTACATTGTTAAGGACCATGCTGTCGAGAACCGAGGGTCTCCTGTTAACCATCCTGCGTTGCTCCGAGCACCTGCTCAATTGTTGTCATACCCTCGAGAACCTTTTTAAGACCATCGCGGCGCAGCGTATCGAAATTGCCCCGTTTGAGGAGGTACTGGCGAACCTGCTCTGCCGGCTGACGCTGAATCACCATGCGGGTGACAGTTTCATCAGGCACCAGAAATTCATACAGACCCAAACGGCCCTTGAATCCGGAATTGTTGCAGAACTTGCACCCTCTGCCCTTGTGAAACTTCAGCCCGGGCTTCAAACCCAGCTTGGCCAGGAGTTCAGGTTCCGGGTCATAGGCCTCCACACATTTAGAACAGGTTCTGCGCACCAGTCGCTGAGCGAGAACGCCGATAATTGTGGAGGTTATGAGAAACGGTTCAAGTCCCATGTCAAGAAGACGCGTGTAGGCGCTGGCGGCATCATTGGTATGAAGAGTGGAGAACACAAGGTGACCTGTCAAGGCAGCCTGAATAGCCATCTGACAGGTTTCAGCATCGCGCATTTCACCGATCATAATAACGTCGGGGTCCTGACGAAGAATGGACCTCATACCATCTGCAAAGCTGAATCCGGCCTTCACATTTATCTGCCCCTGGGCGATTCCATCAAGATGGAATTCCACAGGATCTTCCATGGTGACTATATTTTTACTTACATCATATATTTTCTGTAAAGCTGCGTACAAGGTGGAGCTCTTACCGCTTCCCGTGGGACCAGTCACCAGCACTATGCCATCCGGTTTTTCGATAGTCTCCTCGAAAATCGCCTTGGTCTTGGGCAGAAAACCGAGCTGGTCAATGGAAATGCCCATGGACTGAGGGTCCAAGATACGCATAACTATTTTTTCGTTCACACCGCGAAGCCGAGTCATCACCGGATAACTGGACACACGCAGGTCAATTTCACGGCCTTCGTGACGAATCTGGAATCGGCCGTCCTGAGGACGTCTCTTTTCGGCGATGTCCATCCCTGCCATAATTTTAAGACGGGAAGTAATCTGAGCCCGCAACTGAAGCGGTATGGGGTTTTTCTCCACCAGGTCGCCGTCTATTCTGTAGCGAAGGCGGGTATAACGCTCCATTGGCTCGATATGTATATCGGATGCTCCCTCAAGAATGGCCTGGTTCACCAGAAGGTTGACCAGTTTGACAACCTGTGCACCTTCCTCATCGGTAAGCGATTCACGGTCATCCTCCACCTTCACCAGATCAAGATCCTGTTGATCGCCAGTCTCCCCCAGGATCTGTGTCATCTCTTCCAGACCCGAGGAATAGTTCTTCTCTATTGAATCAAGAATGCTTTTTTCGGTGGCGATTACCGGATCTATGTCCTTACCGGTTTTAAATTTCAGATGGTCGATTGTACGCAGATTTGTGGGGTCGGCCATAGCGACCGTAAGCACCCCGTTCTGCTCAAAGAGGGGGATAACCTTGTACTTGCGGGCCATTTCCTCGGGGATATAGCGTAAAAGATGCCTGGAGAAGTTAAAATACTCAAGCACCACATGCTGAATATCAAGCTGAGCACTAAGTACGTCCACAAGCTTGTGCTCGGAAAGAAACCCCAGCTTCACAAGACATTTACCCAGCTGCAGACTGCTTTTTTTCTGCTCTTCAAGGCCTTTCTGAAGCTGCTCGGGGGTGATAAGCCCCTGATCGATAAGCACTTCACCGATGCGTTTCTTCTGCCGAAGCTGAATCTGCTCACCGAGAACAGCTGTCAGGTCTTCATCGGTTATAAACCCCATCCGCACAAGAACGGTACCGATACTCACACCGGTGCGTTTGTGCTCCTGGAGTGCCTGCAGCATCTGCTCCTCATTGATAAGTCCTTGAGCCAGCAGGATTTCACCCAGCTTTTTGCGACGTTTTTCTACCATCATAATAGTTCGCTAGACCCTTTTAAAAATTCTGTCCGGTGGCGAAAAATATCTGTGCTCCCAGGAGATTCAGAAAGTGAACCCCGATAGCCAGTTTCTATTATATATATCATCTGCTGTGTTAGGAATATAAACCGGATTAGGGACGTTTACAAGACTCTTTTACATGATCCCAGGATCTCCCGGGCAACTCTCCAACCGTTCCATCCGTGAACTGCACCCTTACTCCCCTGAATTCCTCTGTAAAGCACCCGAGCCGGACCGGTATGAGCTCACTGAATTCTGGCAATTGACAGGGATCAAATCCACCCTGCGCGGCAAAGAGAAGCTCATACTCCTCTCCTCCGTGAAAAAACCAATCTGCCCAGTTCATCTTCAACTCACCCGAAAGATTCAAAAGCTCCGATCCAGCAGAACCATTAAGATCATCAAACAGAAATCCCAGATCATTTTCAAAACAGAGCGTCGCCACATCTTTGGATAATCCATCGGAGAGATCCATCATGGAGTGCACCTCGACCGATCGGGCAAGTGCCAATCCTTGCTCTATTCGAGGAACTGGACTTACATGCGCATTCACCAACCGCGCAAACCGCTCGGGAACCCCGTCTCGTCCCCAGTGCTTCAAAGCCGCAAACCCGGCAGCACTCTCCCCCGGCATCCCGGTTACCCACAGCACATCTCCGGCTCTAATCCCCTTGCGTTTCAGCACTCGAGCTCCGGCATCAATCCGACCTATCAAAGTTATCCCCAGTGTCCACACCGGGCCGCAGGAGAGGTCCCCCCCGACAAGTGGAAAATTCCACTTTCTGCAGGCGCGCCCGAATCCCCGGTAGATCTCTTCCACTTTTTTATGTAATCCAGGCTCTCCCCTGGGAAATACCAGCTGAACCACCGCACTGTCGGGAGCTGCCCCCATGGATGCACAGTCGCTCAGATTGCTTACCATAGCCCGGTACCCGACCTCCTCCAAACTCATGGTATCTACCGAAAAATGTACATTCTCCACAGAGATATCAGCGGTGATGATAAGCTTTTCTCCGGCAATGCGGTTTACCCTTACCGCAGCATCATCACCGATGGCTTCCTCGTAGGCAGTGCCGCTGTTCTCAGGAAGATGCCTGCGAATCGCCTCTATCAACTCATATTCGCCGGATGGATACTCCACTTTCACCCCTCAAAGTTCGGCCGAGACCTGCAGCCTGGCCAGTCCCTTCTTATATAAGGTAATATACTCTTGAGCGCACCTTTGCCAGCTGTAGTGCTGCACCGATTCCAGAGCCGCCTTGCGCATGGTCTCCAGATACACCCTGTCGACAACCAGTTTCTCAAGAGCAGATTGAATCGCCCCGCTTTGAGCACTGGGGATAAGAAGCCCATTTTCCCCGTTGATGATGAAATCGCTCGGACCCGGTATATCGGTTGCCACGGGAGCCAGCCCGCAGGCCATTCCCTCCAGTAGCGTAAAACCGAATCCCTCCGACAAACTCGCAAACAACTGGATCTGATAATCCTGCAATAGAATTGGAAGCTCCCCGTGAGCATATTCGGGAACGACATGCACCCGCTCACGAACCGATTCGTCAAAACCATTCACCACCACACTGGAATCAACACCGGTCCCTAGAAATCCCACTGCCAGATTGGGATAACGAAGCAGTAGTGCATTAATTGCCGGGACACTGTACTGAATCCCTTTTCTGGGAATGAAGGTCCCTATCTGCGCGATGCGAATAACCTGATCTTCGGCAAGCGGCTTTATAGGCTGATTGAGAAATGAATCGGGAAGTCCATAGGGCACCACGGCTGATTTTTCCTGGCTCACTCTCATTGTTTCAACGGCAAACTTCAGATCCCGGGTGTTCATCTGAAAAACAAGGTCCGCACATCTTAGCGAACTGGCCACTTCCCGAAGACGCCACCCGCCGTGATAGATCGGATACCGCCAGTTCAGCCGAAGTTCCCCTTTGCGAGCTTCGGCCAGGTTGCGCAGATGCGCCATCTGCTCAAGACCGTAGGAGCGGGTGACCACAAGCGGCTTACCCTCTTTTTTTCTGCCCCATCTGCACCACACCCAGGCATCACCGGTGGATGCATCCAGCACATCAATGGCATTGTATTTACTCAGTTTAAGAACACGTGAGGCCAGAAACCAGGGGAACAGCAGCTTTTTAGCGATGTTTGGCAGCCAGGACGGGAGATCATCGAAAGAGAATATCTGCACCTCGTGCCCAAGATTCCGCAGCTGTTCACCGATTCTGAAAGTGGCTCCCGGAGCGCCAGAGTCGGGATCGAGGAAATGGTGGATGGAGAGAAGAATTTTCATCAAAAATTCTGTAAATGAGGTTCAAGGATTACTGACAAAATCTGCAGCGCTGCATGCTAATATACTCTCTAAAACTGTTCGGCTTGTGAATAAGTTCAAAATAAGAGCAGAACCAATAAAGTAATGATGGAAAATCGGTGAAATGAAAACTATTTTTCTACTCTTTTGTATAAATCACCCAGCCATACCGGAGAGATGATGCAGATTCCTTTCAAAGCAGACCCAAGTCGAAACAGAGTGGCCGCTATCGGTTCGGCCCTGATGGACCTTTGTCTTCTGGAGAGCGAGGAGTTCCTCAGCGGCTCCGGGGCTCAGAAAGGCGGCATGGTGATGGTGGATCACTCCCACATTACATCTCTGCTTTCCAGAAGCCGCGTGATTCCCCGGATTGTACCGGGAGGATCAGCATGCAACACCATAGTGGGAATCGGCATGCTTGGCGGTAACGCCCGTTTCATTGGCAAAAGAGGAGAAGATGAACTGGGTCGGCAGTTTGAAGCAAGCTTGATCAGAAGCAATGTGGAACCCGTTCTTCTCACGTCTCCCTCCCCTACCGGACACGTGTTGTCGATCATCACTCCCGACGCCCAGCGCTCGATGATGACCTATCTTGGGGCTTCCGCCGAAACGCTTCCGGAGGAGATCACTGCCGGGCATTTCCGCGACACGGCGATTGTGCACCTGGAAGGCTACCTGCTCTTCAACCCGCAGCTTCTCAGGGCTTCCTTGACAGCCGCAAAGAAGGCGGGGGCCATAGTGTCCCTCGATCTAGCCTCCTACACCATAGTGGAAACATCACTGCAGCTGCTTGACGAAATCACAGGCACATATGTTGACATTCTCATAGCCAATGAAGATGAGGCTGCTGCCTTTACAGGCTTGAAAGATGAACAGGAAGCTGTACGTGCGCTTGCGAAAAAAGCCCCTGTGGCAGTTATGAAACTGGGAAAAAGGGGAAGCCTTATAGCTCACAATGGGGAAATCGTTTCTGTAAAGCCGTGCGGAAGCGGTGCGGCAGTGGACACCACCGGTGCAGGAGATCTCTGGGCCGCTGGTTTCCTTTACGGATTAGTAAAGGGATATCCACTGGAAGTGTGCGGCGCAATCGGCTCTTCCTGCGGCTTCGAGGTGTGTCAGGTGGTGGGAGCCTGCATTCCCGATGAAGGATGGGCCCGCATAAAAAAAGGACTTCCTAACTGATTTTCTTGCTTTTTACCCTTGTAACCTTTTATTTACTTCATTAAGCCCGTTATTGAGGCGTGTTATGCCAGGTTCTGGTCCCTATTCAGAACCGTATTTGTCTAACTTTACTTGGAGGTCCTTGTGTCCAAAAAGCTGTATGTCGGAAATCTCCCATTCAATGCCTCACCCGAGCAGATTCAAGATTTGTTCGGCAATTACGGAGAGGTCCAATCTGTTAAAATCATCACCGACAGAGAAACTGGAAGATCCAGAGGTTTCTGTTTCGTGGAAATGGAAAATGCCGAAAATGCCTTAAATGAGCTCAACGGCAGAGAATTCGAAGGACGCAAGCTGACCGTAAGTGAAGCCCGCGAACGCGAACAGCGCCCCGGAGGCGGTAATGGCGGTGGTGGCAGAAGAGGTGGTGGTGGTGGTTTCGGTGGAGGCGGCCGTCGCTACTAATCAAGTGATAAGGTGAAAAATTATGGAAGGGCCTGCACTCGTGCGGGTCCTTTTTTATTTGGTGAAGAGTAGCTCCAAACAAGGGCTTGATTCGCCAACTTTGAGACAAAAACATGTAATTTAAATAAGGTGGTCCGTTTCCCTAGTCCACCTGCCAGCTCCCCCAATCCTACTCTCGGCAGAATATCTCCCAGCCCAATACGAAACTTCTAAAACCAGCTATTCTTTTAGGCCAAGCCGCTGAGTTAGCAAAAAGAGGTGGAAAGCATTATTTTTCAGATCATTAGAAATTTCGGCCACCATGCCCATGAGGTTGCAGTGTTATCCTCCTTTCGTTCCCTGTTTTCCAATATCCGCTTTGCAGATTTTCTGGACATGGCCATCATCACGGTCCTGCTCTACTTTATCCTCACCTGGGTGCGTAAAAAGGCCTCCCGCTCGGTAATAATCGGCTTTTCGGTGGTGCTCGCCCTGTTCGGACTGGCCCGCTTTCTCAACATGTACATGACCTCCATGATGTTCCACGCGGGGCTCACCGCTGCCATGATGGCTTTGGTGCTTGTATTTCAGGATGACCTCAGGATGGCCATGGAGCGGCTATCAAGTCTCGGGTCCCTGCAGTCAAAGTCCTCTCTGAAAGCATCCAACAAAACATTGGAGAGTCTGATTGAGTCGGTAAGAAGCATGGCTGCAGACAAGATCGGCGCCCTTATCGTGCTTAAAGGAAAAGATTCCCTGGAACGCCACCTCAGCGGCGGCATCTCTCTGCACGGGCGGATCAGCTCGTCTCTGCTTTACAGCATTTTCCACCCCTCCACCCCCAACCACGACGGGGCAGTCATTGTGGAGGGTGAACGAATCGACCGCTTCGGGGTGAAGCTTCCCCTCTCGCTCAATCTGGCGGAAGTGGGCCAGAGCGGCACCCGTCACACGGCTGCGCTGGGGATTTCCGAGCGCTCCGATGCGCTGGTGATCGTAGTATCCGAAGAACGTGGTTCCATAACACTTGCCCACCTGGGAAAACTTGAACGGGTTACCGCACTGGAACTTCAGAGAAAGATTGAAACTTTTTATAACAGCATCTTTCCCCCGCCGGCCCGTCGCAAATGGTATTCGTCGCTTCTGCGGGATTCAGGGCTTAAAATGGCGGCAGCTTCACTCTCTTTTCTTATCTGGTTTCTCTTCGCCTACAAAACAGATACGGTCAATCGCACCTTCACAGTCCCGGTGATCTACAGGAATATCCCTGCAGACTGGGTTATCGAGGAGCCCAAAGCCTCTGAAGTGAAAGTGACCCTTGCCGGTCCCGACCGAGCCTTCATCTTTGACCCTTCGGCGCTGGCAGTTTCGGTGGACATGAGTCACATAAGCGAAGGGCGGCAGACGGTCATTGTCAGCGACAAGGACATAAACGCCCCGAAGGGGATCTCCGTAAACCAGATAACCCCCCGTACCTTTTCAGTGTCGGCTCAAAAAACATCTCTCACTGAAATTCCTCTCAAAGTGCGCACAACCGGAAAACTTCCCCAGAATTTGATACTTGAGGAGATTCGCATACAACCCTCGACTCTCAATCTCATGCTCCCCAAGAGCAAGAAAGCCAAGCTGGGAGCCATCGGTACCGAGTCGCTCGATCTCTCCAAAATCCAGCAGAGCACCACCGTGCGCCTGGCGATCATCGCCCCAACCGGCATCATTCTCAGTGAAGAGCAGGCCAGCGTGAAAGCTTTTGTTACAGTGAAATCAAGAGATACCAAAAAATAGCTGTTTTCTGTTAACGGCGAAGACGCCTCTCAGGACACCAGACCCATCTCCCGCATGGGAACACCATCGAAGATAGTCATCAGAGTCTATCGATCACGATTTTCGACGTTTTTTCGACTACCCCCCTCACCGACACCCGGTACTATGGAAGCCCGCTGCCCGGGGTGGTAGCAGTTGAGGTCTTTAGCACCCAAAAAATTAGGTTTCCTGAAGAGAGCACCCAACCGCTTAAGACCGGTCTGGCTGTCTTTTTGCTCCACTGCATTCATAGCAAAGGGAGGAAATCATGGATATTTATACATCGCTTACCGATACTGCTTCAGCCCTGCTTTCTCAGGGAAAGGGGATTTTAGCGGCAGACGAAAGCACCGGAACAATCACCAAACGGTTTCAGAAAGTCAATGTAGATTCCACCCCCGATACCCGCAGAGATTATCGGGAAATGCTTTTCACTACCCCGCAAATCGAAAACTACATATCCGGGGTGATACTCTACGAGGAAACGCTCAACCAGAAAACGTCCGATGGCAAGCCCATGGTGGAGCTCCTTACCGATAAAGGGATTGTTCCCGGAATAAAGGTGGACAAGGGCACCAAGGCCATTCCTTTCAGCGAGGGCGACAAGGTCACCGAGGGGCTCGACGGTTTGCGGGAGAGGCTTACCGATTACTACAGTAAAGGCGCCCGCTTCGCCAAATGGAGGGCGGTCATATCAATTGGCCAGAGTAACCCCTCTCATCTGTGCATCAAAGAAAACTGTGAGGCCCTGGCCCGCTACGCGGCGCTCTGTCAGGAAGCGGGGATCGTGCCCATCGTTGAGCCGGAAGTGCTCATGGATGGCGATCACGACATTAAGGCTTGCGAGAAAGTGACCGAAAGTGTGCTGGGGATGCTTTTTTCCACCCTGCGAATGCACCGGGTGATGCTTGAGGGGGTCATTCTCAAGCCCAATATGGTGGTGCCCGGAAAACAGGCTTCGGTGCAGTCCAATGCTTCCGAGGTGGCCGAATCCACCCTTCGCTGTCTGCGCCGCACTGTGCCGGCCGCAGTCCCGGGGATTGCATTTCTTTCGGGAGGGCAGGAATCGATTCACGCCACCAGACACCTCAATGCCATGAACAAAACAGATGTGGCCAAACCCTGGCGGCTGACGTTCTCCTTTGCAAGGGCGCTTCAGGAGAAGCCCATGGAGATCTGGGGTGGCAAGTCAGAAAACATTTCGGCCGCGCAGAAGGCGTTCAGCCATCGTGCCCGCTGCAACGGAGCGGCGTCTCAGGGCCGCTACAACGATGAGATGGAAAAAGAACCTCGGTAAAGGAGGCTGCCATGCGTCCCATCTGGTCTGGAGCAATCAGTTTCGGGTTGATCTATATCCCGGTCAAGCTTTACGATGCCACCCGCTCGCACAAAATCGACCTCGACATGCTGCGCAAGAGCGACCACTGCCGCATCGGCTACGTGCGGGTCTGCAAGGAGACCGGGGAGGAAGTCCCCTACGCGGATATTGTCAAAGGATACGAATACCGCAAGGGCGACTATGTCGTTGTTGAAGATGAAGATTTCAAGCGGGCCAATGTGAAGAAGTCCCAAACCATAGAAATTGTATCATTTGCCCAGAGTGTAGAAATTGATGAAAAGTATCTGGAGAAGCCCTACTACATGGAACCGGTTCGGGAGGCCAAGAAGGCTTACGTGCTTTTAAGAGAGGCTATGCGCCAGAGCGGTAAAGTGGGAATTGCCCGTTATGTGATGCGCACCAAGGAGCACATGGCCATGGTCAAGGCCGAAGAGGACGTGCTTATTCTCAATCAGATGCGCTTTGCAGATGAGATCAGATCCAGTGCAGAGCTCGACCTTCCCTCCCGGGGCGCGGAGTCGGTGGCGGAGAAGGAGCTTGAGCTCGCCAAAACGCTTATCGATCAACTGGCCGAACCCTGGAAGCCCGATCAGTACCACGATACTTATTACGAAGATCTCAGGCGTATCATACAGGAGAAGGTTGAGGGGAAGGTGCCGGAGCCTATCGGAGAGGCGCCCAGGCCCACCGGAGTCACCGACCTGTTTTCGAAGCTGTCCGAAAGCCTGGAGGCGGCCAAGAAGCAGAAGAAAGCAGCTTGAGGTAAGGAAAACGATCCATGGCGCTTGAAGAGTACCGTAAGAAACGGAACTTCAATGAGACCTCCGAACCAGGTCCTCAAAAGAGGGTGTCTGCAGGGGAGCTTCCCCGTTTCGTGATCCAGAAGCATCAGGCCAGCCATCTTCATTACGACCTGCGTTTAGAGGTGGAGGGGGTACTCAAGAGCTGGGCTGTACCCAAGGGGCCATCACTTGTGCCCGGGCAGAAGCGGCTGGCCATGATGGTGGAGGATCATCCTTTTGACTACCGCAATTTCGAGGGGATTATCCCCGAAGGCAACTACGGTGCAGGCACGGTTATGATTTGGGACGAGGGGTTCTATTCGGTTCCGGGTATAGAGGGTAAAAAAAGAACCGAAGAGGTACTCAACGACGGTATCGCAAAAGGTAATGCTGTATTCTCTTTTCTGGGGCAGAAGGTCAGAGGCATGTTTCATCTGGTGCGAATGTCGGGCAGAGGGGAGAATGCATGGCTTCTGCTGAAGAAAAGCGATGAGTTTGCGAGCGAAAAAGATGACATACTTCAGCAGGACCGGTCGGTGCGTTCCGATCTGTCACTGGAGGAGATTCGCACTCTGGGCACTGCCCGGGAGGTATCCATAAATTCCCAATATATTCAGCAGATACTTGCCGATGCCCCTAAAAAAGAGCTGGATGAGCCGGTCAAGCCCATGCTGGCCCATTTGGTGGAGGAGCCTTTCGATAAAGAGGGCTGGTATTTTGAGATCAAATGGGATGGATACCGGGCCATAGCCGAGTGTCTTCACGGGGCGGTTCGGCTTTACTCACGTAATAACCAGAGTTTTGCCGGCCATTACCCTCTTATCGTGCAGGAGCTCAAAAAGATTCCCTTCGAGGTGGTGCTCGACGGAGAGGTGGTCGTACTTGACAAAAACGGTCGTTCCGATTTCGGGGCACTTCAAAATTACCGGCGAGCGCCTGGAGGCAATCTGGTGTACTATGTTTTCGACATACTGCATTTTGAAGGACACGATCTCACTGGCCTGCCGCTCTACAAAAGAAAAGAGCTTCTGAAGCAGGTTCTTCCAGAGCTTGAACGTGTAAAGCTTAACTGGCATATCGAGAATAACGGGATTGAATTTTACCGTGGAGCGGAGGATCTTGGCCTTGAGGGGGTAGTGGCCAAGGACAGCGGCAGCCCTTATATCACCGGCGGCCGGAGCTGGTACTGGCGAAAAATTAAGATTGTAAAGCAGCAGGAGGCGGTGGTCGGGGGGTTCACTGAACCCAAAGGTGGAAGGAAGGGGCTGGGATCGCTCATTGTGGGAGTATACGACCAGGGAAAACTTGTGTATGCCGGCCATGTGGGTGGAGGCTTCAGTGATCAGCAGCTCCATGAAGTTCGGGCCAGATTGGAAAAACTGGAAATAGACGAATGCCCCTTTGAAAAAAAGCCGCTCACCTCCGAAACGAGTCATTGGGTGAAACCTGATCTTGTGTGTATGGTGCGCTTTTCCGAGTGGACTGGCGAGGGCAGCATGAGGCATCCGGTGTTTCAGGGGTTCAGGGAGGACATCGACCCTGCAAGTGTGGTCAGGGAAGAGCCGTCCAAACCTGAACCCCGTTTCGCTCCGCTCAAAAAGGATCAGAACCTGTTGATTAACGGTAAGTCGGTTACGGTGAGTAACCCCGACAAAATATACTGGCCCGACCGGAAAATTACCAAAGGGCAAATGGTTGACTATTACCGCAATGTAGCAGCATGGATTCTTCCGCATCTGGTTGATCGCCCACAGTCGCTTCACCGGTTTCCCGATGGAATTGAGGGCAAACACTTTTTCCATAAAGATATGGAAACTGTCCCGGAGTGGGCTTCCACTGCGGTTATCGAATCTGAAGAGGGGAAAACCCGCTATTTTTTATGCCAGGATGAAGCATCACTAGTTTACATCGTAAACCTAGGAACGATCGAGATTAATCCCTGGATCAGTAGAGTGGGCAGTCTTGAAAACCCTGATGTCATGGTGATTGATCTTGATCCGCTTGCGTGTCCGTTTGCCTATGTTATAAAAGCGGCTAATATGGTGCATTCTGTACTGAGCGAAATCGATGTTCCTCACTATGTAAAGACATCCGGGGCGACCGGATTGCACATATTTGTGCCATTGGAGGCCAGATACACCTATGAGCAGGCCCGTCAGTTTGCTCTTATTGTCTGTACAGCGGTAAACAGGGAACTGCCAGAAATCACCAGCCTCGAACGGTTGCCCTCCAGAAGAGGCGGCAAGGTATATCTTGACTTTCTTCAGAACACGAAGGGCAAGACCATGGCAAGTGTTTATTCTCTACGCCCATTCCCCGGGGCTCCGGTGTCCACGCCTCTTCACTGGGAGGAGGTAAACGGCGATCTTGATCCGGTCAATTTCAATATTGACAACACGGTCAAGAGGCTGGAGAAGACGGGAGACCTCTGGAAGCCGGTACTTGGCAGAGGGATCAACATGGAAGCTGCTTTGGAGCGGCTCAAGGTGCTTTTCAGCAGATACACCTGAAAGGATTCACGTATGGCCACGATAGATGCAATTGTGCTCGCTGCCGACCAGGCGAAAGATTTAAGCAGCGATCCGCAGATTACTCATACGGCACTGGTGCCGGTGCATGGTAAACCCATGCTAGACTGGGTTGTGGAAACGCTTCATTCATCAAAATATATCGGCAAAGTTATTGTGGTGGGCCCCGACAAGCTTGATGAGCTTTTCAGCAGACGATATACAAACAAGAGAGTAGTACCGTCTCTTTCCACCCTGGAAAACCTGACCGGAATTGCAGCGGACGGCACCGTTGACCAGGCAAAGGGCTACATCGTTTTGCCTTGTGAGGCGATTCTGCTTACTTCACAAATTATCGATGATGCTTGCGAATCATTTCTGAATTCCGATGAACAGATTTCTATCCCGCTTATACCACCCGAGAAATTCAGCTCCGAGTCTCCCAAGCCGTTTACAGTCAAATGGGAGAACCGGGAAGTGGTGCCGGCAGTTTTCGCCTTCAGCAAAACAGCCCGGCTGGTGCCTGCAGCCATGCAGAAGCTTCGGCAGATAAACCGTGAGAGAGATCCCCTCACGGATGCGGGAGTTATTCTTCCGGTAGTGGCGGCAATAGAGAAGACCCTGGTGGAACGGACCTCTACTGCTATCGGCTACTTCAGATTCAATTATCCTCAGGCTGCGTTCAGTGTACGCTATATAAAAGATTTGCGCTACGCACAACAGACGCTTCCGACTCCTTGGCACCCCCGGTTTAAAAAAATCAAGCTTATCATCAACCCTCATTCCGGCACCGGCCTTCAGCTGCCAACGTTTCTAAAAAAGCTTCTGGGGATTAGAAAGCGCTCTCTTGACGTATCATCGGGAGGAAATAAATTTACCCGCAAGATAAAGCAGTACCTGAATGAATTCGGAATGTTTCCCGAAGTGGCTGAGACCCGAACCGCCAGGGAGGCCACCGAAACGGCCAGAATCTGCAGTGAGCAGGGTTATGATCTGGTGATAGCCGCCGGTGGAGACGGAACCATTAATGCGGTTGTAAACGGACTTGCCGGAACGGAGACAGCACTGGGGGTGGTTCCGCTGGGCACGGTGAATGTGTATGCGATAGAGCTGGGAATTCCCATGGAGATCCGTTCTGCCTGTCAGCTTATTGCACAGGGCAACACCAAGCGGATAGATCTGGGGCAGGCGGACCGAAGGTATTTTACTTGCCTGGCAGGGATAGGTTTTGATGCCTTCGTGGTCAAGCAGGCGGACCAGGGGCTTAAAAAGGTGCTGGGAGCCGCAGCTTATCTTTTAATCGGACTTAAAAATTTGATTGTATACAAGTTTGAGCCGATCAGGCTCAGTGTTGATGATCAGCCGGTCCCAAGAAGCGGGTTTATTGTGCTTATCGGTAATGGGAAATACTACAGTTCAAACCTGGTTATTTCTCCTCAGGCGAGTCAGGAGGATGGCTTGCTTGATGTGGTGATTCTAAAAAGTCGGCACATATTCAGTTTTCTTGGCTATTTCTGGGGTTTGAGCAGGGCAAATCTGATAGAGCATGAGAATGTGGAATATTTGAAGGGTAAGCATATAAGGGTTTTCCAGCAGGGGCGACATCACATTCATATCGACGGAGAACCGATTGGCCGGTCTCCCATGGATTTCAAGGCAGTGCCCAAAGCGCTAACGGTTGTGTACTGATTTGTGCAGGAGAGTGGCTTTAAGAAGATGTTTTTCTGTAGTATAGAACTAATGAAATGTGGGTTGTGAGAGATTTGAGATGAGTCCGTGGACCACTCTGGTACGATACTTGTAGTTTAATAACCTGGATGCGTTTCATTACTGGAGGCCTGTTTTGGCAGATTCAAAAAGTGCGGCCATTTTCGATCTGGACGGAACCCTTATCCCTCACACCAGTGCGGAAAAGACCTTCTTTTTCCATATGCTTAGAAGCGGCACCCTCAGTTTCAAAGATGTACTGCAGATGCTGGCGGCGATAATAAGCGCAAAAGGAAATTTTCATGAGATGCTTCGGGGCAATAAACGCTATCTGCGCAAAAAATCGGTGCAAACCATGGATGCTGTGGCCCGGCAGTACTTTGAACCCCGCATAGACGACATCATCTACCCTGAAATGAAGCAGGTCATCGAGCATCATCGGGAACAGGGCGATTTTCTATTGCTTTTAACAGGCACCCTCGATGTCATAGCCCGCTGCTTTGTGCGTCATCTCAATTTTGACGGTTTTCAGGCCACCACACTGGAGCGCCGGGACGGACACTACACGGGTAAAGTAAGTGGAATTCTACCGTACGGCATGGGAAAGCTGGAAGTTTTAAAAGATCTGCGCGACCGTTTTACCTTCGACCGGGATACCTCTTATCTCTACGCCAACATCTTCTCTGACCGTTATGTGCTCAATGCCGTAGAACACCCGGTGGCCGTAAATCCCGATTCCAAGCTTAAAGAGTATGCTGAACGATTGAAGTGGCAGATAATCGAGTGCAGCAAACCGAGAAGAAAATACGCCTTTCGGTAATATTTACCGATCCATGCACATATTACCGATGAGCTAATTTCCTCCTTCCAGACAGTTTTCCCGAAAAACTGATTGTTTAGGGGTTTAGTAAGCAAACACCAGTTTGGCACGGGGGTTGCTTTAGTTATAAAGCAGGTGTAATGCCATGATGAATGGCAGATGTGTGTGATGATGATGGGTATCAGGCGCGAGCCTGAGGGGAAAAGAGCCGCAAGGCTCTTTTTCTTTTTATACCAAATAATCATTTATTATGACCAGCTTCTTTAAGCACAGGGTGGGTACCCAGACTAGTTTTGGTGTGTCGACTCCAGCAGCAGATCTTTTGTTTTTCCCTCCACCATGCCCTTAATAGCAGAATGGACTCTGGCACAGAGTTCCACCTTGCTTTGTGCCTTCAGCTCCCCTACCGGAATGGGATCACCAATTTCAAGAAGCACCTCTCCGGGCACAATACTGGAAGTACCGGGGGGCAGACGGTCGATGGCCCCTTTAATGGCCACCGGAACTAGTTTAACTCCGGCCTGCAGGGCAAGAGAAAAACTGGCGGACTTGAAGTCCCCCACCTTGCCATCCCGGGAGCGGGTACCTTCAGGAAAGAGAATGAGAGATACATTTTGTCTATTCAGCATTTTGACAGCCCGGGCAATGGAGGCATGAGCGCGCCTGGCATTCTGACGATCGATCCAGATATGCCCCACCGCTGCCATACCCCACCCGAACACCGGAATCATAAACAGTTCTTTTTTAGCGATGAAACTGATCTGTGAACCTATTCCGGCATACATGATGGGAATATCAAGCGCACTCTGATGGTTTGCCATAAACACATACCGTTCCGAAGAATTTATTTTCTCCTTGCCTTCAACCCTGATTTTTATTCCGCCGGCCCCAAGCACCTGAAGATTCCATATTCTGGCGATTCGGCGTCCCAGCTTGCGGGAAAAGAGACATATTGTCAAGGTAAATATTGCATAGAGAAGTGTACTTGTAAGAACCCATAAAACAAAAAACAGACTGCGCAAAACACCACTTTTCCTCACGACGCCGTTTTGGCGATCCATACATTTTCCTTTCCTAGCTTTTCGCGAAGTTTCAGAAGCATTTCCGGGCTGGGTGAAACCGAGATGTTTCTGGCTCTGACCCGGTACTGATTCTGACTGGCGGTGACAAGATGTATCACAAGGGCGCATTCACCGCGACTTTCGCTGCACTGATTGTAAATTTCCTGAATGTATTCCTGCTCAAGCCCCTGAGAGAGCACCTTGACATGAACACTTCTGGTAAGCTTCTCGCGAGCTTCCGAAAGTGCCATGCAGTTCTCCACCCGAAGCTTTGGCTTCTCTTCACCTTTTTTACTGAGATTCCCGTGCACAAGCACCATCGAATCGGGTGCCAATAAATGCCTGAACTTCTCAAATGCATCTCCGAAAGCAATAAGTTCCATTGACCCGTCGAATGCCTCCAGCTGCAAAAATCCCATCTGACGGCCATCTTTCTGAGTATAAGGCTTAAAGGAGGTGATCATCCCCCCCACGGTCACCGCCGCTCCATCCTTGAGATCCGCAAAGGCTTCCTCTTTAAGGCTGATAGTGGAGAACCCGATGATCTCATCCTGAAATCTGTCCAGAGGATGTCCACTGATATAAAACCCGATGATCTCCTTTTCCTTCTGCAATAATACATTGTAAGCCCAGGGAGTTACATCAGGCAGAGGCGGTGCCGGAAGAGGTGCGACTTCGGTCTGTGAAGCGCCGGAAAAGAGGTCTTCGAAAAGGTTCACCTGCCCGGATATGCGGTCTTTTTGAAAACTGCCTCCGTATTCAATGGCTTTATCGATAGCTTCAAAAAGCTGAGCGCGAGTTCCCTCAAGACTGTCAAGAGCACCTGCGCAGACAAGCGATTCCAGACATTTTTTGTTCACCAGACGCAAATCCACCGATTTGCACAGATCAAAGATGGATGTGAACCGCCCCTTTTCTTCTCTTGCTGCAATTATGGACTCCGCTGCTTTTCCCACATTTTTGATTGCACCCATGCCCAGTCTTATGCAGCCATTATCGATACTGCACTCCTCATCACTGGCGTTGATATCCGGAGGAAGGATTTTAATACCCATCCTCTCGGCTTCATTTTTCATGATGAGAAAGTTATCGCCTGTCTGACCAATATATGATGTCAAGTTGGCAGTCATGTATTCAAGAGGATAGTGTGCTTTTAGATAGCCGGCCTGATAGGATACATGAGCATAAACGGTGGCATGTGCTTTATTGAAACCGTACTCGGCAAACTTGGCCATGAGATCAAAAACATCACGAGCCACTTTTTTGTCAATACCGAGTTTCTGGGCTCCGTCTACGAATTTGGCCCCCATCTCCTCCATGACATCCTTTTTCTTCTTACCCATGGCTTTACGGAGTACATCAGCCTGCCCCAGAGTGAATCCGCCCATATTCTGAGCGATGCGCATCACCTGTTCCTGATAAATGATAACTCCGTAAGTAACTTCAAGAATATCTTTAAGCACCGGATGGAGGTACTCCACCTTTTCCTTGCCATGCTTTCGATGAATGAAAGTGTCGATATTGGCCATTGGGCCGGGCCGGTAGAGAGCCGCCATAGCGATAAGGTCTTCCACACAGGTCGGCTTGAGCTTTCGAAGATAGTCCTGCATCCCCTGAGATTCAAACTGGAAAACTCCCGTGGTTTCACCCCTGCCGAAAAGCTCGTAGGTTTTCTCATCTCCTTCGGGTAGCTTCCATACATCGAGCACTTTACCATGGTATTTCTTAATGAGGCGCAAAGTTTCCTGAAGCACGGTAAGGGTGCGCAAACCCAGAAAGTCCATCTTGATCAGACCGACCTTCTCCACATAGTTCATATCAAACTGGGTCATCACCACATCGGAACCGGGTTGTTTGAAAAGAGGCGCCCAGTTCACCACATCACCGGGAGCGATAATTACACCACCGGCGTGCATTCCGGCCTGACGGGCCAACCCCTCCAGTACATCAGCGTGCTTGAACAACTCCTTATACTGAGTATTGTTCTCGATAGCCCTGACAAGCTCTGCGTTATTTGCAAGTGATATTTCCAGATTTTTTTCTGTCACCATGGCTGAAAGCCGGTTGCTCTCGGAAACGGGTATAGCCATTGCCCGCGCCACATCCTTGACAACCATTTTAGCTTTCATACGACCGAAGTTAATAATCTGACACACCGCATCGCGACCATACTTTTCAATAACGTAATCAATCACCTTGTAACGGTCCCGATCTGCAAAGTCAATATCGGCGTCGGGCATGGACACGCGTTCGGGATTGAGGAATCGCTCAAAGATCAGATCAAACTTGATGGGATCGACACTGGTTATGCCGATCACGTACGCCACAAGGCTTCCAGCAGCGGATCCGCGGCACCCCACCATTACACCCATCTTCTGCGCCGCCAGCACGAAATCCCTTACTATAAGAAAGTAGCCGGCAAAACCCATGGAGTTGATCACATTGAGCTCGTACTCAAGCTTCTCTTCAAGCCCCGGAGTGATATGAGCATATTTATCCTTCATGCCCATTTTGGCAAGACTTGACAAATACTGTTCCGGATTCTCAAACCCCTGCGGCACCTCCGGATTGGGGAGTTGAGGCTTGACTTTCACCGTAACGTTGCATCTGTTTGCAATGTCAAGAGTATTGGACATGGCCTCGGGGATTTCCGGGAAAAGCTTGGCCATCTCCTCGGGAGATTTGAAATAGATCTGATCAGATGAAAACCGGTAACGGTTGGGATCATTCATGGTGGTCTGGGTCTGAATACAGAGCAGGACCTCGTGACTCTGGGCATCTTCTCTATTCAAGTAGTGGGCATCATTGGCCACTATAAAAGGTACCCCCATTTCCCTACCCAGTTTAATAAGCCCTTCGGAGGCGATTATTTCGTCATCGATATCATGATTCTGCAATTCGAAATAAAAATTGCCCTCCCCGAAAATTGACAAGTATTCCTCGGTGAGTTTTCGCGCCTTCTCCATTTCACCCCTGATAACGGCCTGCGGGATGGCTCCTGCCACACAGGCGGAAGTGGCAATTATTCCTTCACTGTACTGCCTGAGCACTTCCATATCTATACGGGGTTTATAATAGAATCCTTCCAGATAGCCTATGCTTGACAACCTCAGCAAATTTTTCCATCCGGTATTGTCTTTGGCAAGGAGGATCAAATGGCAGTAGTTACGTTCATCTTTTATGAGGGTCTTTTCAAAACGGCTGTTGGGAGCCACATAAGCTTCAAACCCCAGAATAGGCTTAATCCCCTCGTTTATGCAGGCTTCGTAAAATTCCACCGCCCCGAACAGCCCACCGTGATCGGTAATGGCCAGAGCCGGCATGTCGAACTCTTTTGCCTTTTTTACCAGATTTTTTATCTTTATGGCGCCATCAAGGAAACTGTACTCAGTATGATTATGGAGAGATACAAAATTTGCACTCATTGAGAAACAACCCCGATCCTCTTTATTTTACGTAAATAAAACTGCTTTCGGGTTCTGGTCCGGGGGACTTCCGCCTCGATGATCGGTTCAACACCTTTTTGAATGTTGAGCGGCAGGATTGTGTAGATATTCTGCTTTATGTAGGGACTGCCCTCATAATCAATGAGAATTCTTTGACCAGTAAGAATAGCATAATCGATCACATGTACCATTTCGTTAAGATCAAGCGTTTTTAGTTCCGCCCCGTATTTGGTTCCCCTCATTGCAGTTTGAGGTTCCTCACCGGGCTTGGATTCCTCCGTTACCGGTTCCCAGCTGACTGGAGGGAAAATACTTCCAATTGCTGGTTCCGTACATGCATTGACGGTCTTTTCCTCCCCGGGAGTGCGCGGATCGAATCCAAGGCTAACTAGAGTATCAATCACTTTCTGTTCACTTCCGGGATGAATTCTAAACACTGCATGTGCTGAAACCGGATCCAGATATTTTCGCAGAGGCTCAAAAGATGATATCTGCAGGGTAACCCTCTCGTCTGCCGATACCAACACAGCATTGCGACTTACATAAAGACGAGAAAACTCCCGTATCCACTCCTGCACTGATGTAACCACATTTGAGGGTGCCTGCCGCTCCACCAGCCAATCCCGAAGGTCAGTTGACTCCACACCTCGACTCAGGGCATTGCTGATGGAATTTTTATCTATTATACCCCTGTAAATCTTATCAAACACAGACAAGCTTCCCAGTCTGAAATACATAAATATATCAGAAGGAGAACTCTCTGCAGGGATCAAGGTGGAAAAATCGGGCATCACCACAACTGGCCCCCGATGCTGTTCGGCATAGAGGTGATCGGGATCTTCACCGGAGTGACTTACAGCCGAAAAGCGAATATCTGAATCAGACCTCCCCAGGTCAAGAAAGCCCAGGAACTCAAAGGCTTTAAGCCCCTGAAGCAGTATTTTCCGATCCTGTTCGGGAACAAATGTAGCGGAAAACCAATTACCACTGGAGCGGGCCAGCATTTCTTTAAGTAACTCAAGCCTCATAAAACCGGAATACGTTACAGCGTAATCTGTAACTCCCTTAAGCTGCTCCTTCATGCTCTTTGAAAGCCAGTCCTTCACACACTGCAGATTTAAAGAATACTCTGATTCGGTTGCAGTAATGAAACCTTTTTTCAAGGAAAGCCCAATCAGAAAACCGGCAGCGGAATCCCCATCGATACCTCCGCTTTTTCCAGTAAGAGTGGAATCATGCGTGAGTCTTTTTAGAGGATTTAGGGCAGAACGGGTGAGCCCGCCAGTACGACTGCGAACAAGCTGCCGCTGAAAAGCCAGACCACAAACTACAGCCACATCATTAAGCGGGCGCCAGGAGAGCACAGATACGGGGTGAACATAATCATTAGTCTGCGCGGCAGAGGATAACTCCTGAGCCATAAGCGCCCTGAGGTGAGGTTCAAATTCATCAAAACCAAAGTATCTGACATTCCCCGCCTGATCTCTTGCCCCGAATACCAGAAAAGTTTTTACCAGGGTGTCATCGAGTCCCTTAAACTCGGGAGCACTCAGTCCATTCCCCCCCATGAGGTACACCAGTGCACACTTGAGCCTGATTTCGGAATCCAGCTCCTGAAAGCGCTCGGTTAGAGCAGCTTTAGTAGCGAATTTTCGAACGGTTTCCTCAACCATGGCCGAGGACAGAATTCGTCTAGCCCCCTCCGTTTTTCTGATTAACTGGTCCAGAACCCACTGATGAGGCAGCATTTTTACATATTCCTGAAAATGCAACGCCCCGGGCGTCTTTACACGTTCCATGTACGGGTCCTTCGGCTCTTAGGTGCTTTCGGTATTCCCTCCCGAGTATTCGGGTAGGCTTGAGATAGACAGTAAAATATAAATAGCGGTTCGGTGGAGGGAGTATTTGAAATGAGGAGGAGGGGGGAGTGGGGCGAGGAAGGGGATGAAGAGAAGGGGGGGGGGGAGGGAAGCTGCGGAGTTATTATCCCCGCAGCAGGGTCTTAGGAAGGGACTTTGTACCCCAAAGATGCTGTAGTGGAGTACTAAATCACCTTTGGGGAGCCTTATTTCTCTATTTCGAGTAGCTCAATCTCAAATATCAATGTTGTGTTGGGTCCAACCGGAGGACGAGCACCTCTTTCACCATAAGCCAGGTCAGAGGGAACGAAAATCTTATATTTTCCACCCACCTTCATGAGCTGAAGCGCCTCGGTCCAACCTTTTATCACCCCGGTTACCGGGAAAGTCACCGGTTCACCTCTATCAACAGAGCTGTCGAAGACAGTGCCGTTGATAAGGGTACCATGATAGTGCACTTTCACTTTGTCGCTGGTTGTGGGAGTGGCTCCGGTTCCTTCTTTAACTACCTGATACTGAAGGCCGCTCTCTGTTACCTGTACGCCGGGAACCTGCTTATTGGCAGCCAGGAATTCCTCACCGGCCTTTTTGTTCTCGTCCATCTCCTTCTGACGCTTGGCAGTTTTCTTGGCCTGAAGTTCCTGAGAAAACTGACTTCCCACCTTGGAAAGCACTGAATCGGGCAGCTGTGAAGGTTGATCCTTGAGAACTTCATCGATGGCAGCCATGAGCACATCGAGATTAAATTCGGTGTCCAGATCCTTGAGAGATTTTCCAATATCCCTGCCAACCATATAACTGACCTGATTATTGAACTCAGAAAGATCAGGCTTAGCCTGCTTTTTCTTGGTGACAGCATCACAGGACACCAGAGAAACTGCCAGCAGTGCGGATGTGGCAACCGCAAATATACCCTTCATGAAGGCTCCTTAGTTTGAGAGATGAAAATTATCGGTGATTAAGATCAGACCGAAAAGTTGATAAATATACCATTAGCCATCGACAGATGCTTAAGAGACGGTTTCAGGAGAGGATTTGCGACTCGGGAGAGCACTTTATTGCCGAGCTGATGAACTCTTTTTGTTTTGGGCGCAACTAAACTTTCAGTATATTGTAGTAACATAACAAAGAAAAATACTATTTAAACGTTTAATAAAGGAGCCCGTGAGTGAACCGCCGAACGATGATACTGACTGTGCTGCTCTGTGCTCTGGGGACCATTTCAGCACTGGCCCAGGGAGCTTTCGATGCCGCCGCCTACAAACGCGCACTGTGGATGACCACCCGTTTTTATGGAGCACAGCGCTCAGGAGTGGGCCCCAACTGGCTTTTGATGGATCACGCCTACAAGACCAGCTTCACTCAGGATGCCGATGGAGCCTATAATCTGGAAGGCGGCTGGTTCGACTGCGGCGACCACGTCACTTTCGGGCACACATTCTTTTATTCAGCCTACGTGCTGGCTAAGGCTTATGAAATGTTTCCACAAGGATTTCATGATCTTTATGATGGAAAGAGCTACAGCGACTTTGCCGAAAGCGGCAACTGGGATATGCCCGGAGGAAAGCCCAATGGTTATCCCGATCTGCTAGAGGAACTCAAGTATGCTACTGATTGGATAATCAAAGCTACTCCCAATTCAAACACATTCTATTATGAAAAAGGGAACGGCGGTTATGACCACAAAACTTGGGTCACCGCCGGCAAGATGTCCACTCAGCCGGTCAATGAAGGTGGTGAGCCCAGGCCAATATACAAAAACCCTGAGGACGGCAGACTTCCCTCTTTTGCCGCTGCAGCATTAGCGGTCATGGCCCGAGTTTACCGCAAGTATGACAGCACCTATGCCAATCTTTGTATCACCCATGCAAAAAACGCCTACGATTATGCCTCCCCCAGAAAAAACCAGTCTGTAGGCGCCGCTTCGGGTGGATTCTATAGCGCAAGTAAAGATCCCGCAACTTCATTTCTGATCGGGGCAGCTGAAATGTACAAGACTACTGGAGAAGACAAATATAAAAACGATGTTACTGCAAATCTGGGCGAAGTAAAAGATCATTTTTATGGATTGGACTACTCAAATCCCCATGATTTGGCTCCTTTGGCAGTAGCCACAGCCATAGCGGATCAGGAATCGACGATGCTGGACAAAATTAAAACCATGTTTATTGACAAATATACCACAAGCATCAATGGAGAAAAAGTTTGCACCAAGGGCAATTCAGGTTGGGGTGCGCTGCGGTATCCGGCAAATCATGCATTCAGCACAGCTCTTTATTCCAAAGCCTCTGGAACAAACCAGTATGATCAGTTCATTTATAATCAGATGGACTATATTATGGGAAGTAACAACGCCAAACAGTCCTTCATTGTGGGTTTCTGCGATGGATGTTCTAAAGAGCCAAAACTTCCCCACCACCGCAACGTGTATCTGCGGGATGACAACCCGGATGATGGTGCCAAAGCTGACATGACAATCCCTGCACGCAACAAACAGTTTGGTCAGCTCATGGGCGGATCCTGGATCTCTACAAGTTACAGCGAATCGGTTACCGATTATGCCATGACCGAGGGAGGCATCGACTATAACGCTGGATTGGTTGGAGCCCTGGCCTATGTGGTTTCCCAACTTGACCCCGCGGACACCAGCAAAATGACAGGGAAAGTGGATGACCCCATTCAGCCAGTGCAGTTTAGCACCAAATCACTGGCAGCACAGGGGTTAAGCATCAAGCAGCAAAAAGGGACTGTGTCCTTCAGTGCGGATAAGGGGATGGGGATTTCGGTGAATGTTTATAACTTGGCAGGAAACCTGGTTTTCACAAGCAATGGTGCTTCTTCAAGAGTGCAATGGCGGAGTGCCTCCCAGGCCAGGGGAATGTATGTGGTGAAAGTAAGGATGGGGAGCGGGAGAATTATTGAGACAGGAATTGTCCTGAGGTAATAATGCGAAACCAGATATCCCCAAAGATGATTTAGTACTCCACAAATTCATCTTTGGGGCAACCCTTTCACTTTCTGGCGGAGTTAAAGGAGCCATCCCCGAATTACACCTTAATCTGTAATTTCACGATTTTTTATATCTGAAGTGTTCCAAATAATGCAGCTCTCCCCAAGAAATCACAAAAAAAGACAAATACAGATTTGAAACCGTAAAACAGCCCTTGGTTTTTTGAAATACGAAGCGACAATTTGGAGCAAGGTATGATTTAGATTTGCAGCTTTATTTTCTCTATCAGCTTAATTATTTCTTTTTTCCCCCGCCCTCTTGACATCATCCTGGAAACAGCCGAAGCGGTCACTCCCAGATAATCAGCAAGCGCTTTCCCTTTGAAATCCAGCAAGGTAACACCCGCTAATGAGAAAAGTTCCCTGGCATTTGACCGGAGATTGACTCTTCCCTGGGTGAAAAGATCGTCAAAGATCAAATTTGTATGCTCGCCGACTATTTCATGAAGTTTACCGGGGGAGATATTCGCTATCAGATGCCTGGCAATTTGAGCCCGTCTGAACGCATCCTTTTCCATGACATCTTGTACAAAGTTGCTATCTCCGATTATCCATGCCCTAAGTTTTGAACTATTTTGACAACTCTGATTCGCAATTCTGACATTGGCGATTACATCACAGCCGAATTCAGGCGACCGCACCTTCATAAAGTCTTTATACTCTTCGAATGCATTCTCTTGACTAAATGCACCGAGAAGTTCATCACAATTCTGAAAATCATTTCTGCAATTGCCTAAGATAGCAGCATGGCCACTCCATTTATAGCTATCCAGTTCATCGATCGTACACTCTCCACAACGGACAGGATTCTGATGCACATAACGTATTAAATCTTTCAAGTGGGTATCCTGACAAATTACCGAAGCAAATCGACGATAAAAAACTACCCCTTCCCGTCCTTCCTCTTCAGAGTTATATTTTCTGGCATAAACTGAGTTCAATCTCTGCATAAATCTGGAAATGGTAACGGTACTGGCCTTTACAATAAGATGATAATGATCCTTCTGAATGGACCAGGCACAGCAGGAATAGGAAAACAGATTAAGACTTGTCTTTAGCTGATCAAGGAAAAACTGCTTTAGTTTATCATTAGGGAAGATATTCTCTTCGAAAACGCCTTTGGACATTATATGATAATAGACATCCGGAGCGGAAATTCTGGGTTTAGTGGTCACGGCAGCTCCTTTTCTTGATTATGGGTGCAAAATTAAGCTGCAAATATCAAGCCGTTTATCAACCCCGAAGGTGCATCAATACAGCACTATGGCATCTTTGGGCAAGGCTATCTGGCTTTCCTTTTGCTCCCTTCATCAACATCCCCAAACAAGGAGCAACTCATGCTTAATAAAAATGCTATCGAACAACTCTCCTCCCTTCTCAAACTTGACTACGATGCCGCACGCGCATACAAACAAGCCCTCGACAGCATCTCGGAACTGGACATCAAAGCTCATATTCGCAAATTCCACGATGACCATATGCGCCACGTCGATAACCTTTCAGAAATCATCACCAATCTCGGCGGCACTCCGCCAGAAAAAAGCGGCGACATACAAAGCCTTTTCCTGAGCGGGCTCTCCTCATTACAAGGCCTGTTTGGAACAGGAGCTGCCCTCAAAGCCCTCCAGGGAGGTGAAAAAATCACCAATAAATCCTATAACGATGCCGTCCATCAGGATTTTTCACTGGAAATACGAAAGGTACTTGAGGGCAATTTCCGAGATGAGCAAATCCACATCGATTACATTAACAGTATGCTTGAGATAACCTTATAAGGATTAACAACCCTGTCCCAGTCTTCCCGCCAAATGATACCCAGACCTGATAAGAAAGGGTCTTTACCTTGGACTCATTATTTCCAAAAAAACTCTTGATTCACATTTCGTCTTTCTTTATTTTATCTCTTCGCGAATGGTGATGCGATGACTTGAAATGATCAAATCAACGCATTGGCCAGCAAAGCAATTAGGTATTTGTGTGCTTTGCTGGCTTTTTTTTTGGAGATTTATCAAGAAGTTAAAAACAATGTACAGGTGCATTTCGAAATAACGGGCTGATACTCCGAAAGGAATATCGGCCCTATTTTTACAACTCACCTCGGAAAGAGAGACGCATGGGTACAATCAATCTGACAGGAGAATGGCAACGACTGAACTTCCCAGGACCGGTTCAGGACATTCTGAAGAACTGCCGTAGCCTCATATTTCCTGCCAGCCGCCCCGAGCTCGTCGAGCTCGCGATGGGAGGAGCAGGGAACCTGCACTTCGATGTCAATTATGAAGTTGAAGGCAAAGGTACTGTAACTGAAGCTTCCGTTGTCCGCTGCAAAAACGGCCTTGCCGTCAACTACAAAGAAACTTACATGCGTCGCAGAGACCCAGATTGCATGGTGGTCGGTGATGAAAAGCCATCAGACAAAATGCGCTTCGAAGAGAGATTCGGCTACAAGTTCGATTCTCTTCGCAATGATACTTTCGAATGGCTTAAAAAACAGGATCTCTCTGTTACTATTTTCACTCTGGGCGGAACTAACGGAAGCGGATACGGGGCAATGATGATTGCTCCAAAAAATGCCGGCTTTTTCATTGCCGGTCTGGCAGATCTGCAGGGAATGCTTGATCCTACTCAGATTCCCGAGGACTTTGAAATTCGATGCATCCTTTACATTGCACCCCCTTTCCGTCACACACATTTCGACGGCAAGCAAATTGTGGTGCACAATCGTCTGGACGGGGTTCATGAGATTTTCTCTTACAATCTTTATCCCGGTCCCAGCGCCAAAAAAGGTGTTTACGGAGCCCTGCTCACAATAGGAGAAGATGAGGAGTGGCTTACGCTTCATGCTGCTACAGTGCAGGTGGTTACCCCATACGATAATACCACCACGATCATGCACGAGGGAGCCAGCGGGAGTGGAAAAAGCGAAATGCTTGAGCACGTGCACAGGGAAGAAGATGGTCGTCTCCTCCTTGGCCAAAGCGTGCTTACAGGTAAAAAACGCATGCTTTCCCTCAATCAGACCTGTGCACTTTATGCGGTTACAGATGATATGGCTATGTGCCCCCATGGCGCTCAAAATGAAAGTGGCTATGTGGTGGCATGCGATGCCGAAGAGGCCTGGTTCGTTCGTTTGAACCATATCACCCGTTACGGCACCGACCCCAATCTTGAAAAAATCACTGTTCATCCTCAAGAACCCTTGATTTTTCTCAACATTGAAGGAGTCGCCAAATCTTCGATTCTAATCTGGGAACACACTGAAGATTCTCCTGGCAAACCATGCCCCAATCCTCGTGTTATTCTCCCCAGAAGAGTGGTCCCTGGAAGCGTAGAAGGCGCAGTGGAGGTAAACATTCGTAACTTTGGAATCCGAACTCCGCCTTGTACTAGAGAAAACCCCACTTACGGCATTGTCGGTTTGCTGCATGTACTGCCCCCGGCTTTAGCATGGTTGTGGCGTCTGGTTTCTCCACGCGGTCATGATAATCCCAGTATTACTGTGGATGATGCAATGACCAGTGAGGGTGTAGGATCCTATTGGCCTTTCGCTACAGGTCGTTTTGTGGACCACGCCAATCTTCTGCTCAAGCAAATCATCAACTCACCGGCAACGAGATACACGCTAACTCCCAACCAGCACGTTGGAGCGTATAAGGTAAGTTTCATGCCTCAGTGGATTTCACGCGAGTATCTGGCAAGACGCGGAATGGCAAAGTTCAGACCGGAACAGCTGACCGAAGCCAAATGTTCTTTGCTGGGGTATACGCTTTCATCTATGCAAGTTGAGGGGACTCCTATTCCTCATGACTTTCTCAGAGTTGATGAGCAACCTGAAGTTGGAGAAGACGGTTACGAAGCCGGAGCTGCGATTTTAAGAGGATTCTTTGTGAAGGAGCTCAAAAAGTTCCTGCAACCCGATCTTTCTGATACCGGAAGAAAAATAATCGAGTGCTGCATGGATAACGGAAGCATTACCGATTACGAGAAAATCTTGTAATCAATCTGATTCGCAGTATTTTTAAAGAGAGCGCTCTCCTGTTTGGGAGGGCGTTTTTTTGGGGGGGGGAGTTAATGGGAGAAAAGAAACACCCCAAAGATGCTGTAGTGGAGTACTAAATCACCTTTGGGGCATATATAAAACTAGCTGTTCTCAGCTATCATATACAGCAACTTCTCCGACTCCTTCCACCCCAGACAAGGATCCGTGATCGACTTCCCGTACACATCCTCATCGGCCTTCTGCGATCCCTCCTCCAAATAACTCTCGATCATCAGCCCCCGAATCAAGTCCTTGAGCTGCTTATCATACTGCCTTGAACGAAGCACCTCATGAGCAATGCGAGGCTGTTCCTTATATCGTTTCCCTGAATTGTCGTGGTTGGTATCCACAAAAATGGTCGGATTAGAAAGATTGCGCTGAACATACTCTGTAGCAGCCAGCATCAAATCCTCATGATGGTAGTTAGGGATTGTCTGGCCGAAAGCATTTATCGCACCTCTCAGAATCAGGTGGGCATATGGATTCCCTTCAGTTTCCACCTCCCAGCCATTATAGGAGAATTCATGCCCGCATTGAGCCGCAAGCACCGAATTCAAAGCCACTTTCAGATCACCGCTGGTAGGATTTTTCATCCCCACCGGTATATCCAATCCGGAGGCAGTGAGCCGATGCTGCTGATTCTCCACAGATCGGGCTCCCACGGCCACATAACAAAGAAGATCATCGAGGTAGGGATGATTATTGGGATAGAGCATTTCATCTGCGGCACTGAGCCCGGATTCGGAAAAGCTTTTCACATGCATCTTACGGATAGCCATTATACCTTCAGCTATATTGGGCTCCTTAAGGTGATCCGGCTGATGTGCCATTCCCTTATATCCCTGACCAGTTGTGCGAGGCTTATTAGTATAAATCCTGGGGATCAGTATGAGCTTATCCTTGACCTTTTCCTGCACCTTGGCCAATCTAAGCACATATTCGCTGACCGCATTCTCATCGTGAGCAGAACAGGGTCCAATCGCCACGATAAAACGGTCGTCTTTTTTCTCCAGAATAGCACGAATCTCCTGATCGCGTTCCAGCTTTTTCTTCTGCAGATTTACGGGAAAAGGCACACTCTGCTTTATTTCTGCCGGAGTAGGCAGCTGACGTATTTCCTTGAAACCCATTTTAAACACCGCACCTTTCAACGCCGCAATAACGGCTCTAAATAGAAAACCGACCAACTGGTCAGACTTGGAAATATAAGTGATGCTGAATCACAGAGGTAGCGACATGACGCCTGCGCCTCACTGTCGGTTGTCGATCCGGGGTATCCCGGCCAAAAGCGTGTCCATTAACGCATGCTTTCCCACACTTTGCCGCCACATGTATATTCCTAATAAAAGCTGGTGATATGAACCAATCTAAAGCTAATCCTATTTTTCGTATCACGTTTATTTTCACACTTCTTATACTCTTAAGCTGTACTGAAAATCCTGTATCACAAAAACCTTCTGGAGCTCAGCTTTCCTATCGTCTCAACCTGAAAGCACTTCATCCTGACTCCCTTGAAATAGTACTGATTGCTCATAACACAGGAGCATCAGAACAGAGGTTTATCCTCCCGGCTCACTTCTTTGACAACCCAACAGACTCCTTTACTGGTAGCACTGTGAAGAATCTTACAGTCACCGACAATTCCGGTCGCACTCTGGAAAATAAATTTACACAAGAACATTTTGGGCCCCTCAGCAATCAAATTTTTACTGTTCCTCCAGGTACCGAATATCCTGTCACTTTCAGCTACACCTACAACCCAGCAACCATTATCCAAAGCAGCTCACCATTCTTTCCCAGAATGCACCTCGACAGCACGGCTCTGCTAATGGGCTCCTATCTTTTCATTATTCCATATCTCCAAAACAGTCTTTCCGGTTTATGGAGAACGCCGATTGACATAGAACTTACAGCGTCATCAAATCAGTCCATAGAAATATACGGACTACCGCACTACTCCAACTATCGAAACGTTTACGAATTGCTCTTCACTCAGCTTTCAGCCGGTGCAGCTCCTGTTTTCAGCGGTTCCACAGGTAAACAGGCATTCAACATTGTTAATCTATCAGAATTCAATTACAGTGGGCTGATAGTGGAACAGATAGCAAACGGATTTTCAAAAGTTATTAATGATGTTCAGAGCAGGTTTGGAACGATTCGTTCCCAGGGAACACCCTACACTGTAGTCTTATCCGAAATGGCCGGTGCTCTGGAGGGCTATAACGGATTCATTGCCCTTCCTCCCAGCCCGACAGAGGTTAATCAGGAATACTTCATGGTAATGGCCCACGAACTGATACATCATTATGTGGGGATACGCTGCGGGGACCTGGATGACCCATGGTGGAAAGAGGGAATGACCAACTATTTGGGAGTTGTCACCTCCGCAAGACTTGGTCTTTTCAGCAAGGAAATGACAGACAACTACCTTATGAAGGACAGTTTCAATCTCGAAGACTACCCTGTTGCGCTTTCCAGTTCGCAGGTCAGAGAAGAGCACTTCAGTAAAGGATATAGTTCTTTGATCTATACAAAAGGCATGTGGGTATCAATGCTTATGGATGAGCGAATCAGAAAAGCCACTGACAACAGAATTATACTTGATGATGTGATTGCCACTCTATGCCGTCAATTTGATGGTACAGCTTTCAGCAGGAGGGGCTTCATGGAAACAGTATCATCTTTCGGGAATGCGGACATTAATGATATTTTCAGCAGCTATGTGGACAAACCAGATTCGCCTATTCCACCGTCAATTCTGCTGAATGCATATTCGTATCTTGATTCTGCAGGTGCATTCGGAAACGCTAAACCTGTAATCAGCGCTTCACCTTCGAAAGCATTGACCTTAAAAAAGTTCTAGTCTGCACATACCGGCAGAGCTTTCTTTTAGCCCCGAAATGCTCCTTGAATGATTCCACTCCCGAATATCCGCCGCTGGGGTTGAAGTCAAAAAAGTCGAAGCCACGCTGTGCCGCATCACAGAATATCTTCCAGTAAAGCAGGTTGTTTGGACGAAGATTAAAGTGCTCACCGGAGGCTGCTCCATGCCATGCTACAACGTGCCTGTTCCAGTAGAATGCAAGTGAACCGGCAACAGGAACATTCTCTTTATAAACAAGCCACAGTATTTCATGACCGGTCCTTTGGTCATAAACCCTTCTAAAAAATTCCCAGCTGTAAATAGTACGAGTTTTCAGCTCAGCCCTTTTCCATCTGGAAAGTGTTGATTCATAAACGGAATAATACTGTTTCCAGTCCTCAATTACTTCTGCCGGTCTGACAACCAGTCCCTCCTTGGCAGCTTTATTCACCGCATTTTTATGCCCCCTAGTAAATGTTCGGTAAAGCTGGTCCATTCCCTGCGAAAGGTCGACAATATAGGTATAATCTTCAGAACTTCCGCTAATGTTAAATTCGGCAATAGATGAATCGAATGGATTTTCTCTGAACACAAGATTCTTTTTTTCAAGCAGCATTGACAGTAGAGCCTTCACCTGTTCCATCTTTAGCGGGACATTCGCAAGCCACCCCCCATAATTGCCACCCGGTGAAGAGAAATGATCGACTATAAGCCCACAAAACCTTCTCACTTTTACAAACGGCAAAAGAACCCTGGCGCCGTCTGTAAACTCTATCAGCAGAGGACATATTTCCTGATCTGGAACTAGCAGTTCATACCAGTAAGGGGTGTGAAAATAGGTGGTATAGGGACATTTGCAGCAGTATTCAAGCCACTGTTCCCTGGAAGCCTGAGAGACTTTTTTTAATAAAGCGCTCATCACGCTTTAAGCCTCCTCGATTTGGCATCTGAATTCCATAACATCGAATGTAGGATTAATATGCTTTTTTACATACAAATCAAGCTCGCCAAAATCTTTTTCGGACAATCGCCCTTTGAAACCTTTCAGTGCGAAAGGCGCATACCCGGTACTCTTACCCAATAATAACATGTCAAGCCATGAATCACAGTTGCACATATTTCTGCAACTGAAATCAACAGTTCCTTTAGAGCTGCTGATCTGCCGCTTTAGCATGGTGAAAGCCTTTTTCAGTCCCCCTTTTCTGAATATGCGAGTTATTGATCCCGGGGACCTTGCAAGCTGAGCTGAAAAATTCATTCCGCAGGTGAAGAGATCACCTGCGGGTGAAAACCTTAGCATGAAATACTGATTATAACACTGTATGCAGGAAAGATTTTCATGCCGTACCAAGCAATCAAAATTGTGTATCACCTTACTGTGATTCTGAAGCATCTGCGAAAACACCTTTAAAAATCGATCGTACCCGTCGCTATTACGAAGGATGGAAATGTCGGAATCGGGAGGCATTACAGGAAGAAGCGCCAGTACAATATCAGGTGAAATATCACGAATCTGTGATGCGAAGCCAGGCAGTGTTTCCAGATTCATCTCTGTAACGACTGTATTGATAATCAATTCAGGTTTATTCTGAATCAGGTCAGGCACGATCTCTCTAATCCTTTCCAAAACAGAATCGCCGCTCAATCCCCGGGTGGAGGCATTCACCGCGCCGGGCCCGTCAATACTGACTACAATCCTGTCAAGATAGGGAAAACATGGTTTAAGTTTCGACAGGCCAGTGCCATTATGAACCACCCGAATGAAAGGATTCCATTGTTCTTTGGCTTTTTTCAACAGCAAAGGCAGTTCCTTGACCAGCGTAGGTTCCCCGCCACTGATATTAAGCACACGGGGACGGTAACTTCCAACTTTCTCCAGAACTTTGTACCGGTCTATGCTCTCCTGTGCGCTCGCCTTCTTCATTATTGTCGGATCGCAATATGTACAGTGAAGATTGCAGCGATCAGTGATCTTCCATGTAGCCATCCATCCGAAATTATTCTCTCTCACTTTCACTGCTCTCCCATCGCCCCCAGAACTTCATTATAGCAGCTGTGCACGTTTGAAAGATTGCTTTTGTAAGTGAATCTTTTATCAAGATCGATAAAAGCTGCTTGCGAAACGGTTTGACGCATGTCAGAATTTTCCAAAAGCTCCGTAACCTTCTCTGCAGCAGCTCGACAATCAAATTGTGGAATAAGGAATCCTGAAATTCTGTCCCGAAAGCACTCCCTTATCCCTCCGGAGTCGAAAGCCACCACAGGAACTCCCATTGCTATGGCCTCCAGCACCACTCCACCTAAACCCTCCTGGCAGACAGGTGAATGGACCAGTACTGTGCTTGATGCTAAAACTGAGGGAATCTGAGAGTGCGGCAGTTCGCCGGTTATTGTCAGCTTATCTTCCAAACTTAGCCTGCGGGCGCTTTCCAGGACCCGTTCATAATAGTTTTCATGCCCATCTACCTTGCCACCCGCAATTATAAAATGTGCTTTGCCCGGCTTAAGCTGCTCTACGATTGATGCTATTTCCAGAAAAAGATGAAGCCCTTTAATACTGCGGAAAGTAGCAATGGTCAGTACGCCCATTTTTTCTCCCCGCTGGAGATGAGCTAGGGGAGTCACCTTATTTTTATCAAACAAGTTACGATCTGGTCCCGAATTGTAAATTACCCGACACTTTTCAGAATCAAATCCGTAATTCGACCGAATTGATTCAGAAATGCAAATTACTCTGCTACAAAACAAAGAAGTCCACCATCGCAACAAAAGCCGTCCGGGAATACCACCAAAATTAATCCTGACATGAGCTATATTTTTTACAGATGCAAGAAAGGACCACACATAGAACGGGGCATCAATAATATCGGAAAAATGTACAAGCTCAATCTTTTCTGAAACCAGAAATCTGCGAAATGCAAGTCCACTCTCCAAAAAAGTGATTGCAAACTTTATCAGATTTACAGGAGAAATTCTCAAACGTTTGAATTTGATAATACGTACAGTTACAGATAAACTATTCAGTTGACGGGAAAACTCTCCCGGTTCAGGAAGAACAACATACACCTGATAATTCGGATTTCTGCTGGCCCCTTCTATGAGCTTAAAAGTGCTTAGAGGCATTCCGGTGTTTAGGGAGGAAACGGAACAAAAAAAGCAAATCTTTCGTTTGATCAAATTCACATTCCTCTCGCCGGAAACAGATTCGTACTCCTAGGGAACCAGTATGATTTTTACCCGTTTTCCGGAGGGCCTTACAACTGCAAAATAGGTTCCGGGTGCAAGTGAACGCCCCGGTGTCCAGGAGGCTCTCCATTCATACCCGGATAGGGGCTGTGAATTTACTTTTGACACCAGTACACCATCAAGAGTGTAAACCGAAATGACCGAATGAGGGTCAAGCTTGGCAAAAGTCACGGAAACAGCACCCTGGTTTCTCCTGCTGATAGAGAAAGGATTAGGGTAGGCTAGTATTTTTTCACGGGGAGCGATCTTCTCCTGGCTTCCAAGATCTATTTCAGAAATCCCTGCATCGGTGAGGGCCCAAAGATGACCGTTTTGGCGACTGTACGCAACTGAAACAACATTGTTTGACAGCATACCAGAACTTTCATTCAGCCAGTTCTTTTCACTGCTGGACAAGTCATATACGAGAACTCCGCTTACCTGCGTTCCAATAAAGAGGACACTATCTCTCACTGCCAGACTTACCCCGTTTCTGACTTCTGAATCAATAAGTGTCGCATGCGTTTCACTCTTTCCCAGGCTATAGATTCCGTAGTTGCTTATAAAAAGGGTAGATCCATCCGGCCCGGGTTCCATACCGCTGATGATGCCGATCTCCTGAGTGGCAACCACTCTAAGGCTGTCCGTGAGTGGATTGCCGTTATGCTTGTAGGTTGTAAGTTTGTTCTGCCCATCAAACAAAAAAATTCGGTTGGAGGCATCCACATAAAGATTTACCTTCTTTGTACTGGTAATGGGTGGATCTGTATGAAACCTTCTGAAATGAGCTTTCATGGGATCTGATTCAGAGCTGACCGGATCAAAACGAGGGTCATAACAGATTAAACTTCCAAGGTCGTGACCCCACACCGCAATCCATAAATAACCCGAGGAATCTAAAGCAAGCGCATCCACTTTCCCCCAACTGTCCTGAACCTCCCCGTTGTGGAGATAGGTAAAAGAGGGAAATGAAGAGTTCCCAATTATAAGCTGTCCGTTTTGACCGGTCTGAGGATTGATATGCTTGACATTTCCACCCCAGGTACCCACCCAGACATCTCCATTCTGACCGTCGGTTATTCCAAGAACGTCATCATCTCCCAGTGACCCCAAAGTCCCACCTATATAGGAATTCCATTTCACACCATCATACCTCGCTATACCATGGCGAGGGGCCGTAGCTCCTGTCCGCGGAACAGCCGGAAGAACCCAGACATCGCCATTTGTCGACGCATGAATTTTTGTTCCGCTTTTTAGAGGAAAACCTCCCAGACTATGCTGCACCGGAGCAGACTCTCCGGTAAATGAAAAGAAATAGTTCTCTTCTGTACCCACCCAAAGTCGATTATCATCTTCATTGTATAATGACAAAATTTTGCCGAAATTGGTTTCTGTAACTGGAGAGCCTTCGTAGACGATTTTGCCATCTTTTTCACTGAGCAACTTTCCACGAAACATCACCGATGCTGAAGAGCAGGGGATCACACGCGTTGAAGTTACAACAAAATCTACAACCGCGGCCTGTCGTCTAGTTTTCCAGATACCCGCATCATAAAAATTTCGATTTTTCAAAGGTAAAATATCCAGCGAATCCAGATAGGCTACCCCCTCCTCACATCCAAGAAAAAGGGTATCTCTAAAACCAGATATTTTATTTACTCGAGGATTTGTAAAATCAGCGATACTTACAGCATTTCTCAAAGCGACTCCACGAACTGGATCGAATATGCTCACACCTTTTGCTGATCCCACCACCAGTAGATTGCCACGAGCGAAAATGGCTGTAAGCCCCCACCCCGCTTGCAAATAATTATCATATACGGAATAGTTTCCATTGGACGTGCGCCTGTAAAGATAGCCCCGGCGGGAGGTGATCCAAATCTCGCCATTCTGGTTCTTGCAAATTCCTGTAAGGAAGGGATCAGGAAATAGTTGAGAGCTGGAGAGCAGTACAACAGTGTCTTCGTTCTGAAGATTTTTGACAACCAGTCCCCCACTCGAGGCACCCCAGAGAGTATCACCGGTCACCACAAACCCGTTTACGGACATCGGTGAAGAGTGACTTATTATAGACTGTCGAGAAAAAATGGTCGAAAATAACAAAAGTACCAGTAAAAAAGACCTATTCACCTGAAATTTCCTGGAAAGTTGTGCAAAGAGTGCCTTCTGAGCGGTTCATCGGAAAAAAATGGCTCAGCTCGTATAAAAATTACTGCCGGCCCCGCTCTCTTTCAAGTAGTTCCAGTGTTATATAGTCTTTCCACAGGTATTTGGGCACACAGGTCAGTAAAGAACCTGTGTGTCCGAGAAATGCCTTAGTCACCGAAAGAGATATTCTTCTCTGCTGCAAGTGCAAAATGAGTAGTATTGTAGGATCCACCGAACATTCCATACTCAAATGAAAGTGCCCCGAGTGAACCCACATGAAATTTGGCCATCGCTGTAGCACCGAACAGCGACTTGAAGCTGCTGCTTCCTTCATCAGGCATCTGCATACGGATCAGTGTCTTTGGTGCGACAGTGAATGAAAAGAAACTGATGGGCTTCACCGTAAATAACACCATGGGTGTCATATCGATAACGGTGGTGGAGGATTTTGATTCCGAGCTGTCGGATCCACTGGTAATGGTCATATATCCCACTCCCAGGTCTCCAGCCCCCTTAATCATTCCGGAATTCAGGAACTGATACTTGCCATCCAACAGTGTACCGATTGGATACACTTTCGCCCCCACATCGAAGTTCTTGAACAGCCCAAGTCTGCCGCCAACTTCAATCGTATTGAAATCCATGGGATCATATTTGCCGTTTGTATCCACATCAATGAATTCCGGGATAGTGGTAGGAACATAGGCGGCGTAATAGGTGGCACGTCCCGGCTCCAGCACTTCCGCATTCTGCAGGGTGGTCATTGAGGCACAACCGGCAAACATCAAAACACCTCCAAGAAGAACAACCAGTAGCTTCTTCCTGTGCATAAAAGGACTCCTTTATAAAGGGTGAAAAGAATACTCCCACGATGAGAGTACTACATTGCAGAAGGTTGCTTACTAATGCAAATGGGCGTATGGGACTTCAAACTTAATAGACGCATCATTGATGAAAACAAGCTACGCTATTTTTTTATGAACGAGAGTAGAATTTTTAAAGTGAAGGCTTTGGATGAGGGTTTATTGCAGGAAAAATTCGGGTGCATGCTCGGCTGAAAGCGTATAGAGCTTTCATTTCGCACCTAACACTTCATCCCATCCCAGCAGAAAACCACGATTCGGGGATTTGGGCATTTCTTAGTCTGACAATCTATATATACCACCAGAGAAGGATATCCACCAATCAGTAGCAGCTTGGTGGATATCTCCTAATCATCTATCAACAATTATCTAGTAACCGTGACCCTGTGCACCTTGAGCCCTTTAGCGGTTTTCACATTCACCAGGTATACCCCGGTTGACAGTCTACGCCCGGTCTGATCGGAAAAATCCCATGTTACTGTCGATGCTCCCGGTTTAACATGAGGAACCGATACCAGTCGTCCAGACAGATCGTACACAGAAATAGCTTTTGGGGCAAGCGGCCTTGCCGTGGTAATCACTAATCCGAAACGGTTCTGGCGAACAGTGAATGCACTCATAGTCCGATTCGGTTCTGCCCCTGTCATTGGTTCAATACTCAAGCTATCCACCATACTGTAAGCATCAAAATCGATATCACAGCTCACCTTCCAGTACCAGGTCCCGTAAGCCAGATCGATTTGCGGTGCATAGATTGTGTCATTCAATGCCACCACAAATGCATCAGTGAAATCCCTGTTATCAGCAAAAACCACATGGTAAGCGTTTGCACCGTTAACCTTCCCCCATTCAAGAATTGGTCTGCGCTCATTTACTATGGCACCATCGTAAGTCACCAGTGTGGGAGTATGCCCGGGCAAGATGGTAAAGGTATCTACTGATGAGAACGTCGCCAGCAGATCGGATTTCACTTTCCAGTAATAGGTTCCCGGTTGAAGCGCGGCAAACACCTGAAATGTGGTATCCTCAGTAGGCATGGATATAATCATGTTGCTGAATGCAGGATCACTGGCCAAGTTAATAGTGTAAAGGGATGCATTTGGAGCCGAGCGCCAGGAAAGCAGTGGTGTCGAAATTGTCGAAACTTTTGGCGTATGAGGAATAATTCGGGGAATGCGGGAATCATAAAGTATCAGCGGCTGCGATCCGGAACCAACAGCTCCCTCAGCAGTGATGGTCCAATACATTGTCCCCGGATACAGATTACGAGGAGGTCTATAAAACGTATCCGTCACTGTGGCTGAATCCACTAAAGTGGTGTACATGCTAGGATTTCTGATGAAAATCTTATAGGAAGAGACAGGAACAGGAGGCTTATACCACCTGAAAGTTGGGCGAGGGTCAATCGTGGGTTCAATCGGGATAAGCTTAAGATCATCACTGGTAAGAACACTGAATGTACTTACACGAGACCATTCGCTGTTATCTCCACGAATCCGCCAGTAAATGGTAGTCAGCGGAAGATCGTTTGGGACCTGGAAAAAAGTGTCGGTCAAAGAAACGGCAGTCAATCCGGTGCCGTAGAAATTGCTATTTGTACAAACCTGGAGACTGCATTTGCTTACAGCCACTCTGGGAGCATGCCAGGTGATCACCGGTGTTCTGGTATGTGTCGGAGTAGTAACTGGAATAATTTCCGGTATCCTTCCATCAATGACTCTGAATGTATCTGGTGGAGTGGGAACAGAGCCGTCACCACTAACAGTCCAGATGTAACTGGTATCAAATCCCATAATTTTAGAACTCTGAAAAAAAGTATCGGTAACAGTGGCAGTATCAAAATGATAGTCGTAAGAGTAAGCTGATCGGAATTTCCGTATCTTGATAAAATACTTTGACACCGAAGTGGGACTCTTATGCCAGCGGAAAACCGGTTGTCTCTCAACCGTTGTATCAGGCATGAGTATTAGTTTTGGAATACGGCTGTCAATAAGCTTGAACGATGCCGTTGCGGAATACGAAGAAGTAGCCTCCTTCACCCGCCAGTAAATGGTTCCGAAAGGAAGATTGACTGGGCAGGTGAAAGTGGTATCTGTCACCCCCATGGAGATCAGTCTTGTACTGTTGAAAGTGGGAACACTGTCTATCTGAATGGTATAGGACTGAGCCGAAGCATACGGATGCCATTTGAAAGTGGGTTTACGTTCGTAAGTGCTGTCAGGCCCAAACACCAGCTCCGGCACATTGGAATCGTATCCGTCCAGGGCGATGTCATCAAGCCAGAATGTGCCTTCGGTTAAATCAGCGTTATCCTCTGTTATGATTTCCCACTGAACTCGCTGCACAAGTCTACGGTCGAAATTCTTGTATGTTGCCCAGGTTGGCTGACTGAGAGAATCAAGGCTGATGGAGAATGTTTTCCAGGCAGAGGTCACGGTCACATTTCTGCGGTGATATCCCTTGTCGGTTACCGTTGAAATCGGTATCAAGACACGAACAATCATAGGTGTGGATGCTTTAGCCTTGAAAGTAATACGAGTGGCACCGGTGATATCTCGAAAACCATTGTCGGTGGAGGTGAGATTAGATTTTATCCCAACGTTCTTTCCATAATAATATGAGCCGTCAAAAGGTCTTGGTGTTCCGTATTTGAACTGCATCATCAATCCATGCTGAGGGGTACCGTCGGGGCATCCCTCTCCTGCAGTGGGCGGTAGATTATAAAGATTCTTTGTGCCTTCGATAAGCTCTCCGCTGAGAATATCGGATTCTCCTCCGTCATCCCGGTCAGAATAGGCCAGGCAACTACCCTTGAAATAATTAGTGGTAGTGCCATGTTCGAAATCATCCAGTGTGGCGGCCACTAGAAACGACAGCGCTCCTGCACAAAGTGTAGTCAGTATACACAACCGTAAATGCCTCATAAACGATGCCTCGCTTTGAAGATGATAGAAATCCGGTTTGTCTTCCGCTATTTGGGTTACTTGCTATTCATTATAATAGGAGGGCAGGGATTGAGTAAAGAGAAAACTGAAAAAAAATCGGGCAATGGAATTCTGCCATTCTGCCCTGAAATAAAAAAGGGTACCCGCCAAAACAGATACCCTCTAATGGAGCTGGGGGGGATCGAACCCCCGGCCTCGACATTGCGAACGTCGCGCTCTCCCAACTGAGCTACAGCCCCGAAGATCTTTAAAATAGCATTTTTGGTCTTCAGGCACAATCTCTTTCACACTAAAGGGTCTTGACTACTCTCCTCCTCGGTTGTATCATAACTACAGTCAGGAAGAGGTCTATATGAACGAACACAACTTGGATTTGAGCGACGAGATCTACAGAAGACTTTACAGACTTATCAAAAGAGGGGTGGAGCCCCGCCGAATAGCCGCAACCTTGGAACTTCCCATTAAAACTGTACAGAATATCATCTTTCGTCTGGAGCAGGGATGGAATGGTTCCGATTCGGGCTCCCATGAGGACCACGATGACTATCTTGATGCCTATCTTCTAACCAAAACCCGCCACACTGTCCTTCAACTGGTGGGTAAGGCGGTAAGCAGCACTCTGAACTCACTGCAAACTGAGATAGCGAAGCTTGAAAACTGCAATAGCAGAGCAATGGCCATAAAAATTTCCGATGTAACCCAAATTGATGAACCTGCCAGCAAAGAGTTGATTGAATTCAAGAAGCGCATGGATCAAGCCGGACGCTACGTGGCACTGCTTGACCCCCCTCAGGAGCTGGAACCTGCCCTGCTGGAGCTTAAACTGGAAGAATCTATCCCCGTTTTCGGCACAGAAACCGCCTTCGAAGAAAGAGCATTCGCCAGAAAATCCGAATGGAAAGGCAAACCCTGAAAACGCTTTTTTGCAGCTCAACAGTGCGGTGAATTAATTTTAAGGTAGTTAAAGCTCCACACTCTTGACTTAACCTGGATTTAAGCATGGCGTATTTGGGTATCGGCTATTCCGGCACGAAATCTACCTTCCTCAGAGATCAAGTTAACAGCAATATTGAATGGTTGAAGGGAGATCGACTCCCCCGTTTTTTCGGTGACTCTTTTCTGGTTCTCTACGATTCCAATACCGCCAGAGAGTTCGCCAAAATCTGCAGGGATGCCGACGAGGAAAACGCCATAGTGATCTACCCGATGGAGCGCCCGTTAAAAACCTGACAAAAATCGGATGAACAATGCTTCATTTTACCGAAAAAATCGAGCCGCAGAAGATTCTGCGGCTGCTCTCCAGAAGCCTTCCCTACTACCTGAAATCCTGGCACGAAACTGACGACACCACCGGACTCTTCGGAAATATTGATCCCAAAAGCTTTAATATGCGATCAGTGGGATCGTCCTCCCCGGTAATAGAATACGTCCTTCGGCCACATCTGAACATACTCTGCATACTGAGCGGGTATGTTTATTTGAAGCAAACCGAACTGATTAGTGCTATAATCAGCAAGGAAGACCTTACCTCTAAAATCCAAAAAGGCGTCCAATGGGCGGTGGACAGCCACATCACCGGTTCCATGGATGTCGAAACGTTTTTAGAACGCAAGCGCTGGGGTGAAAACTGGCGCAGCAGCCTTTGGGCATCCCTCCTTGGAGTAATCTCCGTTTTTGCCGATGAAGTTCTAGATAAATACCTTCAAAAGCGCATCAGGGAAATCATTGCCCATGAGGCTGACCGGTTTACAGGTGTACTGCCTCCCAGCGGATGCGAAATCGATACCAAGGTCGAAGAGAACGCTCAGGACGCCATGGTGCTTGCCTGGGCTATCAATCTGTGCCCCAACCACCCCAATCTCGAAAACTGGGAAAACTCCCTCCGCCTCTGGTCGGTAAATATCGCCTCCTCTATCCATGACAAGGCGGATCATTCAGAATATTTCGGAAGCTCCATTTCTAAAACGGTCAGCACTCAGAACCTGTTCCCTGACTTGACTGCCGAAAACCATGGTTTCTTCCACCCGGAAGTGCTTTCTTATGGGCTATGGATTATTCTCTCCATGTCCGCCTACTCGATTCATGGACGTGAACGCCCTGCTTACATGGTGAGAAAAAACCATCAGCGCACCTTTGATATACTCATGCGGTTCTGCCTCCCTACAGGGATGATCTTTGCCCCCGGTGGCCACGACATCCCCATGTTTGTGCCACGCCCGCTTGCTCTGGCCTGGGGATTATGGCACAATGACCCTCGAGCGCTCCACATGACCGGAAAGCTCCTCTCATGGATGGATTCCTGCTTATTGGCCGATAAGGAAAGCCAGGGTCCATGGGTGTTCGGGTTCGACCAGAAGCTTGAAGGATGGGAACTGCTTTTTCAAAGTCAAGTGGGTCTTGAACTGGCTTTGCTTGCCTGCCTCCCCTTCTCAAAGGAGCAGCGGTTCTTCTCTGCCGGGCAGATCGAAAACGCCATTGACACTCGACACATCTATCCATATATAGAAATCTGTTATCGCCGCAACGTTAGAGCCACGCGCAGCATGGCATGGAAAGCTCTGGGAAATCACCCCATGGTGGGACTCAATATCCATTCCCAGCCCGAGCTCGTCGCGCCGTTCAAGGCCGCTTTACTCGGCATACCATCGGTAAGTGAACCCATCAAGGGATGGGATGTGCTTTATCACAACGACCGTTTCCAGCGTGACGGATTTGACACATCCGGAACCATCGTGTACTATGGAGCTGACGGCAACCAGATACTTCATCGAGACATTCGTGTGCTCACGTGGGGTGAAGAGGGACTAATCGTGCTCGACCAGATCACCGCCGATGTCGCCCTTGAAGTTCATGAGCAGTATCTGTCACCTGTCTACCTTGTCAATGATCACTGGACCGGCAACAGTCTTGACTTTTCAAGCGGATCACTGCGGGAAACCTTCAGCTCTCATCAGAAAAAATACCGGGAGGTAAGTTGCCCCTCCTTTTGGGCCAGCATAGAAAACCATCTGCTCTTCCAGTTTGTGTGGGGAAGAAGCAAAGGGCTTTATTATCTGCCTGGCGGAGAACGTAATGCCCCTCCATACTGGAAAAACTGCAGGCTTGACATGCTTGCCGTGCATGTTGAACCATCACAGGCTGATGCCGGAAGTGTGGTCTATGCCACCGGGTTCTACATAGGTGGAGGAAAGGGTCCTCGTCCGTTCAAGGCTACCGGGGTGCCCAGCGAATTTTTCAAAGGGCTTGTACTGATGGATGGAAAAATCACTATCGGGCTGGATTGATGGCTCACAGAGAACATGAGCCACGATAATGACAAATAAGATGAGCCAAAGTGATCATTCTGAATACCTCAATTCAGTACTTGCCAATTACCGCAAACTTTGTGATTATTGTGATCAGTTCTGGATGAAAGTCATTTCCGCCTACCCTGATGACTTCACCTGCAGAAAAGGTTGTGGCATCTGCTGCGAACTGCAGAGCGTAAATCAGCTGGAGGCCCACTGTATTCGGGCTTTTCTACAGTCTCAACCAGCAAGTAATGATAAATGTAGCGGCTCTGATCGCTGTCCTTTTCTTTCTGATGAAAACTGCACCATCTATTCAGCGAGACCGCTAATCTGCCGGACTCACGGCCTGGTGCTCAAATCAGATGAATTTACACATCCGACCGTAAGCTGCCCTTACAATTTCAACAACACTCATCCATTCGATCTCCCCGATGAACTTATACTGGATATCGATAAAATTACAGAAAACCTGACGAGGCTGAATCTGGCATTCTGTATATGCACCGGTAAAAAAACCGAATCAGATGTCAGGGTGAAAATGGCCGACCTGCGAAAATGAGCATGGAACTTTTCAGAACTGTAATCCCCTGTGAACCGATGCACCTTCCGATTTCCCACGATGATACCATCCTCATGCTCGGGTCCTGCTTTACCGAGAACATCGGAACATTTCTTGAAGACAACCTGTTTAACATCGTAATAAACCCCACTGGCACCCTCTTCAATCCCGTTTCGCTTGCCGCAGCATTGATCAGAGTTTGCGAGGGAACACCTTACAAAGAAGAAGACCTCTTCTTCCATGAGAACGTATGGAGAAGCTTTGACCACCACAGCCGTTTCAGCAGTGGGGATAAGAAAGGGACTCTTCATTTAATCAATGATCAGTTAGACAGAGCCCGTAAAGTAATCGAGAATATTGATGTCCTTGCGATTACCCTTGGAACCGCCTTTATCTATAAATTGAAAGAAAACGGCAGGGTTGTTTCCAACTGCCACAAGCTCCCCGGGTCAAGCTTTATCCGCGAGCTTGCGCCCATGGAAATGATAGTTAATTCGCTGAGAAATGCAATTGATGCACTAATCAGAAAGCGCCCTCAGCTAAGAATCATCTTTACAATCAGCCCGGTGAGACACCTAAGAGATAACCCTCACGAAAATACCGTGAGCAAGGCGTATCTCGCAGCGGCACTCCACCAGCTCATGTCTGACCTTGCATCAGTGTACTACTTCCCGTCCTATGAGATACTTATCGATGAATTGAGAGATTACCGTTTCTATGCCTCCGATATGGCTCACCCCTCGGAAGTGGCCGTCAAGTATATCTGTGATCGGTTTTCGCAATCCTGTCTGAGTGAAAAAGCTGCCTCCTTCATAAAGGAGTTTGAAGCCGTGCGAAAGACGATGTCACACAGAAGAGGCAATACGGTGGAAGGGCAGCAGAGCAGAATCGAATTTGTGAAAAAGCGTCTGACGATATTACATGAAACATACCCCTCCATAAGCTTGGACAAGGCGTACAGCTGGGTCGCCGAAAATGACAACAGATAGATGTTCTCTTGTTTTCCATACAGGTGCACTGGGTGATTTCATTACCTGCATACCGGCTATAAATGTCTGGAAAGGAATGGTGAAGGGATCAAAGCTGGTAATTGCCACCTCATCGCAGCATGGCCACTTTGCATGTGAAAGTCTTGGCTTTGATGATTTCGTGGATGCCTCTTCCGGTTCACTTTCTGGAATTTACAGCAGCGAAACAGCACGTATTGAATTTCTCTCCTGGTTCAGCTCGGCACTGCTCTTTACCTCTTTTGAAGAGCTTCACAAAACCGCCGCGAGCCTTAAGCTCAAACCGCTTTTCTGGCAAAAGCCCTTCCCCGAAACCAGGATTCCCATTCACCAGTATCATTTGTCTTTGATGGGTGCAGACGCCTTGATATTTGATATCCAGGTATCTGCCCAAATGCTTCGTGAAGCATGTGAGATGTTGCCGGGGCAGAACTATGCGGCGATTCATCCCGGAAGCGGCAGTTTAAAAAAGAACTGGCCGTTGGATAGATTCGCTTCTCTTTCTGAGGAGCTAAAAAAGCAGGGATTAGAGACTGTCTGGATAAAGGGAGAAGCAGATTGCTGGGATGAGATTACAGTGAAGGGGAAAGTTGTTTACAACCTGCCGATATCCCTGTTATCGGCTGTGATAAGCAGGTGTACTGTATTCATAGGAAATGACAGCGGACCTGCGCACCTCAGCGCAGCTCTGGGTATTCCCACCGTAGCCATCTTCGGCCCATCCGACCCGCAGGTGTGGTCACCTGCAGGGAGGGCAGTAGCAATTGTGGCAGGGCATTCTGCGTGTACTCCGTGTCATCTTCGGACAGAGCCGGTGAATTGTGGAAAGGAATGTCTGGAGAAGATTAGTGTTGAGGCGGTTTTGGCTTCGGTTAGTAATTTGATCTCATGAGCTAAGTTTGAAGAATATCGGTTGCGGGGAGTGTAAGAGACCAGCTCCGACTCGAAACATACTCCCGCACGTTCTTTTGCAAAGTGAAGAAGGAATGTAAAGTATCATTGCTTGACGTATCCCCGCTCCGCTCACACTGAGCGTAGGTCCGCCGGAGTCGAAGTGTTATGGCGATTCAGGAGTAATAGGAGGTGGAATATGATAGAAAACAGCATGCCGCTGAAGCGGTTTACACTTCCAGGAACATCTTGAAAAACTATCCCACGACCACCCGGGGCTGCGCGGAAGACCGCTTACCCCGGGCTGTCACATTATACGCCTTCAGCGCTTAGGAGTTTATCGCTCATCACAAAATCCTCTGATCTCCGCAAAATGCCTGAATTTCTCCGCATCATATGATAAGTATTTCGCATCATACAATGAATATTTCGCAACAACTCAAAACATGTCCGCAACCGGGGAAAATGCATCCGCAACTAATACAGAATAGTCCGCAGATGGGTCAGAAAAGTCCGCAACAGGGTAAAAATATCGCATTTTTTCCCTTTTTGCGAAAATCTTTTACTCTGTAGCAGCTTATTTGCCGCGGAATGCACTAGATTTCCCCAGGAATGCGCCACAATGCAACCTGTAAGCACAACTTTCAAGGTCTGTTGCGGACTTATACGTGTCTGTTGCGGAATTTTGGATAATATATACACTAAATGGGGACCATGCTGAAATCCATGCCTTAGAGGCCCAAAAGAAGTAACTTACAACTAGTTATCCTCGGGAATGCATGCTCCTTCCGGAGCCTCAGAAAAAGCAGAGCGAGAAGAGCGGGTGGGAAAAAATCGCGATTATCGAAAGGAAAACCAGGAGATTACACTTCAGCTGCTAAATGGTGCTCTTCTTCTGAGCACAGAGCCGCTGCCCGTTTTTTAGAAGCGTAGCGCTTGTCACGTTCCCGCCGCACATGGCTACAATAATACTGCTTATAGTATTCCAGATTGTCGATGAATGCGGCGTGGGCAAATCGCTTGATCATTTTCTGCTCGCGGATACAAAGTGTCAGAAGGCTCCTCTGGCGGTCAACTGCCGCGTTTTCCGGTTTGCCGTTGCGAAGGATCAGCCCCTGCATTCTCAAAAGCGCAACCGCACGATTGCCGGCTTGCTCAAGAAAATCACCATCAACCAGCACCCCTCCGGGCTTAATCCATGCAGCAACTGAGGGGTAATCGTTTATAAGAGATACCAGATTAAGGTTGCACGTAAGAAGTTTATTTCTTCCGTTACCAGCAAGCCAGCCGCGCACAAGACGAGTGAGATTCGGATCATTTGCTTCAAGGATGATTGCAGAGGCCACCTCCTTGAGAACTTTTCTGTCATTCAGGGCCAATTGCATCAGCTCATCAAAGTCGGCTATAACCCGGGGAGTATTGAGAAGGGCGATAGTGCGATCTCGGCAGGCGTCGAGAAGATTGTCATAGAGCGCCTGGATGAGGATCATCTTTCCCCAGTCAAAACCGGATCTCTCGAGCTGCTCCCGATCAACCTTCGCCTGAGAAATAGTTCCAGCAAACTCCGCAACGAACTGATCGACGGTCATTGACGGGCGAATGTACTCTTTTTCCGGCAGTTCTGCAATGCTGCGCTCGATCTGTTCCTGAATGTCAGATGCTACGCTCATACATTTTCCTTTTCGCTCTATTTAACAGCAGTGGCAGGCCATCCTAAAAGTGTGGTGTCGATCGGTCGATGTTATACTTTTCCGGATTGTTAACTACGAAACCAGAATATGCATTATGTTTATTAATATTTGCTGATCCAGCCATTACGATTACATTTTATAAACTAACATCAGGTAAAAGGGTGCGCAAAGTTTTTCTTGTTTTTTAAGGTGACAGGGCCGAAATACAACGCAATAAAAATGAAAGTATGTGAACTATTATTTACAACGGAATGCAGAAAAAGATCTCGGAAGGTGTTTTAACTAGCAGCAAAACACCTGAACTTTACCTGCCGCATGGTTCATTCTTAATCAGCATTTCGCTTGCTTCCAGCCGCTTAAGCATTATATCCTTTAATTCCTCTTTGCTCATTTCAAAATGCTTGACGGTAAGTGGCAACCTGTCCTTGAGGTCTGCATTATTCATAGCCGACTCATAGGAACTTAGCTTTTCTAAACCCATGTAATCTTTTGACGTGCGATCAAGGTTCAGAGCAGTACTGAGACTGTCCCCTTCAGGTGTCCCATCATAGGTTATGAACAGAAAAGTACGCAGGACAAGACAACTGCCGGAGAAAGTGCATACAAAGTAGCCGAACTTCTCACCATTCATTCTGTATTCCAGCAGATACTTGCCTTCAAACGGAGCGAGAACACCCCTTCTCACAGACTTAGAAAGATAATACCTCAAATTTGGCCGCTTGAGAATGTCAATCCGCTTTTCCAAAGCTTCCAACGCGTGATTCTGTATGTACACTGCGTATGACCAATTGCTGTAAGATATAGTGCCCCATTGAATCTCCCCGCCACCATGACACCATCCGACTCTGTAAGCTTTTCTAGGCGCTCCATCCAGAATGAATTCCCGTTCCTGTGCTTTTTTCACTCTGATAAGAATGCTAAAAGGACAACATTGACTTTTTTCGTATTCATACAGAGGCTCAAATCCAAAGAGAACTGTATTAAAGTCGCATTCACGAACTACAATGGTCATAACCACCTGAAAAAGCAGTGTAAAAGTGTTGCAGGAGTTTTCCTTGTAAATAGTATCCAGTTTCTCCGCTATGCCCTTAAGCCATACTTCATCCTTATGCTTTTCTATTCTGACAAAGGTCATCACCAAAGTAAGCGCGGTAAAAAATGTATTCAGTGAAATGGGTTCCTTAATAGTTTTACTGGTATACATGAATTTTTTAATTTCATTCTGTATTGTTTTCCTGAGTTTTTCACATTTAGAAGGATCTACCATGTCACCTTGAAATTTCACCTTAATCGTACTATCAACCAGCAAGGAATAGGCTTTTTGCAGGCCCATATTGACAAAATTCTTGTAGAGATGACCTAACCCGATGGACCTGAGCAGCCTTTTAAACAGGTCAGAATGCAAATCTTTTCCCTTGAGGTTCATTTAACCCCCTGGCTTGGATGATGGAGATTATAATATGATTGTGGCAATTACTGTCCAAAACCTTGTTTCAGAACGAAACAAGGTTTTGGCTTTTATATACAAATTAAACTTTAGGAAAAGAAAAAGTAAAGCGAATGCCTCGATTGTCCACCAGAAGGGTAGAATAGAGAGAATCGGAGTCTCTTATTCGTGATTGACAGACTCCGATGACTATTTTTGAAAATGTGGCAATGCGAGAGAGGATGATGGTGGCCTGTGAGGCGTCTTCGCCGTTAACAAAAACAATCGCAAGATACATAAGTAAAGCTACCCGTCAAGTGTAAAAAACAAAAAAGCTCCCCTGCCCTCTTCACTTCTAGGGGGTTTTAGCTTCGGTCAGACAAGTAAATCCCGGTCTGTTTATGCAAGGGAACCAAGCCCGCTACGAGCGCGACAGAATCAGCACCTAACAGCAAAACTCACGATTTGCTGGAACCACCCCGATGCTGCTCCATCCCAACCGGATTCATCCGATTCGAACAGCCTATACCTCAGAGTGGAGCACTATTTGCTTCATAAAAGAGGAAACGTATGATTGAACACAGCAGAAAGAGTCTCGGCCAATGAAAAAAGCGAAAGTCGTGACTCTCTGGATTGTGAGTCTTCTGCTTCTGGTGTTTATCGTGCAGAACACATCCTCTGTACGTGCCCGCTTTTTCTGGTTCACCGCAGATGTTCCGGTGATAGTTCTTCTTGTTTTTGCCGCCGCTGGCGGTTTCATTTCCGGAATTCTCGTCGCCTTAGTCATAGAAAGCAGAGCAAACAAAAGCAGGCAATAAAAGGTAGCAAGCATAAACAGAACTCTTAAATTCCTTCTGTTACGGAGAATTATCCTTATGCGTCTAATACTGATCAATCCCAGCAACCCCCTGGTGAGCACTGTAAAGTCTCGCGAAAACCGCTGGAACAGGTACGTTGTCTGGAAACCTCTGGGGCTTCTGGTGCTGGCCGGTCTCACTCCTGAGGAGTGGGAAATCACGCTTATTGATGAGAATCTGTCCGTACCGGATTACGAATCGATCCCCCGGCCCGACCTGGTCGGCATTACCGCCTTTACCTCCCATGCCACCCGGGCGTATGAAATCGCTGCGGGCTTCCGCAACCTGAATATTCCGGTTGTCATGGGTGGCATCCACGCCAGCATGTGCCCGCAGGAAGCTATGGAGCGCGTCGATGCGGTAGTCAAAGGTGAAGCAGAAAGTGTCTGGGCGGATGTTCTGAGAGATTGTCGAAGCGGTACACTGAAAAAACTTTACCAGGGTGTCCGGGTCGACCTTAGTGAAATGCCAGCAGCCCGGCATGATTTGTTGTCAAAAGGATACCACTTCGGTTCAATCCAGACATCGCGAGGGTGCCCTCTGGGCTGCAGTTTCTGCAGTGTCACTGCTTTCAATGGCGGAAAGTTCAGACGCCGGCCGGTTGACAGTGTCATTCAGGAATTCAGGAAGATCCCTGAAAAGGATATCCTTATTGTGGATGATAATCTTATAGGGACCCGGAAAGAGCACATCGAGTACACGAAAACACTTCTTCGCGAGATGATTGCGGCAAAATTGGGTAAGAGGTGGATCGCACAGGTTACCATCAATATGGCAGATGACGAGGAGCTGCTTGCTCTGGCCAAAAAAGCAGGATGTACAGGCGTATTCATCGGGTTCGAATCGGTGTCTGCGGAAGGGCTTTCAGAGGTCAGTAAAAAGTTTTCCATCCGCTCTTCAAGCCGCATGAGGGATTCTGTAAGGCGCATTCAGAAATACGGAATATGCGTACTCGGCTCCTTCATTCTCGGGCTTGATATTGATGGAAAAGGCAGCGGTGAACAGATCGCCCTGACAGCCAAGGCCTATGAGCTGGATGTTCTCAATGTGATGGTTCTCACACCACTGCCGGGTACACGACTGTGGAACACCATGGAAGCGGAAAATAGAATGATTCACCGGGTTTTCCCCCGTGACTGGAAGTACTTTACGCTCACCTTTCCGGTTGCCCGTTATAAAAACCTTACATGGGAAGAGATAGCGGCTGAAAGGGAAAGCAGTTACCGGATTTTCTACTCTTACGCCAATATTCTGCGCCGGGTGATTCGCAGTATCCTGCACTGGGGGAAAGCCCCGGTGGTGCTGATAAGCAATCTTGTTTTCAGGAACAACACCTTGCGCCTCGACCGCTTGGCTTATGCAACGCTTGATTTGACGCTGGACACGGCACCCGAATGCACATCAGCTAACAAAAATCACCAGACGTCATTCAGTGTTGATGATCCTTATTCAAAAGAAAATGCATCGTAGAGAGATCATTCTTTGAGCCGTCGGGAAGACTATGCCTGAACAAATAATAATACGGGGAAAGTCAATATCGCCGGGATTGGCGGAAGGGAAAGTCCATGTGCACCGGACATTGCTGGGCCCCTTAGATGCGGCACCCCAAGGGAAAGACAGGCTTAGCATTGAAGAAGAGCTTGGGCATCTGGACAATGCCACTCTGAAGATCACCAATGATCTCCTGTCACTGGCAACACATGTGGAAAAGGAGATCGATACTCGGTTGTCCAAAGTCTTCGAGGTGCATCAGCTTCTGCTCAATGATGCTTCCTTGAGAAGGGAATTGAGACAGGAGATCGAGAACAATCTGGTGAGTGCCGGCAGTGCCGTGAAGACCGTATTTCTTCGTTGGGAGAAGCGTTTCATGAGTATGGAATCTCAAATTGCCCGAAGTAAGAGTGATGACCTTCGCGATATCGAGATCCGCTTGAGGAATGCACTTGCGGGGATCACGGTGCACCCGCTTGAGGAAATCCCCTTGGGCTGTGTACTTGTCACATCCCGCCTGTTACCGTCTGATACCGTTTTTCTCATCGGTCGCTCCACGGCAGCGGTTTTACTGGAGTACGGGAGCATCGGCTCTCATGCTGCTCTTTTTGCTCGCGAAATAGGGTTGCCGTGTATCTCGGGAATTGCCAATCTGCAATCAATTGTTCCCGAGGGGGAACTTGCATTGGTTGATGCGGATACCGGAACGGTCACGGTCCGCCCTGAGGAAGGGCAGGTTACTGCCTTTAGAAAAAAGGTTCGTGAGAAGGAGCAAGCTAGCGTACATGCACGGGCACAGGCCCTTGAGCCGGCCGTAACAAAGGACGGTGTCAGAATCTCTGTACTGGCCAACGTCGGGAATAAGGAGGATACCAATACTGCAATGGCCAATGGAGCCGAGGGGGTCGGGTTGTACCGCATGGAGCGTACTTACCTGGGGAGAATTTCCCCGCCCGACGAGAATGAATTGCTCCAGGAGATGCGCCAGACCCTTGGAGCTGCCCGTGGGCATACTGTCTGCGTACGGCTGCTTGATATTGGAGCCGATAAACCGTTGCCTTATCTGGAATTCATGGCAGAATCCAATCCCTCACTGGGGCGCAGAGGCATTCGCCTGCTGCGGGAATACCCCCAGTTGCTCACAACTCATCTGCGGGCAGTTCTGGAACTTTCCCGGGAGTTCGACGTTTCTCTTCTGATCCCCATGGTGACCACTCCCGATGATGTAGCTGTGGTGAGAGACTACCTCACCCAGCTCGGTGCCCAACTTTCCATCTCTCCTCTTCCAAGACTGGGAGCAATGATCGAAACTCCAGCCGCAGCCCTTTCGGCCCGCGAGATATTAAGGTATGCGGATTTCCTGAGTTTCGGCACCAACGATCTGACACAGTATTCGTTTGCCGCCGATCGGGAGAATGCGGCAGTGGGGATGTATTTCAACGATGCATCGGATGTCATTTTCAGACTGTTGAGAATCGTCCATGATGATCTTCCGGAAATGCCTCTTTCCATATGCGGCGAACTCGGGGGGCGACCCCAGCACATCGCCCGGCTTCTGCAGTGTGGAATCAAAACGTTCAGTGTGGCCCCGCCACTGGTGCCAGCAGTCAAAGAAGTTATACGGAAATCAGTTTACGGCAAAAGTAGTTCAGGCCTATGAGTCAATGAATAGCATATAAGTGGTACAGATTAATTCTTTAAATCTTCATAATGTAACACGCGCTAATACTAAGCAAGGACCTTATAAATGAACGTGCTTCTTGTATACCCTCAATTTCCAGATACCTTCTGGAGTTACAAGCATGCTCTGAAATTCGTGGGTAAGCGGGCTGTGCTTCCACCGCTCGGTCTGGTGACTGTTGCGGCCATGCTGCCGCCACACTTTGAGCTGCGTCTGGTTGATACCAATGTGCAGAAACTCACAGATAGAGATCTCTCCTGGGCCGACTGTGTGTTCATAAGCGCAATGATTGTCCAGCATGAATCATCCCGGCAGATTATCGACAGATGCAGAAACTTCGGGCTGCGTATTGTTGCGGGAGGACCTCTTTTTACAAGTGATCATGAATCATTCGCATCTGTTGATCACTTCGTGCTTAATGAGGCAGAACTGACCCTCCGCGCTTTTCTTGATGATCTTGCCCGGGGTGAACCCAGGCGGATCTATTCGTCCGACAGCTTCGCGGATATGCGTCAGACTCCTGTACCCAGATGGGAACTTCTCAATCTGAAGCGTTACGCCAACATGAGCGTCCAGTTTTCCCGCGGGTGCCCGTTTCAGTGCGACTTCTGTAATGTAACTGCCCTGCTCGGTCACCGGGTGCGCACCAAGAGCTCACAGCAGATACTTGCCGAACTGGACGCGCTTTACAATTCAGGATGGCGCGACGACGTCTTCTTTGTTGATGATAACTTTATCGGAAACAAGGCACTACTCAAAAGAGACCTTCTGCCGGCCCTCATTAAATGGCGTAAGAATAAGAGAGGAATCCATTTTTACACCGAGGCATCCATAAATCTGGCCGATGATATAGAGCTTATGAAGCTAATGGTCGAAGCCGGTTTCTTCATGGTGTTTATCGGTATCGAAACGCCGGAGGAGGAAAGTTTAACGGAGTGCGGCAAGCGGCAGAACGAAAACCGCGACCTTGTGGAAGACGTAAAGAGGATCCAGAGATCGGGGCTGGAGGTGCAGGCCGGTTTTATCGTGGGCTTTGATCATGATCAGCCATCAGTCTTTCAAAAGCAGATAGATTTCATTCAAAAAAGCGGAATTGTAACGGCGATGGTTGGAATACTGCAGGCGATTCCGGGAACACGGCTGTATAAACGAATGGAAGTGGAAGGGCGTCTCTGCGGGGATTTCTCGGGCGATAATGTCGACAACACGACCAACATTGTCCCTCGTATGGGTATTGATGTACTGCGGGATGGACATGCGCGAATTCTGCAGACAATCTATTCTTCGGAAAACTTTTACCAGCGAGTCAAGACTTTCTTATGTGAGCACAAGCCGGTCCGCAGAAACAAAGTTCTGCGCATCTGTCACCTTTTCGCTTTCGTGCGGTCACTATGGCAGTTCGGCATTCTGAGCGAGGCAAGAGTGCATTTCTGGAAACTTCTGCTTTGGACCCGACGTACACGCACCGGTAATTTGCGGAATGTCATTTCGCTCTCAATCCACGGGTATCATTACCGTAAAATCTGCGAGCATCATAAACGTGATACACACCAGACAGTACAAGAAGAATGGCAGCATCAATAAAGAAGATAGCTCTCTTCCTGATCAGTGCCGGGGTAACCGGACTGATCTATATTTCCGTGCATTTCCTTCTGGTGGAGGTATGGAACAGTAAGCTGTATGTCGGTGTTGCCGTTGCATACCTTGCCGCGATGTCCTTTTACTTTCTCATCAACAAACTCTTCATCTTTAGAAAAACAGTTGTGGTTCATCGTCTATTCCCTCAGATCCTTAAATTCGCTGTCATGCTGGTCGCCAATTATCTAATCACGTTCCCGCTCTGGCCATGATCACATTTGGGAAATTCGACCACTCCGGCCGCTGCTGAATAGTGTGAAAAAGCCGTTCGATGTTCTCAGAAAAAAAAGCCTCTTCGGCTATTCTAGTTCATCTTTATCAAACATCTATTCTTCAAGTGTAAAGAAAAAAGTAGCACCTCTGCCCTCCTCGGCTTCAGCCCAGATCCGTCCGCCATGACGGTTTATCACCCTGACCACTATCGGCAGTCCAATACCGGTACCAGAGAACTCTTTATTTGAATGCAGACGCTGAAATGGCTTGAACAGTCTATCCTTGTATTCCATTGGAAATCCTGCCCCGTTGTCTTTGACAAAAAATATTTCCTCCCCGCTCTTATTAAAACTGCCGAATTCTATACGGGGACCAGGCGTTTTCAAGGTGTATTTCCATGCATTCCCCAGAAGATTGGTAAGTGCTATCTTAAGAAGATTCGGATCTCCGCCGGCACATAGATTATTCTTAATGGTGATATCAACCTGCCGATCGGGGTCCATGTGCTGAAGTTCGGCCACTACTGTTCTTGCAAGCTCACTCATGTCAACATCTATACGGGTCATTTCCTGGCGTGAAACCCTGGAAAGACTCAGCATGTCATCGATCAGCCTGCCCATATTATCGGCACCACTGATAATGCGGTCAATATAATCCTGAGCGGTTTTATCAAGCTGATCCTTGTAATCTTCAAGGAGAAAAGTGCTGAAACCACGTATGGTACGCAGCGGAGCTTTCAGGTCATGAGAGACAGAATAGGAAAAGGCCTGCAGTTCCCTATTGGCCTCCATCAGCGAAGCTTCGGCTTTCTTTCGCCGCGCTAGCTCCCGTGCTACACGGTACTGTGCCTTTCTGGACCGAAGAGCTGTCTGTACAGCTGTAAGAAGTGTTCGGGTGAGCACCGGGCGCACCAGCACATTTACATTGAGTGATTGTGCCCCGGGGGCAAGCATCGCCCAGGCCCTGTCCGGGTCGGCTCCAACGCTTGACATAATAATAAACGGGAAATCCGACCATTCCGGCTGTCTTTTGATCGCCTCCACAAGAAATTCAATATCTTTTGGGGAAAGCGCCTCTTCTGCAATAATCGCCGTTCCGGAGACCGCGTCAATTTTTCTTGCAAGCTCCTCTATAGTGCCGCAATCATCAGAAACAATTCCCTCATTAGCCAGTGTTTCTTTCAGCACGAGAGCATCACGACCGGTCGGTGCAAGAATAAGCACGTTGTACTTGTCGGTATCCGAAGAGTTCATCCCTCTAGTTCCCCTGCAGAATCCTTCAGATTGTTACCGGTATACCGCGGTATTCCCGTGGTGATCCCCTCGAAGGCCTTGAGTACCGGACCGACATGCAACCCGTTTGCATCCATTGTCAATTCGCGAATCGAATGCTCATGACCGCCGCTTCTCCGCTTGATAACAGATAAGGCCTTATGCACAGAACCCATAAATTCGAAATATCCGAGATTGAGAACCGTATCGGATACATAGGAAACATCGAAAGGAGATGATGACGACTGCAGACCAAACGAGGCCTGCTGGGACATGGTAAAAAGGGTGATCACTCCCTGAAGGTTGAGAAAAGAGGCCAGCTCATGAAGATGCACCGAAAGGAAATGTTCATCGGGCAATGCATAAGCGTAACCGTTGAGGCTGTCAATCACGACCAGCGATATTTCCTTTTCAATTACAGTTTCGGACACGATGCTGCTGAACTCACCTGCAGAAACTTCTGCTGGATCAATCTGATATACCGAAATTAATCCTCTCTCCATATATTTTTGTATATCCATGCCCAGCCCCTTTGCACGCTGGATAAAAGTGGATATCCGTTCATCAAAGCAAAATACCGCCGAAGACTCGTTTCTCTGTGCAGCAGCTAAAGCGAACTGCGCTGCCATTGCTGATTTGCCGGTACCGGCAGCTCCCTGCAGAAGAGTGCACGTCCCGCGGTCAAGCCCTCCGCCAAGAAGATTGTCAAGTTCGTCGATTCCGCTTGAAACCGCTTCGAGAGTGTAATTGCGATGGTGTTCCGAAGAGATCAGGCGCGGAAACACTCTCACTCCGCCTCTAACTATGGAATAATCATGGTAGCCGGAGATGAAGGAGTGGCCGCGAAGTTTTTCTATTCGTATGCGGCGCCGTTCCGGACCATAAAGAGGATCATTTCTGCTCATTTCAATTACACCATGAACGATGGTCTTCAGTATGCTGTTTTCTTCACCTACTGTATCGGTAAACAGAGCCGTACAGGGCCGGGGTTCCAGAAACTGCTTGAGCATCATCAACTGGCGCTGATACCAGCTTTTCTGCTTTGCAAGCAGCCGTATTTCACTCAACGAATCAATCACAACCCGTTGCGGATCATGCTTATTTATCTCATCAATCAATGATTCCACGATCTGCGGCAACTCTATTTCGACAGGATAGAGCATAGTCTGTCCCGGCCCTGGCTCTCCCACATGAATGGACAGGTGGACGATATTTAGCCCTTCAAGAGAAAACCCGTGTGAGCGGGCAATCATGCGGATCTCCGCTTCTGTTTCGGAAGTACCAATATAGAGACAGCGTTCGCCCATACTGACGCCCTGCAGAAGGTACTGCAGACACAATGTTGTTTTTCCGCTTCCGCTGGTGCCGTAAACAGCATACATCTGATTACGCGGTAAACCACCCCGCAATACTTTATCCAGACCAGCTATACCAGAATTCATATATTCTGTTGTGTTTTCCATTTCCGTTTCCCTTTATTACAGTGCTCATTTTTGCTTGAAATTAATATGTATCAAGTTATAAATTAAAATACACATTTATTTAGAAATTGGACAGGATTTCTCTTCAGCCATCTATATACTTCACATCAAATCCAAGGCAATCTCTTTGATAAAACAGAAGAGCTCGTCAAAACACAGGTAGATAAGACTTTGAAAGTATACTACTCCTGGCCAAAATATCACTCATACTCTTTCAAATCTCGATAGTACAATTACCAGACAGTTATCTTGTTCACTTTCAGTTTTTCCAATGCACTTCCTCACACAGGTATTGTTTTACAACGTAGAAATATTATTCATCGCTTCAGTTGCTTCGGGAATATTGGGCACTTCCGACCTCTCTTAGAAAGCAGATGGCTAAAAACAGTTCGCCGCAGATTTTCGCCAAATCCTCCACAATCAAAAGTCGATTGGTGACATCAAGCAGAACCGATAGTCCCCCAAAACACATCGCGAGCAAAATAAACAGACGATTACCTCTTTGTATATTCTTCCAAATTAGAAGAACTATCCCTCCCCCCACAATTCCAGCCAAAATGACCGGCAGCTCTCCCCAAAGCGAATGAGGTGAAAGATGAGGGCGTTGCGAAAAAATAATCATCTCTTTTAGCGACTCATGAAACATGAATCGCTCATCGATAGCAAGTGTAAATAGAAAGAGTATTACCGGCATCCAGGGGAAAAATCCCTTTTTCATCATAATGACAAAGGCGAATGCAGTGGAAGCACTCAGGAGGAATACGGAAACCCAAGTACCCACCGATTTCTCACCCGAAAGGACACTGAGAGGGTAGTGACGGTTCACTACAAAAGAGGTTATCACAACAGCTGCTACCATGAAGATAAACAGCAGCTGCGTATACAGAAGAGATCTACCGCTTTTCAAGTACAATCCATGTCCTCTGCAGAGTCGATCACCTGCCAGCTCCCGGAAACATTTCCGTACCAGATAATCTTGTTTATGGTTCCCGATACCCCTTCCCAGCCGGTGGACACGCCAGCTATTTCGGGAACACCATCACCAGTAAGGTCAACTGTCCAGATATTCTTTTTGCGTTTCACAGTGCAACTGGAGATATCGAGAGGCTTGTATGGTATGTATACTCCCAGAATTTCTGCGGGAGGGTTCTTGGAACAAGCAAAATAGATTGAGGGCAGATCTGAAACGCATCCCTGATACGCCTCGAAAAGCTTGTCCTTTACTTTGACAAGACGCCCTTTCACCAGGCCCTTTTCCGTTATGAAATAAACAGGGAAATTATTATCCAAAACATGAATCAGGGATCCTATTCCCTTTACAGATTTTTCCCATGGGCAATCTTCTTCATGGTGCCCCACCGAAATGGGCTCACCATCCAAAGTAGTTATGGAGACATTTTCGAAACTGCGAAGCATCCGCATAACTCTGACAATGTTTCCACTTATTTCATTCATGAAGCGCACCTCAGGTTTACCGCTCAGATCCTGATATACCGTCGTATCACTTTCATCCCAGGATTTTTGTAAAAATGGCCCCGCTCCCAGAAAGAAGAACTCATGATCTTCGAGGAAGGTTGATGAATCAACTTGCGGCAGCTTGGCAATTGAAAGTGAGTCTACCACACCGTTACCAAGGAGCATGATTGGCTGAATATCGGGAACACGTTTTCCGGAGGACAGATCCTGCTTGTAGGATTGGATCAGTTCATAGGTGATCTCCTGCAGCTTTTCCCATTCATTTCTGATGGAATCACCGCGTGTATTGACAGAATCAGGATATTCATTTCGGTAGTCGGAAGCATCGAAGTACCTGTAGCCATAGTTAGCTGAAAAACGGCTTGTCAATTCCCTTAAGATTCTACAGTTTTCGGCAATCTGATTTCTGGTTGGATCGGTTACGGTGTCATGTACCGGTCCGGATTCAGTTTCAATTTGCGGATAAGACTCTGTTTCATTATGTGGATCAACCGTATCCTCAATAACCGACTCGGTCTGCTGGATGTCGCTGCTTTCCGTTTGTGGGACAGGGATCGAAACCGGTTTTACCATTTCCTGCTTCACCTCTTCTGCTTTCTTTTGCTTCGAGCAGAAAACAATGGTTGTCGACAATACTAAACAGGCCATTAAGGGGTACAATTTTCTGAATCCCTGAAGCATCGAACGGCTCCTTTCATGAGAGTAGGGCTTAAGCGGTTGTACATTTCATTATAAATTGCGGATAGATGAGGGGCAAGAGTTCGGGTATGAGAATTGAGTAGGGAAGGTTAACGTGTTACTACAATAATACAGGCCTACGGAAAATTAGAATAGTGACGGTTGTTCTTTGAAAGCTTGTAGAGCTTTCATTATTGTAGATAAGAGACCCACCGAAAATTCGCTTCCCTTTGGGGAAGCACTATTGGTGATTAGCACTACCCAACATTACATATTCATCAAATCCCCTATAATGTATATTTATCAAATGAAAAAAGCATTCATTACCGGTGTCAATGGATTTGTGGGAGGTGTCCTTGCAAAACATCTCTCCGGTGAATTTCAAGTCATCGGTACCGATCTTGAGCCACACTGCAAAAGCCCCGACGTGGATCACTATTTCCCTGCAGATATCCGTGATGGACAAAAACTGGAACAGATCTTTACAGAGCATTCGTTTGATCATGTTTACCATCTGGCTGCCATAAGCAGTCTTCCCAAAGCAAACAGTTCCCCGCATCTCACGATGGAAATCAACCTTCTTGGGACCATCTCTCTCCTGGATGCGGCTGCAGCCACCAAAAGTTCATCAAGGATCCTCATTGTGGGCTCATCCAAAGAGTACTCCCCCGGGCTCCCCGGACCAATAGATGAACAGGCCCAGATGATCCCCACCAGCTTCTATGGAATTTCAAAACTTGCCTGCGAACTGTGCGCCCGCCAGTATATCGGACGAGGACTGGATATCCTTTTCTCCCGTTCCTTCAACCATACCGGACCCGGCCAGGCCCCCTCATTTGTCCTTTCTGACTGGACGCGACAAGCTGCCCTGATCAGGCATAACAAACAAGAACCAGTTCTGGAAACGGGATCACTTGAAGAATCAATCGATTTTACAGACGTAAGAGATGTGGTTAGAGCTTACCAGCTGATACTAGACAAAGGCAAAACAGGTGAAGCCTACAACGTCTGCTCGGGTGAAGGTGTGCGGCTTTCCGATGTCCTTGACATGATCGTCTCGAAAACTGAAATGCCGGTAAGCATCAAATCCTCTCAGGCAAAGTTATCCAGAACCTCCGTGCCACAACCTGCAGGAAATAATGGAAAGCTTATAAGCCACACAGGCTGGAGCCGCTCATTTACCCTTGATCAGACCATTGAAGACTTATACCACTACTGGCTGACAGAGATAAATAACCAATAAAAAAGGGCCGCCGCTTTGATACGGAGGCCCTTTACGATTAACCAATCAATCTGTTTGTCAGGCGATCTTTTTATCCTTTTTGAGGATAAAGGAAGGAGCGGCCTGACGCAGAATCACTTCCCTGTTCACCATTACCTCCCTGATATCATCACGGGACGGAATTTCGAACATGATGGGCACCAGAGCGGTTTCAAGAACATTTCTTAAACCTCTGGCACCGGTCTTCTTCTGATGAGCGATTCTGACCACTTCCCGAAGAGCGTCTCTAGTGAATGTGAGGCGTACACCTTCCATCGCAAAGAGCTTCTGATACTGCTTTGTAAGCGCATTCTTCGGCTCGTTGAGAATCTGCAGAAGTGCATCTTCATCAAGTTCGTCAAGTCCAAGCACCGCAGGAAGTCTTCCCACAATTTCGGGAATCAGCCCGAAACGGATAAGGTCATCCGGCTCAACCCGGCGCAGAATGTCACCGGTCTTGAGGTGTTCTTTACGTTTAAGCTCGGCGTTGAAACCCATGCGACTTTCACCGATACGGGCTTCAATAATTTTGTCAAGACCTTCAAAAGCACCGCCGCAGATGAAGAGAATATCGCGGGTATTGATCTGAATGAGATTCTGCTCAGGGTGCTTGCGTCCGCCTTTAGGCGGTATGCTTGACACAGTACCTTCAAGAATCTTGAGCATCGCCTGCTGCACTCCCTCGCCGGACACGTCGCGGGTAATGGAGGGGTTGGCAGATTTTCTGCTGATTTTGTCGAACTCATCGATGTAAATGATACCCCGCTCGGCTTTGGCAACATCGTAGTTTGCAGCCTGCAGAAGCCTCACCAGCATATTTTCCACATCTTCACCAACGTAACCGGCTTCGGTGAAAATGGTGGCATCCACAATGGAAAAAGGCACCTTGAGCAGTTTGGCCAGAGTCTGGGCGATGAGGGTCTTACCGGTACCGGTAGGCCCGACCATCAGCATGTTCGATTTGTCAATCTCAACCCCGTCGGAGTTGTTCTGAGTGCGAGAAAGAATTCTTTTGAAGTGATTGTAGGCTGCAACGCAGACACCCATCTTCACTTCATCCTGCCCGATCACATACTGGTCGATAAAGTCCTTCATCTCCCTTGGATTAGGCAGAGTCTCAAGATTAAGGTCTCCCGGAACAGCGGTACGCTCCTCCCGGAGAATCTCATTGCACATGTCTACACACTCGTTGCAGATATGCACAGAGGGGCCGGTGATGAGTTTGGAGACCTCATCGGGGCCCTTACCACAGAATGAACACTTGATTCCCGGATATCGGGGTCTTGATGACATATGTGACTATTCCCTTGCAGTCAAGATTTCGTCTACCAGACCGTAGGCTTTCGCCTCCTCGGCAGACATGTAAAAATTCCGGTCGGTATCCTTGGCGATAACCTCCAGACTCTGACCGGAGTGCTTATGGATAATTTCGTTGAGAGTCTGCTTCACCCGAATGATTTCCCGGGCATGAATGGCCACATCTGCAGCCTGTCCACCGGCTCCGCCAAGAGGCTGGTGAAGCATGATTCTTGAATGAGGCAGCGCATAACGCTTGCCCTTCGTTCCTGCAGCCAGGAGAACGGCTCCCATGCTTGCGGCCTGACCGATGCAGATCGTGGACACATCGGGCTTTATGTACTGAATCGTATCGTAGATGGCCAGCCCGGAAGACACAACGCCACCAGGCGAATTGATGTAAATGGTTATATCCTTTTCGGAGTCTTCGTATTCAAGAAAAATCAACTGAGCCATAACCAGATCGGCCGTAGTGTCGTCGATATCTGATCCCAAAAAGATGATTCGCTCTTTAAGAAGCCTTGAATAGATATCAAAAGAGCGTTCCCCACGACCTGTCTGTTCAATTACCATCGGAATTAAAGGCATAATTCAGTCCTTTCAGATGTTAGTGCAGCCCCTGGCAAATATTGTCCTACAAAAACCGGACCTGTGATGGGAATATAGCTCGTGATGCGCGGGGCCGTCCGGATTATCCGGACAGGTACACTTGGTATATTACGTATTAGTGTACCGATTATCTATAATAAAATATCTATCCCGGCCAAAAGGAAGAAAAAAATGAACGCCGGACGACTTGCGTTCAACGTTCATTTAATTCCTAACCCGTAAGTGCAGTCAAAAACACTCCTGCAATACCGCTACTTCTGCTCCCCGATGAGAAAATCGAGGGTTTTCTGTTCGCGGATATCGGCCCGAATACGGTTGGTAGTCCCGTTTTTACGGAAAACCTGCTTGAGATTATCAAACTCCTGGTTATACATCTTGGCCAGGCGCTCAATTTCCTTGTCCACCTCTTCCTGAGTGGCTTTGATCTTTTCCTGATCGGCCACAAAGTCGATAATTCTCTGACGCTTGAGAGAGTGAATGGCAGATTCCTTATACTGCCCATCAGCCTCTTCCCGTGAGGGCACTGGATCTTCGGGCCTGCGGTAACGCATGGATTCTTCGTACATATAATTGATAAGCGATTCCACTCTGGCAGGAGGAACATCAAAAGGGTTCTCTTTGATCAGAGTATCGATAGCCTCGTTGTAGGCCTCGTTTTTGGCCCGCTCGTTCTCCTGCTGCTCAAGACTCTTGCGAATCTCCTCTTTAAGTGCATCCTCGGTTTCGTAGTTACCCACTTTTTTAAGGAATTCCTCGTTCACCTCAGGAAGCTTCTTTTCCTGAACTGAAACTACAGCAACCGTGAACTCGCCGGTTTTGCCGGCAACGCTCTGATCCTGGTAGTCTTTGGGGAACTTTACAGTGATATCCACCACATCTCCGGCGGAAACCCCGGTGAGTCCTTTATCGAAATCTTTAAGTTTTGTATCGGAACCGATCTCCACAGGGTAGGCCGGATTCTGCACATTCTGCTGCTCTTCACCTTCTACAACCACCTTACGGTATTCGAAACGCACATAATCGCCTTTTTTGGAAGGCCTCTGCACGTCGGTGAATTCAGCAAGACGATCTCTGAGCCCCTGGAAAGATTCCTCGACATCGCTGTCCTTAATCTTTTTAGGCTTGGTCTTGACCTTCAGCTTATCGTAGTTCTTGATTTCTACAACCGGGTCCACCTCGGTTTCGATGGTGAAGAAAAGAGGCTCACCCTCATTATTTTTCACCTCGTTCACCTTTGCCGGGGCCACCGGGTTGATATTGTTCTGTTCGCAGGCGGTCTTGTATGATTTCTGAATGATATCATCCATGATTTCAGCCTTGATGGCATCTCCATAGCGCTGCCTGAGCAGGGATGTGGGCACCTTGCCCTGACGGAATCCGGGGAGACGCACTTCCCGCTTGTACTGATTGAGCTTGGAATCAAATGCTTCTTGCACTTCCTGCTCAGGAACTTCAAACTCTATAACCCGCTTCCAGGATGTCGGTTCGGAAACAGTTGCTTTCAACTACTGATCCTCCTCTATTTTTAGGTAACGTGAGAGCAGCTGAACAATAATGCGAGAAGGGGGACTCGAACCCCCACAGGTCTCCCTACTAGATCCTAAGTCTAGCGCGTCTACCAGTTCCGCCATCCTCGCGATCAGCACAATCCCACAACGCCGTATACAAACCTCAGAAAATAAGTAATTGACAGGCCCGTATCAATCAGGAAGTTGCTACATGCCGGTTTGGATGTATTTTTAGGTCCCGGGACCTTTTTAAAGCAATATAAGTGCAAAACGGAGACTACCCATTGAAACAGGACCAAATGCCTTCTGAAGCCAAGCTCAAGTTCAACAAGCACTCGGTCTGCCAGAACTGCTTCAGATCCGAAGAGATGTGTATCTGCTCCCAAGTTAAAAGCCTCCAGAACAAAATCAGGGTGGTCATTCTGCAGCACCCTCAGGAACAGTTCAAAATGCTCAATTCCGCCCGGCTGGCCAGACTCATTCTCCAGAACAGCTCCCTGAGAGTCGGGCTTTCCTGGCCCAATTTCAAAAGTGTTGCCGGTCAGTCGGAACAACCGTCTCAATGGGGCATTCTTTACCTTAAAAACGAAAGTGATGCCGACAAACCATCCCACCGTGCTCCAATCACAGTATCTGACAGACATAATCAGGTCATCAGGGACTACTCCTTCTTACGCGGCATCATCGCACTGGATGGCTCCTGGAAACAGGCCAAGGCCATGTGGTGGAGAAATCCCTGGTTCTTACGGCTCCACAGGATTTCCCTGAACCCCGACCACCCCTCCCTTCGCAAACAGGTAAAGAAAACTGGACTCTCCACAATAGAATCGGTGGCACTTTCACTTGAACTTCTGGGTGAATCCGCCTCTTGCGGAGAATTGATGAGAGAGCAGTATAATGAGCTGATAGTGAAACCGGTCAGCGCATTTCACGATTCACTGACTTAAAAATTATCCAGTCATGAATGCCTTGGTGTCCAAACCTACCCCCTCGCCAGGCAAACTATTATTTTACTTTTTCCGCCCCGAAATCATCCAACAGGAGCCGAAAATTGGTAAGAACGTGCCTGCTTGCTTTTCTACTGTTATCTTTTAACTGCCGCGACGCTGAAAACCAGACCACCAGTATCATGCTGGATACCTTTTCTCTTGAACTTGAAAACGGTGGATTTCTGGGATCTGACGGGCAAGGTTACAGTGCATTTCAGGTAACTGCATCTGTTAAAAAGAAAGCACTCTCCCGCAAGGACACCGTTTTTCAGGGACCCTATGAAGCATACCTTGAGTACGGATGCGGGGAGAATGAGAAAAACAGAAGTGCAGTCAAAGTCAGTGGCAATTTCAAAGATGGAAAAAAACATGGAAAGTGGATGAACACCTTCTATGGTTGTGAACGGACCGTTGACACCAGCACTTATGAAACGAAAATTGTGGGCAGCTACGATTCCGGCAAACGTACTGGAGACTGGATCATTTCCCGACTGGGGCAGCCAGTCGAAACGCAGCATTACACTAACGGGAACCTTGATTCCACATCTGTAACCCGTACAGTTTCACTGGAGCAGGAAACTTTCTCTCAAACTGCAATTGACAGCACAGGCGGGCTCGACATCCAGCTCTTCCTCAGCAAACTTCCCTCTGGTGCAACAGTAAAGGATGTGGTAAAACTGCTGGGAACTCCCCACCGCACAAAGCATGAAGGCAAGAAGATTACCTGGTACTATAATAGACGATACCATGACGGAAATCGCAAATGCAGCAGATATGTGGTGCTGTTTTATGATGCCCGCTTCATGGGAGTTGAGTGCAACGAAAATGGCAAATATTAGAGGGAGGAGGTCGGAAATAGGTACTCTAGATGGGATCAAAATTCTGCTAATTGAAGATAACGAGGCAACAGTTTGGGGTATTTCGATTCTGCTCGGTAAACGGGGGTGCATCGTAAAAAATGCCACCAGCGCCTCTGACGCTCTGGAAATAATCCCCGAATTTCAACCGCATGTAATGCTCATCGATATCGGGTTGCCGGACATGGACGGCTGCAGTTTGGCGGAACAGATAAGAAGTCGCTCCGATAGCAAGGCTGTATTGATTGCTGCAACAGGTTATGATGATGATGACACAGCAGAACGCATTAAGAGCGCAGGCTTTGTATACCATCTCGTAAAGCCGATCGAGTTTGATGAACTCTATGACCTGTTAAGAAAAATCAACCCGGCTGAGCCAAATAACTGAGGCTGGAGCTATTCCATGCAGGCTGTGATCTTCACCGGAATACAGGGCACCGGAAAGAGCACCTTTTTCAAGGATTTCCTGTTTCGCACCCACGTTCTTGTAAGCCTCGATCTATTCAAGACCAGAACCAGAGAAAAGAAGTTTTTTGACTTATGTATTCAAACCCGATCACGTTTTGCAGTAGATAATACCAATCCCGCCCCATCTGATAGAGAACGATACATACTTCCGGCTAAAGAAAAGGGTTACGAAATCATAGGATGCCACTTTGTTTCAGATCTCGATTCCGCCCTCAAGCGAAATTCCGCACGACCAGCCAAAGAGATAGTTCCCGAACGCGGTGTACGAGCCACCCTGAAAAAGATGAAACCTCCCGGTTTTAACGAAGGGTTTGACAAAATTTACAGAGTTGAAATTGATGAAAAGGGTTTCAGAGTTTCAGATGCGCAAGGCAATGGAGTTCTCCCCCACCCGCTGTTCCGACCACGGGTTGGCTGACCTTACTTAGATTCGGGTGGGCACGTCGAGAAACTCAACCTCGATTCCAAATGTCTGCCGAAGAAGTTGCCCTACAGCCTGCACTCCCGGTTTTTCTGAGTAGTAGTGACCACAGTAAAGCACGTTTAGATTGCCTTCGAGAGCAGCATGATGATTTTCATGGGAGGATTCCCCGGTAATGAACAGGTCAACCCCCTTGGTGACAGCCTCGGGAAGTTCCCCTGAGCCGCCACCGGAAATAATCGCCACCCGCCTGATCTTTTGAGGACCAAACGGAAGCATGGTCACCTCACCACCCAGTTTTTTCTTCAGGAGCTCAGCACAGGCCTTTATCGTAAACGCTTTTGCTAAAGTCCCCTCCCAGCCGATCATAACGCCCTTATATAGTCCAAACGGCTGCAAATTGGTAAGACCCAGCATTTCTGCCAGCTGGGCATTGTTTCCCAGTGTGGCATGAAGGTCAAGAGGTAAATGTGATGCGAAAAGATTGAGCTTGTTCTTAATGAGAAACTCGAGCTGCCTGTAAACCGGTCCGGTGACACTTTTAATGCCATCCCAGATAATCCCATGATGGACGAGAAGCATCTGACACTTGCTTTTACAAGCGAGTTTATAGGTTTCCATGCAGGCGTCAACAGCAAGCCCAACTTTGCTGATTTCCGAAGCACCCTCCACCTGAAGTCCGTTTACAGAGTAATCCTTGATTTCTGAATTGCGAAGAGTATCATTGAGAAAAGAAACCAGAACGTCTCTCTTTACTGCAGTGATAGCTTTTTTGGTCTTTGCAGGCATGTATCTCCTCCTTCAGAATCCCAGGAATTTCAGAAAATCGGCAGTTCCGCCCTGGTTTCCCGAAGCATTGAAACGGGAAACCAGTTGATCATATTCATAATCATCACAATTTTCCTTGTAAACATCATCGAGAGGCGTCTGAATCTCGATCTGTGAGCTTTTTTTTGCCTTGCAGTTCACGATCTTATTCAGAGTAATCTCCACCTCTTCCCCGCTTTCCCCCGCTTCGGTATCCACACTGTAGGGAAAGGTGCGACAGGTTTGCGGGCGAGCCGGGTAGGCAGTGCAGCCAGGTTCGGAGGAAAGGAAGATACAACGCTCGTAGCGTTTTTTCAGCACCATAGCCCGTTTACCATAGCGGAATCTGATCCACAGCCCCGCATCGGGATCGTACTCCATCTCAGATGGCGAGCAGAAGCGCACGATATCCGAGGCCGCTTTTCCGGTATACTCAACCAGCCGTTCCAGATCCTTGTGGGTGATCGGCACTATCGGCTCACTGCAACAGGTGCCGCATCGGGCACATTTCACTTTTGGATACATGGCAATTATTGATTTATGATTGTTGATTGTTGATTTCAAGAACCCCGCGCAAACTGGTGTTTGCGCGGGGAACAAATTAATTACTGGAAATTCAAAAGATACGATTCGATGAACATGTCGATATCACCGTCAAGAACTGCCTGTGTATTGCTGGTCTCGGTATCGGTTCGGTGATCTTTGACCATGTTGTAGGGATGCAGAACATAGGATCGGATCTGACTTCCCCACTCGATCTTTTTCTTCTCTGTCATCTTGGCCTGCCGCTCCTGCTCCTCTATTTCCCTGTAGTGCTGGCGCACCCTGGCCTTGAGGAGTTTCAACGCGGTATCCCTGTTTTTCATCTGGGAACGCTCGTTCTGACAGGCAACCACAATTCCAGTCGGTATGTGTGTCATACGAACAGCACTGTCGGTCTTGTTGATATGCTGACCACCTGCCCCACTTGCCCGATACGTATCCACCCTGATATCCTTCTCATCAAGATCGTAATCCGTCACTTCATCCATAATAGGATAAGCATAAACAGAAGAGAAAGAGGTGTGTCGCCGTGCATTGGAATCAAAAGGAGAGATTCTCACGAGGCGATGGACGCCGGTTTCCGCCTTGAGGTGCCCGAAAGCATACTCACCCTTTACCTCGATGGTGACACTTTTCAATCCGGCTTCTTCACCGGGTGAACTTTCAAGAATCGAGTAGGAGTACCCCTTCCGCTCCATAAAGCGAACGTACATTCTAAAGAGCATTTCTGTCCAGTCGCAAGACTCTGTTCCGCCTGCTCCACTATGAATTGAAAGAATGGCATCTGCTCCGTCATCCTCACCACTCAATTTACGTATGAATTCAAGATGGTCAATCTCTTTTTCAAGCTGATTGGCCTGCTCCACAAGTTCGGCTATTGTGTCGTCGTCATTTTCTTCGCTGGCCATCTCATAAAAGTCATTCAGATCACCGGCACCCTGCTCAGCCTTCTGCCAGGGTTCTACAATCCTCTTAAGATCTTTTATTTCCTTAAGCACTTTCTGAGCGGCATCAGCATCGTCCCAGAAACTGTTCTGACCGGACCTGGATTCTAATTGCAGTATCTGATTTTTCTTCTGATCGATGTCAAAGATACCTCCGCAGGTTATCAACGCGGCTCTTGAGTTCTCTTATTCGTGTGATGTCAATTGTTTCCGACATGTGAACTCCTCCTCTAAAATGTGCAAATATCAGGAAAGGCAAAAATAGTTAACGGCACGCCCAACCTGGACAACTCCGAAAGGCCGTTGCGGGGAGTAATACCTCACCAATTCTGTTAATTTTCAAGGGCTTGTAGTGACTAGGACGCCACCACACTAAATATTGTGTTTTTTCACGTTTTAGTCTTGACTTTATCTTTTTGATTTCCGTATTTTAAGGTTAATCTGCGGTGCATGGTTCTTTTGACCTCTGCAGTCCACGCAAGAAATCCCGTTTTCGATATACATTATAAAGGAGCAATGTCATCCATGGTTTCCAAAGCTGGTGCTGAAGCACTTGGAAAAACCGTTAAGTCAGTAATTCTACCCACAATTGAAGAATCTCCAACCGACGGTCTCAAAGCACGTCTCACTGGAAAAAAGGTCCCACTGAGCGACAATGCCAGAGTGGTGCTGGAAAAGCGCTACCTCGTTAAGGATGACAATGGTACTACTATAGAAACACCGGAAGATCTGCTTTTTCGCGTGGCACAGAACATCGCTTCGGCCGAGAAAAGTTTTAATCCGGAAGCTAATACGGATATATGGACTGAAAAGTTTTACAATATCATGGCGGATCTCGATTTCCTCCCCAATTCCCCCACTCTCATGAATGCCGGAAGAGACCTTCAGCAGCTCAGTGCCTGCTTTGTTCTCCCTGTGGGAGATTCAATGGAAGAGATCTTTACTGCCGTCAAAAACACCGCACTCATTCACAAGAGCGGTGGCGGTACAGGATTTTCCTTCTCACATATCCGCCCCAAGAACGACCGGGTGAAGTCCACCAAAGGGATCTCCTCCGGGCCGCTCTCTTTCATGCGGGTTTTTGACATGGCCACGGAAACCGTAAAACAGGGAGGTACCCGCAGAGGTGCAAATATGGGCATTCTCTCCTGTACCCATCCTGAAATACTGGACTTTGTCGAGCTTAAGGCCAAAGATGGTGTGCTGTCCAATTTCAACATCTCGGTGGGCATAAACGACGAGTTCATGGAAGCCCTTAAAAAGGACAGCGAGTATGCACTTCGCAATCCCCGCACCGGTGAAGAGGTCGGGAAACTGAAGGCCTCGAGGGTGTTCAAGAGAATCGTGGAGCTTGCCTGGAAAAACGGAGAACCAGGGGTGGTTTTTCTGGATAAGATCAATGCTCACAACCCCACTCCTCACGTGGGACGAATCGAAAGCACCAATCCCTGCGGAGAACAACCACTTCTCCCGTATGAGTCCTGCAATCTGGGATCGATCAATTTGGCCAAAATGATCACAGAGGTAAACGGCAAGCGGGCCATCGACTTTGAGAAGCTTGAGAACGTAGTGTGCACCGCAGTGCGGTTTCTGGACAATGTTATCGAGGTCAACCGCTATCCGCTCAAAGAGATCGAGACAGTGACAAAGTCCAACCGGAAAATTGGTTTGGGAGTGATGGGGTTTGCCGATCTGCTCATCGAGCTTGGTATCCAGTACAATTCCAGTGCCGCCGCGGAAGTTGCCGAAAAGGTGATGAAGTTTATCCACGAAGAAGCTCTCAAAGTAAGTGCCTACCTTGCAAGAGAACGGGGAACATTTCCCAATTACAAGGGATCGATTTATGATAAAGAGGGCGGGCTTCAGCTTCGCAACGCCACGGTGACCACCATTGCCCCCACCGGCACCATCAGTATGATCGCCGGATGCTCAAGCGGAATCGAGCCGCTGTTTGCAATTGTATACGAAAAGAATGTGCTTGACGGGAAGCGATTTCTTGAAATCCACCCGGCTTTCAAGCGAGTAGCTCAGGAGGAGGGTTTCTACTCCGAAGAGCTCATGAAGATGGTGGCCGAATGCGGAAGCCTCAATAAAATCTACGGAATTCCCAAAAGAATCCGGGATGTATTTGTTACATCTCATGATATTGAACCGCGCTGGCATGTGTCAATTCAAGGTGCATTCCAGAAATTTACTGATAACGCGGTGTCCAAAACCGTCAACTTCCGACATGAAGCAACCGTGCAGGATGTGGAGGAAGTGTTCCGCTACGCCTATGATCTGGGGTGCAAGGGAGTAACAGTGTACCGTGATGGATCGAGGCAGAACCAGGTGCTTACAAGCGGCTCCGGCGGTGCAGTCACCACAGCCGAAGACGGCAGCTTTTCCCTGGGAACGATTCATCCCCGCCCGAGACCATCGGTAACTCATGGCCGCACTTACAAGACCAAAACCGGGTGCGGTACTTTATATGTCAATATCAACTCAGATGCGCACGGATTCTGCGAAGTGTTCACTCAAATGGGAAAATCGGGCGGATGCGCGGCAAGCAATGCTGAAGCGGTATCACGTCTTGTTTCCCTGGCACTCAGAGCTGGAATCGATCCCAGGTCCATCGTAGAACAGCTCAGAGGAATCCGCTGTCCTATTCCTACATGGCATGACGGAGAGATGATTCTTTCCTGCGCCGATGCAATAGGCCGTGTTCTTGAAAAAGCCCTCAACGATGTGCACGGCAAGGGTAATGCGCAGATATCCTACAGTGGACTGGATATGGGATTCTGCCCTCAATGCCCCGAATGCGGTGGAATCATGGAGCACGAAAGCGGCTGCGCAGTCTGCAAGTCCTGCGGCTTTTCAAAGTGCGGCTGAGCTGACATCAGAAAATTGGACCATCAACGAGACCTCACCTCTTCGGAGTGTGAGGTTTTCTTTTTATATGTGCCCAATAGTATCTTAATCTGATACAGGTTTCACCCGCTACAAGCAAAGCACTCAGGACCGGTATGATCGAACTGAATCTTTTCAAAGAAAAATTCCGCGACTTCGGCGAAACAAGCTACAGGTTACTCCTGGAGAATACAGAAATTACGGCATATATCTGGGTAGCCGAAAACGGGATGGTCAAAAAGGTACAGGTTAACCAAGGAGAAGAACTGTTTGCTGAAATTGCCCTAGATGGCAGAATCAAGTTTTACAGGATCAGCAACGTTCCGATCAACAGAAGCATCATCAACGATTTGACAGCGGAACAAAAGCGAGAAATAGCTGAGATAACCGGAAAAATCAATTGCAGCGATTTAGAAAATCTTTTCAGTCAGATCAGAGCTGCGGCCAAAGGGAATGGCAGTCCTTTTATGCTGAATGAAAAAGAGGTTTGTATAATAGAATCACTTACACCTGTTGACAGCCCGAGATCGCTTACAAATAAGGATTATTAACAATGAAGAACAATTTTGCCTATATCCACAATATCTGGACCGAACAGACCCGGTTTTTTGGAAACAGTTCACCCGTTTCTTTGATCCAAAAATATGGAAGTCCTCTTTACGTGTACAGTGAAAAAATCTTTCGTGAACGCTGCAGTGAAATAAAAAGCCTGTCCTCCTACGAAAAATTCGGAGTCCACTATTCGGCCAAAGCCAACACTAATCTCCATATGCTTGAAATTGCCAGAGGAGAGGGGCTTACGGTTGATGCCATGTCCCCTGGCGAGATCTTTCTTGAACTGAAGGCAGGCTTTTCACCGGAAGAGATTCTGTTCATTCCAAACAATGTATCTGACGAAGAATTTCTCTACGCCATCGAAAAAGACATTCTGGTGAGCGTTGACTCAATAAGTCAACTTTCACGATACGGCAAGCTTAACAAAGGCGGCCGGGTGGCGGTCAGGATGAATCCGGGAGTTGGAGCAGGTCATCATGAAAAGGTGATTACTGCTGGTAAAAACACCAAGTTTGGTGTTGACCCAACTCTTATCGATCAACTCAAAGACACTCTCAAGGAATATAATCTTCACCTCACAGGCCTCAATCAGCATGTCGGATCTCTTTTCATGGATGACAAGGCCTATTTGGAAGCGGCTTCATTTCTCCTCTCTTTTGCAGAGTTTTTTCCCGAGGTGGAGTTTGTGGACTTTGGAGGCGGGTTCGGAATTCCGTATCATAAAGAAAGGGGAGAGGAACGGCTGGATTTAAAAATACTGGGAGAACACCTTGATACACTGATAGGTGATTGGGTAAGCAGAACGGGCCGCAAAATAAAAGTCAAGGTTGAACCGGGTCGCTATCTTTCCGCCGAATGCGGAATTATTCTGGGACAGGTTCATGCTATAAAGACAAACGGTGGACGGACCTATGCGGGAACAGATATCGGTTTCAACGTGCTGGTCAGACCAGCCATGTACGATTCTCATCACGATATAGAGATTTACAGTCGTAAGCCCAGGAGTACCGACGAATTGAACGAAGTCACTTTAGTTGGAAATATCTGCGAAACCGGAGATGTTCTGGCTAAGGGCAGATTATTGCCTTCCATCGAAGAGGGAGACATTCTCGGGGTGCTGGATGCAGGTGCATATGGGATGGCAATGGCATCCAATTACAACTGCAGACTTCGTCCGGCTGAGGTGCTCATTGATCTGAAGGGAGAGGATAAACTGATCAGGAGACGGGACAATCTGGAAGATCTGATGCGCAACTATGAATCAATTTAGCCAATGACATTTTAATAAGTTTTACATAGAATGCAGTTAAATTTTTGTGAGCAGCCGTTCAAATTCTTTATATTTATAGTACTTCACCTGAACGATTGCGAGAAAGTCTGATGATAAGAATGACCTTTTCCTCTACCGAGACAACAGTCACCGTTCGACCAATCGAACTGGACGACTGTGATATCTGCGCATTAACCAGCTTGATGAATCAGTGGGATGACGTGACCGAGGAGTATTCCAAGGAGTATATAGAAAACAGAATTATCGATATTAAGGCTTCGCGCAATGCCGAAATTCTGGTAGCCGAAACAGAAGACAATGAGATCATTGGTTACACCTGCCTTACGGAAGTAATCTTTTTGGGAATGGAGCCGTTTATAGAACTGCAGTCCATCCTTGTTGATGAAAAGCACAGAGGCAAGGGAGTAGGGCACCTGCTGGTAAAGGCCAGTGAGAAATGGAGTCGCGACAATGGGTTTAAGAAGATGGTGCTCAGTTCCAGAGTTCAACTGGAAAAAGCTCATCAGTTCTATAAAAATTTAGACTTTAAAGAATATAAACAGTCCATTTTTTTCAGTAAAGATCTTTAGCTTAACCCTAGGAGATAACAATGAAGCACGTTCTGGTCGTCATATTTTTTCTCCTTATGATCGGTTGTTCATCAAAAAAAGGACCTGTTCCCACTTACACCGATCGCTGGGAAAACCTTTCCGGTGAATACATAAATAAACCAGTGGAGATAAAAGTAAACGACGGAGTACAATCTCTGGTCGGGCATTCTTCACTGAATTATCAGGTTGCAGTTAGCATTCCACTAAGAAATCCGCTTAATAACGGACTTCCCGCAGAGTCGGAGTCTAAAGACCTTGAAAAAGTTGAACAGGCATTGTCAGAAAAACTGATATCCACAAAACTTGCAGTGTTCGCTGCGGTAATTAAAACGGATGGCAGATGCGATTTCATTTTCTATACAGGAAATCAAAAAGCGGTGAAGAAGCAGCTTGACGAAATCGGAAAAAGCATTGACGCATACACCCCGGACATATCCATCAAAAGAGATGACAAATGGGTTACCTACACCTGGTTCTCTCAATGGAGATAAGCATCATTGCTCGCCCCTTCAGATGAAGTTCATAAAGTGAAAGCAACAGCACTAATCAGGGAATTCCGCAGCGGGTCCTCACTGCCCATACTAGTCCGCACAGATTCATCGGAAAAATATGTTGTAAAATGGCATCAGACCGCTGAGGGGACACTGGAGTGTTTGTCCGACTGGGTATGCCTTCACATTGCAGACTATGCTGCCATTGCGGTTCCGAAAAGAACACTAATTACAATACCTCTGGAGTTCTCGAGCGGTATAGTCGACAGTGAGCTGCGGGAGATTGCCACCCGGAGTGCCGGCCTCAATTTAGGAGTAGAGTTTCTTGAAAACACTCTTCCTTTCGATCAAAAAGAAAAAGATCTTTTCAATTTCGATCTGAGAAGACGCATTTTTCTTCTGGATCTCCTTCTTTTAAATATCGACAGGACTATCCAGAACCCGAATATGCTCGTAAGAGAAACCAACCTTTTCTGCATCGATTTTTCTGCTTCAGCTGTGATCAGGGAATCTTTCAGTGGAAGCAGACTGAGCCTGGAGAACTGCCTGCGCATTCTCCGCAGACATCCATTTTTCGAATCAGAGGTGGAGCATTTCCACATTGACGGCCTGGAACAAATTGTTGATCGGCTGGAAAACACAATCCTAAGGATTCCAGAATACTGGTGCCCCGATCCGACAAATCCGGATTTATTCAAAAAACTACTTTTATCAAATCTCCTCTCGATCTTCAACAATGCTGAGGAGTTATTAAGCACCAGATTTGAAATTTTGAGATCAATGCCGGAGGAGACTTCCGAGTGTATTCGAGAAAACAACCGCAGGAAAAAGCTGGCTTTTTTGGAAAAGCACAATCTGCTCAGAAGATAAGTTCAAAAAAGGTCCTCCATAGATGGAAGACCTTTCATAGAAGTCTACTGAAATAACTTACTTGGGATACTTAACCAGATCTCCGTTCTTACCACCGCTACCTTCAAGCAGCTCACATTTGGAAGCTTTTCCGTCGGCCATATCGGTGACAATTTTGATTTTTCCGATCTGAGTTTCTTCACTGCCAAGACTGATGCCGGTTTCAGGATCGATAAGCTCTTCGCCTTTCTGAAGTACAATCAATTCATCACCGATTCTAACACCGGTATTTTTTCCTGCATTAATAATGACTGACTTGCCATCGGCTTTGATCACACGGCCAGACCATGCCACGTTATCCATCTGCTTTTCAATTTTGTTGACGAGTTCATCGATGGCTGCTCTGGTGGCCTTACCCACTACAGACTCATCGAACTTCTTCTCGTTCTCGAAAGATAGATTGGCAGCTGAAAGGGAGAGACCTTTGCTGGATTCACTTTTATTGACAGTTTCAGCCGCCAGGATTTCGCCGGTATTTACATCAACAAAACGGACATCGATACCGACCACCGCGCTTACATTTGTCACCGCGGCACCCATGCCTGCACCCATGCCCAGTGCCCGTGATGCAAGTCCGCCAATAGAACCGCCGGTTTTGCTTTCCTTGTAGCCGAACTCCGAAACGGTTCCCACCACCGCCAGTTCCACACCCAGAAGATTACCCATCTTGGCAGCTGTCTGAGGAGTAACCGCCCCGGATGCTCCCAAAGCCTGCTCCTGCATGATCTTCTCGATCTGAGCTCTTTCCATGATGCGGAATTTACCTTTTTTGACAAGGGCGGTCGTAAGCATGTCGGACATTCCTTCACCAACTCCCTGACCCCCGTTCCACCAGTGAACCTGGTGATCGGTCTTATCCTCAAAAGTAAAAACAGCAATTCGCTTTTTGAGACCCTCAGGCTCTTTTGCAAACGCTGCAGTGCCCAGCATTGCCAGCGCACAAACGGCTGCAGCTGTTCTCATTTTCATAAAACGACCTCCAATAATGATGGTTAAATAGATTTCGGGGTTTAATTTGAGGTGACCTCCAAAAAAAACAGGCCGAAATTAATATAAATCATTATAAATATTCATGCTCAACAAAATGCAACCTTCTTTCTCAGCCTATGGGTCTTTTTTTCATATATTATAGACGAAAAATGTAATTTATAAGCGGATCTGACCTTCACACGTTGAGGATATCCATGCTGAAAGAACTGCTTACCCCTGAAATCGTTCAGCTTATCAACGAGCGTAAATGGGCAGACCTGCGCCAGGCGCTGATTATCTGGCCACCCCCTGAAGTAGCAGATCTCATACAGTCTCTGGACGACCCGGAACGGGTACTCATACTGCGCTTTCTCCCCAGGCGTTTCAGCGCCGAAGTGTTCTCAGAGCTTAACCCGTCCCTTCAGGATGAACTGCTGAAGGACCTCACCAACCAGGAGATCCGTCGACTTCTGGCCGACCTCAGCCCGGATGACCGTACGGCGCTTCTTGAAGAGATGCCGGCCGAGGTCACACGCAAGCTGTTCAACCTGCTCTCCCCTGAGGACCTCAGTGAAACCCGACAGCTTTTAGGGTACCCGGATGGCAGCGTGGGGCGTGTGATGACCCCCAATTTCGTCGATATTAAAGCAGAATGGACTGTGGGCCAGGCTCTTGAACATATACGCAAAGTGGGACGGGACAGCGAAACCGTTAACATGGTCTATGTTATCGATGAAAATGACCACCTTCTGGATGATATTCCACTTCGCTTTCTCATACTGGCCTCCCCGGAAAAAACCGTGGAATCCATCATGGACCGCAACTTCATCTCCATAAGTGCCTACAGTGATCAGGAAGAGGCGGTGGCCATGATCAAAAAGTATAACTATCTGGCCTTGCCGGTAGTGGATTCAACAGGTGCCCTGCTTGGAATTGTCACCATCGATGACCTTATGGATGTTGCCGACGTGGAGGTGACAGAGGATTTCCAGAAACTGGGTGGCGTGAGCGTGGAACCTCACGGAGAGGGCCCCATTGAGAGTATAAGAGAAGCCACCGTTTCATTACTCTTCCGCAGAAGAATCATCTGGCTTGTACTACTCGTTTTTGTCAACATCCTGTCCGGGGAGGGAATTGCAGCCTTCGAAGAGGTAATCTCTTCTGCGGTTGCACTGGTTTTTTTCCTTCCCCTGCTCATCGCCAGCGGGGGCAACGCCGGTTCCCAGGCCGCCACCCTCATGGTGCGCGCTCTTGCCACCGGGGATGTGAAAGTGAACGACTGGTGGCGAATGCTTGGAAAGGAGATGCTTGTGTCATCTGTCCTGGGCCTCACCATGGGAGCTGCGGTTTCGGTTGTGGGTTTTTTCAGAGCCGGACCGCGCATCGGATTCATCGTGGCGGTTTCCATGATTCTTATTGTGATTACAGGGAGCATGGTCGGACTACTGCTGCCTTTTCTACTGCGTAAACTGGGACGGGATCCCGCAACAGCCAGCGCCCCGCTGGTGACAAGTATTGCAGATGTCAGCGGAGTAGTTATCTATTTTTCCATAGCCTCCAGGGTACTTAGGTAAAGCATTTACACGGGAGATTCAATGAAACAGTTTCTTGCAATCATATCAGCGGCTTCAGTCTGCTTTGCTCAACTCGGGCACAATAATCAGTTAGGCAATTTATTCTCCGCAAAGGCACTCATGACCGATGCAGAATCATTCAACAGCTATTACATGAACGGTTCTCCACTGGGTATTTTTCAGAAAGACTCTTCACGACTGACCATTGAAGCCGGTTACCACTATTCAGGATGGCAGGACGTTTCACTGTACGATTACAACTCACAAATCATAAAGGCGCCAAGGATAAGAATCGGTGCTCCCAAGGCAGCATTTTTCGAGCTCTCCTACAGACCGCAGATCTTTTCTGCTTCCTATTCCGGGCTGGAGTATTCATTGCCGGTGCATGGCTTCGGGATCATGCTCGCAGGCCAGACTCCCTCGGGACTGTTTCAAGCTTCGCTAAAGGGCGAAGGATATACGGCAAAGCAGTCATTTGAAAGCAGTGATTCCAGCCGTTTCAAACTGGGACTTGATATTTTGCGGATTGATCTTGGCAGCCAGGTGCATCCTCTGGTACAGGTCGGCTTCTACGGAAGTATCGACGCCAACATTGACACACTCACCACCACCGGTTACCATCAGGACCGTTTTTTCCAATTGAGCCTGCCATCCTACGGTGGATACCTGATGTTCGGATCACCGGAAATCCCAGTCACCAGTAACATGTCAGCAGGCGCTTCATCCAGCAGATTTGTTTATGTTTCCAAAGGAGTCAGCCCAGAACAGGCTCGAGGAAACGAACGTGCATTCATTCGGGACAGCTTGTATTTCAACTGGCAAAGCATGGCTCAATTCGCCCTCAATGGCTACGCTCTTAAACCGGCATTTCTGCTCGGGACTGGCAGCAGCAGTGGTCAGTTCTACACTCCCCATGAAGAAAACGACCCCTTGAAGCTGGGACCTGCACTGGATGGCCAGGACTATAACCTCGGCCATTTTGAGCTTGGTTTCGGATTGAGTTTTGAAGCGCTCAGGCTTGGTTCCCTTTACACCGAATATTACCGGTCAGCTTTCTCCCTTGAATGCGGCAGCAACCTCCCTCAACCGGAAGTTTCAAAAAGAGCCGTTCACACGTGGGGCCTGGGAGTGACCAGCGGCCTTCATCATTTCATTTCACTGCCATTGCAGCTGACCCCCAGGCTGGGATATTTTGTTTCAGGATCCACCAGCCCTGATAATATTTTCCGTTTTGCCGGCAGCCCCTTTTCGCTTGCAGGCACAAAAAGCCAGCAATGGCGTTACGAACCACAAAACTTTCTGAGCGGATTTAACAGAACATCCGGTTTTATTCTGGGTCTTGATGGAACCACCATAGACAACCGTCTCGGATTTGACCTGCATGTGGCATTTCTGTCCAGAAGCTCAGATCAGAAAAGCGGAACTCAGTTCGGTTCAGAAGTGAGGTTTTCCGTACCGGAAAAAAGCGGGATTTAAGTGAATCAGCATGCATGCTCTTCAGGCATTCTCTTCACCTTGAGCCTTTTCACTAATTATTTTGGTCCATATACAATTTTGAAAGGACCTGTGGCATGAAACGTCTGATTTTTTTTCTAATCCTGTCCCTGACGAGCATCTGCCTGGCCGAAGAGTGGCCATGGGAAAAGTATGGCCTTTCCCAGACCGAGTGGAAACTTATCACTGATAACAATATCCCCATTGAAAAAGTGGAGGAGCTGCTTAAGATCGGGGTGGATATAACCGAATACGTGAACAAGCCCTGGGAAGACCTGTCGTTGACTGAAGAAAGGTGGCTTTCAAAACGCAGAGGTGGAATGAGCAGCTACGACATAGAGCTTGAGGCCCAGAAGAACAATCCCTGGAAACAGAACATGCAGAGCGGAATTAAATCCGACATGGGGAATGTGTCCAGAAACGGAGATCAGATATCAAGCCTTCTGCTCCCGGGTTACCAGCAGATCAAATGTAAGAGTCCCACCAAAGGCACCATAATGGCGTCTTTGGCAGTGGGTGCACTTGGCTGGTGTGTGGCGGGGAGTGTGGCCAAAAAAGAGTTCCAGGTCATTCCCATTGGCGTGGTTCTGATTCCAGATATGCTATGGAGCATGTTTGATTACAAGGTGAAGCGAAAAGACTACAAAAGTAAATTGTTGAATGATGATTGATGATTTTAGGATTGAAGATCTGAAATAAAGAACATTTGGAAAGTACAGGGAGTGCATTTTTTTGCGGGAGAGGTGCTCCATGATGTATCATTATAGTTCGTAAGTAGGTTCAGACGAGCCCGCCGTAAGAAATCTCGGGAATGGAACATTGAAGAAGGAAGTAAGTGAGCGTTGGTGACCGACATTGAAAAAACCGTTAATCGTTTAAAAAAGATGGCCTTGGCCCAGGGATCAGTTTCCGAAGAGCAGATCGCGAATCTCTGCGACAGCGAGGAAAAACTCAGAACGGTTCATGAAAAACTTGAGGCTCTGGGAGTGAATATTAAGGATACCGCCGTACAGGCAAGTGCTCCCAAGCCGCGCAAGGGCAACACCCGTCCTGACCGGGTCATGCACTACAGCGACCCCACCTGGCTATACCTCAACAGCCTGGGGAAGGTTCCACTCATGAGCCGTGGCCAGGAGGTCCAGCACGCCATTCTTATGCGCTTTGCCCAGTACAGACTGCTGGATATGGCGTTCAGAGAGCCATCAATAATCGATTCCATTTACCGGATCGGTGAGCAGCTTAAAGAAAACCACATCGAAGTGAGTGATGCTCTGAGGATTGAGGAAGACCTGATCAAGGATCCGGTCAAAATCGAAGAGCTTAGGGAAAAATTCTTTGAGACGCTGGAGCAGTTACGCAAACTGGATGCTGAAGTCCGGAAAATGAGAGATATCCAGGGTGATTCCAGCGATGATGAATTCAAGCAGAAAATCTGCGACATTGAAGATCAGTGCATCGAAAAATGCCAGCAGCTCAGATTGAATTCCCGACAGACAAGAGATATTCTCAAACGGTTCAAGACCTTTCTGGAAGAGAAGAATCTCACCTACCTCCTTGAGAACTTCTCCTACTGGGAAGAGATGCGCAATCAGGCGAAATGCTGCATCATAGAAGCCAATGTTCGTCTTGTTGTTAGCATTGCCAAACGCTATGTGCACAGGGGCATGGAGATAAGCGATCTCATTCAGGAGGGCAATAAAGGTCTCATCACTGCAGTTGACAATTTCGATTACCGCAAGGGCTACAAATTTTCCACCTATGCAATATGGTGGGTTCGTCAGGCCATAACCAGAGCAATACATGAAAAATCAAAGACCATTCATCTGCCCGCAAACACCTTTGATCTGGTCACCAAAATAGAACGGTTCAGCAGAAAATACAGTCTTCAGAACGGAACCCAGCCCACAGTCGAACAGATTGCGGATTCGCTGAAAGTTCCGGTGGAGAAAGTGGAGCTGGCGCTTGAGTGTGCGGCAAACCCTATATCACTGGATATGGAGATAGGCAATGATGACGGAACCACTATCGGGGAATACATAGAAGACACCCGCAGCGAGGACCCGTTCAGCCGCTTATCACTTGATAACCTCAGAGAGCATATTACCAAGGTTTTAAATTCTCTCGATCCCAAGGAGCGCAAAACGGTGATCATGAGATTCGGTCTGGATGACGGTCGTATCAAAACGTTGGGAGAGATTGGAGCCAAACTCAAGCTGACCAACGAAAGAGTGCGCCAGATTGAGATCAAAGCCTTGAAAAAGCTCAAACAGTCCAGCCGCATACAGGAACTGGAGCCCTGGAAAGAGGATTTCGAGATAAGCGAAAGCCTGGAATAATAAGAGTGGACTCTATTGAGAGCCAATATTTCGGACACACAGTCCGAATATCTCTGTGGGCAGTAATTATTTTGTAAACTGGGTTGAAATCGACCCGGGTAGTGCCATCAAACCAGCATTTTTACCGCTTTAAAGGATGGCGACATGAGTGTGACGCCAATGGAAGATAACAACACCCACGAAGCTGAAGATCAGATGGACCTCATGGATCTTGAGGACACTAATCTGAATATTGAAGATATATCCAATCTCAAGAAGCTCACCGATCAGAAGTTTATTGAAATAGTCAGCGGCGACCTGGTGGATCATATCCAGAACGATGAATATTCTCTGGAGTCAATCGGCAAAAAACCGGGAACCTACTACCGCGACCTCATTTTTGCCATAATCCAGATCCGTCTTCCCGAAGACGAAGCTAAGCGGGACTGGCGTGAGATTCTCAAACACAAGTACACCATGAGTGAGAAGCTTGACCGTAATGTGGGAATTCACGTGGCCACGCTGGATTACTATACCAATATCAAAAAGCGCCTCACGACTCCCAAGATTGTGGATGTTCATGAGTACATGGATACTGCGAGCCGAGCCATAACCGATGATCTCACCAAGGCCTATAACCGTCACTTTTTCGAGGACGAGTTCAAGAAGCTTTTCGCTCTGGCGCGCAATACAGGCAAAGTGTTCTCTTTAATCATGCTTGACCTTGACCATTTCAAACTTTTTAACGACCTTAACGGACATATTCAGGGTGACATCGCCCTCATTGAAACGGTTAGAATCCTTCACGCAGTCTGTTCCCAGGATGACACGGTCTGCCGCTACGGTGGCGAGGAGTTTTCAATTCTGCTTCCTTCTCAATCTCTGAACCTTGGGCTTAAAACAGCCGAAAACATCCGTCAGGCTATTTTTGATTACAGATTCGTCAATGAACAGGCACTTCCCACCGGCAGACTTTCAGCAAGTCTGGGGGTAACAGCCTACCGCGCCGACATCGCCACACCTCAGGACATGATCGGGGAAGCTGACGTGGCCCTTTACAGAGCAAAAAACAGCGGAAGAAACAGGGTGAAGGCGTTCCTGGGGGATCAGGTATCCTGAAAATGGATTCTACAATAGCGGGTCACACAAAAACTGTTTGCCTGCTGGGACACCCTGTCGCACACTCTTTATCACCTCAGATCCATAATCACGCATTCAGATCACTCGGTTTACCTTACGTATATATTGCTCTGGATGTCCTTTCGCAAAATCTCCAAAGTGCCATCTATACTGTGCGCTCCAGCATGGCAGGTGCCAATGTCACCATTCCTCATAAAAAGGCTGCGCTTCACTACTGCGATGAGATTTCTGAACTGAGTGCGGCCACCGGAACGGTAAATACACTTTACATAAGGGATGGCAGGCTCTGCGGAACGACTACCGATCCGATCGGTTTCTACAAGGCATTGGAGTATGCGGGACATGTATTGAAGAATGACCATGTGATCATTCTGGGCAACGGCGGAACAGCAAAAACCTTGGGTGCCGCTCTGCTTTTGGACAAGAAATGCGCAAGCCTCACCATTGCCGCCCGATCTGAAGAGAAAGCACAGGCACTGACTCGAGATCTTAAAAGCAGAGGCAGTGTGGCTGTTGATTTCTGCAAACTGAACAGCGAGGAATCTATTCCGTATTTCAAACGCTGTTCACTTCTGGTGAACTGTACCAGCGTGGGGATGCATCCGCATATAGACCAGAGTCCTGTGGAACCCCGTTTTTTCCACAATGAAATGACAGTATTCGATGCTATTTACAACCCCCGGGTTACCCGCATTCTAGAAGAAGCGGCTCAGGCCGGCTGCAGAACTCAGAACGGGCTTCCCATGCTTCTCTTCCAGGGGCTGGAATCGTTCCGATACTGGACAGGAAAAGAAGTAAATGCTTCACTTTTTGACATGGAACAACTTCAATCGTTTGTTGATAAAAGATAAGGAACTCTAATGAAGTGGATTGTCCGTCCCTCAAAGCTCAGTGGCAGCATCGCCATTCCACCCTCGAAATCTCACACCATCCGGGCGCTTCTGGTCAGTACACTTGCCCAGGGCGTTTCAGTTATCAAGCGACCTCTGCTCAAGGGAGATGGTGCAAGTGCACTGGGTGCTGCCAAATCGCTTGGTGCGCAGATCGATGTACGGGACGATGAGCTCATTGTCAAAGGAGTGGGAGGCAGCTTTATCGAGGGGGCAGATTCCATCGACATGGGCAACTCCGGAACAGGCCTTAACCTGTTCTCTTCCGCTGCAGCACTAGGGAATCGTAAAAGACGTTTTGATGGTGACAAGTCTCTCCGCACACGACCGGTCAAGCCGCTCCTGAGCGCTCTTTCAGTGCTTGGAGCCACAGTATCCTACGAGAGTACCTCCCAGGATCTTCCCTTTACTATCCAGGGTCCGATAAGAGGCGGGAAAGTTTCAGTGGACGGCATTTCCTCCCAATTTGTGTCAAGCCTGCTTTTTGCCTGCCCGCTGGCACAGGGTGACACGCATATCAATGTTTTCAATATCCATGAGCAGCCTTACATCGAAATAACTCTCTGGTGGCTTGCCAAACAGGGAATAGAGATCGAGTACTCAAGGGAACTCACCTCATACCAGATAACCGGCGGACAGAGTTACAGTTCTTTTGACATGATCGTACCGGCCGACTTTTCATCTGCCACCTTCAGTGCGGTAGCCGCTTCGATGGCAGATACACAGATCGAGCTTGTCGGCCTTGACTTCAGCGACCCTCAGGGTGACAAGGGCATTTTCCCCGTCCTGCAGTCGATGGGCGCTCAGATTTGCCACGAGGAAGCTTCAGTAAGAGTGAGTGGCGGTGAACTGTCAGGGCAGATAATTGACCTTAACAGCATGCCGGATGCACTTCCGGCTCTTTCGATAGCCGCAGCAGTGGCATCGGGGGAAACAGTTTTCACCAATGTTGCCCAGGCCAGAATTAAGGAAACCGACCGCATCAAGGTGATGGCGCAGGAACTCGGCAAAATGGGAATAGAAGTGGAGGAACTGCCCGATGGCATGGTGGTGAAGGGTGGAAAGCTCAAAGGTGCTCACGTTGATGGACATGATGATCACCGGGTAGTGATGGCACTGGCTCTGGCCGGAATGAATGCCCAGGGAGAGACAGTCATTGACACTGCAGAAGCAGCGGAAGTCACCTACCCTACTTTTGTAGAGGACTTCAGAAGGTTGGGAGCAGACATAGAGGTGATCGTTTAATAGATTACATGCAATCCGAATGATCAGCTGATGAAATTTGGGTGTACCTCTAATTCTGTTTCAGTTCATTTCGATCGTAAACAAAACTATACAGTGAAGAATGCCACAATTCAGATCCCGTAGTCCTAAGGATATGAAATAATCAGCAATATAGGAACACTGCCTCGATAATTAAGGCTCTTCACTCAACTAATCTCCCCATCCAGGTTATCCAGTTTTTATTTTGAAACCTTGTCACCTTCATTTCTTGAGGCTAATAACAGATGGAAATAACAGTAAATCTCGGTTCCCGGTCATACCCCATAATTCTGGACAGAAACAATTCTTCCACTCTTCCATCATACCTGAAAAACAGATTTTCCGGAAAACGCTGTGCCTTGGTCACCAATACTACTCTGGAAAAAATCTACTCAGCGTATATTGAACAACTCAAAGCGGAACTGAACTGCGTGGTGCATGTGGTCCCCGACGGCGAGAAGTACAAGACGATTTCCACCTGGAGCGGCATTCTTGACAGCCTCATTTCAAACCGGTTGGACCGCACCAGCTACGTGATCGCTTTCGGAGGCGGAGTGGTAGGTGACATGACCGGCTTTGCGGCAGCCTGTTTTCTACGAGGGGTAGACTACGTTCAGGTTCCGACGACCCTTCTGTCCATGGTTGATTCCAGTGTCGGAGGCAAAACAGCTGTTGATCATCCATTGGGTAAAAATCTGATCGGTGCCTTCCACCAGCCCTCACTTGTGTGGATCGACACTGATTTTCTTTCCACACTCCCCAATCGTGAATTCGTTTCCGGGTATGCCGAAGTGTTTAAAAATGCTTTCATCGGCGGAAAAGAAATGTTCTCTTTTATAAATGCCAAAAAAGATGCTATTCTCTCCTCAGAACCGGAAACCCTGCTTGAAGCGATTAAGAGAAGCATCGAAGTAAAGGTGTCCGTAGTTGAACAGGACGAGAAAGAATCCGGCATGAGAGCACTGCTCAATTTCGGTCATACCTTCGGACACAGCCTTGAACAGTTTTATGGTTTTGAGGGGCTGCTTCATGGTGAGGGAGTGCTCTGGGGAATAAAGTGCGCTATTGAACTCGGAAAGGTAAAAGGAACCGTCCCTCAGGCGAGCCGGGAAGTTTACGATGAGATTTTGACCGGGCTTCCTTTACCGGCACTTCCATCCAGACCTGATATAGATAAAGTTTACACCGCGATGTTTTCTGATAAGAAAGTGGCCGGAGGCAAACTGCGCTTTGTAGTTCCCGCTCTTCCGGGAAAATCTGTGGTGATAAGCGATGCCGCTGAGGAGGAGGTACGCTCGGTACTTAAAAAGATCTTACATTAGTCTGCGCAGCATCTCTTCTGCGTACCAGCCCGTTCTGGCACCCCCGGCAGGGCACGGTCTTTGCGGAAATATCCAGTATATAGTTTAAAAATCAAAGACTTACAATCAGGGGGTGACTTATGATCTTCACAACTTCGAAGATTCTTCCCCTGGGAAGTGAATTGCCCGATTTCTGGCTTCCGGATGTAGACGGTACCATCATTGCCAGAGATCACCTCGCAGCTGCTCCGGCGACTCTGGTGGTGTTCATGTGCAACCACAGCCCCTACGTGAAGCATCTGCGGGAGGTGCTTGTAAAGCTTGCCCGGGAATTTCAGTTTAAAGGGGTCAAAGTGGTAGCTATCAACCCCAACGATATAAGACGCTCCCCCTTGGATGCGCCGGTAATGATGAAGGAGGAAAGCCGCCTCTACGGCTATACCTTCCCCTATCTTTTCGACGGAACACAGGAAGTCGCCAAATCCTTTGGCGTGGTATACCTTCCCGATTTTTTCATCTTCAATCGCAACGCACGACTTGTTTACCATGGCCAAATGGACGACAGCCGCCCTGGAAACGGGCTTCCGGTCACCGGGTCTTCTCTGAGAGCAGCCCTTCAAGATGCTCTCCAATCGAAGGACCCTCCTTTACCACACATTCAGAGTATGGGGTGCACCGTACAGTGGAAAGGAGAAATTCCCTTCCATGTGGAAAGCCACTTCATGAGTTCAGAGATCCATTCAGGGCAAGGTGTTCAGGCCTGCTGTGAGGCCGTGAATGGAACAGCGAATCAGCAGTAGTTTTTCTCAAGGAGGTTATAGGCTGCCTTTCTGAGGTCCATTGGCCGCAGATAACCTCTTGCAGTATTCACCCGGCAGTCTTTAGGCAGGAGTACAAACCCGTGAGTTTCCTCCTTGCCGGGTCCGGCGTGCGCCCCGTTTTCCCGGGGAAAGCTAAGAGGTGGATTATCAGGATCCCAGCCGTTTATCACAAAATCTCCTGAATCATCATGATGAACCAGTGTCACCCAATCTTCAGCAACACTCTCTAAAAAGGGATGATCGGAACCGAACACCTTAAGTGCATCGCGGGGGAGAATAAAATCGCCCTTTTTATTCCACCCCTTAACCCTGTTATTACCCAGCTTTCGAAACACCAGGGGAATGCCACACCTGCTCACCATCAGAGCTCCGATGCGATCCATCTCACTATCGCTTATTTTACCAGGCAGGTAAACATGACCCACCGGCCCTACCGCCACTACTCGAGGGCGTGTGACATGAGAGAAGGCATGATATCGGGATGAGAGCTGGGAAAAAAATGATGAATTTTTATGATTATGGGGAACTGACAGCTCTTGAGAATGATTTCCATTGCAGATTCCCTGTTCACGCAAAAAATTACCGACCACTTTCTGCACAGTGCCACCGTAAAGGTCTGGATAGGAAAGGGTTTTCTCCTGCCCGTGATCGGAATAGATCAGTATACGGTAGTTCCGACGATTAGACCTGGAAGCGGCCATATACACTCTCTTGACAGCATCATCGATTCCCTTGAGGGTCCAGTGTGCGAAAGCGGAAGAGGGACCACGCCGGTGCGCCTGTTCATCGTAACCAAGAAAATTACAGTGCACCACAGGTAAGCCCCGGGAAAGATCGATTGCTACATTTGAGGTGATTAGCTCCCGCAGGATGACGCAGATTCCCACCCGCGCAGGAATAAACCTGACCTCCATCCAGAAGTTCTCCCGCGCAATGATACCTTTGGCGAAATCCCTTATTGCAAGCACCAGCTCCATACATAAAAGTACAGCAGTTCTGAGAATCGTGTATGCATGAATAAGGACCAGAAGAGAAACAAGAACGGGGTTAAACGGATGAAGATATGGGCCTAATCCGAAATCGGGTGAACAGAAACCGGATTTTTCGGTGCCTCCATTGTAAATATCGGAATAAGCGCTTCCGCCCTCAAGCAAGCTGACGTTTTCACGTTCGAGCCTTCTCTGAACTGCCAGTACGGCTTTGGCCGAAAGCATGCTACTGCTTTCACCGGTTGTGTGGTTGACAAAGCCAAAGGATGGTACAGCGCACCGCACCCCGTAAAAGATTTCCCCCTGTACTCCGGGGGTACTTGAAGGCAACCCCGAATAATGAGAACGAAGAGAGAACTTCCCGTTTGATATGAGGCCGGCTAAGAAGGGCATTTTCCTTTTACGGATAGCCTGTTCGAGCTGAGGCCTGGCTAATCCATCGATTTGGATCATAAGCAGGCCCGGTTCGTTACCGGGAGGCTTGGAAAACCCGATCACCCGGGCTGCCAGCGCACTCAGTCGGAAAGGGGCGGCCAGTTTCCTGGAAAGACGCGCAGCTCTGGAAAAGAGAAAAGCATTCATCGGGAATTCCCTAAAAATCTATATGCTAGCGCCTCTCTGTTCTTTAAAGAGTACATGGACAGCAATAATCCCACATTCTTGTACCCGGGGTGATCTGCCACGGTCACAAGAGAACGGGCCAAGCGTTCCCGGGCAAGCGCAAGCCCCACATCGAGGGCATTCTGTCCGGGTTGGATATCTACCTGAGGCATTATACCCACTTCATCGTAGGTTTCTCCACTCAAAGGAGTAAGAAGAGCAAAGGTAACCACCGCCAGCCCCGAGTCGGGTGTGAAGGAAACCGCCTGACCACGAGCCTTGCCGTAAGTAGTGGTCCCAACGGTGGTGATTTCAGGCCTGTTTGCACGCAGACTTGCAACCATTATTTCTGCAGCACTGGCAGTATTCTGGTTGGTAAGCAGGATAAAGCTTCGATTGACAGCCCGGGAATACCCTTCGATCGAATACCAGGTAGTATCGACCGTTAAACCGGAATCCGGAGGCAACAGGACCCTTTCTTCCACTTTGACGATCGGGGTATCAGGGGGGAGAAATTCACTTATGACCTGTATGGCCTGATTTATTTCACCACCGGGATTGTCTCGCAGATCAATTATGGTCTGCTGGGCCCAGGCGGTTTTCTGAAGAGCCGCACTGAACTCCTGAGAGGTGCCTCCGGGGACAGCCGTTTCGTTGAAGAAGGAACTTATGTAAATATAGGCAATGGCACTGTCGAGACTATCGGTAAAGACAGAAGGAGCAAGAAAAGATTGAATGGTGGCGCTGATGTCAAGACGCTGTTCGCCACGCTTAACCACCAGGTTTTTCTGATCTCCGATATTTCCGCTCAACAGATTTCTCATTTCAGCAGGAGACAGCCCTTCCACATCATTTCCGTTTACAGTTATGATTGTATCACCCTTCTGTAGTCCGGCCTCCTGAGCTGGAGTGTTAGGAATTACATCTACTATGAGGTACCCGGACCTTACGGAATCTATGCGTATTCCCAACCCGCCAGTGGAGGTGGTTAGGTTATTGAGCATGTCGCGAGTTTGGTCGGGCGGGTAGTAGACAGTATAAGGTTCGTTGACACTTTCGTAGAGCTGCACCGGAGTGGCAAAGGAGAAGGGGTCCTGGGGGAGGCGATCTCTGAAATAAAAATAGATATCGAGGAATTGCCAGGCATAGGCGTATTCGGCGCTGTCTGAATTGCCATCACCGCCAGTTGAAGTGGAGTTACAGTGAAAACCCCCGAAACCAATTCCCAGGGCGGCAAAGAAAATAAAGAAGTGTTTTTTCATGACTGGGACCTTTATAATATGTTAAGAGCTTCGGTTCACGTTTGCGGTTTGTGCGCTATAATCAAGAGGAGGGCAAAGGCTATGCCATTGAAAGGAACCCATGGCATGTGGTTTGATCTGAACTAGTAGCAGAGGCCGCCAGGTGGGCGCGCCACAACCGGAGCCGCTTTTTCAAAGGACGGGAAACGATGAATAGACCCGTACTATTGACACTTGCCTTTGTCAGCATGCTTGCGCTGCAGACCTCAGCCCAGTATTTCGGCAGAAACAAAGTGCAGTATGAAACATTCGATTTCAAAGTACTCCAGAGCGACAATCTCAGAGTGCACTATTATCCCCTGGAAGAGGAGGCTGCAAGAGATGCCACCCGCATGCTTGAGCGCTGGAATTCCCGGTTCAGCAAGCTTTTCGAAAGGTCACTTCCAGACAATCAGCCCATAATTCTCTATTCTAATCATGCAGATTTCCAGCAAACCAACGCCATCGAAAACGAAATCTCCCAGTCCACCGGAGGAGTGACCGAAGGCCTCATGAACCGGGTAGTGGTCCCCCTCACCGGAATTTATTCTGAAGACAACCATGTCCTGGGCCACGAGTTGGTGCATGCCTACCACTATCAGATCCTGCGATCAAGCGAAGGAGGCCTTTACGGAGCGGCGGAGATACCGCTCTGGTTTATCGAGGGCATGTCCGAATACCTATCGCTAGGGTCAGAACATGCTCTCACCGCCATGTGGATGCGGGATGCAGTTTTACATGGGGATACTCCCTCATTTATGGATGTGGGCAGTTCCTATCGCTATTTCCCCTACCGTTTCGGGCATTCCATCTGGGCTTACATGACAGGGCAATACGGTGATCGGGCGGTGCTTACCCTCTTTAACGGAGTGCTTCGCCACGGTTGGTACGCCGGTTACCGGAGAATTCTGGGTTCCACAGTCGATTCGGTTTCCACCAGATACAACCGTATGATCAAAGATCACTTCGGGCCCACACTGGACGGTCGTTCTCTTCCCGCCGAAACCGGCCACGAAATCATTGGCGAGGGGGAGATGAACCTGGCGCCCTCGATAAGTCCCGACGGGTCGCGCATTGCCTTTATGTCCACCCGCGACATTTTCAGCATCGACCTTTTTCTGGCCGATGCCCGGTCCGGTAAAATCATTCGTAAACTGGTATCTTCTCAGGGAAACGATCATTTCGACGCGTTGCGCTTCATCAATTCCTCGGGAGCCTGGTCCCCGGATGGTTCAAAACTGGCTTTTGTGGTCTTCCGAGAAGGTCGCAACGAAATAGGAATTGTCAATTCATCACGGGGTGATATGGAAATGCTTATTCACCTCGACAGTGTAAGCGAGATCACCGGGCTTTCCTGGTCACCAGACGGGAAATATCTTGCGGTGGCCGGAAGCTACGGAGGTGTGGGAGATCTTTTCCTTTACGACTTCACCAATCAGTCTGTACGCAAACTGACCCGGGGCCGCTACGCTGAAATCCAGCCTGCCTGGTCGCACGACGGTTCCTCCATTGCATTTGTCACCGACCGCGGTCCCGAAACAAACATCGATTCACTTCAATTCGGGCCCATGCAGATAGGCATTTATGACATGTCTACAGGCAGCATCCGGTTACTGTCAATAGCCCCCTGGGCAAAGCATATTAATCCGCAGTACTCCCCTGATGGCAAAAGTCTGTTCATGGTGGCAGACCCGGATGGAGTGAGCGACATCTATCGTTACTCTTTCGAAGATGGACAATTTTACCGTGTCTCAAAAATCGCCACCGGCATTTCCGGGCTGAGCGAGTTATCACCGGCAATGTCCCTGGCATCATCTTCCGGAGAGATGGCTTTCAGCGTTTTCAATAGAGGGATGTATTTAATCAGAGGATTTGTGCAGTCCGAGCTTGAGGGGACTCCATTCACTGCAGACAGCACTGTTTACAACCGGGTAGTGAGCCTGCGCCCGGCCCCCTCTCCCGATGTAACCATGTCTGTTGACAAATACCTTCAGAACCCCGTTTCGGGTCTTCCCGACACCACAGAGTTTTCCGTAAACGATTACCACCCGAAGCTGAGGCTTCTTTATGTGGGAGAGCTGTTCGCGGGAGTCGCTGCCAGCCGCTCCGGAGTGGGAGTTGGAGGAGGAGCATCATTTCTTTTCAGTGATCTTCTGGGAGATCACATAATGGGGCTCAGTGCCCAGATAAACGGAAGTCTTAAAGATGTGGGTGCTCAGGGGCTCTATGTTAACCGTAAACACCGGTTGAACTGGGGGCTGTCTCTGGAGCGGGTGCCCTATTACTCAAGCGGCATACAGCTAAGAACAGAAGGGGAGAGTGAAATCTACACCCTCATCGACAAGAGAATTTTCGAGAACTCTGTAACCGGTTTTCTGGAATATCCGCTTACAACCAACAGACGATTTGAGTTTTCCGCCGGATTCACCCGCTACAGCTACGATTACTACTCCGAAGACATTCGGGTCGACAGCGGCAGAATCACCGATCGAAACGAATCGACTGTAAACGAGCCCCCCTCTTTGAATCTTTTCAGGGGAAGCATGGCCTATGTGGGGGATTTCTCCTTCTTCGGATTCACCGCACCAGTAAGCGGAAGGCGCTACAGATTTGAACTGGAACCCACTGCGGGATCGCTCTATTATGTATCGGCTCTGGCTGATTACCGTCAATACCTGTTTCTGAATCCCGTTACTCTGGCCGCCCGGCTCATGCACTACGGACGCTATCTGGGTGACTCGCAGAGTGATCAGATTTCGCCTCTGTTTCTGGGATACGAAACATTTGTCAGAGGTTACAGTGCAATCACCTACAATCTCAGCGGCTGCTCCGATGATGATAACTATTCCGGCTGTCCGGAGTTTAACCGGCTTCTGGGATCCCGCATAGGTATCATGAATCTGGAGCTGCGACTGCCGCTTCTTGGAACCGAACAGTTCGGATTGATCAACTTTCCCTACCTGCCTACAGATCTGGTGGCGTTCTTTGATGGAGGGGTTGCCTGGAGCGCTGGCGATTTGCCAGAACTGAAATGGGACACACACAACACCACCGACCGTATTCCGGTCTTCAGTGCCGGTGGCGGAGCGAGAATAAACTTTTTCGGTCTGCTGGTGATGCAGTTCTATTATGCCTACCCCTTCCAGAGACCTGATTTCGGATGGCACTGGGGATTTTTCCTTGCCCCCGGATGGTGAGAATCTCTCACCGGGGGCTTCCGATTTTTTCCGTTCACGGTGGTAAAGCATGATATAATTTTATCTGTTAATAAATCATGACACTCTTTATGGAAACACAAAATATGAAAAAACTTCTACTCACAATACTCTGTACATCAGTGCTGTTTACCGGGTGTTCACGTAATTCCAGAAGCAAGTCGGTATCATTTCAAATGGTTGGTGCAGTCATGTCCAATGTAGACTATCTTAACTGCAGCAAGAGTGTGATCTGCTTCAACGATAGCTCAAGTCTGTTTCAAACCTTGGAAGATTACCTGCTGATGTCCCCCATGGCTGAGCGGCTTGAAACTGATGACCTCGACTGGCGTTCAAACACCTGGTATTACCTGACCAACGGACGCATAAAAGCATTCAATCAGACTTCCACCGATACTGGTTCCGTAATAAAGGGCTATTTTGTGTTCCAGCGTGGTTCCAACGACACTCTTTTTCTTTATTCCTCCAGAGGCTCGCTTTTATTTGCCGAGCAGGAGGACGAGTATGAATCACAGAACAGCCCGGTTCCCAAAGAGTTGCGCAGTGAGGTATCCCTTGATCAATGGGAGGAACTCATTCGTAAGCGGACCAGTGAGTGTTTTGACACACTTTTTGGTTATAGTCGCTAGCTCACTCCAGATGAACTCCATCAATCCAGAGAGAAAGCTCTTCAGCTTTTCCAGCGCGAATCTCCACCTCCAGGTTCTCTGTTCTGCCTTTTAAAGATGCCAGTGGAATCTCAAGCTGCTTCCAATCTCCCCTTTGCCAGAGTTGGTACTTTGCACTTTTAGTACCGGAAAAATCGGGTGCGTTAAAGTAAACCCAGGGATTCTCCGCCGCTCGGCGGACTCGTATGCTTATTTTCCCTTTCCCCCTTGCATCAAACACAAGCTTTGCTTTTCCCTCAGTTTCCCTCAAGCTGAGACGGGCTGCAGTCTTGTTTGATTTCTGATGAATCCCCCTTATGTGAAGGCTGTACCGGCCTTTTTTTGACAAGCTCGAATCCCTGTAAACGCCAAATGCACTTTCTGTTGAGATCCAACCATCACAGCCGCTCTCGAAATCTCCATAGTTAGTTGTCATATCAGCATCTTCATTTCGCACACCAGAAGACTGATATGGTTTTCGTACAAATCTGGCTCTGACGGGAAGGTGATCAGAAAATCCCTCCCCGGTATGAAACCGTTTCTCTCCGGCAAATCTCATCTGCCACCTGAAAGGAACTCCATCCCTCAGCAGTTTACCTTCACAGGTAATTATCTCGAATGAATTGTCAAGATATGCAAAACCGCAACTGTCAAACAATGCATTCGGCACAAGCATATTATCAAGTGTTTGTTTGCTGCCCCTGTGCACATAGCTCATGCGCCTGTCTTCGGGAAGATCCATCCACAGATTGTAATGACAATCAGGGCATGTCATGAGATCACCTTGTAACACATGTCGGATTGGCATGCGACCGGATTCGTTCAATGTCGTTTTGAGCACCTGATTTATCCCGGTTTTCCCCCGGGTGTCATCAAAGCCTGCAGATGTAAAGGATGCACTTTCATCATAGTTGGAGTTAAGATCACCCATGATCACATAATCAGTTCCGGGTGGCAGGCTGTCGAGCCTTGAACGAAGAACATGAGCGGCTTCCATTCTTGCAGATTCCGGATGCATTTTTGATGGCCAATGATTGACGAAGAACCGGATCTGGTCCTTGCCTTTATACAGAACCGCCTCGAGGATGGGACGAGTCCGATTGACTTCATGGAACCAGCTGCTTTCTATTTTATAGCGGGAAAGCATGGCCACAGTAATTGCAGATCCTTTGACTGGTGCCGAAACGCTGTATGGATAGCGGCAGTTCTGTTTTTCAAGCACTTCTCTCAGTTCATCAACCACACGGCTATTTTCCACTTCACACAACCCGACCACATCGGCATTTAATGCGGCAATGACCATTGCAGTCTGATCCAGCTTCAAACGGTACATCTCCTCGGTCCATCCCTGACTGCCGGGGCGATATTCATTATATTCAGATCCATCCAGGTGAAAATCAAACAGATTCTCCACATTGTAAAAGGCTGCAACGAGCGTATCCGGAGGCGCCACCTGATTAAAAGCCTTTTGTTCTTCCTGTTTAGCGGATCCTTTGCAAGAAAAGAAAGCAACGCAAGCAGCCGCGAACAGTACAAACAGTGTTCTTCTCTTCATAACATCATCTCCTGCCTGAGTGGCACAGTTAGACAGATTTGTGAGGGAAAGCCAGTGAAGGAAGCGAGCGAAAGGAATAAATAATATAAATCCCGATCCAAAAGACACAGGTAAATTCTTGAACCTGAGAGCTGCCATTAACCAATTTTATTGAAAACCTCGATCACCTGCTCTTGTCGGCCAAACAGGCCAGGCCTCCTGGAATCGAGTTTACCAATAATTTGCCTCCGGCGCTCTGTATCTGAAACTGACAGCATAAAGCGTCTTAGACTTAGGAAGGTGCGATACTGATGAGTGTTGCGGATAAGAAAATGAACATGCTCCGTTGGACAGGTACAGCTCTCGTTTTTGCGATGCTATGCTCCGCATCAGCTGCGATATCACCTGCTCTGCCGGTCCCCGTAAACTTCCGAGGTACGGCACTTCTCTGGAATGGCAGGCCTGAACTGGCGCTCGAAGCGGTTAAAAAAGACTCTCTTTACTCCGACACTCTTCACCAGCTTTTTAAACTGGGTACCATAAACGCCCGCTTGAAAAACCGCTCTGAAGCACTTGCCGCTCTGGGAAAAGTCACAAAACAAAGCAGTACCCTGGCTCCGCTGGCTTATGAACAGATTGGTGATCTGAATTCAGAGCTCAATGAAAATAAATGGGCCGTTCTTGCCTATGGCTCAGCCTTGGGCTACACTCTGCCCTATTCCTATAAAAAAATGCTTTTCCAGAAAATCCATGAACTCGAGAAAAAAGGAGCGGAAATTCCCCAAAACGGTTCATGGCTCAATGAATACCAGAAGTGGGCTTCGAAGCAACGTCCAATAAAACCCTCTGAACTCGAGTCTCTGTGCGATTCTCTGATTGCCATGGGCCAGATGGCTGCAGCCGATTCCGTTCTCGAGCTGCACCTGTCTCACTTATCCGCCAGAGAAGCATGTCCAATAATAAAGAATCTATTTCAGAAAAGAGAAACCGATACAACCGTTTCCACATCATTTCTCTTCTCACTCGCTCAGAAGTCACATCGTTGCCGAGATAATGCCACAGCCGACAAGCTTCTATCTTCCGCTCAGAAACGAACCGATTTCAGCACGGCTGTACCGGCTCGCCGGTCCTTGATGCTCGCTGCCGACATTGAGTATGACCTTGGCCACTTTCAACAGGCCATAGCGTTATATAAGAAGTATGAAAAAGAGTTTTCTCCGGAATCTGAAGTGCTCATGCAAATCGCCCGTGCCTACCGAAAACTGGGCAATGGCGATCAGGCCAACAAATGGTATGACCGTCACATTCAGGTATTCCCCTCTCACCCTAAATCCCAGGAAATTCTCTGGTTGAGGGCTTGGCAGCACGAAGAGAGAAACCACTTCAAATCAGCAGCATCAGTTTACAGAAAGCTTTTCTCATCAAAGGGAAAGAGGACCGAAGAATCACATCTGCGCCATGCCTTATGCTATTATCGGCGCGGGGAGTACGATTCATCTCTGGCCTACCTTTCTGCTTTTCAGAAAAAATATCCTGAATCCTACTTTTCCGCCGCGTCCATGTTCTGGCAAGGGAAATGCCTGCTTGCGCTGGGGAGGAAAGAAAATGCGTGCAGCACCTGGAGTGTGCTTTCAAAACTTGATCCCACCGACTACTATGCTCATCGCGCCCGCCAGATGATGGGAGACACTACCGGGCAGATTTGGGTTGATTATGATTCGACTACAAATATGCAGTACACCCGCACCTGGCTGGACTCTATCAGTCCATCCTCAAAAAAGGCCATCTCTGCAAATGACAGTGTTAGTCTTTTCAGGGGAGCGGCGCTGCTGTCTGTTGGTCTTGCCAAAGAAGCCGAATGTTTTCTGGAAGACTTTGAGACCAATTATTACGGTAATCTCCTTCTCCAGTTTGATCTGGCTTCCGCTTATGCCATGGCTGGTGATCCCGCTTTGGCCTTCAGGGTGGGACGCAGGTTATCCTGGCGAATTCCCGTCGAGAACCGTAGCCAAGTGCCTTATGACGTGCAGACACTATTGTACCCTGACTTTTTCTCCCGTACCGTTCTGACGAATGCTGCCCGATTCGCAGTCGATCCCCTGCTAATCTGTGCGGTGATCCGACAGGAAAGCATATTCGATCCACAGATTGTTTCGCCAGCAGGTGCAGTCGGTCTTATGCAGATTATGCCCTATACTGGAAAGGCTATAAGCGGCAAACTAAAGGATGATTTCTCAACTGACTCTCTCTACAGTTTCGCTTTCAACATCCGTTACGGCTCTTATTACCTTAAAGAACTTCTGGATGACTTCGACGGAAATCTGGTTCTCGTTCTGGCAAGCTATAATGCCGGGCCACATAATGCCAGAAAGTGGTATGAAAGAGGCAAAGACCTCGACAGTGATCTTTTCGTGGAGGACATCGGTTTTACGGAAACCCGGGGATATGTCAAAAAAGTTCTGGGGAATTACTGGACGTACAAATCTCTCAGCCAAAGAGCAAATCATGCATACAATCCCCAGAATGTGGTGATCCCCAAGGTTCAAAGCACGATCGCTCCTTGATGCAAACGTGGTAATATTATGTGAATCAAGCTGTTGCAAAATGAGTGACTTCTTCTTATTTTTTCAAAGATCTGGGAATAAACCTGGAGAATTAGTTGTGTTTCAAATATGGTGTACTTTAGCTGGGAGGCTCAAATGTTAAAGCGACTCGTGCCCGTACTGCTTCTTGGAGCTCTGGTTTCTGTTCATGCCGAACAGGAAGTTAAAGCAGACTCTGTCAACTATGAAAAACCAAATGAGTGGAAGCTATTTGCATCCAATGCTCCAGTTAAGGCATTCGTCCTGGCCAAAGACATGCTTTGGTACGCCACCGATGAAATGGTTTTTGCCCAGCCAATGAAGTCCAAAAATTACCAGCAGTATTCCAAGCTGGGGACTATTCCCTCTGCGGGAGTGAAAGGAATGGCGCAGGATGGGTCTGGCAAGGTGTGGTTCGCGACTCCGGCCGGAGTTGCAGTGCGCAGCGGCAATGATTTCACCAGTTACACTTCTGAAAACGGTTTACCAGACAACAATGCCACCTGCGTTGCAACCCGGGGCGGCGATGTATGGGTGGGAACATCCAATGGTGCTGCTCAGTTCACCGGTGGTGCCTGGAAAGTGTATACTACCGCTCAGGGACTTGTTTCCAACAATGTTCAGACTGCGGTGATCGACAACAAAGGTACAGTCTGGCTTGGTACCGACAAAGGCATCAGCTCCTTCGATGGTACAAAGTGGACCACACACAATATGAAAAGCGGCCTCAGCTGGAACAGCACACATGCTCTGGCAGTGGACAGCAAAAACAAGATCTGGGCAGCAGTGGGTGAAAAGGATGTAAACTGCTATACCGGAACAGAATGGAAAACATATCTGGAGATACAGCCGGGCATCACCTCAATAATGGATGATACCCGCAGAACCTGGTTTGGAACCGAAACTGGTCTGCTGAGATTCAATGGTGAAGATTGGGTAACCGATCCCAACGCCATCGGCATCCCCGCAGCTCAGGTGTTCCAGATGAATATGGATGCAAGTGGGAATTTGTGGTTTGCCATGGAACGTGGAGTTCTCTGCCTGAGCAATCCCTACCGCTGAGAAATCGGCACGTTTTTTGCAAACCACACTTACTACTCTTAAGCGGAGATCACTCTGCACAGTCCTGCGC
>JAEZKC010000048.1 GCA_023436205.1 Fibrobacterota bacterium
GTGAACGCTAAGGAGTTTGGGGTCCCGCTTCCTTAATTTGAGCCAAAATGAACCCATTTTGCCCATTCACACTACTACCACCTACTTCTAGTTTTGTTCTATGCGGCAAACGCATATCACAAAATTCGTGATTGATACACTCTGATGCCTATCTTTGAGGGTGGACCAATGCGAGGGATGCCGCTGGTGATAGATGAGGCGTCTTCGCCGTTAATAAGACAGAATACTTCGACTCCGGCGGACCTACGCTCAGTATGAACAGAACGGAGCAACATAAGCGAAACGGGGCCGTATCACTTTAATGATCCGATTCTCATTAATTATCAATCATCAATCAAAAATCAACAATTCCCTTTGACTCCGACGGACCTACGCTCAGTATGAACGGAACGGAGCAACATAAGCGAAACGGGGCCGTATCACTTAAGGATCCGATTCTCATTAATTATCAATCATCAATCATCAATCAAAAAACAACTATTCCCCTTTCTCTTCTCCGAAATAAATTTGACACCCGACATTGTCATCTATCATATTCTTCTTGAGGATAGTAACTCCCATTCACATTTACACCTTTCGCCTCGGAAAACCCGGAGGGCTTGCGGCTATGCAGGAACGCATTGTGGTTATCGATGATCAGGAATTCGTAGTGGACTTCACCCGCTGCTTTCTGGAGGATGCGGGATTCACCAATATCGAAACCTTCACCGATCCGGTAAGGGCACTGGAAAGTTTCAGCGACGGTGCACCGGCCGTGGTGATCTCAGACTACAACATGCCAGGCATTAACGGTCTCGAGCTGCTTGAACGGGCCAGCCGCATAAATTCCCACCTCTATGGGATGATCCTCACCGCAGAACCGCACATCTCTTCCTCCCAGGGAGTCCCGGTTTTCAACAAAGACAACAGCTCCTACGAAAAGCTGATCCACTGCATTCACGATCATCTTGACAGCGTCGGTCAAAACTAAAAAATTGAAAAATCAAAATACTTTTTCGGGTTGCTCTTGACATCAGTCAGGAGCGAATCCATGCTTTGTGCCGTTTTGCTGAACATCTCGGATGTTTCTTTGAGGGTCCGCATCACCTCATTGACATCGGCGGCCATCTTCGGATCGCCCACCATGGAAGCAGCCAGCCCGTCACCGCTGTCTATCTTTGTGACTATATTGTCAAACTTCTTCGTTGCGCTGGTCAAATTGTTATATAGTGTTGGATCGTTCATCATTTTAGAAAAAGATCCCTTTGAATTCTGAATCTGATCCAGAAGCGATGTCAGTTCCGTTGTGGCAGAGAGCATACTGTTGTAAAGTTCAGGATCGTTCATGAGTTTGCCAACGGTACCCTCGCTTGACTGGAAGTCGGTTACTATTTTGTCGATGCTGCGCGTAAGGTGCTCTATCTGAACGAGGGAAGAGGAGAATGACTCCATAATCTGCTCAAACCCTATGGACTCCTTACCCTCGATTTTACCCCCCGGCAGAAGTGGCGGGGCATCAGGATCCCCGGGATAAATCTCAAGATACTTGTCTCCCAAAAGCCCCATAGTCATGATATGCACTTTGGCATCGAGCCTTATTATATGGAAATACTTGCTCAGAATATCGGCCTTTATTATCGTACCTGAATCCACCAGCTGAATCGACTCCACTTTGCCGACTTCTATCCCGTAAAGCCAAACAGGAGCCCCGGGGCGCAGTCCGCTTATATTCCTGAACTCGACCAGAAGCGGCTTTTTAGGGAAGAACACACCGCTTATGTTTCCGGAGTAAAAGATGGTGAAAAAGAAAAGCACCAGGCCCGCCGTGATGACTATCCCTGCCTTGAGCGTTGACCACATAAGTTTACGTTTTATTTCATACATACCGGCCTCGCAATCCCTGCGTTGTGAAAGAGGACAGTACTACTCTTTCCAGTGACTAAGAAACTCCGTCAGTTCCGGATCGGTCGCATTTAGAAACTCTCTTTTATTTCCGTCAAAACGGATACTTCCGCCCTTGAGAAACATAAACCTCCCGGCGGTCTTGAGTGCGTCGGGGATTTCGTGTGTCACCATGATAAACCCATGCCCCTCACGGGCAAGGGACAGGATGAGCTGGCGAATCTTCTCGGCACTCATTGGGTCAAGATCGCTTGTGGGCTCATCATAGAAAAACATCTGCGGCTCCCGAGCAGCAAGTGACCGGGCGATGGCAACCCGGCGCAGCATCCCCCCGCTGAGCTCCTCGGGCATGAGCTTTTCGGTGTTTTCCATGGCCACCACTTTGAGAAGTTCCGCGACTTTGTTATTAATGGCAATTTCACTCATTTTCGTATGCTCCCGAAGGTAAAATGCCACGTTCTCCTTCACATTCATGGAATCGAACAGCGCTCCATCCTGGAAAACGATACTGAATTTCTTTCGCATCTCCATCAGTTCGCCTTCCTTCTTGTGTGTGATGTCTACATTGTCGATAATAATGGAACCCTCATCAGGGGTGATAAGCCTCATAATCAGCTTGAGGATAGTTGTTTTCCCTTCGCCACTTCCACCCATGATGGCCACGCGCTCATCGGATCGAATATGAAAGTTGACATTTTCGAGTATTGTGCGTTCGCCTCTGCGAAAAGTGACATTTTTGAATTCAATCATACGGTATACCCGAACAGAAGAAGTATCAGCTTGGTGATGAGAAAATCGCTGATTATTATGAGTATGGTTGACAGTACAAAAGCTCTTGTGGTGGCGCTCTTGAGCCCCATGGCTCCTCCCCGGGTCGCAAACCCGGTGTAACAGCTAACAGCCGCTATGACAAGTCCGAAAACAACGGGCTTTATTGATCCGGCCATGATATAGCGTGGCTCAAGCACGATGCGGATGGAATCCCAGTATATGGCTCCGCTTTGGTTGTTTACAAAAGAGTTTATGTAGTAGCCACCTGCAAGGGCGATGAAATCTCCCAGAACAGTGAGCACGGGGAGCATGAGCAGTGAGCCGATGATGCGGGGGGTGACCAGCTTTCGGATGGGATCAATTCCAAAAACCCGCAAGGTGTCGACCTGGTGGCGAAGCATCATTGAGCCGATTTCAGAGGCCATACCCGAACCGGCTCTACCGGCAAAGACTAGCCCCGTGGCAACCGGTCCGATTTCTGAAATGACCGAAATGCCCACAACCCGCCCCGTGTACATCTGTAAACCGAGTACGGCGAATTCAGCGGATATTTGCAGTGTGAGGGCCATGCCGATAAAGAGCATCACCATGCTGTTAATGACAAATGTCCCCGTTCCAGAATAGTCCATCTGTTCGATGAGATCTTTATAGTAGAAGGGTTTGCGTACAATGCCCATGAGCCCGTTGAAGCACAAAAGGTAGAACTCCTGCAGTTCCCAGAGCACAATTTTCATCAGTCGGATACTGTTTTCTGCTGTTTTTCTCATTTTGTATTCGCCGCCTCTATCTGTGACCGGTACTCTTTACTGTAGATATCGAGAATGGAGATGACAAAAGCCGCCAGCGCCGGTCCAATGATAAAGCCCATCACCCCGAAATAACTCAGCCCTCCCAGAGTGGCAAAGAAGATAAGCAGATCGTGAATTCGAGCACCCGCTCCCACAACTCGCGGCCGGATCAGATTGTCGAGACTTGACACAATAAGGGTGCTTGAAAGTACTATGCCTACTCCTGCCCAGACATTTCCCAGAATGATCTGGATGATTGCTGCAGGTATGAGCACGATCCAGGGACCCACAAGCGGAATGACCGAGAGGATCACCATGATAAAACCCCACAGAAGCCAGGTGTCTATTCCGAAGATGAACAGCGTGAGCCCTCCAACCGCACCCTGGGCCAGCCCGATAAAGAGGGTGGCGTTTACGGTTGCGCGACTTATAAGGGTGAACCGATCGATAATCATGTCTTCGTATTCCCGGCGCATGGGCAGAAGGTTTCTAAGGCGATCAAGGATGTTGGGGCCATCTACAAAGAAGTAGAACATGGTGAAAAGCATTATAAAGAGGTTGAGAATAAGGCCGAATACACCCGCTGAGGTTCGGTTAATGATGGTGGTTACGATTCCCGATGCGCTTCTTGCGACCTGTTCAAGCACCTGCCCCCAGTTAACTTCGGAGAGACGGAACAGTCTGAAGATGACCGATCTTTGCAGATATTGCACTATTTCGCTTTCGCTCCCCTTATCGATCAGATCGCGTACCACCGGCTCAATGGTGACATACAGGTCGACTGCCTCTCCTACCACCAGATCGATAAGGATGAAGCTTGGAATGAGAAGCAGGAGGAGAAAGAGTAGAATGCAGATGGCAGATGTGGTCTTGCGGTGGTAGCGAAAGAGCCGCAAGAGGCGCTTGTAAACAGGGTAGAGAATGGTGGTGAACGTGAGCGCAAGCACCAGTGGAACGATGAAGGGGACAAGCAGTATGGGAACGGAAACGGCGATGCTTATGGCAAGCAGAACCAGCAGAAGTCTGCGGCTGAGTCTGTCGGTCGCTGGGCCGGGGACTGTTTGCTGGGCTGACTGCTCCTGCTGTGACCGGGCGACAGGCTCTTGAGGCTGTTGCTGGGGCTCTTCTGGATGAGGCTGCTGCTGCCGGTTCTCCTCATCGCGGTTTTTTCTTTCCTCGCTCACGGGCAATTCCTCTGAAAGGGCCTGCCGTGTACCGTGCAGGCCTCTCTCACAAGGGCGCAAAAGCCGTGCCCGCAGCTATAAGTTATTGAGTTAACGACACCTGAAGCAGATCACCCGCCTGCGGGAATCAGGCGGGTGACTCTTTAGACTATGCCCGTGCTTTGGCCTTCATCTGCTCAACCCGCAGTTTGTTTTTAAGCTGAGCGGCGATTCTGTCGATGCGGTTTTTGGTGTTTTCGACGATATTGTCGATGTTCTTATCGAGCTGGTTTGCCGACTTGCCCTCCAGGTTGTTGCGGAATTCGGAGACCGCGTTTTCCATTTCGTGAACTGAATCCTTAGCGGCTTTTTTGACCTCTTCGGTAACTTTGCCATCGTGCTCGGTCATTTTCTTGATGACCAGACCTGCCGTTCCGGCCACGGCCACGGGAATTGCAACTGCCAATCCGGTTTTGAGTGCTGACATGGGCCCCTCCTTTTGTGTGTATGATCTAGTGCTCTTGGGCACTTCCGCTTATCCGTTTGAATTGATCATGCAATCCTCATGCCGCTCCCTTCTGTCGACTTTTGAGGCCCGCTCTTTGCACTTACCACTTCTGAAGGAGATAATCCTTATGATAAACTTCAGACCCGCACTGATTTTCCTCTTCTGGGTTCCGCTTTGTTTCGCTCAGCTGTGGGATATAGGCGTTGTGAGCTTTTCCGGCAACCAGGTTTTCAGTAAAGATGACCTGCAGCAGATTATAAAGATCAGACCTTCCGGCTTTCTTTCCCCTGTGCGGGTTTCTTTTGAGCAGGTGGTGTCAGACAGAGAGGCGCTGGAGGCTTTTTACCGCAGAAGCGGCTACTACAATATCCTTGCCGCGGCATCATTGCGGCAGGAAGGTGAGGAGGGGAGAGCCAGTGTCATATTTTTTGTGGCTGAAGGTCCTCGTTTTTCTATTGATACTATTCAATTCAGAGGAAATGAGGTGTTTTCCGACAGTTTCTACCGATCGCTTGTCAGGGTTTCTTCCGGAGATGCTCTGGATTCATCCCTGGTGGAGCTGGGGAGACTTATAATCCTCGATACCCTCAGAAACAGAGGATATCTCTTTTCAAATGTGCTCTTTTCCATAACCCTCAACAGAGATTCGGCGGAGGGGTCGGTCATTTACTATATAGATGAAGGTCCGGTGGTGGAGGCGGGGGAGTTAGTGGTTACCGGACTTGAAAAGGTGCAGCAGGAGGTGGTTGAGCGTGAGCTATACTTTGAGAAGGGGGAGGTGCTCACTCCGGAAAAGATTTCCCGATCTGTAAGTAAACTTAACGGAACGGAACTTTTCAGTTCTGTCTACATTGAACCGCTTGACACTGTCCAGGGTGGTTACGGTGACACGGCCATGGTGCCTGTATTGGTAATCGTGCAGGAGGGGGACATGGCTGCGGTGCAGCTTGGGGGAGGGTATGGAGCGTTTCAGGGGTGGTATGGTCAAGCGAAGCTGCTTTACAGAAATCTGTTCGGATTGGGAAACAGCATCTCTCTTCAGGGACGGTTGTCATCGGTGGAGAAGGGGCTTACGCTTGCCTATCAGTACCCTCATTTTCTTGAATTACCGCTCAGCGCCACAACAGAGCTCTTTTATGAGCGGCGCACAGAAGATTCCTATTCGGGGAATTTCTACGGGGGAAGTTTTCAGCTTTCTTCCCCGTTAAGGGAATCTCTTTTCTGGAGCGTGCAGGCCAGAGCGGAGCTGGTGAATGATTTCAAAGCGGAGGACTCCACTCCTCTTTTTCCACAGAATATGCAGAAAAACACTTTTCTTCTGGGGACGGGTATTCAGTATGATAATCGGGCCGGTTTTCTGAGGACCCGGGGTACGTTTTCAGAGCTGCGGCTTGAAGTTGCCGGTCCTTTTCTTCCTCAGACCAGTCAGTTTTATCGGCTGATGGGGGGAGGTCAGTTTTACTATCCTTTTTTTGGGAACATGACAGCTGTGAGTGCATTTCAGGGAGCGTTCGGGCGGGGATACGGGGAGGATGCCGGGCTTCTTCCGGAGTCGCAGCGGTTCAGGATTGGTTTCGGTTTCATTCCTGCGTTGAGGGGCTACAGTGAGGAGGAGGTGATGCCTCGGGATGAGCTGGGGAACGTGAGGGGGGCTGGAGCGTTAATGGTGTTTACGCCTCTTGAGCTGCGGATACCCCTGTTCTGGTATTTTCAGGGAGCTTTGTTTGTAGACGGAGGGGCAGCCTGGCGGGATGCATCCAGTGTCGATTTGACAGATGTGAAGTGGGCGTTCGGGCCGGGGTTGATTCTGAGGCTTCCCTTTGTGGCGCTGAGGGTGGATTACGGAATTCAGGCGGAGGATTTTTCCGGGCGGTTTCATCTGTCGGCTGGTGCGTTTTAGCTTTTGGCAGACAGTGGCATGCCGTTCGCACTTGCTAACTGGGGTAAGGCGGGGTTTAAAACCGTAAAGGAGCGGGCATTATGGTATATGTCGATTTCTTAAAGAGAGTAAGACTTGAAGCCAGGATTGAAACACTTCACGACACCGAAAGAGCTGTGGAGGCGAGTCTGGCCACGTTAGGCGAGCGGCTTGAAGATGCAGATGTAAAGAGTTTGGGAGCCCAGCTTCCCTCTGAGCTCAAGGGCTTTCTTTCCGAACGGCACCATTTCACCCATTTCAACCTCGAAGAGTACTATAACAGGGTGGCGGCCCGGGCAGATGTGGGTTATCCCGAAGCGGTGACCCGTTCCAGGGCGGTTATGAAGGTTGTTGGGGAGGCGGTCACCAACGGACTTGTCGATAAAATTCTGGAGCAGCTTCCAGGCGAGTACCGGGAGCTTTTCGGGCAGGAACCGCAGAATCCGCTTTCCCCTTCGCAACCGCGTAACGTGGCCTGACAGGAGGTCATTATGCTTCCCGAGGAGGAACTGAAAAAAAGCGTGCTTGATCACCTTTTCTGGGATGATCGGGTGGATGCGTCCCGCATCGATGTGGAAGTATCCGGAGGGCGGGTTCGACTTTCGGGGACTGTTCCCAGTGTGAGCGTTTCCAGGGCTGCCGAGCAGGATGTGTGGCATGTGGCCCGGGTAAGCGATGTCGAAAACACGCTTAAAGTTATAAAACCTGCGGGACCGCGCACTCCCAGCGATTCACAGCTTAAAAAACGGGTCACCGATGCTCTAAAGTCCAGTTCATCAATCGAAACCACCCATGTGGAGGTGGAGGTGATTGAGGGGGTAGTGACTGTAGGTGGATCTGTACCGGCCTACAGTCAAAAGCTTTACATCGATGATCTTCTTGCCCAGTTGCGGGGTGTGTCTCAGGTGGTGAACGTGGTATCCGTGGTGCCTACCGGATCCATTCCCGACAGGGCACTTGCACTGAGGATAACCGATATTTTGGGTAGTGATGGTTCCGTGCCGATTGAATCTGTGGATGTGACAGTTGAAAACGGGGTGGTGGTGCTCAGCGGGTCGGTTTTTTCCCGGGCGGTCAAGACCTGCATTGAAGAGAAAGTGGTGCATCTACTGGGAGTGCGGGGGATACACAATCAAATCGTGGTGGAGCCATAGTACTGACCGTTGTTGATGGAGAAGGGAGTAGAAGATGACAGACGAGGAGTTGATGCGCTTAGTTATGGAGCAGCTCGATTGGGATGCGCGCTTGGAGAGGGCGGAGATAATTCCGGAGATTTCAGAAGGCAGAGTGGTGCTTCACGGGGAGGTAAGATCGCTTCTTCAGATCAAGGCTGCGGAACTGGCGGTGAAGAGTGTTGCCGGTGTCAAATCGGTTGATAACAAATTGAGAATCGTGCATGGTGAGAAGCGCATTGATGAGGTGATTGCTGCAATTTTGCACACTGCTCTCAAATCCGATCCTGAGATAGATGATTCCACCATAGATTTTTCAGTTGACGGGGGGATCGTGACCCTTACGGGCTCGGTCGACGCCTACTGGAAAAAGGAGAAGGTGGATTCAATTGCGGCTCATGCGGGGCCTGCCGTTGTGGTTCAGAACAAGCTTGAGGTGGTGCTCACCGATGTTCCGGAGGATCGCAGAATTGCCGATGATGTGAGAATGGCTCTTGAGCGGATGCAGGCTGCCGATACCCGCTATGTGACTGTTCAGGTCGAAAATGGCATTGTGACGCTAACCGGTAAGGTTAACAACTGGACATATTACAACAATGCCGAATATGCCGCCCGTCACACCAGAGGGGTAAGAGAGTTGAAGAACGGGCTTCTGATGATATGAATTACTAGAATGTAGCAGATTTGTAAATTACGAAGGAAGATGAACACAGGCACGGTATGAAACCTCATTTGACAAAGCTAACCGACACTCTTTACGAGATTCCGGTATCCTATAAAGAGGGTATGCTGGTGCCGGCGCGGATTGTGGCCACTTCGGCTCTTGTTGAGGCTATGGATGAGGGGGTTTTCGAGCAGATCACCAATGTGGCCAGGCTCCCCGGCATTGTGGGCAGTGCCTACTGTATGCCCGACGGGCACTGGGGCTACGGATTCCCCATAGGCGGGGTGGCCGCCATGGATGCCGAGCAGGGGGTGATTTCTCCGGGGGAATCGGTTTTGACATCAATTGCGGTATGCGTCTGGTTACTACAAATCTCACAGTTGAGGAAGTCAAGCCGGTTCTTCAGAAGCTTGTTGATCATCTTTACGTGCGCATTCCGGCCGGGGTGGGGGGAAGAGGATATCTTAAGCCGTCAAGGTCTCAATTTGAGAAAGTGGTGGTTGAGGGGGCTCCCTGGTGCATACGGCACGGTTACGGCTGGGAGGAAGATCTGGAGAATACTGAAGAGGGCGGATATCTTGCGGGGGCTGATCTTGGAGCGGTCAGTTCCCGCGCAGTTGAGAGGGGATATCAGCAGCTGGGTACATTGGGTTCGGGGAATCATTATCTGGAGATTCAGGTGGTGAAGCCTGAGAATGTATTCAACCGAGAGCTGGCTGAGGCATTCGGGATTACTGTTCCCAATCAGATCGCAGTGATGTTTCATTGCGGCAGTCGCGGGTTCGGGCATCAGATTGCCACCGATTATGTCCAGAGTTTCCTTCGGGTGATGGGGTCAAAGTATCATTTATCGGTTCCTGACCGGGAGTTGGCGTGTGCACCGTTCATGTCTCCGGAGGGTCAGGCTTATTTTGCCGCCATGAAGTGTGCCGCCAATATGTCTTTTGCAAACAGACAGATGATTCTTCACCAGATACGCATTGCTTTTTCGGAGGTTTTCGGGCGCACTGCAGAGGATCTTGGAATGCATCAGGTGTACGATGTCGCCCATAATACCGCCAAGCTTGAGGAACATGTTATCAATGGTGAAAAGAGAAAGCTGCTGGTTCATCGCAAGGGGGCAACACGTGCCTTCGGGCCTTCTATGGAGGGATTACCTGAAAAATATCAGAAAACAGGTCAACCGGTCATTATCGGGGGCAGCATGCAGACCGGATCCTATCTGTTGACCGGCATGTCAAGCGGGGCGGTCACTTTCTTTTCAACAGCACATGGCAGCGGGCGAGTGATGGGGCGCAGGCAGGCACGCAAGGGGGTGAGCGGAAGAGATCTTCAGCACCGTATGATGGAGCAGGGGATTTATGTGCGGACGGCTTCCTTTTCAGGGCTGGCGGAGGAGGCTGGGAGTGCTTATAAAGATATAGATCAGGTGATTGAGGCTACGCGTTTGGCGGGGATCAGCAGACCGGTGGCAAGGTTTACTCCCCTGGGAAATGTGAAAGGATAAAAGTGGATTGCTTGATTGATGATTGAGAACTGCGGATGGAAATGCGGACATGCGTTCGTGCATCTCAAAAGGGGGAAATATGAGTCGGATCAAGAGTAGTCTGATATTTTCGGTACTGATGTTGGTTTTAGCAAATGCAGCAGCCTTTTCAGAAACCATTTACGGTTTTAAGGCGGGATTATCATTGTCGAATTTCTGGGGTAACGGGCTGACAGATTTTGAGGAGGATCTGGCGGGCAGTGGTCCGGTGAGTGATCTGGAGACCCATTTTGTACTGTTTGTCACCGGTGGGATCTTTGTTCGCTACGATCTCATTCCCGATTTTCTTGCAGTTCAGCCGGAACTTCTTTACCTCAGGGGGGGTAAATCCTGGGATGTAAATGGAGAGCTTTTCAAGGTATATGCAGACTATCTGACGATACCGGTTGTTTTCAAGCTGATGATTCCGCTGGACTACCCGGTCACTCCCAGTGCCTACGCGGGTCCCATGCTTGCTTTAAGGCTTCGGGCCCGTACCGAGGGACTTGAGAATGTGCCGGGTGGTGCGGATCTGGGGTTCATGACCGGTTTTGAGGAAAACATAAATGATGAGGTCACAGTTTTCGATGTGGGATTTGCCACCGGATTGAGTTTCGATATTGAAGCAGGACCCGGTGATATTGTTCTTGATTTCAGATTCAGCTGGGGTGCGGTGGAAGTTTTTGACGGGCAGGATATCCGAAACTATGCTTTTCAGCTCATGGGGGGCTATGCTTTCGGTTTCTGACTCTGCAAGTAAGAACGGGAGAAGTTTCTGAGGTGTTCAAAGTGCTTCTCCCGATTTATTTTCTGCTTTGATACTGTGCAACAGGATTTCATTTTCAGGTGGTTTTTTATTGATATCTGAAACGAAAGCGGTTTTTCGGCAGTCTGCAATACGTACTGATCAAATTTCGCTGCAGAATAAAAGAATTCTTATCACCGGGATCACATCCATTCACGGCTGGCCTGTTTTTGTGGCGTTAAATAAGTTGTTTTCACCGGAGCGGCTGTTTGCAATCCGTTCTCCCAAAATGAGAGTACCTCAGGGGAAAAATGTGATTGGCGGTTGTGTTACGGATAAAGGGCTGTTCACCAAAATCAGGGAAGAGTTCAATCCTACTCACGTTATCCACTGTGCCGGGGTTTGTGACCTTGACGTTTGTGAAGAGCGTCCTCTGTGGGCACATGCCATGAATACCACCGGTGCACAGGTGATCGGGGAGGTTTTTGGCAAGAGTTGCCATATCACCTATCTTAGTTCCGATCTGGTGTTTTCCGGAGAGGGGGCTCCATTGAATGGTTATGACGAGAGCAGCATACCAGATCCGCTTAGTGTGGCCGGAAAAACGATCAGGAAAGCCGAAATAGCTATTGCTAAATGTGAACGCTACTGCATTTTGCGGCTTGGTCTTCCCATTGGAGAATCGGTGACGGGAGACAAGGGTGCCGTAGGGTTTATCCGAAGCCGGTTCAGGAGAAATCTTCCGGTCACACTCTTCTTTGATGAATGGAGAAGTTGTATTCTTTGTGAAGATATTGTGAGTGCCGTTATGGGAGTCCTTGAGATTGAGCCAGTTGGGGTTTTTCACTGCGGGGGACCGGTTAAGAGGTCGCTTCACGAGGTTGGTAGATACGTGCTTGAAAGTGGAGATTATGACTCAAGTTTGCTTAAAGGTATTTACCGCAGAGAAGAAAAGAACGGCCCTCCGAGAATGGGTGATGTAAGCCTTGATTCCTCAAAATTATCGAGCCTGCTGGGATTGCAGTTCTCAGTCGCATTTTGATTAAACCTGAAGAATACAGAATTGCCAATTAGTGATAACCTGTTTTGGCAAATCATTATATATAATAAAACTTGATGATTATTAACGGGTCTTATCGGGAGGTGTTCTGTATGGAATGCAGGAAAATAAAACTGGTCTCATTGGCATTTCTGCTGATCCTTGGCTTTTCAAAGAGCGGTAGTACCGATTGTTATTTCCCGATGGTTCAGGTGGAATTGGATACTCTCCCAGACGAATCAGATCTTGGGGTAGTGCGGACGGTAACTGACATTTTTATGAACACGGTAACAGTGGATACTGTTTACAGGAGTGATTTTATTGCAGGCCTTGTTGAGCATTATCGAAATGCAAAGCATGTCTTTGTGGCCACTGCTGACACTTTTTTCCTCTTTCCTCAACCCACATCTGACGAACCGGGGATGCAAGCCTATACTGATAGTGTTCTTGTCCGGGTCGATACGGTACTTAAATCTGAGGGTTCCAGATTATCTTCCGGTGAACGTTTTACAATTGTAAAAAAGGATTTGCTTTTCAATTCTCTTGGTACTTACTCTTACGGCTATCTTTACAATCGTCACGTTTTACGATTCGTTGATGAGATGATTGATTACGCATCATTGTTTGAGCATCCCATGTACTGTAGAATTCCGGAAGATTACATTCTTAACGGGCGAAACGAAATCGTGCATGACAGTTTTTTGGGTATTACTATTCCCTTTGAAATGTTCATGGATGCGCTGACAAACACAACACTAATAGCTCCATTTGCAAAAAGAACTGGTTTTGCATTTCAGGTTCAGACTGTTACTGATGGTACGATAAGAATCGAATTTCAAGAGATGCTTGATTATCCCGCGCGGGTTGCACTTTTTAATCTGGCAGGAAAGAGGGCCGGGGTGTGGGATCTGCAAAAGGATGGTAAAGTTTTCAATTTGGATTGCAGCAGAGGACTGGGAAAAGGGCTCTACACCATTGTGATTAATGGCAAAAGCCCCAACGGCTCACATTATTCAAGTATGAGCCGGTTCATGGTTTACCACTGATTCCTCTGGTATGTCATTTGCGGTCTGGCTGGCCAGTTCGAGTTGGGGTTGGAATTCGGTGCTGTAGATATCCAGAACCGAGAAGAATAGTGCCGCAATTACCGGCCCCACAATAAAACCCATAACTCCGAAAATCGCTATTCCTCCCAGTGATGAAAAGAAAATTACCAGATCATGCAGCTTGGCGCCTTTTCCCACAAGTCTTGGACGCAAGAGGTTATCCACATTTGATATAACTGCTGTACTTATGATCAGGATGCCGATACCCTGCCAGGGGTGTCCGGTGAGGAGCTGAATGCATCCGGCGGGGATCAGTACCATCCAGGCGCCGACCATTGGAATAAGTGAGAGAATCACCATGACAAAACCCCATAAGAGCCAGGATTTTATTCCAAAGAGCAGGAGTGCCAGAGCACCCAGCGTTCCCTGAGTAAGCCCGATCATTAAAGTACCGAAAACAGTTGCTCGAGAAATTAAAAGAAACCGGGAGAAGATAAGATCTTCGTAGTCGTCTCGTATGGGAGAGAGATACTTGATGCGCTTTATTAACGATTCACCATCCATGAAGAAGTAGAACATGGTGAAAAACATAATCAGTATGTCAGTGACAAAGCCGAAAACTCCGGCGGATGTCTTGTTAAGAGCTCCGGATCCCACAGAAACAAACGCCTTGAGGAAATCCTTCAGGTAACCAGATATGTTTATCGCTGAGATATTTACAGTTTGCAGCAGTGGAAGCGCCTGCAGTTTTTTAATTACGCTGCTGTTGGCGCCCTGTGTTACGATCTCCCTGACAACTGGTTCTGCTGACTGGTAGAAGGTGATCAGTTGCGTAAGAACCAGATGCATTACTATGTAAAGGGGAATTACACAACATAGAAACAGCATGACACAGCAGAAAAGCGAACTGACAGCCCGGTTTTTGAAAGTTTTCTGCAGACGAAGGTAAAGAGGGTAGCACAAGGTGGCAAACGCCGCTGCAAGTAAAATTGGTACGAAAAACATCTTCATTATGGGAAGCATGCCAATGGAAACAATCAGTAAAAGACAGAGGATGGCAATCCGGTTTACTTTAGTATTGGCTGAATTCCCGCCTTTTATCATGTTCACCTCTTTATCAACTGTCAGTGCTTCCTTTGGTTTTTCTTTAACTTCTTCGTTCGGCATTTCTGTAGTATCCGGCACTTTTTGTCCCCCCTTATGTTAATACCTGTCGATTCGACAATATATATTAGTGCCTTAATAAAATTGAAGCTCGCTTGCGGAATACGCTTTGGAAAACATGAATGTGGCGCGAAAAAGAACTATTGCTGTGATGATTGAGGGTGTGTTGGGCCCTGCTCAACATAGCCTTCTTCTTGGTATTCAGAAATCCTGCCGTGAATCGCACATTAATTGCATCTATCTTTGCGGTGGTGCACTGCAGACATCCCCGGTGAACCCCTTCGAGCGGCAGCGCAATTTTCTGTACGACCTCATTTCGCCGGTATACACTGACGGCATACTGCTTTCGTGTTCATTGGGTAACTTTACCTCCAATGATATCTGGCAAAGCTTCATTGAGAAAACCAGCAAATACCCTCTGGTTACAATCGGTCAGGTCAGGAGAGACATTCCCTGTGTGCAGGTTGATAACATGGCAGCTATTGAAAAGCTTGCCATTCATCTTTTAGGATATCACGGTTATCGAAAATTTGCGTTCATATCAGGACCCAGTTCCAACAGCGATGGTGTGGAGCGGATGGATGCATTCAGGAGAGTGTGTGCTGATTATGGCATCCCCGACCAGAATATTGATATATTCGAAGGTGACTTTCTGCGGTCTTCCGGTCAATTTGCGGCTCGTCAATTAATTGAAAAGGGTATCCATAGTTACGATGTGATTGTATGTGGAAATGATCTCATGGCGCTGGGGGTGCTCGATGAGTTGGCTGGGAATGGGATCAGTGTTCCGGAAGATATTGCGGTAGCGGGAATTGATGGAATTCCTGAAGGGCACAATTCCATCCCAAAACTTACATCCGTGCATCAGGATTTTGAGCTCCTCGGTGCTCAGGCTGTTGAATTGCTGCTGAATATCATTGATCAGAGTGGACCTGCAGAATACTCGATCAAGTCAACAGAGCCGCAACTTGTGAATGGCGAATCATGTGGTTGCGGTTTTAATGTGTCCCCAAGTGAAAATCTTTTATCTGACCTTACAGATTTGACTAATTTGGAGGCTGTGCTGCGTCCACTTCTTCAGGTAAAGGGTTTGGAATTTGATCAGGAATGCAGATTGTTAATGAATGGTCTTTCCGGGTTACCGGGAAACTATTCCAGTTTTCTCTACTCGATTGAAGGGATGGTGAAGAGCAGCATAAAGCGGGCCCGGAACCCTATCTGGATTGCATCCGTGCTCGAAACCTTTCAGAATACTCTCGAAATGTACAGCTACGGATTATCTCACAATCCTCATGTCGTGCGTCAATGTATTACTAAAGCAGTATCTTATGTCTATAACGTTGTAATGCGCTTTGAATCGACACAGCACATTTCACTTGCAAATGAATCTGATCTGTTGAGTGAAATGGCTTTTGACCTTTCAAGCTGTGTTGATGAACAAAGGTATATTTCTACTCTTGACTTATGGGTTTGCAGATTTCCAATAGACAAGCTGATGATTGTGCTGTACGATAATGATACCAGAGCTACGGAAGAAGTGTTCTATCGATACAGTCGATTACCGGAAACGAACTTTACTGTCAATAGCAAAAGAGGACCGCATGGTTTTCCTTTCTCTGAAGAGAGCGATTATTTCTTTGTGGTAGAATCTCTTTACTACAATGAACGCCCGATAGGGTATCTGGTTATGGATGCACCGCAGCTGCGGCCAGCGATTTTTTCCGCACTAAGAAAACTCGTGAGCAGCTCACTTCAGGGGCTCTATATTTCTCAAAATCTTCACTATCAGTCCGCCGCGCTGCGTCAGGCCAATGAAGAATTGAGGAAGCTGCACGCTTATGAGCAGAAGTACAATGCAATGGTTAAGCAGGAAATGAAAAACGCACGTGACATTCAGCTGGATTTCATGCCATCGGAGCTACCGGGAATCAGAAACTATGAGTGTTCGTTCCGTTTTATGCCTGCCAACGAAATAGCTGGTGATTTTTACGACATGTTCCAAGTATCTGATTCATCTGTCTGTATTGTTGTAGGCGATGTATGCGGGAAAAATTTCGGAGTAGCACTGTTTATGTCTCTTGTGAGAAGCTTAATCCGCTCTCAGTGTTTACAAAGCACTCAAAAGATTTCTCCTCTGGACATGATAACATTCATCAATGATTATATGATGAAGAATCATCGCAAAAGTGACTCGCCCAACTATTTTACATCGCTTTTTCTGGCTTTTTTGCACCACGATACGGGTGTTCTTGATTATGTAAATGCCGGCCATCAGCCTCCGATTCTTATAAGGAGCAATAGGGAAGTCGAAATGATCAAACGGTCTGGCCCGGCGATCGGACTTTCAAGTGATATCACCTATAAATCAGGTCAGACTGAGATTCTGCCGGGAGATCTTTTGTTCATCAGCACTGATGGCCTGAGTGAATTCTTTGGTGATTGCAGTCTGCGCAAGGGTATTTGCCGAATCGTGGAGTTGCTTCAGACTGACTTTTCGGGAGCGGAAAATGCGGTTACAAAGATTGTAAGCGAACTCCAGGCAGAGCACCAGGCCAAAAAGCAAAATGACGATATAACGTTGCTGGCGCTTTACAGGAATCCTAAAGAGTAGATTACTTACAGCAAATGCAGTTCAATTCTTCAAAGAATGGCGTTGATTCCATAATTTCATCATAATAACCTTCGCAGCTGTTTTTCAAGGAATCGCAAGCACTTCGGCCCGTTTTCAAAACTGAATTCTCATTTGCAACCAGATTCATAAACATCTGGACCTGCCCGTAGGCTGATACGTAGATGGAGTATGTTCCGCAGGATACTTTGTTGCCATTGCAGTCAGTCCCATCCCATAGAATGCTGCTTCCGGAAAACGAACCCTGGTAAACGAAGTTGTCCTCATGATCGTAAATTCGAAAACAATCATTGCAGCTGCTTGCCGGTTCTTTACACTTGCTGGAGTCGTTTGGTGAGCAGGAAAAAATCGTCACAGCAGCAGTTATGGCTGAGAGTAGCAGAAGTTTCATCATTTCTCCGGAATCAGGTGGTGGTTAACGGTAAGCTTGAAGATAAATTATGCAGATATAGTGATGGGGATAACAAAAAAGCGGAACCGAAGTCCCGCTTTCAAAAAAACTTACTTACGACAAGGATCAATACTCATCCATTCCGGCACCGGGCATTCCAGCTCCTGCACCCTTTTCCTTCTTTTCGGGCTTGTCGGAGATGATGCATTCGGTGGTGAGAATAAGACCTGCGATGGAAGAGGCATTCTCCAGAGCCGAACGGGTCACCTTTGTGGGGTCGATAACGCCAGCCTTGAAAAGATCCTCATAGGTGTCGCTGTAGGCGTTGTAACCGTAAGAACCTTTGCTGTTTTTCACCTCATTGCAAACCACTGAGGCCTCTTTACCGGCGTTAGTGGTGATCATGCGCAGAGGCTCTTCGCAGGCACGACGGATAATATCGGCACCGATCTGTTCGTCGCCCTCCAGCTTGAGATTGTCAAGAGCAGCTGCAGCACGGATAAGCGCCACACCGCCTCCGGGCACAACACCCTCCTCAACTGCTGCGCGGGTGGCATGCAGAGCATCTTCAACACGGGCTTTCTTTTCCTTCATTTCGATTTCCGTTGCGGCACCGATGCGAAGCACTGCAACACCGCCAGCCAGCTTGGCAAGGCGTTCCTGGAGCTTTTCGCGATCGTAGTCGGATGTGGTGTCTTCAATCTGCCTGCGGATCTGGTTGACACGCCCTTTGATATCGGCGGATTTACCGGCACCTTCAATAATGGTAGTGTTTTCCTTGTCAATAACGATGCGTTTGGCTTTACCCAGAGAATCGACTGTGGTGTTTTCGAGCTTGAAACCAGCTTCTTCACTGATAAGGATACCGCCGGTAAGTACAGCGATGTCTTCGAGCATGGCTTTTCTGCGGTCACCGAAACCGGGAGCCTTTACAGCGGCGATTTTCAGAGTTCCACGCAACTTATTGACAACCAGAGTGGCAAGCGCTTCACCTTCCACATCTTCTGCGATAATAAGAAGGCTTTTGCCCATCTGCACAACCTTCTCAAGCAGCGGGAGAAGATCCTTCATGGCGCTGACCTTCTTGTCGTAAAGAAGAATGAGCGGTTCATCCAGCACACATTCCATGTTATCGGAGTTTGTAACGAAGTAGGGGCTGAGATAACCGCGGTCAAACTGCATTCCCTCAACCACTTCAAGGGAGGTATCCATGCTCTTTGCTTCCTCAACCGTGATAACGCCGTCTTTACCAACTTTTTCCATGGCATCGGCCAGAAGATCACCAATGGTTGAGTCGTTATTGGCGGAAATGGCACCAACCTGAGCAATTTCCTTCTTCCCTTCAACAGGGCGGCTGTCTTTTCTGAGCTGCTCGATGATTGTCTTTACAGCCTTGTCGATACCGCGCTTGAGAGCCATGGGGTCTGAACCGGCAGTGACGTTCTTTATTCCCAGATGGGCGATCACCTGAGCCAGCACAGTGGCGGTTGTTGTTCCATCTCCAGCCACGTCTGAGGTCTTTGATGCAACTTCCTTGACCATCTTTGCACCCATGTTCTCGAACTTGTCTTCGAGTTCAACCTCTTTTGCTACCGTGACACCGTCTTTAGTCACAGTGGGGGCTCCCCAGCTCTTTTCAAGAACAACGTTGCGACCGCGGGGACCGAGGGTCACTTTTACAGCATTGGCAAGTGCATCGACACCCTTGAGCAGCTTCTCTCTTGCAGAAACTTCAAACGCCAGCATTTTTGCAGCCATTTTGTATTATCTCCTTGATTTTAGTTTTATTTAGCTCGTTTACAGATGTTTTGTCAGTAATAATGTGCTTAGAGAACTGCGAGAACGTCACTTTCACGCACTATAAGGTAGTCGCTGCCATCGATGGACACTTCAGTGCCGGAATATTTTCCGTAAAGGACTTTGTCACCCTTCTTCAGAGTCATCTCTATCCTCTGTCCTTTGTCACTGACTTTACCGGGACCAACAGCGATCACTTCACCCTTCTGCGGCTTTTCCTTGGCGTTGTCGGGGATAATAATTCCGCCGGCAGTCTTTTCCTGTGCTTCCATGGGCTTGAGGATGATGCGGTCTTCCATTGGTTTAACATTCATACTGAGAACCTCCTGAATAGAGTTTGTGATTTGAAAATTGAAAACGAATTTTAGTGCCTTCTGCAATCGCAAGTAGCATGCCAAGTAGCTGGTTCCGCTGGAATCAATGTAAATTGGAACTTTATGGGGCGTAGGTGTTCCAATGTGAAACAGAATGGCGTTTCGTTTTGAATACCTGTGTTATTTCTGTGCCGGGGTGACATTCTTGAAGGCTTTGTTAAGGAATAGCCTGAATCTGCATACTGAATTTATATTGTGATCTATCGCCCTCTTACAAACAGAGTATTCATCCACTGGGGATACATGAAACAGCACTTTTGGGCCGCGTTCCTTCTGGCTTTTACAGTCGGAAGTGCAACTGGACAACAGATTGTTGATCAAACTGATCTGGAAATCGAGACAGATTCTCAGATCAGCTCTCCTTTTGTTGCAGATTTGGTTATTTCTGGGGGGATCAGTGACTGTTTTTTCTTCTTCAACAAACGGTATGATTCCTGGGAGGGGCAGAAATTCAGAGCCGGATTCCAGTTTTCAGGACTTCTGAGATACCCCCTCAATCAGTATCTTTTCATTGAAACTGGATTGAACCTCTCCAGATTCGGAAATCATATGGATTACAGTAATACAATAAAATACCGGGATTATATTGATAATTCGATCAAAGTGGAAACCCTCAAGGGAAATTTTGAATATACCGGTTACTACATCTCTCTTCCGCTGAGAATGCAGTTTAAACTGACCGATCCATTGTCTTTTGTTGCCGGCATCGACCCTGCATATATCATCAATTTAAGCTCTGTGGATCAGGATACACTGTACAGTCTCAATACTCAAACCTACTATATTTCTCATTTTGATCATCGACAATATGTGAATCCTTTCAATTTCATCTTAAATGCGGGAATGGAATATGGCCTGAGCCGATTTTCGTTTCGAATTCAGTACTTTTTTGGAATGTTACCAGTTCAAAAACCTGAATATGAATGGGAAGAGCCCTTCAGGAGTAATGAAATAGTTTTATCGGTAAATTATCGTTTTTTCAGATTCCCTGTGAAAAATTCATCTCAAACAAGCCTAAGGAGATAGAGATGCTAAAGAAGGTACTAATTACAGTAGTAGTTCTTATCGCATTGGCTTTGGCGGCAGCTGGTTTCTTTGTTTTTCGTTATCGTCAGATGGCAAATACTATCGGTACGGAAGTTGCCAAGGTGCAGGATATCGACCTTTCGAAGGTCGCTGATGGTAAATACAAGGGAAGCTTCGGAGATTTTCTGGCCCATGTGGAACTTGAGGTATCTGTTTCAGACCATAAAATAACCGGTATTGAAATAGTGAAACAGGAATGCGGACCCGGTTACGATGGCCGTGCAACAGTGGACCAGATACTTTCAGCCCAGAGTCCGAAAGTGGACGGGGTAAGCGGAGCCACGGGGAGCAGCAGCTGCATAAAGGTGGCCACCTACCAGGCTTTAACACATGAATTATAACTCTGGATGCATCGATTTAATTCTAGAGAACCTATTTTCCGCGAACTGAACTGTTTACCCGTTCCACTAAAGCTCTTCTGTCTGGCAATTTTGTACTGATTTTTTGAAGGAGCACCCATGCATCAGTTTTTCAGGTCCTTTTTGGTTATCTCATCTCTGGCAGTTTCGCTCTATGCCGTTGAAAGTGCAACTGCCGATTCAAGTGCCAACCAGCTCGCCAACCCCGGTTTTGAGGACAAGGGGGCAGGGTGGAACATGTTTGGGAGTGAAATTGGCGAAACAGCCCACAGCGGGAGTGCGGCACTTTCCATTTTGAACAAGGAAGTGGCCTGGAGCGGAGCTGAACAGCTTATTGTGCTTCCGGACAGTGCCCGCACCATCACTCTTTCGGGGTGGATAAAGACTGATTCCGTTATTCAGGGTAAGGAAAGCTGGGAAAATGCCCGAATTTCATTTGAATTCCTGGATGAGAACGGCAGCATGGTGGGAGGGTATCCGCCGGTAGCCGGGCAGGTGGTGGGTACAACCGACTGGACCTTTTACACAAGAGATTATCGGGTACATCCTGCCGCTCGCATAGTGAAGCTTCAGGTCGCTCTCGGAAATGCTCTTGGCAAGGCCTGTTTCGACGATATCTCACTTGTCATAAAAAGCCGAAAAGGTCAGATACTTCAGTCGGGAAAACTTTCCGGCATAATGGATGAAGGCGAATGGGTCTCTATTGATGTCAACAACAGGGCAAGCGGCAGTCATTTTGTGGACTGGTCCAGTCTGCTCGATGCTCCGGCGGGAAAACACGGCTTTTTACAAGTAAAGGGAGATCAGTTCGTTTTTGAAGACGGCACGCCTGTGCGGTTCTGGGGGACAAATCTGGTGGCATCGGATATCTTTGCTCCCGATTCCATGATCGATTCGCTTGTCTCTCGACTCTCGAAAATGGGGTGTAACCTTCTGCGCCTCCATCACATGGATGCTGTCTGGTCGACACCGAATATCTTCGGCAATAAACCATCCACCCGGGCGTTAGCTGATTCATCGCTGAGACAATTGGATTATCTGGTTTACAAGTTAAAGGAAAAGGGGATTTACGTTTTTCTGGATCTTCTGGTGCATAGAGACTTTACCGAGGCAGATGGTATAGTGAACCGACCACCGGATCTGGGCGGTAAACAGATAGGCTTCTTTTCAAAGGATATCATTGCGCTTCAGAAGGAGTTTGCGACTCAGCTGTATAACCATGTCAATCAGTTCACAAAAATCGCCTACAAGGATGAGCCTGCGATTGTCGCTACTGAGTTTATCAATGAAGCCACCATTTTCACTCATTTTACAGGTGATATCCTTACTCCTGCCTACAGAAGCGAACTGCAGGCACTTTGGGACAGTTCTCAGAATAAGGAAAAAACGCTGGCGGTTTTCGGGGTAGACTGGTCAAATGACAGGGCCAAACTCAAACTGGCATCAGTGGATGGTGACATTAAGGAGAGTGTTGAGTTTTTATCCGGACTTGAAATATCCTATTATAAGGAAATGCACAAGTATCTGAGAGAATTGGGTGTCAAGTACCCGCTTGCAGGAAGCAATATGCCTCTGCCTTTACTTTCATCTCTTAAAGACAACTCTCTGATGGATTTTACTTGTAATAACGAGTACTGGGATCATCCGCAGGTATGGAAAATCGGTGATGACTGGAATCGAATACTGGAAGCACCTTTCCATAACCGCTCGCAGCTCAAAAATGCCGGGAGTAATCTGGTTCAGCGGAAGAGCTATTTCAAAGTGGAGGGGAAACCTTACATAATTACAGAATGGAACCACTGTTATCCCAACGAACAGGTGCTGGAGGGTGTTCCGCTCATGGCTGCCTATGGAGCACTGCAGGGGTGGAATGGCATGCTGCAGTTTGATTTTAATCACCATATTTTAGGTCGGGACCGCATCAGGAACTACACTCTTTCTGTTCAGCCGGAGATGGTGGCCCAATGGGTTATGGCGGCCCCGCTATTTTTAAGAGGTGATGTGAAAACTGCCCCGAGTATGTTTGTGGAATCCATCAGTGATGAACAGGTCGCAAGTGTTCCAAGCTATTCTGATTTCCTTGATAGAGAGTATCACCTTCCGTTTATTACCAGAGTGGCTAAGAATTTTGAGGGAAAAGCAAACAGCGATCTTGCCAAATATGCTTCATTTTTCAATAGAGACAGCGGGATTATTCGATCAGAAACTGGCGAACTTCTTTACAATACAAAGACAGGGTACTTCTCTGTAAATGCGCCGAGAGTTCAGGGGGCAGCAGGGTTTATCGGGGCAGTTCCTCTTGATTTTCCACTTTTCTCCTGCACCGTATCCAATCGACATGCCTCCGTTTTTGCAGTTTCTGCCGATACTTCTGCCCTCACATCTACAAAGCATTTCTATCTGGTTGTCACTGGTCCGGCTAAGATGAAAGGACAGCAGTACGATGCCACTCGAAATCTGCTTGTAAATCCCGGTGAAGGTGAAATGCTGGTACAAAAGGTCGAGGGAACCCTTACTTTCAAGAAAACTGGCGGTAAAAAAATGGAGATCTATCCTCTGGCGCTTGATGGTAAAAAAGGTAAAGCTTTGAAACTGAAGAAGGTAAAAGGAGCAGCCGGGGAAATGAGCTTTAAAGATAGTAAAACTCTGGTGTATGAAGTTGTGGTGAAATGACATGATGACCGGGCAGACAGGAGTGATCTCTGTCTGTCCTTTCGTTTGAGGTTACGATTAGAGCACTTTTTCCATACGGTAATTTTTAAGGGTGATTGAACCCTTTCTCACCAGGTTTGGTCCGACGGTTACAAATCCCATCTTTTCAAAAAATGGCCTGGCAGTGATGCTTGCTTCGAGGTAGAGTCTGCTAAGGCCTGCTTCGAGAGCTTCTGCTTCAATCCGGTTCATGAGCGTTGTGCCCAGGTGCTGGCCCTGGTAGTTTTGGTGTATGTAGAAGCAGTCTACATGACCATCACTTTCCAGTTCGGCAAACCCGGTTACAGTTTCCTTTTCGATGATCAGCCATGGTTTTTTAAGGGAAAGTCTTTCTGACCATGCTTTATAGTTGACAGGCGTAGGAGCCCAGGCCTCGAGCTCCTCCTGCGTATAATCCCTGCGGGCTGTCTCGTGAACGGAGCCCTGGAAAAGATCTGCAACCTGCCTGGCATATTTCGGTTCGTATTTTTGAATTCTCAAATCGCAATCAGCTTTTTCATAAGGATTCCTTCCTAAAGTTATCCAGCAAAAGGGTGACATCTTAATAATAAAACAATGTTCTCTTCGAGTAAACAGAAAGCAACGCTGATTTTTTAAATATGTAAACAATGGAATTCGCTTGTTTGAAGGATTGGTTTCATCACCACAAAACGAGTCCGCTTTTTGCAGGGTTGTAAGTTTTTAGGCAAAGGGGGAGGCATGCCGGAACTTCCTGAAGTTGAGGGCTTTCGCAAAACGCTTGAAAGTACGTCATTGGGTATGGAAATAGGCGAAGTGGAGGTACTGAATTCCAAAGTACTCGATCATATAAGCGCCTCCCAGCTTTCATCCGCCCTTAAACAAAAAAGTTTCAGCGGTTCCCAGCGTCATGGTAAATATCTGCTTGTCAGAGCGGGCAGGGAGCTTTGGGTGACATTCCACTTCGGAATGACCGGTTTTTTCAGATTTTGCGAAACCGGTGAGAAGAGAGAGAAACACGATAGAGTTGTTTTCATATTCAGCAAAGGAACCTGTCTCTCTTTTAATGATCAGAGGCTTTTCGGCAGAGTGGGACTCGTGTCATCACCACAGGAGTTCATCTCTCTTCATAAGCTTGGTCCCGATGCACTTTCTATAACTGAAAACGATTTTTTCTCTGCTATCGAGGGTAAAAATCGAGAGATAAAAGTGGTATTAATGGATCAGGAGCTTATGGCTGGAATGGGAAATGAATACAGCGATCAGATACTATATGAGGCGGGAATTTTTCCGGGTCGCCGTGTGTCAGATTTGTCCGGGGTGGAGATGAAAAAGCTTTACACCAAAATGCGGTATGTTCTCACAGTGGCTTCCCGTTCAAGAAAGTCGGGTGAGGAACTGAGCGGAATGTTCATGCTCAAGAACCGAAAGAAGGGAATAAAATGCCCCAGGTGTACTTCAACGGTACAGGCGGAAAAGTTCGGAGGAAGAACCGGATATTACTGCCCTCAATGCCAGGTTTAACTTCTGAACTTTCTGGGTAATGGCATCGGGGTCTGCAGTTCCTCTCGACAGCCGGCAAAATGATTGGTGATCATGTCTGCCAGTTGTTTGAAGAAATCTGCTTCTCCTTTTTCAACAACGGGATAGTTTTGAGAAAGTGCGAGAACGGAAGCCTTATCGCCGGAAATGATAAGGGACGGGATTTCGGGGTAAAGTTCGGAGACTTTATCCAGAAATTCGAGGCCGTTCATAACGGGCATTCTGAAATCGCTGATTATGAAGGCTGGTATATTGCCTTCTTTAATGGAGTTGAGTGCACTTTGAGCGCAGGAGAATTCCTGAATCTGCTCGATGCCGGATTTTTCCAGAACAAGTTTCATAACAGTCAGAGAGGATTGAGAATCATCGACTATCATGAGGGGTCCTGCCACTTTGCTCCTCCTTTTGATCGGTTAAGCTGAGGGAAAATATACAAACAGCAATTATACTGCCATCTTATATTAAAAGCCCGGATTTGACATCCGGGCTTTTTGTTCAGTCGTCGCAGGAGTCAATGCCCATCTGTCCTCCGGGCTCTTTCCTTTCGGAAAATGTTTCCTTGGCCGCTTCCTGAGGACTGTTGTACTCCCGGTCGGGAATTCCGCTTATGGCGTTAACTATCTGCTCCGGAGCATGCTCGTTTCTTGCAAACTGCACCAGGTCCTGCTTCTGTGCCGGAAAATGCGATTTCTGCAGAAACTGCTCCACATCTATGGGGTTTACTTTCCCTGCCATACTACCCTCCTTGACCTCTGAAGACAATATTGTATGAAAAGTATGCAGGGCGACTGATATATCGTCCATTAAAGATTTCGTGTCTTTAGTAGGGATAATTTTTTTCAAATACGAAAAACCGGAAAAACTCCCGGCCGCCACAATGCGACCGGGTCAGTTTAACGTTTGAACTGGTAATAGGTGGCTTTGGAACCGCTTACTTCCTGAATGCGAAGCAGCTGGTTGTATTTGGCAATTCTTTCAGAGCGGGCGGGTGCTCCCGTTTTAAGCTGCCCTGTGCCGGCGGCCACTGAAATGTCTGCAAGGAAAGCATCTTCAGTTTCTCCACTTCGGTGGGAAAACATGCAGCTGTAGCCGGCTTTCTGGGCCAGTTCAACCGTCTCCATGGTTTCACTCACGGTTCCTATCTGGTTTAGCTTTATAAGTATGGAATTGGCGACTTTCATCTCTATGCCCTTTTTGAGGATCTTGGAGTTGGTGACAAAAAGGTCATCACCGACCAGCTGAACGCGGTCGCCAAGTTGTTTGGTAAGCGCTTTCCAGCCGTCCCAGTCGTGCTCCGAAAGAGGGTCTTCGATGGAGATAATAGGGTAGCGGTCGAGCAGATTGCGGTAAAAATCTATCATCCCTTGACTGGGAAGACGTTTCTGATCGGCTTTGAGGTAATATTCACCATTATCGTAGAATTCGCTGGCTGCGGCATCCATGGCCAGGGCGATATCTTTTCCCGGTGTGTAGCCGGCGGTTTCGATGGCTTTTATAATGAGCTGCAGGGCAGATTCGTTTGAGGAAAGGTTTGGAGCAAAGCCACCTTCATCACCCACACCTGTCGCCAGTTTCTCGTTTTTGAGAACGGTTTTAAGAGCATGATAGGTTTCTGCCCCGTAGCGGAGTGCTTCCGAAAAGCTTGGAGCACCAATGGGGGCGATCATGAATTCCTGGATGTCTACATTGGTATCTGCGTGGGCTCCACCGTTCAGGATATTGAAAAATGGTACTGGAAGAGGTTCATATCTGCCACCGCTCAAATAGAGGAAAAGAGGCATTCTCTTGTCTGCTGCTGCAGCTTTGGCCAGGGCCATGGAAATCCCCAGAATGGCATTTGCACCCAGCTTCTCCTTGTTTTCTGTTCCATCCATGGCGATCATCATGCGATCGAGCTGTCCCTGTTCTGAAGGGTCTTTACCAACCAGGGCCGGACCAAGAGTATTATTAACATTTGCAACTGCCTTCTGAACCCCTTTACCTCCATAGCGTTTCTTATCACCATCGCGCAGCTCTATGGCTTCCCTGCTTCCAGTTGAAGCTCCGGAAGGAACCCCGGCTCGGACACTGATGTCGTTGTCTAGAAGGATTTCCACTTCCACAGTGGGGTTTCCGCGGGAGTCGAGAATTTCTCTGCCGAGGACCTTTTTAATCAGGGACATAGAGTAACCTCCTGAGGGTAATTTGTGGTTCTTTGCTGGAAAAGGGATATAACAGTATCAAAATGCATGCCGTTTAATGTATCTTGAATAATGGTCTGAGGCTTGCAGGAGTGCTCTTTTACTGATTTTTTCCCGGGAGCCTCAGCCATGAGAGTAAAAATTGAAAACGATTTGTGTGCAGGATGTGGGATGTGTGTCAGTTTGAGCCCTGAGCTGTTTGGTTTTGCCCCCAGCGGGAAGGCTGTTCCCAAGGTGTTCAGCGTGCCTGTGTCTCTGGAGGATGAATGCAGTCTGGCTACTCAGTTCTGCCCCAAAAACGCAATCAGGGTTCTTAATTGCAAACAGACCGATTGGCTTGAGTAATTCTTGTTTTGGGAGTAATAATGAAGGAAGCGCTTCTTTGGGATAAGGCTGAAGATGGTTACGTTCAGTGTAGGTTGTGTTCCTATAACTGTCGAATAAAGGAGGGAACGTTCGGGTTCTGCTCTGTAAGAAAAAATATTGACGGATCACTTTTTACCTATGCTTACGGGAAAGTTGTTGCTGAAAATGCTGATCCTGTGGAGAAAAAGCCGCTCTTTCATTTTCTTCCGGGTAGCAGTACCTATTCAATTGCCACTATCGGCTGCAATTTCCGCTGCGGTTTTTGTCAGAACTGGAGTATCAGTCAGAATGCTCATGGTGAGATCGAGGGAAACTGGGGGAGGAGTGCTGATCCACAGAGCATCGTCTCAAGTGCCCTTGAGCAGGGGTGTAAAAGCATCTCTTTCACCTATACCGAGCCCACCATTTTTTTGGAATATGCACTTGACACTATGAAAATCGCCAGGGATAGTGGTCTTAAAACAGTGTTTGTATCAAACGGCTACATGAGTGCTGAAGCTCTTGAAATGATCTGTCCCTACCTGGATGCCTGTAATATAGATCTCAAGGCCTTTACAGACGATTACTACCGAAAGTTTTGTAAAGCCAGCCTCGCACCGGTTCTTGAGTCATTAAAAAAGATTCACAGTCTTGGTATTTGGCTTGAAATCACCACACTTGTCATCCCTGAAGAGAACGACTCCGAAGAGGAGCTGGGGGGGATTGCCTCATTTATTGCCGAAGAGCTCGACAAAAACATCCCTTGGCATGTGTCAAAGTTTTTCCCTCAATATGAACTGACCGATCATCCATCCACACCGGCATCAACAATACAAAGGGCAAAAAGGATCGGTGAAGAATCGGGTTTGCGTTATGTTTATGCCGGGAATCTGGGAGGGGCATCCGATACTGTATGTCCAGTCTGCGGAGAGGTGATAATTCACAGAAGCGGCTACAGGACAGACTGCCCCTGGATGGAGGATGGTCGCTGCAAGACCTGCGGAGCAAAGATCAGTGGTGTTTGGAAATGAAGGATTTCACCAGTAATCCAGGAGCTGGGCATCGGCTTCAAGGGTCATTCACAATAAGAGCGCGAAACTGGACGATTTACCAAGTTTATTCCATCCGTTATAATTTAAATGTGGTTCTTCGTTTAACCAGAATACCCTCGATTTCGAAGGCTTCAGAGTTCTTTGCTATTCCGGATGATGGATTTACAATGTGTGTCAACATTGACTGCACCAGGCCTTGAATGTTGAAATTGTAAGAAGTAAGACCGCGTTTAAAAGCTTCGAAGGTATCATCAAAGCCGATCACGGCAATTTTCTTTCCGATCTGTTCCAGATAATCCAGAGCGATGGAGGCGGCATAGTCACTTGCACAGACCCAGGCGGTGCACTGTTCGTTTTCAGCTGCTTTTCTGAGCAGCGGCATGGTGAAACCTCGTACCGACTCGTATTCAAGCTGCTTGTTGAGGTTAATTCTCAGCTTTTCAACTGAGCGGTAAAAAGCTTTGGGCCATTTTGAAAAATCCAGCCCCGGAAGCAGTTTTTTCATCAGCAATTCCGGCGGTTTTATGATTTCCCTGAATTCATGAGTATAGCCGAGAAAATCCACAGTGTAGGCGTTTACTTTTGCATCATCGCCATTTCTGGAATAGATTTCCTGAAGACCGTGCAACCGCGCTTTGGACCAGTCGCATTTGTGAAATGGAGAGATGTAAGCGATGTTGCGGTGTCCGTTCTGCAGCAGGTACATGGCTACATTCTGAGCGGCGTTGGACCCGGTGGCGATGGAGAATACTTTTAAAAATTTGTTTCGTTTTGCGAAATCTTCCAGGTGCAGAAGTGATCCCTCCTGCAGCACCGCGATGGGCTTTTTGAAACTGTCGGTATGTGAGAGTACCTGTCTGTAGAGCTCATCGGGACATTCCGCCCAGAGAAGATAGCCCAGAACAGAACTGGTATCATGAAGCTTGAATGCTTCATTTCCATTCTGGTCGGTGTAAACCACTGCTCCATCTTTTTTCGTGTAGCGAACAACTTTCAGATTGATGCGCATTCGGGAGCACAGGTTTTCACAGTTTCGCAGAAACTCGGCACCCCAGGGGGTTCTGGTCTGCATTTCCACAAATGGATTCGCCCAGCCCAGAAGAACAATGGTTGCAGTTGTCCTCTGTGCTGAAAAGGAAACCACTCTATAAGTCCTGAGACTCTGCGCTATGCTTCCTCCCGCAGCCAGATTGTCCAGTGCTTTTTTCAAGGTCTGGAAGCTTACTCCGTAATGAACCCTCATCTCTTTAAGGGAAGGCATGAGGGAGTCGGGGGGATACATGCCGCTGAGAATATCTTTGTGAATACGGTCACGCAGACCCAGCCACCCTTTCCTGATAACTCCACTGGGCTCTTCCGGGTAAGGTTTTACTCGTATTCCGCTCCCCTGAAGCACTTCAAGAGTACCCTCACCGGCAAGCTGGTTTACAGCCTTCCACATGGGTACTGAGCTGATTCCGGCCGATTGGGCCAGAACTCGGATGCTTGGGAGCCTGTCTCCCGGTTTCCATGCACCATTGTCGAGCATGGTACGTATATAATCAATTGCTTTTTGAAGTGCTGGAGATGATTGTTTCATGATATCCTGTATTTTAGCGGTGAACTTCTATTCTACCTCAATAAGGGAACACTTGCAAGCAATTTGGGACTAAACTCCCTTTAATGGTGAAATAATTGGTTTAATAAGTCTAATCCGGTCCAGACTTTTTAAGTGATGAAAACCGGTAGTTTGGTTCGCTGCCTGGCTACAACTTTCCCTGTTCTTCTCTTATTCTATCATTTACCAGTTCCACATAGCGGTCCATGTCGAATTTGCGCTTAAGCCCCTTCTGATTCATGTATCTCACTTTTCCAAAGACGCTCCGTTCCCCCCAGGCTCGATCATGTTTTCCGAAGCACCAGGCCACTCCTGTGTAGCCATTGGGATCTCTGCCGTCGAGGAAATATTTATTGTTGAGGTAAAGAGCTCTTCTGTAAGCTTCAAGGGGAGTAGGAGACCATTCAAGAATCTTTTTTGCCCAGTACATGCGCATGTAGCCGTGCATCTTTCCGAGGTGGATCATTTCCCTCTGTGCGGCATTCCAGTAGGTATCGTAGGTGGCACCACTCTCCAGCTCTTCGAGACTGTAAATGTTTGGTCTTTTATCGCTCAGGTGTTTTTGCAAAGTGGCCCTTGCCCAGGCTGGCACCGATGAAAAGGAATCGTAGTTTTTGTTGTAAAATACGAAGTTCATGCTCAGCTCTCTCTTAACCACCATTTCTTCTATGAATGCATCTCTGTCCGGGGAGTTCGTTTTCATTACCTTGAGTGCTACATGTACAGGGGAGATTTGACCAAAGTGAAGATAGGGGCTGAGGTTTGAAAGATGATTCAGTGATGGATCATTCCGCAGCTCTGCAAATCCATTCAGCCTTTCAGAGATAAAACTCCGCAGTGTGTTGAGGGCGGCAGTCTGACCACCTTTGATCCATGTCACTTCGCGCACTGAGTTGTCAATCGGGATTGCGTTGAGAATGCGAACCGGATCAGATATATCAAACGTTTCCTTTTTTATGCCCAGAGAATCCTTTCTGATTGAAGGAATATGAACCGGGATCAGGTAGCTTGCCAGTTGCTTCAATATTTTGGGGCGTATAGTGCGTGCCCCGCTCTCTTCCTTATTTGAAGTTTCCCGAACCGGGACAACTATATCACTCTCAACCTGAATCACCGGACGATTGGTCTTTTCGGCAAGTTGCACCCTCCATTGCCGCTGCACTCGAAGGTAGCCGGCATCTACTATTACCGCACAAGCCTGGTTTGCTAATTCGATGACCTCCTTAGGCAACCTGCAGATTCTGACTACCATCTGAATTCCCATGTTTAACAGGGAATTTTTAATGTCCGGGAGTCCCTGCAGCATGAAACTGTAATGCCTTCGATTTGCCTCCGGGAAATCAGGGGTGATCCCGAAGAAAACCAGAAGCGGAAGTTTTCTTTCATTGGCAAGTTGTGCTGCGTAGGCCAGAGCGTGGTTCCCATCAGTCCTCTGAGACTGCTGCATCCAGTAAAGAATATAGCGTCCATTCTGGAACTGGTTCTGGTTAAGAAGGGTGATTCTTTGTTTTTGAATCATGGAAAATTCTCCTTGGAATGTTCATCCCCTAAACAGGCGATGATATTGCTATACCATACTTAAGGAGGTATGAGATGAGCGATAAACATGTTTGCATTATCGGAGCAGGGCCGGGAGGGTTGACTGCAGCAATGCTTCTTTCTTATAGAGGTTACAAGGTAAGCCTCTTTGAAAGGGAATCGTCTCCGGGGGGGCGCAACCGTTCTCTTCAGTTGGGTGACTACCGTTTTGATACCGGCCCTACTTTCCTGATGATGCCCTTTGTCCTTAGGCAGGTTTTCGAGCTTGCGGGCAGAAACGCAGATGATTACCTCAAATTCATTAATTTAGATTCTCTATATGTGCTCAATTATTTAAGGGGTTCACTGGCTGTGACTACTAATCGAGAACTGATGCAGCAGCGAATCGATGCACTTTTTGCGAATGAACAGCATGGGCTTGCTAAGTTTTTTAAAAGGGAAAAGGTCCGCTATGAAAAAATGTACCCCTGTTTACTGAAATCGTATTCCTCTATTTTTACTTTCTTTTCTGAACCTTTCATAAGAGCTATCCCGCACCTGTCTTTGACCAAAAGTTTGTACTCGGTCTTAAGCAACTATTTCAAAAGTGAAGAGCTCAAGATTTCTTTTTCCTTCCAATCAAAGTACTTGGGAATGTCACCCTGGGAGTGTCCGGGGGCATTTGCCATTATTCCTTATATAGAGCATCAATACGGGATCTTGCATACTATGGGGGGATTGAGTTCCATTTCGGAAGCCATGGCCAGGGTGGCATCCGAAAACGGGGCGCAGATCTTTTATAACACACCGGTAAAGAGAGTGGCAATCGATACTAAAGGCAACGCTCGAGGGGTGGTGCTTGAAAGCGGGGAAAGGATTTCCGCGGATGCAGTGGTGATCGGGGCAGACTTCGGATATGCAATGGGGCATCTTTTCGATCCCGGAGTGATTCGGAAGTGGTCTCCTGAACATCTTCTGAAAAAGCGTTACTCCTGTTCCACTTTCATGCTCTATCTGGGTGTAGACAAACTCTACCAAGAACCTCATCACCAAATTATCTTCGCCAAGGATTACAAAACCAATATCGAGTCAATTGTTAAGTACAAGCGTCTTCCGGAAGATTTCTCCTTTTACCTGCGCAATGCCAGCATTTCCGATCCGACACTGGCTCCTCAAGGTCATTCTGCAGTCTACATACTGGTCCCGGTTCCAAATCTGAAAGCAGATATGGCCTGGGATGAGAGTGATACACTGGAATTAAGAGAGCTGGTGTTGCAGAAAATAAAAAGTCGCACAACCATGTCCGATCTGGATTCTCACATTGTACAGGAGAAGATTCTCACCCCAAAAGACTGGGAAAGTTCCTATCATCTTTTTCTGGGTTCCACCTTCAATCTGGGTCATAATCTTAACCAGATGCTTTACTTCCGTCCTCACAACCGTTTTGAAGAAGTGGGCCGCTGCTATCTGGTGGGTGGCGGTACACACCCCGGATCGGGGCTTCCCACCATTTATGAGTCCGCCCGTATTACGACCAATCTGATCTCCAGGGATCTGCCTTACTGATAGTGTTTGTTGGGTGGGTGTAGTTGGTCTGGACTTTGGTCTCCTCCAGGGTGGTTTATTGTGTAGTAAGTTTTTTAATAGCTGATTTGAAAATTCATTAATTTGTGCTTATTTATCTATAAATAACCTCAATTGTGTAGTGGAATTTACTTTTTTTTATGCAAATGAGACAATAATCAATTAAATTGTGAAAGATGTCCATATTTCAAGTAGAGTCGAAATTGTGATTTAATGCTGATGATAGGTGATTCCCGGGAGGTGATTGTGAACAGAGGGTTAATCGTTGCGTGCTGTCTGGGGCTGTTGTGCTTTTTTAATAAAACAGGTGCTCAGGAACCCGGTTATAAATGGAGTACTGTGGCAATCGGTGGAGGGGGTTTTGTTTCAGCTATCATCGCAGCTCCCAATGACCGCGATGTTTTCTATGCCCGTACAGATGTGGGTGGCGCCTATCGGTGGGATGAAGCCCAGAAAACGTGGATATCGCTCATGGACTGGGTGGATGTGACTGAGCGGGGGCTATTGGGGGTTGAGGCCATTGCTGTGGATCCTAAAACTCCCGGTAAGGTTTACATGGTATGCGGGACATCCTATTGGAATTACGGGCGAACAGCCTTTCTTCGTTCAAGCGACAGAGGGAGTTCCTGGGAAGTGATTTATACCTGGGATAAAGAGGGCCAGAAGGGGCCTGCCGTAACCAGTTTCAGTGCACATGGAAACGGAATGGGGCGTGGTAACGGTGAAGCGCTGGCGATAGATCCCAATAATCCAGATGTTATGTTCTATGGTTCCAAAAACAAGGGACTCTTCAAATCCACAAACAACGGGACCACCTGGTCTCATGTGGATGGTTTCACCACCGCTGCCGGATCGGATACTACCTGGAACGGTTCCGGGTTCTCTTTTGTGACATTTTCTCCGGGCAGTTCTGAAATTCTCTATGCCGGTTTTCTTCGTGCAGACAACAATGTGTTCCAATCCACCGATGGGGGAGTCACCTGGTCGCTTATCCCCAACAGGATTAAGCCTGCCACTACCGGTGGCTACAAACCTTCTTTGATGCCTCAACGCATCGCGATCACTCCTGATGGTACAGAACTTTATATCACTTTCGGTGATGGGGCCGGTCCCCACACTATGGCCTGGGATGAGGGGTGGGGTCCTATTAAGGATTGGTTCAACCGGGGAGCTGTGCTTAAATATACGGTGGAGACGCAGACCTGGACAGATGTTTCTCCCGATAATTTTATTGATCCTCAAGATAACAGTACTGATTCTAGCGCGTATGATGCCGATTCTGTCTATATCGCTTGTTACAGTGGAGTGTCTATAAATCCCGCCAATCCGCTGGAAATAGTTGTGAGCTCGGTAGGGTACCGGGGACCTCAGTTCTGGAAGCTGCCTTCAGGAAGTTGGAAGGACCAGTGGGGGAGCAATATTTATTATTCCATCGATGGTGGGGAGAGCTGGATTCCCTCCTTCCGTTATTTCTGGATTGAGGGCGGGTTCCCTCCTCCTCATGAACAGATGGATGAAAATGGTATAGGCTGGATGTTCAATTCCTCAATTCACTGGTCCGGCTCTGTTGTTATGGATCCATTCAACCCTAAACGGGTCTGGGTGACATCCGGAAACGGGGTGTTCAATACAGAAGATATAACCGACTTTACTTTTACACCTGCGACCTGTGACTGGTGTTCTGATGAACTTGACCAGCGCCAAGTCTGGAAAGTGATGTCTCACGGAATAGAGGAAGTGGTACCCGAAGAAGTAGTCAGCATTCCGGGCGGGCCCATGATTTCCATCATTGGAGATTATGACGGCTTTCGTCATGATGATGTGACCAGGTACCCGGCTTTCCGTCACCAGACAAATGTGAATGGTACTATGGTGAGCCTGGGGTCCACCAGAGCTTTGGCCTATGCACCCAAATCAGGTAAGCTTGTCAAGGTGGCGGATGCTCGAAGCTCTAATCCTACCGGCTATACAGAAGTGCCGATTGCACCTGTGCAGTTTTCCAGTGATTCCGGACGCACCTGGAGCGTGGCTACGTATCAGAGCATTAGTGCCGATTACCGCAAGGGAGCTTCAGTGGCCATTTCCACCGATGGAACAGTTACGCTCTGGACCCCGGGTTCCAAGATGGTGAACGGAAATGAAGTGAGCGGCTCTTATCCTGTCCAGCGCTATTCCGGTTCTGAATGGACGCAGGTAAGTGGTATTGATGGAGCCTATGTGGTTGGTGATCCTGAAGATGCCTCCATTTTTTATGCATATATAAGAAATGAGGGTGCAATGTACAAGAGTTCGGACAAAGGGGTTACCTTTTCCAAAGTGGGGACCCCGGGCATGAGTTCTTTCCGTAAATTCCGTCTGGTTCCTGGGCGAACGGGAGATATCTGGATTCCACTCACGGAAAATGGTCTCTCCCGCTCTACCGATGGCGGGGCAACTTTTAAAAGTATTGAAGCGGTTACCTACTGTGAAGCTGTCGGTTTTGGCAAAGCTGCGGATGGAAAGGAATTCCCAGCAGTTTACATCTTCGGAACAGTTGATGGGGTGATCGGAGTTTTCCAGTCTATCGATGAGGGCGCTAGTTGGGTGAGGGTCAACGACGATCAGCATGAATATGGTGGGCTGGCGAATGGTGAATTTGTGGTTGGTGACATGAATACCTTTGGAGTGGTTTACATGAGTACTGCGGGTCGGGGGATCGCCTGTCGTATACCCGGAGAGGATGATATAAGTATTGTCAAACAAAATAATAGTGCAGCAGGTTCTAATAAGCCGCATGCCAGGCTTAATGCCGGAACACTGGAGTTAAAGGCTTTGAAGAACCGGGAGCTAAAAGTTCAACTGTTTGATTTGAAGGGAAAACTGGTTTTCAGCAGGGAGTATTCCGGTAGTGCCACAATGTCAGTGCGGAGTCTGGTCAAATCACAGGGATCATTTCTGATGATTGTTCGGGATGATAGGGGAGTGATACTGAGCGAGAAGCTAAGTGTGGTCAGGTAGGTTGGGCCGTCTCAGAGGTACTTCCAGTAAGTTAAACTGGGTATCTCTGAGTCATAAAAAGTATACAGAAAGGATGGAGGGCACCGACAATGAACTTATGTGGAACGTGCCCCTCGAAGAGATATACCACATTTTGCATTGTACACACTCCATCTCTTTTAGAGCGAATTTCCTCTTTAGGTAGTTTTTCTGCATATTCGAGTGCTCAAAACAGCACTAATTTATGGTTTAAGCACCATTTCTGGTATAATAATAGCGATTAGATCATTTTTTCGGATTACATTCCCGAAAATTACGTATTTTAAAGAAACAGCTTACCGATGGAATCTTTTAAATTAATCAGCTGAAAAAACGAAATAGTACAGAGATAGACTTTACCCTCTTCAGGCTCATACCTAACAATGCAATCCGTTCAAGCAGGGACAATATGTCTGTAATCTCTAAACAGGCAAGCTTCACATGCACTCTCTTTGAGTGCGGAAAGAGAATTGATGAACTTTTCCGAATTCGATCTTGATCCTCAGATACTTGCATCGCTCGATAACGCCGGTTACAGCGAATGCATGCCAGTTCAGGCGCAAACTCTCCAGCATACACTTCAAGGTAAAGATGTTTTTGTGCAGTCCCAGACTGGGACCGGCAAGACAGCTGCGTTTTTAGTGTCCATATTCGCATTGCTTCGCTCTGGCACCCTTCGACATAAAAAGGCTCTAGTCATTGCTCCCACTCGTGAACTGGCTGTACAGATAGAAAAAGAGGCCAATCTTCTGGGTTACAATCTCGGGTTTGGCATCTGCAGTTTTTACGGCGGTGTAGGGTACGGTCGTCAGGAGAACTACTTGGCTAAAGGGGTGGAACTCATGATCGCGACCCCGGGAAGAATTCTAGATTTCAAGAAATCTCGTAAAATCGATTTTAGTCAGATCGGAGTTTTTGTCATCGACGAGGCTGACAGGCTTTTTGATATGGGCTTTTTGCCTGATATTATTGAAATGCTTAGAAGCCTGCCTCCTTGCAGTGAACGCAAGACCATGCTTTTCAGTGCAACTCTCAGCCGTGAAGTTAGAAAAATCGCCCGGGAATACATGAATCACCCGGTCGAAATTGAAATGGCACCTGAAAAGGTAACTGTTGATGCAATCACTCAGGAGCTTTTTCATGTGTCGAACAGTGAGAAGATGAGTCTGTTGCTGGGCATCCTGAAAAAAGAGAACCCCTCCAATGCTCTGATCTTCACCAATATGAAAGGTGAAGCCCGGGTGGTGGCTGAGAGGCTGCGCCATAATGGATATCCCTGCGAACACTTGTCCGGTGATCTTCCTCAGGGAAAGCGCTCCCGCATTGTGGAGCAGGTAAAAAACGGAGAAATTAAATACCTGGTGGCAACGGATGTGGCTGCAAGGGGAATTCATATCGATGATCTGGAACTGGTTGTCAATTACGATATACCTGAACACTGTGAAAATTACGTTCACCGCATTGGCCGCACTGCCAGAGCCGGGAAAAGCGGAAAGGCCATTTCTCTTGCCTGTGAAGATTATGTGCACGCGCTCAAACCTATCGAGGACTTTACAAATATGAAAATTCCCGTGGGGTATGCCGATGCGGAGTTGTACGTGGAGGATGCAAGTGCCGGAATGAAGTTCCGCAGAGATGGACGGAGTGGTGACAGGGATTCCCGCGGTAGGGGTGGAGCCCGCAGTTCGTCAAGAGCTTCCTCTTCAAAGTATTCTTACGGATCAAAGCGCAATGAGCGCGGTAACGGTCAGGGGAGACCTCATACCAAAGATCGCTCCGAGCGCAACCACGATTACAACCGCAAGAGCAGCCAGGCGCCGTCCTATGCAAAGAATAAACCCCGTCGTGAACAGACGTCCAGTGTCAAACCGGTTTCTGTCAGTAAGACAGCACCAGTCCAGCAGAAAGCACCACCGAAAAAAGTCGGTTGGTTGCAGAAAGTAGCCAGAAAGCTGCTTGGAAAGTAGAAACAGAAGCCATCGCGAGGTGGCTTCAATCCCACATCTCTTTAATCTTGCTGCTTATATCGCTGATTGGTCCTAAGTCCGCTTTCTCATCCGTTTCAATCTCCTCTTCCAGGGTCACTCTTTCCATTGTTTCCATCACTTCAGGAGTAAAGAAACGGCTGCATTGGGAGTATACATGCCGGTCGGACATACCTCCCGGGCGAGAATAGAACCGAAGGGGCCAGGTAACGTAAAGGTGATCCTTGGCTCGGGTCATGGCCACATAAGCAAGGCGGAGCTCCTCCTCGATCTGTTCATCAGATTCTGTAGACATATCAGAGGGGATGCAGCCATCGGCGGCATGAATGAGATACACTACATCCCATTCGCATCCTTTTGCGCTGTGAATGGTGGAAAGAACGAGAAAATCCTCATCCTTTTTGGGTGGTCCGGCCAGATCACTGGTTGATGCTGGCGGGTCTAGAATTAGATCGGTCAGAAACTGACTTCTGGATTTTGCTCCTGAAGCGAGTTGAATGATATGCTCGATATCGTTGAAGCGTACCTGAGCATTTTCGTGATTTTCTTCAAGTAAAGGTTTATAAAACCGGGCTACTGCATCCAGTTGGGGACTCAGTTCGGCATCAATGCATCCGCTTAGCAGTTTATGTAATCGATGAAGATGCTGCTTCACGTCATTTGTTGTCGGTACAGTTCCCAGGGCTTCAAGAGAAAAGTTGTTCTGACCCACATGATCGTAAACAGCGGAAGCTGTGGCGGGGCCAATACCCTCGAAGAGCTGCAGTACTCTAAACCAGGCCATCTCATCACGACAGTTCTCCATTATTCTTACAAATGCAATGAAATCCTTAATGTGAGCTGCCTCCAGGAATTTAAGTCCCCCGTATTTATGGAATGGAATATTCTTCTTCATCAACCCAAGTTCAATTGCCGCCGAATGGGAGCCGGCTCTGAATAATACCGCCTGTTTCTGAAGTGCAACACCCTGTTCGTAGTGTTCAAGTACTTTCGCAATAACAGTCTCAGCCTCATTTTCTTCATCTGTACAGGTGATAAGACTGGGGCGGGTGAGTGCTTTTCTGGTTGAGAACAGATTTTTGGTGAACCGCTCTGTTGATTGTGAAATAAGTCTGTTGGTGGTTTCCAGTATGGTTTCAGTCGACCGATAATTCTGTTCAAGTGTTATGATTGTTGTTCCGGGAAATGTTTTTGGAAAGTCAAGCATGTTGCGAACCGTGGCAGATCTGAAACTGTAGATACTCTGAGCATCATCACCCACTACCATTATGTTCCGGTTTCTATTGCGCATTCTAAGGAGAATATCAGATTGCAGTTTGTTAGTGTCTTGATATTCATCAACCAGAATGTGTTCGAAACGACCTTCGATGGATTCCCTGGCGTTCGGATCTTCCAGCAGGTGATACCAGTAGAAAAGCAGATCGTCGTAGTCAAGAGTGCTCCTCTGCTGTTTTACAGACACATATTGCCGGAAAATGTCTTTGAGCTCAGCTTTGTATTTTTCACACCATGGGAATTGCTCTTTGACAATTTTGTCCAGACTTTCGCCAGAATTCATTCTTCTGGAGTAGATGGCAAGAAGGGTACCTTTTCTGGGAAAGCGCCCTTTTTTCTGTCCTTCGATCTTTTTATGGCGGATAACGTCAAGCATATCCTCTGCGTCTGACTGATCAAGTATGGTGAACTCGGGGGAGAGGCCTGCAGCCTGGTGGTAAATGCGAAGGAGTCTGTTTGCGGTGGCGTGGAATGTTCCTCCCCAGACTCTGTTAGTCAAGGAAGCATCGCCCGAGAGTGCCTCCGAAGCCCGGCTGAGCATCTCCTTTGCAGCGCGTCTGGTGAAGGTGAGAAGCAGAATCCGTTCAGGTGTCACTCCTTTTTCAATCAGATGGGCAACTCTATAGGCCAGTGTTCTGGTTTTACCGCTTCCAGCTCCAGCAACAACCAGCAATGGCCCATCCTCAAAGGTGACCGCTTCTGCTTGCCGCTCATTCAGCACTTTTTCCCACTTTTTATTCATTTTCACCTTTTTCCAGTTTAGTTATAAATCAAAAATAGTATGGAACCTCCCTGTTCGGAAGTCTTGCGGGCTCTTCTGAGTACTTGCAGGCACATGCATTGCACCCTTTTTAGGGTAATCAACTGGTGAACATCGGTTTGGAGGTGGTTATGAACAGGCAGAAAAAAACGGAGATAGTCGATTTTTCCGATCTGGTGGGACAAAAAGCCCTGGTGACCGGAGGCAGCGGGGGAATCGGGAAAGCGATTGCGTTAGCACTGGGGAAAGCAGGAGTCGATGTATGTGTGAATTATAACCGACATGAAGATCGTGCTCGAGAAGTAGTTGAAGAGATATCAAAGTATGGTGCCGAATCTTTTTATGTAAGAGCAGATGTGAGCAATGAGCAGGATGTCATCAATATGTTCAGGCAAGCAAAAGAAAAATTTGGCTTTTTGGATATTGTGGTGTCAAATGCGGGAATTCAGGCTGATGCTGCCTTTCAGGATATGACATTAGATTCGTGGAACAAGGTGATTTCCATTAACCTCACCGGTCAGTTTTTATGTGCCCGTGAGGCGGTTCGTATTTTCAGATCTCAGGGAGTTCGTTCAAATGTCTCTGTTTCAGCTGGAAAGATAATAAGTATATGTTCAGTGCACGATACCATTCCCTGGGCGGGGCATGTGAATTATGCTGCCAGCAAAGGTGGCATTTCCATGCTGATGAAAAGTGTCGCTCAGGAGGTTGCCCGCCATCGGATCAGAGTCAATCTGATTTCTCCAGGCGCTATCCGCACAAATATAAACACAAATGCCTGGAAAACAGCACAGGCCTATGAGGATTTAACAAAACATATTCCCTACCAGCGAATTGGAGAACCAGATGAGATCGGTCGGGCAGCTCTCTGGCTGGCCTCAGATATGTCCGACTATGTGACCGGAACTACATTGTATATAGATGGTGGTATGATGCTTTATCCTGAATTTGAATCAGGAGGATGAAAATCATCTGTTTTTCAGTTTTTCTTTTTTGTAATCCATTTTGCGACCACCGGTGCCTGGTAGTTCTTCATCTGCCTAAGCAGGTCTTCAATGATCTCTGCCGAGAGCAGCATCTTGCGGTTTACCATTTTCAGAAATTGATTTCGTCCTCTTTGAGCCCGATTTGCACTTGAGAAAGCTGGGGAGGATGGTAAGCGGGCGAAATCATCAAAATACGATGCACCAGTCGTTTGCGTTTCCATAATTCCGGATCCTTTTTTATTTTATCCTTAGCTGACTTCTAATCTTAGAGCACGGAGTGTACTATGAAAACCAAACAACTCGGCAACAGTGATTTGAATATTACAGTTATTGGACTTGGAGCATGGGCCATTGGTGGAAGCTGGAGGTGGGGATGGGGGCCTCAGGAGGATCAAGATTCACTTGATACCATTATCAGGGCACTGGAAAAAGGTGTAAACTGGATTGATACTGCGGCGGTTTACGGCCTGGGTCACAGCGAGGAAGTGGTTGGCAGAGCGGTAAGGGAGTATGGGAACAAACCTTATATTTTTACCAAATGTGGGCTGCGCTGGAATGAGGATAATCCCAAAAGAGAGGCCTTCGGAATTCTCAAAGCCAAAAGTGTTCGGGAGGAGGCTGAGAACAGTTTAAAGCGACTCGGTATCGATGTCATCGATCTATACCAAATACATTGGCCTAATCCCAACTCAGATATTGAAGAAGCCTGGACTGAGATGGCTAAGTTAAAGGAGGAGGGGAAGGTTCGCTGGATAGGGGTGTCCAATCATAACGTGGCCCAAATGGAGCGGCTGCAGCGCATTGCCCCGATCACCTCTCTTCAGCCTCCCTATAACCTTCTCAATAGATCTGTCGAATCAGCAATACTGCCCTACTGTGCTGAACGGAATATCGGAACCATTGTCTATTCGCCGATGGCGTCAGGACTTCTTACCGGTAAAATGACTCGCGAACGCATCGCTTCATTGCCTGATGACGACTGGAGAAAACAGGATGTAAATTACAGCGAACCCAATCTATCCCGCAATCTCGAACTGGTGGAATGGCTCAGGGGCATTGCCGATCGTAAGGGTGTGTCACCGGCAGAAATTGCCATAGCCTGGACGCTCAAGAATACTGCGGTTACGGCTGCCATTGTAGGCATGCGCAAACCTGATCAGGTGGATTCTGTTTTGAGAGCTGTCGATGTAAATTTCACAGATGAGGATCTGGCCCGAATCGAAAAGTAATTAGAGGAGAGCGGATTTCGCACCGCTCTCTGTTTCCTCTTTTTTCATATTTACATTGGTAAATTTTTAATACATACATTATATAATAAAGGAGAACCATCAACAAAGGGACTCCTCAATGAAAAACATGCGATTCTGGTTTTTTTATTTGTTGATCTGTTGTGAAGGCTATTCTTTCATCGATTATCAAGGTACCATGAATGATTTCATGGGAGTCAATATCCATGCACAGCTGTATTTTGATCACTACAACGGCACGTTTGCCGATTATGATATCTCACTGCCGTTTCGTTGGGTGAGAAACTATCATCCCTGGGGCTGGTTTGAATCTGTAAACGATAATTATCAATGGAATTTCAGTGGTGAAGGTAAATGGAAGTGGTTTGATGATTATTATAATCGTCTTGCTCAGGACAGTATCAATATTCTCATAACGCTTATTTCCCCTCCTGCGTGGGTAACCGGTGCACCGTGTGTTTTCAATGATAACGGAGATGGTAGCGATGAGAACCACTATCGAGAAAGCGCAGAGTATCTCGCACAGTTGGCGGCCCGATATGGTCCAAGCGGAAACATTGCAGATGAGAAACTTGAATCGTCCGATGCATTCAAGGGACTTGATCTTTGCAGGTACTTTGAGGATTCCAATGAGCCCAACCAGTGGTGGGAAACTAACACCTGGAATCCTGTTAATTTTGGAAAATTCTTGAATGCTGCTCATGATGGAAGCGGGGTAAGCATAGATGAATCTGTTCCTCTGGCAGGAGTGAAACAGGGAGATTCAAACGCATATCACGTACTGGGAGGAATGGCCGGAACTGCACTTGTGAAATCAACGGCTTTTGATGGCAGTTATCTGGATACCGCCGTCAAGTCAAGCGGGCGGTCCGCTTCGCAGATTTTCGATGTGATCAATTTTCACCAGTACTGGAACACAACTGATTCTATTCCCTGGCCTTGGACAGGTGCATCCGGGGTGTGTCCTGAAAACGGAATTTATGAGCGAGGTGATTCAAGTGTGTTTAAAATGCTCCGATGGAGAGATTTGAATGCCCCCGGTAGACCGGTATGGCTTACCGAGTTTGGATGGGATACTTACTCTGGAGGTGGAAACAATCACTCTTATCAGTATGCTCCGGAATTGCAGCAGGCAAATTATATCATGCGATCTTTTGCACTTCTGAAAAGGGAGGGTATCGATAAGGCGTTTGTCTATTTTGATCAGGATCCAAACTCTTCAAGCACTACTCAGTATGCCAGCTGCGGGCTTGTCAAAAATAAGGCAAACAGTTATCAGCGAAAAATCAGTTATTATTTCATGACCACCATGCGAAGGGTTTTAGGTGAGTATCATTTCAGTGGTGCAGAAAAACATGCCGAAGGAAATCCTCAGGTGTTCGTGTATCGCTACTCACGCACCGTTCAGGATGAGGTTCTGATGGTTTGGTGTCGTGATCCGAAAAGCATTGTTGACAATGGCACTACCCTCTCCAATTATGAAATAAACATTCCGGGTATGAATTCCTGTATGCAAATCGTTCCGAAGAATGGTTCTCTGGATGGAGAGAGTAATTCGCTTCCCGTTATCAATCAGGGGGATTCTGGTGCTTCTGTGGTGGTTCCTTTGGTCAGCGAAACGCCAAGATTCCTGAAACTCGCGCTAAGCGGTGTATCAACTGTTACTTCGAAAAAGGTGACTTCAGGGTCTGTCAGCTGTCGGGTAAAAGGACGAAGTATTCAGTTTTACGGGATTCCCTCAGGTGCTGGTGTCGAAATGTACAGATTAGATGGCAAGCTATTGTTGAAATACAATTCTGTTTCCGGGACACAGTCTATCGAGCTAAGTCCGGGAACATTCATATATCGAATAGAAGGATCACCGAATCGTTGCGGAATGGTAGTAGTCGATTAGTTGTGTAAATCTGCGGTGAGATTTAAAAAAACTTGGCTTTTACAGGCAACTCCAGACCATCATGCCGTATTGTCTCGACTGCTTCTCTGACAGATTTAAGCTGTAACTGGATCTTCTCAAGGTTGTCTCCCCAGAGAAGCTTGTTGTCTTCGCCTAGCGATTCGGTTACTTTTTGAGCTTCGTTGACAAATTTTTCCACCTGGGGAATGAGTTTACCAGTTTTGAGGAGCAGAGTATCCACAGAGGCGGTTAACTGCGGTAACGTGGATGAAACTGATGAGGTGAAATCAATCGTTTTCTCAAGCAGGGCCGATGCAGAATCAAGCCCTGGTGCCAAACCGCGGTCCAGTTCGAGAAACACACTCTGCAGAGTTCCGGCTATGGAATCCAAACTGTTTGTGACTTCTTCAAACTGAAATACAAATGATGCTTGTGTTTGACTTCCTTTATGCATTAAAACAATAACATCTTTGATTTTCAGCAAGGTACTCTCAAGAAGGTCCAGATAGGCGAGTGCTTCGGATGGTCCAAGGATGAATTTTCCTTCGATGATGCTGCTTTTATTTACAATCGGATCAGTTTCATTTCCCGGGGAGATTTCGATGTAGCGCTCTCCCATAATTCCTTTTACCACCAGCTCCACTTTGCTGCTTGTGCGGATAGGAATCGGTTTAGGTGATTCAATCTCCACATAAACCTTGTACTTGGTAGCTTTTTGCTTCTGGTCGTTGATGGTGTTTTGTGAATCCGGGACTTCGACAATTTTCATATTACGTACAAATCCCACCATTGATCCCTGAAACCGGACCGGATCCTGAATTGAAAGGCTGCCGACTTGATCAAATGAAACGGTGCGGATTTCAACTGGAAGAAAGCTGATCCAGGTAAAATAGGACGTTACCACCAGTGAAAAAAATATAAGCAGAATTATTAAAATATAGCCAAGTTTTCGATCACTCATAGAGTTAAAAGATAGCTGAACGGCGAAGAAAAGTCAATGTTATGCGAATGCCTGTGTATTAGTGTTATTTGATCACTCGGGTTTAAAATGTTCAGCAATTACCGATTATTATAAAGTTTTTTTCTGCAGGTTCCGATAAAATTAGTGAGAGTAGTAATGGCCGAGGACCTTAGGAAACTGGTGGGGAGGACAAATGAAGCAGGGTTACAACGCCTACAGAACAGTCAGCGTGGATACCACGGATCAGAGCAAGTTGATTTTGATCACTTATGATGTGGCCATTAAACATGCCCGACTGGCACTTGAAAGGTTTGATGATAAAAAGCAAATTGAGGAAAGAAACAGGCACATTTTAAAGGTCCAGGATGCTTTAAGTGAGCTTCAGAGTTCACTTAATCTGGAAGCCGGAGAAATAGCTAGAAATCTCTTCAGTCTTTATGATTACATGTTCCGGACTACAGTAGAGGCTAATATCCGTAATGAGAAAGAGAAGGTTGAGGAAGTTCTCGGCTACCTGGAAACGCTTCGCAGTGCCTGGGCAGAGGCGGCCATTAAAGTTAAGGCGGAATCAACCGGGAATGTGGATTTGGAAACTGTGGCTGTTTCAGGTTGAGGTAAAGCATGACACGTATGGCACTTGAGCAGGTTCGCAGCTGTTTCAGTAAAATAAAAGAGATGACAGAGGCTTTTGTTTACTCTGACGGGCAGGAAAGTTTCGAGGAGCTGCTCTGCAGGCGCAGCGCGCTCCTGGATGGAATCAGTCTGGCCGGGATCGACCATTTCAGGCAAGACCCGATTGGGCGCGAAATCGATCAGCTCATGGGAGCCGTTGTCGAATTGGATAAATGCGCGGCCCAACTTTATTTGGATTAGTTATTCAGTATTTCTAAGTTTGCCTTTAAGAAACGTCATCAGTTGATCTTCGGAAGTAAGCTCTTCTTTGCCATCAACAAGATCTTTAATTCGTACCTTTCCCTCCAGAGCTTCCTGGCCACCAATGAAAAGGGCGTAGCGGGAACCTGCCGAATTGGCGTTTTTTAACTGTTTGCCAATATTAAGATCTTCTTTAAGTGAAAACTCGCAGCTTATTCCAGAGGATCGGAGTCTTTGTGCTGTTGCGATGGACTGGCTGTATGCTCCGTTGTCGATGGCAACTATGAAACACTCACTCCTTGGAGGCGGGGTTGGGGCAATGCCTTTTTCTTTCAGGAGTTCTCCTAGAACGACATCTCCAGCGGCAAAACCTACAGCAGGGGTTGCAGGACCTCCATACAGCTTGACAAGGTTGTCGTACCTTCCTCCACCTGCAATGGCTCGCATGCTGCGCTTGACATCAAAGAGTTCGAATACGATTCCTGTATAATAAGCAAGCCCTCGAACTATGCCTATGTCAAAAACTGTATAAGCGCCGAATCCATAGGCATCCAGAAGAGAAAACAGTCTTTTAAGTTCAATCAGGGCAGGAAGATCAGACCCGCCAATCCTTTCGACATCCTGAAGGGTGGAGATCGTGAAAACCTCCTGCAGCTTTGTTTTACAAGCCTCATCCTTAATGAGTTCTGCTAACTGGCTGTTGAAATCATCTTGCGAAACTTTGCTTCTTCTATCAAGTAAAGCATACAGTGAACTTAACTCATCTTTTTCTATTCCGCATTTCAGGAACAGCTCCTCCAGAAGGGTCCTGCTGGAAATTCGTGCTTTGAAATCTGAGTCATTGAACCCAAGATCTCTCATCATGTCAATGGCTGCCGCAATTAACTCGGCATCTGCGGTGACATCCTCTATACCCAAAATGTCCATATTCAACTGGATAAATTCTCTGAGCCGTCCTTTTTGCATTTTTTCGTAACGAAAAAGCCTGGGAATGGAATACCAGCGTACTGGACGTTTGAGGTTACTTCCCCTGGCAGCCACCATACGTGCCAGGGTAGGGGTAAGTTCAGGGCGCAGAGCGATCATCCTACCCCCCTTGTCTTCAAAAGAATAGAGCTGCTTTTCTATTTCATCACCGGATTTTTGCGTGTACAGTTCCAAATGTTCAAACATGGGCCCTTCGTACTGCTCAAAACCATATCTTCGACATGTTTTATGCCAGGAGTCGAATATGAATTGTTGAAAAGCCATCTCTTCGGGATATAAATCACGGGTGCCTTTGGGCCCCTGAGGAACAGCCATCGCCAACTTCCTTCCGATACCGGTGAATAGAATCTGCAAAAAGCAGTGGAAAGATCATAAAATAGTTACTTTTTAGCAGAAAATGTTGGATAATGATAAAGACACTCTTCTCAAAGCTTCTATAATACTGTATAATGTTGAATTAGAGATGTACATCTATTAACTTAGAATTGTTGGTTACCGGACATGTAGGATCGATCAGTTATTGCAAAGGGCCGGTCGATTACTGTTTCATTTCAAGTATGGATGAGGGGAAGGGCATGAAACAGCGGTGTGGTAAAGAGAAACGTCCCACAATCGGTTTCTTCATCTCCGAGCTGGAGAACTCCTATACTCAGACCTTGTGTAAAGGTATCACAGATTCGGCCGCTGCTGCAGATGTGAATGTGGTACTTTTCCCCGGTAAATCACCGAAAGCTCCTTACGATTATCAATATCAGTATAATGCCATCTATGAACTCCCCAGAAAAGAAAGTATAGATGCATTGATCCTTGCCACTGGCACCATGATAAATTTCTTGAGCACCGAGGAATTCAAAACTTTTTACAGTCGATACAACGACATACCCATGGTCAGTATTTCCATAGAGCTTGAGGGGATCCCCAGTGTACTGATTGACAACAAAATTGGTTTGAAACAGGCTCTTGAACATTTGATTGTTCATCATGGGATTAGAAAACTGGCATTTATAAGCGGTCCTGAAAATAATACGGAAGCACAGGAACGTTTTTCAGTTTACAAGCAAGTGCTTCAGGAGCAGGGGATAGAATTCGATCCGGATCTGGTCTGCAATGGTGATTTCACGCAGTATTCAGGGGTACATGCCGTAAATGAGATGCTGGACAGGAGACAGGTGACATTTCAGGCACTTGCAGCTGCCAATGATGAGATGGCATTGTCGGCCATGGCGGAATTGAAAAAAAGAGGGGTGCGCGTTCCCGAGGATGTCGCCATAGTGGGTTTTGATAATGTGCAGAGCGCCCGTTTTTGTTCCCCTTCTCTTACAACTGTTGCTCAGCCTATTTATGAACAGGCTTGTCGCGCTTTTGAACAGGCATGTGAACTAATCGAGCGCAAATCAGCCGGAAATGTGATATTGCCGACAAGCCTTGTGTTGAGAGAAAGTTGTGGCTGTCTATCTCAGGCTGTAAGCTCAATCAATGCCTCCCGTAAACGATCCTGCTGTGGGGAACTTAGTCTTGCGAGTGGCCTTTTTGAGGGTACAAAGGATGATGAAAAATTAAGTGATGTTCTGCAGAAGATTATATGTATTGCTGAAGAGGGGAATGTTGAAGAATCTGCCTGTCTTGGCTTACTGAATGAATTCACGCAGCTGGTATTCTCAGATGAAATGGATGAGAATACGATTCTTTTCTGGCAGAATGCGATTACCGAGATCAGAACGCGGGCGCTGGCATCGGTGCACGATGTTGAGCAGGTGATAAAGTTGGAGGACTTTTTTCACAGGGCACGAGTTGTGCTTCTGGAATCCTCGCTCAAGATGAATTCCAGGCGTTGGGATGTGCACCATAACGATATCCGCGGCCTTAGGGGGGTACTGAGTCTTCTTATCAGTGATGTTTACAATAGAGAGGAGTCTCTTCGTGCTATAGTTCCCAATTTGCGGGAAATGGGGATTAAAAGCTGTTATGTCTTTCTTTACGATAAGGCTTCTGTCCACAAGATTACGGGCAACTGGACTTTCCCTGACAAGATCAGGCTGGCGATGGCATACAGCGACAAGAAATTCGGCACCTCTGAGATGTGCGGCGCCGAAATGCAAGTTGATGATATGCTCAAGAGGGAAATTTTTCATGAGGAATCACGTTATACACTTGTCATTTCACCTCTGTTTTATATGGATGAACAGCTCGGTTTTCTGATCTGTGAGCTGGATCTCAACGATATTTTTCTTTTTGAATCGCTTGTAATTGAAATAAGCTGTGCCTTGAAACTTGCTTACCTCATAAAGACCCGGCAGACCATTGAAGACAAGCTGCGCTTTGCACTGGAGGAACTCGAAAGGTACAACGAGCAGCTCAGCAACATTTCTCAAACCGATGAACTAACCGGCCTTCTCAATCGTCGTGGCTTCCTCAACCAGGCCCGCCATACTTTAAGTGTTGCAAAACGGCTCAAGAAGAACGGCACGCTTTTCTTTGCTGATCTTGACCGGCTTAAGATGATTAATGACACCTGGGGGCATGAGGAGGGTGATAACGCAATAAGAGCAGTTTCCACTATTTTGCGTAAAACCTTCAGAGAATCTGATATTCTGGCACGTTTAGGTGGAGATGAGTTTACGATTTTCACAATTAATACCACTCCGGAAATGCTGGATAGTTTCCAGAAACGTATCGGCAGCTATGTTGAAGAGCATAACTCTTCCTCCGGTAAGCCATATCAGGTTTCAATCAGTGTGGGAGCGGTTCCTTTTTCCTATAATGACGCGCATGATATTGAATCGCTTATGAACCAGGCTGATATCCTTCTCTACGAACAGAAGAAGAAAAAGAAGTCAGCAGCTCCAGTTTCCTGATTTTTTTCGATCCTTTCGCATTGAACTTTTTTCCCTTCGGAATGATCTTTGCGCTTCTCTACTTGTGAGCATATCTGTTTACAAGGAGAGCGCATATGCATTTCTATACCAAAAGTCTTATTTGGAGCACAATTTATTCGCTGGTCATAGTGGCGATTATACTTTTGATGCGGTCCACTTTTCTAAACCCTGCTCTCAATGCTGATCAGAGCGAATCACAGTTTATAAATGAAGTCAGCGACAGTGAGCTTCTCAGTTTCTTTAGAGTAAACAGCCGAATTCTTGAATTGAAAGATATCGCCAAGCAGAAAATGTATCAGCTCATTGGAGATAACGGCCTTTCAAAGGAACGCTACAATCAGATCGCATCCATGGAAAATGATCCCCAAATAAAATCTGATGCCACCCAAGCTGAAATTGAAAAGGCCAGAACCATTTCTAACGGCATTGAGGATCTTCAGACCGAAATGCAGCAGAAAGCTATGAATGCCATAGAAAAAGAAGATCTATCCGTTGAGAGGTTTCAGGAGATCAGCATGGAGCTGGAGAATAACAAACAGCTTCAGCTTCGGCTTCAGGAGCTTCTAACCAGAAACGAAAGTTGAGTTACTCCTTCTGAAGTTTTTTTACAAACTGCTCGATCTGCTTTCTCAGCAGTGGCTTTTTAAGCAGTACCACCCCTTTGCTGGATAATTCCTGCGCGCTTGTGCAAAGGGGATTCTTTATGGCAGCAAAGAACTGAACTGAGGGGTTTAATGTTTTTACTGCAGAAAAAACATCCGTTGCCTTACGAGAATTACTCGGGGTATCGAGATCCAGCAGTATGTTTTTGATTCCAAACTCCAAAATGAAATTTACTGCCATTTCTGAGTCTTCCAGAATTTTCACCCTGATCAGAGGTTTTAACATGGAGCATATCGATTCGAGAAACGGGCTTTCTGAGGCAAAAATTACAAGCTGAACAGTACCGGATTCCTTAAGATCCTCATCGGGTTCAGCTGAATTTGAAGAGGAATAGAGCCCGGCGAAGGCCTCTAGAGATTTGTTGAAATTGTGTTCTCTGTTCCGTTCAATTGCCGAGATCAGTTCCTGGAGTTTTGTGTCGTGGAGATGTGTTTTCATGGTGCCTGCCTTATTTTTATAAGATTATATGTGGCTTAAGCGTTTTTTTCAAGCTTTAAGCAATCGTAGGCAATTGTTTTCTGCATAATGTAGTTTTTGAAGGATAGCGTCATTTCTACCAAATTTCGATCTGCAGGACCACTATGAATAAAAAACTTTTTGCGGTTGTAATAGCCGCTTCTGCCCTTATGTTCTCTTGTGCGAAATCGAACAACGATGCAGATACCGCTCTTGTAGTCAACGGGCAGAAAATCAGTAGTAAGGAAATTGATGAAACGGCTGATTTTTTTTACAAGCAACAGCTTCAGCTTTTCCCGGAGAAGGCTTTTGAGGGAATGGGAAGTGAGATTCGACAGAGTGCTGCACGGCAGCTTGCTGCCAATATCCTAATGCTTGAGGAAATAAAGAACAGAAAATGGGTTGCTGATTCGGAAACGGTTGCCGCTACGTTTTCAGCTATGATTTCCAAATTCAGCGATAAGGATGCGTTTTTGAAGGAGCTTTCAGCCATGGGCGAGACTGAAGGGGAGTTTCGCCAGCATCTTGCCGAGGAACTGCTTCTTGATTCGCTGCTTAATGAACTGATGGCCAGCTCCGATACCGCAGATGAAAAGGAATGCAAGGAGTATTATGAGGCAAATAAGGCCCGTTACATGGGAGCACCTCGGGTAAGGGCAAGCCAGATTCTCTTTTCTTTGAATAAGTCTTCCGATTCTGCTGAAACTGCGGCTTCATTTGAAAAGGCTCAAAAGGTTCTCTTAAAGGCTAGAGGTGGAGAGGATTTCGACAGACTGGCAAAGGAATACTCGTCTATCCCTCTTCCGGCAGATATAGGATGGTTCAAAAAGGGTGATCTTATTCCGGATCTTGAAAAAGTTTTATTTACTTTAAAGAATGGTGAAGTCAGTGATGTTATAAAGAGCAGCTTAGGGTTTCACATTCTCAAGAAAACAGATGAGGAGAATGGCAGGCAACTTAAATATGAAGAGGTTAGAGATTTTATCAAGAAAACACTCGATCTCACCAGGAAAAGTAAAAATGTAAACGGCTTCATCGACTCATTGATAGCTGCGGCAGACATTGAATATGTGGACACTACCCTGAAGGTTCCGGAAGGGATGAGTACCCAACAGCTTATAATGGGAAACCCGTAAGACTGTTCAATTACAGTTCTTTAAGTCTGTACTTGGCATATTTTAACTTCAAGTCATGTAACTGGTAAGCATCGCCATCTGGATGCATGCCTGCTTTGAAGAGCGTGTCCATCACTTCAAGCTGCTCTACGGTATCCTTTAGTTTCTTTATATCAGGTGTAAACACTTCAGCAAGGCTGTTTTTAACCACTTTGTCCTGTTCTGCCTTATTGATCAGGCGAATTCCATAGGGGCCGGTGAGCTGCTTGAACTCGGCGGCATGCTGGTCAAATAACCTGTCGGTAGCTCTGTTTTTAAGCACTTGTTCAATTTTATACCACACGTAGCGGATAACTGCTGCAGCCGGTAGAGAAATCCACCAATGCTTTAGTGAAATGGCTGCAACCACTCCACCTGAAAGTGAAAAAAAGAATCGATAAAAGGAAAACAGCCATTTCCATCTTTCGTAGAACAAATTTTTCATGATTTTTAGCTTTCTATAGTTTTATTAAATTAGGGCTCTACCTAATTTCAGAGATTCCAGATTTAAGGGGTTACCCTTAAGAGCGAAGCATGTCTTTGAGAGCCAGGGCGATTAGCTTGGCAGCCTCTTCACTGATGCCTTTTTGGGGTTTTGACTTGATACCGCGTTGTTGAAGAATGAACTGGCGCAAGCTCCGAGGTGCGGCAGTTGAAGCGGTTTTAGCTTCTGGCTTAGCCAGTTTCTTTTCTTTTGATTGGGCAGCTATTTTCTGAGCAAGAGATTGCTCCTCCCTGAAAGGGTTTCGGGGGAGTCTTATTAGTCCGTCTGAGGTGAAATATTGAGGTTTTTCGTACATGGAATCTTACACTCTGAATTCCCGTTCAAGAATTTCGTTGATAAATCTGTCCAGGGATACCGGGTAGTATCTGAAATTGGGACTGCTCACAAGTCCCGTTCGGGTATTCTCCTGCTGCATAAGAACATCTTGTACCCTGTTTATATGGTCATCGGCATTTTCCTCAAAATGCTGAATACCAAAATGCTTGCTTTCCACCTTTAGATTTCTGTTATTGGAGTAAGCGAAAGAGAACAGACGTCCTTCGATATCTTTATCGAAAGTTTCGGGATCAAACACCTCTCCAAAGGATTCCTGCAGTGCACTTGCTGAGATAATGAACTTCGGTGAAACGGCAATTCTCCCGTTCACTTCAACACAGTGAGAGGGGTTCTCATCAGAAGGGGCAACCATTATATAGGGCAAGTCGTGATAACCGGAAACGATGCCGCTTATCGGTTTACGGATTATTTTAGTATGGAAGTAAACTTCCCTCATCAACTCGTTAATGCCCGGATCGTTATTGTTCATCATAATGCCTGTGAAAATAATACATTCAACAATTACAGATTAACATATTTGCATGACAGTTCTGTTTATTGTCGGAATCGGCCGCTTTTTGTTTAAAGACGACCGGCAAGGGTGAGGAGTTCCTTTTCCATTTTTCTGAAGCGTTCTTTTGCCATATTAAGAGACTGAATTTTTTCCTTTTCACCGCCTCGGCGAACCTCGATTTCTGCCCAGCGTTCTTCCATCGATACAGGTTTATCTTTAAATCGTGTATCCGCATAAGCCACAATTTTGTTCTCAATACTTGACGGAAGCAGTGTTGGGTCATCGATGCCCCGAATAAGATAAATCTCGTAAATAGAGCCGTGAATCACGATTTCAGCGAGTTCTTCCAGCCCTTCGTTCTTAAGAATTGTAACTGAGTTAATTTCATGATCTCCCGGTTCGCCCCTGCCAATATCATGCAGTAATGCTGCCAGCTTTACTTTCTGAGAGTTCACTTTCAGCTCAGGGTGCTTTTTTGAAATGGCTTCCGCAAGGGAAAATGCAAATTCGCTGACCCCTTTCAGGTGAACGATTCTTTGCGGTGCAATATTGTATTTGTGCAGCAGCTTCAAAGCTTCTTCGGTATCAAAGTTTTTGATCATACAACAATCCCTTTAAGGTATGCATTATTCTATATTAACTTTTCAAAAATGTTTCAATGTGAATTTCTGGTCAATATTTCAAGATCGGATTTGATGTATAGGCAATTTCACAGCCGTTATACCTGGGTCTCTCAGGAACATATAAGGTCAGGGGTGGGCCACGATTTTAGATCCCTCAATGCCCAGGTCACCGCTTTTAATGGTGGATATGGGGATAAGGTTTTAACATGTTGCAGATTTATACCGGGAATGGCAAGGGAAAGACGACGGCGGCAGTGGGATTGGCGATTCGGGCTGCCGGAGCGGGGCTGAAAGTGTTTTTTGCGCAGTTCATGAAAAATACTCCTTCTGCCGAGTTGGAGATATTCAGGCTGTTAGGTGAAAAAATTGTCTTTCGGCAGTATGGGACTGGTAAGTTCATTGTTTCTGAAAGTACAGAAGAAGACAGGAAATGTGCACTGGAGGCGTTTTCCGAAGTTGAGCAAGCCATAGTCTCTAAAAATTATGGGCTGATAATAGCCGACGAACTTTGCACAGCTCTTTATTTTAACCTTATAGATATTTCCAATCTTCAAAGATTGCTGGAGGATTGTCCTTCTGATATGGAACTGGTGTTTACCGGGCGAGGTGCTCCTCAGGAATTGATCGAGAGAGCCGATCTGGTCACTGAGATGCGTGAGATCAAGCACTATTTCAGTCGCGGAATTGAGGCTAGAAAGGGAATTGAGTTCTAGAGCCCGGCTTTTAAGAATGGCCCGAATTTTGATCCCATTTTTTAACGGCACTAGCTGCCCTAAAAAATGGAGGATATAATGAATAAATTCATAGATGACCTGCGGGATGAGCATATTCGCATAAAAGATTTTTTTTCCAAGCTCGAAGCACTCTCCTCAACAAGAGATTATGAAAACCGGGAACTGCTGTTTGCTAAACTGAATGATGTCTTGATCCCTCATCTGGAGGCAGAAGAGAATGTGCTGTTTGCGGAGGTGGGTTCAAGCGGCAATCTCAAAGACAATATACTGTACTACACTGAGCAGCATTCCATTATTAAGAAATACACCAGCGAGCTTAACGACAGGTCCAAACAGGCAGATACATGGCAGGCTGGTATCGGGGTGCTTGAGGAGCTTGTCAACATGCATATTCAAAAAGAAGAATCAGATTATAAGAACATGATTTCCTCTATAAATCCAGAGCGGGTAGGTACTGTTTACGAAAAATATCTGCAGGAGGAAAGCAGGGTTCGAAAGCAGATACAGGATTCTCGAACTATGCCCTATTGATAGTTCCGTTCAATAATTTTACTCTTCCCTGGTTCCGTGTGGACACTTTCAGAGTACATTTTGTTCACTCGAAAGATCCTCGTTATTATCATTTTGTGTATATTGATACAAAATGATAACCTCAACTTCTGCCAGGGGGGATTATGTATTTCAGACTTTTTGTTTCTTTTTTGTTTCCCTTTACATTGTTAATTCTGCCTTTCCAAACTCATGCCCTTACAATAGATTTGAATGATTCTGAGCGCTATCAGGTCATGGATGGTTTTGGTGCATCTCAGCCGAACTGGCTTAAGAGTCCTTATGATTCTTTACGTTTTCAGAAATTTTTGGCGGAGGACCTTGGGGTTACCGTTATCCGAGTTGAACTTCACCCGGATATAATCACCAGCAGTAACTCCTGTGATGGAAACCCCACGTTTTTTGAAGAGGACATCACGGCTAATGCCTCCAAAATGTTTCCGGAGCACAGCAGAACAAAACTGGGGTGGTCTTTTGCAAAGGCGATATACAATCTCAATCCCAAGGAAATCAAAGTCATGACCTCCATCTGGACACCTCCTCACTGGATGAAGGAGGGAGCGGTGATGGGAACTCATTTCAACAGTTACGGTGGTAGACTTCCCGATAGCGACAGCTCCCGTACTCAGTACGCACGGTACATTGTGGCAGCTGTCAAAGCACTGGAGGAGTTTTACGGTTTTCCGCTTTACGCATTGAGTTTGCAAAACGAACTCGCGTGGTCTCATGCGGAAGCTACAAGCACAACCAGCTGCCAGTATTTATCTACTCAGGATAACGGAAATCCCGGTTACAATACCTACGTTGCCATGCTGAAAAGACTCAAACAGGAAATGGTGTCAACCGGCAAAGATGAATTCCTTCTTATGGGGCCGGAACATGGCACAATCGGTATGAATGATTACTGGACCACCTGGCAGCAGATGAAGCATGTAAAGGATATTTACAGTGACCCGGAAGCACTTTCCATTCTTGGAATCTGGGCTCATCATCAGTATGGTCTTAACCCGACTCCGAATGCTGATGGACGCAAGTATAACCGGGCGGTATGGGATGGTCTCAATGATCCGGTTCAGCCCGCTTTGCGCTGGAAGGGATACAAGGAGTTCAATAAGCCGGTCTGGATGACTGAAGTGGGGAAGGCTGATCATAGCTGGGGCGGTGCAATGACTCTTGCAAACATGATCCAGGACGGGATTGTAGCCGGGAATCTCAGTGCGTATCTGGAATGGGTATTCTGCAGTGGAGATGCCAATGATATTCACTCGATAGCTAAAAACAGTGGTGATTTCCATACACATAAAACGTATGCATTCAAACACTTTTCAAAATTTATCCGTCCCGGGGCAGTAAGAATTGGTGCCGGCCCCGACGATCCAAACGGGGTAACGGTTTCGGCTTTTCTGCATGAGCAGAATAGAACTGTGACTGTTGTTTTAATTAATAACGGCAGTTCCGCCCAGAATGTCACGGTTAGTGTACCAGCATGGCTTAACATTCCGGCTTTCAGCGGTTTTCAATCCACATCAGAAAAACAGTGGGATCAGTTTACCTCCTTGCAGACCGGTGGGGTCGTGACAGTTGATCTCCCGCCCTCTTCCATTACGACACTGTACAGCACGTTCCCCACTTCTGCTCTTCCAGGCTGCTTTGGAGAACTGTCTGATAATAGGTATCAAAAACTTACGGTTCAGTCCACCCGATCTGGTATTCTTTTAACATCCAGGGAGCAATTTTCGTCTGCCGGGATTGAACTCTACAATCAAAAAGGCCGACTGGTAGGGAACCTCAATATCGGGTTAAACCGGGGAATCCGGCTGGCAGGTGGACTTTATCTGCTCAGGATCACAGATGGAGGCAAAGCTTTCTGCCAACTGGTGCGCGTAAACTGAAAGGGGAGCAGAATATGCTCTCCTTACCTGCCGTAATCTAATCTTCTGAGAACTGCTACTATAAGCCTCAAAATTTCACCGAAATGGTTACAATTTTGAGGCTATTCTGACTCAACTGTGAAATAAAAACGTGCAATCATTGGGAATTTGTGGTATATTCTGTTTACATAGCTCTGCGGAAGTATCCGCTATGAGTTTGTAATTTAAAATAAGGTTATTCATGGATTCTGTCTTTAAGTATTCTGATTATCGCAAATTTCTTCAGGACTACTATGTCCATAAGAAAGAGCAGAAAAAATCTTTTACCTACAGAACCATTTCTGCCCTGGCCGGAATAAATTCTTCAGGATACTATCCTTTGATTATTAAGGGTGAGAGAAACCTCACTGATGCCACAATAGAGAAGACCTGCCGAGCTTTGGATTTGAATCCACAGGAAACTCGATATTTCACAGCACTGGTTCACTTTAATCAGGCCACTAAGCTAAAGGATAAGAACCATTTTTTTGAGGAACTGATTTCTGTTCGTAACGAGGGCGATGCTGAGCTGATAAAGGAAAATCAGTACGATATTTTTTCCGAGTGGTATCATGGGGTGATTAGGGAATTGGTGGTGTGCAGGGAGTTCGGCGGTGATTTTCGGAAGTTGGGGCGGATGCTGCGCCCGGAGATAACCGAAAAGCAGGCTCGAGAATCTGTGGAGTTGTTGCTTCGGCTGGGATTTTTGAAAATGGAGGGTGACCGTTATGTGCAGAGTTCCTCCGTACTGAAGAGCGGCCCAGACCTGAAGGCTCATCAGCTGATTAATTATCAGGTGAAAATGCTGAGATTGGCTATAGAGGCTTTTGACCGGTTTGGGCCGGCTGATCTTTTATCAAACTCCTCCACCACGTTCCGCATTTCCGAAAGGACGTTTGAACTTTTCAAACAGAAGAATCGTCAGCACAGGGAAGAGTTGCTGCAGATTGCCACTGGTGACGAGATGGCGGATCAGGTCTATCAGCTTAACATTAATCTTTTCCCGCTTTCCAATCCCAAGCACAGGGGGGCTGTTCGTGAGTAGGTTTTTGTTTTTCCTTCCTTTCGTGCTGATGGTAGTGCTTTCGGGTTGTTCCGGGGGCGGGCTGGATGTGGAGACCAGCGGGGGAAGCGTGACCGGAAAAGTTTTTTCGTCTGATTCGATTCCGGTTGCCGAAGTCAAGGTTATGCTGATCCCCGATCATTATGATCCTGTAAACCCCAAGGACACGATCAGGTCTGTAGTGAGTGATGCAGAGGGAAAATTCGTTTTCGATGGAATTGATTCTGGAAAATATAACATTGAAGGACTGTCAAGTGATGGTGCGAACCGTTTCTTTGTTTCAGATATAGATGCGATTGAGAAAAACTCTGTAAAGTGCATCCTGGCTCTTCCCGGGCAGGTTCTTGTTAGAAAAGAGGGTGTCTTCGACGATGGCTTCTTTTTCATCTCTGGAACCACACATTTTAGAGAGATCAGTGCATCTGATACGGTTGCCATATTGGATTCTGTACCGGCAGGTATGCTTCCTGCAGTTTACTATACAAAGCAGGACGGAAGTGAGAGGACGTTAGTATCTGATTCACTTCTGGTGACATCCGGGAATAGTAATGTTGTCACCGCCTCTTCAAAATGGAAATATTCAGCCGTATTTTCAGCTGCTGATTTGATTTCCGGTAATACTGTTTCCTATCCTTTGCAAAATACTGTGCTTCTGCTTAAGGTGGCTGAGAGCAGTTTTGATTTTGATCAGGCTAAGCCGGATGGGTCGGATATTCGAATCTATTCCAGCAGCGGACAACTTCTTCATCATGAAATAGAGCACTGGGGCAGTCTAAATGACGCTTTGCAGGGGTGTATCTGGGTAAGAATTGATTCACTTACCGCTGCTGACGATTTTTTAAGTATAAGCTGGGGGAATGCATCAGCAGTGAATATCTCCAGTGGAAAAATGGTTTTTGATACAGCTCTCGGGTTTACAGGCGTATGGCATGTCAACCAGGAAGATCCGGAAACCCGCAATACTGACGTTTACAGGGATGTAACCTTTAATGGGAATCACGCAGAGGATAACATTCGATCTCTGGGTAGAGATGGTGTAGTGGGATTTGGAAAGAAGTTTGAATTCGACGGCATTTCCAAGTACGATTATTTTGTCACCGATGAGACCCGCGATTTTGATTTTGGTTCAGGTCCGTTTACAATTTCGACCTGGTTTAAGAAGGTTCAAAGCGATGAAAGCTGTCTGCTGGTAATCAGGGACAGTTCAAAAACGACAAATCGCGGGTTCGGATTGTGGGTGGATGATAGTGATAGGGTTGTTTTCAGGAAATATCATGATGACACAACTGAAACTATTCTCACTTCCTCTGCAATCGTGATGAATTCCTGGATTAATGTTGTTTTGGTCAGAGATCCGACTGGTGTCGTTTCGCTTTATTTGAACGGGCAATTCGAAGCAGCCGGATCGTTTGCTGAGAATCTCACTAATCCTCTTTGCGGCAAGGTGCTGATTGTCGGTACCGACTTGAATTTCAATGCGACTACAATGGCTCAAGGGGGCATACGTCCTTTTATCGGCTGGATGGATGAAATTCGAGTTGAGCGCAGTGCAAGGGATGAGAACTGGATAAAAGCCTCCTTCAGTACTATTTCAGGTAGATAATAGTTACTGTCTCCTGAACTTCCACAAAAACAGTTCGGTACGTGATTTGATTGTTATCAGTTTTGATAAGATAACACGAATCACACTTTTTCTCAGGTCTGCTCTCAATGACCACATTTCTTTTGATCCGCCATGGAGAATGCGATACCGGTGGTTTAATTGCAGGTAGAACCAGGGGCTATCACCTTACCGAAAAGGGGAGATCACAGGCACAGGCACTGGCTGAACGGCTCAGCGGTTTAACTATCAGTGCATTGTTTAGCAGTCCTCTCGAAAGGACAGCTGAAACGGCCGGATACGTCTCTTCCCGTCAAGAGCAGCTTCCCGTTGTTTTCAAAGAAGAACTGATAGAATTGAATTACGGAGATTGGACTGGCTTGCCTATGCATTCCATAATCAATGATGACCAGTGGAGGCAGTTCAGCAGATTCAGGGGAGCGTACAGAATACCGGGCGGGGAGATGATGCTGGAGGTTGCCAGTAGAATGAGTTGCTTTACCGAGACTATACGCAGACGACATGAGGGCATCGTAGCAATAGTCAGTCACGGTGATCCACTCAAAGCCCTTATTGCCCATTACACCGGAGTTCCTCTAGACGCCACCGCTCGTTTCGATCTTCAGCCGGCGTCTGTGACTATATTGCGAATTGATGACTACGGTTCACAACTTGAATGCCTCAATAATACCGGGGTAATCTGCCTATGATTGCCTACAGGAACCATCATCCGTTAGTGAATCCATTAGAGTGTGTTCAGCGAATAGAGCTTCTATTGCGTGGGCTGAGGTCTGAACCAACCCGATATGAAAAAGCTGTTTCTCTGTTGATTGAGTGTGGCGAGTTTGAAACTGGAATGACAGATGTTGATTGCGGCAGAGTTGATGAAATAAACAGGGAGATTACTTTTTGCAGAGAGATGACTGTAGCGGCAGGGCGCATTGTTTGCAGTATGTGGGAAGAGAACAGTGCAGATGAAAGACAGCTGCATCTGTTAAGAGAACATCTGCAAGTGCTGAAGTCAAATGGCCTTCCCAAGTCAATACCTCTTCGTATTCCGGAGGGATTTGTCTATTATGGATTGTATCCTGAAACCTTCATGCAAGCTGCTGATATCTTTTTGCAAACGTGCTCTGCCGCTTCTGTTCTGGTGGTGGGGATCAGGAGTATCGGAACATCCTTGTCTGCCCTGGTTGCAGCACGACTGGAGAATCATAATGTAAAGGTTCATTCAATTACTGTAAGACCGAAGGGGCATCCCTTCAACAGATACATCGAAGTTTCAGACCAACTGAAAGAAATGATTCGTTCATACAGTAATGATTGGTGTATCGTTGTGGATGAAGGTCCCGGGCTGAGCGGTTCTTCGATTACCGGAACACTATTAAAAATCGAGGAGTGCGGTTTTCAACCGGAACGAGTGGTCGTTTTTCCAAGCTGGAATCCTGAAAGCAGCAGTTTCGTTTCCGCACGGGCGAGAAGTGAATGGAATAGACATTTAAAGTTTCTTGGAAGTTTTGATGACCTGTGGGTACACAGTGGTCGTCTCGAGTATGCTTTTCAAAAGCGAATTTATAGGGAAGCATCTTCCGGCTTGTGGCGCTCGCATATGTATGATAAAGAAACTGATTATCCTGTTACGCATCCTCATCATGAACGAAGGAAGTTTTTTCTTTACAAAAAAGGCGATCCATTTTTCAGTGTGGCTAAATTTATAGGATTAGGCAGATATGGTGAACGAATAGCCAAAAGGGGAGAGCTGCTGGCGCAGGCGGGTTTTTCACCTGCTCTTAATGCATTTTCGAACGGATTTGCAGATTATTCTTTTATTGAAGGAGATCCACTCAGAAAAGATGATATCAGCGAAGATGTAGTAGAAACCTCTGCCCGGTATTGTGCCTTCATAAGTAAACATTTTCAATCCGAACATACTGCCAGCTACGATCAGACTTTTGAAATGATTGAGGAGAATGTATCGCAAGGGTTAGGCAAGCAGTGGTTGAGTAAGGTCGACCTTTTAAGAAAAATGTTTGATGCATCCTTTTATGAGGAAGGGGTAGTTGCCGTTGACGGGAGAATGATGCCTCATGAATGGATCAGAAGCTCCGGATTTATTTATAAAGTCGATCACCTCGAGCATCATGCGGATCAGTTTTTTCATGGGCCGCAGAATATTGCCTGGGATATAGCAGGGTTTGCCTATGAATGGGATCTTTCGTCTGAAGAAATGCAAAGCTTTCTAGACAGGTACATATTCCATTCAAAAGATCCTGGCGTTAGAAAACGATTGCCTTTCTACAATATAGCATATCTGGCATTTCGTCTTGGTTACTGCACGTTAGCTCTCGAATCACTTCATGGGCAACCTGATGGTTCACGCTACAGAGTGCTCGTTGATAAATTTCAGACTCTTCTTCAAAAGGAACTTGAGACTCTATAATGGAGACAAATTTCTTATTGATCAGGCACGGAAACATCGAAATGGGAGAACGGATTCCAGGTCGGATTCCGGGTATGCATCTTAGTGCCATGGGGCGTAAGCAGGCAGAGCGGATAGCTGAAAATCTGAACGCTGTAGCAGTTTCCGCAATATACGCCAGTCCGCTCGACCGTACAATCGAAACAGCTGCACCTCTGGCGAAGAGAAAAGGCCTGGAGATCTCTACTCGTGAAAATCTGCAGGAAATCGATTTCGGAAACTGGACCGGAAAAGGTTTCGATGAGCTTGAAAGTGATGAAAACTGGAAACAGTTTCATTTTTTTCGTAATGGTTGCTTAATTCCCAATGGAGAGCTGATGGTTCAAGTGCAGGAGCGCATGGTGAGAGAAATATTTGCTATTCAGGCGCTGCATAAGGGTGAGACTGTGGCGCTATTCAGCCATAATGACCCTATAAAGTCAGTGCTGGCATTTTTCTTAGGGGTCAGCCTAGACGTATTCCTGAGAATAAAAGTGGATACCGGATCAATAAGTGTCCTGACTTTGGGATCCGATACTTCCATGGTTAAATGTATTAACTTTACAGATGGTGTCAATCTTCAGGTTTGAACCCGCCTATTTGTGTATTCTATGTTGTAAAGATTTTATGGACGAGGGATTGATAATTAAGAGGGTTAGGAAACCGATTCCCAGCATACTTATTGCAAGTAGAGAATAGGCGAAAAAGGGGTGAATCCCTTTGGTTGCCGCAGAGAATTCAGACATCCCCCCTATACTGGCAATCAGATTAAGAGGCAGGAAAATAGTGTTGATCATGGTGAGCTTGCGCAGTAGTGAATTGACGTTGTTGTTAACGATAGTCCCTCGAGTGTCCATAAGCCCGGTAAGGATGCTGGAGAAGATATCCGCTTGCTTGTAGCACTGATTGTTATCAATTTGAACATCATCCAGCAGTTCAAAATCGTTTGGCGAAAAGTGAAGCCGTGCGGCATTCAGGCGCAGTTTGTCAAGGACAGCGCCGTTGGAACTGATAGCGTTAAGGTAATAGACTAGGCTTTCACTGAGTTCAAGCATCTGGAGCAGGTATTTGTTTTCCATCGACTTATTGATCTTTTCTTTTATTTCGTTGGAAATGAGATCAATAACTCTGAGGTGCCCAAGGAAATGGGAGATGCCTCTTGAAAGCACATGCAGCAATGCATCGTTGATGGAGGTGATCCGGTGAAAGCCTTTACCATCGAAGAGCTGAGTTTCTTCGGGGAGGACAATCTCAAGGCTGTCGGCGAAAACGAAAAGACCGATTGAGAAGACTTCAAATTTGATGGATTCACCGATTTGTGCTCGCTGAGGGTGTTTCCAGATAATGGCGAAGTGGTCTTCTTCGATTTCCAACCTGGGGATTTCCTCGGTGTCCAGGGCCGAGGAGAGGGTATGTTCGTTAACGTTGGTAGCGGCTTTAAGGGACTCGATTTCCTCCTGAGTGGGGCTGATGAAGACTCTGATGGGGCTCTCGGGGTTATCAGAGAGAGAGACCGTGCCGTTTTGAATTTGGTAGAATTTTATCATTGAGGGCTCCAGGAGAAGTGAGTCCGGAAGTTGAGAGGGAGAATATACTAAATGGGCTTAAAGAAGCCCCAGAGGTACCCATTTGATCATATCGGAAAGTTTCTTTGGGATTTATAGGGGCTTTGCTGACTTTTTTGGTGGTACTTAGTGGACCAGATACTGTTGTGTTGATTTATAAATCTATAGTGAAATGCCCCAGAGTCCTGAGATCCAACAATCAAGTTACTCTGGGGCATAACAGGCCCTCTCGGGCCTGTATTACTTACTCTTAAGATACTTATCCACTGCCTTGGCAGCTTCTCTTCCATGGAAAATCGCCCTGACAACCAATGATGCTCCAGTTCCGGCATCTCCCGCCACAAATACCCCTTCCTGGCAGGTCTGGTAATCCGAGGCACACTTAATATTTCCGCGGCTGTCAAATTCCACCTCTAGGTCATCAAGCAACCGGTTATGGGTCACATGCACAAATCCCATCGCAAGCAGGACCAGATCAACTCGCATTGAAAATTCGCTTCCGGGGACCTCTGCCATTTTCATGGATCCATCGGCTTGTCTTTGCCAATCCACTCTGGCAAAATGAGCTTCTTCCAGTTTAACTGAACGACCTGTGAATTGTTTTGTTACAATACTCCAGTCACGTTCACAGCCTTCCTGGTGAGATGAAGATGTACGCAGAATATTTGGCCAAGCCGGCCAGTTGGGGTTCCAGCTGTTGTCCCATACTGGAGGTTTGGGCATAATTTCATACTGGTAGACTTTTTTCGCCCCTTGACGAATAGAAGTTCCCACACAGTCAGAACCGGTATCACCACCACCAATGACAAGTACAACCTTGTTCTTGGCATTTATTCTGGGAAGTTCACTAAGTTCACCGGAAACATACTTGTTTGAAAGTGTGAGGAAATCCATGGCATAATGAATCCCTTCAAGACCTCTTCCGGGAACCTGCAGGTCACGAGGTTGACCGGCACCCATGGTGAGCAGAATGACATCAAAGGTCTTTTTAAGGTAGCGCACGGAAATATCTTCACCAATGCAAACGTTGGGTTCGAATTTAACACCTTCTGCACTCATCTGTTCAAGGCGGCGGTCGATAACCCATTTTTCCAGTTTGAAATCAGGAATACCGTAACGGAGAATACCGCCGATTTTGGGATCCTTTTCAAAAAGGGTTACCTTATGGCCGGCACGACGCAACTGCTGGGCTGCAGCCAAACCTGCTGGTCCGCTACCGATAATTGCCACTCGTTTACCAGTTTCCACTTTAGGAGGTCTTGGAATAATCCAGCCTTTTTGGAATCCCATTTCCACAATTGCGAGTTCGATCTGCTTTATGGTGACAGGTGCACTGTTGATCGACAGTGTACAGGCCGCTTCACAGGGCGCAGGACAAATTCTGCCTGTTATTTCAGGTAAATTGTTCGTGGCTTCCAGACGCAGCAGGGCCTCATACCAATCACCTCTGTAAACAGCATCGTTCCATTCCGGAATGAGATTGTAAACCGGGCAGCCTGATGCATGACAAAAAGGAATGCCGCAATCCATGCAGCGTGCACCCTGTGTCTTGAGTTCTTCTGGTGGCAGTGATACCGTAAACTCTTTATAATTGCGCAGGCGCTCCTCAACAGACCGGTAGGTGCCGGTTACCCGCTGGTACTCCATAAATCCTGTTGCTTTTCCCATTATTTAAAAACCTCCTCGGTCATGGTAACCACTTCAGTTTCCTTTGATTCTGATTTCTTGATTCTCTCAAGAGCTTTTTTGTAATCGATTGGCATAACTTTAACAAACTGCGGGAGCATTTCTGTCCAGTCTCTTAAAATTCTGGATGCGTGCTCACTGCCGGTAAGATTGACATGGTTAGAAATCAAATTGTAGAGCAATTTATTGTCTTCCTCGTCCATCACCGGTTCAATGTCAACCATTTCCAGATTGCACTTGGTATCGAAAAGCTGATCCTCGTCAAGGATAAAAGCGATCCCTCCACTCATGCCCGCTGCAAAGTTGATCCCCGTTTTACCCAGAACCACTACTGTTCCGCCTGTCATGTATTCGCATCCGTGATCACCAACACCTTCGACAACTGCCGTGGCACCGCTGTTGCGCACCGCAAAGCGTTCTCCGGCCATGCCGTTGATATATACTTCACCTTTGGTTGCGCCAAACAGGTTCACGTTTCCGGTGATGATATTGTTTTGAGGACGGAATGTGGAGCCTTTAGGAGGATACACGATCAGTTTACCGCCTGAGAGCCCCTTGCCAAAGTAGTCATTGGCATCACCTTCAAGTTCAAAGGTTATTCCAGGAGCCAGAAATGCTCCGAAACTTTGCCCGGCGGAACCGGTGAACTTGCATTTGATAGTGTCGGCCGGCAGACCTGCTGATCCGTACTTTTTAGAAACTTCAGATGAAAGCATGGTCCCAACTGTTCGATTGCAGTTGCGGATTGAGGCAAACAGAGAAACTGGTTGGCTATTTTCGAGTGCCGGGGCACTTTTACTGATTAGTTCACCGTCCAGTGACAGAGAGAAATCATGCACCTGTGAAGTCGTGCACCGCAGGCTTCCTCCCTCCGGCATGATAGGTGCCGTGAGGACTCTTGAGAAGTCTAACCCCTTGGCCTTCCAATGTTCGACGGCTCTGTTTACATCTAATACATCGACTCTGCCAACCATTTCGTCAATGGTTCTGAAGCCGAGTTCAGACATTATTTCTCTTACATCCTGAGCGATGAATCTCATGAAATTGATAAGATGCTCGGGTTTTCCTGCGAAACGGGAGCGGAGTTTGGGATCCTGAGTGGCTACACCGACCGGGCAGGTGTTAAGATGACATTTGCGCATCATAATACAGCCCATGGTGACCAGGCTCATGGTTCCGAAACCATATTCTTCGGCTCCAAGAAGTGCTGCAATTACAACGTCACGACCGGTTTTGATCTGTCCGTCAGTCTGTACACGAATCCTGTCGCGCAGTCTGTTCATTACCAGTGTCTGCTGAGTTTCAGCTAAACCGATTTCCCAAGGCATACCAGCATGTTTTATGGAGGAAATAGGAGATGCTCCTGTTCCGCCATCGTGACCGCTGATGAGAACCATATCTGCTTTTCCCTTAGCTACTCCAGCAGCGATAGTCCCCACACCAGCTTCTGATACCAGCTTTACAGATATTCTAGCTTCGGGGTTGGCGTTTTTAAGATCAAAAATGAGCTGCGCCAAATCCTCGATGGAGTAGATGTCATGGTGAGGCGGGGGAGAGATGAGCATCACACCTGGTGTGGAATGACGAACCTTGGCTATGATTTCATCCACTTTGTGTCCGGGAAGCTGACCACCCTCACCGGGCTTTGCTCCCTGCGCCATTTTGATTTGCAGTTCCCTGGAGTTAACCAGGTAGTTACTTGTAACTCCGAAACGACCGGAGGCAACCTGTTTTATGGCACTCTTCTTGGAATCGCCGTTGGGTAATGGAACATAGCGTATTTCGTCTTCACCACCCTCACCTGAATTGCTCTGCGCACCCAGGCGGTTCATGGCGATTGCAATGGTTTCGTGAGCTTCCTTGCTGATAGATCCAAAGGACATTGCGGAAGACACGAACCGTTTTACGATTGATTCCACTGGCTCTACCTCGTCGAGAGGTACCGGGGTGCCTTTCTTGAGTGTGAAAAGTCCTCGAAGGGTGCAGAGATTTTTGCTGGTGTTGTTCACCTCGGAGGCGTATTGCTTGTAAAACGAATAGTTTTCTTCTCTGATAGCACGATGAATCAGTGTTATGGCATCGGGACTGAGCAGATGCTTTTCAGAGAAGCGACGGTAGTGGTAATTGCCACCTGAATCGAGAGTCTCCCGTTCACCATCAGATTTGCTGAATGCCTGTTTGTGTCGGGCGATTACTTCTGCAGCTACGGTTTCGATGCTGATTCCACCTATGCGGGAACTTGTACCCGGAAAATAAGTGTCAACCAGAGTCGAGTTAAGACCTACCGCTTCGAAAATCTGGGCTCCACGATAGCTTCTGATCGTCGAAACACCCATTTTGGACATGACTTTCAGAAGACCTTTCTTAACAGCTGTAATATAATGCTCGCATGCTGTTTCCAGACGCAGCCCTTCAGGCAGTTTTCCACTCTCTTTCAGATTGGCAATAAGTTCAAACGCCAGATAAGGGTTTACGGCACTGGCACCATAGCCAACCAGGGTCGCAAAATGCATAACTTCCCGGGCCTCTCCAGTTTCAATGATTAGCCCGGTGAGCTGGCGTTTTTGGCTTTTCACAAGATGGTGGTGAACTGCAGATGTGGCCAGTAGTGCAGGAATAGGAGCATGGTTTTCATCAACATCCTTATCGCTGAGGATAATTAGTGAGAAACCGTCGTCCACCTTCTTTTCAGCCATATTACAGAGTTCTTTCAGTGCTTTTTCAAACCCCTTTTCTCCTTCGGTAGCATCGAAAACCATAGGCAGAACACAGGACCGGTATCCTTCCAGATCAAGATTTCTGAGTTTGTCCATGTCATCGTTTGAAAGAACCGGATGGGGAAGTTTAAGCTGATGGCAATGCTGAGGCGTTTCATCAAGCAGATTGCCTTCTCGTCCTACAAAGCTCATAAGGCTCATCACCATGTTTTCTCTGTAAGGATCGATGGGGGGATTTGTAACCTGGGCAAAAAGCTGCTTGAAATAATTGTAAAGCAACTGTGGTTTGTCCGAAAGAGCCGCAAGTGCAGCATCGTTACCCATGGAACCCACTGGTTCCTGGGCATTTTCAGCCATCGGGCTCAGGATCATCTTGATGTCTTCCAGGGTATATCCGAATACCCATTGACGGGTCAGAAGAGCCGGGTGCTCAATGCGAACAGGGCCTGGAACCTGGAAAAGACCTTTCATTTCAATGCGATTCTGCTCGATCCATCTACGGTATGGTTTGCGTCTTGAAACAGAGGCCTTGACTTCATTATCGTACACCACTCTCTGCCGTACTGTGTCCACCAGGAACATCTTTCCGGGTGCGAGTCGGCCTTTCTGCAGCACATCTTCCGGAGAAATATCGAGCACACCCACCTCTGAGGCCATTACTACTTTGCCGCTCTTGGTAATTACGTAACGGGCCGGACGAAGACCGTTTCGGTCCAGTGTGGCACCGATCCTTACGCCATCGGTAAACGCCAGCGCTGCCGGACCGTCCCAGGGTTCCATGATTGCTGCGTGATATTCATAAAAGGCGCGTTTATCTTCGCTTATGTGGTATTTTTGTCCGAAAGCTTCCGGAACCATCATCATGATACTGTGTTCTATCGTGCGTCCGCTTAATGAGAGGAGTTCAAAAACATTGTCGAAAATACCTGAATCGCTCATGTTCATATCGATGATTGGAAAGAGCTTCTGAAGTTCATCACCGAAGAGCGGGGACTTCAGTGTCTTTTCGCGAGCGTTCATCTTGTTCATGTTACCCCTGAGGGTATTGATTTCACCGTTGTGGGCCATGTAACGGAAGGGTTGAGCCAGAGGCCAGGAGGGGAATGTGTTAGTGCTGTACCGTTGGTGAATAAGCGCCAGAGCACTTTGGAAATCTTTATCGGCAAGATCCGGATAGAAATGCTCAAACTGGGGCGCTACAAACATACCCTTGTAGGTGATTGTCTTGCTTGAAAAAGATGGAATGTAAACGTCTTCCAGGGTGTATCTTTTCTGTTTGGAAGCACGCTCAATGGATTTTCTGGTTATGTAAAGCTTTCGCTCGAGTGCATCTCCGGACAGATTGGGAAAAGAGACAAACACCTGAGACATAAAGGGCATACAGGAACGGGCCATTTCACCAAGGCAGTCAGGGCAGATTGGCACATCTCGCCATCCAAGAATCTTTCCACCTTCACTCGTGATTGTTTTCTTTATAAGATCAACCGCTCCAAGTCTTCTGCGCTCATCCTGTGGCAGAAACAGAAAAGCAGCACCGTAGGTGCCTTCCGCAGGCAATCTGAAACCGAGTTTCTCGCATTCCCGTGAAAAGAAAAGATGTGGAATCTGCAGCAGCATTCCCGCTCCGTCTCCGGTCATCGAATCACCGCCTACTGCTCCGCGATGAGCCAGATTTTTCAGGATGGTTATTCCATCCGTCACGATCTGGTGAGATCGTTGACCGTTGATGTTAACCACGAAGCCTACGCCGCAGCTGTCGTGTTCGTAAAATGGATCATACAGCCCGTGTTGTTTCATCTCTTTCCTTCTGTCCTGTTAGGGTTGCATATATGTTTTGAACTTTTCTTTTTCATTTTCTGTAAACGATGCCTCTCTGCTTAACAGAATCAATGTGAATAAGCAAATCGGGATCATTTCTGTCAGCATCGATAACTTTTACCACATGCGACCATCCGGATGCTTCCGGAATCAAACTCTGCAGCCTGTTTTCCCTGTCAATGAAAAACTGGTGATCAGTACGGTTTCCCGCTCTCTCCGGGTAAACTGCGAGGTAGAGCATGTCCATTTCCACCAGATCATTGAAAAAATGGGTGCCCAGGGATACATCCGGGATAAGCCCTTCGTGCATGTAGGCGATTTCACAAATGATTGAAACGGTGTTGATTTCTGCAAACGATACCGGCACTCCCAGGGAGGGAGTGGTAGTGCCCCACCTTCCGGGGCCGACAAGCATAATTGAATCTGCAGCTCTTTCATCAGATAAATGAGTTAATTTACCTATGAGTCGGGCAATCGAATACCTCTCCCCTTCAGACAGACTTGAATATGCAGAAGGCACTACATAAATGATTCGATCGACCGTGCTTGCAAGACTATTCCCGATGATCGGTCCGGTTGTGGAGAGGATAAGCTTGTCATCAGATACTTTGGCCATGTCAGGAAGCACACCGCCGCCTCTTCGAACCTGAAAAGGACGACATTGCACGATGTTTATCTTTAGTTCCTGCTCACCGATAAAATTTGCAGTGAACTCAATGTCAACAGGGTAATCATAGGCCTGCTGAAGCGTGGAGAGAACCTCTCTCATATCGTTTACAAACGGTGTGTTACTGAGGAAATTTTGAAAAGTAAGTACTCTCGTGAACACATTTTTCAATCCGTATTCTTCGGCCCTCTGCTGCATCTCCTCGTCAACAGATGTGAACATATCAAGATCAAGTCCCTGAGCTCGTCTGGCCACTTTTTCCAGTGGTTCGCTGCCAAGACGATTTGCCTTCAGATCCAGGACATCTACTTTGCGCTGGCTGTACCGCCTTAAATCCGCATGGGCTGATTCCGGTCTGGCAAGTGGATCACTTAATGAAACCACTCTAGTATAGTCATCATCATGCCGGTCAACTGCCCTGGTCCCCAATCCAAACACCAGCCGCAACATGCCGCTTGTGGGGTCAATGCTTTCATTCCACACATAAGGGTTAAAGGAAAATCCCACACCTGCAGTCTGGGGGAAGAACAGGTCTTTGTAAAAGGAGCCGGACACCCGCTGCACCAGCAGTGCCATCTGCTCATCCTGATCAAGCAGGTTCCAGTGTGCCCTGTAGGAGAGAGCCTCCGGCGCCATTGTGCTTGCGTATACCTTGCGCACAGCGTCCATGAAATTATCAAGACGCTCTTCCGGGGCCCCCTGGTTTGCGCAGAACACACTTTCATACTTTCCGCTGAATGCATTTCCGTATGCATCCTCAAGCAGACTTGATGAACGCACGATGATGGGATACTGCCCGAAATAATTGAGCATCTCCATAAACTGAGCTTTTATATCTTCCGGGAAGGTTCCGCTGAGGAGACGCTGCCGTGCCTCCTGTGCTCTATCAAGGAGATGGTCGGGATTAGTCTTGAGCTTGCGGCGCATCCACCAGCAGCCGTTTCTGATAAGATAGGTATAGAACACGTCGCTTCCGACGTAAAACGAATCGTGTGCACCCAGACGATCATGCCAGCGGGGATCTTTCTTGAGGAGAATTGACCTGGCCAGAAGCATTCCTGCAGATTTCCCGCCGATAAGCCCCGTACCTATCATTCTCTTGCCGATTTCCACCAGGTCATCGATGGAAAAGTATCTCTTTGCCAGCTCCATTATCTGCGGTTCGCGAGTAATCGCCATGCGCAGCAGTTTGAGAACCACCTGTTCCGTTTCAGGAATAGGATGACCGCTCCTGAGAGCCTCTGCCGCCTCCTGTGCTCGAGAAAAGGTGCGGGTCCAGTAGTCGAATCTGTGTGCGCTGAAATCAAGCCATGGCTGGGGGACAGATGAGAGCACCTGAGAGATGACTGCGCTTTGGCGTACGGGTGAAAAGCATTCATCACTGTCCCAGGAGTGCAGCATGTACATGGTATCGGAGTAACGCTTGTAGACTTTCAGGGGATGAATATAAAGCCTGTTACTGTTTCTATAGACATCTATGACCACCTGCGCGGTTTTGTGAATTGCATCAACGGCTAGAGAGGTGTGGCGGTCTTTTAGAAGTGCGAAATAGGTGGCAGTGTCAAAATCATAGAGATAGGGGCAGGTCAGCATGAAAAAGTTGCCAAGCATTCGGTCGCTGTACCAGTCCGCAGCCAGCTCCGAAAGGGAATCAAAGACATAGCAGGCACCTTTTCCAAATCGCTCGATTACTTTGAAGATCTCATCTATGAAGGGCTCAAAACCCTCTTCTGGATGCAGGCGGAATACTTCAGCGGTAACACCGGGGGGGAGGAGATATTCGTGGTCGGCAAAGCGGAAATAAATAAGCTGACGGCCCTCGGCAAAGGCTTTATTGCAGAAAGGGTGCACGAAGGGGATGTAGTCCTGGACGCTCTCCACTTGCCATACTATGTTATCGCCGGGTCTGATTCCTTTTAGAACAGCATCAAGGCCTTTGATTCCGGTGCTGAGAAGTTTGTGTACTTTTTCCATACTGCCTGACGCTGCTACTGAGGGAGATCCGAAAGGCTAATTCCGAATAAGCCCGCCAGTTATTCACTATTTTAGTTCCGCGCAAGAAATATGCAACATTTGTGCCATGACAAATTCACGAAGAAAGAATGATAAGTATACATTTCTGCAGGCACTTGTTGCCGATTTTTCAGATAAAAACTGTCAAAAAACAGTGTTCAGGTAAGCCATTTATATTTGTATGGTACAAAAATGTGGAATATATGAGCCGGAATTGTAAGCTGGATGGTGCTGATACAAAAAAATGCCCCTTCGGCAGGGGCGCGATGAAAACTCAGGGGCTCTTTGGAAGTGGCAAAAACAGGTGTGTTACAAAAATGTGCTATGTTGCTTCGGTTTTAATACAAAAATGTTCTGGATTGGCGGGTTTGGGCAGGATGAATCATACCAGACCCGTTCGGCAGGAGCAAAAATCCACCAATAGTCGGGTTTTAAAATTCTCGGTGTTTTTGTGGCCAAAGGAGGGGGCAACGAAAGGCGTGAGGTGTTGAGTACTGCGGGAAGATTAGGCTCTGATGACTGATTTTGAGAGTATTTCAGTGTGGAGATGAATGCGGTGACCTGAGAGGCGTCTTCGCCGTTATCATAAAAAAATCACGAAAGAAGGAGACCGAGTACGCGTACGAGTACCGCTATGCTGAGCACGATTGACGATGCGGTTTTCTGCCTAGATTAAAACCAGATTGTCGCGGTGGATCACTTCATCAAATTGGATTTCACCGATTTTTTGTTCTATATCAGCAGTTTTGCAGCCTTGGATGTGCTCAATCTGGGGGGCTGTAAAATTTACCATTCCACGGGCCAGAATCGTTCCGGTGTCATCAGCGATATCCACCATATCGCCTTCTTTGAAATTCCCTGATACGCCGACCACGCCGGCCGCAAGGAGGCTTTTCCCTTTCTGCACTATCGCCCTGGCTGCACCGCTGTCGATAGTGATTCGACCGGCAGATTGACCGGTGAATGCGATCCATCTGTGTCGGGAAGACATTTTGCGTTCTGAAGGGAGGAAGAGGGTGGCACACTGCTCGTCATTGAGTACCGAGAGAAGACGCTGGTCGAACCCATCCCCGATGAGGGCCGAGATTCCGGCTTTGGTCACCATGGCAGCAGCTTTGAGTTTTGTGGACATGCCTCCGACGCTTATCTCGTTGCGCTTGTCTGCCGCGAGCTTCTGAACATTCGAGGAGACCGATTGCACAACCGGAATGTGTTTGGCATCTTTTTCCGTGCGGGGGTTTTTATCATAAAGTCCTCCGACATCTGTCAAGTTGACAAAAACATCTGCGTGGACCAGAAGAGATATCTGTGCTCCAAGCACATCATTGTTTCCGAACTGAATCTCCTCCACACCCACGGAGTCGTTTTCGTTTACAATTGGAACTGTCCCGCAGTCGAGCAGCTGGAAGAAAGTGTTACGCAGGTTCAGGTATCGTTTTTTGTTGCGCAGGTCATCCCAGGTAAGCAGGACCTGCCCTATAAGTAGGCCGTGCTGTTCAAAAATGCTCTGGTACATATTCATGAGCCGGTTCTGACCAATCGCTGCACAGGCCTGCTGCATGGGGATGGTTTTAGGTCTTTTCTTCAGGCCAAGAGCTTTCATGCCATGTGCAATTGCTCCGGAGGATACCAGTACCACTCTTACTCCGGATTTATGAAGAACGGCCATGTCTTCGATCAGCCGCTGGACTCTCTTTTCGTGTCCTTCGGCGGTAAGTATTCTGCTGCCTGTCTTGACAACTATAGTGCGAATGCGCGGGAGTTCCTTGCGGAAAAGAATTGTTTTCATCTGTCAGTCTGAAAGTCGGGTTGTTCCGTGAGTTGCTGTTGGTTATGAAAGTGGTAGAAGAATGCTACATGCCGCCCTGCTGGCATTTGCGTTCCAGTTCTACGATTATCCTCTTCAGTTCGGCATTGCGTTTTATCAGTGTATCTTTTTCAAGCTGGATAGTGCTCAGTGTTTCGGTCAGGCTGTCAATGGTAGCCTTGTTGGTTCTTGTTGTGCGTTCATCGTTATTGTTGAGAATTCGTAATTTTCGCTTAAGTTCCGCAGCTTCTTTACGAGATTGTTTAACAGTGGAAAGCACTGAAATCCATGATTTTACCTGACCAATTCTGGGATCATCCGGGAACATGGAGGCAAATGTCTGAAATTCGGTAAGAGCGCTGTCCCAATCGGCATCAGGGTTATTATAATGCAGGTTGATTACCCCCAGCATAAACATGGCATTCTTTGTGGCTTCTTTACTGGGGAAAGAGTCTATTATTTCTCTGTAGGTTGATTTTGCGCTCTGATAATCTCCCGATTTGAAAAGCGAATCAGCCGAATAAAGTGCGCTTCTTTGTACAGTCAGTTTCGTGCTGCTGGAGCATGAACTCATGATAACAAGAATGCCGACTGAACCCAGAAACAGGGAAATGGCGCTGAGGTGATGGCGGAAATTCATGAGGATTTGTCCAGATTTATCATTTGCTCACCGCTTGATGTATAATCCTCCACTACCGGATTTTTTATGTCTCTAAGTTTCTTAGTGACATGGGAGATCCGTTCGGTTTCATCAAGAATTGCCTTTATGCGTTCTCTCATCTCAGCAGGGTACCCCTGCATGGTCATTTCCAGAAATTGGGCATTGCCGGAAATGATCATCAGAGGATTGTTGATTTCATGGTTTACCGAGGCTACAATCTCACCGATTGCCGCCAACCTTCTCTTCTGCACCAGTTCATCCTGAGCGTTTTTCAATTCCAGAGACATGCTCAAAAAAGCCGAAGCCAGATCGCCGATCTCATCGTTGGGATATCCTGACGGATCCATTTCGAAGTTGCCTTTGGCGATAATTGCGGCTGCCTCCTTGAGTCTTCGCAAGGAATTGGTAATTGCTTTAGAGAACAGCAGGCCGAATAATATAGAAAACAACGTCATTCCTGTAAAGATTATTATAGTCACTCGCCTAACATTTGCCACCCTGACTTCAATTTCCTCGAAATGATCCTTCGTAAGGTGCTCAACCGAGGCTTGTGCTGCTTCGATTTCCAGTAGATACTTCTTGTGAGCATCGTCGATTGCCGAATTCAGAATCTTTTTGCGTGTTACCGCTTCCGGGCTGGATGAAGCTGATATTTTCACTATGGAATCAAAAATGTTGTTGTACATTTTATTGTAGAGCACAACTGAGCTAATGTGTGATTTCAGGTCCGTTTCCGGTATGGAATTGGGGCAGTACTTGTCGGTGGGGTCGAGGTGTTCAGCGGAATCAAGGAATAAAGAGAGTTCTTCAAGTCGGGCGATTATGTCGCTGTTTACATTGCGGAAATTCTGAGCGGATTCGATTTTGCCCACCAGTCCGAAACTGTATGCGCTCACATCCTGTGAGTTGTGCAGGGTTTTTAGTTTGATGATATTGTTTTTTGCTTCATTGTGCAGCTTGAGAATCTTGGCAATATTGTTAAGATCCTGAGTCTTGTCTACAATTACGAAGAGAAAGACATTCAGGAAAATAATGACCAGAAACCCAAGAAAAAGCTTTGAAGCTATATTTAAACGCATTAGCGGATCTTTCCTCTATTTCAGAACTATTGTACCCTGTTGAAGAGGTATTTGCAATGCTTTTCGGGTTTAGAAATCGTGTCCGGCCGAAATATACCAATGAGGCTCAGCTTCTATACCTACAGCGTTCAGATCCCGTACCAGTTGCCCATAGGATACCCTTATGGGTCCAGCAATGGTCTGATAACTCAATGTCGCACCCATGCCCAGCAAACTGTTACTGAACAGATCATTCCAGGCTTGATTCGCTTTGAATTCCATGCGGTTCCATACTCGACCCCAGTCTACAATCAGAGATACATATAAATTCTTCTCGATTTTGAGCCTGTAGTCGGTATGAAGCAGAGCCATCACATCCCCCGAGAAGGCCCTGGGCTTCAACCCCATGAATGGAATATAATTGTATACACCAAGATCATGGTAGCCTTGTTCAGGAATAGCTCCACCCAGATACACCCTTTCAACATCCGGCAACGGTTTGCTTGACCAGCTTAGCATGAGCTGAGGGTAAACTGTTTGATTGTGAACTAAAGTTATGTGACGGCCAATGTGCCCCTCCAGTTTGAAGAAACTCTCCGTTCCCCCGAAAAACTGGTTTGCCAACCCCACTGTAATCTGATTGTTCCATCCATCCGTGGGAAAAGGCGTCTCATCCATGGTGTCCATTATCAGCCGCAAAAGGAAATAGGGCAGCGATTGTCGGAATTTCAGTCCAAGGCCATCATCAAAGGCGCTTCGATTGGTCTGCTGCACATTAAAGCGCTCAATTCTTACTCCGCCTTCAATTGAAGCCACTTTCAGGATTTGGGTTCCTAGCAGAGCCGAAATCCCGATTTTTCTTAAAAGAGCCTCCTGAAGATCCAGTGAATCTGGAATGGGATCGGGACGGTAGATGATCTCTCGTTTTAGAATCTTCTCCTTGGAGATAAAAGCCTGAATATGCAGATTATTGGCCAGATTTGAGGAAAAGAGATGATTGGCCTTCAGATCATAGGCATATTTCTCTCGTCTGGATCCATATTGCAGGTAAAATGCTGATGTGATTCCCAATCCGAAAAGATTTTCGTAGGCTGGCTGCATGAAACCTTCCATGAGGTGATATTCATCATAGCGCAGTCCCCCTCGAAGCCGGTAAAATTTCTTTTCTTCAACTTGCACCTTCAGCGTATTGCCGCTGTCCAGGTCCAGATTTACATTTTCAAAAAGCTCAGTGGAGTAAAGAGAGGTGATGCCTTTCTGGATCAGTTTGCAGTCGAGGGTATCGCCAGGTCTCAATCCACCAGCGGTCATCAGAATGCGTTTGGATGTTTTAATATTACCATCTGTTTGAACATTTTTAATCAGGTTTGGCTTGACTTGCATTTTTAAGAGCGTATCAGATATATACAACGCTTGAAGGTCAGAAAATCCAAACCCCTCTTTTATGAGTGCGCATCTAATCCCGGGAACAGCTTTTGCGATAACAAGCGGGGCGGCGTGAAGGTAAGCGGGGTTTGTCTCCAGAGAATCAAATGTAAATATCGGCTTTCCATTTTGATTCAGGATTTCTGCTCTGATGTGACTAGGTTGGAGATCACTGCTTGGCTTAAGATGTTGTCTGATGAGTGGAATGGAGTTGCTGGCGGCCTCATAACCCATCTGTACGATCGAATCCAGCTTGTCAAAACTGGTGTTCGTGAAACCGTCCAGATCAGGTTTTATGAGCAGGTGAGCTTTGTTTTTTTCATTCTGTTTGTTCCGTTCTATGCCAATGGCCACCAGTTGATCAGCCAGTTTTACCGGATTGTCAAGATCTGATCTTCCCCAGAGTGGAGAGGTTACATCAACAGCAAGGATGAAGTCCGCGTTTTCTTCAAGCGCTGATTCAACTGGTATATTGGATGTGAGTCCGCCATCCATGAGCAGCATTCCATCCAAATCAACAGGAGAAAATGCCAGAGGAACACCGCATGATGCTCTTATGGCTGTGGTGAGATTGCCTTTTGAAAAAACCACTCTTTTACCTGTCAGAATGTTGGTGGCCACGATCCTGAGGTTTATGGGCAATTGGCTGAAATCAGAGTTGGCCTGGAGCTGAGCTGGAAGAAGCTTTGGGGAGAGCAACTCGAAAAAGGATTGGCCTCGAGAGATCGAACTGGGGAGTATGGGTTTGAAATTTGTGTCGAATCGCAGCTCGAAAAGGTGCCCCGAGGTTTCAGTCTTCTGATTTACAAACAATTTATTTCTGCTGGAACTGTTTGAAAACATCCTCTGCCAGTCGATCTGCCGGGTCAGATTCAGAATCTCATCAGGAGTATATCCGCTTGCATACAGAGAACCAATTATGGATCCCATACTGGTGGCAACGATGAGATCCGGTTTGAGGTGCGCTTCTTCAAGCGCTTTCAGCACCCCTATCTGGGCAAGTCCCCTTGCTCCACCGCCACTTAGCACCAGTGCAAAGGACGGGGCAGAGGATGAGCTGCCTGCGGGGAGCTGAGCAAAAGAAATTGTGAAGAGGAGAAACGATAATGCCAGAATCTTTCGCATAAAAAATTGCTGAAAAAAGATAGCTGGGAAAAATGGTATTGAGTATCTTAAGGAGTCCGCTGGCTTCAGAGCCAATCACAGTGAATCTCAATAAGTACTCTCCCAATATATTCCCGGAACTTTTGCAGCCACTCCTAATTTTTAGGTGAACTGGTAATATACATGTTTCAAATCTTGGGAACACGTTTTAACGGCTCAGATCGGCGGAGTACCTGTAACAATGTATTCCGGTTTCTCTGTTTAATCTTTATCACGTCAGTTATAACTGCTCCTGCTTTTTCACAAATTATTGAGTTCCCGCAGGAACCTTCGAAACTTTTTGAATTATTGGCTGATGGAACCATCGATTCTGTTCAATATGAGATGTTGTTTAGCATGTATGCGGTACCACTTTCGGTTCCCCGTGGGGAGTATACCCTTTTGTGTGATCTTTTTCCCGATTTGAATGGCCTTTTACCTGAAACGAGTATGCTTACAGAATACTGCCCTTGGGATAATTTGGATATTCAGCGTTTTTTGGCCGATTACCCAGCACTGCAACCCTTTCGGCCGATTCTGGATTTCGGGGGTGTCGCATTGAAGGAAAATGGAGCAGTTGCAGTCACTTTGAACAGGTCCCGATGGGACCAATTGCAGGGTCAGCACATCAGGTTTCATCTGAACGGAGCAGTTCTGAAATCCACAGGCTTGGTGCAGCTTAGTGACAGGGGAGCAAGCTGGCAGAGAAGGACGGTCGAATATAATTCTCATAAGGTCAATGTAAAATTGGGAACTTTCCCGCAGCCCTCTCCCGGACGACTCTTCTGGGGAAGGTTTTCAGATGGTGAAAGCGCCGATTCCTCTAATATGTCAAACTGGATTTATGGTGTCCAAGGTTTATGGAATGGTATTTCCGCAAAGTACCGAAAATCCGCGATTGAGGGAAATATGTATTATCATTTCAGTCCGGGTGAAAGCAGATGGGGAAGTGGGTTAAAATTTGTACCTTCAAAACAGGTTAGCTTTTTCTGTGGGTACTCGAACGTGTGGGCCAGGGATTCTCTTTGCAGGCAAGATGTCCTCCAGTGCTGCACTGAAGTAAAAACATCCAACTTGAAGGCTTTTATTGAGTCCGGTTTTCTTATAGGACAGGAGTTGAGGATGCCCGTAGCTGCCCGTATTAAGTATGGTCTCGACCGCTCCTGGCTTGAATACGATGTTATTTTTTTTCCCGAAGATTTGATTTTGCCTCTGAGCGGAACGTGGGAGCAACTTTCCGGGGAAGTGGCTGCGAATAGAGTAATAAGTAGACAAATGCTGTTGCAGAAGATTCGGGCATCAATGCCAGTGGGCTCCAAATTGTTCTGGGTTCCGGAAATGCGCTTTTTTCAAAGCGGATCTATTACAGAGCAGGTTGAATCTTCTGTGCAGCTCAGGTGGTCCGAGAGTACCATTCAGAGCAGTTTCAAGCAGGCATATACAACATTTCCGTTGACAGATTCGGTCCAATTGGCCTCAAAAGGCACTTTTAGCTGTAAATTTTCCAACCCTCTTGCTGCTGATATGAGCTGCTTGTGGAATTATGGGACAAGCCAAAGTACGTGGCTGTATTCATTTGAGTTACATTACTCCGGACTTCCTGGGCTTCAGATTACTCCATTTCTCCGTGGGTCGAGTTTTTCTGAAAAAGATCAGGTAAAAGTCGGAATTAGCAATGAGTTGCTTCTGTATAAACGGACCTGGACCAGACTGACACTTGAATCTTCACTTGATCTGAAAGGATGGGAGAATGTCTATCTCAAAGGCTCCTCGGCCTTTCTTTTTTAATTCTCTGGCGATTATGGCTATTAGCTTTGTGTTTTGTTCTGACTGGAGTTCCGAATATTCACAGTCAACTTTCAGATTTTGTGTGGCGGATGTGGGCCAGGGATTATCTCAATTCGGTTATATTGGAGGACGGGCTCTGGTGTGGGATTTGGGCCCGGGGAATCAGTACTCTAAATGGAAAACAGCTTACGGCCAGATTGGAGAGCCATATTTGGAAGCAATCATAATTTCCCACACCGATGAGGATCATCTGGGAGGGCTGTCGATGCTGGACAGTAATATAGGCTGGAGTGGGAATTTGATCATATCCTCTTATGAGGATACCGCAAAAGTAAGGGCTGAAGCTGGTTTTTGGAAAAAGCGAATATCATTTAAGTTCTGCGGCAGCATGGATACTGTCGGGTTTCTCGATTCTGTGCTGATCACCTGTCTTTGGCCTCCCGAAGGCATGGATGCTGAGAGACCGCTCAGCAGTGAGGAGCGTAACAGGTTGAGTATGGTTTTTCTGGTTCAACATGGCAATAATCGAGTTCTGATTACATCCGATATCGATTCCTTGGCCCAGAAAATGCTCTGTGTTCAAAGCGGATATTCTCTTTCTGCTGATATCTTGATTGCGCCGCATCATGGCAGTGCCGGTTCAGTAGATCCGATTTTCTTCGGTTATGTTTCGGCCCGGAAAGTCATTTTCTCCTGTTCCAGGCACAACAGTTTCGGGCATCCATCGACCCGAATGGTAGAACAGTGTCTATCACAGGGTTCTACAATGCTTTATACGTTTATTGACGGGTCAGTAATATTTGAAAGTAATGGTTTTTACTGGTGAAAATAAACCATTCACTCGTTTTTGTAACTAATAAGTACTTTTGATTCATGATTGCGGGGAAAATTGCCTGATTCGGTAGTATATTGAATATTATCGCCTGATAAACTGAAGTCTTTAGCTGCGGGGTGCTGCGCGTGTTCCTGGTGGATGGACCAAATCAGATAACTGAGAAGAACGTGTCAGTTTTGCAGACTGATTTCAATGTTGGTAGACGACTTTGCTGGGGGCGCCTGGGGATTGCACTTGTTTTAGCTGTGGTGTCACTTTTCTTTTACCTGCTTGAAAGTACGCCTGTCGATTCTTTATTAATCCAACTTGCCTCCAGTGTTATTCTCGCAGCTTTCAGCTTTGGATATCTTTTTTACTTGCCCAAAACAAGTCAGAATGCCTCTCTTTCCTACTTGATGTCCTTTCTTGATATAGGAGTGGTGACCGGGTTTCTGGTATCCTTCAGAATGCAGGGTCATATTGCCCCGATTGTGGTTCAGGGGATTTATATGGGCTTTTTGCTTGTGATCCTTATGACCGCTTTTCACCCCCGGATTTTTCTGGGGATTGTAATTGGCATTACGGCTGCAGTTCTTTATGGTGGTCTGGCAATTGGCTCCACGCAGGAGGCATCTACTCATCTTTTATTAGATGAACTATTGCTGATTTTAATCTCGGTGATGAGCAGTTTGATTTCCATGAGCAAGTTAAGATCTCATCTGAAGGCCGATTCTTCTGATATTCGCTACCATAACCTGGTTCATAGGCTTCCGGAGATGATTTTCACTCTCGATACTAACGGCAATTTTGTATGGGCAAATTCCGCAAGTTACAATCTGATCGGGTTACCCCCGGCAGCACTCAAGGGGAGAAATCTCAGGCTCTTTCTCATGAGGCCAGAGTTGTTTCGCTTTGACACCAAGGGAGTCAAGGGAACTTTTGAATTGCAAGATCATAACAGAAATCGAAAATTTGTGGACTGTATCCTTCAATATTCTAAAGGTGATTCGACTCAACCGGTCTATGAAGGAATTATGGCAGATGTAACTGACCGCGAGTTGGCGATCGTTCAACGGGAAGAGATGGTAAACAGGCTTTTTCAGTATCAAAAAATGGAATCATTGGGGACTTTGGCCAGTGGGATGGCACACGATTTCAATAATATCATGCAAACTGTAAGAGATATCACATCTCTTGTTCTCAGGGAGAGCTGCGAGGAGGAGACTAGGCGCAGAATGGAATTGGTTGACGAGACCATGGCAGATGCCAAGTTTCTTGTTTCCGAGTTGTTTGCTCTTGGAAGGAAAAAGCCATTTGATCACAAAGCTGTGAATGTAAATCAACTATTGGAAGCGCTTATACCACACTTCAACAACCAGCTTTCGGAAAAGTATGAAATTGTCTTCAAAAATCCAGATCAGGTTTGTTGGATCCAGGGTGACCCCGATTACTTGAAGCGGGTTTTTCAGAATCTCTTTGGTAATGCCAGAGATGCTATGCCGGAAGGCGGAAGAATTACGGTGAGCATAGAACTAATAAATGATTCTGCTGATAGCGGATGCGTTGTCATTCGAGTAAGTGACATGGGCACCGGTATTCCTCCAGAACTTCGGGAAAAGGTATTTGATCCATTTTTTACAACCAAAAAACCGGGTAAGGGTACCGGGCTGGGTTTGGCGCTGGTGAGGCGCATTATTATGCTTCATAATGGAAATATTACTGTGGAACGAAGCAGCAGTTCCGGAACAGTTTTCCGCATTGAGATGCCGTCGAGCGAACCGGCTGAGGGAGAGGATGATGCAACGATGCAGCGACCCGCTGATCGAGAGGTATGTACAGTGTTGCTTTTAGATGACGATCCCAAAATCAGGGACGTGTTGAAGTTCTTTTTGCGTGAATTTCATTATCCGGTCTGTGAAGCCAGCAATTCCGAGGAGGCAAAGGTTGAACTCGGGAGACATGTCCAGGATTGTCGGGTGGTTATAATGGACTGGAACATCGGTAACGAAGATCCGGGACAGGTGATAAGTTTATTGAGAGAGATAAGAGGTGATCTTGCTGTAATTGTTGTTTCAGGACATCTTCCGGATCAGAAGAAGATTACCAGATTCGGCATTCAGAAGTGGTTCACTAAACCCTATGATAAATTCCTGCTGGATCTGGAAATACAGAAAGCTCTCAATCGATTGGCCACAACTGCTGAGGTCTGAGTTTCTTTAAGCACTTTTCAATCACCTGCCCCTTATACCCCTTCTCGAGTCTAAATGCTGTTGTAAACAGTTGCGTAAAAGGGAATTGTTATGCAGTTTTTTTATCCAGGCATCTATTCCGTAATAAGCGCGGGGTCTGTATTGATTTTCAGATATAGCCAGTATGAAGTGGAGAGAGCTGGTCAGGCGACCTGCTGCTCCATACGGAATTTGTAGGGAGTGGTACGGTAGAACTTCTGGAAATACTTTTCCATTTCACTGACATTTGAAAAACCGCAAAGATCAGCAATGGAGGTCTCGCTTGAACGAGAGGAACGCAACCGTTCCTTGGCGACTTCTGTACGGCTATACATCAAATAGTTAAAGAAGGTCAGTCCAGTGTTTTTCCTGATTAGTGAGTTGAGCTTTTTAACTGATAGTCCTGCTCTTTTGGAGACATAATTAATATCCAGATCCTTCTTGATAAGCTCCTGTTCAACGATAGTCTTGACTCGCTCAAATATGGCCAGGTCTTCTTCTGACCTTTCAAAGTGAGTTACCATTTGAGGTTTACGGAATCTGCCAATAATCATGTAAATAATAAGTGAGAGCAGAAAACCGGCGATAAAGAAAGCGCCGAACTGCAGGAATGGGTTCATTAACAAGGACTTAGGTACTTTGTAGAAGTCCTGCCAGAAAATGGGGCTGTACATTTCGTAAGTACTTCCACCCGCCAGTGAATACTTTAAGACTTTCCCCTGATCATCCAACGTGCGCAGTATGATATTACAACCGATCGTATCAGGTATGCTTTTTCCGAATGCTTCTTTTGGGATGTGCAGTTTAACTGAATATCCTTTGAATTCCCTAAGTTCTACGTTATAGGTATAGTCAACTCGTGAAGAGGATGGACTAAGTTTGAATCGCCCATCTTTAGATATATTGGCGGTGTACTTTATCTTGTAAGGTTCACCTGAAAGGGGAACTACTACGAATAGAATGCTGTCAGCCGGGTGAGGTGCTTTGCGCCGCGCGGGATCAAAAAGTATTTCCACTCCGGCGTCTGAAAGGTTTTTACCTGGCTGATTGCTGTAGAATGAGGGGTCTTTAACAGTAAGTTGGATAAGGAGTTCTTTTTCATTCCAGAAAAACTGGACAGTGCTGCTCTTTTGAGAATCCTTTAAAGGGAATTGCAGTGTTGACCCTTCCACATCTTCAGATATTTGATGAGAATAGGGGACAGGCACCAGACGCTGAGTTACCGGGTTGTGTGTTAGAAAGATACCTTCCTGACGGGCAAGGCGAATCTCCTTGTTGGCCAGCGTTGCTTCAGCCAGAATTCCTATTCCGGTGAACAGCTGATTAGGGAGATTGGATGTGTTCCAGATAAGCTTGAATGGAGGTCTGGAAATTTCACCGAGTGACACCACAACTGCGCTATCGCTGTTTTCAGGGACATAACGAGCCTGAAGCTCAACTTTGACGATACTGTCGCAGTCATTGCGCAGACTGACAGTACAGCTTGGGACACTGAGCACTTTGCCGGAGAGTGGAGAATCAAACGAGAGACAGTTCTGGTCTGATTGTGCAGTTAATGAGCCTGTGGCAAGTACCAGTATAGTACTGAAAAGATGGAAGGGGACGAGGCTTTTATTGAGAAAATTCATGCTCGAACCTGAAATCGGGAAAACAATCGGGATACTCCGATTGAGCGTTCTGGAATGAAACCCCTGAAGAAACTGGGCGCAGCTGGACTCGAACCAGCGATCTCCGCGATGTGAACGCGGCGCTCTAACCAACTGAGCCATGCGCCCTAACTACACTGGATCATCTAAAATAGAAACGGGCGGAATGATAAGTCAATAGATAATGATTGTGGTGTTTATTTTTTTAAACCTACCTTTATCAGAACAGTTGAGATCATTTCAACTGCTTTGGTGAACCTGCATTAAATACAGAAAACAGAATGTAACCTTTTGAACTTTTTGGTATTCTCAGAATCCCGTGTTATATTTTTTGCTCATAGCTGGCTAATGAACCACAACCGGGATACGTTAGTGACGAATTCAAAGTGGGTAGGTCTTTTTGTTGGTGTTATGCTGTTTAATGCAGTTCCGCTGTATGCTGCCGCAGAGTATAACCCCTATGCCGATATGGTCAGTGAGGTTTTTGCATCGCCACAATCCTCAGCGCTCAAGGGTGCAGACATGGCCATCAATCCCGCAGGCCCTCTTGTTTCCAACCCGGCAGTGGCGGCACGACCTCAGCTTTCAGCTTTGAACCTCAGTTATGCATCATATTATCATGGCGTGTTCAGTACATCCATACTCAATTATACCGGTCCGGCGGGGAGCAATGCGGGCCTGAGCATCTCAACAGCTTATCTGCTGATTCCTGACATTGAAGATACGCGCAATGTGGATATTAATGCCGTAAATACCGATAGCATAGAACGCTTTACTTCTTCTGATATCTGGTTGCGGGTTGGATATGGAAGAAAATTCGAGTTCAAGTCAGCGACGCTCTACTATGGGGGAGCAATCAATGCCCGGCGCAGACGTCTGCCGGTCATTGGGTACGGTATCGGTTTGGATGCCGGGTTTATGCTCAATTTGCATAAACCGTCTCTCTCATTTGGGTTGCTTTATGAAAATGTTCGCAAGGGATATGTTCGGTGGCAGGGCTCGGAGTACGAAGAGTATGCGCTCCCTCATCTGCGGTTCAGCGCAGCTTGGGAAAAAGAGCTTCCTTACATCTATGGGCGGATGACTGCAGTATACACTTCTCCTGATCTTTTATCCAACGAGGGTATCAACAGCTACGAGGACAGCAGATACCGGGGGGAGGATAAAGTACCTGCCATGGTTGAATATTCCAAAAATCCGGGAATGATCATCAGTAATGGGAAATACGGTCTTGAATACAGTATTATGAACACTCTTTCGTTACGAGCGGGTCTATCTCAGGGTACCTACAGTCTGGGTGCGGGGCTAGATCTGTTCAATCGAAGCGCTGGAGTGGACTTCTGTTTTTTGAGCCATGAAATCGGCGGAACCTACAAAATGAGCGTGACATACAGATGGCCTTGATATATACTGGAGAATTGAACGGTTTTTCATTACCGCATACTTTTATTATTTTTAAGTGTGCAATTCAGTGCTCAAAAATTCCGGATCAAAGTACTAGGAAACATTCATTCAGAGAATTTGCATGGGCAATCAAGAAGAGCATGTAGTATTAGTTGCAGATGATGATGAACTGCTGTGTTCGGCTATTTCCAGCTATTTAAGCAAGGCTGGATTCAAACCGGTGACTGCCCTGGATGGGCTTCAGGCTCTCCAGCTTCTTGAACACACCTATCCTCACGTTATCATTGCTGACCTGCGTATGCCCAATATGGATGGCATACAATTTCTGGAGGAAATAAAGAAAAGGAAAAGCAATATCCCGGTGATCATAACCACTGGGCATCCCGATATAAGCACTGCGATCAGGGCAATTCAGAACGGAGCATTCGACTATATAATCAAGCCATACCAGTTCGAACTGCTCAACCAGAAGATTAATCAAGCCATTAAGTCAAATAAGCTCGCCAGAGATAATGTAGTTCTTTCTGAACTTGTTTCGCTGCACGAAATTACCTCAAAGCTCACTTCGACTCACAATCTGGAGGATTTGCTCGATGTTACTTTTGAGCAGTGTCTCCAAACTGCCACGGCAGAGTCGGGGTCCATTCAGCTATACGATCGCGAATGCGACGAGTTGGTGATTGTCCGTGAAAAGGGTATAAAAAACGACAAAAGCCGTTCTCCTCTCAGTGATCTGAACGAATGGACAATTTCCAAATGGGTGTTCAAGAGCGGGGTGCCGATTCTTATTGGTGATGAGATCAGTGTTCCGGGCGCTTCGGTGGAATTACACCGTAAAGATATCGGTTCGGCCATTTCCGTGCCTTTGAAAGTGGGGCAGGAAGTAATCGGGGTTGTCAATCTCAACCGCGGTAAAGATAAAGAACACTTCTCAGCTGTTGATCTCAACGTGATCGATGTTCTGGCTTCGCAGGCTGGAATTGCCATAAACAATGCCTACCTGTATACATCAATCAATCAGAAGCTGGACGAGCTTTCTCTTATCAGCACCTATTCCGAACAGCTTATGGGGCTGGTGGATAAAACTGATGTTATCAGATGTTTGTTTGAAACCGTCAGGAAAAATTTCCAGATAGATTTCATAGGATTTCTGCTGGTTCAGAAGCGAAATCATGAATTCCTTTACTGGACACGCGGCGATTTTGAAGACAAACTAGTTCTGGAAATGTGCAGCAAGGTGATTAAAGAATATAACAACAATTCACCTTCAAGTATAATCAAACGGGCCAGTCGAAAGGCGCTGGAGCTTAATCAAAGCGTACCGGCCATAATGCGTTATCCGTTTGCATTTGAGCACATAATTCCGGTATCCTGGGAAGATATCAATTTCGGAACAATAGTGTTTGCCGCTTCAAAGGAGCTTGTCAATCCGCAGGAAAAGATCACTCTCTTTTCAAGTCTGGTGAGTCAGACTAGAATTGCTCTCACCAATTCCAAGCTCTACAATGACATGAAAGAAAACTATATCCGCACCATCAAGGCTCTGGCCATTGCGGTTGACGCCAAAGATACCTATACTCACGGTCACTCTGAAAACGTCATGCATATTGCCGAGGAACTTGCCCGTGAGTTGAACCTTCCCGAAAAGGAAGTAGTTACTGTGCGGGATGCTGGCCTTCTGCATGATATAGGTAAAATCGGCATTCCCGGTTATATCCTCAATAAACCTGGTCCCTTGACTTACGAAGAGTTTAACGGGATCATGAAAACTCACTCCTCGCTTGGTGCAAACATCGTCAAAGATGTTCCCTTCCTGCAGGACCTTTACAAACTTATCCTGCATCATCATGAGCATTTCAATGGAGCAGGCTATCCCGAAGGGCTTAAGGGAAAGGAGATTCCCGTTGGAGCCAGAATTCTGCATGTGGCTGATGCTTTTGAGGCTATGACTTCCAACCGTCCCTATCGTGACAGTCTGGGGAAAAAGGAAGCGCTCAAGAGACTTGCTGCAGACAGCGGGAAACAGTTTGATCCGGAAGTGGTCGATGCTTTCATGAGAATTGCCAGGAAAAAAGGCTGGCTTTCTGATGATGTCGACCAACCGGCAGATGCTGCTGTTGTAAAATAGTCTCCTCATCTTTCTTATCAGATGACGCTTTAATGAGGGATTTCCAGACCGAGAGTAAAACGCAAACCGATAAACTTTATTTGTACGCTTCCTACGACTATTGATTCATAAAAGCCAGCTCCTAGCACAAATCGGGTACTCCCGTCAAATCTGAAAAGTGCCGTTTGACTTGATCCGAATCCTGCAGAGAAACCGGTATTCTGATCTGTATATGAACTTCCAATGGATACATTGATATCTATCAGGATAGAGCAAAGTGACTGATCTTGGAACAGGAGCACCCCAAAACTACTACCAGCGAATACAATCGAAACGTTGTCATCTGCCAGGAATCCTAAGCTGTAAGATTCTCCAGTCCTTACGGTGTGGCCTCCCTTTTGGGGAAATACAAATATACTTGCGAAAAATCCATTTCCGTTTGCGGTATGCACGAAAGAAGCCATGTTTTAATTACTTTTTTCGTATAAACCGGTTTGGATATGGTTGTGGTTGTGGTGTCTTTTTCCGTTACTTCACCTTCATCTATTACCTCTATCTTGTCAGCCCAAGCTGAGCTGCTTATTGTAAAAAACATCAACAACAAAAGTGCTTTCAATACAGTTCTCTCAGTAGTAAGTGATATCTAACCTTTACACATAATTTGCACCGTGGATGAGTCGCTTTATATCGCGCAAGCCAATTTTTCCTTTAAAGAACTTATTTTTCTTGTTCTCAATATCGAGTGTTTCACATAACCTCTCTGCATTGGCATCTGCAATTTTTTCAGGAGTGTCGTACCCGGCTGCCAAAAGCATTCTGGCAAACAGGGGACTTGTCCATTGTATTCTGGTGAGATTGACCAAAAGGTAAATGTTTTCAAGAGTTGAGAGATCTATCTGTAGAGTTGTTCCCAGTTCTTTTCGTTTCTGCATTGTATTCAGTGCATCATACAGCAATGTACTTTTCGTAAAACCTGCATTTTGCAGCTTCTTGAGTACATCCGGGTCTAGCCAATCAAAAGAGCTGATTGGGTATGTTTTGGGAACATATCCCTCGATTTCGCGCCTTAGCAGCGTCAAGTAATCTGTATTTAATCCTGTTTGGGATGAAAGTTCATTGATAGATTTCGTATTTTTGAGCGCCTGTTGCAATTCGGCGACATTGGTTATTCCGTGTTTTGCAAGAGTTTCCATGGCGCTGTTAAGATTCTGCTGGAGAGGGGTGCGGCTTGGGATTAAGTCTGTGGTTTTAATTCTGTCTTTGAGCTGGTTAAGGGATGTTTTTGCAGGATCGTATGAATGTGCCATTCGGTTCACTCCTTATCGTGCGACAAAAACAGGTTCCATGGGGTTAAATAATGATTACTGATGCGGAATATGTAACCATCAAAATGGTAAGTATAAAATATTTCGGGGCATGCTGGCGCATAAAAATTGGCTGGACGCGATTCAAACCACACTCAAGTGGATGCAAACTGTCTTGTCGAAAAAAATTCTGCCGCTTTATAATTGGCGTGCACAAAAACAGCAACTGCCAGGTTCAAATGGAAACCAGACTTTTTGCCGGTCTCATGAAAAGCACTCGATTTAGAGCTGATCATTGATGTCCGCACTGAGGCATCAGTCGTGCTCTACTCCACTTTCAGCACAAATGGCACTATGTGAACTTCATCTCTGCGCTTGAATTGGATCCAGATCTTATATAGACCTGAGGTAGGGAATACGGTGTGGGTGATAATTGATCCCAGACCCTCAGACGAGCTTATCATGTAATGCCTGTGCGCAGCTGCATCTGTGAAGTGACCCTCGGAGTGAACATGGAGAAATTCTCCGGAATCTTTACTAATTATAACGATGTGGGCGAGAGTGCCAAGATAGATTTGAAGGTCTGTTACCGGTTCGTGAATAAGTCGGTCGATAATTTTGACTTTCAGCTGCGAGTCTTTTCCGGCCACCAGGTGCCCTGAATTCAGTTTTACATCGAGGCCGTTCACCTCTTTAGTGGTTTCGGCATCAACCGTAAGTTCTATCTCCTCGCGTCTGTTCCCGTCAACTGAAAGCTCGAGCTTCTGAACAGTTCTTTGGTTTTCAACGGGGGTAAAATCAGCGTACAAACGAAAAACTCCCCCATAGGGGAAAATGTGCTTGATCATGAAGCTTCCGTCTTCCAGCTGGTATGGATGGAGATGGTAGAATTCCTGAAGATCTTTGGAGACGATTATCAAATGAAGCGGTTTTTCATGAGTGTTTTCAAGCCGATTTACCATATGTTGGTCAGCATCCATAACGCTCAGATGGAGAAGAACCTCTTCGCCAGCGGTGATATTCTGTGGTTGAGTTTGCAGCTCAACACTGAATTTTCCTTCCATGGCAACCTCCATGTAGAGTAAACATTGAGCCAGGCGATCTCACCCCGACCTCTCCACATAAAGACTACGATTAAGGCAGTGGAAAACGCTTCACAACATATTTCCGGTACTCCTAATAGGGATTATAACTTCATTAGTGGCTTTGTATTGTCAAGCACATGAACAGTGTGTATACTTTGTTCAATAAGCTTAAAGGGTCTCAAGGCTGGTGGTTTGTCAGAGCTCGAACCACACAGTTGCTCCTTTTCCCTCCTCACCTGTAATCCAGATCTTGCCTCCGTGTCTGTTTATCACCCTTTGCACAATGGCAAGTCCAATACCAGTTCCGGGGAATTCTTTTTCTGAATGCAAGCGCTGAAATGGTTTGAACAGCCGATCTGTCTGCGCCTTGGGAAAACCGGCTCCATTATCTTTAATGAAAAATACAGACGTATTTCTTGCCATCAGTTCAGTACCAGTTGGTTCTTGATAACAGCCAAATTCAATTTTGGGGTTTGTGGTTTTACCAGTGTATTTCCAGGCATTGCTGAAGAGATTGGTGAGTGCCATATTCAAAAGACGACTATCGCCATGAACTGACAGAGATTCTTCAATAGTAATCTCGACATTTCTGTCCGGATTTTGTGACTGCAGCTCCTCAATAATTGCTTTGGCTATACTGCTCAGGTCGACTTTTTCCAGTATCATCTCCTGTTGGGAAATGCGGGAGAGGCTGAGCATATCGTCTATAAGTGAACCCATTTTCTCGGCGCCGGAAATTATACGTTGAATGTAGTTTTTCCCTGTATCATCGAGCTTTTCCAGATAATCTTCCAGTAGAAACTCACTGAAACCCTTGATCGCTCTTAAAGGAGCACGTAAATCATGGGAAACAGAATAGGAGAATGCTTCAAGCTCTTTGTTTGCAGATGCCAGTTCGTCAATTTTACGCCTAACCTCATTTTCCAGTTTTTTGCGTTCGGTAATGTCGTGGATGATAGAGAAGAGGAGAGGCTTTTCTGTGACAAAAATAGGGGTGGAATAAACTTCCACAATTCTGATATCTCCATTGGCCAGTTTATGCGGGAACTCAAAGTGATTCCGTTCCTTATTTATCACGTGAAGACGTTCTTTTTTGATCTGTTCAGGAGGTAGTTGATTTAACTGCTCTATAGATAAATGTCTAAGTTCTTCGCGAGTGTATCCATAAAAAGATGCCGCTGCACTGTTACCCTCCACTATGGCTCCGGTTTGAGGATCAATCAGCAGCATAACTGCTGTGTGGGCTTCGAACATTGTTCTAAGCCGTTGCTCATTCTTTTGAATCGATTGCTCATAGAGTTTGCGATCGGTAATGTTCAACACAAATGCAAGAACATCACCCTGACTTTCGGGCATCATTGCTCCTGTTACCAGTACAGGAATACGGGTACCATCACGTTTGGAGTATTCCTTTTCAATAGTGTTACTGATGCCGTTTTTCTCAAGTTGCTGCAGGGCCATTTCATCAATAGCTTCCCAGCCTGGAGGGGTAATGGTTTTCCAGTTAATATGACCATTATCAAGTTCCTCACGTGTGTAACCGAGTAAATTCAGAAAGTAGTCGTTTGCATGAGTTATGATACCATCGAATTTGGCGATAAGAATTCCTATCCCTCCGATTCGATGATCAAAAAAGGTTTGTAAGCGCTTGTAGGCGATTTGCAGCTGTTTTTCTTTGTAAACACGGTTCATGGCAGTGGCAACCTGGTCTGCGACCGCGTTCATCAGGCTCAGGTCATCTTCGTTGAAGCTGGAGCGTTTTTTAGTTCCAAAGGAGAGTGTTCCCAGTACCTTTCCGTTTTCACCAAAGAGTGGATGACAGGCGTAAGCTTTTACCCCAAAGGACTTAACCAGTTCTGCACGTGGATCAGAGGTGTTTTGAATGTCGTCTGCGACAATTCGGATGGCCTGAAGTGCTGCACAGCCACAGATTGCTATTCCATAATTCAACCATTCGATTTCCCTTGCGGTTTCTTCGGGAATACCGGAGCAGGCATTCAGATGGAGTTTCTGCTTTTCATCATTCACCAGGTAATTGAAGAAAACATCACAATCAAGGTATTCCATGGTTTTTTGGCAAAGTGAATTCACCAGTTTCTGAGGATCTGTTGAGTGGAGCAGTTTGTTGGCAGTTTCAGCAAGCAAGGCGAAACGCTTCTCGCTTTTTTTGAGAATCTCGTCTGCTTTCTTGCGCTCAGAGATATCCTGAGCAAGACCCACTGCGCCAAGGAGATTACCGGAATAATCTATAATCGGTGCTGCAGAAGCAGAAATGACTCCTTCTGATCCGTCAAATTTGCGAATGTTGTATTCTACCCCCATAATGATTTTTTTAGAGTTCAGGGCGCGAGGTATCGGATGCTCTTCCGGAAGCACTTTACGTCCGTTATCAGGCCACCAGCACTCATATTTATTGTACTCAGTAATATTCTCTGAAAGTGGAGTCTGACCTGCCCAAATTTTTTCCGCTTGTGGATTTGTGTTAACAATTCTACCGGAAGGATCTGTAATCCATACTCCTATTGGAAGCTGCTCCAGGATCGTTGATAATCTTTTTTCACTTGCAACCAGAGCCTCCCGGGCTTCTTTTTGTTCGGTAATGTCATCAAGTACACTCACTAGACGTATAGGTTGACCTTCTGATGAGTATTCGAAACGGCCGAAATATTCTATCCATCGCCACTGACCGTCATTGCGTCTCTTGATTCGGTATTTACCGTTGAACTGTGCCTTAGACTGCATACTTAAAGCAATTTCCTGAGCAAACCACTGCAGATCTTCAGGGTGGATCACCTCCGATTCAAAAATCTCCCGGGTTACCGGTTCATCTCCGGGGGTGAGCCCGAAGATTTGAAACATACGCTCATTGTCCCAGTGAGGCTTATCATTTACGACATCCCATTCAAAAACACCCAGTTCTGCTGCATCAGTGGCGAGCCGCAAGCGCTTCTCCCGCTCTTCAATCTCTTTTTGCGCTTGCTTGATATGTGATATATCGGCTCCGGTTGTTATGAAATACTCTCCTAGAGGAACACTGGCAAATCGAAAATGTTTATTAAGATGAGGGAAGTAATCTTCATAAAATAATGGCTTGTTCTCTGTAAAAATTTTACTGACAATAGGCATATAATGATCTGTGGCGCCAGGCCCGAAGATCTCTTCGGTGGTTTTTCCGATAATGTCATTGAGATTGTCAAATCCCCAAGTTTTCAGGGTCGGGGGATTGGCATCAACCAGTTTCCAAGTCTTAATCTGTCCTGATGTATCTCTCACCAGTTTCCAGTAATGTACCTCTTCAGCCATGTTTTCAAAAAGTGTATGGTACTTTTCTTCGCTTTCTCTGATTTTCTGCTCGGCAATTTTTCTTTCGGTGATGTCGTGTATCATACCCACAGAGCGAATGACATTTCCGTTTTCATCTCTGTAGTGCTCGCATTTTTCGTGGACAATCCGGACTTCGCCTGTATTTTTTCTAATGACCCGGTGCTCAATTTCATAATAATCTTTTCCCTCGCGGATGGAATCAGAGTATGCCTTGTCCACCATGGCACAGTCATCGGGATGAATCGCACTCAGAAAAGACTCATAGCTTGGGACAAATTCCTCTGAGTTTAGACCGAAGATACGGTAAACCTCATCAGACCAGGTAAGTTTATTTGCAATAAGGTCCAGCTCCCATGATCCAAGATGCGCTATTTCCTGTGCTCGTTTTAGTTGGAGTTCACTTAAGGCCAAAGAGCTTTCCATTGACTTGCGTTCGGTAATGTCAAGATTGATTCCCGCCCAGGCAGTTATTTTCCCGTTTTCATCCCGTACGGGTCTCCCACGGGTAAGTACAGTACGGATCTCTCCATGGCGGTCGATAATGCGATGCTCATAGTCCCAGTCACGTCCGCTCTTAACACATTTGAGCCACTTCTCCATCATTGGTTCGATATCCTCAGGAACCAGTCGATGGGTCCAGCCAAAACCCTGCATCTCCTCCATTGTCATATCTAGCAGGTCAAGAAACGACTGACTGGTGTAAACTGCTTTGCCATCGGCATCTGTGAGCCAGATGCCGTAAGGGAGTATTTCCCCCATAATGCGATAGCGCTGCTCTGACTCGGCAAGTGCCTGCTTTTCTTGTGCAAGCCGGTTAATCAGGTGTTCTCTTTCTATTTCAACTTTTTTACGTTCTGTGGTTTCGCTCAGTGCAAGCACTAGTCCCTCTACCGAATCCAATTTGTTTTTAAGAGGTGTAAGTACCCAGTTCCAGTAGGTGGTTTCCTGTGTCCCAGGAAAAGTAAATGGTTTATCCACGTATTCTTCAGCGATTCCAGTATCTCTGACTTTTTTGAAGATCTTTTCGTTTTCTTCATCGGGAAAGAGAGTGAAGTGGTTCTTGCCGATAAGTTCAGTCGATGTAAATCCACATCTCTCTGCATATATTCTGTTCACACGTACAAAATTGAAATTTTTATCCAGATAGGCTATATGGAAATTTTGCGGGCTGTCTATAACTGTCTGCAGCAGATCTTTTTCGCGCTCCAGTTCTTTTTCGGCAGAAACTCTTTCGGTGACATCTGCAGCATAAACATTCAAATATCCTGATTCTGGTACGGGCACGATGTTAAGCTGGAAATGGCGATTGTCAATGGGTACAGTGATTTTTCTGGATTTCTGTTCTTTGAAGGCTTGAGCCGCTTCCTGACTCCAGCGCTCAGGCACTCTGTTTCCTATGGCGCAGTTGCAGGTTTTCAGAAGCTGTTGTCCTGAACCGTTGAGGAGCTGAATGATCCCATTCTGATCGATACGAAGAACCGGTGAGGGGTTCTCAAGGGGAAATTTGGAGATGTTGAACATTTCCTCCTCGATTTTCTTCCGCTCCGTAATATCAATGAAATTGACTACAACGCCTTCGATTCGGTTATCCAAAGTTCGATAGGGTAGTGTCGTTCGGATATAAAAAGTGTCCTTGATAGGAAATTCCTTCTTGCTGGGGATAAGCTGCTCAAGAACAGATTTGACATCAGCAATGAGATCCGGGCCAAGGTTTTCATGAGAAAGGTCAAGCAGGTATCGTCCCAGATCTGACGGGATGAGCTTGACAAGTTTTGTCATGGCGGGAGTGAACCTGCGCACCCTGTAATCCTGATCAAGAAAGAGGGTGGGGATGTTTGTACTGGAAATGAAGTTGTTCAGGTCGTTATTGGTCTGGTCCTGCTCTTCTATTTTTGATTGAAGCTGATTGTTTACAGTAGATAGCTCTTCATTTAGTGACTGCAGCTCCTCCCTGCTTGTCTCCAGTTCCTCGTTGGCGGCCTGAAGCTCTTCATTGGCAGATTGTAGCTCCTCGTTGAGGCTCTTAAGCTGTTCCACATTTCGCTGATTGTCTTCCCGTGTGGCGCTAAGTTCATGTTCCAGTTGTCTCAGAGCGCTCTCTTCTATTTGAACCTGCTCCAGTTGGTCCTCTGCATTGTCTCCCCGTCTTCCATCGCGAAAAGTGACCAGAGCCAATTCGCTTATGTTGTCGAGTCGGGATACTGTAATGGATACAGGGGTTTTTCTGTCCTGCGATGAAATGGAGATCCTCAGGGAAACATGAGTGTTTTCCTGGAGTGCTTTCAGGACGGCGGCTCTCATTCTGCCCCGGACATTTTCAGGGAGGTGGTCAAGAAGGTTGCTGGTTTCAGCACCGCGGGGGTGGACCAGAAAACGATTGGTCGGTCCGTTCCGGTAAAAAATTTCAAACTGGGAGTCAATGCCCACTGCTGCTGGGGCGTACCGTTCAAGGAGAGCCTCCTGAGCTCGTTCGACTGCACTTGACCTGTGGCTTAATAATTTAACACGTGATAAATCCCTGAGTGCACTTTCCGATTGGAAGCCAATACTCAATGGCATGTGGATCTGTTTGTTTTCGCCGATTTTTTGAAAAATGCGGGAATGTTTTCCTGCAATCTGCCTGAAAAGTGAGCTGCGACTGCCGAGGGTTTCCGCATTGCCCAGAAACAGATACCCCCCAGATTTGAGTGCATAATGAAAGATGTCAAAACATTTCTCCTGAGCCTCGGGTTCCAAATAGATAAGCAAATTTCGGCAGATAACAAGGTCCAGTTTGGAGAATGGGGGATCGCTGAGCACATTCTGCCGGGCAAAAACCACGTGTTCCCGTATTCCTTTAACAGGAATTATGGAAAGAGAGTCTTCTGAACAAGTGAAAAAAGCTTTCAGGTAATCAGGCGGGATATCGGCCGCCATGTTTTCCGGGTATTTTCCCTCCCGGGCTTTTTCCAGGGCATTCTCATTAATATCGGTAGCAAAGACCTGAATTTCCCGGCTGATTTGCCTTTTGTCTAGTTCGGCATGGATGAGCATCGCAATGGAGTATGCCTCTTCACCAGTGGAGCATGCGGGACTCCACACCCTGACCGGTCCGGTTTTCGGTGGAGAGATCAGTTGTGTTATTACTTCTGATTTCAGGGTGTTCCACATTTCCCTGTCTCTGAAAAAAGAGGTAACTCCAATCATGAAATCCTGCGCGAGCGCAAATGCCTCTTCCGGTTTGCTGTTAAGAAGTATGAGATAATCATCGATTCGGGAGATGCCATGCATAAAGAGTCGGCGCTGCAAACGTCTGATAATTACGTTTCGTTTGTAATGATTGAACCAGTGGCCGGTCTTCTCGTGCATCAGATAGAAAAACGCATCAAATTGAGGTTGTTCAGTGAGACCCTCAATCTGTTCCAGTCCCGAATTTGCGGGTTGACCGATTCCGGGGAGAGCTGAAACGATGCTGTCGATGTCAAGCACCTTGTCATATTTGCCGCTTGAGATGACCGACTGGGGCATTTCGGGATACTTGGCACTACGGGGGTTCTGAACGATAACAGTTCCTCCAGCTGAAAACACTTGATATGCCCCCCGTGTGCCGTCCGAACCTGAGCCGGAAAGAATCACGGCTGTGGAATGTTCTTTATGTTCATGTGCCAGTGATATGAAAAATCTATCGATGGAGTGATGAATGTTTTCGGATAGAAGAGGGTAAGTTTTGAGTTGATCATTTTCGATAATCAGACCGCAATTCGGAGCATTGACATATATATATCCGCTCTGGGGGTATGTTTCACAGGTGACTTCCTGAATTGTAAAAGCGGGAAACTTGGATATGAGCAGATCTGACAGACTGTTCTGCTGGTCGGGAACATCATAATAGATGAATACCAGTGAGGGTTTAAATCGTGCCGGAAGGCTGTTCAGAATAGCTTCAAATGCGAATAAATCGCCTGTAGAGGCGCCTATACCTATGATTTCAGGAGAATGGCTCAAAGGCATCACACCTTCTTTTTTGCTGTCCCTTCAAATTGATTAAAAGGGAGCTGTTGTGTTGCACTACTTTTTCGGAAAGACTAATATATAATTATTATAATGAGTTGGCTATTAAAAGTGACTTCCGGGTCGGTAGACTTGAGAATGCAGGGGCGACGGTTGTCATTTTTATTCTGGAGGAGGCATTATGACCGGCATTTTAGTAGGTTTAGCTGCAGTATTGGGTTTGTTGGATTATAGTCAGTCCATACAAATCGATACCAGTATCAGAATGCTTGAGAATACCCCTTTTTACAATGAGCTTACCGGCCTGAGGGCTCATCGTCGACTTGAACTCAGACTGCCCTCTTTTGATCTGAAGAGAGATTATTATCTTCTTTTCAGATACCGGGATTCCTCTGTTGTTCCAGTCTGGCAGAAAATTCTGAAAGAACATGATGAAAATGACCTGCTCAAGGTATGGTATATCAATGCACTTTCGCAGATGGGGGAAGAGCGCTATTTACCTCTGATTGCAGCTTACCGTAATTCCAAGAATTCAATTTTGAGGGAATGCGCTGCAAATGCTTACAGCTTTCTGGCATGCGTCGATTCAGTTGAATCCCTTGAAAAATGGTTGGAACAGGAAAAGAACGGTTATGTGGCATCAACAATCGCAGCATCCATTGAAGCTCTAAAAACAGACGGTTTGAAGCCGATTACAGATTATTTACCTCAGTACTATACCGGGCAACCGAAAAAGGTGAAGTTTTTTTATAATGTCAATGTTGAATCAAGTGAGGATTACTGGTTCAGGGAAAAGGACAGTAGTGGAGCAGAAGCAGTTTTTGGAGATAAATTCATCTTTCCTTTTCAGCAGTTCGAGAGCAGAATCAAATATGCCCCGAGGGCAGGCACCTTTGCCAACCGGCACGGGGACCTCTATCACTGCGGACAGGATATGGGGTGGTTCATGGAAGGGCTTCCGGTGCACTCGGTGGCAAACGGGAGGGTACGGAGGATCTCTCATGAGCTGTCCTGGGGGTGCATGGTGGCGATTGAGACTGCAGTTTCTTCGCAAGATACGGTTTGCGTCATTTACGGCCATCTCTCGAGGTTTATTAATGTCAAGGTAGGGGATGAGGTGTTTATGGGGCAGAAAATCGGTCAGATCGGCAATTCCGTATCTTATGAAAATGGGGGCTACTGGTCACATCTGCACCTGGGGATGGAGAGGGCGTCTTTTAGGGATGCTATGCTGTCTGGATATACCTATGAGATTGATAGATATGCGAATCCGGCGGAGTTTATAAAACGGCATTGTTTTAAGGATCAAGACAGTGCACCATGAACGTTTCTTGTTCTCATTCTGCCTTATACTTTTAAATAGATTTCCATTTCAAACAAAAGAAGATAATGTACAGTTATTGCGCCTTTTTAAAATGTTTGTCAAGTGCTCCACGAAGAGTGTCTAGTTCCTCAATTTTTGATTCATACATTTGCCTTAGAGATGTTCCGTTGCAGCAGTCTTCTATTTCCGTTTCAGCTCCCTTTTTCAAAAGAAGTAATGCGTACTTCAAATTATTGCTCCTGAATGCGAGATATAAGGGAGAATTAAAAAAAGGATATAAACCATTTATATTCTCTCCCAAATTTAAAATCGGGTCTAGAAGCACTTCTGCATTTTTATCTGAAATAAAATCCAAAGGGGAGGGGAGCAAGCGATATAGGGTAGAGTCTATGTGAGTATTCTCTTTTTGTTTTATCGCGTTACGATTGTGAATAGGATATCCGATACTGCAAAGAAAGTTTATAGTTTCCAAGTCGCTATTATTTACAATCTCCTTAATAAGATGACTGTAGATTTTTCTGGTATGGATACTGATAGGGTATTGTCTGCAGAAGAATTCGAAATTCCCGTTTTGCGTATTATTTAGATAAGCGATGTATAGTGCTCGATCCCGGAAATCTTCCGGGATGATGATATTTAGCTCTAACAGCTTTCTGAATAGTTGATCTGATTTTTGATAAACGGCTTCTGAGCAGAGTTCGTTCAGGTAGGCACTGTCCTCTTTAATTTTAACCTGGTCAACACATATCAATGATTCTTGGGCCTTGCCTGTTTTAATAGAGAGCACGATCAAAATTAGCGGGAAAAGTTTGATGTAGCCAAATACTCTGATAATTGATGAAGGGAGTAGTTTGCTAATTGAATACATTCTCATCTCGCGTTACTTTCATCTTCGCTTCGAACACCGTTACCGCTCTTCCCATAATATAATTGCGATCTTTTCCCACTTTTACCCTTACAATACCTCCTCGTGTGGACAGCTGACATCCGAGCAGATCGTTTTTCCCCAGTTGTGCACTCCAGTACTCCCCCAGGGTAGTATGTGCATAGCCGGTAACCGGATCTTCGTTGATACCCACATGCGGTGCGAAGAATCTGGAGACGAAATCGCAGGAGCTGTCCTGTGAGCGACTGGTTACAAGGACAATAGTTTCCGAGGCGGAAAGCTCCCGGAAATCAGGCTTCGCACGCCTAACCAGGTCCTCGTTTCGGGTTTCTATGAGGTACCAGCCGATTTCGCTTTTGCTGATGCGCACTATTCCATCGGAAAACCCCAGAGCGCATTCGGGACTGATTGTCAGATCTTTGTCCGAGAGTGAATCTTTGGGAAAGCTCATCTTTATCCACTCGTCTTCTCTTTCAACAGCGATCACCTCCTGCTTTGCTTTAAAGGTGATGCCGGGGCTGTTGATCCGGTTCTGTTCCCAAAGTATATGGGCTGCTGCCAGTGTGGCGTGCCCGCAAAGGTTCACTTCCTGAGTGGGAGTGAAATATCTGATGCTAAAGTGGTCTCCCTTATTTAGCAGGAATGCTGTTTCGGAGCAGTTCATTTCAGAGGCGATTGCCTGACAGTGGTGCTTGTCGAGATCATCACTCAAAAGACATACCCCGGCGGGATTTCCCCTGAATGGCTCCGTTGTAAAGGAATCGACTTGAAAAAGCGAAAACGGCATGTGCATTTCAGGCTCCGGAGCAGCGTAAGGGTTTTTGGCGGGTCAACAGTTTCAAAATAACCTGTGATGACAGGATATGTAAAGACGGATGTTGTATGGCCTGGGGAGAAATCAAGAAACTAGGTCAACTGTTCAAGGATGGTGCTTCTGTGCAGGTAGAAGTACTCTTCCATTTTGCGGTACTGGTCGAGGCTTATGGGCAGCTTGTCGAAGGAGTGGCGTTCGTTGTTCTGTTCAAGAATGGATTCGTAGTAGAGAAATGCCTGTTGGAACAGGTGGAAGATAAAAAGGGACGTTTTGGCACAGAATCCCACGCTGTTTTTCCAGCATTTGCGCAGCTGCCGGTCGGTTATTCCCAGTTCCAGGGCCCAGCCGCTCACCGTTTCTGGCGAGTGCTGGAAGAGCACCTTGGTGGAGATGGTGGAGGTGTCTTCGTTGAGCTCGTGAAACAGGGGGTTGATGATGTTTTCCAGGGCATGGCGGTTTACCGCTTTAATGATGGCGGTGTTCTGGAATTGTGAGGATTTTTCCACTACAGCCTTGGCACCCAGCCGGTAGGCGTCGAATCCTTTGGAGGGGAAGTGTGAGCCGGTAAGAACGACGAAGGAGACTCTGGTGCCGAATTTCTTGAGAATGGCGAATTCATCGTTGTCCAGGTCATTGAGTCCCAGGTCCATGATACAGGCGTGAAACCGGGTGGAGGAGGAGAGCAGGTCGAGGGCTTGTCTGGCATTCTGGGCCTTGTGGAGTTTGTAGAGGTTAATGGGCTGGAAGATGGACTCCAGCAGGTCCAGGATCAGAGGCTGGTCATCGATGAAGAGCAGGTTGACTGTGGAGTCGATGAAATGGAAAGGATGATGTTGCATGATCTTAATATACAACTGTAAACGGCTTAAAAAAAGCGGTTTAAACGCTTTATTCTTTTGTTAAGGGGGTAGGGTTTGAGCGGAGGGTGAGAGAGGCGGGCGTTTTGGCCCGTTTTTTAAGCGGTTAGCCCGGGGGGGCGTTGACTTTTTGAGAATGGCTGAAGGTTATGGTATTCCTTTTGCAAGCATAGACAGTAGGAGACTGCTGAAAACTTGATTAATAATAAAAACGGACCGCGTTCCGCGCTTCGGGGGGCGGGCGGGGGAGGTAAGCATGTGTGCCGCAAGGAGACTGGGGTTGTTTAAGCTGGGGGGGGTGCAGAAGGAGGCCGATGAGCTGGAGAGGCTCACGGGGGAGGCGTACGGCTTTTTCGGGCAGCGGGAGTTCCGTTCCATGATTGTGCGGGAGCGCAAGCGCACCGAGCGGACCGGAAAGCCTTTCATTCTGCTTCTTCTGGATCTCGGGGAGTCGCTGGAGGGTCTGGGCAGCAGCCGGGAGCATATTTCCGAGCGCATTGCCATCCACAGGCTGGTGGAGACCATGAGTGAGGTGACACGGGACATAGATGTGCGGGGCTGGTATGAGCGGGGGCGGATTGTGGGGCTCATTTTCCCGGAGACTTCCTGCGAGAACAGGGATGCGCTGTGCAGCAAGGTGAGTGCGTTTGTGCACAAGGTGCTTGGAGAGGAGCGGGGATCCCGGGTGGCAATGAGCTGTTACTGTTTCCCTTTTGAGCAGGACGGGGG
>JAEZKC010000082.1 GCA_023436205.1 Fibrobacterota bacterium
CTCATCGCTCATCGTCCATCGCAAATTCCGAATGATTTCTATCCAGAATTATCCTTTTAACGGCGAAGACGCCTCACAGCGCACCATCCCCATCTCCCGCATTGATGCTCCTGCGAAAATAGGCATCTGAGTTTGTCAAACACGAGTTGAAGAGAGGACGGTGGATTTTTGTTTTGGTGATTTATATTTCCGCTCGGGGTATTCGGGAGTGGGATAAATCCCGCCCCTGAATGAATGCTAAGCCCGGTGAAACCGGGCTTGTTAATGCGTTTCAGTACTTGCTTTCCAATTCTTGCATAAAAGTAAGCCAATGACGTATACTTAATGGTATGGAATTCCTTGAAACATCTGTTTTTACCAAGGCAATTACATCTCTTGTACCTGACAGTGTTTATAAGTCACTTCAGCAAGAACTTATAGTCCGACCAGAAGCCGGTGCACTTATTAAAGGTGGTGCAGGGTTAAGGAAAATCAGATGGTATCTGGAAGACTCTGGGAAGCGTGGTGGGTTGAGAATTATTTACTATTTTGATGAATCTGATAAAATCTACATGCTTTTTGCTTACAAGAAGAATCAACAAGAGGACCTTACACCAAATCAGTTGAAAATTTTAAAGCAGATCGTCACGGAGTGGCTAATATGAAAGAACAAGATTTCAAAAAGCTTATTGAAAGTATTAAGGAGGCTGGTGAAATAAAATCTGGAATACAGAAGCCAAGCCGTGTGTACCATTACGAAAAACCGGACATAAAGGCAATCAGGAAAAAATTGCATGTGTCTCAAATCGAGTTTGCAACCATGATTGGAGTAAGCAAGAGTACGCTTCAAAACTGGGAGCAAGGAAGGCGAGAACCGGAAGGCCCTGCAAGAGCTCTTCTTCAAGTTGCAGCTAAAAACCCTAAAGCGGTTTTTGATGCTCTTCACTCAGATGGGCACGATTCTTCGCCCCGCTGATATTTGACGGCCTGCTTGAGAAAGCCCCAAATGAAGGCAAAGAAAGCAGGGATGAAAAAGTCTGAAGTGAAGAAGGCAATTAAAAAAGTCAGAGCGAAAAAATAAAAGATACTCTGGATACAAATAATGAAAATGACCTCACAACTTGTAATCCGCAAAGCCGATTCCGCAGATTCTCCCATTCTCACAGAAATCTCCTTTTCGGCTAAAAGGTACTGGAACTACCCTGAAGAGTACTATTCTATATGGAAAGATGAATTAACCATCACAGAGGATTACATCAAATACAATACGGTTTTTAAGGCGCTTGTCAATAACCAGATTGTAGGCTTCTATTCGATTGTTAAGAATCCGCGTGATCAGTCTTTTGGTAAGGTGTTCATGAAAGCCGGTTACTGGATGGATCATATATTCATCAGGCCGGAATATATCAATAGGGGGATCGGGTCAAAACTGATTGAACATCTCAAGGGATACTGCAAGGACAATGGCATAGTTAAGCTGACCATATTCGTAGACCCCAATGCAATAGGGTTTTACGAAAAGGTGGGGGCTTCTTTCAAGTATATGTCTGAATCCAATATTGAAAACAGGCAGATACCTGTATTTGAGTTTGATTTTTCTAGTGATGGTGTTTGAGCAGCGGAGACTGTAAAGTTATTTGAAAGATGCGCAGTGAATTAGTAAAATGCGAGCAACGGTAACTACTAATCGGAAAGAAAAACGGGGGTTTTTATTATTGCTTCCCTATCAATCAGCTTATCTTTTTTGGGGTCTTTCTGCGTTACTTTTAATTGCAAATGTAGATATAAACAGGAACCATAAACTCACTGTCTTTAAGATAGTTGATAGGGTGCAGCTGACAACGCATTACGATGGAAAGTACGGGTCAAAATTGGGCCATGAAGATTACTATGTCATAGAATATTTTGTTGATGGGAAAACATATAGAGGTGAAATCCGATGCTCTTCAGCTACACATGTAAATAATCAGATTTTTTACTATAAAAGATGGCCAAAAATATCCTGGGTAAATCGCGAAAAGGTAAATTTGTGGTTTCCCATTCTTGTTTGTGTTCTTACAGGTTTTTTTATATTTGTTTTGAAATACGAAAAAAGAACTGTTGGTAGAATGTAGCTCTGCAATCATATAAAGCAAAAGGAAATAAAACGTAGAGGGCGCAGAGAAAGCAGAGAGAAGACGCAGAGGTCAAGAGAAGGACAGAGTTAAACAGACCAATCCCAAACCGGAGGCAACCGATATCATGAATATCAAAGTGCTGTACCACACCAAAACCGGTAATACCAAAAAGGTCGCTGAGGCGATTGCGTGTGCGGTAGGCGTGCCAGCCGAGGAGATCACGGCAGAGAAAAAAATCTCCGGATTGGATCTGCTTTTCATTGGAGATGGCCTGTACGGGGGCACTGTCGGCAAAAAGACCAAAGCATTTATCCTCTCGCTGAATCCTTCAGAGGTAAAGGCCGCAGCAGTTTTCAGTACCTACGGGGGGCAAGACAAGGTAAACGGGATTCTTAAATCTCTTTTACAGGAAAGAGGAATAGCCGTTCAGGAAGACGTTTTCGGCTGCAGGGGAAAAGCCTGGTGGATTATCAACCGCAGCCATCCTAATGCAGAGGAACTCCGGGCCGCAGGGGAATTTGCAAAGCGTGCGGTTGAGGTGTTTAAGGGAAAGTAGAAAGAATTATCGAGTCCGGCGGAGAGGGTCAGTGGGCGCCCTTGCAGAAAAAAGAAGAAAGCTGAAATTACTCTCTGGCTCTTTTTATAAGCCTGTTTTATTTTGCTGTGCGTTTCCTTACGGTATGCTGTTTTTAAAATCTTCGATGCCGCGGTGCAAAGGTAAAAAGTCAGCACAACCGGTCAGCTCACTAAAGGATTATTACCGATGAATTTCAATGTGAAGACCCTGATCATCCATGTTCGTGGGAATGAGGATAGAGAAAAGCACATCCGCAAGGTGATGGCACAGATCGGGCTTGAGTATGAGCTTATGCTGGATGGGAACGTGGAGGACATCAGCCAAAAGGTTCTGGATACCTATTTCAGTAACTACCTGTATCAGGTTGCACCTGTCACATCATGTGCTCTAAAGCATATCCGGGCTTACGAAACTATCGTTTCAGAAAACCTTCCCTGTACTCTGATCCTCGAGGATGACATCTGTCCTCTTCCTGCGTATGCAGAAGCTTTTGGCCGTGTACTGAAGGAAATAGAGAGTCGAGGTTTGTCTAACTGTATAATTTCTCTGGAGAATTCGGGGCTGAAGTTTGTATCCGGATCCCAAAGAAAAGAGAACCAGCTGTTGTATGAAATGGATCGGGGGCGTTGTACGGGGGCCTATCTGATCGATAAAAAATGCGCAGAGAGTATTCTGTCTTATATTAAAGAGAAAAAGTGCCATACCACAATTGACTGGTTTCACAATCACCTCTTAAAGGAGAAGGTGATCAGTTGTTTTTGGTGTGAGCCGCCGCTTTTCGAACAGGGCAGTAATAACGGAACCATTAGTTCTTTACTGCAAAGTCATAAAACGACCGGTTTTTTCAGAAGAATCTCCCATGGTATTCAGAGAGAATTTCAGAAAATCAGAGCTGCCTTGAAATAAGGTATTCTTTGTATTTCCATCCGGTTTTGAACTCCCTACTCAGCGCAGCGGTTTCTTACTCAGCCTTGCGGTACTCGTACTCCGCCTTGATCTTTTTCCTTTTTCCTAACGGCGAAGACGCCTCATAGGCCACCGGCCCCATCCCCCGCTCTGAAATTCCATCGAAAATAGTCATCGGAGTCTGTCAATCACGAGTTTAGGATTGGGGAACACTACCGATCGGCAGGTCAGGCAGTACCCCGACCCGTCAGGGAGGGCGCCGCTGTCACGATAAGAGTTCAGGAATATGGAATTCATAAGCGCTGAAAGCGAGATATGTAACAGCCCGGGGTAAGCGGTCTTCCGCGCAGCCCCGGGTAAGCTCCCAGTCCGGTTTTAAAGCTCTGAAAGAGCGATATGTTCATGGTACGATTCTAAATGTGATATTAGGAAATATTCAAACAGAATAAGAATCCGGTGCTAGGAAGCACCGTTCTTAAAAACAATTGGGGTATTCCACCCCAAACCCCGAGTTCCGTTGTCATTTCATTCCATAAGGGTAAGGTATCCAGCGCTAAGAAGCGCTGTTTACTATTATAAATCTTTGCCCTTATTTTCCAGGGCCAAAAAAAGGAGGCAAAAAACGCCCTAGAGCCCCAGACTGGCTATCTATCAAGATTTCCGCCGAGGAGGGGCCATATTCGAAGACTCAATGGCCCCGGAAATAAGATCGGCGCAAATCTTGAATCCGCCAGTGACTGGGGCGGATCCGTCAATCGTAAGTGCT
>JAEZKC010000056.1 GCA_023436205.1 Fibrobacterota bacterium
GTCCAGCTTCGCCGGACATACTGCACACGAAAAAGCAGCCTGCCGCGTCTGCGGCAGGCTGCTTCTATCTCAAACTCCCCCTAATTAGCTTCTGCTGTACCTGTGACCTTTTTCGGCGATGCACCAAAGAATAATGCTGCATCTGCTCCACTGACGGTAACCTTGCTATTTGTCCCTCCCGTCCTGCTGGTTATTACCAGATATCCGGATTCATCAAAACTGACATAAGCCACCTCTTGAACCTTGCTATAGATTGCATTGAAAAATTGCGAATTATTGTAGACTGAACTGCTTATTGTTACGGTAATCGGTGTGCCCCCGTTAACAGTAACGGTAAAGGTTCTGTCAATTCCATTCAAGACCTCACTTATGGCTGAACCCATGCCCCCCCAAGGGTCAGCATCCTTTGCAAAGGAAACAGTTCCTTTTATATACCCGTTTGACGCCGCGGCATAATCAAGAACATTGGTTGGGTGGAAGCTGATCAAACTGACTATGATCTTATCTGCATTGATTTCTGCAATATACATAAACATCGGATGTGCTATTGCTGCATTAAACCCAAAAACCAGCTCTTGTCCGTCTACGGCTACTTTCCATCCGGCAATATTTTTCCCGACATAGGGTTCCAGGAAATAGGTCGTCCCATCATAAATTAAATAGCGGAAGCTGTTTCCGGGTGCAGCAGCAGGTAATTTCATAATACCAATGCCGTCGTTTTCAAAGCCGGGCTTGTCTATTACCGTAGCCCCCTTTAATAATCCGGTACGGACCTGAATCTTTCCGGCGGTTAGTGAAGAAACCGTATTACCTGAAACATCCTTCAGATAGGTTGCGGAGGGTTTGGTATAGGATACCGAAATCGTATTTGTATCATTGATTGCTGTATTCAGTGTAAGTGTTACGGTATTATTCTCCACCGCTACCGCTGTCACTGTTTTATATACTGCTCCATCCTTAACCTTGAAGGCTGATACAGGGATCGAAGCTTCAATCAGTTCAGCATTAGCGGTCAGCGTAAGTGTGGTACCGGTCGCATAAGCGCTGATCAGTGACGGAGCTTTAATATGGCTCGATGCAAGTTTAACTCTCTTTGCCAGTACTATCTCACCGGAAGTACTCTTTATCTCATAAATATCTATGATATTATTGCCGGAAATACTAACTCCGCTGATATCACTGCCGGCTGTAAGCTCCGGAGCCTCCGAGGCTGCATTTAGTTCACTGCCCACGGCTGCTAAAACAGGAGAAGCTTGAAGATTAGTTATGATATAAACTAATTTATCATTCTGCGGATCTGCCGCGGTGCCGATTGTCTTGAACTTTGTGCAGCCACCTGCCGAGCCTGCAGTCAATGAAAATGTTCCGCTAAATGCCGCTTTAGATTCTACCGAAAAGGTCTTTGCTGTACTGGTACTTTCGTTTTTGTCCGTTCCCGTTCTGGTAATATATACTGTACCGGCCGTCAGTCCCAATTGGCCGACACTAACAGTTGCCTTTGAAGCAGTAGCAGTTACCTTACCAAGTAAAGTACCCTCTGCTGCTGCATTATAAACCCTTATGACATCTCCCACTGCCACGTTGGAGACTGTAACTGAATCATAGGCCGCATATTTATTGCTTACGCTAATATAATTCGCGGAAGGAGCGGCTGTGATATCCGATGCATAGGAGTAGGCTTTTCTGGCACATCTGTTTTTACCTGTATTTTGTACTGTAATATACACCTTACCTGCCACTGCTCCCAATTCTTTGATTTTAATCGTCACTGAGGTCTCCCAGGTGTCCACCGTTGCTTCACCCAGAACACGACCTTCCACAGCCTCACTATATATCTTTACGATTGTATCCCCCGGTAATCCTTTCACTGTAACTGTATCATCAACACCTTCTTTATTATTTGCAATGACCACATTTGATGCTGAAGGTGCTGTAGTAACCGGCTCTGCCAAATAAGCTTTTTTGATCCGGACTCCTTCAACCCCATCTGCTACTGTTCTCGTTACAAAGATATAACCGGCAGGTACCCCCAGCTGATCCACATTTATAATTACCAATGGTGAACCTGCTTCCGCAGTTGCCGTGCCTAATACTGTGTCCCCCGTTAATGTATTATATACTTTAACAGTATCTCCTTCCATCAGTCCGGCTACGATTATGGTGTCGGCAGAACCGGTGGCCTTATTGCTGACAGTTATGCTTCCCGCACCATATGCCGGTACTGCAGGCTCCAGTGCATAAGCTTTTACCGTCCTAACACTTTCTCTCTTGTTGGTACTGGTTTTCGTAACGTAGATTTTCCCGGCAATGCTTCCCAACTGTTCGATACTAATGGTCATTGTTTTTGCTGTGGCTGTTATCGTTCCCAGAACAGTATCTCCGGTAGCTGCGCTGTATACAGTAATAACATCATCCTTCACCAAGCCGGTTATAACAACAGTGTCGGCCAATCCATACCTGTTTGTTACGATTATTGTAGAGGCTGAAGGTGCAGTTGACTGATCCGAAGTATAGGATGCGGCAATCCGTGTACTTTCCTCCTTGCCTGAAGCTGTTGCCGTGACATATACTTTACCTGAGCCCGAGCCAAGATCATTGATTGCAGCAACTGCAATACCCTCCTCTGATGCAATCGCCGTCCCCAGTACATTGCCTGCCGTGGATTGATTATAAATCTTTATTTCCATTCCTTCCGATAACCCTTTTACCGTCACAGTATCCACGATATCGGGTCTGTTATTGATTACTATAATGTTAGCAGCCGTCACTGCTGTTGTCTTCTCAGCCCAAGCCGTACTCTCAGGAATAACTGTAAGCACGAGAACAGCCAGTATAAATGTAATCTTTGTTATAGTACCTTTTAACATGAACCTCCCACCTCCAACTATAATTATCGGCATCAAAATGCTGGACTAACTTTGTATCACATTCCGAATATTAAGACAAATTTCAATCTTATTCAACATTATAGAACACTAACCATAAATGAACCCTAAACGAAAAAGTCTCAATAGAATAATTTATCTATTGAGACACTTTTACAGGGTGTTCCTATAGTTTTTACAAATCTATATGTATGTCTTGGAGTGTTATATTTAGAACAGCTCTATATTCTCCAACATTCTTTTACACAGGATATCCAATTCTGCTGCTTTTGGATATGCCCATTCATAGCCGTTTTCTTCCATATAGCCGCTTCGGTCCAGTTCCCCCAACAATTGCAGTCCTGCTTTACTTTTTATCATATTCCCTTTGATCAGCTCCTCCAGTTGATAAATATCGCAATCGAACATCTCCGTTATTACTCTGTAATTACCACGGCTGCACTCAAGAATACGAGATAGTCCTGCTTCCGAAAGCCTCTTCCTTAATAAATAGGTGGTGGCATGAAAGTTCGTCTGAGCTCTTTCCCTGTCATATTCCGGCCAAACCACATCCGCAATCCGTTCCCAATCAACCGGAACACCCTTTTTATGAACCAGATGTGCCAGTATTTCTTTGGCCTTCGAATTCTTCCAGGTCAGGACCTCCCCGTTCAGAATCAATTCAAAACTGCCGAAGCATTGGACAAATGGCTTTGATGCCTGGTTATATATCTTCTTACTTCTTTGAAGCCGTCCAATTGTTTTATCTAAACGTTCTTCCGATATAGGCTTCAGAATATAATCCAAAGCCTGCAATTCAAAAGCTTCGACAGCATACTGATTATAAGCGGTTACAAAGATGATTTCAATATTATCATTCATATTCTGGATTTGTTCCGATAGCCTCAGTCCGTTAGCATCCGGCATCTCAATATCCAGGAATACCGCGTCCAACGGTTCCTCCCTGATATAGTCCAGCAATTGCTCTCCTGTTTCGAAAAGACCACAGAGCTCCAGTTCCTTTCTGTTCAATATCATCCTCTCAAACCGCTCCAATACATGCATTTCATCGTCCACCGCAGCAATCCGGATCATAATAAACTCCTTTCAGGAATTAATAAGCTTATGCTGGTACCACATCCAGGTTCACTTGAAATTTCAAGTCCTTTACCATATATTCTGAGAAGTCGGCTATGAATATTAATCAGTCCGACACTTTTGCTATTTTCTGATACCTCCAGAAGCTTTGCCAGCTTAGCCGGATCAATTCCTACCCCATCATCCTTAATTTCAATCCGTATCCCTTCATGAATTTGCGTAATTATTACGCTAACAGTTCCTCCACCCGGTTTCTTAGAGATTCCATGTCGGACCGCATTTTCCACCAAGGGTTGAAGAATAAGTACGGGAATTGGATATTCGAACGAGACCTCTATCTGTTTCCTCAACTGCAGCTTTTGACCAAATCGGGCCTGTTCGATATTAAAATAGGTATCCACAAATTCCAATTCTTTTTCAATCGTTGATATCTTTTCCAATTGATTGAATTCCAAACTTCTTCTCAAATAGACCGCCATGTCTAAAATTAATTTAGCTGCTTTTTTCCCATCCTTTTCGCAGACATTCGCTATTGCAT
>JAEZKC010000012.1 GCA_023436205.1 Fibrobacterota bacterium
TGGAAAAAAGTAGGTCGGGGTTTGGGGTGGAATACCCCAATTGTTTTTAAGAACGGTGCTTCTTAGCACCGGATTTCTATTTCCCTTTTGGAAATTCTCTTTGTGCGTTAAGAAGAAAATAGAATAAAGAATGACAAGCAATAAAATCGAAGAGAAGAACTTCTGATTCAGAATAAGAATCCAGTGCTAAGAAGCACTGTTCTTAAAACAATCAGGGCCTTCAGCCCCGAACCCCGACCTAGTTGTCATTTCATTCCTTAAGGGTAAAGTATCCGGTGCTAAGAAGCACCGTGGATTATTTTATAACTTTGCCCTTACTGTCCAGAGCAACAGAGAGAGCAAAATATAATGGTAATCAACAGTGCTTCTTAGCACTGGATACTATACTCTCAAGGAACAGAGTGACAAAGTAGGCAAAGAGTGCTCGAGAGCCCCACACTGGCTTCAACATTCGCGATTTTGGCGGGGACAGGGCCGTAATTCGCGGACTCAACGGCCCGGAGGAAGACCGCCAAAACCGCGAATCGCCAGTGACTGGGGCGGATACCACCATCGAATCGTTTGTCTACGGATTCTAACTGCCGTGCGAATCTACCAAGGACGTGTTCATTGACGTGGGCTTTAGATTCGTGGCGGTTTTTTATCTTTTGTAAGTTTCTTTTAGAACGTTATCTTATTAATCACTATTTGTTTCTGTAATTTCGTTCTCTCTATACTAAGAAAAGGTTTCATATAGATTGACACACTACCAATTCTCAACCCCCGGATCAAACGGAACCATGCCCGCAGGGGGCGCAACGAACTCAGCTCCCCGGTAGTACTTGCGATTGACGGATCCGCCCCGATTCACTGGCGGATTCAAGATTTCGGCCGATCTTATTTCCGGGGCCATTGAGTCTTCGAATTATGGCCCCTCCTCGGCGGAAATCTTGAATAGATAGCCAGTGTGGGGCTCTTAGGGCGTTTTTGCCTAGTTGTCATTCCATTCCTTGAGAGTAAGGTATCCAGTGCTAAGAAGCGCTGTTTATTATTATATAATTTTGCTCTCTCTTTGGCCCTGGAAAAAAGTAGGTCGGGGCTTGGGGTGGAATACCCCAATTGTTTTTTAAGAACGGTGCTTCTTAGCACCGGATTCGTAATCCCATTTAAAACTTCTTCAATGTCATTTTTACAGATATTAGTATAAAACGAATACCATGAACATTCCGCTCTTTCAGAGCTTAAAACACCCTCTCACGTTAACCCGGGGCTGCGCGGAAGACCGCTGACCCCGGGCTGTCACATTATGCGCCTTCAGCGCTTAAGAATTCGGAACTCCAGATCCCGTTCGAGACAGCTGTGCCCTCCTTAACAGGTCGGGGTACTGCCTGAACCACTATCGTCATTATCGTTTGTCACGAATATCCGTTCCGGCAGTAGCCCAATCCGTAAGGATGGGCGAATCTTATTCTCTAACGCGACGGCTGTGCCCTCCCTGACGGTCGGGGTACTGCCTGACCGCCCATCGGTAGTGTCAGATGTTAATAGTACAAATCTAAAAAGCTGGCTCCGTACTCTTCCCATATGTTCTGCTCATCTAAATGACCTCATCAACTTTATTAATCAATTGATCCTCCCATCTCCTACTCCCCCTTCAGGGGGCCGGGGGGCCTCACAGTCCGGTAGGCCTACCTCCTCAAAAAGCAATTTACACTTTTAGTGTAGCTTCCGGATGTCATCCTGACAATATAAAAACCCTGGCCTATGCTGAAAGTTCTCCCGCTCAGATTTATAGAATAGAACCCCGGCATTCTGTACCCCTCAAATAGAATTGAAATCATTCTTCCCCGCATATCATAAAGGGCCACTTTGGTATTTTCTCCTTTAGGCAGCTGGTAAGAGATGGTGCCGTTTTGACCGATTCCGAGGCCAAAACTTGTGGGAAGTGCTCTTCGTGCTATTGATGAAGCTACCACTTCGGCGGTAGTTACATGAATTTTCCATCCTGCCGCAGTGAGGCCGCTTCCACTTACAAAACGGACTGTAAGCTCCCCCTCGGGGTCATCTGAAATAATCTGCTGCGGTAGCGTTTTCCCGCTGAACATACCCAGAAGATGCTTTGTTTCACCACTTCCGCTGTAGACAAGAAGTGAATCCCTGTATCCATTGACAACGGACTCGGAAACATCAATCAATTCAAAGTTCAGTGCTACTACACTCCATTCTGAAGCGGGAATCAGAGTGATTTCTCCAGAAAAATTATTGCTGTAAGCGGAGTATCTTCCTCCATCATCATAAAAGAGTGTGTCGCTGACTGTTACCCTGTGACCTGTTCCAGAAGGCATCACAATGCCCACAGTGGGAGAATCAATATATGTGGCTGTAAGCAGTATGGGGACATTGCCTGTCGTCACAGATGTCTCAGAACTTGAAGGGTCCAAAACTGCCGAAAGAGAGGCCTCACTGCCTGTCCAGCCTGCAAAAAGTTTGTAGGGCTCAGGTGGAGCATCGGCCCGGATTTCCACCACCGTTCCGGATGGGTAAACTCCTGAGCCGCTTCCGTTGACCACCTGAAGCGATCCGGTTGTATTTACCATAAACCAGTCAAGGCTGCAGGAGCCCTCAAGAAGTTCCAGCCGCCAGACAGCCGTATCGGAAGCGATCTGCACCGGGTATGAGCTTACGGTCTGCCAATCCTGAAGCGATCCGGTTTGTGGTATAATAATTGTGTCAAGTACGAGATTATTTGTCAAATCGCGCAGAACAAGTTTAGCATCTGTAGCCATAGATGCAAGACGGAAGGAAAGGCTGTAGGTACTGCCACTATGCAGCTCGATCAGGTATTCTGTAAATTCTCCCGCGCTTCCAAAACGTACTGCTTGATTGTTCCCCACATCAGTGTTGGCTGCTCCCTGAGCATAGCCGAACTGCTCGGCTTCGATTGTGTCAGGTAAGTTTATAAGATTGCAGAAGTGAGCGGTGACTGTGGCCTCAGATGCACCTGTGACAAGATTTGTTTGCCTGCTGTACGCATTGCTCACAGCAACCGATTCGCTTGACCAGCGTAGAAAAAGTTTATTGTCATCTACAGCGGGAGCATCAATAGCGACGGTCTGGCCTGCAGGATAAGTTCCACTGCCGAAACCGTTTACTACCGTAAGTGGGAAGACCGCTTCTGCATTGAACCAGTTTAGATTGTAAACTCCATTCGCCGATTCTACTCTCCATACACTTCTGCCAGCGGCTACGGGCACACTGTTACCCACCACTGTAGTCCATATCCGGTTGCCTCCTGTGGCAGGTAACGTGAAGGAATCCAGTACGGTGTTGGTGATCATGTCTCTGAGCCTGAGCACAGCTGAAGAGCTGGTGGAGGCCACTCGATAGGAAAACCTGCAGGCCCCTTCAGTTTCAGCTTCTATTAAGAATTCAAGGTAAGCTCCAGTTGCATTGAAGCGAGTGTATTGTCCACCGCTGACATCATAGGAGGTGCCAATAGTGGTGTTTGCCTGCACTCCGTAGTTTTCGGCTTGTATAGTACCGGGAATTGCGACTGGAGCTGCAAAGTTGGCGGTGACAGTAGCATCGGAATTTCCCATAATGACAATTGTCTGAGTGGAGTACGGGTTTTCTGCAGAAAGCGCGGTGCTTGACCAACGGAGAAAAAAACCGTTTGTACTCGATTTCGGCGCGCTGATGTTTACTGTGTCCCCGGGGGCGTAGGTCCCGCTGCCGCTACCATTTTCCACAGTAAGCGTGTAGGTCACTATCGCCGCATTGTCCCCAATAGTGAAGGTCATCACATCTCCGGCAGCACTGATCTGCGCTATGTCGATTCCTGATGTTATTCCGTCATGGTAAACTGCAGCAGGTAGTGTTGTACTGTTGAACCGGGCATTGTAGTTTGAGCGGTAGAGGTCGTATGAATCACCGCTGTTGGTTTTATTTTCCAGATCCTTCCGTCCATCGGCTTGGATCAGCGCCACCAGGGGGAAGCCCTTGTCGGGGCTTGTATTGTCTCCGTCTTTGTGCACATGCCATATAGCAAGCCCTTCACCGGGAAGACCCGCACTTCGACCGGTGCGTCTGCGGGCTTCGATAAAATAGAACTCTTTTGAATTGCGGGTGTAGGTATAGGCACTGTGGCTATTTGCTTTGTGAGAATACGCTGTACCTCGGGGGCGACCGGTGATATCGGTAACATCTATCCATCCGGCAAGACTTCTGAAGTAGGCATTTGGCTGCTGGGGGTTGGTTGCGGGATTGATGGTGTTCATCACGCACCATCTGCCTACGCCGTTTGAATGTCCATCATAGGAGTAAAGGTCGGCCCAGCCCATGAGCATATGGCCGTTTTCGTGTACGAAAGTTCCCAACCTGAGGCTTGAACCTAGACTTGACATCTGGTATCGTGAGAATCCGATCCCGTTGATGGTGACCCCGCCTCGGTAGCTTCCCGCATGAGGCCATAGTCCGTTTGACCATCCTGCTTCCGCCGTTCCAGCGTAGTAGATGTTCAGGGCTACTACCCGGTTATTGCTTGTTGTTACTCTGCTCAGATCAAATCCACTGTTTTTGAGTTTGTTAAGCGCGTTGGTGATAAGTTCCTGGACGTATCCGTAACCTGGTCCTCTGTCGTAGTAGGTTTTGTTACTGTCTACTGTAACGAACGGGGTAACGATATTGGTATAGTTCATCAGTCCATTTGAGACATCGTTAAAGTAGTCGTAAACGGAACCGTTAACGTTACCTGCATTATAGCCTTGCTGATTGCAGAAAGCTTCTATATTTGCTTGTGTAAAGGATGATTTCTGGTCTGGAAAATCGATAAGAAGCGTAAGCCCCACTACGGTTCTGGGGTCTGCCGGTTGTATACCGTCTTCAGGAGGTGCCGGGGAGAATTCAGAGCTGCCGGACGAGGGCGGGGAGATTAACTCCTCATATCCCAATACAACCTTGTTTCTGCGCTGTTTTCGGCGGATTGATTCCTTGTTGATTCGCAGGTGTTTTTTAAATGACCGGGACCGACTTTCTCCCGTGTATCGTATGCCGCTTGAGATGTATTCGCTGCCGTCTGAAGAGAGAACCGCATAACAGATCCAGCCGTTCTCATCACGAATGAGGCTGTAGCCATCCGGGCTTTCCACGTCCTGATGAAATTCATCTCCCCAGACCAGAACCGGTACCAGAGGACCATCAGGCTGGCGAAGAGAAAACTCCTCTGCTTCATGCGGTGCTGCCCATGAACTTTCCGTTAAAAGCATAAATGCAAGGCCAGCAATCAGGGCCATAGGCCGTAGAAGGCTGATATTCGTTCTCATAGAGGTCTCCCGGAGGGATTGGTGGTTTCTGCAAAAAGCTTCCTTTATAACAGTATAATGAAAGCTGGCAGCAGTTGCTTTATTTTTTTTCGTGCTTTTTTATATTTTTGGACAACGAATGTACTGGATATTTCTCAATATTTTAATTGTATTCATTATAGTGAAGTATTTAGCGTAAAAATATGGACAACGCGTGAAATTGTGGCCCAAATCAGTTCGCGCTTTGATCAGCAGTATCCGCACATCAATGATATAGTAAGCTATTGAATTAATCTGAAATACAACTTCTGCTTAAAAGAGTATCTGATTTTCAACACAGCTGTTGAGACGCATCCGTTGTCTGAAATCCCATGAATTTCAGAATTTCCCATGAAAAACATCCTGCTCAGAGGTATATTGTTGAAAAGGAAGAGGATGCAGGTATGCAGGCTGATGACATTTTCACCTACACCGATTATCGCTCATTTCTGGCGGACTGGTTTTCAGACCGCAAGAAAACGGATGCTCATTTCTCCTATCGGGTGTTTTCCGACCTGTGCGGGTTTAAAACCAAGGATTTTATCTTCAGGGTTATTCAAGGCCAGAAAAACCTTTCAAAGGAGAGCGCAGTCAAGGTTTCAAATGCTCTAGGCTTGACAAAGAGACGGTCTCACTTTTTTCTGCTTCTCGTTTGCTTTAATCAAGCTAAAAGTCACGAGGAGCGTGATCAGTTTTTCACTCGCCTCTCGTTGCTTATGAAAGAAGTGTCTCGCAGTTCAAAAACCGATATCCTGAAACAGGACCAGTACCAGGTTTTTTCCGACCGGCACCATCTGGTAATTCGCTCTTTAATAGGCATATATGAATTCAGCGGTGATTACCAGTGGCTTGCCTCAATGGTCAATCCGCCCATAACAGAAGCCAAGGCGAAAAAGTCTGTAAAGCTGCTTGAGCAGCTCGGGCTCATCTACAGGGGTAATGATGGGGTTTACAAAGTAACCAGCACTGCCATTTCGACAGGTGATGAGGTGAAGCGACATTCACTTCAGAAGCACTATCTTAAAGACATGGAGCTTGCCGCCGATGCCATGGATCACCTACCTCGTTCCCGCAGAAACATCTCCGGGCTGACGCTGGGACTCTCCGCTAAGACATATGAAATTGTAGTCGAGCGGTTGGCTGCATTCAGAAAAGAGATTGCACAGCTTGCGGATCTGGACAGAGAGGCAGACAGGGTCTATGCTCTCAACTTTCATCTGTTTCCGCTGTCAAGGATTCCGCAGGAAGAGGAGGAGGCATGAAGGCCGGTATCCGTTTGTTTGCCGCAATGGCGCTCTTGCAGTTTGCTTTCTGTACAATTGATCTGGCTGGCAACAGTGCAGAAACAGGAAATCCACGTGTGACGGGAACGGTCTGCAATCCAGACGGATCACCTCTCGACGGGCAGCTTGTTACTCTGCGTAAAGTGACTATCTCATCTTCGGGAGAGGTCACTCGCTACGAGAGCACTGTGCTTACCAATGAGCAGGGCCTTTTTGAATTCAATTCAGTTAGCGAAGGAAATTATGTGGTCTACTGTGCCTCTGGATCATCCGGCACTCAGGCCATCAATTCTAATGTAGAAGTGAATCCCTCTTCCGGTACGATACATCGCAATCTGGACCTTTTACCTGCCGTATGTATTAAGGGATCGGTCACCATCGGGCAGGAAGCATCACTTTCGAATGTCAAAGTGCTTGTTCCCGGAGCGAAAATCAGTGCTCAAGTGTCGGCGCAGGGAAGCTTTTTCCTTGCTGATGCTCCCCGAGGGGTTTACGATCTGAGTTTCATCATCAATACGCAGCTGGGCAGTGCTGTCAATTATTTAAAAATCAAGGTTAATACAGATGCTGCAGATACAGTGTATGTCGGCGATATCGATCTTGCTCTCTGCGGTGACTCCAGTGCGGTTCTTTATAGTTATCATGAGACAAGCGTTGACAGCTCTTTTGCTTTAAACCCGGCTTTTCATGTGCTCAATCCGGATCTCTCCTCGGTTATTTTTTACAGGATAGATGAGAGCCGCAATCCCGAGCCGGTTGTGTGGCCAAAACCGATCTGGAGGTTCAGCCTTCTTGTAGGTGTGCATGAGGGTACCGTCACCACATACGGTGGCCCGGATGCCATACGGGATTCCATCTCTTTTCAACTCGACAGGATAAATAGCCGTTTCAATTATCCGGGAGTATTTGACGGCATTTTTCAATTCGCCATGGACTCTCTTTATATCTACTCGGGTTCAAGCTCTGCCGAACTGTTGACTGCACCTTCCCCGTTCGATTACAAGCTGCTGATAAACCGCTTTGAAACCGAAGTGGCCGGGGGGTACTACTATAACACTCAGACGGTGGCCCATTTCCCCCCGGTATCATTTACCGGGGATATGTTTGATGCTTCCAGAGCCGACGTGTGTACGTATCTGCTTGCTTTGGCAAGGGGGGCGAGGGGGCTTGACAGGTACGCAGTTGATACTCAGGATAATCCGGTTAACAGTGGATCTTACCAGCCTCCCTTATCGATCATGTTCTATCCCTATGGGGTGAGCAATTGGGATGAGTGGAATGTAAACCTGATCAATCATTACGCTGATTCTTCTCTTTTCGTTTCGGACATCCACAAGAGAGCGATTCCCGAAAGTTTGGCGCTGAAAGTGATGGGCACCAATGAGCAGATCAGCGGCGGAGTTACCGTCGAGTTCTTTCCAGTTGTTGACAGGGCAGTCCTCAGTATACCCGCACATGTTCAGAACATCTCTTCAGCGCAAGGAATTCCCTTTAGCAAGGACCTTTTTGTGGACAGCAGGGGAAATGTCACCTGGATGCATCTTGTGAGGGCGTCAACTGTTTCGGATACGGTGTACAATTGGCTTCTGCTGAGCGATATCAACAATGCATGGTTTGAAGGGCTGCAGGAGTTCACTTTCGAGATGAATCTGAATTGAAGGTATGGTCAGGCCCGCAGATACAGTTAGATTTACGCCGATCTTCTTTCCGGGGCCATTGAGTCTATCGAATTATGGCCCCTCCGGCGAAAATCTTGAATAGATAGCCAGTGTGGGGCTCTTAAAGGCGTTCTTGGCATACTTTGTCACTCTGTTCCTTGAGAGTATAGTATCCAGTGCTAAGAAGCACTGTTGATTATTATACATTTTTGCTCTCTCTTTGGCCTTGGAAAGTGAGGGCAAAGTTATACAATAATCTACGGTGCTTCTTAGCACCGGATTCCTCGGGCAGAATAAATAGGCAGAACATCTCGTACATCCCGCTCTTTCAGAGCTTAAAAACCCTCTCACGTTAACCCGGGGCTGCGCGCAAGACTGCTGACCCCGGGCTAGTATGAGACCGCGCCTTCAGCGCTGGGCCTTTTGTGAATGGGTGCATTTTCTCTTCGTACGTTCAGAAGGAGCAGAATAAAATGACAATCAAGAAGAAAGAACGTGACACCTGTGCCCTTCCTGACGATCGGGGTACTGCCTGATCGCCGATCGGCAGTGTCTTTAAAACTTGTGATTGACAAACTCTGATGACTATCTTTGACGGTGTCGCGAAGCGGGAGATGAGGATAGTGACCAGTGAGGCGTCTTCGCCGTTAACAATAGGATTATACTTCGACTTCGGCGGACCTACGCTCAGTATGAGCGGAACGAGAAAGAAAAACCCCGAAGATGCACTGCACCTCCGGGGCTACATTTACAACAACAACCTTAGCTCGCTGCACCCTTTATAAGCTGGAGCGCGATCTCGTTACGCTGGATCTGGTTTGTTCCCTCGTAAATCTGAGTGATCTTTGCATCACGCATGCGCTTCTCCATCGGATACTCTCTCATGTAGCCGTATCCACCCATCACCTGAACTGCATCCACGGTCACCTTCATTGCGACATCGGAGCAGAACAACTTTGACATGGCAGATTCCTTTGCAAAGCTCTTGGCACCGGCATCGATCATGCGTGCGGTGGCGTAGAGCAGTGCGCGGGCAGCTTCGATCTCAGTAGCCATGTCTGCCAGCATGTGCTGAACAGCCTGGAAAGAAGAGATCGGAGCACCGAACTGAACACGCTCGCGGGAATACTTGACAGCATCCTCAAGCGCACCGGCTGCAATACCCAGAGCCTGAGAACCTACTCCGGGGCGTGAATTGTTCAGAGTATGGATCGCCACAATGGAACCCATTCCTTCTCTTCCGAGGATAGCATCTTTGGGAACGCGGCAGTCCTGGAACACAAGCTCGGTTGTGCTTGACGCGCGGATACCCATTTTATCTTCATGCTTTCCGAAAGTGAAACCGGGGGTTCCCTTTTCAACGATGAAGCAGGAGATACCTCTGGCACCCTTGGCAGGGTTGGTTTTGGCAAACACAGTGTACACCTGGGCGTTTTCGCCGTTAGTGATCCACTGCTTTGTGCCGTTAATTACCCATTCATCACCGTCAAGCACAGCGGTAGTACGCATACCCAGTGCATCGGAACCGGCGTTTGCTTCTGTCAAACCGAAAGCGGCAATGGTCTGTCCGGATGCGATTCCGGGCAGGTACTTCTGCTTCTGCTCTTCTGAACCGTGAAGCAGAATGGGGAATGTTCCCAGAGCAGTCGCGGCCATGGCCAGAGAAATACCGCCATCCACCTTTGAAAGCTCCTCGACAGCAAGGCACAGCTCGAAAACACCACCGCCGAAACCGCCGTACTGCTGTGGAATGTAAAGACCGCACATGTCCGCTTCGGACAGGGCTTTCACCACATCCCAGGGGAAAATCCCCTCATGGTCATATTTTTCTCTAACCGGAAGGATCTTCTTCTGTGCGATCTCCCGGGCGGTGTCCACGATCATCTGCTGTTCTTCACTGAGAAAGTAATTCATCCGACTGCTCTCCTTTGATACGGGATAATATGAGCTCTCTATTATAATTCATAGTTGCATTTTGAGCGGCATTCTGCTGTGCGATCTTTTTGTTCGAACCGATCCCCTCGCCAAGACCTACACCGGCGATTTCGATTCTCACCTTGAACTGCTTCGCATGGTCAGGTCCGCTTGTGGCGATAGTAACATAACGGGGAATACCAAACCCGTCTCGCTGCGCCATTTCAAGAATTTTACTTTTGTAATTGACATTGCTTTCGTCTTTGAGAAAATCCCCGATGCGCACGAATAGAAATTTGTTGAGAAACGTTTTGCAGACTTCGAAGCCGCCATCCAGGTACATCGACCCCAGAACAGCTTCGAAAGCATTGGACAGCGTGGATATCCGCGTACGGCCGCCCGATTTTTCTTCGGACAGACCCACTATCAGAAACGAACCCAAACTGAGATTAAGCGCAATCTCACCAAGAATTTTTCTGCTTACAATCAGGGATTTGATTTTTGAGAGTTGCCCCTCGCTCTTGTCCGGGTGCATCAGATAGAGATGCTCGGTTACTAAACAGTTAAGAACCGAGTCACCCAGGAATTCGAGTCGCTCATTAGACAATAGCCCCTTGGTGTCTTCCGGGCTGATGAAAGACTTATGGGTAAGCGCCTGCTTGAGAAGGGATTCAGAGCGGAACCGGTAACCTATAACCTGCTGGAGCTTGTCAAGGGAACCCGCACTGCCGGCCTTTTCCTTCCGGAAAGTCAGGACAGACTTGAATAAATTACTTACCGGCCTCAGGGGATTCATATTTCCCGATTACTAGTGATGCGTTATGGCCGCCAAATCCAAAAGAATTACTCATGGCGTACCGGATCTCTTTCTTGACCGCCTTGTTGGGGGTATAGTTCAGATCACAATCCGGATCAGGATCCTCGTAGTTGATAGTAGGAGGAATAATCCCGTCTTGTATTGCCAATGCCGAAGCGATAAACTCCACCCCGCCGCTTGCACCCAGAAGGTGACCGGTCATCGACTTGGTGGAGCTGATGCTCACTGTCTTTGCCGATTCACCGAACACCTGGCGTATTGCAGCTGATTCGTATTTGTCGTTAAGAGGTGTGGAAGTTCCATGGGCATTGATATAATCTATATCCTGTGCTTTGAGACCTGCTGATGCCAGAGCCATTTTCATGGCCACCTGGGCTCCGGCTCCATCGGGTGCTGGTGCTGACAAGTGATGAGCATCACCGGTGGCACCGTACCCCAGAAATTCACCGTAGATTTTTGCACCGCGTGCAAGAGCGTGTTCCAGAGACTCAAGAACCACAATACCCGCTCCTTCACCCATGACAAAACCGTCACGTTTGGAATCGAAGGGGGAGCTTGCTTTCTGAGGAGTATCGTTTCTGGTGGACATGGCTTTCATAGAGCAGAAACCGGCAAACGATAGAGGCGTGATCGCCGCTTCGCATCCACCGGCCAGAGCGGCATCCATGAGGCCGCACTTGATAGCCATGAATGCATCACCCAGAGAGTGTGCCGCAGATGCACAGGCACTGACCACGGCATAGTTAGGTCCTCTGAATCCGTAGGAGATCGATACCCGGCCTGCAGGCATGTCTGAAATCATCATGGGAATAAGGAAGGGAGAGACTCTTCCGGGGCCGCGCTGAATAAGCTTTGTATGTTCAGCTTCCAGAGTCTGGAGCCCGCCGACTCCCGAACCGAGTATAACGCCAACTCTGTCGAGGTCGATGCTGGACAGATCCATTCCACTGTCTTTTACAGCCTGATCGGCTGCCACCAGCCCAAGGAGGATCGCGCGGTCGGTGCGTTTGACCTCTTTCAGATCGACATATTGACCGAAGTCAACCCCTCTCACTTCACCTGCAATCTTGCAGGGGTAATCGGCTGTGTCAAATGCAGTTATAAGATCAAGCCCCGATTTACCCTCGCACAGGGACTCCCAGAATGTCCTGACATCATTTCCGACTGGACTTGCCACTCCGAGCCCTGTGATGACTACTCTTCTTGTCATGAAAGAACTTTCCTTCTTGCTGGCCTGTAATGCTTTACCTGAAATACCGTTATTTAATCTTTCGGCAGCATCAGTGGTTGCTGAAACTCCCGGGAAACTAAACCGGTTTAAAAATCAGGCTCTTTGCCGCTCGGTAAGAGAGGTCAAAGAGCCATCAACTTACTTAAAATCAGACTTTGCCGGAAAGATACTCGAGAGCATCCTTGACTGTACGCATCTTTTCTGCGTCTTCATCAGGGATTTCCACCTCGAAGGCATCTTCGAAGGCCATGATAAGCTCAACCTGGTCAAGAGAATCAGCACCAAGATCATCCACAAATGATGCATTGGGACCGATTTTATCTTCGCTGACACCGAGTTTCTCAGCAATGATCTGCTTTACTTTGGATTCCATTTCGCTCACGACTTACTCCTTTCGAAAGAGATATTGGTCTAAATGATGATATAAAATGATTAATACCACTCTACATGACAAGTCCGCCGTCAACAGTCAAAACCTGCCCTGTGACGTAATCAGACAGAGAAGAACTTAAGAAAAGTACCGCATTGGCGACATCTTCGGGGCTGCCGAGCTTTTGCATGGGGATACGGCTCGAGAGCTTCTCCTTCTCTGCATCAGTCAGTTTATCGGTCATTGCAGTGCGGATAAATCCGGGAGCAATGGCGTTTACATTTATAGAACGGCCGGCGAACTCACGGGCGATTGTCTTTGTAAGCCCGATCATCCCAGCTTTGGAAGCCGAGTAGTTGGCCTGACCGGCGTTACCCATGAGACCCACCACAGATGCGATGTTGATAATCTTACCAGCTCTGGCCTTCATCATCGGCCGCACAGCTTCACGGCAGCAGAGAAAAGCGCTTTTGAGGTTGATATTGAGAACCGCATCCCAGTCCTCCTCCTTCATCCTCATAAGAAGACCATCACGGGTGATACCTGCATTGTTGACAAGGATATCGAGAGAGGAGAAACCTTCCAGAACTTCGGCAAACATTCTCTCCACGTCAGCAGCCTTGGATACATCCGCGGCAACCGCCAGGGACTTACGACCGAGCGCCTCGATCTCCGCGGCAGTCTTCTTTGCAGTCTCCAGATCGATGTCACTGATCGCCACATCCGCTCCCGCATGGGCAAGCTTCAGGGCAATTTCTCTGCCGATTCCGCGGCCGGAACCGGTTACAAGTGCCTTTTTCGATGAAAGATCAATCACGTATCGAGCTCCTTAGTTGTTTTGAGTAAGCAAAGAATATATGTTAGTAGCACTATCACAGGGAACAACATTTAACGATGGGGAACACTTCTTGGCCAATCCCCTCAAAACTGAACCAGGACCCACTTCGACACAAATTGCAGGGTTCAGCCCGGCAAGTGTGTTCATCGAATCCACCCAGCGAACCGGCGAAACAAGCTGTTTTACCAGAAGATCCTTCATGAGCTGAGGGTCGGTTTCCGCCCTGGCGGTAACATTGGTGATCACCGGACAGCGGGGTTTCATGAACTGAACCGGCTGAATCACCGCAGAAAACTTTTCTGAAGCTTTCTGCATCAGCGGTGAATGGAATGCTCCACTGACCGGAAGAGGCATCGCCCTTTTGGCCCCTGCCTGCTTGAGCAGCGTACAAGCCTCGTTTACCGCATCGACTTCACCGGAAATCACTGTCTGCTCGGGAGAATTCTCGTTGGCGGGAACCACGATGCCACTTTTCACCTGCTGCAGCACAGAGGCGATCTTTTCCTTGTCCATGCCGATAATGGCAGCCATCGCCCCGGGAGCCTCTTTGCCCGCCAGAGACATAAGCTCGCCCCGGGAGGCAACCGTCTTCAGCCCATCTTCAAACGAAATCACCCCTGCGGCATAGAGAGCACTGTACTCTCCAAGGCTGTGCCCGGCGGTATATTGGGGGTTAACCCCTTTTTCCAGAAGAATATCGGTGATTATGGATTCAACGGTGAACAGTGCAGGCTGGGTATTCTGAGTTGCAGTAAGCTCCTCCTGCGGACCCTCCAGAATGATACGGCTCAAATCCCTGCCGAGAATCCTGTCTGCTTCCTCAAACCTGGCTTTGGCTAATGAGAACTCATCCAGAAGATCCTTCCCCATCCCCACACTCTGGGAACCCTGTCCCGGAAAAAGAAAAGTGCACTCCATAGCAAAAACACTCCTTGATAAAAGACGCCTGCCTAAGGTACTGCTCTGTATCCGGTACTGCTCTATTGCTCTATTTAGAAAGTGGTCAACACACTGCCCACGGTTATACCGCCACCAAGCCCCACGAAAAGAGCCCTGGTACCCTCTTTGACCCGGCCATCCAACCAAGCCTCTTCAAGGGCAAGCGGTATCGATGCCGAGGAGGTGTTTCCGTACTTCTCAAGATTGGTCACCACTTTATCCATGGGAATGGAAAGTGAATCTGCGATAGATTGAATGATTCTGATATTAGCCTGATGGGGGATCAGGAGATCTACCTGATCCACCGTAAGATTAGCCTTGTTGATCGCCTTAAGGCTGGCATCGGACATGAGGCGAACTGCGTGTTTGAACACTTCGTTGCCCTTCATGCGCATGTAACGATCCTCACCCCAGGCCGGGAGTTTAAGTATTTCACCCAGTGAACCGTCTGAAGATAAAAAGCTGGAGATAATACCCCGGGAGGAGTTTTCCTCTGCCTGCAAGACTACGGCACCGGCACCGTCGCCAAACAGAATGCAGGTCCCCCGATCTGTCCAGTCGAGTGTTTTGGAGATGACCTCTGACCCGATCACAAGCATCGTTTTGGCCTGGCCGGACACGATCATATTGTTGGCCACTGTGAGCGCATAAACGAAACCGGCGCAGGCAGCACTTATATCAAAAGCAAAGGCTCCCTTGCATCCCAGTTCAGCCTGAATGCGACAGGCTGTGGATGGAAAGAAGTTATCGGGAGTAAAAGTAGCCACAACGATACCATCTACATCAGAGGCGGAGATTCCCGCCCTGTTCAAAGCGACCTTAGCAGCCCGAGTGCCCATTTCGGAAGCAAACACCTGCTGATCTTTGGGGACTATACGGCGTTGTTTGATACCGGTTCTAGTGGTAATCCATTCATCGCTGGTTTCCAGAAATGCTTCGAACTCTTTATTGGTCATCACATTGTCAGGAACATCGGTACCTACAGAGAGCAGCCGTGCTCGTATTGTGCTCACAGTTTAGAATCGCCCCTCAATTTTTGCTTGCCCCGCAGTCCCGTGCTCCACGGCTTTCAGAGCAGTTAATACCGCGTTCCTGATGGCTCTGGTTGATGATCCCCCATGAGCCTTCAAGACCGTTCCCTTAATACCCAGAAAAGGAACTGCCCCGTAGTTTTCCGGATTGAGCACTTCCATTCTGGAAGACAGATAGTTAAGAACCTCTTTATTGCCGGCGAGCAGGTTGGAGGCATAACTGTAAAAGCTTTCACAAGTCTTAAGCAACACGTTTCCTACGAATCCATCGCAGACCGCGACGTCCACATCCCCCGACAGGATTTTGTTTCCCTCAACAAATCCGTAGAAACTCTCTTCCCGCTCAAGAACCTTTGCGGCATCCCGGACCACCTTGGGTCCCTTGACCGCTTCCACCCCGATGTTAACCAAGGCAGTACGGCAGAAATCCGTTCCGAAAAAACGCTTCACATATTGCGTTCCCAGATGGGCGAAGGAAACCAGTGCATCAGCCCGGCAGTTCAGGTTCGCCCCCACATCGAGAATCAGCACCGGTTTTTTGCGCGGAGTGGGGATGAACGCTGCCAGTGCCGGACGAACCGTGCCCTCGGAGCGCCCCAAAATAAAAAGAGCCGCCCCGATCAGCACTCCGGTATCACCGGCGCTGACTGAAGCCTGCACGATTCCTTCCTTCTGCAGCGTGATGCAGCGTACTATCGAAGACTCTCTGCGGGTTTTCCAGACTGTGGTCCGTTTGTCCTCTTCACTGATGAGATCAGGGCAGTGTTCCACGACAAATTCAGATCTGTCGAAGGGAGTATCCTTCTCCAAATCGTCCAGAACACGGTTGATCTCATCTTTATTTCCACACAGATGGGCAATAAACGGCGTATGAGCCTCTTTTCGGGCCAAAAGCAGACCACGGACTGTCACTTCCGGACCGTAATCTCCGCCCTGAGCATCAACAGCTAAACGCACCGCTGAACTCATATGGCCAGTCTCACGCTACAGGCAGTCACCTTCATCAAACCAGTACTGTATCTTTGCAAAGCCATGCACCTGAAGCTTAATCTTCAGGTGTCTGCACTTCCATACCGGCATAGTAACCACAGTTGCCGCACACTCTGTGAGCTGCTTTGGGCTGCTTGCAGTGTGAACAGAGAACCGGTTGTACCGGCTTGATTGCCAGATGGCTGCGCCTTTTGTCTCTGCGGGCGCTGGTATGTCGTTTCTTGGGTACTGCCATGATTCCTCCCTGTTAATATTTTCTATTCTTTTTTCAGACCAGTTTTACTTTATGAGTACCTTACTCTTTTCTCTTGAGCTTCCTGAGCGCTTCCCACCGGGGATCAATGGCCTTCTCCTCGTTTTGTGCAGCTTCAGAAGACACATGCACATCGGGATCCTTGATCTCTATTCCCTTGCAATCCTCGGAACAAAGCGGTTTCAGAGGAAGTGTGGTCATGATTTCATCGTAAATTGCGCTGCTCACATCCACCAGATCATGGTTTGGATCAAAGTAGAAATCAACAGCATCATCTTCCTGCGACGGACCGAATTTCCCGGCTTCCTCTTTAAGAATGAGCCTTATGTCGGAGCTTACCGGTATCAAAAACTCCTCCAGACACCGGGAGCACTGCATTTCAAACTTACCCTCGAAATGCAGATTTACAACAATGGTATCGCCGGTTCTATCGATACCGGCACTGCAATGAACCGCCTCTTTAAAGGGAGGCAGATCGTCCTTAACCGACTCGAGCATCGATTCCTGAACAAGTTCAGAATGCCCCTCCGGTAAAAGTCGTATATCTATAACCATGGTTTCTGCCTCAAATATCCGAAAACGCCGGTTCCCGGATATAATTCTAAAAGTTCTACAAAATAATTCCTCTTTCGGAATTTTACAAGAATTTGACGTGGAGATTCAAAATGAGTTCAACTATTACCTATTATATATAGGGAGTCTGCCATGATTTTCGGTTTTTGGGGGCTAATATTATTACAGCAGACTGTTTTTTTATAACTGATGAAAAAAGGGCCGAAACAGATTGTTCCAGCCCCCGATAAAACTCTAGCAAAATAGCGATCAATCCTGAATTATCAGATCCACCCTGCGATTTTTGGCTCTGCCCTCTTTGGTGGCATTATCCGCAATCGGCTTGTGAAAAGCATAGCCAACGGAGGTAAGCCTTTCGGCGGCAACACCCTGCTCCACCATGAAATTGAGCACATTGCCGGCGCGATCCTCGGAAAGCTTCTGGTTGAGTTCCTCACTGCCCACATTATCGGTATGCCCCTCGACCACGATCTTGGGATCCTTGTACACCAGCAGAATACCGGCGATTTTGGCAAGGCTGGTCTTGAGATCAGGGGTGAGGCTTGCCTTACCCACATCAAACAGAATATCGGACATAGAGATGATAGTCCCGCGGGCATCCTTGCTCACCTTGATGAGCTCGCTCTGAAGAGCCTGGAAACGCCTCTGCGCATCTTCCATAATCTTCTTTGCCCGTTCCCGCTCCGCTTCCAAATCCTCCTGAAGCTTGGATGTCTGGCTGATCGCCTTGATTCTCTCAGCTTCCATATCCTCTTTGAGCTTTGAAGCATAGCTGCGTTCAAGACCATTTATCGTCTCGTGCAGATTGTTGAGCTCAAGCATCAGAGAATCCTTTTGCCTGTCCACCTTACGCAAGCTGATCAGATTCCGCTCCTTCTCGATCTGCAGAAGCGCGGCAGTGGAAAGCACCGAGCTGATCTCAAAAGCCATGGAGGCATCTTTGGATTTGGGGTTGGCTTGCAGGAGAGCCAATGCCTGCTTGATACTGCCCTTGGCCTCGCTGTAAACGGGAACTGACCCCACCATTCCGGTGTTCATAAGTGCAGTATAGGCACTGTCCAGACTTCTGTTGAGGCTCTCAAGCACCTCCGGCTTGCTCATTGTGGCGGTCACGGGAGCGCTGGATGCATCCTGAATCTGTGATGCCGTATCACCCTCCTGGGCATAGACAGTACAAAGCGAAACCAGAAGAATAGAAGGTAAAACTCTTTTCATATTCATGGATTCCTCGATTCTCTGATACCGTTGAGGATTTTTTCGTAGGTTTTGACCTGCTGTTCGGCAGTCTTGAGTGCCACCTTGGCCTCGCTGAGGTCCACCTGGGAAAGGGACAGTTCATGACGGGCAAGGGCCAGACGATACCGTGCGGCTGCAAGGTCTGCATTCTGGGAAGCTTCCTTGTCCTTGCCCTCGAGGGTGAACTTTTCAGCTCTCTCCAGGATAGCATTGGCGCTGTCCATGTCTGCGCCCGAAAATTTCCTGGAGGTAAGGTCCGCCTTAAGAAGCTGCGCCTCGGTTACCGAACGGGTCTTGACATACCGGTAAGGCGATCCGCACGACACGAGCAGCATCAAGCCTGCTGCCACAAGCGGAATTGGTAATAGTCTATTCATGTAGTACTCCTCACATGAGAAAAAATGATGGTGAGTGGCCCCGGAAGGCAGATAGTAAAAAATATTATCGTGCGCGGCGAAATGAAAAGTATTCGACTATCCTGGTGCTCTTGGTGAATTAAGGGGGGCAAACAACGCAGATTTTTGTTAACGGCCAAGACGCCTCACAGGTCACCGGTCTCCATCCTCGCTCTGTAGTTTTTTCAATAGTAGGCAAAAGAGTTTATCCTCCACGAATAGGAAAAACGCCAGTAACCGTGTCTTGACCCAAAGGTGTTACACGCCCCGCGACCCGTTCCCCAAAAATCCGAAATTCCTAAATCCCGAATCGAAAAGGGGTTCTGCCGGAAATTACTTTAAAGAAGTATTACAAACTTTTTATTGAAGGAGGTTTTCATGAAAATATTCCTTATCATTCTAGGCATTTTCCTGCTTCTGGGATTAGTGGGTTTCCTTTTCGCTTCCATGGGTTTAGGTGAGATCAAGCGCATGGTGGTGAAAAACGTGGACCTGTCAAAAGTAGCCGATGGCGTTTACACGGGTCAGTTTCACAAGGTGCGCTGGAACTATGAAGTGGAAGTGGAGGTCAAGGATCATGCAATCACCTCCATCAGGTTGCTCAACAAGATGCCTGATCCCAGCAGCGAGAAAATAGCTGACGGGGTTCTACAGCGCATTATCGAAAAGCAAACTCTGGATATCGATGTGGTATCGGGTGCTTCTGTAAACACCAAAGCTGTACGAAAAGCTGTGGAAGATGCCCTGATCAAAGGCGAAAAGGAATAGCCTTGAGACAATCAGGGTAAGTTCGGAAAGGGAAAAATATCGAATATCGAATATCGAATCCTGAATATCGAAGTGAAGAGAAAACAAGGAAACAAGATTTGTTATTTGCGGATGAGTGGCATTAGCGTAAGGGATGTTCCTAAGCGCACCGCTTCCGATTCCGATACCGATTCCGAGTAGCGATTGAAGAAAAAAACAAGGAAACATATCTTCCGAACTGAACCCGTTCCCTTTGTAAGCACAATAGCGGTTATGGGTTCAGTTGCTGTACAGAAAGTGTACGGCATCAACGCGCCGGAAGTCTGTGAAGAGGTAAACCGGATGCTGCTTGGGCTGCATGATGAGTGGAGCCCGTGCATTAAAGGAAACAGTGTTGACCTCATTCACAGCTCTTCCGGTCAGGAAACGGTGCAGGTATCAGAGCACACCATAAGGGTTTTATCTTTTGCAAAAGAGATTGGAGAATGTTCAGGCGGTGCTTTTGACATAACTGCCGGACCGCTCACTGATCTCTGGCGCACCGCTCTCGAGAACAAAACACCTCCCGATCAAAAGTCTATCGCACAAGCTTGCAAGCTGATCAACTATAGTGATCTGACCATCTTAGAAGACAATCATGTCAAGCTTGCCCGCAAAGGACAGAAGATTGACCTGGGAGGAATCGGAAAAGGGTACGCTGCAGATCTGGCACGAGAGATATACATTCGATCTGGAATTCGCCACGCGGTGCTCAGTATCGGAGGCAATGTGCTTGCGCTTAACTGCAGGCCTGACGGCTCACCCTGGAAAGTGGGGATAAGAAATCCTTTTCAACCCGAGGAGAAACCGATTGGCTATGTTGAGGTATGCGATTGCTCAGTGGTTACCTCCGGAGATTATGAGCAGTTTTTCGAATATACAGATGCACCTGCAACCCGCAGGTATCATCATATCATCGACCCGCGTACCGGGTGGCCCTCCCATTCACCTGTAAACGCCGCCACCATCATCTCCCGATCATCAATGCTTGCCGATGCGCTTGCGACAACCATGGTCATAACGGGAAGAGAACATGGAATGGACCTGTGCAGGCAATACGCCGAAACAGAATGGCTGGCGGTGGAAAAGCAAAAAAACAGTTTTTCTCCCGGACTGAAGGATCGCTTTGTTCCACTTGGTTAGCTGAACCCACACAGCTCAATTAGTTCAAAAAAATTGAAATATCATTCCATGCCTCCCGAAATCTCTGATCACATTTTCGGGGATAGGAATGAAAACAGAATACGATGTTATAGTTATCGGGGGAGGCCCGGGAGGGATCTGTGCTGCGGCAGCAGCTGCATCCAATGGCGCTTCCACTTTGCTGGTCGAACGATATGGCTTTTTAGGCGGCATGGCTACTGCCGGACTGGTCAACCCCTTCATGGCCTACACTTGCGGAGGACTCAATCTGGCCTCTCCCTGCTTTTCAGAAATACTGGAGCGGCTTAAAAAACAAAAGGCGCTTTGTAATGAAGGCTTAATCTTTGATGATGAAACTCTCAAGTTTGTCCTTGATCAGATGATGAACGATTACGGAGTCGATGTACTGCTCCACTCCGTACTGAGTCATGCTGAAACGGAAGGCAACCAGATAACAAAAGTTAATGTTCTTACCAAGGGTGGAATGAGAAGCCTTAAGGCTTCTGTATTTGTGGATTCCACCGGAGACGGAGACCTGGCTGCGGTTTCGGGAGCCCAATTTGAAATGGGCAGGGATAAAGACGGCGCGTGTCAGCCGATGACACTTTGCTTCCGTATCGCAGGGGTTACTGGTGATCTGCATGCGGATGCTTTGGCAAGAGAACTCACACCTCTGTTTCAGGCAGCCAAAAAACGGAATGAGATTCAGCAGCCCCGTGAGGATGTTCTCATATTCAATACGTTAAGCGCTGGCACCTATCACTTCAACACCACCCGCGTTATCGACCGGAAAGGAACCTGCTCGCTTGACCTTACTAAAGCGGAAATCGAAGGGAGACGTCAGGCATTTGAACTGCTGCAACTGTTTAAAAAGAGTTCACCGAGATTTCGAAACGCATCTATCGTCAAACTTGCAAGTCAGATCGGAATACGGGAGACTCGACGCGTTATGGGGCTTTACAGGTTAACCGAGGAGGATATTCTCGGTGCCCGAAAGTTTCCCGACGGAATTACCCGAAGCTGCTACCCCGTTGACATCCACAACCCCGATGGTGCAGGCACTGTACTGAAGCATTTGCCTGAAGGGGAATACTACGAAGTTCCGTTCCGAAGTCTGGTTTCGGCAGACATCAGTAATCTGCTTATTGGATCTCGCTGCATCTGCTCGAGTCACGAAGCACACTCCTCTTTACGGGTGATGCCTGTTGTGGCTGGAATCGGAGAGGCTGCAGGGACTGCCGCGGCACTTGCCTCCCAAAACTTTGAAGATGTTTCCGCTATCGATGGAAAACAGGTAAGGAAGATGATTCTGGATGCCGCAGATTTCAAGACGATAGTATAAGCCGGCTATTGATAGTGCTGCAGGGAGCTCAGACAGATTGTTAAGGGGGGCACTGATGCCTCGACACGGGATAGAGATTCGCCCATCCTTACGGATAGGGCGACTGCAAGAGCCGCCACTTGTGACCACTGATAATCCGAACCGTAAGGGAGGGCAGGGGTCGATACAGATACCGGAAGCGAGGGGATATGACCGTAAGTTCGTGATTGACAGACTCTTTTGCCTATGTACAATAGAGTCTACATGCGGGATACACCGCTGGTGACCTGCAAGGCGTCTTCGCCGTTAACAAAAACACTCTGAATCTCACATTTAACCAGAGAACGGCCTTCGTTTTTTTCCGCTCCTGGTACATCATTCAAATAACCGGCTTCTCTTTTGCTTTTCCCTCTAGTATCATTCCCATGCGCACGCGTGAGGAGCCGGTTTTGGACAATATCAATCAGAAAATACTTGCCAGACAGATTGAGGTAATCTACCGATTATACTACGTGGGGCTTATCGCCACCTCCATAAATGCTATTGCCATCGTGGCGCTTCACTGGTATCTGGTACCGAAAGCACTTCTCGTTACATGGCTTTCGGTAGTGCTTCTTTATGCCTTATTAAGATTATTGGGACCGTATTATTACAAGCTGGACACCAATCGAAGTGAACACAACCGCAAGTGGAAAACGCGGGCAGTTGCAAGCCTGTTCATCTCCGGTTTGTTCTGGGGGGTGAGCGCTTTTTTCATGCTGTACCACGATGCCGTTACCCATCAGGTGGCAGTGGCCCTGATCATCTGCGGCATGTGCGGAGGTGCGGCGGCTACACTCTCCTCACTGAAAGAAGCCTACTACGGTTTCTTCTTTCCCGCTATGATTCCCCTAATAGTTTTTTTCCTGATTTCAGCCAATTTTGTTTTCATGGCACTAGGGCTCATTATGATCATCTACAGTGTGCTCATAAGCTATTCTGCGGAGACCAACCACAGGGTTCTCAAATCCAACTTCGAGCTGGTTTTAAAAAACGAAGATCTCATCAGCTTTCTAAGAGATACCAACAAAAAAGCCCGCTCCGAAATCAGTCGTCGCCAGGAATTGGAGAAGCAACTTTTGGCCTCCCGTGAAAATCTGGAAGAAACAGTCAAGATGCGCACTTCCCAGCTGCTTAATTCAAATAAGGAACTTCAGGAGCAGATGTCAAAGCGGATCAGTGCCGAACAGGCGCTCAGGAGAAGCGAGGAGCTCTACCGCTCCATGATAGAAACCGCACAGGAGGGTGTCTGGATTATTGACGATTCTCACCGGATAAACTATATCAACACCAGAGCTGCAGAGATCCTTGGATACAGCAGCAGTGAGATTCAGGGGCGCGACCTCTGCGATTTCCTCGATTCCTCCCAGCGCAAGTTTCATGGGACCGAGAGGCGATCAAGAGGTGTCCGCCAACGAACCCTGTTCAGAAAAGACGGTTCCTCTGTTACTGTTCTGGAGTCCCAGAGCACTATGCCCGACATTTCCGGCGGAAGAAAGCTTACGCTGGGGATGATTACCGATATCACCGAACGACAACAATGGGAAAAAGCAGTTGTAAACCTCAACAGGAAATTGCAGGAATCAAACAGCGAACTGACGGAATTCAGCCATTCGGTATCACACGATCTCAGAAGCCCCCTGGGGGCGATCATTGGTTTTAGTGAACTGCTCGAAAAGCAATATGGAGGAGCGTTAGGCGAAGAGGGAGGCAAATATCTTTCCTTCGTAAGTTCCTCTGCCCGCCGTATGAATGAGCTTATAAGAGATCTTCTATCACTTTCTCAGGTGTCCCGCACCGAAATTTCCAAAACAGAAGTCAATCTCAGTGTTATGGCCTCGGAAATTATCTCAACATTTGCAGCCCGGGATACACAGCGTAAGGTAAATGTTTCAATAACAGAGGACATGATTGCTTTCTGTGATGCCGGCCTGATAAGAATCGCCTTGGAAAATCTGTTGGGCAACGCCTGGAAATACACTTCACGAAATGATAACGCATCCATAATTTTCGGAAAAGAAAACAGAGACGGCAAAACCATTTTTTACATAAGCGATAACGGAGTGGGTTTCAACATGGCCCTGCAGGACCGGCTCTTTCAGCCATTCAAGCGGCTGCATCCCTCTTCGGAATTCCCCGGAACCGGGATCGGCCTGGCGACGGTGCACCGAATCATCAGCCGCCATGGCGGGGATATCTGGGCACTGTCCCAACCGGACAAGGGAGCCTCTTTTTATTTTACTCTCTAAACTCCGGTAACGATGCCATGCCATTGCGTCGCCATTCACTATTTATGGCATCGTCGAAAATCCAAAGCACCGCACCATGCTATGGCATCGCAAATTGCCATTTACGGCATTGAGGCGCCATGGATCGGGGTCTCTACAAAACCCGCACATTCCTAATCTTAAACCGGGACTTGGGCTGGGCAGGAATACGGGAATGGCTGATTGACAAGTCCTGCTTTGGCACCTCGTAGGATATGGTTCTGGTCAGAAACTTGGCCGCGTTCTTCATTAGCTCGATTGTCACCCACTCCCCCGGACATCGATGATTCTCCAGATGATCGCCCCCACCCTGCGGAATGAAATTGAAGGCACCACCGTTCCAATTCTTGAAACGCTCCGGACAAAACTCCTGCGGATTCTCCCAGATGCGCGGATCGTGATCTGTTCCGTAAAGATCAAGCAGCACCTTGCGGCCGCGGGGAAATTGATACCCCCTCCACTCGAAATCTTTTTTTACCTTAGCTACTACAAAAGGGAAAAAGGGATAAAAACGCCTCACTTCCTGCACGAACCACTTAACATAATCATCATGGGCATTCCTTAGCTTTTTAGCTATACCCTTGTAATCATGAATAGCTAAAGCTTCAAAAACGATAAACCGGGCAACCGCGATGGTCGGGCGAAGCACATTGTTCAGTTCCACCGCGGCAGCCCTAATATCAAGCAGACTCCCATTAGGTTCCCTGTAAAATGCAATTTTGTGCAATATCCATGATTCGGGTATACGGAGCTGCCCCCGACGCACTTTCTTTAATAAAGACCGCAGCCAGGAATCAACCCTTTTGCGTGCCCGTATGCCTCTCCAGTGCCGAGGCCCCACTGCTCCCGAACTGTCTATTATGGAGGAAAACTGGCGCGTTCTGAACGCGACCTCATCATCCCTGATCGGAACACCAACCCACCCGCAAACCGCCCTGCAAAGTATCTCCTCAAAATCATCAAAAAGCACCACCTCTTCTTGCGATTCCCACTTTTTAGCGTACAAATAAAGCTGCTCCCAAAAAAGCTGTGTTAAACAGCCGAGCTGCTCAGGCTTTAACATGGAAATAAAGAGGCTCTTTCTTGCCCGATGCCGTTCACCGTCCAGTCCCTGCACCCCTCCCTTGCCGAAAAGAGTGTGCTTTAGTCTTCCCGGTGCAGCGCCCTTGCGTTCAAAAAATCCGGTATTGTAAATAACAGCCGCCGCCTCCTGGCCCTTCATACAGAAAAACTTCTGTAACAGAAGCCGGGTTTTGAAGATATCGCTGTTTTTCTTTTCGCATGTGCGGGAAATGAAATCGTAACCGTATAACAGAAATGCAATGGTGCTGTCCGGGAAATCAGTTTGAGGGATTATAGTCATGATACTCCCCGGTTAAGTGCTGAACATTCGGGGTGCAAACCGTGTGCCTGCAGCTTCCGTCCATTCGACTCCTGAATACGAAACCGAAATGCCGCAGGTTGACACTAATAAGAAAGAGAAATATTTTCAAATTACTAATCCCGCTTTTCACTCACATATTCTCCAGGAGCTCCCTATGGGAAGGCAAATCCTCAGAGCATCACAGTGGTCGTGGCGTTCAGCAGTATCGTTGTACAGCAAATTCATAACGGTCATTTTTGCCTTTTTCTGCGTTGTAAGCGGTCAGATTCAAAAAACGGCCAACACCGGTGAAGGTCAAAAAGTCATTAAAGGAAAAGTGTTCAACGCAGCCGATTCCTCTGTTCTGGGGAATATTAAACTGCAACTTTGCGAAACAGCGTACCCTCTTTATGGCATGATGTACACCGGGCCATTCTATTTCCCTGTCGATTCAACAACCAGCAATGAATCAGGTGAATTCGAAATTACCACAAACGATTCTTATCACCGTGAATTTGCCATGACCGTTAAAAATGAACAGGATATTGACGGTACAAAACCATACCTCCTGATCTCCGCCCCGTTCAACTTTGATCCCACTAAAGACTCCACCTATACCCTATATTTAACCCCATACGTGAGCTCATCAGTAACAAACCTCTCGAAAATGGAGAAAAGTCAGCAGATGTATGCCGTGCAGGGCAAAGCAGTGGAATTCAGACTCCCTCAAAGCCTTCAAAACATAAGCGCCTCCGTTGTTGATGTAAAGGGACGATTCATTACATCTCTCTCAACAATTGGAAACGACCTTATCAGATGGAATACTGAATCTGTCGCCAAAGGAATCTATTTCGTTAAGATTAAGCACGGAAGTGACAATCTGGTTTTGAAGGTAAACCTGAGATAATCAGTTTCATGAATCCTTCAAAAATCACTCTGGCCAAGCGTATAGCACTCGACCTGTACTCCTTGAAGAAGCACGCGGAGGCGCTCTCCCACGAACTCACATACCTTTTCTGGGAGTGTACCCTGCGCTGCAATCTTTCATGTCTTCACTGCGGAAGCGACTGCACTGTGGATTCCTCCGCGGCCGATATGCCTCTGAAGGATTTTCTCAAAGTACTCGACAGCATCCGTTCCGTTTCTGACCCGTCAAAAGTTGTCGTGGCAATCACCGGCGGAGAGCCCCTCATGAGGCCAGACCTGGAGCATGCAGGAGAGGAGATCCGCAAGCGGGGATTAGGGTGGGGAATAGTGACAAACGGTTATGCCATGAACCGGAAAAGATTCAGAAGCCTCCTTGATGCCGGTATGGGATCGGTCGCAATAAGCCTCGATGGGCTGGAAACGGATCACGACTGGTTCCGGGGCAGAGATGGGTCATTTGCACACGCACTGGATACCATCAAAATGGCTGCTGACGCTTCCAGGCTGGGACTGCACTTTGACGTGGTTACCTGCGCCAACAAAAGGAACATCAATTCTATAGAGATACTCAAGAAGGTTCTCATTGATGCGGGAGTGCCTAAATGGCGACTGGTGTCCGTTTTCCCCCGGGGTAGAGCAAGTCACAATGAAGAGCTTAAACTTGACAACGAGCAGCTTTGTAAACTTCTTGATTTCATTCAGGATACCCGCAAAGAGGGCTTGATTGACGTTTCATACGGGTGTGAAGGCTTTCTGGGCAATTATGAAATGAATGTCCGAACATCTCCCTTCTATTGCAGGGCGGGGATCGGAATAGGTTCTGTTCTGGTTGACGGTTCCATTTCAGCGTGCCCATCACTGCGGGGCGATTTTATTCAAGGTAACATTTACAAAGATAATTTCATGGACGTTTGGAACAACCGCTTCCAAATAATGAGAAACCGCAAGTGGCTTAAAACCGGTGAATGCAAAAAATGTAATGTATGGAAATACTGCACCGGGAATGGTTTACATCTACGGAGGGAAGGAAGCGGGGAACTGCTTTACTGTCATTATAAGGCTATAAGGGGCAGGGAAGGCTGTTGAGGTGCATTACCTGCCACAGTACAATTTAGAAAATATCATTCGAGTATTTTTCCCTACTCACCTTTACCCTCTCCAATTATGGCCACTTCCCTCTCAGAACGCAGATTCCTCATTATATCATCATAGTAGGGCCGATCCTTTATACTCCCATGGTCTCCCGGAAAATACACGAAGCTCAGATTAATACTGGTAGCCTCCACTCGTTTAATTACGACCGTAAACCGCTCGTTCTGGGACAAACACCGCTACCAGTATAGGAGTGAAACTGCTCCAATAACCTTCAGCCATTCGGGCCAGGATGTCTTTTGAGCGCAAGAACTTTTCTGTTCTTCATTCATGCATCCCACCCTCCTTCCTGAGGGTGACATTGTATTCCAAAGGATAACTGGATGATACAATATGGAAAGTATCGGTCTTGAATCCCCCGCCTTCTTTAGAAACCACCATGAGGCACTTTCTACTTTTTTCCACTAAAAGAGAGTAGACCCCCGTGCTGTCTGTAGTTGTGGAACTCTCCACCTCACCCTCGACATTATAAACAGAAACGGATGCCCCACCCACCGGCACCCCATTCTCATCCGAAACGATGCCACTCACTGCTCCCGCTTTCCCCACCTTAACATAAAAAAGAATGGATATTACCAGAACCGCGAGGGTGTTTCTGATGAATTTTTTGCCGAAATTCTGACCTGCTGCCATATTGTTGTCCTCCCATTTGTAATAGAGGCAAAAAGAGTACCGGAAGGAATTTTTATTAGTGATAAAGATTATTTTGGCTAACGGCGAAGACGCCTCTCAGGTCACCGCGGGAATCTCCCGCATATAAACAGTGTCAAAAGTAGTCATAAGAGTATAGCGATCACGAACCTGCGGCACGGAGTGGCTTTTGCCTTCGATACTATTTAGGATCTGAATGGTAATCAGCACCTGTTCCCGAGAAGTCACCAGGTTCTGGCCAAGAACAAGGTATATTTGCATCTGAAAGTCGTATAAGTAAATATCTTGGAGAGGGTAGCAATGCGAGATAAATGCTTGTGACCTCAAGACGTTTCGCCGTTAACGGGAATATATCCCAACTTTTACCTGGTTGAAAAGAGATCTGAGGCAGATCCCGATCACATTTAAGAAGGGGATCTGTTTCCGGCATTTAGAACCGTTTTAGAAGCTTCATCTTTTTGTACATGCGATCGAAAAGTCCAAAAAGCAGTATAGTGGGCGCCCACTGGCCAACCCAGAGGCTCTTTTCCTTTTGTCCCTTCAACTGCAGAACAAATGATGCGATGGTTGATGCTATGGCAGCAGTAATGAACATGCCGGTTGACATGTTTATCACTTCAGGCTCACTCATCAATTTCATGGCGATTTCTTTCTTATCGAAATGTTTCATCCACATACCTGTTCTCCTTTTGATTAAAAAAACTCATCTGACGCCCTGCTTGCACCAGTGAATATTGTGCAATTTCAGGAAATGTCCACACTCAGGGAGCTCTAGGATCCTGATACCCTTTTCCACTTCGCCAGGTAGTGACAGCCCACACAACGACCGCAATGACTGCGAGCACCAGAACCACCCCAAAGACCAACCACCACCAGGTCGTAGTCACATCTTCAACAGCTCCATCTCCGTTTTGAGCCACTACTCCGCTTACTAACAGCAGAATAGGACTTGAATTTTCTGCATTCGCCTTCTCCTTATGAGTTCCATCAAGGCCGAACCTTAAAATATACCTATTGTTAATGCCCTATTGGGAAAGAGTGCAAAAGCTTTGCCGGTTTCTTAGGCACTTCTCATAAACAAGATTTTAATTTGGTACGCATTTATTCGGGATCTGGCACACATCCTGCTTTTTTTCTCTATTAACAATAGACACTTGGAGGAAATTTTGATTTTCTGCTACGGAGAAAGAAAGCGTTTCGCCAGTCAACAGTTTTGTGAAGATGAACACGGTAATCTAATCCACCTGACACTTTGTCCACACGACTCCATTACCGGAGCAGTGCTTTCCATCGAAGAAGTAAAAAAACTCCCCATTAAAGATGCAGATTGGAAAAGTAAAATTCTGAAGTTTTTATCATCAGGCTTCTGCGAAGGCCAGGTCAGCAATAGCCCTGCCAGGAAAAACGGTGAACGTTTGCCCTATCCTCCCCCTCCCCCTCCACCCTGTGCACCTCCAGTTGAGTGACTTCTATATGAAAATCAATTTGGATATTCCCTGGAATAGTTCCGAACTGAAAACACCCGAAAGCAGCCAGGGCCAACCCATTCCCGAACTGCAGAAAATCCACTATGATGCTAAACTCGAATGGGAGAAGCAAAAGAAACTTCTTCTGGCCGAAGAGGAGAAAATTCAGAACCAAACCTATGCGCAGATGGAGCAGGCTGGATATGCCTATGAGACATCAATTAGAAAGGCACTGCTTGATTCCTACCTTGATGTATCAAAAAAAGAATTTGACCGCATGTTTTCCCGATCGGAATTCATTCAGAAAGTGGCCATTGCTCTTTCCGGTGCCTATGTGGCAGTAGTGGGATTAAGCTTTTCACTTGGTAAAGATAATTCCCGCCCTCTTCCTGCCGAGGGAATTATACCCACCATTTTTTTCGGCCTATGTATTCTGTTAGTTACCGTATATCTGGCTTTCATCCAGAAACCAGGCAGCACAGGTTCACCTGTGCTTACCGGCCTTCTGGATCATGATGCCGCTCTGCTCCGCAACGAATTCATCGACTGGGCATCCCAGTTTTCCATGCGGCGCTTGTGGTGCCTGCATTCAGCGGTACTCTTCCTTGGACTTGGAGTGATATACCTCCCCTGTGCGTTCATCGCACTCAGACCGCTTTATCTGTGGATATCGGCAGGCATTTTGTCGATCTTGGCGTTTGCTGTTCCTTTAATCATTCAAATACTTGCTAACCATAAAAAAGCAGATACTAAACTTCTGAACAGAAAACATCTCTCGTAAACATCACAGCTCCGTTTCGGGAATCAGTTTTCTTTTGAAATACTTACCTTCGTACACGACCCTGCTCTCAACTAAATCCTCATCACGCGAACTTCCACCAACTCTTATCAGAAATTCCCCGGGCTCCACCACCCACTCCCCGTATTCATTAACAAACGCAAAATCGCTAAAGGGCAGTGTAAAAGACACGTTCACTGCTTCCCCGGCTTTGATAAACACCCGCTTGTAAGCCTTGAGCATTTTACGAGGCCACGTGGCCGATGTGTAAACATCAGTCACATACACCTGAACCGTTTCAAAGCCATCCACCGCAGATGAATTGGTTACCTTGATTGATACAGACAACGGAGTTTCGGGTGAAATCTGCTTGCCACTGACCTTCAGATCATCATACTTAAAACAGCTATAGGACAAACCGAAACCAAAATGAAAAAGCGGATCTGATGTCAAGTCAGCGTAGTCTTTTCCATGCTGCCCCGGAACACAGTTATAGTAAAGGGGTAACTGTCCGGCATGCCGGGGATAAGATACGGTAAGTTTTCCTGATGGATTCAGGTCGCCAAGGATTATCTCTGCAAGAGCCTGACCACCCAGCATGCCTGGATTGAATGCCTCGATAATCGCCTTAGCCTTATGAGTAGATTGCGGCAGCACAAGAGGCTTGCTATTGATAAGCACGATTATGAATGGCTTTCCGGATGAGGCCACCAATTCAAGCAGCTCCTTCTGGCCACCCATAAGCTCCAGAGTGGCAGTGCTCTTGAGTTCCCCGATAAAGGGCAGACTGTCACCCAATGCCAGCACAGCCATATCGGCACCGGAGAGAACTTCATCTATAGAGGATTTCTCAATCCCACTCTCCGTCAAAGAACACCCTGCGGTAAAAGAAACGTTATCTCCCAGTTTACTTCTGATCCCGTCAAGAAGCGTAACCACGCTCTCCCGGGGATGAGTACCCTTCTGGGTCTGCCCCGACCCCAGCGACCAGTCCCCCAACTGTGCAAGAGGATCATCTGCACTAGGACCCAGTAATGCAATTTTTGGGGCGGCGTCTATATTTAAAGGCAAAAACTGGTTCTCATTCTTAAGCAGTACGATCGACTCTCTTGCACACTGAAGAGCGATGTTCCGGTGTTCTTTACAGCCGATCACCCGTTTTCCCCCTTCTGGATCGGGAAGACGGGGGTTCTCGAAAAGCCCCAGCCTGAACTTGATCAGCAGAATACGTCTGACCGCCTGGTCAATAAGTTCCTCGTCAAGTTCCCCACCCTTGACGGCATCAATTGCGGTCTGATAAAAATCAGGGGTAACCATTATCATATCGTTCCCCGCCTTTACAGCTCTTATAACCGCTTCCTTCATGGTGGCGGCTGCAAACTGTTCCTCGTGCATCCTGCCGACACAATCCCAGTCGGTCACCACAAAACCACCAAAACCCCATTCACCCCTGAGGATACTGCTCAAAAGTCCTCTATTTGCCGAACAGGGAGTTCCATCTATGGACTGATATGCGGTCATGAAAGTGGCACACCCGCTTTTTGCCATGCGCTCGAAAGCGGGTAGAAAAAAGGATCTGAGCTTGCGATTTGACAAATCGGCTTCAGATGCATCGAACCCGCCCCGGGTTTCGGAGTATCCCGCAAAGTGCTTTGCACAGGCAGCCATGGATTGAGAATGCGATAGATCCCCATTCTGATATCCTCTGACAAATGCCTCCCCGAAATCTCCCACCAGTTTAGTATCCTCCCCGAACGTTTCACCGGTGCGCCCCCAGCGAACATCTCTGGACAAGCAGAGAACGGGTGAAAATGTCCAGTGCATACCGGTATAGCTCATTTCAATTGCGGTAACCCGAGCGGCCTTCTCACCAAGCTCAGGATTCCAGGAACAGGATAGTGCGAGCTGAGTAGGAAAAATGGTTGCACCCCTTTGAAAGGAGTGCCCGTGAATAGCATCGATACCCAGAATCAGTGGAATACCCAATCTGCTCTTAAGTGCTAGTCTCTGTACATGTGCGGCCTGTTCGTTTAGTACGTGAAGCACAGAGCCGGGATTCTGTTCCTGCATGATGGCATCGACATCCTGCCTGCCGTCAAGCTGAACCATCTGCCCCACTTTCTCCTCCAGAGTCATTCGGGAAAGCAGATCGTCTGTACGCTGTTCAGGAGTGAGAGTCGGGTCAAGATAGATGGGGCAAGATGTCATTATGATATCACCTCGGGATAGATGTTTTTTTGCCAAAAGAATCAAAATAGGATAATAGATAAAGAGGAACAAGGGAAAGATGGTGGCAGAATTGCAGAAGAGTGGTAAGAGTTTTACTCCTCCTCGGGCATACCCCTTGCAATTTTGATATCAATAATTTGGCTTTAGACTAATGACATATCAAAAAGGGCTTGTAATGAGTAAATATGAACAGTCAAGGTACAACTCTGTTAAGTCGGTGAGATCAAAAGAGTAGAGAACAGGAAGAGAGTGGAAAGCTAGTGCGCGCCTTTACCTGTGAAAACAACCATTATAGTGCGCACGAGAATTTTTATATCAAGAGACAGCGACATATTTTCGAAGTAATACAAATCGTAAAGCACCTTCTGTTTGACATCCTCAATGGAGGCATCATACTTGTGTTTCACCTGAGCCCAGCCGGTGATCCCGGGCTTCATCTTGATGCGCCTGACATACCAGGGAATCTCCTGCTTTAGCTGCTCCACAAAAAAGGGACGTTCCGGACGTGGTCCCACCAGAGTCATTTCCCCCTTGAGTACATTAATAAACTGAGGAATCTCATCAAGTCGTGTCTTACGGATAAAACGGCCCATAGGGGTTATCCGGGGATCATTCTTGGATGCCCACTGGGGACCGGTACGGCTCTCGGCATCCTGGTACATTGAACGGAATTTATACATTATATAGGTTTTGCCGTTACGCCCAACTCTTTCCTGGCTGTAAATGGCAGGACCGGGGGAGGTCAGTCTGATGGCAGCCGCCACCGCGAGCCATACTGGAGCTCCCAGCACCAGAACCGATGCGGATACCACGATGTCCATGAGGCGCTTAATCTGCGCCTCCCAGGCTGGCATGTGGTCCTGAAGCAGCACCATAAGAGGAACACCGAAAATCTGGTGCGTCTTAAGATGACCGGTAATCACATCCATAAGTGAAGGAACAAGATAGATGTTCACCCGCAGATCGCCGCAATAATCGAGAATTCTGCTTATTTCGTTTGCCGATCCGCTCACATGTCCAATAATGAGACCGCCAATCTTTTCGCGATTGACAATGGCAGGAATATCTGAATAGGTACCCATTACCGGCAAATCGGCACAGCGGTTACCGGTGCGGCTCCCGTCATTGTCAATAAAGCCGGCAACCTTGTAGCCAAGTTTGGGGAAAGAGTTTATATCCCTGACAAGCTTCTCTCCCGATTCGTTGGCGCCCACAACCAGCACTTTGCTTACCGCGATTCCCTTTGAAAAAAGCGCAGTGAACAGAGTATGCATGGAGAAGCGGTTAACAGCCGCAAAGAAAAGCATGCACCCGCCGTAAGTAAACAGAGTGGCAAACTTGGTGGGGGTAAGAAATTTCCGGAAATCACCAGTGTGGGCAAAATCAATAATCTGAGGAGCCCCGGTCACCAGAAAAAGAAAAAACATCCCCATGATCACCGTACGGGAAACTACAAAGAATTCATCAAGACGAGATTCCTTATACCATTCCCGATAAAGACCGGTGAGGAAGAAAAGCACTAGCCACCCGGCGCTCAAAATGATGGAGGGCTCCACATACGCAAAAGGGCCCGGTGCTGAAGCAGCTTCAGAAGGAAAGAAGCCGGAACTGTAGCGAATCCAGAAAGCGGTAAAAAAAGCTATATTGATAGCTAAGAGATCGAAGAGAAAGGTGAGAGCTTTTTCAACAAGACGGACTGCCATTTTAATCCAGGTTCCCCCTGATAAATGCCTCGAACAATTCCGGACCAGTTACGGGAGTAGTGCCTTCAGCACTTTTTTCGTTATAGGAGGAAGCCTTGTCCGCCTCTATTGCGGGACCGAAGGCTCCCCAGGGAACAGGCATGGCGTGATGCGTTTTCATGGAAACGGGAGTAGCATGGTCGGGAGCGACCATCACCCGCACGTCGCCTCTTTTCTGTGCATACGCAAGCATCTCCCCCACAACAAACATATCGAATTCCTCAATAGCCTGTATCTTTTTTGAAAGTGATCCTTCATGACTAGTTTCATCGGGAGCTTCCACATGTAAATAAGCATAGTCTTCTCCGTTATCCAGTGCATCTATGGCAGCTTTCACCTTGCCGGCATAATTTGTGCCCAGATAACCCGTGGCCCCTTCCACAATTCTCACAGACAGACCGGCCAGCTTGCCAAGCCCCCGCACCAGATCAACGGCGGATATGACAGATCCCCTGAGGGAGTATCGTTCATACAGCCCCGGAAGAGAAGCTGCAGGCCCCTGCCCCCAGAGCCAAATGTCAGAGGCCGGCTTCTTACCGCAGCGCACCCGTTCCGCATTTACATCTGCGTGAGCGAGAATTTCCCGTGCCTCTTCCATAATAGAGATAATAAGTGCACTGTCTTCACCCCTGGGGAGGAACTCTTTGTATGCTTTATCGGTTATATCGTGAGGTGGAGTGCAGTCAAGCCCTCGTCCAATCCCTTTTGTCACCAAAAGATGCCTGTAACTTACTCCCGGATAAAAACGGACGGTATCGGAGCCGAGCTTTTCCTGCAGAAGAGAGATCAGCTTGTGAGCATCATCAGTGGAAATATGACCGGCAGAGTAGTCCTGCATCAAACCATCATTGAGGGTAACCAGATTACAACGGAAAGCGATGTCTCCCTTTTCAAGCGCAATGCCCATGCTGGCAGCTTCAACAGGTGCCCTGCCGCTGTAATAGACGGCCGGATCATACCCTAAAAGCGACATGTTCGCCACATCGCTTCCGGGATTCAATCCTTGCGGAACTGTTGACACGAGGCCAGTACGCCCGAGCGTCACCACCTTATCCATATTGGGAGTGGATGCATACTCAAGGGGCGTTTTCCCTCCAAGCTCTTCGATGGGGAAATCCGCCATTCCGTCGCCAACCAGCATCGCATACTTCACAAGAACCTCTTTTCCCGAAAGCGGCGTTTACAACCCCGCCATTATCCCCTGAACCGCATTTTTCATCTGGTCTATTTCTATTACCGATGAATGCAGCACAGGTTTCTCCTTTAAACCGTCAACCGCTCTATGCACCTCCATGGAGGACACATCGCGAAGATCATTTACCGACTGGAACTCGTCATCACTGACACTTTTCCCAAGCCCACGCAGTACATCCCCGCTGAATTTATAAGGGCTGGCAGTGGATGCAATCACCACCGGCCGGTCGCCCTGTCCCAGTGAACGGGCCGCAGAAGCGGCAACTGCTGTATGGGTGTCAAGCACATAACCACTTTCCCCATGAACTTTTCCGATAGTTTCTAGCACCTGCCGCTCATCAACCCAGGCTGCTTCTATGAAGGAGGCCATTTTTTCCCTGACCGGTTGATCAACGGTAAATGCACCTGTTTTAGACAGCTGAGAATACCATTCCTTAACCTTGCCGGCATCATGTCCGGTCATCTCAAAAAGAAAGCGCTCAAGATTTGAAGAGATAAGGATATCCATACTGGGAGACATGGTCCGGTGGAACTGACGGTTGCGATCGTAAACACCGGTCTTGAAAAAATCGGTGAGCACGTTATTTTTATTGGAGGCGCAGATCAGCTTCCCGATGGGCAGCCCCATCTCACGGGCATAATATCCGGCCAGTATATTGCCGAAATTCCCGGTGGGGATGGAAAAATCAACTTTGTCACCGTAGGAGATGACTTTTTGTTCAACCAGCATCAAATAGGATTTGACATAGTATACGATTTGAGGACAGAGCCTGCCCCAGTTGATTGAATTTGCGGATGAAAAAACCACGTTGTGCCTGGCGGCCGATTCTCTCAACGATTCATCCCCGAACAGTTCCTTTACACCTGTCTGGCAATCGTCAAAGTTGCCTTTAACCGCAACCACATGAGTGTTTCTGCCATCGGTAGTGGCCATCTGAAGCTTCTGAACTTCGCTCACCCCTCCGTGGGGATAAAACACCACGATAGATATTCCATCCACATCCTTGAAACCTTCAAGTGCAGCTTTACCGGTATCTCCTGAAGTGGCCACGAGAATGAGGGTTTGAGAGTCGTCGCCTATTTTGGCCTTTGCAAATCGCATGAAGTGAGGCATTATCTGCAGAGCCACATCTTTAAAAGCAGCTGTGGGGCCATGCCAGAGCTCCATCACGTGCTGACTTTCCCCGATTTTCACCAGGTTTATAACCGATGGCACATCAAAAGTATCGGGTGTATAGGCATTCTTCACACAACATTCAATCTCTTCCTTTGTAAAATCGCTCAGCAACGCCGAAAGCACTCTGACTGCAGTCTGCTGATAGGTTTCACCGGGAAAGTTGAACGTTGGAACATTCGGAATCTGTTCAGGTACAAAAAGTCCACCCGCAGGAACCATCCCCAGATCGATTGCCTTGGCGGATGGCAAAGGGGCAGAATTGTCTCTGGTGCTAATATAATGCATATCAGTCCTCTATCCGGATAACCTGGGTACGTGCACGCACGTAGTCCGTTTTCTCAATCTGCTCAAGGGCATTCTGCATGCCCCGCTCCGAAGCCGTATGGGTAATGATTATCACCGGAACAGAATCGTTCAGATGCCCCTCTCTCTGCATCACCGAAGCAATGGAAATCCCCTGCTCACCCAGAACACTTGCAATCGACGCGAGCACTCCGGGCTTGTCACTTACGGTAAAGCGCAGATAGTATCTGCCGGCGATCTGCTCAATCGGCAACACTTCGACTTTGCGATCAGAACGATAATAATCCATGGGAATCCGCACAGGAGCATCACTTGTAATATTCCGTGCCACATCCACCACATCACTCACCACTGCCGATGCTGTAGGCATCTCGCCGGCACCTCTTCCGTAAAGCAGAATCTTCCCAACGGCATCACCCTCAAGAAGTACCGCATTAAACACGTCACTTACCGAAGCGAGAATATGACTGGTATGAAGCATGGCCGGATGAACACGCACATCCAGATCAGTTCCCTCGGTTTTCTTTATCACACCCAGAAGCTTAATGGCATACCCCAGCTCCCGTGCAAATTCAATATCCTCTTTTGTGATGGAAGTGATACCCTCTATGGATATATTGTCAAAAGGCACATAGCCGCCACTGATGAGGGAAGCCATGATGGCCACCTTGTGACCGGTATCCCCGCCACCAACGTCAAGAGTGGGATCCGCTTCAGCGTACCCTTTCGCCTGGGCTTGAGACAACACCTCCTGAAAAGGCAGTCCCTCTCTGGTCATTCTTGTCAGGATATAATTACAGGTTCCGTTTATAATGGTCTTGATGCTCAGAACATTGTTTCCGACCAGACCTTCCCGGATACTTTTAATAACCGGCATTCCACCACCCACTGCAGCCTCGAAATAAACAGAAACGCCTTTTCTGGCGGCAGTTTCGAAAATTTCCGGCCCGTGTTCCGCAATAAGAGCCTTGTTGGCAGTGATCACATGCTTTCCGCGCTCAAGCGATTCAAGCACCACCTTGCGGGCAAAGGTCGTCCCTCCCACAAGTTCGATCACCACTGAAATGGAATCATCATTGAGAATATCGTTAATTTCGGAGGTGCACTTCGCATCACCTACCGGAAGAGAGGCAAACCGATCGGTCGCCTTGTCCACAATTCGGGCCAGTTTCACCGGCAGCCCCAAATCCCCGCGGAACTGCTCCGCCCGGGCGTTGAGAATCTTCACCACTCCACCACCCACTGTACCAGCTCCGACCAGACCTATATTCACAGCCTGCATCATAGTGCATCCTTTCAAGCCGAATGAGTATTACCAAGAGGGGAAAAATACAATATTACCTCACAAAAGGCACGTCAGAACCCGCCGAAAATCGACATTTCGGGCTGACTTACGGAGAACCCGCTAAAAGAGTTGCTATCTAGTAGCTGACGAAGATGAGCGGTCGATACAACACTGCAGAAGGGAGACAAGCCGGCCGGAGCCGTTATTCCTCATTGAATTTCATTTCAAACAGGTTTATTACCGCATCCACTGCAGCGGCTTCATCATCACCGGTTGCCCGCACTGCCACAATTGAATTCTGAGCAGCAGCCAGCATCATTACACTCATTATGCTCTTGGCATCCGCAGAAGCACCATCCTTTATCAGCTGAATAGAAGACTTGAACTTGACGGCAGTCTGCACGATAAGCGACGCCGGTCGAGCATGGATCCCCAGAGAATTCAGCACTTTCACAGTTTTCTCAGTCATAGTACCGTTACTTTTTCTTCTTTTTCGCAAAAAACTTCAGGCGCAGCTTCAGAGCATCCTCCTGCACCTCTGTCACCAGACTGTCCACTCCGGCGATGGTCTGTTTCAGGTCGGTATAAAACTGGTCATCCTTGTATAGCTTACCCAAGGTACCCTCTCCACTTTCGACCCTGTGCACGACTGTTTGCACGGCAACAGCCAATGATTCCACCTGAGCGATAACCGCCAGAGAACGGGATGTGAGCTGCTCTCCGTTCGCCACCATATTATTAATACTGCCACTGTTATCATCCATTAGCTTCTTCAGGTCCGCTGATACGGCCGACAGATTTTTCATGCTCCTGTCCAGAAGAGGCTCGTTTTTCCTGACCAGATTTTGTGCCACTACGGTGATTGTGTCCAACCGCCCGACCACACTTTCAAAAAGGGTGATAAAAGCAGTATCACCGATTGTGCTCTCAACTATGCCGCTGACATTCACCACCAGCGTTTCCACCTCTACCAGTACTTCCCCCAGTTTAGCCATGGCTTCCGATATACCGGTATCAAACTTACCCATCATGAAGGTAGTGTCTTTTTTTGTATTAAAATCGACCTTTTTTCCATGAGAATTGAGCTTGATACCAATTCCTCTCTCACCCAGCAAACCGATGTTCACCACATTTATGCGGCTGGAGTCGGTGAGATAAACACCTTTTTCCAGATTGAGCACAACGGCAACCTGGTCTCCCCGGAGCCGAATATCCGCCACGGTCCCCTTTTTTACACCATTCGCCTGGACCGGATCACCCTTCTGGAGTGTTCCGGTGTTGGGGAAAAGTACTGTATAGGTGACCATTTTCCTGGACAGGGAAGCCTCTTTAAGCCAGAGCACACCAGCAACGAGTATGAAAAGAGCGATCAGAATCGAAGCCCCAACAACGAGATCCGTATTTGTCTTCTTCAATGGGAAATCCTTTTCGACTACCTGGAGCCGGAGGTTAACCGTTTCAGCAGGAACTGAAGCAATTCGGGTCTGCCTCAAAAATCTGCGGCAGACCCGTGTTTTAAAGCTGCAGCTTACCTTAAAAATGTCATAAGCCGCATTTTACCGCAACTTCTGCTGCATCCGAGAGACTAAAAATAGCTGATGCTCACTCTTCGACGCTAATTTCGGTTTTCTCGGACTTGTGATTCTTAATTTTCTGATTCAGCTTCTTAAGCTGACGCTCCACTTTCTCCACAGCACCATCGATAGCCTTGCCCAAGTTTTCCGCCTTGGCCGTACCCACAATCTGATGACCCAGGGTATTCATGGTGATTTCCACCTTTTTATCCATGTGCTCACTATCCAGAATAACATGGCAGGAGGTTATCTTATCGAAAAACTTCTCCAGTCTATTCAACTCGGCGGTGATAGTTTCCTGCAGATTCTGAGAAGCTTTGGCATGACGCGAGGTGATCTGAATCTCCATAGCCACCCACTCCTTCTATTTGATTGTTACACACTGATAACCCCCAAACCGCACGTAGCGGCATGGAGATTACGTCCAACTACAAAACATTAATTAATAATACAATACAGAAATTTTAAAGCAAGCTGTTTAATCGCTTTAAAAGAAAAATAAATCACTGCGGCTGGGTTGTAAAAGGTCATTTCAACACTTGGGAACTATCACTTGCCGACACTTCGGAACTGCTCCCCGGCCATGTAGGAACTCCTCACATAAGGCCCGGAAAACACCTGCTCAAAACCGGCAGCCTTAGCCTCCTCCTCATAACGGGCAAACTGTTCGGGTGTGATAAACTGCTTCACGGAAACCTGATGACGCGAGGGGCGCAGATACTGCCCAACAGTAAGAATGGAAACTCCGGCAGAACGCAGATCCCTGAATACCTCAAACACCTCCTGCTCCGTCTCCCCCAGCCCCACCATGATTCCTGACTTGGCTTTTGCTCTGCCATCTTCCGCTGACCGCTTCAAAAGTTCCAGAGAGCGGTGATAGAGAGCCTGCGGTCTGATGATCGAATAAAGCCGGGGAACAGTTTCGATGTTGTGATTGAGCACATCGGGTCGACTGTCCAAAACTGTCATTAGAGATTGTGCACTGCCCTGAAAATCGGGAATAAGCACCTCAATGGCGGCCAAAGGAAGCACCTTGCGGACCTCTCTGACAGTCTGGGCGAAAACAGATGCTCCCCCGTCGGAAAGATCATCGCGGGTTACTGATGTTATCACCACATGCTCAAGCCCCATTTTATGAGCGGTCTGGGCCAGATTGTACGGTTCAAGTGGATCAGGATTTTGCGGTTTCCCGTTGGAAACACCGCAAAACGCACAATTTCTGGTGCATACCGATCCTAGAATGAGGAATGCTGCACTCCCCCTGCTGAAACACTCGCCCCTGTTGGGACACTTAGCCTCAGAACACACTGTATGCAACCCTCCGGATTCGATCAGGCGGACAGTCTGGTTCTGTTTTCCTGAAAAGGCAGCAGGTCGCTTAAGCCAGGGAGGAAACCGTACGGGATTGTGAGAGGACCCCTCGCCGAGGCTGGGGTCCGCAGATTTTTCAGTCATATTTCTGACGCAAACGGGCCGGGAGAATCTTCATCTGCTCTCTGTATTTGGCAACTGTTCTGCGAGCCACAGGCAGATTCTCCTTGGAAAGAATATCTGAGATTTTCTGATCGGAAAGCGGCTTTTTGGAATTTTCGGTATCCACAAGCTGCCTAATTCTGTTTTTAATGCGCTCCGAGGAGATATCGGCACCCTCGGCATCACGACCGACCGCTTCGGTGAAAAAGTATTTCAGCTCGAAGATGCCGTGACGAGTCTGAACATATTTGTTGCTGGTCACGCGGCTCACGGTGGAAATGTGCATTTCGACCATATCAGCCACATCCTGCAACTTGAGCGGGCTTAAGTTTGGTGGACCCTTTTCGAAAAACTCCATCTGCCTATCGATAATGGCGTACATCACTTTGAGCATGGTGGTCTTGCGCTGCTCGATGGAGCGGATAAACCAGGTGGCACTGTTAAATTTTTCTCGAATGTACTTCTTAACATCCCGTTTTGCCGTGCTGCCTCTCTTTATCATATTGGCGTAACTCTTATTAATATGCAATGAGGGCACTGAACGGTCGTTAAGCATGACCACAAACTTGCCATCCACCTTTTCCACAATAAGATCGGGAATTATGGTGGATGGTTTGTCGGGGTTATACTGATAACCCGGTTTGGGGTTGATGGTCTTTATAAGCTCAAGAGCATCCTGGATTTCACGAGGCTCCACACCAAAATGGCGGGAAATTTCGGGAATCTTGAGCTTTTCAAAAAGCTCCCATGTTTCAGCCACTATTTTCATAGCCAGAGAATGATGATGATTTCGGGCACGAAGCTGCAGCATCATGCACTCACGGAGATTTCTGGCTCCCACTCCCGGAGGATCCATCTTCTGAAGAATATGGAGCGCCTCTTCCACTTCATATATACTGACCTGAATGAAGTCGGCAATGTCCTCCAGAGGTATGCGCAGATAGCCGTCGCTATCCAGACTCCCCATAAGAAACTGGACCAGCAGTTTCGTTTTTTCTTCGAGCTTCTTCTCAGTAAGCTGATCAATCAGATGCTCATCAAGGGTGGCTTGATAGACAGGGGTGGGCTCATAACGCTCGTCGTTGTGGTCCACTTCTTCGTTGTAGGAATACCCCAGATCAAAACCCTCCTCAAGGTATTCCTCCCAATCGATGCTGTCTTCATTTATATCAAGCTCGTCCTCTTCTTCCTTCTCCTCTTTAGTATCTTTCTCTTCACGCTCCTGGGCCTCTTCGGCCTCACTCTCCAGCTCGTCACTGGCTTCCAGAACCGGATTCATCTCCAGTTCAGTCTTGAGGAGCTGTTCGAGCTGCAGCGTATTCACCTGCAGGAGCTTCAGAGACTGTATCATCTGGAAAGACAGTTTCTGCTGAAGCTTCAGCGACATGTCAAGACCGAGGTTCAAAAACACAACTCCTGCAAAAGGTTGATAATATCAAAATTGATTGCTTCTGAAATAGAGAAGCAAAAATCGCTCCCAATTGCCCTATCAAGGAAAATAGATTTGCGCGCGGGTGTTAAAAGCCATTTTTTTGCGCAAATCGCCACTCTTAAACGATTCTATAATACTCTTCTTCGATATAAAAGGGAAACTATTGAAAGATTTGAGAAATAATTGAGAGTAGAAGATACCAATTTGTATCAAAATGGGATTGAGCCTGAACGTGACCTCAATCCAGACGGAAATTCTGACCCAGATAGATCCTTCGCGCCTCCGGATTGTTCGCCAGCTCCGATGCCGTTCCGGAAATAAGTATCTGACCCTCGCACATTATATACGCCCTGTCGGTGATCCTCAGCGTCTCCCTCACATTGTGGTCGGTGATCAATACACCGTACCCCTTGTGCTTGAGCTGATGAACAATGCTCTGAATATCCTCCACCGCAATGGGATCCACCCCCGCAAAGGGCTCATCCAGCAAAATAAAATCAGGCTTGATTGCCAGTGTGCGGGCAATCTCTACCCGACGCCTCTCACCACCTGAAAGCATGTACCCCAGACTCTTCTCCAGATGCCCCACATTGAGCTCTTCAAGAAGCTCCTTCATACGCTTCTTGCGCTCTCTATACCCCATGTGCTGATACTCAAGAACAGACAGTATATTATCAGCCACCGAAAGCTTTCTGAAAATCGACGGCTCCTGCGGAAGATAGCCAATCCCCATCCTGGCCCGACGATACATGGGCTTGCTGGAGATATTCTTCTTATCCAGAAAAATCTTACCCTTGTTGGCCCTGATAAGCCCCACAATCATGTAAAACGTAGTGGTCTTCCCCGCTCCGTTAGGACCCAGCAATCCCACAATCTCGCCCTGCTTCACCATGATGGATGCCCCGTTCACCACCCGGCGCTTGTTATAAATCTTCACAAGCCCTTCGGTGCGGATCTCCCTCACAGGGCCACTTTTCATCTGTGAAACTGTACTGCTGACTTCCGGTTTCTCCATTGCGCCGCCTTCAGCTGCAAAACCTTCCTTTATTTCAGACTCCATATTACCCTCTGTAAGAAGACTTATTGCGGAAAATAAATGCCCCGGGTACTTCCCAGAAGCTTCAGCAGCCGAGCCCTGCCCATCTCAAAGGTGACAATGATCTGATCCCCGCTGGCTTCATTTCTGCCCCGCCCGTCTTTCTCTTCTATGTGATAAACACTTCTGGCATTTCCCCTGATAACCGCCTTGTCCACCTTACCATTTTCCCCGAATGAGAGGACCATCATCTTTCCGGATGCTTCATTGGAACTGGCACTGTCCTCTTTTGCAAAGTACCTGCTGAGCACTTTGCCATATGCATACAGCGAATCAAGTGATCCGGAATCGGACACAGTGAGAAAAAGGCTGTCGCTCCAGATGTGAGTGATCGTAGTGTCCATGGGAGCTTTCGCGGAACTTTCAGCGTACCTCCCGTGGGAATTGCCGATCACCCGCGCACTTTTAAGGGACTCCTTTCCAAACAGGAGATCCACCGAATCACCGATCACTTTGTGATTATCATAAAAGACTTCGGGTTTCACCCGCAGTTGAGCACTGTTCTCTTTTGTGAAATAATCAGCCTTCTTGCAGACTGCCAGCAACCGCCCTTTACGGATTTTGACATTGTCGGTCACCGTGGCCATCTTAACAGAATCGGTATAGTTCATAACTTTACCCGATATGAAAAGGGTATCCGTTTCACTTGAATCCCTGCGCACCAGTAACGGATTACCTCTGAGCACAAAGTTGCGTTTGTCGGCCCTGTACTCGGCATCGTTTCCGGTCAGGGTGGCCAATTGTGAAGAATCCTGGAAAAAGAACTTGCCGCTGGCGGTGAGTAGATTATTCCTGCGGGTGAAATTAAGCCGATCGCAGGTCATATACTGATTCTTGCGCTCCACCACCACCTTGTTTTTAAAATTCACCACACCCTGGCTTTTCCACCAGGTCGCCTCGTCTGCTGATATGCGAATATCATCATAACGAAACACCACATTTCCCTTCAGGTAAGAAACAAACTCTCCACGGGAATAGGTGTTTTCATTACTGTTGGCCCGCTCAAGAATGAGTGCCCCGTCATCGGCGGCAAAGAGCTGCGACACTAAAAGCAGCAGAAGAACCACTGTGCCTGAAACCTTAATTGAAGAAATTGTCATCATCCTGCTCCAGGCGCTGCTTGAAATTGGGGAAAATTCCCTCTACATCTTTTTTAAAGGAAAAACGGCTGAAATTGTCCACTGCATCGAGGCCCACACCCCTGAGCATATCACCCTTGGGAGTCTCAATCTGCACGTAGGTTTCTGATAAAATTTTTCGTTGATCCTTAAGCCACCTGAGCCGGGGACTCTTCACCACCATACCCTCATCGGTGCGGATAAACACATTCCCCCAAAGATAAAAGGTCTCCATTTTAACGTCGGTGGATCCGGAATCAGCCAGGATACGCGACCCGGGTCGGCCAAGGGAATCAAATATGGATATCTTTACAGGCACCACCACCAATGATCCGGTATCAGCCAGAGGCTTTCTCATATGCTCCGCCTCCAACCTCCAGCGCTTGATCCCTTTTTCATAGAAGAAAAGTGATGCGGTGTCAAACTCCTGATAAGGAGCCTCAATATTGCCAGTAGAAACCGGAAGGGGATCCTTTTTAGGAGCACACCCGGCAAGCAACAGAATCGATGCCGCCGCACAAATCCCCGAAATCCAGAATTTTATCATGAACCAGCCTCATTCTGCGGTTTAGTGCGCCACCTCCGGTGCATCCAGACCCACTGCCCCGGATGTCTGCGGATTGCATCACTGATAATATCATTCACCTTCTGCACATTTTTAACCAGATCAGTTTTGAAATCTCCGGTATTCTCCAGAATCAGCTGCTTACTTAAAAATACATGATGCCGGTTCTTCCCCACCCGAACCGTAGTCACCACAAAAGCGGGTACATCCAGTTTCATGGCCAGCCGTACCGGCCCACTGGGGGTAAAAGCGGTTTTCCCCAGAAAATCGGCAAAAACCCCCTCCACTTTAGTATCCTGATCCACCAGCGCCCCGAAAACTCTGCCCTCCTGAAGATAGCGAATAATCTTGCGGCTGCTTTCAGAACGGTCCATATAGGCGATATCGGGCCCGCTTCTCATTTTTCTGACCAGCGATTCGATTCTGGGATCATCAAACTTTCTCCCCACCGCGAAGCATCTGAATCCTTTACGGGCGAAAAGATGCAGAAGCATCTCAAAACAGCCCAGGTGTGCAGTGATGACAAATACCCCTCTGCCCCGGCTGTAAGCTTCCCTGAATTCATCCAGAGAGTCGTGAGTAATCGTTCTTTCAAAAGCTTCCTCCTTCATGGCAGGAATGCTTAAGGCATCAAACAGATTCTTGCCGGCCTCGGAAAAAACCCGCAGTGCCGTTCTGGCGATCCACTTCGGATCATAATCCTGACCATACACCATTCTGAGATTATGAAGTGTCCTCCTTCTTTCTTTTCTAGACAGAAGAAAAAAAAGTCGCCCGACATTTGCAAAAATAAAAAGCCCCAGACTGCGGGGAATCGAGCGACCCAGAGCATAACCGACCGAGGCCAGCATGCTTAAAAAATCATCTCTGAGCCGCTTGGGAATCCACCTTTTCATTACTGACCGGCCAGTGCCCCCGCCTTCTCGATTCTGATTACCGCATCGATTCCGTCCACATCAACCGTTTCACCCTCCTTGACCTCCTCAAAAAGGATATCCACAGCCAGGGTCTCGGAACAGATGTAGTCCTTGAAATCAGACAGAGCCTTCTGCAGTTCCTCAGGACAAGCACAGCGAATTACGATCCGGTCGGTAACATTGAACCCGGAAGTCTTGCGGGTGTTCTGGACCCGGTTGACGAACTCACGAGCCATACCCTCGTTTTTAAGCTCTGAGGTGATAGTGGTTTCAAGACCAACGGTCAACTCACCCTCGGTTTCCACCTCCACACCCTCATGCTTTGTCCTGCGGATCTCAATATCATCGTAGGTCAGCGATATGCCGAGCACCTCGATTGTGCCACCCTTTTCAAGCTCTCTTATCTGAGCAGAAGTAAATCCTTCGATTGTTTTGGCGGCATCCTTCATCTGAGGGCCATAGTGCTTTCCAAGCTTCTTGTAATTGGGCTTGGCAGAAACACTTACCACACGCTGTTCCTGAGAATCGAATGTCACCTGCTTTACATTCAACTCATCGCGAATGAGCGCCTCCATGTCCTTCAGAAGCTCAAGCTTCTTCTGATCGGAGGTGATCACCGTGAAATCACTGAGCGGCTGGCGAGTTTTGATAGTAAAGCGGCTCCTGAGTGCACGGCCCATAGCCACGGCCTGGCGCACCAGTTTCATCTTGAGTTCAAGGTCCTGATCGATGATGGATTCCATGGATACAGGGTACTTAGTCAGATGAACGCTCTCCGGCTCTCCGTCAAGCTTTCCGGCCACCAGATTACGATAAATGGCTTCGGTAAGAAACGGCAGAAACGGTGCCATCACTTTTGAAAACTGCACCAGCACATAATACAACGTGCTGTAGGCCAGATCTTTATCGTTATCGTTTTCACTTTTCCAGAAACGGCGACGGCTGCGACGGATATACCAGTTAGTGAGATTATCGATAAAATCCACCAGAAGCGGCACCACCTTGTACAGATTGTACTGCTCCATCTCAGCATTTACAGAAGCAATGACATCATTGAGAAGGGAAATTATCCAGCGGTCAAGTTCTGTGCCGTCTTTGGGAGGCTCGAGGCTCGAAGGCTTCCAGCCGTCAACATTTGCATAAGTTACAAAGAAAGCATAGGCATTCCAGAAGGGTAGCAGAACTGCCCGAGACATCTCCATCACACCTTTTTCAGAAAACCGGAGATCCTCCGCCTTCACCGCAGGAGAATTGATCAGAAATAGTCTCAGTGCATCAGCACCAAGTTGATTGAGCACCTCTTCAGGCGGCGCATAGTTGCGCAGACGCTTGGAAAGCTTCTTTCCCTCTTCGGAAAGAATGATTCCGTTTACGATCACATTCTTGAACGCCGGCCGGGAAAAGAGTGCCGACGCAAGCACCGTGAGCGTGTAGAACCATCCGCGAGTCTGATCGAGACCCTCGGCAATAAAATCAGCAGGAAAGTTCTTTTCGAAACGTTCTTTATTCTGGAACGGGTAATGCATCTGAGCATAGGGCATTGAACCCGATTCAAACCAGCAGTCAAGCACCTCGGATGTGCGTTTCATCTCTTTACCGCATTTGGGACAATGCACAAGCATTTCATCAATCACATGGCGGTGAATATCAACAGGGCTTATGGTCACATTCTCAAGCCGCTCGGCCCAGGAAAGATCAACTCCCGCAGCTTTCAGTTTTTCAGGCACTTCCGGCCCTCGGAAACTTTCCTGTACACGTAAAGCTGCCTCAGCGTGAATCGTTGCACCCTTCTCCCTGTCGCCTCCACCCACCAGTGTATGAAGTTCATCAAGTCCACCAACACATTCGGTGTGTCCGCACTCGCAAAGCCAGATCGGAAGCGGTGTTCCCCAGTAACGGTTTCTTGAAATGTTCCAGTCGGGAGCGCTTTCGATTCCTTTACCGAAGCGGCCGTTCTGCAAGTGCTGAGGGACCCAGTGGATCTGCTGGTTGTTGTCGAGCATATTTGGTTTGAGCGGCTCGATTTTCATGAACCAGGTGGTTATCGCCTTGTAAATTAAAGCGGTATCGCAGCGGTAACAGAACGGATACCGGTGCTCGATAGTTCCCCGATGAATTAGCCGGCCTTCCTTTTTGATAGTCCTGATAATCTCATCATCGGCCTGATACACCAGCCTGCCCTTCCACTCCGGAACTTCATCTGTAAACTTACCTTCGTCATCAACCGGGCAGATAATGGGCAGACCAAGTCTTGCCCCCACCAGAAAGTCATCCTCGCCGAAAGCGGGTGCGATGTGCACAATTCCTGTACCGTCTTCAGTGGATACGAAATCGGCAGTGGTAACGGTAAAGAAACGGGGATCCCGGTCTTTAAAATAGCCGAACATGGGCAGGTATTTGAGCCCCTCAAGAGCAGAGCCTTTCATCTCCTGGAGAATCTCAACAGCAGAAGGATCTTTGTAATAGGCGCTCAGACGATCTTTGGCGAGAATGAAAATGTTCTCACCGTCCCGGATCTTTACATAATCGATGTCCGGGCCAGCTGCCAGAGCCACATTTGATGGCAGAGTCCAGGGGGTGGTGGTCCAGACCAGAATTTTCACCGACGGATCGTCTGCTAGGGGAAAGGATACGGTAATGGACGGACCAGTAGTGTCTTTATATCCTTCGTTAACCTCGAAATTCGAAAGCGGGGTGGCACAGCGCGGACAGTAGGGCTGCACACGGAAGCCCTGATAGATAAGTCCCTTGTCCCACATCTGGCGGAACACCCACCAGATACTTTCCATGTAGGGAGGATCCATGGTCCGGTACTGATTGACAAAGTCAACCCATCGACCCATCCGGTTCACGACCTTTTCCCATTGACTTGTGTAACGAAGCACAATGGAACGACAGGCCTCATTGAAAATCTCTATACCCAGCTTTTCGATATCCCGCTTGCCTGAAACCTTGAACTCCTTCTCCATCTCGTTTTCAACGGGGAGCCCGTGACAGTCCCAGCCGAAGCGGCGGTCCACGTAATAGCCGCGCATGGTCCAGTAACGGGGAATGATGTCCTTGAGGGTACCGGCAAGAAGGTGTCCGTAGTGAGGAAGCCCTGTGGCAAATGGGGGACCATCATAGAACACAAAAGCATCGTGATTTTCAGTCTCTTTAAGGGACTGCTGAAACGTGTCCTGCTTTTTCCAGAGTTCAAGAATTTGGGACTCGATCTCCGGAAAGCGGATCTGTGTATTTACAGGATTAAAAGTCTGGTTACTCATAGTGCGTAAAGAACCTTCTCTATTAACTTGACAAGTACTGGTTCGGCCTTATCAGCCACTGCGATGATCTGCTTTATATCGGCCGGTTCAAGAGCGTCCGGCAGACAGGAATCGGTAACAACGGAAAGCCCCAGAACCTTCAGTCCGGCATGCACGGCGGCGATCACTTCCGGAACAGTGCTCATTCCGATCACATCGGCTCCCAGAGTCTTAAGCATGCGGTACTCGGCCCGGGTCTCAAGCATAGGTCCGCTCATGGATGCGTAAACGCCACGTTCGATGCGGATCTTGTTCTCTATGGCCACTTTGGAAACAAGCTCGAGAAGTTCCTTGGAGTAGGGTTCCGACATGTCTGGAAAGCGGGGGCCGATCCGGTTGTCATTAGAACCGATGAGCGGGTTGTCCGCAAGGAGATTGATATGGTCGGTGATGGCCATAATGGTTCCCGGCTTGTACAGAGGATTGATTCCACCGCAGGCATTGGAAACAACCAGAGTGTGCGCTCCAAGAAACTTCATGACTCTGACAGGGAAAGCGATCTGCTGCATGGAATAGCCTTCATAGTAGTGAAACCTTCCCTGCATTGCCATTACCGGTTTACCGGCAAGGTGACCGATGATAAGTTTTCCCGCATGAGCCTCCACGGTGGATACAGGAAAATGAGGAATCTCTTCATAGGGAATAATCGTGTCTTTCTCGATGTTGTCGGCAAGCCTTCCAAGCCCGGTGCCCAGAATAATACCGTACTGGGGCTTTATTGATGTTTTACTTTCGATAAACGCCTTTGTTTCCTGAACCATCTCGAACGTGTTTGACATATATGATTCTCCGTTTATTAAAGTTTACCCGTTTACCGCTTTTTTGCACTTACTCCAATCGCTTGTAAACCGCCACTTCAACATGCTAAGCCTGCCACTTTCACTTCCGCTCACCCTGAGCAGTCCGCAATCGAAGGGTGAGCACTAAGCTTGCGTCTTTTCAATTATGAGCTCCTCGCCTCTCTTCTGATCCATTCCCTCGATCGCCACCACTTTACTTCTGCAGTGCTCACCCTTGATGAGCCGCACAGAGGAACGGCTCACCCCAAGTGCCTTGGCCAGAATTTCTACAAGATGCTCGTTGGCTCTGTTCTCCACAGAAGGAGAGGTCACTGAGACATCCAGCTGTGCAGACCCCTTGAGAATGATGCTGTTGCGTTTTGCGCGAGGCTTCAGGCGTATTTCAAAAGTACAGCGTTCAGAGTTCACGGCAAACGTCAAAAGTAAGGGTTTAAACGATCATGATTTACGAGTACGAGAACCCTCAGCCGATAATATTCGGCTGAGGAGGAACATCATCCATCGCCTCATCCTCAAGACCATTCAGTGCCGCCGGCTGAGCTTGTCCGCTTGAGCGAAGCTCGCCACTTATCACTTCCAGCAGATTGAGCTGTGTGGAAAGCATTGATCTGAAACGGGCCAGAAAACTGTCCCTCTGGTTGCGAAGTGACACAAGTTCGCTGTCAAGAGAGTTTACCCGCTGCCGGGCTTCGGCCTCGTAACGGTCTGCTCTGATCATGGCATCCTTGATGATGAGCTCGGCCTCTTTCTGGGCATTAATTCTGGCCTCATCGGTAGCCTTCTGGGCACTGAGAAGCGTTTCATTGAGCACACGCTCAATTTTGGTGTACGTCTCAAGTTTCTGCTCCAGATTCTTTATCTGGGTGGCAAACTCGCTGTTCTGACGGATAATAACTTCGTACTCACCAGCCACCATTTCAAGAAAACTGTTCACGGCATCCGGATCAAATCCCCTGAAAGCGCGGGGGAAAGGCTGTTTTCTGATGTCAAGAGGCGTAATACGCATCGATGCGCTCCTGTTTTAATTAAAAGGCTAAAAGCACCCGAATAACAAAAAACTGCAGAACCCTTAAAAGCAGCAGGGCGATGATGGGCGAAATATCAAGCCCGATGGATCCGGTGGGGATCACTCGCCTGATAGGCTCAAGAACCGGTTCGGTAATTCTGAAGATCCACTGGGAAACAGCATGGTACTGAGCCGATGGAATCCAAGATAGAATCACTCTTGCAAGTATCACAAAACTAGCAATACGAAACAATATTTCTACTAATGGAATCAACTGCATTTATTTCCTCACTCGCTCCCCTACAAGGAGCGTTCCGATTCGCACCATTGTGGAACCTTCCTCAATGGCCCATTCAAAATCGCCGCTCATCCCCATGGAGAGTTCCGGCTTTTCCAGACAGGAGCAGCATTTCACTGACAGAGACCGAAGCTGGGAAAATGCACCCCGAACCGATTTTTCGTCCCCGTACAGAGGCCCAATGGTCATAAGCCCCCTCAGATCAAGAGCAGGACTGCTTTTTACCCGCTCGCAAAGTGCTTCGCACTCCTCAGGGGCACAGCCCGATTTGGAAAGCTCACCGGAAGTGTTCACTTCCAGAAGCACCTTGAGTTTAGGGCCGCTATGGAGTGCCTCGATCCTCTGAACAAGCTTTTCACGATCCACTGACTGAACCCACCCGACAAGCGGGAGCACTTTCTGAACCTTGTTTGTCTGGAGGTGCCCGATCATGTGCATGGTGAAGTCACCGTCAAGCAGGGGGACCTTCTGTTCGATCTCCTGCACCCGGTTTTCACCCAGATCCCTTACCCCCAGGTTTATAAGTTCCTGAAGTGTGGAGGCGGGGTGATTCTTGGTTACCGCAATGAGGCGCACAGAATCAGGACTGCGTCCGGCTTTCGTGCAGGCGCAACGTATTCTATCCCGCACCGATTCCAGTCGCTCCCGAATTTCACTCATGCTGACAGGTTTCCCTCCCGCTTCAAGTACGCACGGGCAATCCATAAATTCCATTGATGAGCTGATAAACAGCTATAAGTATTGAAATATAATAAAAGACAGTTGAAAGTTAGGAGTAATCGGTTATCACCCCCTTCGGCCTGACCTTTGCGGTTCCCCTGCAGTATGGGGGAAAGCATGAAAAGAGTTTTGCCATTTATGCTGATTTTCATTCTGGGGTCGGGGACGGTTCAAGCGTCGCTAGACGAGGAGCTTTTTCCCGTTCCGGCAATAATCGAAAACAATGTTCAATTCTGGCAGGAAATATACACCAAAATCTCACTTTCTCAAGGGCTGCTTCATGACCGTGATTATCCCCTCATTATTTACGACACTCTGGATATCGGGGATTTATGGGGAAGAGAGCTAGAAAGATATCTGGACAGAAATCGGGAAAAATACAAAAATCTGATAAAAGAGATAACCAGCAGGCCGGAGCACGGCCTTAATGCAGAGCAGAAAAGGATTCTTGGGCTTTTCAAACTTTATGCCTCCAAGGAGGCTCTCAAGGGGGCGGAGGAGCGAATCCGTTTTCAGCAGGGGCAGAGGGAGCGATTTTTGGCGGGGATTGAGAGGTCGGGGGCTTATCTGGATACCATCAGATCGATTTTCAGGGAGCTTGAGATCCCGCAACTCCTCTGTTTTCTACCTCATGTTGAGTCTTCCTTTGATTACCGGGCCTATTCCAAGGTGGGGGCTGCGGGGCTTTGGCAATTCATGCCCTATACCGCCCGGCAGTACATGAGAGTGGATTCCTACATAGATGAGAGGCGGGATCCTGTCATTTCAACCAGAGCGGCTGGGCTTTATCTTAAAAGCGCCTACAAGGTTCTGGGGAGCTGGCCGCTTGCTCTAAGCGCCTACAATCACGGACCCGCCGGGATCATGCGGGCAGTGGAGGCCACCGGTTCAAGCGATCTGGGGATTATTATCCAAAAATATGAAAGTGCCTCATTTCAGTTTGCGTCCAAAAATTTTTACAGCTGTTTTGTGGCAGCCAGCCGCATAGCGATGCGTCCGGAGTTTTTTTTTGATACGATCAGATATGAACAGAAAAAATTCTTTTTCGATATCAGGCTTGATTACAGTTTGACTGCGGGGCAGATAGCGTCGATACTGGGTATTCCTGCGGAGCAGATTGCGGAGCACAATCCGGCGATAATGCCAGAAATATATGAAAAGGGTATGCCCATTCCGGCAGGTTACCTGCTGCATATCGAGAGCAGTCATTCGCTTCAGAAGATAAAACTAGCCGCCCTCAGCGCACCTGACAGTCTATATAAACGCACTCCTACTTACGGGCAGAAACGCTACGTGGTAAACAGAGGGGAGACATTATCACACATTGCCAGAAAAACAGGGCTGAGTGTGGAGGAGATAAAAAATCTTAATGGAATACGGAGTTCATTTATCAGGGCGGGGGATGTGCTGAGAATATCGGTGAGGTATGAACCGATGGGAAACGAAAAGACAAGTATTGACTATATGGAAATACTGAGGGTAAAAGAAAACGGAGAACCACAGACTTCAGATGCAACATATTGAGTTAACCTCGTCTTTACAATACCACAACTTGATCTATGCATAAAAAAGCGCCTGTTTAAATAGAAAAGCACACAAAAAGCCCTTAATTGCAGGGAAGAACTGCATTTGCACCAATGAATTACACACCGGAGGGGCAGACAGGAAAAAAATATTTGACATTTTACATTTGAGCTGTATAATCTCAAATGTAGCTGCGAGAGTCTTCACCGGAAAAAAAAGATTAAAGCGGTTACAAGGAAAGGCCGATAAAAAAAATGCAGTGCAGGTAACCCTGCAGAAGCGGGGCGGGCAGGAAAACTCGCTTCGGAATTTAATCGTTTAAGTAATTATTGTACTTAAGTTGACAAAAGGGATTTTGTCAGGACTATTTAAACCAGGGGGCTACAAGGAGGTACTCTATCGGAACCAAACAAAAACAGGCACCAGGACACATTCAGCAAAATGGAAAAATTTAAAACAGAAGAAGAACAATCAAGAAAAGGAAAAAATCATGAATTTCAAGAAAATCTCCGCAACATGTGCAGCAGTCGCCGTTCTCGCAGGGTCAGCTTTTTCAGGTCAACTTCTTACTGGTGGAAACATACCTCTGATCAATAACATCGTGGGTATCGGTCTGCTCACTTTGGACTTCAGCTCCCCTGGAGACGACGCTACAATTGCCCGTTTCATTATCAACAACAACTCCACCAGCTATGACGTAGCCTGGTCATTTGCCAATGGCGCAGAATTCCAGAACCCTGCCGGTGTTGCCATTGCCATGACAGCTCTGCAGCTCGATCCCAGTGGTGCCGGTACACCAGGTGCTGGTATTACCGAGCTTGCCAATGAGGACATTCTTGCAGCAGCTCAGGGTGCAGGTTATACTTGGGACCCAGCCGACCAGACGAAAGCAACAATTAACTATGAACTTCTCATGCTTGCTGACTGGGCTGACCCTTCAGATTATTTGGCAGGACTTTATACCGAGACTATCACTTTCAGCATTACTGCTACCATGTAATAGAAATCGGATTAGAATCTGTGCAGGGAGGGCTTTCGGTCCTCCCTTTTTATTTTAAGGAGGGAAAACTTCATAAGTTCCTGCAGTATAAAAAGATAGCATGTACAGGAAATGCACTAAATCCTTGTCGACCGTGAAAAATGATCATATACTTATAATTCCCGATTTTGATGCTGCGGGACTACCCGAAAACAGTTCGTTTCAGTTCTAGAATAGATAGCGAATAAATGATCAAAAAACTTCTATTTACCAGCATACTTTGTTTTCTAAGCCTTTTTTCTCGAACGGGGGCACTCTCTCCACCGGACCCTCTCATAAACACGATTCAGGGTCAAGGTCTGATCGGGCTCAATTTTGGTCAGCCCGGAACAGGTGAGCAGATAGCTTATTTCATAGTGAACAGTAACTCGGCAACCGGCTTCGAAGTGAAGATCAGCCTCACCAACCGAGGCAAGTTCATCGCCGGTACGAGTGAAATCCCCATGACCTCTTTAGTACTGGACAAAGTAAGCGGAACGCTTGGAGCTGGACTGACCGAACCTGTCAATCTGGATGTGCTGGCAGTTGTTTCGGGCGGAGGAGAGTTTTCATGGAATCCGGGGAATTCTCCAACTACAGAAACTGTCAATTACATAGTTGAGCTGAAAGCAGACTGGGCCGATCCACATGGAAAACTGGCTGGCTTGTACCTGGAAAACATCACTTTCACCATTAGTGTAAACTTGTAAATCATCTCATTTTTAATAACGTTTTTTCAGTCGGAGCACAAATATGAACATCATGAGAAAGACATCAATACTTTCGTGCATAGCAGTTGCGGTCCTCGGATTGGCATCACACAGCTATGCTGGCTACTCGCTAAATCCGATGATCACGATCCTTGATCTCTCAAAAAAACAGACCAGTGCGGAAGTAATCATACAATTCGAAGGTGATATAAAAGCACCTACTGCAGTGGAATTAAAAGTGATGGGCAGGGAAATTAGTCTGGACGGGGCCAAGGTAGAGTATCTGGATGATAATTCAGCTAATAATTTCATGATTTATCCTGCACAAATTGTCCTCATGCCCGGTGAAAAGCAGAGAGTTCAGGTTAAGTGGGTTGGTGATTCACTGCCCCTTAAAGAAACCGCGTACGCACTTATTGCTGAAGAAGCCCCCATAAAAATTGGAGATGAGGACGATGTACGGACAAAAGCAGAGGCCCGGTTAATTGTCCGTACCCGTTATGAGGGTATAATCGTTTTGCGACCTGCGGGTATCAGACCATCCATAAAAATAGAATCCGCAGGCCACAAGCCTGATTCATTGGGAAACCCCCTTCTTAGGCTGATGCTGAGCAACACCGGTTCTGCTTTACAGAATTTAAAGGGAATGCAGCTGCGAATCGTGGCAGTGAATAAAAACGGCTCTCTGGCGGCTGGCAAATCAGTAACCTACTCGCCGGATTTAACAAAAGCGCAAACGAAACACAGCATATTCGCCGGGAATAAACGCGTAATCGACATTCCCTGGCCGAAGGAGATACCAGTCGGCCCGGTTCGGGTAACAGTCGATTTTCCTAAAGTCGATCAGTGATCAGAGGTGAGTGAGAATCAACTCGACAATTATCTGCGGGCGGCACGTTAAACAGAAATAATACAGATGATTAATAATCGCAACAGTTTCCTACTATGGAAAGGATGCCTTTCGGGCGTCCTGTTGCTTTTTATTATCACCTTTCCAAAGTACCTCAGTGCACAAGACACTTTGCTGCAGCTTGCTGTGGCCAATCCGTCAACTCCGGAAATTGAATCCAGCAAATCGATGCTTGAACAGAAACTCTCCGCCAGATCTCGCGAGCAATTATACCGGGAAATTTTCGGAGTTTCTCCACCAAAACTTCCGCAGCAAATTGAAGCTTCCCTGACTGTAAATGAGAGAGTTGATGGCAGAATAGAGGTGGTATTTTCAGAAGACCGTTCTGATTTCACTATTCCTTCTGCACCTGTCATAAACATGATTTCCGAAATGATGGAACCAAATCAGGTTCAACTTGTGAGGAACAAAATAGATGGATCAGGAAAGATTTCCCAGATAAGCCTGAACACGCTGGGACTGAAAACCACGTTTGATTCACAGGATTATCTTGTTCACATTTTCATACCACCTGAAAAATTAAGTAAACAGATTCATAATTTAAAAGGTTTTTCCGAAGATCCTTATATTACAGAAACCATAAAGCCCCATTCGTTATCCGCATATCTCAATTTTAATCTTAAACAGCAATTTAAATACATGCAAAATTTGATAGAGGACTCTACTAATATCTATTCCAGACATATAGAACTGATAAACGAGCGGTTTCGTCAACCCCTCTATGTTACAATTGATGGAGCTGTGAACATAAAAGGTACGGTACTTGAGGGCAGTGCCTTTCACGATGAAAGCAGCAGTAGAATCCTGCATAGAAAAGACACTCGACTTGTTTATGACAGACCAAAGGAGGCGCTGCGTTTTACTGCCGGCGACCTGCGCAACAGAGCTTCTGGCTATCTCCCTTTTATTCAATTAGGTGGATTGAGTTTAGCTAAAGATTACTCCCTCAAGCCTCATGTCAGGAGCTACCCGGTAAGCGAAAAGGAATTTTTCCTCAGTGATCCTGCAGAAGTTGAGGTATGGGTCAACAATGTCATGGTTAAGAAAATGATTCTGGAACCTGGTACACATGATATCCGGGGTTTCCCTTTTGCAACAGGAAGCAACTTCGTAAGGATCGAAATTCGAGATTTCGCCGGAAACTCTGAAACACTTGAATTCACCTATATTTATGAACCGACACTGATGGCAAAAGGCATTTCCCAATATTCCTATAATTTGGGATTTCCCGCCAAAGTCGCAAAGCAGAGCATAACTTATGATACTGAGAGGCCCTCTTTTGCAATGGATTACAAAAGAGGGATCACTGATAATTTCACATTCGATTTGTACGGACACCTGTTCACAAAAAGAGGTATAGCAGGTACCGAGGCACTTTTCGCATTGCCGTTTGGCAATCTCCAAATCGCATGTGCGGGCAGTTACGACAGTCTGGCGGGAATAGATTTTGCCGCCCGTGCAGGTTTCTTTTACCGTTCGAAAGTTTCCTACTCTAAAGAACACAGTAACTCACCAAGGCGTACAAATCCCATTATATGGAACACTCAAGCAGAATACATTGGCAGCAACTTTCTAAAAAGCCTGCAGGACACAGTTCTTCTCTATAAGGAGAGAGCGAAATTCACAACAGATCTAACTCTTCCCTTGCCAGAACAGTTTAATATAGGCCTACTTGGCAAGTATCACCTCCGAAAGGATACTTCAGACCTGTTTGAAGTCGGTGTACGATTTCAGAAGACATGGCTGAAATCACTTCGAACGGGAGTAAGTTTCAATTATTCATCTGATTTAAAGACAAACCGCGCAAATCCTGCAGTGACCGCCTATGCTCAATGGTCAATCATTTCAGGTCCGAATAGTTTTTCTTTAAGTGAACGGGTCACCAGACAACCCCCTCCACCTTTGGATACATTCGGCATGCCCAGTTTGGCATCAGATCGTCAATGGGGATTTAACACTGATGTTCAGTGGGATTATATTGATATGAATGCCCGTCCGGAAAAAATGGGTGCTGGTGCAGCAGCAAGAATCGGCCCTGACTACAGCGATTACAATGGATATTTAAGCTACAGCGGAAACAGAGGCAGTATAGAATTCAATCAGAACCTGGCAGAGCCCGGTTTTGCCAGAGGATATTTCCTTCAGCATAGAAGTGATTTCAATATTAAGACTGCGCTTGTTTATGTTGATAAAACAGTATCTCTTTCCCGACCTGTCTATGGTGGTTTCGCAATGGCCAAGGGTGTTAAAAACCTTAATGGCAGCACCATCAGAATTAATCCCAATGATATGGGATACGATGCGACCTCAAGCTGGTTTGGTCCGGCAGTTTTACCATTACCCTCTCAATATCAACTGGAAAAAATTCATCTCGCTCCACTTAATTCATCTGTGGCAACCATCAGCGAACAGTTGGATTATAAACTTTTTCCGCAATATAAAAGTGGATTTCTCCTTACCTTGGGCACAGATAAAACCATTCTGGTCATAGGAACGCTTCTCGACAATGACGGGAACCCTTTCGGTCACCAATCGATAATGATTACAGCACAGAATGACAAGGGATCCGCGCCCACAAAAACCTTCACCAACCAGGCCGGAAAATTCCAGTTTCTGGGCAAAAGCGGACAGACCTATGAGATCAGACCCGACGGAAATGATGAGGCGGAACCGGCACTGGTTAAAATTCCCAAAAGTAAGGACGATTATTTCCGCGCAGGCGAACTCACCATTGGTGAAAAACCGGCTCCGGACAGCCTGCCTGTCAGCTTGGATTCATTGGATACCGTTACTGATTCAAGCGTGTCTGAAATCAGCAGCCCCGCCGTTGTCCCCTTTACCGATGAACCGGATACCACTACAGAGCAACTTCGGGTGATTACATTTGTCGATACTACAGATTCGGTTTCGGAAGAATTCAAGGATGAGGAATATGCAAAGGACCTTGTAGATCCGGGCATGAGACGCTCTTACGTGATCGGGGTTCTAAAAGGCCCAAAGGAAAAACTGTCACATACAGCCTTCGAAGTAACTGCGATGAATGACTCCACCATGGAACCCATTCAATCCGTTACTGATGAAAAGGGCAATTTCCGGATCATTCTCACACAGGCCACTCAGTACAAGGTAAACACGGTTCTGTCCCGAAACGGCGACACCGTCACATTGGGAAGCGCCACTTTTGGGCTTGCCGACACCTGCATGGGGTTCCATCACTGGTTGGGAACAATAACCCTTTCAGCTCAAAAGGAAGTTACCGGTGAAAACAGAACATCTCTAAACACAGACAGTCTGATTTTACTTACCGGCACCGCCACAGATCAGAACGGTAAAATCCTGAGCTACACCCCCATCACCGTTTCATCTCTGGATGAGACAAGGAGAACATTTACCGATAAAAACGGCACATTCCAAATGGTTTTCGGGGAAAGTGGCCGCTACATGGTTCTCATCACCGGTTCCAGCGTGGATAACGGGACCATGATCACCATTCCGGAAAACACCCGGGGGCTATTTGATATCGGGAAATTAAAGCTTGAGAAAGCGGAGCTGGAAATTGAAAGGTGAATTGATTAAAAAAAAGCCGGAATTCACAAATGACAACTTGTAAACTCCGGCTTGGAGATTCTGACTTCAGCTTTTCAGATCAAAAACAGCACCCCGAAAGCCGATCGGATTCTGATACTGCGTAGTGGCCTTTTTCCCGTTTTCAAGTTCCATGATACGATATCTGATTTCACCCATTTTTCCAGAGCACTGCTTCATGGATTGAGAGAGGAGTTTTTTATTTTCCTTGTCAATAATATGAATCTGCTTCACCAGTTTTTGACCTGCAGTTTCTGATGAATCGAATTTTCCATAACCATAAGAACTGATAAGACCAGCCCTTTTCTCAAGCGCATTGAGAACGATATCCATATCGCCTGTTTTGAGACCACTGTTTATGAAAACTGTACACTCAAGAATTGCCTCGAGGTGTTCTTGCCTGTCCATTATTACTGCCCACCCCCAAGTTGCTGCAGAAGAGATGCACTCTGGTTCTGAAGCCTGGCCATGGCTGTTTCCATGCGGGCGAACATTTCATAATAATAGTCTTCCTGCTTCTGAAGCTTCTCAAGCAGAACGTCTATGCGCTTGTCATAACTGTCCAGAGATTTCTGCAGAATGTTATTAAACTGGGTGGAATCGTTTTCGATTCCTGCCTTTTCAATCAGGTAGCCCTTTTTATCCTGGGAATCTCTGGTGGTCCTGACCGCATCCTGGAAAATGTCATTAAGCCGGTTGGCAATTCCATTTTCCTCGTAGCGTTCCTTCTGACTTGCAGTATCAAGATAGGCCTTGTCCGACTGGGCGGTAAAGAGTTTCACCACTTCATCGTAACGGTTTTCCACTGCGGATGTAAGTTTGGCCTCATCAATAACCAGCTTCCCCCCCTGGCGGAAATCCGAGGAGGTGGTAATCCCGATTTCGGCCATGCTGATGCCTGCACCGGAGATATTTTCATAAAGAGCACGACGCATTTTATTGGCAAGGTTCATCAGTTCACTGTCATTGCCCAGAATACCGAGTTTAGCACGCTCATCCCATTTCTTGATGTCTTCTTCGCGCATATCCTTCTTTTGTTCATCAGTCAAGGGGAGGTAATCCCTGTCCCGCTTTTCGTTGACTTTTCCCTGAATATGCTCGATTATTTTATTGTATTCTTCAACAAACCCCTTGATATTATTAACGATGGCGGAAGTATCCTTTTTGACAGCAATCTTTATATCACCGGAAGAGCCATCATACGTATCTTTGAGGGTAAAGATCATACCATCCATATTGAAGGTATTGGAGGACTTTACGATGTCCTCGCCATTAAGCCTGAGCAGTGCATTCTGGCCATGGACTCTGTTTGGCCCATCAGTAACGCCCAGCTTGGAAAAGAAATGTACCGTATCACCGGCCTGCAGGGTGATATCATTCACTGAACCCTCGTTAAGGCTTTCCAGAATGAATTTATCGGAAGCGGCATTGTAATCAAGCTTTACACCGGCTCCGGAGGAGTTTACCTTGGAAATCATATCGGCAATAGTATCATCAGCGGTAATGCCCAGATTGCCCACATTATTAATAGTTAAGGCAGAGATGTCAATTCCCGTAAGGTCAAAGAGCTCGGAGACCTTTTTGTTTTTATAATCCTGGTTGCTTGATCCGGAAGCTATAGTGAGCCCCTGCATGGATGAGCCGAACCCGATATACTCCATAAGGCGAACGTCATTGCCCTTCTTGTCGAACATCAGTTCGTCATTGCCGTTTATGTTCACCTTGGTAATTACGTTGGCGAAATCGGAACCGAATTGCGAAACCACCTGTGAATTGATATTACTTACCAGATCGTCGATACTGGTCATGGCCTGAACATCAGCGTTGCTGATCTCAATGGTCTTGCTCACACCATCAATGGCAAGTGCTACCCGGAAATCAGCACCAGCCAGTGTGGTTTTAAGATTATCCAGGTTGAAACCATCACTTTTGATTCCTCTGAGATTCAGCACATCCCCGGTCCAGGTGTCCTTTGTGGCGAGCTGGGTTACCGATTGAATGGCTTGATCAAAATCTTTCAGGTCACCGGTGGCGGAAACGCTCACCTTGCTTGTGGAGGCACCGGCCAGAGTTGTATCGTAAGTGAATTTGGCGAATGAACTCGGAGATCGGAAATTGGTGCTCGGGTTCACAATGTCGAAATGACTTTTCGCGAATCCCGAAATTTTATTAATAACATCCCGATACATCTCCTGCCTCCAGGAGACAAGCTGCCGCTCCTTTTTAACACTGTCCACCCTCATATTCTGGACCTTGGAAAGATCCTTGATCATCTGTTCGGTGTCCAGCCCGGAAGCCATACCGGTAAGTCTTATGATACTCATAGTGTATTCCTAGTCAAATGTGCATTACACTCGTTCATCCACAAACAAGCCGGCCAGTTCCCACATTTTGGCGATCATGTCCTGGATTTTCTTGGGTGGATATTCAGCTATCACTTCATTGGTTTTGGTATCCATGATTGTGTACATGACCGTGTGGGTTATATCATGAACTACTCTATCAATTCTGCGATCATAAGCCTGAAGAGCTTTGTTGGCCTGCTCGATAGGCTTATCCATGACCTGCCATTCCTTATCTACAATAGCATCCAGCTCTTCCTGCTTCTGAGCGACAGAAATATTCTGAGATACACTCTGTTCAACGGTATGAATCTGAGAACTGGGTTCACCAGCATTCTGACCCAGTTGCATGGGTTCCATGGGAATTGCAGTGACTGGCCCGATTTTCATAATAGTCACTCCTGTTTATGATAGTAGCTATTATATAATATCGGCAGCTTAAGGCAAATAATTAAAAAAATCTGCGTTTTTAATAAAAAAATACCTCAAAGATGCAACAACCTCCGGATGAAAGTGAAATTGTCAATCATTAACCAGAATAGTCATCCAGGCAAGCGTGTCAAATTTGTTGATTTTGATAAGTTTGATGAGGGAACACATGAGTGTGGGACTATGGGTAAGAGTCTTGGACACACTCTGAATGACCTGAAATACATCATCATCTTCGAGCCTTTTTCGTGAACCGGCAATACCGTTAAGATGGAGCTTAAGAACTGCATAGAGCAAACACAGGTAAATGTAGGAATCCCAAATCTTCTCAAACCGCCCAAAAGGCATGATGTCCTTGAAGAATTCGTTCACCAAAAAGTTTTCTAAAACATACTCTTTCTTCTTCAGGTAAAGTTTAAGATAGGTTTCCAGATTATACTGATATGCCTGAGAAATTTTGGTCGTATCAATTTTGTCTTTGAAATCTAATCCAGTTAGCACTTCTGTGAGAAGAGAAAGGTACCTTTCTCCTTGAATTCCGCTTTGAATTTGTTTATCGGTCAATTCTTTGGCAATTTTTAGCTGCAGGTCATGGTTACTTTTAACACTGCTCAATTCCTTTTTCAGAGCTCCAGCATCCACTAATCTGTTTATTTTCTCAAGTTCGGAGCTTACCTCCAAGCCTCTCTTTTCTTTGAACAGGCTTTCAATTTTGTTGAAAGCAATGCCGAGAATCATCAATCTCTGGCCCAATGAATACGATCTGTCCTGAATCGTGTTTAAACTGAACAATCGAATGTCCCAGAATATATTACTAGGCAACATCATTCGATCTTTCGATAATTGCAGTCTGCTGTTAATATTTACTCTGATATCCTCATCTTCTTCAATTTGCTCAAAGGAAATGCCCTGCATATTGTTAAGTGCAATCCTGACGACTTCTGGGCAAGACATAGTAAGGCAGCGTTCAAGTTTCCCGTCCACCTCATTCATTACCCGCGGGTAGGTGGCGCATGTGTTGCACAGGTATTCACTTCCGAGTTTTGCGTGAATGCTGCAGAGCATTTTTTCCGTGAGAAACGGGCATCCTGCGCCTTTTTCTAATGTGATCCTTGCAAACTCTTTATCATGCTTACCCTGATCTATTCTGGGCACTATGTACTTCCGGAGTTTATCTCCCAAATCTTCACTGTTGCTCTCCGCGTATTTATTGTACGTTGCCTTATCAACGTATATTTCCCAACCATCAAGACAACAGCTGTCTTCACATGCCGATCCGATACAGCGGAATTCACTTACGTACTTTGGCTGCAGCACTGTTCTTTTCTTCTCAGGCATATTGTTCCCTTACCAAGTATCCACATTGTTTTCAATTAAGGATGAAAGTTTTCAATATCAACATGACGTTCAGGTACAACTTGGTCCACTTACTCCACTATATCATGGTAAACGATTGAATTCAAGAGAATTAGGTGAGAACCGTAATAAAAAAAGAGCCGGAGAGTTTATCTCCGGCTCCGGCATGTAACTCTCTTCAGAAAGATTCAGAATCTTATCTGAGGAGCTGGAGCACACCCTGAGGAGCCTGGTTGGCCTGGGCCAGCATAGCCTGTGCAGCCTGCTGGAGGATGTTGTTCTTTGTGAAGTTCATCATTTCCTTGGCCATATCGACATCTCTGATTCTGCTTTCTGCAGCCTGCAGGTTTTCAGCAGAGGTATCGAGGTTCTTTATAGTATGCTCAAGACGGTTCTGCATGGCTCCTAGTGAGCTTCTCTGAGTGGAAACTTTCTGGAGTGCCAGGTTCACCGTTTCGATGGCGGTAGCTGCACCAAACTTCGTGGAGATGTCAACAGTGCTGACACCCAGAGCAGCAGAGCGCATATCGCTCATCGATACGAAAGCGGTCTGACCGGAGTTAGCTCCAACCTGAGCCATTATGGAATTGCCCAGATCTGTGCTTGCGGCTTCGAACTTTCCGAATACCATAGTCATGCTCTCGCCGACTTTCATGCCGCCTGTCAAACTGGAAGTTGTCAGAGTTGTTGCACCACCAGTGACCAATGCCGCGTCGAAAGTAAGAGTAGTATCGTTGGTGACCACAACATGAGTACTGGTGGATCCATTAGGTCCAATGATCTGATAATCACCGGCAGCGAATGAGTTATCAGCATTGGTCTGCTTTGTTCTGACAATCATATATGCGCCATCGATATTACTGGCAGTAGCGGCAACAGCTACTTTGTCACTTACCGTCTTGATGTTGGCGGCAGTCACAGTCACACCGGAGTTGTTGTTGACCGCAAAGCTACCCTTAACGATATCCTTCACGCCAACTGCGGATCCATCAAGAAGCTTTTTGGTGTTGAACTCTGTGGTGTTACCGATACGATCCAGCTCAGCATTAAGCTGCTTTATTTCAGCCTGAAGTTCCTTTCTGTCTGAATCTGTGTTGGTATCGTTGGCAGATTGCACGGCCAGCTCTCTCATTCTCTGCAGAATTGCATGGCTTTCACCAAGTGCGCCTTCTGCGGTCTGAATAAGGGAGATGGTGTCCTGAGAGTTTCTGCTTGCCTGATTGAGACCACGGATCTGTCCACGCATCTTTTCAGAGATGGCCAATCCGGCAGCATCGTCACCAGCTCTGTTGATCCGGTAACCGGAAGAGAGCTTTTCCATCGACTTGGCACCAGCATTTCCGGAAATACCGAGCTGTCTCTGGGTGTTCATGGCTAGCAGGTTGTTGTTGATACGCATACGTCCTCCTTGAGAGTGTTTTAATTATACTTGGCGTCCTTGCCAGTTTTGCTTTCTTTTTCAGTACCTTCGAGAGCTTTCCGTTGAACCCGGCCGCGCTCACCATCCTGCTCTCATTCTATGTTATCGACAGGTTGGCTGTCAAACTTTAGCGGTTAATCAGAAAAAAAATGCAGAGCAGTGAAATGGAAATTGATTTCCAGAGATACACTTCAGCAAAATATGCTATTCTATGCATTGAGCACCACAAAGGGGTATATTAGATGTATGGCACGTTTCGATCTGCATATCACCTCCATCCCCGATTCCCGGGGAAAGCTCATGGTGGCCAGAGCGCTGGCAGCCAATCCGGCTATCCCGCTGCATGTAGCCATGGAGATGACCTCCAAGCTGCCAGTTACTTTGTATAAGGATCTGGAGATCAAGGAAGCGGAAGCGCATATCGTTCAGCTGAAAAAATTCGGCGTGGGGTTCAAACTTTCTGAATCATCACCTGAGAGCAAAGAAAAAATCCAGCTGCCTCCAATTAAGGAGGAACGGCAGCTGAAGCCTTCTTCAGCATCTCCACCACCCCTTGACATTGTTAAACCACAGATCAACCATCCTGAAACAATGCCAGCCCCTAAACTTGAACCTGCAAAAACGGGGATAAAAGTTGAGACGCGGAAAAGCGATCCACACAGATCGGGAATCTTTGTAGGTGAAATATCTGAAACCCCGAAAAAACAGAGCCGGACACTGCAAATTCTGATTCCACTGGTAATTGTGCTTTCCCTGGCTGCGCTGCTTTCATTTTTGCCCAAAGAGAAAAAATTCGTGGTGTCCAGTACCGGCACCAAAATCATCAAGGGAGAGGTTAAGGAAACCAAATCAAGTTCTACGGGGAAATCCTCCCCCCAAAATAAAAAAACCAAGTCCGGCGCAGCTACAGTCACGTCCAGCGGAAGTGAAAACCGCGGAGAAGTAGGCAACCAGGAACGCAAAATGGCTGATTCCTATCTTGATTCTGCTGTAGCCGCCAGCGACGACGCCGAAAGCAGGATTGCCTTCTATAAAATCGCCATCTCTTTCAATAAATACAACATTTCTGCCTGGCAGGGGCTTCTGGAGACCTATAGAGAGCTGGATCGAATACAGGAAGCCAGAGAAACTCAACAGAGTATGGAGGAGATCTTCGGGGCGCAGGTCTTTTCAACCAACTCTGCGGTAAAGCAGTTCGGTGAACTCACCGATGCCTATCTCACCGAAGGTGGTGCCTACAGAGTGGAGTACAGAAGCAATAATGTAAAAAGAGAGGCGATATTTCAGGATATCTATCTTCTAACGAGAGCACTGAGAACCGTGTGCAAGTGCGAAAGAATTTCCATATTTGCAACCACCGGACCGGCCAGAGGAATGCTTGTTCACACTGGCCCGGAAGTGCCGATTCATTCTGTTTCCGCCTTTTCCCAGACAGCAAGCGTTGTCTGGCTTGAATAGAGCTTGCCTTCAGACATCCTGCCCATAGATGAAGGAAAGCAGGGCGGAAGCCGTCTGGTCGAGAATGGCGGGGAACTGAGGATCATCGCAGTACACTTGACAGATTTCCAGAATCGCAAGCAGATCTGTACGGGTGAGTTTGGCCCGACCACCACTTTCCAGCTTTTCAATAAGCGGCTCAACACTGTCATAAAAGAAAATGACCCTCTCCTGCTGCTGCTCAATCTGTTCGGCTTCTGAAAGAAGTTTCTGACCCAAAGTCACCAGAGCAGCACTCTCTTCCTGAGAAAAGGATACATCAAGCTTCTCCTTGGCGGCTTTTTCAGAAAAATGCACATCATAGAAACTGAAGGATTTCAGCCGGCTTTTTACATCTGAATTCTTTAAAGCGTACATACCGTTTTCTGCAGGAGAAAAATGTTCCTCCAGAAGGGCTGAGACTTCATCCTTATTTGATTTGAGAACATGAACAGTAAATGTCTGCTCTTCAGAGGAATCCTCAGGGGTATCGATGTAGAAAACAGCTCCGCTGTCTCGCAGCATGGCGTATGCGGTGAGCACATCCACTTTAGAAAACCGGTGCTCCAGAGAAGTGAAATCCTCCTTGCTGTACAGTTCAGGGATTTGAGCCATGGCATCAGTGCTTTGGGCTTCAGGTACAGGCTCCTCCTCAGTACTCAGGTTTCGCTTTTGAAGCTCCTCGGCCATTATTTTCAAAGCCTCTTCGGTGTAGTCTTCTTTATGGTTAAAATATTGATCCAAAAGCATTTCATCTGAATAATGCACCAGTGCATCCCGCAAGCTTTCCATTTGTATCCCCTGTTGAAATAGCGTGACTTTTGTTAGAAAATAGCCTGCGGTGAGTGGATCAGGAAAGAGTTCATTTTACTACGGCAGAACCGGTGAGCAGTTCGTTTGCCGTTCTGAGGCGGTAAAAATAGATCCCCTTTGAAGAGAGGGGGACCAGCTTAGCCTCAGTGCTGTACAACTTTTTCACCTGTGCACCACGGGCATTGAAGATTTCGATGGTGAAGGGCTGACCGGCATTTTTAATCTCCAGGCCTTGAGCGTTAACGAGGATCTTTGGAGAGAGGATTTCACCTGAGATCAATTCTATGGGAGAAACATCCCCCAGACGTTCGGAAGAAATTTCAACATCCTGAATTATGGCAGTTTGCGCCAGCGATGCCCAGCAGCCGTAATCTCCAATTTTTTTGGCGTACCCTCGGCGGGGCAGATCAGTTGCGACCTGTATGCCATCCACCCAGACATTGTAAGTCATACTCTGAAAATCGCACTGGAAAGAGATCTGGTGAACTCCAGCCCTGCCCGTTATACCGTGTGCGGTATCATACGTTCGAGAGCTTCCGTCAAGAGCGGAAAAGATGCCGTTTTCGTACCTGAGGACGCCAAAGAGATCATATTCTCCGGCAGGTGTGGCGAAACGTGAAGGCCCGACCAGAAGGGATGCAGATGAGTCGAGAATGGTCACTTTCAGATTGAGATACTGATCATTGCCCAGAAGGGAATCACCTATAGCAACCCCCTGCCACTGCTCCGAAGGGAGTGCGTCGGTTGCCCCCAGTGCAAATATTTTTCGGGATGATGAAGAGGTTTGTGAACCGCCCGTAACCTTGTAGCAGAAATTAAAAATTCCCGGTTCACTGTAGACGACCGCTGCTGCAGGACCGGCGGTAATTACGCCGTTTCCAAAATCGACCTCATGATCCAGGTTGGAACCCAGACTGGCTGAGCCATTCACCGTTAAATGCAGAGGCACTTTGCCGTTTGTTGACGAGAGTGCAAAAAGCGCTTCGGGGCGGGAAGATGAATTTGAACTGCTGATCACAGAAAAATCGTCATAATATACCTGCATGTCTTCTAATGGAGCCCAATCGGCGCTGCTTCCACCATAGAACGTGGAAATATAAAACTGGTCGGTTTTGAGAGCCGAGGTATCTCGGAAATGAATGCTGGTGCGCTCGAGGGCCAGTTCCCCGTCAAAATAGGCGCGGATGACGCCATTTGCTTCACCGGGAGAGTTCATTATAATCTGAGTAGTGACTCGATGCCAGGTCCCGGGGATAAATCTTTTCTGGGGCAAAGAAGCGGAATAGGGCATGTCCTCCCCGTATGCGGCGTGATTGGGATCGGCTTTATCCGGATAGTAGACATACTGAACCGTCTTGCCCTCCTCCCGCCACATAATGCGGGCACTCCATCCGTTGTAGCCGTCTGCGGTTTTACCCCCGGTGATGCAGTCTCCGCCACAAAGACCCGGGAGCTTTCCCCCTTTCACGAAATCAAAACCCTGCTCGAACATCACTTTATAGCTGGCCCATGCGGTATCCACAGCCTTACTCAGGACAGCCTTGATCTGAATCGCGTTTTCCTGAGGTCCAAAGGTGTTTGCGGGATAGCAGAGGCGCAGCACTCGTCCCTGACCGGCCGGCCCGGCTACAATTTCCCCCCGTCCCTCATCGATACCATGATACCACAAAGCCCCCGGGAAATCCTCCCTTGCCATGGCTTGAGAATAGGTGCCGAGCGGATGCTGATCAAAATCCACATCCAGAAGGACCTCTGCATGCAAAAGAATAGAGAGGAGAAGCAGTGATAAAACAGTTCTTAAGATCATGAGCAAAATCCTTTGGCTAAAGTACTGCACTACTACAATTTAACCGAAAAGTCAGACATTTTCAACTGTTCTCGGGTACTCATTTTGCTCTCTATCCGTATTGCCGTCTCAGATCTGCCGTAAAACCGGTGAATGCCCCAAAAAGGAGGAATCCATGAAAAGAAATCTGGCAACGCTTTTTACGATAATGATGGCAGCGAATCTGTTCGCACAGGAGTTCCCTCAGCCCGAATCCCCTCCCGCCCAGAGTGAGATGCCGACCTATGAAATCGGAGTGATTTTGGGTTTTCCCACCGGATTAAGCGGAAAATACTGGCAAAACAACAGAAGTGCCTTCGATGCGGCGCTGTCCTGGAATTTCGGTGATGATGCCAGTTTTGAAGTGCACGCCGACTATCTTTATCATCCCATTTATTTCAATGTTCCTCAAGGAAACCTGCCGCTTTATGTAGGAGGAGGAGTTGCTGTTTATCTAACCGATGATCCCACAGTGGGAGCTCGCATTCCGGTGGGACTTGAATATCTTTTCAACAGAGCACCATTAAGCGTCTTTCTTGAACTCGCTCCTGTTGTAGAAATCATCCCATCCACCGGTTTTACCATGAGTGGAGGCCTGGGCGTGCGCTACACCTTCTGAATACCGGAGAGGCCCACCCTCTCCCTTTTTCCCCGTTTCTATCATCAATGCCGTGCAGCTATTATTTTTCCCTTCAGTAGTAGAAGTTCCACATATTCCGGATTCTGTATGACATCACGAGTACTCCTGTTTATCATATTTGTTTTGTCTTCAGCGCTGCATGCATTTCAGAGCGATTCTGAGGAGATGCAGTTTTATCGAAGCAGGTATTTAGTCACTCTCCAGGGTGAACAAGAAAACACCTACCCCAAAAACAACTATATCACAGTCGAAGATGTTCTTGTGAGGAGAGGGGCAGTGATGACCCTTACAGCCGGAAGCACCATCTACTTTAAGGCAAATACCCGTTTTATCATTGAGGGGACTTTACAGGTGGAGGGAACGGCCGAGAGCCCTGTCCGCTTTGTAAAACTCGACAGTGACAACTATTATAAGCCACTGAAGGAGAGTCAGCCAAACTTCTGGGACGGAATTTTCATTAGTGAAGGCGGATCTGCGGTTCTGCGCAACACAGAAATATCTGGAAGTAAATATGGCATAGAAACTGATCCCGGCTTAAGATCCCTCATTCTGGAAAATGTAACGTTTACCGAAAACCGTTACTGCAACCTGAAAACAAACGGCATCATCGTCGATAAATCGGCTCATGCGATTCTAAATTATCCGCCCGAGACAGCTGAAAGTGCAAAGCCCGACAGTGTGGAGCATGTGAAAGCAGCTCTCAGTACCCGAACAGTACTTCGCTTTAGCTCAGCACTTTTCACGACTGCAGCACTGGGGTATGGAACCTACGGTCTTGTCAAATATTTCCACAACAGCAGATTGTATAATGAGGAAACGTCCGATGCGGAAAAAGTAAACAGATATGAGGACAACTGGATTTCAGGTCGAACCGCTGCTATGGCGGGTTTCAGTTGTGCAGCAGCGGGACTGACCGGTTTCCTGCTGACCTTTTCCTTCTGAACAAGTTTTCATACTTTCGAAGTGAGTTATTCCGGAAAAGCTTAACCACAAAAGGGAGGGCCGGTTTATGCCGGTTGGGATTATGCGCACAAGAAAATTTCTTCTCGCGACAACACTTCTCCTTCTGTTTTTCTGCCAGAAAGTTGACAACCCGCTATCATCCAGATACGAGGGAGAATATGCGCTCTCGGTGGCTTGGCCCGAAAGTGATACCCTTGAACTGTTTAAGGAATACAATCTGTCATGGACAGTTAAGGGAGAAACCTACCGCAGCATCACCCTTTCTTCTTCACCGGAAATGAACACATGCGAAACGGTTTTCAAGTCTGAAATGAGCGACAGCGGATCGATAATCTATTTAAAATCAGCCGGTCCGGTAAAGCTTTCTCTTCTGGGAACCCGGCCCAATGAAAAGAAAGATGTTTACGAACGCAGATACACTGTGGTCAATCCGTTTTGGATAGAGGGGTCGACTCTGAGTAGTACGGGAACAGCTGTTGAATATCGGGTCTCAAAATTCGGTAACTATGGACATTCAGAACTTAAACAGGTTACGTGGAAATATGGATCGGTATCTAAAACACTAGCTCCCGACCAGCCATTTACCATTGTTCCCGATCAACGAGGGACCTTCACCCTGTCTGCTATAATCACTTCTCTGCATGATGATACCATGAGTTTAAAACCGATCAGTATTTCGGTTCCGGGGAGCAGACCAAAGATTGAATCGGTAAAGGCAGACAGCATTGTCAATCTGGGAGACAGTACACACTTTGGGATACGGGTTTCAGATATTGATGGCGGTGCAGTGAAGGCGCTGATTATCCGAGGACAGGACAGTTTAGTTACTCAATTCACACAGTGTACAAACGACACTGCAGACATCAATGTCGCCATGAACACCAGCAAAAGGGATTCGACTGTCACCATTGAGATTTTGGATGAGAGTGGACTGAAATCGGAAGTTTTTACTGTTAAGATCCCTGTCATCTACTTCGAACCCATTGTAAAGTTCGGAACAAAGACGATTACAGCACCCCTGAACAAACCTGTTCAAGTTGATGTCCATTCAGAGCATGTGCAAACATTCTGGTGGAAAAGCAGTTCCGGATCTCTAGACACGCTCACTGATTCCAATCACCTGAGTCTACACTTTGGCGAAACCAACCCTGACACCCTTATCCTCATCGGACAGGACGCATTCCAATACTGGAGTGCGCCGGAAACGCTCATCGTTAATTGGGTGAACACCGAATACAACATAGTGTTTGACACCATTCCAGAAATTGCACCGATGAAAGTATGGCTGATTTGCAAAGCATCACTGATGAAGAACGGGATCAGGGTCGATGATGCCCAGTTCGCCTGGCGTTTTTCAGATACCAATGCAGTTGAGATTGAGCAAAGAGGAGATACTCTAGCTTTTTTTGTAAAGGACAGCCTCAAGAGCCTCACAGTTAGAGCCGAAACCATTGTGGAGGATTCCATACAACTATCGGCATCCGGAACAGTGCAAGTTCGCCCCTTTCTACCCCGCTGCAATTTTAAATCAGAAGACAGTACCGCACAGATTCAGATCCCGCAGAAGTTCACCGTTACTTATGAACCCGGTCACCCCCAACGCCCTCTTGGCCGTCTCTATTATTCGTTAGACAACATTTTGACAGATTCGATTGTCTGTTCAGAATCCGGCAAGAGCGAGATCGCATTCACTTTTAATAAACAGGGCACTTCTGTGATCCGTGCATGGGTCAAAGACAGCGCACAGCTTACATCTGCCGTTTCCCAGATCCAGGTTACTGCGAAAAGCGATCGCCCCTGGTTTGATCCACTATCCATAGATACTGCAACGTTTATTAAAGACAGCTTCATGCTTGATTTCACGGTTCATGTGGCAGCACAGCAAAGTGATGTGCAGAACTACCTTTTTGATTACGATGGAAACGGCACCTGGGATAAAGCCGGTTTCGTTCCATCAATAAAAATCGGTCCGTTCAGAGAAGCCGGGAACAAAATGCTTCTAGTTGCCGCAGTGGATAGCGACCAGGACACCACTCCCCTTCCCCTGAGAATAAATGTTCAAGTTAACGAGGGCAAGCCGGTGATTACCGACTACTCTCCAATGGATGTCTGGGTTAAAGACACTATTCCGGTGGTAGTAAAATCATCAGATATAAATGGTTACATTGTCAAGAGATGGGTTGATTGGGATGCAAACGGTGTATGGGATGACAGTTTGACACAAAGCAATAGCGGTTCGCATGTTTCCATTGACACCTTTCATCATGTATGGGATACACTTTTCGGCGGGAAAATAGCAACTTATCGGGTGCGGGTGATGGATGAGGATTCTATTTTTTCATCGGTGAAGGTGTGTTCGACTCTTGTGAGAATGGGAAGGCCGAAAGTTTGGGTTAGTAATGATACATTGTTTGTTCCAACTCAAAGCAGCGGTGGATATGTTGATATTCCAGTCAATAGTTTTGATACAAATGGCACTATACAGAAATATTATTGGGATTTTAATGCTCCTTTCGATACAAACATTGTGAATACAGATAAAAGGAATGACAGCATCTACTCTTATAATGTTCAATTCCCTGACATGCCATTTAGAATGGCAGTATTCGTCAAAGATGATGATAATTTGTTCGGCGGTGATACATTCTGGCTGTATCCTGATGCACCGCCCATCACACCTGATACCATTTCTCCAAAAAAGAATCAGCTAATTAGTACTGATACAGTTGAATTGGTTTGGAAAGGTGAAGACAAGCGAGACGGAATAAATACACAGTTTAGCATTCTATTGCAGGACGATATTTCCCCCACTAATATCGTTCTGGATTATAGTCAAAGTAATCTGATTTCTGTTGAAAATGTTGGTGGTGTTAATCACTTCAGGTATAGGTATGCTATTTCATATCCAAAAGGATCAACAATTTTTTGGAAAGTGATAGCCAAGGATGCATTCGGCAGGACGAGTGAAAGTGCTATATCTTTTTTCAGATATTGAACTTGATGAAGGTGATCTAAATCACAGACTTGGGTTTGGATGAATTGGAACCCTTTCAAAGGGAAGAATACTATAGAAGCAAAACTACCACGAATGGATAAAAAAAACTTCAAAATAACACCGCTCAATGATTCTTCAGAAGAAGACACCTACTGACAGTCAAAGAGCTATGAGGAACGGCTCAATGGAATTGAATTAAACAGGAGATTAGTCTATGGTGATGGAACTACATCCCGACTTCAAAGATTTCTTGAAATTGCTGAACGCCCACGAAGTTAAATATCTTCTTGTGGGCGGATATGCTGTGGGTTTTTATGGCTACCCAAGAGCGACAGCAGATATGGATATTTAGATCGAGGTAAGTGAAGAAAATGCGCAAAAAATGAATCTTGTAATGCTGGAGTTCGGGATTGGCGAAGACAATCTTAGCACTTCGTTATTCCTGGAGAAAGATAAAATCATCCGAATGGTATGTTACACCACCAGATCATTGCTCATTTTACAGACATCGGACCTTTTCACACTTTTGCTGCACAAACCAGATGAGGATTGTCTTCAGAGATGAACAATCGATGCTCTTTAGAGACTTTTGACTTCCCTTAACCCCAACATAACTATATACTTATGATGTTTCGCCTGCTCGCTAAAGTGGAGTTCCTACCAGTCAGATTATAAGGATTAGTATGTCATCAAAAAGCAGTCCCTGCATACCCGAATTGTATGCGGCCATATTCAGAAATGCCTCGATTGGAATAGAAATATACGACAGCAAAGGCATTCTTATAGATGTCAACCCGGCATGTTTAGACATATTCGGAATTGACAATTTAGAAGCTGTCAAAGATTCCAGATTATTTGACGATCCCAATGTCTCTCAGGACAGAAAAGCTGCCCTGCTCAGAGGTGAATCGGTACACTATCAGAACACATTCAGTTTTGAGGCAGTCAAAAAAGCCGGACTGTATCCCACCAGAAAAAGCGGCAGTATCGAATTGGCAGTTACCATAAATCCCATAAAAGAGGAAAACAGATTAAGCGGCTATATTGTTCTGCTAAGTGACATTACGGAACAATCACAATCAGCCCGGGAGTTGTTTGAATCCGAGCGGCTTTACCGTTACATGTTCGAGAACCATTCTGCCATCATGTTTATTCTGGATCCTCTGAACGGAAGCATAGTGGATGCCAACAAAGCTGCAGAGAGGTTTTACGGCTGGAGTCGGGAGCAGCTCAGAAAAATGAGCATACATGAAATTAACACACTGCCTCACGACAAGATAGAGATGGCAGAGGTCTGCAGGGGCAAAAAAATCAACTTTGAATTTCAGCACAGAAGAAAAGACGGATCTGTGCGGGAAGTGGAAATTTACTGTAGCATTATAGAAATACAGGGTAAAAAGCGGCTCTATTCCATAATCCATGATATAACAGAAAAGAAAAAGGCTCAGCGGGCTCAGCTTGAAAGCGAGCGGGACCTGAAACGGGCCCAGAAAATCGCCCAGATCGGGTCCTGGCGCTTTGATCTGAACAGCGGGAAAGTACTGGTTTCAGAGGAAGCGGCCAGAATTTACGGAGTTGATCCAAAGGACATTACAGTTACAAAAGTACAAAAAATTCCGCTTCCGCAATACAGGGCTCAACTTGATGCTGAGTTTGAAAGATTAATCGAAAAGGATTACCCCTACAATATCGAATTTGAGATTCGCCGGCCATCAGACGGGGAGATCCGCCATATTCATTCCATTGCCGACTATTATGCAGAGCAGCATTGTGTTATCGGCACCATTCAGGATATTACCGACCGTAAAATTGCAGAAATTTCTATCAGGGAAAGTGAGCACCGATTTCGATCTTTTGTGGAGAATGCAAATGACATTGTCTACTCACTTTCGACAGAGGGCATTTTCACCTATGTTTCACCAAACTGGATTGAATACATGGGGGAGCCTGCAGAAAAGGCCATAGGCCGCAGCTTCGAACAGGTGATTCATCCGGAGGATATCCATCGCTGCTGGGATTTCATGCGCTGCTCAAAGGAGGAAAAACTAAGCAGCGTTGAATACCGGGTGCGACAGCCTCTGGGTGAATGGAGATGGCATGTTTCCAAAGGTGCACCCATTAAAAACGAAAAGGGAATTGTTACCGGCTTTGTGGGAATAGCGCGGGATATTACCGAGCAGAAAAAGTCAGAATCAGCTTTAGCTCTTGAAAAGGAACGTTTAGCGGTAACACTTGGCAGTATTGAAGATGGAGTGATCACTGTAAACACTGAATATGAAGTGGTAGTAATGAACAGAGTGGCCGAGGAGCTCACAGGGTGGAATCAGGAGGAGGGACGCGGTCAGCAACTGGAAACTGTTTTCCAGATGTTCGATGAGTCAACCCGCAAACCCCAAAACAGTTCTGTAAAAGAAATTTTTGAATCAGGGCAGATTGTTGATCGCGGGCTTCGCACCTGGTTAAAAAACAGAGATGGCTCTGAGCGGCTGATCGAGCACAGTGGCTCACCCATGAAGAATTCACTTGGTACCACAATCGGTGCAGTTCTGGTCTTCAGGGATGTAACCGAGAAACAGAAGTTGATGGATGCAGTTCAGCGGGCCATGCGACTGGAATCCCTGGGGTTGCTAGCAGGTGGAATCGCTCACGATTTCAATAATCTTCTGGGAGGCATTTTCGGATACATAGAAATGGCTCAGGCGCATTGCGAAAGTGAACACCTTGTAAAAGCCCTGCATACCATCAATAGAGCGAGAGGACTGACAAGACAGCTCCTCACCTTTGCCAAAGGCGGAGTCCCCATCAAGAAAACTGAATGTTTGTCACCTTTTCTCAGGGAAGCAGTTTCATTTGCTCTGAGTGGTTCCAATCTGGAGTATGCTTTCAGGATTCAACCCGATCTCTGGAATTGCGACTTTGACAGAAATCAGCTCGCACAGGTTATAGAAAATCTCATAATCAATGCACAGCAGGCAATACCCGCAGGCGGATCTCTAGAAGTGAAGGCAGAGAATATCTCAATAGACAAAGAATCGCCTGCACTTGGCACCGGTAAATATGTGAAAATCAGCATCAAGGATAATGGTCCGGGGATACCCCGGGAAATCGCGGGGAAAATATTCGACCCTTTCTTTACAACCAAATCTCAGGGGCAGGGGCTGGGACTTTCCACCTGTTACTCAATCATTAAAAAACATGGTGGCCACATCGATTTTGAATCGAACGTAGGATCAGGGACCACTTTCAGTTTTTACCTCCCCGCATCAGAGAGCAAACCTGAGCCACTTTTGCCTAAGACCCTTAAGCAGCATAAGGGCAAAGGAACAATTCTTGTCCTTGATGATGAAGACAATATGAGGGAGATCATGGGAGCGGTTTTGAAATCTTTGGGCTACCGGGCAATCTGCGTTGAAAATGTCAAGAAAGCAGTAAACTGTTACGTGAGGGATCTTGAAAATGATCGGAGCATTGTGGCAATGATCTTTGATTTGACAATTCCGGGAGGTACCGGAGGTAAGGCTGCCATAGAAGAAATTCGCAAGATTGACGACAAAATACCTATATTTGTGGCAAGCGGCTATGCCGAAGATCCGATTCTGGCCGATCCAGCAAAATACGGTTACACCGCCAGCATCTGTAAACCATTTTACAAAGCAGAGCTGGCAACCATGCTGGAGGAGCATCTGAAAAGTGAAGGGTAATTCCCGGGAGGTTACGTGAAAAAACCAGGTGTGCTTTTTCTGTTCATTTTTCTCATGTGTTCATCAAAGGAAAATCAAAAGAACCATGATGCAGATTTCAATCGGGAATTCGGAGATCAAAGCACCTCTGCTGACAGCATTAATCAGGATACAGTACTATTCAACCTGTTTGTCATACCGTCACTGAGCTATACAGAAGCAAAATCGGAACTGCTCAGCATTAGAGATTCCTTCCAAAAAAGCTATGTGAACACAAGCGATTCTTTAGAGAAAGAGCTGATCATTGCCAAAGCCGGTCAGGTCGTTACAGAGGCAATCATAAAAAAAATAATCCCGTTCTGGTACGGGACATCCTGGTCATTTGAAGGCCATACATCCATACCGGGCAGTGGTGAAGTGGCTTGCGGGTATTTCGTTTCCACCGTACTGCGAGATGCGGGTTTCAACGTGAACCGCTACAAACTGGCACAGCAGGGTCCTGAAGACGAAGCGAGGATAATCAGCTGCTCCGGAGAGGTCACAGAATTAAGCTCAGACTCCATCACCCATTTTTTTAAAGACAAAGAAGACGGATTGTACTTCGCCGGACTTGATTTCCATGTTGGATTTATGCTCAAAAAAAAGGGGAGGACATACTTCATTCATTCGAACTATATAAACAGTGCGGGAGTCATGGCCGAAGAAGCGCCAAGAGCCCCGGCATTCAGGAGCGCAGTGTACTTTGTTGTCGGCATCAGCAACAACCGCCCCCTGATAGAAAACTGGATTCTAAATCGTAAATTAAATACGAATTTATAATTATTTAGAGAAAACTTTTACATGAATTCGCCATCTGAGTGAAGTTCGAAAAATCAGGAATTCAGAGCAAATCAGCATTATCGCCGCAACAGTAATAGTGCTGCTCTGGGTTTCTGTTGCGCTGCTTCTTTTTTGGCGTTTGTTCAAAAAAAGAATCCTATTCTCAGAACTGCCCCGGTCGAATTCGCTGATACATTCGATAAAAGAAAACCCCTTGCTGAAAGCGCCAGCATGAAATCGGAAATGGTTATGGCAAAAACTCCTGCTTCCAAGGCAAAAAAGAGGCTCCATTCTGTTTGAGCAGGAGACTGAATATATGCCGCTCCAGCTTCGGCTCCGGCATAGGGCGTGGTTCCGAAACGGAAAGGATAAAGATCGAGCCCGGCACTGACGTTAAAGAGAAGCGCCTGGTCAAAATCTGTGATCAAATCTGCCCCCGCTCTCAGGGCACCGTAACTCCATATTTCCCAAAGCCGGGACAAGTAGAGCTCATAGCTGACCTGAGGGAAACCGGGGTAATCAAGGAACCCAAACCCCACACCAGCCAGGGAAATGGTACTGATATCATGCTCGAAAGTGATCTCCTGCTCTGCGCCATCCTGACCATTCTCTTCTGAAGATTCCTGCACGGTTATGGTATCGATCAACTCCATGCAGCTTCCCGCGACAAGTTGGCTGAAATAGCCGGCGGTTATGATTGCTATAACAATGTATTTACTCATCAGAATGCTGCCCCCAACCCGAAGTGAAGCCGTCCATCAAGACCCGGACTGCCATCAAGCCTGATTCCGTAATCGAGCCGGACTATGCCAAAGGGGAGAACCACCCGGATTCCCGGGCCCGCCGCCCATTTGAGATCGGCAATATTAAAATTGTCAAGTGACGGCCAGATATACCCGCCATCCAGAAACACCACCCCCCGTACGACAGAGTACAGATGGAAAGCAAGCTGTACAGGAGTGACTACAGCAGCAAGTTTCCCTACCGCAGCACTGGCCTGTACTGCAGGGGTAATTCCTTCATCAGTATACCCCCGCACAGGCCTCACTCCAGCCTCCCCCACCCTGAACAGTTCAGGAACCGGGACATCAGAACCGCTGTAACCATCGGTATACCCGGCAAAGAGCGATGCTGAATAGGTCAGATTGTTGTTAAAAGTTGAAAGATATCCCCGGATATCCCCTCTTATTCTGTAAAACTTATCACTCCAGCCTATCCCCGGACCTGCCAATTCTGTTTCGATGAAACCATACAGGCCATTTCTGGTCAGCACTACATTATCTCTGGAATCACGCACAATCCCAAGCCCCAGAAGAGCGAGATTGTTCTGGAGCCTGGCTGGCGCAGCGGGTTCGGGGGGAACATCTCCTTGAAGCCAGGCCGTATTCTGAATTCTGATCCATGTCCGATACCAGCTGTAATAAGTCAGGCGCCCGCTCAGAGTGGCAATCCCGCCTCTGAACAGACCGGAAAACTGCGGTTCATCCCGACGTTCTATGTAAAGCATGTAGTTGGCCATGATGGAAGAGTTGAGAAAATAGGGATAGTGGTAGATAAGCTGAGCGGCGACGATATCAAAGGAGACTCTGCCGGAGAGTGTAATATCCTGATTGAGCCCGAACAGATTACCGTAGGTTGTTTCCAGGGTGGCATACAACCCGTCTTCGGTATTGTAACCGCCCCCGGTCTGCAATTGGAAAGTTTTGGCGGACATAAGCTGCACCAGAAAGGGAACTGCAACCGTGTCTGCATCCGAGGGAACGTCAACAGAATCCAGCGGCGCAATCCTCACATAATTGAAGAGACCTGAACTGTAGAGTCTTCCGACAGATCGGGTAATATCTCTGGAAGTAACCACCTGATCTTCATCAATGACCAGTTCACGCCTGATTACTTTGCGATTAACACTTTCCGCACCAGTGATCTCCAGTCCACTCAGCTTTACAACGGGGCCCTCGTTAACCCTGTAGAGCAGCACCGCTCTGTCACGGTTTTCATTGTAATCGATACTTTTACTGACATCAACAAACAGATACCCTCTGGATTGCAGGCTGTCCTGTATGGCAAGAGTGCTTCGGGAATAGGTTATGGAATCCAGCACATCTCCATTTTTCAAAGGAATCATCTGTCTGAGGGCTGAATCGGAAAAGACCCGATTGCTCTTAACTATTACAGAGTCAACAATGGTCTGAACACCCTCATCAACCCGCAATTTTATTCTGGCGCTCTGATTCATGGTGTCTTTGACTATTGCAGCTATCTGAACCTTTGCATTCAAATACCCTATCCGGCTGTAGAAACGCTCTATGCGGTAAATATCGTCAGTTAAAACCGAAAAAGAATATCGGGAACGGGTGAAGAACTGGGGCTGCTTAAGAAGCATCTGTGATAGAAGGGTCGATCTGGAAACATTATCATTACCGATAAATGAGATACCCTCAACATAAAGAGTATCAGCAAAGAGATAAAAAACAGCGAGCAAAATGATAAGCACAAAACGCATGACACGTCACCTTCTTATAACATAACGGAAACCGATTCCCGCTCCACCTTCTGTTTGAGATTCGGCAATTATCCTGAATTGAGGAGACAGCTGATAGGAAAGCAGGACTCCCTGATTGCCAAGATTTCCAAGCTGTGTCTGGTAAACGACAGAAAAGTTCGAAGTAATATTCTCCCTGAGAGTAAGCGTAAGCCCTCCATCTTCGGGAACTGAAAAAAGATTCCCTGTAACTGTGATGTTATCGATCCCCAGAGCTTGTTCAAGGATCTGAGCGCCAAGACCGACAATGTAACTGTTGATGATTTCTCCAGCCCTGAGCTGAAAGCCCTGAGGACGGTCTGTAGTGGTGCCCAGGGTCAAAAGATTGACGATTTCCTGCGGTTGCAAAGGAGGGTAGGATGTAAGCTCAATCTGGGGATTGCGAAGCGTTCCTCGAACAGAAATGGTTATGACATAATCGGTAGGATCGGCAAGTATGGTTGCCTGCATATCGGTGGTAGCCTTGATATTCAGCTCAGGATTGATATCGAAAGGCTGAAACTGGCGAAGCGTCCCCTCTTCGATATCGAAGGAGCGGTCAAGATACTGAATCTGCCCTTCAACCACCCGTAAAATCCCATTGAACTGCGGCTGGGCAAATGTACCCCTCACGGCCATCTGACCATCAAGCAGAAGCCGCCCGATATTGGTATCGACCAGAAGATTTCTGTTTAGATCGACAACTGCCCTCACAGCCGTGTTTTCGATAATGGCCGGAATTGGGCCGGGTGGAATCTGGCTTAACAGATCATCAACCACTCTATTGACAGAAACTATTTGATCAACCCGTGTTTCGCTTAAAGATATATTAGCACGGAGAAGGTTTGTGCTGTCACCGTTTTCAAAGGAAACTTTAGCCTCCTCAAGACCGAGACGCAGGAATTGTTCACAGGAGAACCTTACATTATCCAGTTCCAGCTGGCCGCCGAAACGCTGAATACCCTCATAAGCGAGCTGCACGAAACCTTTAGCCTGAATTTCACCATTGGCAATTTGCCCTTTGAGAATATCGAGCACGACAGTATCATTTTGAAATAGTATGGTACCGGTTACAGGTCCCCATGTACCGTCGCAATAGCTGTTTACAATGTGCAATTTCGAAACTTCGAGGTTTCCCTGTGCATTATAGCGGGCGCCGAAATTCACAAATCCACCACCATTGACCAACCCTTCGGTGATGGTAACACCGGGAAGAAACTGATTAAGAAGAGTAAGAGGAACATCGTTTAGTTTGTAACTGAATTTCGCATCCGGTCCGAGATTTGTCCCGAACACATATGGGATTACTCCTGATGCCAGCACATATCCGCCCTCCCCGATATCACCGTAGAGACGCTCCACATTAAATGAATTGGTATCGACAGTTCCCCTTGCCACTATGCTAAACAGGTTTTGTCCGCCATAGGCTACCTGCTTGCCTGTAAGCGCGTATTGACCCCGAGGAGCCACTATGGTGCCTTCAGGATGAAGTTCCACAGACAGGTTGGATGCCGTGAGACCAGAGGGGGTATAGGCGAAAGTATCGGCGTTTGCAAGTATTGTTCCGTCAAGTTCCCAGTCGCCATTATGCAACGTTGCGGAAACATCACTGGAAAAGCTGCCACGCGCAAGAAAACCGGGCAGAAATGTCTTCACAAAATTACCATAGTCGAAATCGCGTGCAGTAAGAGTTACCTGACTCCCGTTCTGAAGATTAAGAGAGGGACCAAAACAGCTTTGAGAAGTAGTAAGATTTACACCAAAGACCATATTGGACGAATCTTTCATACCGGATACGTATATATCGCCAACAACTGACGAGTTTACATATTCCAGAGCGCCGCTATAAAGATAAGGTTCTTCGAGCACTGGGGCAAACTGCTCAAGATCGAAAGTGACGTAGCCCCGGTTCAAACAGGTTTCAGCTCCCATAACGCCCCGGGTAGCGATAGTCCCTTCGTAGCAGGCAAGAAACGGGTAACCGGAAATGAGTCTTCCAGGGATAAGATGATCGATTACCGCTTTCGCCTGAAATGAATCGTTTACAAGCGAGGCATTCAACGCAAGCCCGGCAGTTGGTTTGCCGCTTACGGTCAGATTGAGAGCGGTTTGAATGCTGCGCTGAGGTTTGAGAAAATCGAGCTGACCGGATGAACTCAGCCGCAGAGAATCGCGGACGGCAAGAAGAGAATCCCAGAAAACGGTTTGGTTTTTGTAAAGTAATTCCCCGGATAGCAGATCACCTGCGTAATGCTGATAACGGGGTTCATTTATAAGAAGCTGAGTTTTGACTGTGGGATCTTCAAGTGTACCATGAGCACTGATTTCGGCGGCAAGCATGCCCCCCAGGCCCTCAACTCCCGGTATCATGACCTCAGAGAGGTTGGAAGTGATAAACAGGTGAGAGGATAACACCCTCAGCACCTCATCGTAGGTAACACTTGCACTAAGGTCTCTAGCTGTGACCCCGCGCCAGGTGAGAACGGGGGCCTGAACACCCGCACGGAATGCAGGCTCTTTGAGAATATCTCTGAAAGTACCTTGGAAGGAGAGGGTACCGGTGATCGGATAGGTCAGGAAATATGAGGAGAGAACGTCGGGCCGGGAGATTTCACCCTGGAGTTTTCCGGACAGAAGATCGGGAAGTTTCACTTTTCCTCTTCCGGTCACCAGGTTTCCACTCCCCAGAATAGCCCGGAACTGCCAGGAGTTGTTATCCAGAATTATTCGCGCACGGGCTGTATCGAGGGAGGGTGGTCCATGACCGCTGAATGCAATCACCGCATAAGCTGTATCGGGAAGCTCTGAAAGTGAATTTCCCTGAGCATAAAGATAGATATCGGCACTGCCTTTCACTATGGGAGGTGCAAGGTTAAAAAGTGTTTGCAGTATGGTAAGAAGATCGGAGATATCCGCAGAGGCTTTTACTGTATACCCTTTAAATGAGGGAGAGAGAACCAGGCCGGGAAGGGCCACTGATGCGCGCAGATCGATCTCTCCTTCGGAGGTCTTAAGATAGGAAGCCACCAGAAGCGATTCGGCTTCTCCGTAGAAAGCATCGATGAATGCGGTATCGATTTCATAGTCCTTAAAACGAACGTAGGGAGAAGTAATCACCGCGGAGATGGTGGGAGACTGAATGGTGCCTTGAGACTTGAAAGCGGCACGGGCGGTTCCGGCCATGGCATTCTGATCTGGAAAGAGGGACCGATCCAAGGGAATGAGCTCGGCAGATACAGTTCCTGAAACATCGTAATGAGACGTCAGGGAAAGCGGTGCGAGGCCGGACAGTTCAAGGGTGGCACTTTCACCATGAAGAAGAAACTGGTCAAGCTTGATCAGGGAATCATTTCTGATGCCTGCCAGCCGCAAGGTGTCGAAGGTGCCGCTCCACCAGGGCGATTTTAACATTGCCTGATTGGAGGAGAGCCATCCCTGAATCGAATCGAAACTGTATACCTGGGCTCCTCCGGACAAAGAAGAGACAGAAGAGGTCAGATCGAGCGCCCGGTCGTTATAAGCGATGTCGAAGTTTTTAAGATAGGCGGAATCAAAAACCAGTTCCCAGGGTCCGGGGATCAGCCCTTTCACGGTGTCAGGCTGAGCTCTTCTTCTCCCTGCTTTGGGAAGCAGAGGAAACAGCAGTTCTCCCTGTGCATTGCGTATAAGATTAAGCTCACCGTTTTCACCCCCCACCAGATCAAAACGGATTTCCTGGTTAAACAGGGCACTGAGTGAATAATCGAGGTGCAATTTCCCTATATAAAGGGAATCGGAACTTCCGTCGGAGAATGCACGTACTCTGTTGAAAGTAATGGAGTTTAAAAGATTGGTTCTGAATGAACCGATTCTGACCTTTCCCTGAACGGATTGACTGAGTGGTTTTTCAACCAGGAAGAGCAGATAATCCTGAACTGGCGGGATATGGATAACTGCCAGCAGAAGCAGATAAAGTTCTGCCAGGATTGCCAGTATCCAGAGGAAGACTGAAGCGATTATTCTTAAAACCTTTTTCATAAGAGCCTCTAATGAACTCTGATCGGGGTCTTTTCCAAAAAGTGCAAAAAACAGACCAGTAAGAGTAACAGATTCATCACTAAAACCGGGCCCCTTAGCCTCACTGCACCTGCTCAAGACAAAGCCACAAGTAAACCGTAGGGCTCAAGATCCACCACGATCTGATGTCACCGATAAAGAGGGAGCTGTCCCCGAGAACCGGTTTCGATGATGGGGATGTGAGTGGACCCGATTCCAGGGCAGGATCTTCTGGCACGAATGAGCATCATGGTCCATTTCAGAAGAGAATCGTTTATTGCAAGCGGATCAAGTACGTTGATATTGAGGAAGGAGAATTCACCCTGTGAAATGATGTTGGCGCGCTTTCAGGTGCCCTGTTTTTTTTTAGGTCCCCTGCGAAACGCCCAGATGGTAAAGTAGATGAAAAGAGCCATTAGCACAGCCCAGAAAAGCCAGAACGCCCAGCTTGTGCCCTGATTTTCCACATTGACATTAGAATCTAAAATTTGCGAATAGACATCGATAACCATTAACATGATTAAAGCTGCAGACTCCCTGAGTTTCCGCACAATTCCCCTCCTCCTCTGAAACAATCAGCGAAAATACTGCGAATAGCCATCCCATTCACTTTGACTAATCTGGTTGTCTTCATCAATATCGGCCATGAAGAAGTTCATTTTGCAGAATCCCTGGCGATCGAGACTGGGCGAACCACCGCTCCATTTTGCTGCAATACTGTTATTATTTAACCCGATGGAAAGCTCATCGGGAGTAATAATATTATCGAAATTTACATCCCATTGAGAAAAGGAGAATCGGGAGGCAAATGTCTCACTGTTGAGTGTCTCCCATTCTGCTGAAGTGAGATACCCGCTTTGATCGTCATCGAAAAGGGAAAAAAGACCGGCACCGAGTTCATCAGGGTCTAGGTAGTTGTTGTCACTGGTATCCCAGAGGCTAAAGACATTTTCCATTGCCATACAGAATTCATCCTGATCGAGGTGGTTGTTTCCATCATGATCGAGGGAGCCGAAACCGGAGCCGTCTTCCATTGGATTTCTGTAGAGACTTCGGTAGGAACAACCAATACCCACTGCAGCAATCAGGGCAAGAGCCATTAAAATTTTCAACATAGATACTCCCTTTAATAACCACACCTGCCAATACCTGTAAAACGCAAAGATACGGCCAACTGAGCTTTCGACCATAATCAACCTTCAATCAAAACCCACACATCTTTACCCAAACATTTATATTTATTCCGTCCATTCCAGAACTTCAGTATACCCAAAAAGGAGTAGTTTTATGAACAGATCGCTTGTTATGCTCTCATCCGCCATCTGCATCATGAGCACTATCGCTACAGCAGACATTTTCATGAAACAGCAGACCACAACCGTAAGTGGCAAGAAGGAGAAAACCACTACCGAGGAGACCACGGTCTGGATCGCCGAAGACAAGATGGTTTCTCAAGGGACAGAGTCGACAATGATTGTCCGTCTGGATAAAGATGTTGCCTGGGCAATTGATACCAAGAAAAAAACCTATGTGGAAATCCCGCTCTCCACTCTCATCCCCACCGACGGTTCAAACGAACAGCAGGAAGCGGCAGCGGCTCTCCCGGGGATGTTTGCCAACATGCTGAAAATGAAAGTGACTGTGGAACCCACAACCGAAACAAAACAGATCCGCGACTGGAACTGCACCAAATACAACCAGACTGTGGAGATGACCGGTGGAAAGACCACAAGCGAAATGTGGGTTACCGAGGACATAAAGATTTCCCAGGATCTGGTGAAGAAATTCAGCGCAGCGTTCATGGCCCAGAATCCCGGTTTAAAGCAGCTGGGTGCGGAAATGATGCGCGAAGCGGAAAAGATTAAAGGTTACGTGGTGTATACCTCATCCCAAAGCAAGATGATGGGTCAGGAATCCAGATCAACCATGGAAGTTGTGGAGATGAAAGAGGACACCGCTCCGGAGGGGATTTACGAAGTACCTGCCAAGTTCAAGAAGAAGAAATACGAATGATAGATTTTTGCAGATTACGACTTAAGGGAAAGCGAATGCTTTCCCTTTTTTATTTTGTGCCGGAAAGTACTTCAACACCCCTCAATAATCCAGCAGAACTAAACGTAAAAGAAAACCGGAAAAATCAATCTCTTAAACTTATTTTTGCTTATATTTAATTCAGGAGCCCCATGAAAACCTATACTGCTGAAATCCCCATTCTCTTAAAGGTACTCTTTTCCGGAGAGGCCGGAGACGGGATTCTCTCGGCCGGGGAAACGCTTTTGAATGCCGCTGCGCGCCTGGGCTATCATTCATCGGTACTAAAAAATTTCCCCCCCACAATCAGGGGCGGCTCCTGCAGTGCACTGGTCTCAATCACCACGGCTTCCCAGTGGGCCCCAAGCAGCATCCCTGACCTGGAGATTTCCCTCGACCAGGGAACCATTACGCGGCATAATTCCATAATTGCAGAACTCCCTTTCCACCTCTGTATTCATACCCGGTCACAAACCCCTCTCCGCTCATCATTTGCACTGGGGGCACTGGCCTGGTTGCTGGGTATTCCCAAAGAGCTGATCTTTGAAATCATCACCGAAAAACTAAGGAAGAAAGACCCGGAACTTACAGAACAGAACCGCACAGTTCTGGAAAGCGGCTATGAACAGCTCAGAAACGGTGACATCCGAATCCCTGAATGTATGCTGCCGGATATCGATACCACCCGGTCCGACCGGGTAATACTCGATGGAAATCATGCTGTGGCACTGGGGGCTCTTTCTGCAGGATGTAAAATATACGCCTCATACCCCATCACTCCGGCCACCGCCATTGGAGACCATCTATCAAGCTACCTTCCACCTCTGGGAGGTTTTGCCTACCAGGCCGAAGATGAAATCGCCGCCTTGGGTGCAGTCATCGGAGCATCTTTCAGCGGAAGCCGCGCCATGACCGCCACCAGCGGTCCCGGACTTTCGCTCATGCAGGAATTTCTGGGGTACGCCTCCATGACCGAACTCCCGGCAGTGATTGTGGATGTCCAGCGTGCAGGCCCCTCCACCGGCATGCCCACCAAACACAGTCAGGATGACCTCTTTGCGGCAGCTCTGGGAGGCCACGGAGAGGGTCAGCGCATTGTACTGGGGGCCACATCTGTGGAAGACTGCTTCTACCTTACCATGGAAGCCTTCAATCTGGCCGATCACTACCAGTGCCCGGTAATTCTCCTTTCAGACAGCGCCCTCGGGCACCTTAAAACGACTGTGAAGAGACCCGACCCCACCAGAGTTGCCTCAGTGGCAAGACAGGTTTGTCTTTCCCAAGAATCAGACAGCAGAGGGCTTTACAAGCGATCCAATCTGGAATCGACACAGACCTGTGCCATGCCAGTTCCCGGAATTTCCCCGGTTAGCTACAGAGTGACCGGCGTTGAACATGATGAGTACTCCATTCCGGCCAACAGCCCGGAAAACCGCTCCTCACAAATGCGCAGGCGTTCTCTCAAGTTGCAGGACCTGCCGCAGAAAACTGGACATCTCCAGATCTGGGATGCTCAGGGGATTTCACCGGGAGAGGCCGATATTGGAGTAATCTCATGGGGACTCAGTGCATCAGTCACCAGAGAAGCTGTAAAGGAACTCAGAAACCGGGGATTAAAGGTGGCGGCACTCTACCCCAGAGTTCTCTTTCCGGTTGACTTAAAGTTATATGAACAGATGTCGCTTTTAACTGGTCACATAGCCACTGTGGAATCAAACTGCACAGGTCAACTTTCGTCCCTCATCCGCATGAACACCGGGCTCGCAACCCACCCCATCACCCAATACAGAGGGGAACCGTTCACCAGTGAAGAGATTGCGGAGAACCTCTACCAGTTTTACAGAGAGAAGATACCGGCATGACTCATCCGTCAAATCAATACAAGAACTGTCTGGAACCGACCTGGTGCAAAGGATGCAGCTATTTTTCAGTAATGGCAGCTCTGGGCGACTGTCTCAGCTTCAGGGGAACCGATCCCCTGAAAGTCAACATTGTATCCGGTATCGGATGTTCCTCGAGACTTCCACTGTTTCTCAATACTTTCGGCATGCACACGCTTCACGGAAGAGCTTTACCTGTGGCCATAGGTGCACGCCTGGCCAGGCCGGATATCCCGGTTATGGTAGTGGCAGGTGATGGCGACCTTTTTTCCATCGGTGCCGCCCACTTCGTGCACGCCGCCCGCAAAAACTTCAACATAACCGTGCTCTGTCTTGATAACCGTTCCTATGCCATGACCAAAAACCAGGCATCCCCCACCTCACCGGTGGGCTATCAGGGAACGCTTACCCCCTTCGGCAAGCTTAGTGCGCCGCTCAATGTGCCGGAATTTGCCATTGCCTGCGGAGCTACACACGTGAGCCGATGCGTTGCGTTTGATAAGAATTATACAGCAGAATGCATAGGTGAGGCCTTCGATCACAGAGGGTTTTCCCTGGTGGAGATTCTAGCTCCCTGCAAAAGTTTCGGCAGCAGGGAACCTGCAAAAGAGATCCTGGGAAGGGTTTCCAATCTTCAAGATAAAAAACATGACGTTTCCGACCGTTCAGCGGCAATGGAGGCGGCTTCCCGAGCTGTCGACTATGACAGGATTGCAGAAAGTCCCATTGATGTGGGACTGTTCTGGAAAACCGAGGCCCCGGTTTTTGAGGATCAGGTGGAGAATGTACAGCGGAACTGGAAAGCCACTTTATCCTTAGAAAACATTCTGGACCTGGCCACCCCTGAGGCAATACAAAAAGAGAAGAGCTGAAAATCCCCCCCGCTTCAAGTGCCGACTGCTAATTTTTGATGTCCTGAACTGAAGACAGGAACATCCCTTACTCATTTTTAGTGTATTCCAAGTTTTTCTTCCTCGAGCAGAACTTAAACCCTTCCCGCTTCCACTAATAATAAAATATGGGATTTGCCATTTTGTTAATCGTTTAAATTAAAACCCTAACAGTCCTACGAGGAGATCTCCCGATGATAGGCCGACTCAAACGTTTTTTCCTGGTTCTTGCAGTACCAGCGCTGGTCTCCGCCCAGCTTCTTCCCCTCCCCACCTTACTGCCCAAAGTCTCAACCCCCCTGGACACTGTTCTTCTCAAAACCTGGCAGGGCATTAAAAAACGCAATATCGACGCCTACTCCACAGGCCTGGTCCACAGACCTAAAAGTGAAATCCCCGGAGATGCAGTCAGTGAAGGAGTGGGTTACGGAATGATCCTGGCACTTTACGCAAACGATCAGACCTATTTCAATAAGATCTGGGATGCCGGTGAAAAGTACATGTACAACAGCGCCGGCTACTACGACTGGCGAGTGGGGACCAGCGGAACCAAAATCGGCACCGGAGCCGCCTCTGATGCCGACCAGGATATCGCCCTCATGCTTATCTATGCCGACCTGCTGGTGAAAAAGGGCATTTGGCAACCATTTACATCTAGTAAGGGTGCCACCTATGTTTCCAGAGCCAAAGACCTGCTGGGGGCTATCAGAGGCACCATGCTTGCCGATGGTAAATACCTCATGCCCGGACAGTGGGGAGGAAAAGAGTGCCTTAACCCCGGCTATTTCGCCCCCGGCCACTACAGAGTATTCGCGGAATTTGAACCTGAACAGAAAAACACCTGGATGTCCGTTATCGATGCAAGCTATCAGGTTATAGCCAAATCACCCGGTTACGCAAACGGTCTGGTTCCCGACTGGTGCAGCATTGACGGCAAAACCACCGGTGGGGCAGGGTACAATGCCTATTTCGACGGTGATGCTCTCTACAAGGATGCGGTGCGGGTGCAGTGGCGCATTGGAGTGGACTACCTGTGGTACGGGGAACCCAGAGCAAAAGTATTTCTGGACAACGCTTACGCATTTGTAAACACTCCCGAAAAGGCCAACTTTTATCAGATGAACGGAAACACTCTTCCGGTAACAGATGAGTTCGAACTGGGTAACGGGGTTACCAGGAAACGCACTGAATACAGCCATCTCACTCTGGGCATGTGGGCCTGTGCCGCAATGGCTTCAGGCGGTCCGGAAGCTGCAGAACCCTTCAGCGAAAAACTGCTCAACGACTTCTACACTCCCGGAGCGGATTTCTGGGGCAAGGCAAGTGATGCAAACAACGAAGACACTTTGCATAATGAAATGTATTTCGATCAGTTTCTGGCCTGGTTCGGGGCATCGGTGCTGGGAGGAGTATTCACCAACTTGTGGGAGGACTTCAAAGATCCTGATCCCACAAAGCCGCTTGCCTGGATCACGGAACCGCATCTTAACACCCGAGATATAAATGCAAGCATAGAACCGCTGCACATTCGCGGTATCTTCAACAAGCCTGCCCGCTGGACCGTGGAACTGAAACTTGAAAACGGCGAAGACGCTATCACCCTGAACGGCAATTCCGATACTCTGGAATTTCTCTGGTATGGCCTTTCCGAAAGCGGAACCTATATGCCTCAAGGTGTTTATAACGTAACTATCAGCGCCAAGGGAATGACTACGCCCGTTACCGAAAAAGTATGGCTGGGCAAATCCATGGATCTCATGCACGGCACCCGCCTGCTGGTTGATGATTTCAGCGACATGAATCTCACACCCTACATCGGTAAAGAATGGACCAGCTACCTTGACTCCCATGAGGGTAAACCGGGACTCTCCACCGTAACCCGTTTCGAAGTGACAAACGAAAACGGCAAAGCCTGGGTAAACTGGGGATTCAAACTTGACGGAGGAAGTCGTCTCGGCTACGATCCCTATGCGGCCCTTGAATGGAACTGCACCACCCCCACAGGAAACCTTGACTTAAGCGGCATCGACTCAATCATCTTCACCGCCAGATCCCAGTCCCCCCTGGAAGTGCAGGTGCAGCTTATCACAAGTGACATTGGAGACCACAACTTCTTCGTGGATACCATAAGCCTGACATCCTCCGCACAGGAATACCGTCTTCCTCTAAGCGGATTTGTACAGAGATGGGGTGGAAGCGTGAACATCACATCCTCCATGCAGAAAATCACCGCCATCCGTTTTCAGATTCAAAAGCCGGACGGCACCACCAATGCCATAATAATGCAGGACATGTATTTTACCGGAAACGTGAGCGCGCTTTACGATTCCCCTCCGGATTACATTCCTTCCCAGTTGCCGTATGTGATTAACCGCATACACAACCGCAGCTATTCTCTTAAGACACAGGGTCATTTCCTGCACATCACTTTCCCCCGTTCCATTAGCGGCGCAAGAGTGACGGTGGTGAATGCCAGAGGAGCTGTGATGACAAAGCAGAACATGAGTGTAAACGGACAGATAACTATTGACAGATCAAAGCTGCCGAGCGGTCTGTTTCTGGTCCGAGTGGAAAGCGAAAGCGGGAAAATGAATATTCCGATTCAGAACGTGCGCTGATAGGCACGAAGCCCAGCCTTTTCGACAAAAATGCGGCCCGACAAATACAAGGTTTGCCGGGCCGTTTTCTTTTGCTGCCCGTTTCAGAAAAGCTGTCTTTTCAGAGTTTCCCCTTGAGATCAGAAAGCACGTTGAGAGCATCGAGGGGAGTGAGGGCATTTATGTCGAGTGTGCGCAACAGTGATACGATCTCCAGAGCATGGGCATCTAAGGCATTGAGCTGCACCGCTTCGGCGGTTTCCTGATCACTGCCTTTTTTACGGGCCAAAACCGGTTTGTGATCGGGAGTGAGTTCCATGTTTTCCAAATTGGTGAGAATCTCCCGGGCGCGCAGGATAACCGTTTTTGGAACCCCGGCCAGACGAGCCACCTGGATACCGTAGGAATGATCGCAGGAACCGCTGTCTATTTTGCGCAGGAAAATGATCTGATCATTCCATTCCTTTACTTTTACATGCAGATTGTGAATGCGGGGGTAAAGAAGAGACATCTCTGCAAGTTCGTGGTAGTGAGTGGCAAACAGGGTGCGGGCATGCCGGCTTTCGCTTTCGTGAAGATACTCGGCCACCGCCCAGGCGATGGAAATGCCGTCAAAGGTGGAAGTTCCTCTTCCCACTTCATCTAGAAGTACAAAACTTCTGTCGGTGGCGTTATTGAGAATATTGGCCACCTCAATCATTTCAACAAGAAATGTACTCTGCCCCCTGGCCAGCCGGTCGGAAGCTCCCACCCGGGTGAAAAACTTGTCGACCACCCCGATCTGAGCCCTGGATGCAGGCACAAACGACCCCATCTGGGCCATGATGGCAATAAGTGCATTCTGGCGAAGATAGGTGGATTTACCAGCCATGTTGGGTCCGGTAATAAGAAGAATTTGAGATTCGTCTTGGATGAGTTCGGTATCGTTAGGTACAAACTGTTCTGAAGGACACATGCGCTCCACCACCGGGTGACGACCATCTTTGATGATAAGATCGGTGTGTTCGCCAAGTTCAGGTCGGCAATAGGAGTTCTCGAGGGCCACCCTGGCAAGGGAAACAAACACATCGATGGTGCTCACTGCGGTGGCAGCTGCTTGAATTTTTTGGCATCGGGAAGCCACCTCTTTACGCAGAGAAGAGAAAATCTCGTATTCGATCACCCCGAGCTTCTCCTCAGCCCCGAGCACCTTGGCTTCCATTTCCTTGAGTGCAGGGGTGATAAAGCGCTCGCCATTGACCAGGGTCTGCTTTCTGATGTAGTCTTCCGGCACCGAATCCATGTTGGATTTGGACACTTCTATGTAATATCCGAACACCTTGTTGAATCCGACTTTCAGAGAAGAAATGCCGGTACGCTGACGTTCGGTCTCCTGAAGACGGGCGATCCACTGCTTGCCATTGACCGATGCGTCCCGTATCTCATCGAGATTCGCATCCACACCGGGCCGGATTATCCCCCCGTCTCTTACCGACAGAGGAGGATTATCGACCAGAGTGGAACCGATGCGCTCAGAAAGTTCCTCAAAGCCGGTGAGATCACAGCAGAGGTTTTCAATGAGGGGCACCGGGCAGGAACTGAGAGTTCGCACCAGTGAGGGAAACGCCTCGAAGGAACTTTTAAGAGCATTGAGGTCGCGGGCGTTGGCCCTCTCGAAAGTGACCCGGGAAATGAGTCGCTCGAGGTCGGCCACCCGCTTTAGAAAAAGCTCCGCTTCACCCCGGGCGAACAGGTCATTTCTGAACCACTGCACACAGTCGAGCCGCTCGTTTATGGCTGCCACATCTCGCAGAGGATGAGTAATCCAGCGCCGCAGAAGTCTGGCGCCCATAGCGGTACTGGTCTGATCGAGCACCGAAATGAGAGTTCCGCCGGTATCCTCGGTCTGCATGGGTTTTAACAGTTCAAGATTTCTGATAGTGGAGGGGTCAAGTTCGGCAGAGTGACCTGTTGATCGGGGAGCAATGCAGGAAATGTGCCGCAGATCGTTTTTCTTCTGCTCCTTGAGATATTGAAGCAGCGCCCCGGCAGCCGAAACCCCTTCCCTATAGCCCTCAAGACCCATGGCCTGCACCGATACAATATGGAAATGAGAACAGATTGCCTCACAGGCGTTATCGTAGGTGAACTTCCAGCCGTCGTAGCGGGACGTAAGCACGCTTCTATAGGTGGTGCGCACATAAGAGGGCACCTGCACCTCGGGAGCATCGGACAGCAGTATCTCGGATGGATCTATCCGGACAAGCTCGTTGTCGAGTTCTGGAAGGGAAAGCTCCTCCACCTGAAAAAGCCCGGTGGAAAGATCACACACCGCAAGCCCAGCACTCTGATCCTGTATGGACAGGGCCACAATAAAATTATTCACCTTTTCTTCGATGAAACTATCTTCGGTGGCGGTACCGGCAGTGATCACCTCCACTACATCCCGCTTCACAATGCCCTTGGCCAGTTTGGGATCTTCCGTCTGCTCGCAGATGGCTATTTTATAACCGGCCCGCACAAGACGATTAGCGTAGCGGTCGAGCGCATGATGAGGAAACCCGGCCAGAGGTGTGCTGTCTGTTCCTCCGTGGTTTCTGCTGGTGAGAGTGAGTCCCAGCACCTTTGAGGCGATCTTGGCATCTTCGAAAAACAGCTCGTAGAAATCCCCCATGCGATAGAGAAGCACAGTATCGGGGTTGCGGGCCTTGATATCACAGTATTGTCTCATGAGCGGCGTGAGATCGGAGGATACCGCAACCGGCTCCTGAGGGAAAAAGGAGATCTGCTGAGAATCCTGCTTTTTCACTTCTGCTCCTCCCCGATTTCACTTTCCTGCCCTGAAACCGCCTGATTATCATCCTGTAGAGCGGATTCCTGGTCAGGGGGTTCGTGGGTTGCGTGCTCTTCGGAGGAAAACTGCTCCTCTGATTCCCCGGACGCTTCCCCGATTTCAGAATTTTCCGAATCACCATCCGGTGTCTGCTCCCCGGGGCTCTTGAGCTCCTCGAGGGAAAGCTCTTCCATTTTTTCCCTGGCCAGTGCTTCAAATTCTTCGATGCGAGGGAGATCGGCGATTTTGTTAAGACCGAAATACCTTAAAAACTCCTGAGTGGTACTGTAAAGAAGAGGACGACCGGGCTTGTCGCTTCGCCCGGAAATGTTCACCACCTTTTTCTCCAGCAGAGTCTTCATGGCTCCGTCGGACACGACTCCTCTTATAGCCTCCACCTCCGCCTTGCTTATGGGCTGGCGGTAGGCAATTATGGCCAGACACTCAAGTGCCTGCATGGAGAGCTTTTTGGCAGCCTTTTCCTTGTTGAGTTTTCTTACCCAGGGATGATAAAAGGAGACGGTACGGAACTGATACCCACCCGCCAGCTCCGCGATTTCAAACGGATGGCGCTCCTTCTGGAGCTGCACGTTGATTTTATCCACCATTTTTCTGATACGCCGGGCATCAGGCTCCCCGGGAAGCAGGGTCTTGAGCCTGGCGGGGGTGAGAAGTTCTTCGGAAGCAAAAAGCAGCGCCTCCAGAATGCGCAATTCATCAGCAGATGCCTCCGGCTGGTTTTCCCCGGCGGACTGATCTTCTATCTGCTGCTCAAGCTCTGAATCACTCACTGTTCCTCCTCCTGCTGGCCATTAGACTCTTCCCCCTGCGGTTCGCCATTCAATTGCTGCCCGCCAGTCACTTCCTCCTCCGGCTCATCATCTCTAGAAAATACAAATATGCTGCCAAACGCCTCTTCCTGCCTCAAGCCGATCCGCTTCATTTTAACAAGCTCAAGCATGGCCATGAACGTCACCACCAGAACCATCTTGCGGTAATCATCCACAAAAAGGTCCTCAAAACGCACCTCGCCTTTAGCCTCGCTCACCAGCGCCAGCACATACTCGATGCGATCGTCAAGACGACAGTTATCCACCGCCACCACATGACGGTATTCCTGGGTGGGCACCCGCGAAAGTATACGCCTGAAAGCAGTGAGCAGATCAAACACCCCCACTGTCCCAAGCGTCACCTCCTGATCCTCGCTTCCGCTCTCGATCTCCTCGCCCCTTCCCCTGGAAAAGGCTCCGAACTGCTCCGATTCAAACACCTTGAGCGTGCCGGCAGCCTCCTTGAATTTCTTGTATTCAAGAAGCTGCGCGATAAGCTGATCGCGATTGTAGATCCCCTCCTCCAGCTCACTTCCCTCCTCCGGAGGGCTGTCCGGAAGAAGCTCCCGGGCCTTTATGCGCACCAGAGTGGCGGCCATGTGAAGATACTCGCTGGCCACATCTATGTTGAGCTCCCGCATGAGATCGATGTATTCCAGATACTGAGCGGCGATAAGAGAGACCTTGATATCCACTATGCTGACTTCAGCACGGTTCACCAGATAGAGAAGCAGATCCAGCGGCCCCTCGAAAAGATCCAGATGAACCTCGTACTCCTGCTTTACCGACATGCCACCGCCTCAATCTCCACCAGTACCCCTTTAGGAAGAGAGGATACCTCCACAACACTTCTGGCCGGAGCCGCACCGCCAAGCTCCTTCTGGTACACTTCATTAAACTGGGCGAAATCGGCCATGTGCCGCAAAAACACGGTCACCTTGACCAGTCTGGAAAAATCCAGGCCGGCAGCAGCAAGAATGGCGTTAATGTTTTTGAGGGATCTCAGAGCCTGCTCGGCGGTGGTTTGTCCCACCACTTCACCAGTTTGGGGGTCCAGAGGAATCTGTCCGGAAATGAAAATAAAAGGGGATGCCTCCACCGCCTGGCTGTAAGGACCCACCGGTCGAGGCGCCTGCTCGCAGAAAAGAGAACGGATATTCATTATAGTGCCCTGCCAAATTTCGAAACGGGAGCCGGCAAGATTACTTGCCGGCCGCATTGTGTCTTACTCCACGGTCACGCTCTTGGCCAGGTTGCGGGGCTGGTCTATCTCGCAGTTTCTGAAAGCGGCGATATGATAGGCCAGCAGCTGCATCGGAATTACCGAAAGCAGCGGGCTGAGCATGGGTATGGTTTTGGGAATATAAATCACGTGATGCACAAACTTTTCAATTTCCTTGTCCCCCTCGCTGGCCACCGCGATCACCTTGCCCCCCCGGGCATTGATCTCCTGGATGTTTGAGATCACCTTGTCGTAGACACTGTCTTTGAGGGCCAGTACCACCGACGGCATGTCTTTGTCGATAAGGGCGATGGGTCCGTGTTTCATCTCGGCAGCGGGGTAGCCCTCCGCGTGAACGTAGGAAATCTCTTTGAGTTTGAGTGCCCCCTCCAGTGCCACCGGGAAATTGTAGGAGCGACCCAGGTAAAGGAAATTCTTGTGCTTGGCGTAGATCCGGGCGATATCCTGAATGTGTTCATTCTGTTTGAGGATTTTCTGGACCTGTTTGGGAATGAGCTCCAGGGCCCGGGCAATGGTCATGCCCTCGGAATGGGAGATGCGCCGCATGCGCCCCAGAAGAAGGGTAAGAAGGCTGAGAACAGTGAGCTGAGAAGTGAAAGCCTTGGTGGATGCCACCCCGATTTCAGGTCCGGCGTGAAGGTATACACCCCCGTGAGTCTCCCGGGCAATGGTGGATCCCACCACATTGCAGATTCCTAGCACCGTGGCCCCCTTGTGAGCGGCCTCGCGCAGAGCGGCAAGAGTGTCGGCAGTCTCACCGGACTGACTTATAACAAAAACCAGAGTATGAGGATCTATGATGGGGTTGCGGTAACGGAACTCGGAAGCATACTCCACCTCAACCGGAATACCTGCAATCTCCTCTATCATGTATTCCCCCACCAGGGCGGCATGCCAGGAAGTCCCGCAGGCCACAAAGATGATTCGGCGGATCTGACGAAGCTCCTGAAGTACCAGGTTGAGCCCGTCGAGTCTGGCCGTACCCTCCTCCACCAGAAGACGTCCCCGCATGGCGTTCATAACCGTTTCGGGCTGCTCGAAAATCTCCTTGAGCATGAAATGATCAAAACCGCCCTTGGCCAGTGCATCGGCATCCCAGTCGAGGCTCTGCACCTCAGGGGTGATTTTTCGGTTGTCTAAAGTGGTGGTGACATACTCCCCGTGACGAAGCTCGATGAGGTTGTTGTCTTTAAGGTAGATGACTTTCTTAGTGTGACGCACGATGGCCGATGCATCACTGGCGAGAAGGAGCTCATCCTCTCCCACCCCCACCACCAGAGGCGACCCCCGGCGGGCACCCACAATCACTCCCGGATTGTCTTTGGCCACGACCGCAATACCGAATGTTCCCTCCACTTCCGCCAGAGCACGACGAACAGCTGCAGTTAGGTCGGCACCGGTGTAGTATTTACCGATAAGCTGAGCCAGCACCTCCGAATCAGTTTCGGATACGAACTTCACCCCTTCCTTGGCAAGCTTCTGCTTGAGAATGGAGTAGTTTTCTATAATGCCGTTATGCACCACCGCGATTTTTCCCTGATGATCGCAGTGAGGATGAGCATTGATCTGATTGGGGGCACCATGGGTGGCCCAGCGGGTATGAGCGATACCGGTGGTGGCCGCCTGCTCGCATTTACGGGTGATCTCCCGCAGATGGTCCACCTTGCCCTTGTCTTTATGCACGGAAAGCCCGGATGATGAACACAGGGCGATGCCCGCGCTGTCGTAGCCCCGGTACTCAAGAGCACTAAGCCCCTCTATGAGAATGGGATATGCTTCCCGCTTCCCTATATAGCCCACTATTCCGCACATGACAGTATCTCCTCGTTTTATTGATGATGATCACCAGGGTAGTCCATGAAGGTGACCTTTAAATATAATCGCTGTATGAGCACACTGACAAAGACTTGGCCAGCTTACTACCTGCAGTGAAGCTGCAATCGGCATGCCTGAAAACCCGAAGTCAGAAAACCTCCAGGCACGATTGTTGCAATCATCTTCTTCTCTGAAAACCGGGCGGAAATATTCCCGAGCAACATGCACTCACTGTACTCCGCCACCGCAGCCGATATGCAATTTTCAAGAAAGGCCATAAATTTGTCATGCACACGCAACCCGGAATCCGTAAAGTCGCCTTTCTGGGCAACTATCTGCCCCGCCAGTGCGGCATCGCCACCTTCACCACCAGCCTCTGCGAATCCATGGCTTCCCTGTTTCCGGAAATCCAGTGTTTTTCAGTTCCGGTAACCGATACCGAAATCGGCTACGAATACCCCGAGCGGGTCCGCTTCGAAATCAGGGAAAAAGACCTGGGAAGCTATCAGCGGGCGGCCGACTTTCTCAACGTCAGCAACGTTGATGTGGCATGCATCCAGCACGAATTCGGCATCTTCGGAGGCACTGCGGGAAGTTACGTCCTCACCCTCCTGAGAAGCCTCAAAATGCCCGTGGTCACCACCCTGCATACCCTGCTCACCGAACCCAACGACCAGCAGAACCGGGTTATGGATCAGCTCATAAGCCTCTCAGACAAACTGGTGGTGATGACCGAGAGGGCCCATTCCATACTAAAAGAAATCTACAGCGTCCCCGACCGCAAAGTAGCCCTGATCCCCCACGGCATCATGGATGTGCCTTTCGTGGACCCCAATTTCTATAAAGACCTGTTCGGTGTTGAAGGCAGAAGAGTCCTGCTCACCTTTGGCCTCCTCTCCCCCGATAAAGGAATAGAAAACGTGCTCAAGGCTCTGCCTGAAGTGATATCCCGCTATCCCGATGTGGTCTACATTATTTTAGGTGCCACCCACCCCAACCTTGTTCGCCACGAAGGAGAAAGCTATCGCCTGAGCCTTCAATACCTGGCCGAAGATCTCGGTGTTGACAAAAACGTGATATTCTACAACCGATTCGTAAGCTCAGAAGAATTAAAGGAATTCATCGGGGCAGCCGACATCTATATCACCCCCTATCTCAAGGAAGCACAGATCACCTCCGGGACCCTGGCCTACTCCTTTGGTGCCGGCAAGGCAGTCATCTCCACCCCCTACTGGCACGCAAAAGAGCTCCTGGCTGAAAAACGCGGCGTACTGGTCCCCTTCCGCGATCCCAAAGCCATCACCGACGCTGTCATTCACCTTCTGGAGCATGAAACGGAACGTCATGCCATGCGTAAAAACGCCTACCTGCTCTCCCGGGAAATGGTCTGGAGCAATGTGGCTTACCTTTACCGCAAGGTTTTCGAGGAGGCTCGAGTGAGGCGATCCCAGACTCCCGCCCGCAACACAGCTCGCACTCTGGAACAGAAAAATAAAGAATTGCCCCGTATCAAGCTCGATCATCTCTTCCGCATGTCCGACAGCACAGGAATTCTGCACCATGCCGTACATTCTGTTCCAGACTATTCTAAAGGCTACTCAAGTGAGGACAACGCAGGGGCGCTCATGCTCGCCGTTCTTCTGGAAGAAACAGGACAGATATCCTCATCCAGATTATCTGAGCTGGCATATAAATATCTGGCGTTCCTGAATAACGCCTTTGACCCAGCGAGCGGCCGGTTCCGTGCCTGCCTGAGCTACGAAAGAGTCTGGCTCGATCAGAACGGAGGTGAAATCAGTCACGGTAAAATCCTGTGGTCGCTTGGAACGGTTATTGGCAGAAGTCGAAACGAAGGTTTCCAGAACCTGGCCGGACAGCTTTTTGAAAAGGCTCTCACGGCCTGCCACGATTTTATCCTGCCTCAGGCCTGGGCCCTTACACTCCTTGGAATTCACGAATATTTCCGCCGTTTCGACGGAGACCGGCTGGTCAACCACGCACGAGAGATCCTGGCCGGTAATCTCTACCGCCTCTATCTCGAATCGCAAACGCCCGAACACCCCTGGTTTCACAGCACCCTGAGGCCAAATGCAGCCAGCCTCCCTCACGCTCTCATACTTAGTGGCCGCTGGCTCAATCACGCCTCCATGCTCAAAGCCGGACTTGAATCACTGCAGTGGCTCTGCCGCGAACACTCATCAGCAAGAAACTGCTACCAGCCGGTGTTCCCGGCTTCAGATCAGGAAAACAATGACACCTTCGATCAGAACCCCTCCGAAGCCAGTGCCATGGTCAGCGCCTGCCTGGAGGCCTATCGGACCACCCAGAATGACAGCTGGTTTGTGGAAGCCCGAAAGGCCTTCGAATGGTTTCTGGGAAGAAATGAAATGGGACTTGCTCTCTACGATTCAAAAACCGGTGGATGCCGCGATGCGCTGCATGTGGACAGAGTAAACCAGAACCAGGGCGCTCAGGCAAGCCTGAGCTTCTATCTTTCACTTGCCGAAATGCAGGAAATGGAAAACACCATCGCCAGCTTCAGAGAACCTATCAGCACTTGAAGGTATAAACAATGGCAAATCAGAAAATGGTGTTTAAAATCAAAAATCGCAATTCTCAAATCATACATCGAAAAGGGGTTCAATGAAACCGCTGCACGTTCGACGAACCGATATCCGAATCACTCCCGATCCCTCAAGGGTGCTTATCCGACCATTCATTCCCAGAGATGGCAACCGCACCATGAAAATCATCTCCCGGGTGATGTTTCTCACCGAAGATGCCGTAAAAGAGCAGCTTGAGCAGGTAATAAAGGAGTTCTCGGAACGCCACTTCGACATCAGGAAAATCTTTGAACGCCATTTTGAAATGGTGCGTCCCTTTCTGGTCACCGACATGGAACCATCCGCTGAACGGCGTCTGCTTATCGGCTCACTCTTCACCAGCGAATATTCACTGGAATGCGCAGCTCTCTTCAATCCCTCAATCGTACCCCACCCCGATCAGTCCGGATTGCCCGATTCAAGTCTGCGCTTCATCATGAGCCTAAGAGCTACCGGAGAAGGCCACATCTCCTCCATCTCTTTTCGCAGTGGTGTCATCGATAACGAGTGCCGCATTTCGTTCACCCCGGCAGTACCCTATGTGACGCCTCCCGAACCTATAGCCAACTCAAGTTACGACAAGCCGCTTTTCACCCAGAAACTCGCAGAGATGGGCATGTACAACGAATTTTCCGAACAAATTCTGGAAATGCTTGAGGATACATTTACTAAAAACGAACTGGCCGAAGCCATAGAAAGCCATAAACGACATCAGTATAATAAAGACAATACAAACAACCTCACTGCCGATTCCATGCTCTGGCTTGCCGATTCAAACTACCAGATCCGCTTCTCCCCCGATCAGAAGATTTCCCAGAGGATCATCTTCCCCACCGGGCCCAGTGAACAGAACGGCATCGAAGACGCCCGCTTTGTGCTGTTCGAAAATGAGAACGGATCAAAAGTGTACTACGCCACCTATACCGCCTATGATGGCAAATCCATTCTTCCACAGCTCATGGTCAGTGGCGATTTCGAACACTTCCAGATCATAACTCTTAATGGAAAAGCAGCTCAGAACAAGGGCATGGCCCTGTTCCCCCGGAAGATCAAAGGGAAATATGCCATGATTTCACGGCAGGATAACGAAAACCTCTATATAATGTACTCAGACAATATTCATTTCTGGCATGAAATGATCCCGCTTCTCAGACCGACCTACCCCTGGGAATTTGTGCAGGTAGGCAATTGCGGCACTCCCATAGAAACCGAAAAAGGGTGGCTTGTGCTCACGCATGGAGTGGGTCCGATGCGCAAATACTGCATTGGAGCTGTGCTGCTTGATCTTGAAAACCCCCGCAGAGTCATCGGAAGGCTGTCCGAGCCGCTGCTGGCTCCCAACGAAAACGAACGGGAAGGCTATGTGCCCAATGTGGTTTACTCCTGCGGAGCGCTTGTGCACCAGGGGCAGCTGGTCATTCCCTACGCCATGTCCGACTACGCAAGCAGCGTGGCTACCGTGGAGCTTGACAACCTGCTGAAACATCTGCTGAATAAAAAATAAACTCTGCTGGAATCCCTGCGCTCCGTTGCGCAGACACATTACATGTCCACGGGATTTCACCTGTGCAGAGCTCATAAAAAGAAAGCGCCTCTGCTTTCTTTAAAATCAACCTATAGCCGCCGCCCCCTCTTCACCCGTACGGATACGGATGCACTGAGGCAGATCCATTACGAAAATCTTCCCGTCCCCGATCTTTCCAGTGCGGGCACCCTTGATAATCGCCTGCACGGTTTTATCGACGAAATCCTCGTTTACCGCAATCTCAAGACGTATTTTCTTGAGCAGGTTCACTTCCACCACATTTCCGCGATAGGTTTCGGTATAGCCGGCCTGCTGACCGCAACCGATCACATTTGTCACCGTCATCTTTCCCACATTGGCCTCAAACAGAGCCTGTTTTACATCGGGAAGACGGTTAGGCTGAATTACCGCAATTATCATTTTCATATCATACCACCTTTCAAGTGTGGATTATCCCTCGGTTGTGAAAATCTGAAATCCGTTGTAGGCTTCCATACCCATTTCGCCCACGTCAAGTCCACCCACTTCCTCCTCCCTTGAAACCCTCAGACCCATAACCTGTCTGACTCCATACCAGAGAAGAATCGAGAGAGAAAATACTGTGCCCCCGACGGTAACAACACCGAGAAGCTGTACGCCAAGCTGACGAAAGCCTCCGCCATAAAACAGCCCCTCGACACCCGGGATGTAACCGGGGATCGCAAAAAGCCCTACGGCAAGAGTTCCCCAGATCCCATTTACAAGGTGAACCGCGAGCGCCCCCACCGGATCATCCAGCTTCATTTTGTCAAAGAAGACAACCGCAAGCACCACAAGCACCCCGGCAACAGCCCCGATCGTCAGTGCACCAACCGGAGAAACAACGGCACAGGGGGCGGTCACCGCCACCAGCCCCGCAAGACATCCGTTCACCGTCATTGATAAGTCAGGCTTTCCCTGAAGCTTGTAGGCGGTAAGCATCGCCGTAAGAATTCCGGCACAGGATGCCAGTGCGGTCGCCAACAGAATGCGAGGCACATTGGCATCCATGGCCAGTTGACTTCCACCATTAAACCCGAACCACCCGAACCAAAGTATGAACCCTCCTAGAGTGGCAAGAGGCATGGAATGGCCGATTATAGCCTTGGCTGAACCATCCTGCCTGAATTTACCGATGCGGGGTCCGAGGAGCATCACGCCTGTCAGCGCACACCAACCACCCACCGAATGCACCACCGTCGACCCCGCAAAATCATGAAATCCGAGCCCTGACAACCAGCCGCCTCCCCATACCCAGTGACCGCCTATGGGATAGATAAATGCCACCATGAATGCACCGAACAGAAGGTAGGAACCGAACTTTATACGCTCCGCCACTGCTCCGGAGATAATGGAACAACCTGCTGCGGCAAATGCCAGCTGAAAGAAGAAAAAAGAGAAAAAGGGAAGATTTGAAACCGGGCTGGCAGTCTGTTCATTCACTACAAATGCATTCATTCCAATTATTTTACTGCCCGTCCCGAACATCAACCCGTAACCGATAGCCCAGAAAGCCACCGCAGATATGGCGAATACGGAAAAATTCTTGGCCAGGATGTTGGTGGTATTCTTTACTCTGCAGAATCCGCTCTCTACAAATGCAAAGCCGGCATTCATGAAAAAAACCAGTATCGCCGAAATGAGTACCCAGAGAGTATCAACCACGTTTATGGAAGCCCCTCCGTCCTGGGCAAAAAGTGGCAGCCCGCCTAAAAGCACAGCTGCAATAGTCAATCTGATACCTTTTCCAGAAATCATGAAAATTCGCTCCTGTCATTTGAAAGTGTATTCCGGCCGAGCGGGAAATATATGCAATGGCCGTGCCATGCTCTTTGCAGAGAGATTTGAGCAGTTTTGCAGGTAAAGCCATTCGGAACGCCACAGTTTTGTATCCGGCCAGCCCCGACCATTACAAAATTGTACCTCCCCGGTTTCATCTGAAATGCCATTACCGTTCATATGCACCTAAGGAAACGCCTAATCAGGCCATCTGAGCCGATCCATAAAATATGGCTCGGTATTTGCATACAAGGCACGCCAGTCCGGCCGTCATGCCGAAGAGTAAACTGCAGGTACAAAACTGAATCGCAACAGAACTGGCTTTTATGGAGCAGATTATGGATATTCCCGAATCAAGAACAGACCTGAGCTTCAACGGGCTTTCGGTTCTCTACAGCATTGCCAAAATCCTCAGCGCCGGGGGACCGCTGAATTCTATAATGTACAAAGTGCTTCAGATCCTTGAACACCAAGCGGGCATGAAGCGAGGCATGATTTCCATCCTGTCCAGCGAAGGCGAAAAACTGGTAGTTGATATCGCTTATGGAATAGGCGACAATGAAAAGCAGCGGGGCATCTACAAACTCGGCGAAGGGGTCACCGGACAGGTGGCCAAAACCGGCAAACCGGTGATCGTTCCCAAAATCCGGGAAGACGAAAGTTTTCTCAACCGTACCGGCGCCAGGAAGGATATCCCGCCGGAAGACCTTGCATTCCTTTGCGTACCGGTGAAATTCGGCTCCTCGGTGCTTGGAGCGCTCTCTGTTGACAGAGTGGCAGTGCAGGAGGAGATTACTCTTGAGGGCGAGCTTACCTTTCTGCAGACCGTCGCAGACCTCATCGCACGCACGGTGGATCAGCGCCGCAAGGAACAGGAACTGCTCTCGGCCCTGCGACGGGAAAATCACGAGTTGAGACTTATTCTGGAAAACCGTGGGCGCCCCGATGAAATGATCGGCAACAGCGGTTCAATGAGAGAAGTTTACAGATATATTGCCCAGGTGGCTCCCTCAAGCACCACCGTGCTCATAAGAGGCGAAACCGGAACCGGCAAGGAACTTGTGGCCAGGGCCATCCACCAGAAGAGCGCGTTCAGAGAGGGCCCCTTTATCGCGGTGAACTGTGCGGCTCTCCCGGAATCTCTTCTGGAAAGCGAACTTTTCGGCCATGAAAAAGGCGCATTCACCGGCGCCCACATGACTCGCATCGGTAAATTCGAAGCAGCCCACAACGGAACACTTTTCCTGGACGAAATCGGGGAACTGTCCCCAAGTGCCCAGGGGAGACTTCTCAGGGCCATTCAGGAGAGGGAGTTCCAACGCATAGGCGGAGTGGAGCCGATTCATGTCAAGGTGCGCCTGATCACCGCCACCAACCGAGATCTGGAAAGGGATGTCATTGACAACAAATTCAGGGAAGACCTGTTCTACAGACTCAATGTGTTCACAATTGTATTGCCTCCATTAAAGGAACGAGGCGCTGACGTACTGCTTCTGGCAGATCATTTTGTAAAGAAGTATTCCAATCTGCACCGCAAAGCAATCGAAAGGATCTCCACCCCCGCCATAGAGATGCTCTCCGGCTACTCCTGGCCGGGAAATGTCCGGGAACTGGAAAATGTCATCGAAAGGGCTGTGCTGGTCGCCGAAGCCAATGTCATCGAGGGCCACGACATGCCCCCTTCCGTTCAGCAGTCCGCCCAGGGGTTCACTCCTCTAAGCGGAGACTTTGAAACACGGGTCAATGCCTACGAAAGAGAGCTTATCATCGATGCCCTTAAAGATACCGGAGGCAACCAGACCGAAGCTGCCAAAATCCTGGGTACCACCAAAAGAATAATCCAGTACAAAATTGAAAAACTGCAGATCGATTACCGGAAATTCAGAAGTTCAAAGGGAAACGGCAACAACTCATAATAATTATGTTTCTACTCCATTGCCAGTACTCTTCCCCAGCAGGGTTCAATTTGCAAAGTGAGCTTTCCGCTTTCAACTGAAAACCGCGCATTTCGATTAACTAAATCCGTAAATTGCCTGCCGCAGTCTGAAGGCATGGGTATACCCACCGTCTTCGGTTCCTTTGAAGAGTTGACTATGACAATAACCGCTGAACCCTGCTCTTTACGCATGAATGCGTACTGTTCATGATCAACAAGCAGCTGTGCATAGGTACCCTCCTGAAGAGCCTTTTCTTTTCGCCTGATCAAAGCCAGCATTTTTATGGTATTTAAAAGCTTCGATTCCCTGTTTGATTCAGAAAGATGTGAAAGATCAAGACAGGGACGAATATCAGCATCTGAACCGTTCCTTTTCTCTCCCGTTATACCGAATTCACTTCCGTAATAAATGGACGGTACCCCCGGAAGAGTAAAAAGAAGAATATAGAGCGTAAAGAGATGATCCCGATCTTTCAGAGTGCTTGCGACTCTGTTTACATCATGATTATCGGCAAAATTATAGAGGTTAAGATTTTTGTAAATTCCCCAATCGCCGAACTGCCGATTTGCGCTGTAGGCTATCTCGAAATAATTGCTGTCATTGTGACTTGACCACAATCCTTTATACATTTCGTAATTAGTCACGCTGTCCAGGTGGGTACTATTGGCCCACTGGTTGTAATCTCCGTGTATTATTTCCCCCATAAGCCAGAAATCCGCTTTCAGGGCTTTGGAATGATTTCTTAGTTCTGTAAAGAAATCCTTATCGATGCAATCTGCAGCATCTATCCTTATTCCGTCAATATCAAACCAATCTATCCAGCATCTCAGTGCCTCTTTGAGATATTCACGCACAGCACTGTTTTTCATATTCAGCTTCACAAGATTGAAATAATTACTCCATCCCTCATACCAGAAATTATCCCCATAGCAGCTCTTCCGGTCAAATCTGACATGAAACCAATCCCGGTAGTCGGATGAATGTCCCTTGATTTGTAAATCTTTGAAAGCGAAGTGATCCCTTCCAACATGATTGAATACTGCATCAAGAATCACCCGAATGCCATTCTTATGACAATGATCAACAAATTCCCTTAAATCACCATTGGTCCCAAGCCTCCTGTCCACAGTAAAATAGTCGGCCGTATCGTAACCGTGTGATGATGATTCAAAAACCGGACTCAGATACACAGCATTGGCCCCCAGATTGTGAATATGCCCAATCCAGTTCATCAGTATTTTAAAGCGGTTTGCCGGTGAAGATCGGAAGTCATTGATAGAAGGCGCACCCGTCAGACCTAAAGGGTAAATGTGATAGAACACCGCATCAGAAACCCAGGCAGTCATAGTAACTCCTTACTATACCAATCGGTATACTGAAAGGGAAAAAAATTTTTCAGGAAAAAATGCCGTACATGAACTGTTTCACAATACTTCTGGAAAGGGAATCATCCAGCTTCACCTCTCCGCTTAAAAAAAGCCCCACATAGCTCCTCATCAGACCCAGAAAACTGCTTGTCAAAAGCAGCTCCTTTCCCCGCAGGTTTCCGTATTCCGGAATCGAGGTCACAAAAAGTGTTTTTATGCAACCGAAAATTTTACCTGTGTATCCTTTAATTATTTCACTCACTTCGTTTTCAGGCGGAGCGTAGATAACTGATAGCAACAGCCGGTTAAAGGTACGCTGCTCGAGTGCGAACGAAAAAAAACAGGCCGCAAGCCTTTCCAGATTCATTTGGAGATCTCTATGGTATTCGCAGGACTTCTTTACACATTCAAGAAGCGCAGGATAATGGCTGGCGAAAATTGCCTCCAGGAGTCCACGCTTACTCCCGAAGAAATGGTAGAGAGTAGGTTTGGTTACTCCGCAGGCATCACAGATCTCCTGAACACCTACGGCGTTGTATCCCTTTTGGGCAAAAAGGCTCAGGCCCTGCTTAAGAATAGTTTCTCTGCTGCTCATACCCTTAATATACCGTGCGGTATAGAGGATTTCAACATGTTCTGAAAAAAAATTCAGGAGTACGGACGTCTGTCCGCACCCCTGAAAGATGGAGTCTATCTTGTTTAGCCGATCGCTTCGGACCCCTGTTCTCCTGTACGGATGCGAATACATTGAGGCAAATCAAAGATGAAAATCTTACCGTCCCCAATGTTTCCGGTTCGAGCCCCTTTGATAATTGCCTGCACGGTCCTGTCAACAAAATCCTCATTGACCGCGATTTCAAGGCGTATTTTCTTGAGGAGATTGACTTCGAACACATTACCCCGGTAGGTTTCGGTGTAACCGGACTGCTGTCCGCAGCCGATTACATTTGTAACAGTCATCTTGCCTACATTTGCCTCAAACAGGGCTTTTTTTACATCTGGTAATCTGTTTGGCTGTATCACCGCTATTATCATCTTCATTTTATCTCGATCCTTTCAATCAGTTTTCCGTGCTGAAGATCTGGAACCCGGCATAAGCTTCCTGACCATGTTCACCAATATCAAGCCCGGCCACTTCCTCTTCAGGTTTCACTCGTAAACCGACGGTGTACTTGATTATGGTAAAGAGAATCATTGCCGTACCGAAAGCCCAGGCAAAAACCGACACCACGCCCAGAAGCTGCACTCCGAAAACTCCGAAACCGCCTCCGAACAGAAGCCCGTTGACACCGCCATAAGATTCCTGTGCGAAAAGACCTGCAGCCAGGGTTCCGAAAGCTCCGCATACGCCATGCACGCTCACCGCACCCACAGGGTCGTCAATCTTGAGCACCTTGTCAACAAAAAGCACCGAAAGGACCACGATCACACCGGCTATAAGACCGATGATTGCTGCGCTCAGAGGAGAGACATTGGCGCAGGGGGCAGTAATGGCAACCAGACCTGCGAGCACACCATTGAGGGCCATGGATGCATCGGGTTTACCTATGACTATCCAGGCGGTGATCATCGCTGCAATTGCTCCGGCAGCAGCAGACAGATTTGTAGTAACCGCAATCCTTCCGATGGACAGATCTGTTCCGGCAGTGGTGGAACCCGGATTGAACCCGAACCATCCAAACCACAGGATAAACACACCCAGGGCGGCCAGAGGAATATTATGCCCCATGATAGCCTTGGATTTTCCATTGGAAGCATATTTACCGATACGAGGACCGAGCACGATTGCTCCTGCCAAAGCAGCCCATCCACCCACAGAGTGAACCACCGTGGAACCGGCAAAGTCTATGAACCCGAGTTTCTCAAGCCATCCTTCACCGTTAAAGAGACCACCCCAGGCCCAGTGACCCGATATGGGATAGATAATTGCTGTTATTGCCACACTGTAAATCAGATAGCTTGTAAACTTAGTACGTTCCGCCATCGCTCCTGAAACTATTGTGGCTGCGGTGGCCGCGAACACCGTCTGAAAGATGAAAAACGCAAAAGGCCAGTCATTTGTTCCGGCAGCCGCATCAGAGGGAAAGAAGCCGGTTTTTCCCATGAATCCCGCGATGGTGGTACCGAACATCAGTCCAAATCCCACCACCCAGTAAGCAATCGATCCGATGGAGAAATCCATCAGGTTTTTCATCATGATATTGACACTGTTCTTTGCCCTTGTGAAACCTGTTTCCACCATGGCAAACCCGGCCTGCATGAAAAACACCAGGAAAGCGGCAATAAGAGTCCAGACCGTATCGATACTTACTTTCAAATGCTCCGCTGAAGGAGGTTCGTCCTGGGCCAGAACAGGCACTACCGCTACCGCTGTCAGCAAGGCCATTCCCATCCACTTGTTCAGTTTCATTTTGAATCTCTCCTTGACTTTAGAATTTAACTATAATTTCACTGCCAAGCCCGTACAGAAGGTCACTGTTCTCTGCAGTAGGTACCACTACCTGACCCCACAACCACCACTCAACCCCGTCTGTGGGATACACATACATGGTGGGAACAACCCAGAACTGATTGTCATTTTCATCATCCAGCAGTCCCGCATGGTATTCAATCGGCAGACCGGCTGCAATCACATCACTGAAAGAATAGCCGGGCTCCACATAGGCGAACATCTCATCACCGATTCCGTAAAGGGGAAGACCCAATGCAGATAGTGCATCGTTGACCGAATCTGCATCAAGCATGGCATAGAAGGTTCCGGCCACAGAAGCCTTGCCAAAAGAGAGGGAGGGCTCCACCAGGAAAGTAAATATGTTGGTACGAGTTTCACCAGGCAGACCCAGATACCCCACATCCGCTTTCACGCTCAGCATCTCGCCCAGTGTTCCTTCATACTCGACACCACCTACTAAATTGAATCCGTCATCAAAACTAGTGATTGCACTACCTCTCACACCATAAATTGCCTTTACCGACTGCCCACCAAGACTGAACTCGGTTGTACCCAGAACATCACCGCTGTTGTTATCGATGTCGGCCACACCGGCAAGAAGTGTCTGAGTGACAGGACCGAAAGTATTGGAGTATTTCACACCACGGGTAAAATTCTCCGGGGTAATCATGCTCAGTCGTTTGTAAAAGTAATAGTTGAACCCGCCAAACTGATACACCAGGTCTCCGACGCTGAAGGTACCGATGGGACTGGCGTATGAAATGTCAAAGCCGTCGAAATTTGCAGTGATCCAGCGTTCTGACGGACTTCCTCCTCCTGCCGGAATGCGCCCCACTCCAGATGCCGAATTCAACTGATTGATTGTGGCATAGAGGTTGGCACTCACCTCCTCGGAAAACTTCAGTGACAGGCCCAGATCAAACTCACTGTTGGTGAAGTAGTTACCTGCCAGATCAGTCCAGACATCTGCATCCAGGTATCCGCTAAAAGACATATCAGGTTCAGCATTCACGCCGACCGCCGCCAGACAAACTGCTGCAATTGAAGCCGCTTTCCTCAAGTGCATTTGTATACCGCCTTTCTACTTAAGAGTAGCACGTTGTTGTTTTTGTCTATCGCTAGTTGCAACCTGCGCAGAAAATTATGCAACAGCCGTGCCATAAGCTCAATTGAGGCGAATTTGAGGAAAAAGCGATCTGCAAATGCCCTGGACAGGACATTTTTGTTTAATTCAGAGTTGTCAGGCACACTTTTGAAGCGAAAAGGGCGGGTTCTAAAATCTGTGCCTGATACAAATTTGATTCAGGCACAAAAATGAATCGAAGGGATTACTTGAGGGCAGACCTGCGGGTGCAGGTCTGCTAAACGGAGATCTCCTCGGAAACCAGTTCTCTGTGACCGTTGAGGAAATTATAGAGGGTAGCGCGTCCCACACCCAGAATCCGTGCAGCCTTGGCCTTGTTCCCCCCAGCCTTGACAAGTGCCTTATCAACAATCTCGGCGGTAAGCTTGGGACGACGCCCCACTTTCCCTATCCTGTCCTGCTCTGAAGGTGATAGAAAAGATACAGCTGTAAGTTCCGGAGGAAGATGCTCAGGAAGAAGCTCTCCTTCACGACACTTGATAAGGGCAAACTGAAGCGCATTCTGAAGCTGCCTTACATTACCCGGCCAGGGATAATTCATCATAAGAGAAAGCGCTTCATCGGAGATGCGCATCTCCCCCCGACCAAGTTTCCTTGAAAAACTGTTCAGGAAATGATTGACCAGAAGTGCTATGTCGTTTTTTCGCTCCCTCAGAGGAGGGACCTCGATGGGAACTACTGCCAGGCGGTAATAGAGATCTTCTCTGAACTTACCCTGGGCGACCATCTCCTTGAGATTGCGATTGGTGGCGCAGATCACCCGCACATCCACCTTTCTGGGACTTTCACTTCCAACCGGTTCAAAAGTCCCCTCCTGAAGTACCCGAAGCAGCTTCACCTGCATGGGAAGAGACAGTTCACCTATTTCATCCAGAAAGATGGTACCCTTGTCCGCCAGTTCAAATCGTCCTTTTTTGTCCCGAATGGCTCCAGTGAAAGCTCCTTTGATATGTCCGAAAAGCTCACTTTCCAGAGTGCCCTCAGGCAATGCGCCACAGTTTACAGGCACAAACAGTTTGTCACGTCGGGTACTTTCATTGTGAATCGCCGCAGCCACCAGTTCCTTGCCCGTACCGCTCTCCCCGGTTACGATAACGGAAAAGCTGCTCTGGGCAAGATCTTTTATCAAGTCATATATAGCCAGCATTTTGTAGTCCTGACCAATTATTCCTGAAAACTCCTCCGCCTCACCAAGCTTCCGCTCAAGCTCCTTTACCCGGGTTTCATCACTGAGGGAGGCAATTACCCCTTTTACCATCCCGCACTCGTTTTTCACCGGAATCCGAGTTACCTGAATCTGATGCCGTTCGCTTTGACTGTTAAGATATACCGTACTGTAACTGGCCCGGGGCATCTGTTCATAATTGCCCTTGTCACAAAACGCGCACTGATCCCCGCAGAAACCGGGAATGATCACTTTGTGACAATCTCTACCCAGAACATTCTCCCGCTTAAGCCCGGTCATGGCCTCTGCCCCGCGGCTGAACAGAAGAATTCGCCTGTCAAGGTCATGGATGATTATCCCTTCCTTAAGACTGTCCAGAATATCTTCCATATACCTGCGCTGATTTTCAATTGTCTGCTGAAATCCGTGCTTGAAAAAAGTGGATACACTCTGCTCAACATCCTTGAGGAAATCCTGAAACGGTTCCTTTTCCGGAGAATTCAAAATGGAAAAGTTCAAAGTGATCACAGGAGGAACTCCCGGAAAAACAGGACAACTCCCTCTGGCCTTTTCTCCTAACACAAATACGAGATCAAAGATCTCCCCCATCACATCCTCGATATTTCTGCTTCGGAATGTGTTCAGATCAATTCCCGCCTCCGAGGTCAGGAAATACCACTGAGGAGCCAGAGGTGCAGAAATCAGGGAAAGACTCGTCACCTGCACACCCGCAGGACCCAGTTTGCGAATAAAATGCTCCACCACTGCCCCTGCGGCACTGGATCTCTCCTCCACGATCAGTATTCTAGTAATAGTCATGAACCAATTGCCTTTCAGTAAACAGATTTCTCCACAAAAATAAAATGCATGATTCAACTCTCCGCCGCAAGCATCCTCGCAAGCTCGTTTCTGACCCTGGGGATAAGCCGGGGGGCCACACTCACCACCTTTATACCGGCATTGTAAAGCTTTTGCGGAACGCCTTCTCTTCCCGCCATCTCTCCGCAAATAGAAGCTTCCCTGTTCAGGGAGCGCGCTGTACTGGCGAAATTGCGTAATAGATTCCAGAGCACGGGGTGATCGGGATTATACTCCCTGGCCACCAGTTCATTACTCCTGTCAATGGCAAAGAGATACTGAATCAGGTCATTGGATCCCACACTCCCGAAATCCACCTGTTTGAGAATTTCCTCAGCCTCAAGAAAAGCGCTGGGGATCTCAAACATTGCCCCGAACCGGATATTTTCCACATTGCTTTTAGATATGGAAAGCACCTCCCGGGCATCCCTGAGAAGCTGCTCCTGCTGAAGGGAATCCACCACCATGGGAAACATTATCCTGATCTTACTCCCAAGACTCACTCTCCCGAGAGCTCTGATCTGACTGTTGAAAATCTCCGGGTTACCCAGCAGAAAACGGGATCCTCTCCAGCCCAGAAACGGATTTCCCTCCTGCTTGAGCTTTAGAAACGGAAGCGGCTTGTCTCCGCCCGCATCCAGCAGCCTGAAAGTCACAGGCCTGTCTCCCATCTCCTGCACAGCTTTCTGGTAGTAAACAAACTGCTCCTCTTCGCTCAGCAGCCGACCCATCTTGATAAAAAGAATTTCTGTTCTGAAAAGTCCGATCCCGTCACCCCGAACTGATTCGGCATGCTTGACATCCTCAATAGAGCTGGCATTGGCCATGACTTTAACTCCGGGTGGAGACCCCAGAATACACACCATCTCCGATTCCACCTGCTCCACGGCAATATGCGCCGCAAGCGTCTGCTCATCGGGGCTGACTATTGCCACACCGTTATCCCCGTCAACCAGCACCTGATCCCCGCACTTGACATAATCCATTATGTCCTGCAGCCCGGAGATGGCAGGGACCCCGATGGAACGGGCGATGATGGCCGCATGAGAGGTAATTCCTCCGTGCTCGGTGACAAACGCCAGAACCTTGTCAACATTCATATTGACAATCATTTCGGCGGTGAGCTCCTCGGCCACGATTATGCGGTTTTCACCTCTAAAACAGCTGTTGTGACCACGACAGATAAAGCCGCTCCGTCTGTCACTAAGCTTCCCCAGAAGCCTGCGCCTCACCTCTCCTATATCACCAGCCCTTTCCCGAAGATAAGCATTGTCAAGCTTAGCAAACTTCTCCTCATAACTCCCGAACACCTCCGAAACCGCCCACTCCAGGTTTTTACGGTCCTGCTCAACTGCCTGCCGAATCGCAGCCACAATCTTGGGATCATTCATGATATGCTTCTGAGTCAGAAATATCTCAGCTTCCGCTTTTCCGATACTCTTGGCCACTTCCGTAGCTATGCGGTTAAGTTCGTGAGAACACTGAACCAGCACCTCCTCGTAGCGCTCCAGCTCCTCCTTCACCGCTGCAGCTGTGGCCAGAGAATACTCAGTCACCGCCCGGTTTCTTTCGGAAGAATAAAGACACACAGTACCGAAAACCCGCCCGGAATTGATGCTGATTCCCACAAACTTTCTGTTCTGAACAAATTCCTTACTGTTCAAGATCCCCTCCAGCTCCCCGGAAATGCAGCATCCCTGCCCTGCAGAGTGAAAAATCATACTTCACCGGATCCTCGGGATCAAAAGTCCTGAGCATCGATGTGATCTCCTGAGCCATTCTCCAGTCCGCCACTTTCCGTTTACTCAAACCGCTGACTGCGGCTATTCTTGCCACGTGAGTATCAACAGGCATCACCAGCACTGATGGACTGACACTTTTCCATATACCCAAATCTATTCCGTCCTCTTTGCGTACCATCCAGCGAAGATAGAGTGCCATCCGCTTGGCTGCACTCCCCCCAGCCGGTGAGGCCACCAGATACTCGAAACTCTTTCTCTCTCCGGCAAGCTTCCGCCCATTTTCCCGAATAACACCGGTAAACAGCTCAAGAGCGCCCGACAGATCCCCCCCGCTCGTTTCAAGCCCTGCTCTGAAACAGCGTTCAAGTGTTCCGTATTCCCTGGTTACCCCCGCCACAGATTGCAGCAGTGTGGCTATATCCCTTCCATCATTGAATCGATGTTTGAAATCCCCAAGAAGCCTGCATTTCTCTTTAAAAGAAGCCTCCGCAACAAAAGATGTGGGGCTTGAACCCATAATTGAAAGGACCCTCTCTATGCTGCGGATAACAATTTCCACTCTTCCGTATGCCAACCCTGCTGCCAACAGTCCCACAATTTCGATATCCGACGACTTTCGATAGCGATGAACGCAGATCAAGGGATCCAATCCAAGATACTGCGGGTCATGATAGGACCGGAATATCTCCTCCAAAGCCTCCTTCAGGTCCGAACTCTTTCCAAAATGCGTATTTTTTTTTACCATCTCACTTTTACAAACATTATCTTAAATGATACATCACTACTTCAGTGTTGATTTCGATCAGTTACTGAAAATAGTTAAATGTCTCAAAATGTAGGTCGTTTTTAGACACTTTTTTTTCGAAAGCCACTTCAGGCTCTTTACATCCCATTCACATTCTGGCGCAGCGTCTCAGGTTAGGCATTATGAAAAGGCCGATTTTTCTCAAACAAAAAAATATGCTCAGGGTTCTTTACTCATTGATCCCTGTAGCAACAGGAGCCATCTTTTTTTTCGGATGGCGTGTTTTAGCACTGCTGGCAGTTTCCTTCCTGTTCGCCTTTCTTACCGAATGGTACATGGAATCAAAAAAAGCTAATGGAAAAATCAGCTATGCAGTCTTTGTCACCGCAGCACTATTTGGACTGTCTCTGCCATCCACCGCCCCCTTCTGGATAACTGCCGTGGGAATAATAATAGCGGTTCTATTCGGAAAGATGGCTTTTGGCGGATTCGGAAAAAATGTGTTCAACCCGGCTATAGTTGGCCGTGCGTTCGTCTATGTTACTTTTCCGCAGGAGATTACCGGTTCCTTTACACCCGCATTCAAGACATTTCCGGGCGGGTTTGCACACTGGAGCTCGGGAATGACAGCTGTTCCAGCCTACATAAGCCAGGCAGGTCTGCAGATAGCAGATGCAGTCACGGCAGCCACTCCGATGTGGGCACGACGCGATTTTGGTTACACTACCGATCTTGTAAACATGTTTCTGGGAAACATCGGAACCACTTTTGAACAGGCCGGGCAAACCATGGTACTCGCTGCGGGTTCGGTTGGGGAGGTTTCCGCACTGCTTATCATACTGGCGGGGATTTACCTGATCTGGACTAAAACCGCCAACTGGCGCCTCACTGTTTCCATGATTTCCGGAGCTGCCGTCATGAGCTTTTTTGCCCATTATGTGCTCCATATCCCCACAGCTGCACCGGTACCCTTCTCACTTCTTTCGGGTGCACTTCTTTACGGAGCAGTTTTCATGGTGACAGATCCGGTCAGTGCACCAAAAGTCCCGCTTTCTCAATACATCTACGGAGCATTCATAGGTATTATGGTGGTATTCTTCCGATATCAGTCTATTTTTGCTGGAGGCCTGGCTTTCGCTATGCTGTTTGGCAACATGATCGCACCTTCCCTTGACCTGTGGATAAAAAGAATCCGTGCACGCAAAACTGTCGGGGGCAAGGCATGAAGAAAAACTCCCCTTTATACATTATAATGTTCATGATCTTCATCTCCGGCGTTTTCGGACTGGGTGTGTCTTTTGTACACAATGTAACTCTGGGTCAACTGGAGATGAATGCACGACTCTACCGAAACCGTATCATTACCTCGGCATTCAAATTAGAGGTTCCCCTTTCTACTCCCACCGGCTATGAGCAGGCTCTTGAAGAAAACCTGGATGACTATGAGATCGTCAAAAGCGGAAGAGTCTGGCATGTTTACATCAGCAAGAACGAGCCGAAACGGATTGGATTTATCTTCAGAGGAATGGGTTTCTGGGATGTGATTGAAGGGATAATGGTTCTGTCTCCTGATCTGGACACCATTTACAATGTCCGTTTCCTCGACCAGAAGGAAACTCCCGGTCTGGGCGCCCGCATTGAAGAGGAATGGTTCGTTGGGCAGTTTCAAGGGTATCCAATCGCCTGGGATGATCCGGTCAACGCACGAATCACCTTCGGAGGCCGTTCACCCAAGGAAGGCAAGCGCATTGACGCCATCACCGGCGCCACGCAAACCTCCATGGCAGTGGAACGCATTCTTAACTCCGAGTTGCAGGCGTTCAAAGAACTGTACGAATCAGAAAACCTGCAGAAGTATCAGCAGCAGAACGGGAAGGAATAGATCATGGCAGCAGGTGCAATAAAAATATTCCGAGACGGACTCTGGACAAATAATCCCATATTCCTTCAGGTGCTTGGAATATGCTCGACCCTGGCGGTCACAAATCTTATGGCCAACACCCTTTTCATGTGCGCGGGGTTGACCTTCACCGTAGCAATGTCAAACCTGACTATTTCGACTCTGCGAAACTTTATCCCCAGCCGCGTCCGCATGATTGTTCAGGTACTTATCATTGCAAGTTATGTGATGATGGTGGAGGTGGTCATACAAGCTACGGCTCCTGATATTCACAGATTCATAGGTCCCTACGTGGGCCTTATCATAACAAACTGCATCATCATGGGAAGAGCGGAAGCCTTCGCCAGCCAGAACAAACCTGTGGCATCCTTCCTGGATGGTCTGTCAATGGGAATCGGCTACTCGCTTGTTCTGGTGGCCATTGCGCTCTTCAGAGAACCCCTGGGGTTCGGAACCCTTATGGGCTACCGCCTTCCGGCACTTAACCTGTGGTGGCATCAGTGGACAATCATGGTCATGGCTCCCGGAGCATTTTTCATGCTGGGGATTTTCACCTGGATCGCCCGCGCGCGCATGCTCAAACCAAAGGAGAAAAAATAATGGAACCGGCCGTATCACCAGGCTTTCTCACACTCATGCTCATTTTCATCGCTGCTGCATTTACAGATAATATTCTTCTGACCCGCTTTCTGGGCATGTGTTCCTGCATAGGAGTTTCTAAAAAGGTAGACACCTCTCTAGGCCTGGGAGCAGCTGTGATTTTCGTCACCGCCAGCACTGCAGCCATTAATTACCTCATTTACCAGTATATCCTTATCCCGCTGGGACTTGGTTATATGCGCCTTATCACCTTCATTGTGGTGATTGCCGCATTTGTACAGTTCGTGGAGATGGCGGTGGAACGCTTTTCCCCATCCCTCTACTACGCCTTGGGAATTTTTCTGCCTCTTATCACTGTAAACTGCGCCATTCTGGGGATCTCGCTTTTCATGCTCAACCGCCCCTACAGCTTCTTCCAGAGCTTTTTCTACGGCGCAGGAGGCGGCTTCGGATGGTTCATTGCAATCGGTCTTATAGGAGGCATTCGGGAAAGGATTAATGAAAGCCTCTTGCCCAAAGGCCTGGAGGGACCCGGTATCACCCTCATTATAATAGGTATTATGTCTCTTGCATTCATCGGTTTTTCGGGAATGGTGAGGATCTGATTTATGGAACAGATGTGGATCCAGATGCTTATTTCAACCGGTTTTCTTATGGCAAGCGGCACCATTCTGGCCGCAATCCTTATCTGGGCTGAAAAGAAAATCCTCAACTACGGACCATGCACCATCGACATCAACAGTGGCGAAAAGAAGCTGCAAGTCATGGGCGGCTCCTCTCTTCTTTCACTTTTAGCTCAGCAGGGCATTTTTATACCCTCAGCCTGTGGCGGTCGTGGAAGCTGCGCGTACTGCAAGGTTTCCGTAAAGGAGGGAGGCGGTATGGTGGGTCCGGTTGAAGAGCCCTACCTTTCTCCGGAGGAAAAAAAGAATAATGTGAGACTATCCTGCCAGGTGAAGGTCAGAAACGATATATTCATTGAAATACCCCGGGAGTACTTTTCCGTAAAGCGCTTTCTGGGCAATGTGGTTCACAAGAAAACATTGACCCACGATATAATCGAACTGCGCATCAGACTGAAAGAACCTTCGGAAGTCTCCTTCACTGCCGGTCAGTACATGCAGATCGAATCAAAGGAATACAAGGGAAGAGAATCGGTCATGCGCGCATACTCCCTCTCCTCCGTTCCTTCAGAAAAAGACCATGTGGAATTTCTTATAAGGAAAGTCCCCAATGGTATCTGCACCACCTGGGTTTTTGATTTTCTTAAAGAGGGTCAGGATATAAACCTGAGCGGTCCCTATGGAGAATTCGGCCTGAGAGATACCGACGCCCCCATTCTTTTCATAGCCGGCGGAAGCGGTATGGCCCCCATCTGGAGCATGCTCAGGGACATGAAAGAGAAAGGCAACAAACGCCAGGCGCTTTACTTTTTCGGAGCCCAGACCCAGAGAGATCTTTTCTTTCTCGATGAAATGGCCCAAATTGAAAAAGCAATGCCTAACTTCCGGTTTATACCCGCTTTATCAAACGAGCCTGAAGACAGTGACTGGAAAGGCGAAAGAGGGCTTATCACCAATGTGGTTGCCAAGCACGTTCCGGACGCATCCAAACACGAAGCATATCTATGCGGATCTCCGGGAATGATAGATGCCTGTGTGAAGGTTCTCAAAGCTGGCGGCATGCCCGAAGAAAAAGTTTACTACGACAAGTTCGCCTAAGGTGTAGCCAAGGAGAGTGCAGTCATGAAAAAATCCCCCCGCGATCAGGACCTCGCTTCTCTTCTGGGGCCCTCAAAATTCAGTGCAGATGGCTTTCTGGGTGATGACCCCAGGGAACCGGACCAGATCATCGCTGACGACATGCGGGAACTGGAAAAAACAGGCGTGGAAAAAACCACACTGGTTTCTGCACTCAGAGATGTTTACAGAAAAGCGGAAACGGCACTGGGAAACCCTGTAAAGATCACCGATCACTTGACCGCCGAATATATCGAATCTCGCGGTAAAGTACCCTCACCATTCAGAGGTGACGGCATGTTCCAGAAAGGGGAGGTCGATCTTAAAGACGACAGTACGGGCAAATCGGTCATCTTCACCGCACTCTCCATAAGCCTCATCGAAAAACATGATTTTTTTCAGGGAAGGGGCTCCCGCTACAGACTGGAACCGGCAGAGATCGTGGAGCTATTGGGGCTGAAAAAATAGCGTACATCACAAGGACGTACGCCTCCGCACGCAAGAGAATCTTAATATGCCGCACCAGCCAGTGCGGCATTTCTGTTCTAAACGGTAAACTTCCCTTTTTTGTAAATCACTTTTTCAGTGCCGTCGCGCAGCACAGCTGTCACCACCCTGTCACTTGTGGCGATTATATCCGTATGCTCCACCGAGTGATTGAAACCGAGCTCTTCAAACTGCGCCTCACTCATTTTCGATGCGTCACCATCGTAAGTGTCATGATAACTCTTTCCCACCGCCAGATGAGTGTTACCGTACTTGCCACCGAAGTTTTCATCGTAAAGAGTATCAGCCATAAACTTTGAAATACGGGAAAAACGGATATCAGTAAGCGAGAATTCTCCTATTTTGTCGGCATTCTTCTGCTTGATCATCTCCTTTAAAAACTTCTCATTTTTCTGGGCAGTCGCTTTTACAATCTTACCCTTTTTGAATTCCAGACGAATATCTTTTATGATATTACCGTATCTGTAAAGCGGCAGATCAAAAAAGACCGTACCCTCTGTACCCCGCCAGTCAGGTGAGGTGAAAATCTCAAAAGAGGGAATATTCCTTCCGCTTCCACCCAGCCATTTGCGTTTCTCCCCCATGGTGAGCCAGAGATCGGTCTCTTTTGACTGTACATGAAGTTTATCAATCGGAAGCTTGTTTATTCTGTCCAGAACACCCTGCATTTCGGTGAAGATGGATTTCCATTTCCTGACCGGGTCAGCCTCATTGAGAAAACAGGCACTTGAAATCTGCTTCCAGTACTCCTGCAATGAAAGTCCCGCCTCCCTGGCCATGCCTTCAGTTCCGTACATGCACAGAGTCCAGGTAAACTTTCCCTTATCCTCCTTCTCATCCAGCCATTCCCGAAACTGGCGGTTGGCCCTGTTTGACAGAATTACTTTTGCAGGATCAGCCTTTTTAAGAAACATGGGATCCTCATCGGCAAGAATCCTCACCCAGTGGTCAATAGTATCAGCCAGCCCCTTGTAGTATTTCTCGGGAAAAAAGAGCAGCTGCGCTCGGGAGGAGTTCTGTATCTGGAGAAGTTTGAATTCATCATCGATGATGTTTATCAGGGCGTGTCCCCCTTTTTCCAGCACCGACCTGTACACTTCTTTGGCCAAAGGCAGCCCCGGTGTCTGAGTTACGATGTAAACCACTTCATTTTTTTTAATGCCTTTTCCGCTGTTAAGCGCAAAATTTATCAGGACATCGGCATATTTTTTCAGAAGCTTGGCAGGTGGAGTATACATGTGCACCTCGTATCTTTTATGTTAAAGGAATATTTAATCTGCACTATTACTTTTAAGATAATTGATAGATTTTTACGATTCCAAGGGAAAAGAGCCCTTTTCCCACTTACTGTTGACACCTGTTCTCCACCGCCCGGCAATCATTCCATTCCCACACTCGCTCTTGCCATAAAATATCAGCCCCAGGGCATTCGAATTTTTATTGGGAAGGAGTAAAGTAAAGTGTCCCTTCCGGATAGCCGATATATCTAACAGAGGTTGAATGAAAACCGCAGGCGATCTGCTGATTCGTGAAGTAGAGACCTGCTATCCACGGATGGGAGGTAGTTATGATGCACCAACGGGTTGAGCCGTATGTCACGCTCGACGATCGCCCCAACAGGGATAATATCATCGAAAAAGATGAAATAATGAGTCTCATTATCGATGTTGAGACCATGTCGATTGAGGACTTCTATGAAAAGTACTTCAGCGTGGAGGACTGAGGTCGGAAACTAGTCCCGTTAGCGATCCTTGGTGATAGTCTTCGGCGGCAGGTGATGTGAGAAGCGAGCAGGGTCTTTCGCGGTGTTTTCGAGCCGGAATGGACGTCCGGTTCGAAAACCCCCAGAAGAATCTGCAGACTTCCTCAGAATCTACCGCCGTTATTTTTTTTGTGCGACTCATAAAAAAAGCACCGGCAGAATTCCTCCCGCCGATGCTTCCCTCAGTAGCTCTCGTAAACCTTACCGGCCGATCATCTTTCTGATACTTTCCTTCTCCTCATCGATTCTGCTCATGAGCCCCGAAATCTGTTCCTGATAGGAGCTTATGCGCTGAAGCCGCTCCTCGATCTCCCCGTTCCGATTTCCACCTCCCCGCTCAGGAGGCGACACATGCTCCAACTCCGCCTCTGCTACCGGGTATCTGCGCTTCTCCTGTGCCATTGGCGTTTCAAACATATCCGGCGGCATCGATAAGCCGGCTCTCTTCCTTGTGCTTCCAGTGCTATCCATTCTACGGCCCTCCACCTCATGTACTAGCCATGCCATCCATAAGTATTACGCTTGATGGAACCGTAAGATTAATCAGAAGACCCGGGATGAAGAGTTGGCTTGAAACGGTTATAATCTCATTTTTTGCGTCTTGCAGAAACCATCATTAACAGCATTCCTATCGCAAATGCCAGAAAACACAGCCTCTTTCTGGTGAACATGCGATGAACCTGAATGTATTCGGGAAGACCTGTTTCGGGAGCGCGTCTGAGAACCGGTTCTGATTTCTGCTCTGAAATATCCCCTGATCCCACTCCTTGATTTGAATCTTCCTCCTGAACCTGATGGAGACGGCAGTAACCATCAACCAGATTACCTTTTATTCTGCACCTTTCTCCGCTTTTTGTGATTCCCCTGCACTGTTCGCTCATGAATTCTCCTTGTTACTTGCTCGAAATCTACTGAAATGTAATTATATACCTTCCGCTTGAGGATTGCAAGGGTGTCCACCAAACCATAACCACGTTTCAGGCCACGAATTATATTGATATTAAAGGTCAAACAGCTACCGAAGGTAAACCTTAACCAGGACAGCTTATGACAATTCTCCGCCTGCTGCTCTTTACATTTCTGCTCTCTTCTGCACATGCCCAAATTCCCACAAGCCCCAGATCTAAAAAGGCTGTAGCAGATGTCAAACCAAGACTGGAAAGTCAACTGAAAGAAAAAGGCCTTCTCTATGGCTCCCGGCTGTTTATACGCATTTTCAAGGAATCAGAGGAGCTTGAAATCTGGTGCCAAAATGACAAAACATTCAACCTTTTCAAAGTTTATGAAGTCTGCGACTACGGTTCCAGAGGACTGGGGCCCAAAACGGAGGAGGGCGACGGACAAGCACCGGAGGGTTTTTACAAAGTGTACCCGCGCAGTTTAAACCCCTTAAGTTCTTTTCACTTGTCATTCAACCTGGGATACCCCAACGACTATGACAGATCCCTGGGACGCACTGGCGGTGCCTTGATGGTACACGGGTCATGTGCTTCGCTTGGCTGCTTTGCCATGACCGACTCCTGCATCGAAGAGATCTATGCTTTAGTGGAAGCTGCCCTCAGAAACGGACAGGACCATGTACCTGTGCATATTTTCCCTTTCAGGATGACAGATGAAAACATGACCCGTCATCGCACATCTGTATGGCTTACTTTCTGGGAAAATCTGCAGGAGGGATATCAATTCTTTGAAGAAACCAACCTTCCACCCCGTGTGTATGTAAAACAAAACAGGTACTGCTTCAAATGAATAATTCAAAGAAAATAGCTCAAAGTGCAGTTGAAAATCATTTTATTGGAAGAAAAGCGAAACACTATGAAAGTGAAAGAATCCGGGTAATCACTGTTCCCAACTATGTGGTGCTGGGGCAGCTAACCGCATTGCGCTTTATTGAATGGATCAAAAGTAATCCTCAGGGGATAGTCGCTCTCCCCACCGGGAAAACTCCGGAATATTTCATCAAATGGTTTGTATACTACATCAATCACTGGAGCTATGAATGTCAGAAAGGAATAATTGGCCGCTTGGGCCTCAGCTCACCCAAACCGCCCTCCTGCGCAGAGCTGCACCTGGTACAAATTGATGAATTCTTCCCTCTAAATCCCTCTCACGAAAGAGCCTTCAGCAACTACATACGTCAGTATTACATCAAGGAGTTCGGTTTCTCGGTGGACCGCACACTGCTTCTTGACACCTTCACCGTCCCTTCACCTCTTAAGGAAACCATCACTGCAGCCAACCTGGAAGAGCTATTTTCCTCCTCAGTGGATCTTCACCTTCGCTTCAATCATGCGACAAACGAACTTGACAGGCAGCGTCAGGCGGTAATCAGTTACTATGATGCACTCTGTCAGGATTACGAAAGAAGAATTCGTGCAATGGGAGGCATCGGCTTCTTTCTGGGAGGGATCGGTACGGACGGACACATCGGTTTCAATGTGCGGGGAACCGACCACTACTCCACTACCCGGCTCACTGAACTCAATTACGAATCCATGGCTGCCGGTGCCCCTGATCTGGGCGGAATAGAAATCATCAGACAGAAAGCGGTGATCACTATTGGTTTAAACACCATCACCTTCAACCCTGACGCCACTGCCATTATCTTTGCAGCCGGCGAGGCCAAAGCAGATATCATTGCTAATGCAGTTCAGAATAAACCAAACCTCAGCTCCCCGGCATCCGCACTCCAGAAACTTCCGGGTGCCCGGTTCTACCTTACCGAGGGAGCGGCAAGTCAGTTGACAGAACGCCGTCTGTACTCTACCCTGAAATCCAGAAACCCCAATAGATTCCTCAGGCTGGGCATTGACTCACTGCTCAAATCCATTACCGAAGAGGATCTGGAAAAGGTTCCCAAGGTTTATTGGAAGGAGGGGAAGAAGAGTGTCCGCTTGCTTGATCCTGCCCAAAAGTCTCATTTCCGTAGTACCATTATGTCCAAAATTTTAAAGGGACTTGCAGTTCCGCGTGATCAGATAATCCTGCATACCGGCCCCCACCACGATGACATTGAACTGGCCTATTTCCCCATGATCCATCACCTGGTGAGGTCAAGCAGCAACTCCAATACCTTCTGCTATCTCACCAGCGGATTTACTTCCGTTACAAATGCATTCCTGCTTGAACGGCTGACTTTCCTGAAAGAGGCCACGATCAGCGGTCGTCTTTTTCAGGAAATAAACCTCGAACAACTTTGTGATCACAGCACACGTGAATATGAGATTCACGGATACCTCAATGCCATTGCAGATCGAAACATTCTACTTCAGAATCTCTTTGCAGCCGCGAGGATGTGCAGAAACCTGCTCGAATGCACAACCGCAAAAGGACTGCCAGACCTGCAAGACAAAACAACGGCTCTGATTACTGCTCTGCAAACAAGTTATCCCGGTGCAAAAGACAGTTTACCTGTTCAGCAAGCCAAATCGTGGATACGGGAATGGGAAGCGGAAACGGTATGGGCACATTTCGGGATCGATATTCGATCGGTGCACCACCTCAGACTCCCGTTTTACTCCGCGGAAATTTTCCCTGATGATCCGCAGTTTCAAAGCGACGTGCTGCCTATTGTTAATTTACTGAACCAGGTGAAACCCACTCTTGTTACTCTGGCACTTGATCCTGAAGGTAGTGGCCCGGACACTCATTACAAGTGTCTCATGGCTTTAAGAGCCGCTCTGATCGAATACACAAAAGACAAGAACAATCAAAATCTGACCATCTGGGGCTATCGCAATGTTTGGTCACGCTTTCATCCCGCGGATGCAGACCTGATTATTCCGGTTTCACTGAATTCATTTGCAGTTCTTGACAGCATGTTCAACAACTGCTTCAGAAGTCAGAAAGCCGCCTCCTTCCCAAGCTTTGAACTTGATGGTACCTTCAGCATGCTTGCTCAGAAAATCTGGACCGAACAGTTCAGGGACGTCACTTCAATCATCGGCAAGGATGTATTCTATAAAAGCGAACACCCCATGATGCGACGCGCTTACGGCTGCATCTATATAAAGGAGATGAAAATGCAGGATTTCATATCCCAAACGTCGGGACTGCTCATGCTTGAAGAAGCAAAGCGCCGCCTCAAAAAAAGCAGCTGAATCAGTGTCATACTTTCTGCCATCTTTTATATTGCACCTCACCGCATCTGCAGCTTATAATCTGAATACAATCTGTTTTAATAAGGAAGAGTGCAATGCTTCTTACGCGCATTAAGGAAAGCTACCAGTCATTTGACTCCTTTGTTAATAAACTCGGTGATGCAATGCCTTTTAGATTCAACATCGAATTTGAACTGCTGCCCACCGAACGCAACTCTCTGGAAAAAAGGCACAAACTTATACAAAGAGTGTTCAAGCGGCACAGACCCGCCATTCATATCGGACACCATATCGGAACCGGAGGGTTCGCAGATGTGTTTGCAGCAACCAGCGACTACGATGGGGTGCAGGAGTTTGCCATAAAGATCCTCAGGGATGATCTCCTGCGGATCCGCAAGGGACAGCAGTTTGTCCACGAAGATGAAGAGATGCGTGTTAAAGAAGTTAAGCAGCGCTTTAAAAATGAATCCTATGTTCAGTGGGATTTGTCAAAGAGTGAATCGGAAAACGTGGCCAGTAGTGTGGTACCGGTTTATGATCACGGGGAATTTGACTCTGAACACGAGTTCCGCTTTATTCTCATGGAACGGATGGAGATGACCCTGCGGGAATTCATGAACAGCAGTATCAGATCTCAGGAACCTCGCAAGCTCTACTGCTTTGCCCGCATCATGCTCAGAATCGCCGAACGGATACGAAACGTGCATCAGGAAGGGATTTTCCATCGGGACATAAAACCGGAAAACATTCTCTTTCCAAAAAACAGATCCCCCCGCAATCTCTGTACAGACTGCAAGGATGCATGCACCTGCGATGTTGACGTGCGGATCGGGGACTTTGGTACGGTGCGATGGGTGAAATCCTACACAAACAAATATGACGCGGTGATTATCGGCTCCCAGTTCTACATGTCGCCAGAACAGATTTTCAACCCGAAAAGCATCGATAAACGTACTGATATCTACTCCTTTGGAATAGTTTGCTACGAGCTGCTTTACGGAATTCATCCCAAACAGGTCAATGTGCATACCACCAATTTGCTGGAAAAGCTTGCCTGTGAGGAGATTCAACCCCAGACCCCTCCTTCGGGATTTGAAAAGCTGCACGATATCATTACAAAATGCATGAACGATCGCAAGTCAAGATATCAGGATATGAGTGAGGTGATCGACGATCTGAAGGTTTTTCTCGGTTAGTCGGCAGATCCCCGGATGGAGACTTTTTCGATCTCCCGATGCACCTTCTTGATTTTCCAGAGGTGGGCAGGGATGTGACCGAACAATGAGGCGATAATGGAATCGGGAAACTTCTGAACATGATTGTTATACACCGTTACTGATTCGTTATAGAACTCCCGTCGATCGGCGATCTGGTCCTCCAGTTCCGAAATCCTTCCCTGAAGCTGCCGGAAATTGACATCTGATTTAAGCTCGGGATACTTTTCACTCACAGCAAACAAATCCTGCAAAGCTGAAGACAGTGAATTGCTTGCCCGGGTCTGCTGTTCGGGGTTGTCTGCCTTGTCCCGCAGGGAACGGGCATGCACAACCTCCTCGAGAGTTATGCGTTCATGGCTCATGTAACCTTCACATACAGCCACAAGTTTTGGAATTTCATCGTAACGTTGCATTAAAAGCACATCGATGTTGCTCCAGGCTCTCCTGACACTGTTTCGCAGTGAGATCAATCCATTGTAAATTATAATCACATAGGCAAGCATTACAAGAATCAGCAAGGTTATCACATAATTTGGACCGCCACTCATCACTAATCAATCCTTTCACATTAAGAAACGCACGACGCTGTTACTGAAAGCCGCAAGTGCAACCCCGGTGACAAACGATACTGCGGCATCAAACCAGAGTTTCTTAAGCAAAGCGTTTCGGGAGCTGGAAATTATAAAGGGATATTTACCCATGGTGGCTCTTCCAAGCACCACATCCAGCTGCGGCATGACCCTTTTCCCTCTTTGCCCGATTCGAATTTCCTGCTCGAATTGACGAACTGCATTTTCAGTTTCAGACTCATCAATTTTCCTGTCCCCGTTCAGATCGAAACGGGCCATGGAAGCTTTACTGAATTTAATGGCGCCGACTTTTTCCCAGATCCGTTCAGAAACTGTTTTCTTCCGCCAGCGCCGTTCGGCAAACCCCAAAACGTAAACAGGTTGTCCTTCGGGAATAAGATCCAGCACCACCTTTGTATCGCGATCTATCCCCGACACCCCAAGCTTACTGAAGCTGTCACCCTCGAGAACCTGACGATATCTGCTGATTCCACACAGATGCCCACCATTGGGATCCACCTCGATTCTCCCGCTGTCATCCATTAGATAAAAAGGTATTCTGCCCGAAGAAAACCGCCTTCTAAGTCTCCAGTCCTCACCTGCACGCTCGTAAACACTGCATTCATAATAGACACAGGGCATGAGTAGATACGGCGCGTACAGTTCATATTTTGCCACTGCGGTTCCCGTGATGCCCGCAATCCCCATGCTGACAGAACCGGCTTTGGAAAAGGGTGTATCAGCCACAGTACGACGAATTTTTACAAGATATAATCCGTAAAAGGAGAGCGCGGCTCCTGCCACGGTGATAAGCAGGGCAAGCCTTTCCCTCTCCATACCGAGTTTTCTGCTCAGGATAATTGCAAAGAACAATAATGAGAACGTCAGCAGGAAAAGAAAAGCTTTGCGATCAGGCAATCTGATAAGGGAATGCTCCTGAGGAGAAGGAGCTACTAGACGGGGGATCTGCAGCTGTTCCTTTTTTCCACTGTTTTTTTCCGGCTCTTTATGGACAAGAGATGAAGCGATCGCTCCAGCGGCAAACTCATGAAAAAACTGACTAGAGAGGTCTCTATTTGTCGATTCCTTAGGTTTGGCATTTTCGGAAAGACACGCGTCGGTAATCAAATAGGACCTGCTTTTTATACTTATTTCATTTATCAGGGCTGAAAAGCTGGCCCCCCGGGTTAATCCCATTTTTTTGCCAAGACTGACAAATGCAAAATCTGAAGATGTAACCCTCACCGGCTTTTCAAGATTGCCCGGTGAATAAATGTCCACATGGCCATCAAAACAGGGAATTAGTATATGTAATTGGTGATTCGCTCCCGATTTCCTCAGCAAGGTTTCCGTCTTCTGCTCCCCGCCTCCATTTATCATAAACATCAGCAGATCAGTAGACGGATCTACCCGAAAGACAGCTTTTCCAGCCCTATCGAAAAGAGTAAGCTCCTGTTCACTCAACTGGACAGAATAGGCGCAGATCACTTCCGGGGGACTGCCAGCAACTACTGCCACGCCATATTTCTTCAGCACCGAAAAAGCCAGAGATAGATTTCCATCGGTTACCGGCAGCTCACAAAACCCGAAACCCGTCAAAAGACCACACAGCCGATCAGCATCCATGCCAGGCACTTCGGAAAGTTCCGTCACCAGACTCTGCCGCCCAGAAAAATCTTCAGGCGGTCTAAGAATGAATAGCTTGCGGTTAAACAGGGAGGTATCGTTCATGGATAGATTATAAAAATGCATCCATCAGGAGTCAAATGCTTTTCTATTTCTGAACTGAAACTACAGGAAGGGAAAAAAGAAGAGGCCCCTAGTAGTTTAACTCGGAGCCTCGTAAATCTACCCCCGACAGGATTCGAACCTGTTACCCTCTGCTTAGAAGGCAGATGCTCTATCCAAATGAGCTACGGGGGCAATCTATTTTTAAATGCTGATTGTTGATTGTTGATTCTAAGAAAATCGTCAATCATCAATCATAAATCATCAATTGAAAATCGGGGTGGCCGGATTCGAACCAGCGACACCTTGGTCCCAAACCAAGTGCGCTACCAGACTGCGCTACACCCCGTACTGATAATGGCATAAAATAATTCCGGGGAAAGGCAATTGCCAATGGAAGAGATACTATTCACACTACCTCAGCAAGTATTCTCCGGTCTCTGGCTTCTGGCCTCTTATTTGCAATCTAATCTGCTCCCTTTTTTCAGCAAAGGAGGAGATCATGCTTGCCGAAGGAACCTTGGCCCCGCCATTTACCCTGAAAGATCACCTGGGAAACATTGTCTCTCTGGAGCAGTTCAGAGGTAAACACGAGGTCGTGCTAATCTTTTACCCCGGAGACCTTACCCCCGGCTGTACAAAGCAGCTTTGCACTGTGCGGGATGACTACTCCAAATATAAGGAAAAGGGAGTTATGGTATATGGGGTTAACCCGGCAGGAAAGGAAAGCCACACCAAATTCGCCCAGAAGCACGCCTTTCCCTTTCCCCTGCTTATAGATGAGGGGAGTGTTGTGGCAGAAGCGTACGACTGCAAAGGCATGATCGCCACCAAAAGAACGGTGTATGTGGTGGATAAAAACGGGGTGATCGCTTTTGCCAGAGAGGGTAAACCCAGCACCGAGGAAATTCTGTCCAGTATCGAGTAGTTGTGCAGTAACCGGACTGTATTGCAGTACAGTCCGGCAACCTTCCCCTCAGCCAGCTTAAACAGGTTTACTATCGAATTCAGTCTGAAATCGTGGCTCATGCACTCAGATGACTATGTACCCCGAACACTTCGTTGCGAGGTGTACAACTGGTGACCTGAAAGGCGTCTTCGCCGTTAACAGGAAGAGTTCATACAGGAAATCCCCAAATCGGCTCCACTCACTTTTCATTCTTATAAAACTGGAGCGTTTTTCGTTTCCGCGGCTCAGGAGTCGTTCTGCCCAATAGATTATGAGTTTGGTTTTCTGATGTAACAACGGTAAAGCCAGTTCGGGTAATCTGTCTTGACAGCATTTTCACAGATGATCTGTTAACTGTAAACACATTCTTTACAGGGCTTGTACCCTCGATAAACTTACCATTTCCCAAAGAATCACAGGCAAATCGGATTATCATTTCTGTAATTTCACTAACTGAATCGGTAGCGAATGGACCTGTTTGACGTTTTTCGATGCGCCAGTTTTCAAGCTGAAATTTCAGATTTCTTCCATTAAAGCTGCAGTAATGAATACGCCTTGAGAAGGCTTCGGGAGCTTCGCTGTATACAGGAAACATGGCCGGCATTTCCTGCCCACCAACGCCATACAGAAAGTAACAGTTATCAATGCTGTCCTCCAGCCAATCTGGTATCGTAGGACTTTTCACCTTTTCAGCTGGAACCTCCAGCGACTGATTCCATACCGTATCTGCCGTATCTGGCGCGACAAAGATATGGGCAGAGGTGTCGTGAAATTCGATTCCTCCACTAGCTGCCAAATGCAATGCTTGGGGATCAAAAGAAAGAAATGTTCCTATCGATAGTCCATTTGAGAATCGGAAAGTATCACTGTTTGCACCGCCATAACCAATATCGGTAATCTTAAATGTACTGTCCTGGTAACCTTGTGAAATATCAATTTCGTTCACCTTACCAAATGTATAAATAGAGGAAATGAGAAGCGATATAAAAGACAGTTGAAAAACAAAACCCCGACATCTGATTTTTAAGCACATGACATAAACTCCCATCTGATATTTGGAACCCTCTTTTGAAGCGTAGTAGATGAAAAATACGGTATAGATATAATTGTGTAAATACCTTCAGATGGATTTTTGATGTTTGATTACATGAGGCAAATACTCACGGGAGAATGCTAAAATTCAAACCCTCAACAACCCTCGGAATCCTCTTGCGCCATAATAAGAGGGAGCGCTGTTATGATAAATGAAAACTCTGCCGTAACGCCGGTCGGCAAACAGAGCCCCGCCCAGCTTTCTCACCTCGGCAGGAGTAATTATCCAGCTTGAGGTCTTCAGATCGAATTCACCAAATTGCTGAAGCTCGCGGTACTGTTCTTCGGATAATATGTCGATACCCATGGATTGAGCCATATCCATTGCACTGTTTTCAGGCTTTGCCACTTTCCTTGATTCAAGCCCCTGACGATCGTAGCAGACATTTCTGCGGCCCGGGGGGGTTTCTGCTGAACAGTCGTAAAAAAGGTATTCACCATTCTTTTCATCAAAACCGACCAGATCCGGCTCCCCACCGGTTCTCTCCATTTCAGAAAGCGACCACAATTTCCCCGGATGGGCTTCAAGTCTGGTTTGCACATCTGCCCATTCAATACCTTGATGGCGACTCATGTTTTTTTCAAACCGAGCTTTTAGAATGTCGATCAGCTCCATCTGCCGCTCGGCTGTTAATTCTTTCCGATTTTTTTCTTTCATCAGGGCACCCGTCTTCGGCTTATTTGAAACGGTGGCGGCGTGGTAAAGCCTCACCATTCAAATTCAATATAGTTTCGGAACCTGTACATTGCATAAAGCAGGCCAAACACCGGAACACCTGTTTACTCCCTAGCTAAGGTGATGTTACTCCCATCCGGGTGGTACTATTTTCGATACTGCAGATGAGTATATCAGTGATAACAATTATTTTATTGGGCCAGGGTAATTATCAGCCCTGAAAAAATCAATTTCACAAAAAAGAGGTCATGTGATCAGAGTAGTTGTAAACGGATGTGAAGGAAAGATGGGCAGGGAAATTGTTAGGGCAGTTTCACTTGATGAAGATCTGGAACTGGCAGGTAAGTGCGGTTCAAAAGATAATCTGTCGATTTTGCTCGAATCCATAAAGCCTGATATAGTCATAGATTTCACCAGACCGGAAGCTGCCTTCACAAATGCCGAAACAATCCTTTATCAAGGTTGTCATGCAATAATAGGTACAACGGGAATCACAGCGGAACAACGATCTGAACTGGAATCATTGGCTTTGAAAAAGGGAGTAGCTGTCCTGATCGCACCTAATTTCTGCATAGGCGCTGTTCTTATGATGAAATTTGCGGCGGAGGCGGCAAAATATATGCCCAATGTGGAAATTATTGAATACCATCACGATCAGAAAGCGGATGCCCCGTCCGGCACAGCAATCACCACCGCCGAATATATTATAAACCACGCAGGTGAGACTAACCCTCCCTTTGTAGTAAGTAAAGAAGTACTGTCCGGTAATTCACAGGGGGCAAACATGGGAAACATCAGGATACATGCTGTTCGATTACCGGGGTATGTGGCATCGCAGGAAGTTATTTTCGGAGATAAGGGGCATACCCTGAAAATTCGACATGATACCATTAACCGGGAATCTTTTATGCCCGGTATTCTTCAGGCTGCAAAAAAAATAGGGGATAAATCCGGCATGTTTTACGGACTGGAAACGCTTATTTTCTAGCTCGCCGCTTATCCAGCTTTTCCTTTCAACACAACGCCGTAGCGGCTATGTTTGGAAATCTGCTGCTACCTTTTATCGTTTCCCCCTTCGGCAGGAGTCTGAAAATGCAAAATAGAACTATTGCTATCACAAAAGAGAATATACTCCTGCGGCCATGGAAAGAAACCGACGCCCCGCGACTTGCTCAAATCGCCAACAATAAAAGAATCGCTGACAACCTCAGAGACGGATTCCCTTTCCCCTATTCTCTTGAACATGCAAAACAGTTCATATCTTCAGTTAAAGACACCAATCCGGAATCGATTGTGCTTGCCATCGAGGTAAACGGCATTGTGGCCGGTAGCATCGGAGCATTTTTCAAACAAGACGTACATCGTAAAAATGCGGAAATCGGGTACTATCTTGCCGAGGAATACTGGGGAAAGGGCGTGATGACCAAGAGTATTTCCGCACTGATTGAGTTTATTTTCAATAACTATGATATCATAAGAATCTTTGCAGAACCATACGCAAAGAATACTGGTTCAAGAAAAGTTCTGGAAAAAGTGGGATTCAGGCTGGAGGGAGTACAAAAATGCGGTGTAATAAAGAATGGAGTAATTGAGGACAGCTGCATTTATGCTATTTTAAAGGAAGAGTTTTCATCTGAATCATCTGAACTTTCCATCTGAACTTTCCATCTGAACAACTTAACCAGCTCTCACTTTAGGAGTAAAATGGCATCTGATAAGGAATTTGTGGATTACATCCTCGACCAGATCGAAAACGCCGGCATTATCACTCATCGCAAGATGTTCGGAGAATATGCGATTTATTCCGACGGTAAAGTCGTAGCCCTGATTTGCGACAATCAGCTCTTTATCAAACCCACAGAAGGCGGGAGATCTTTCATAAAAGATATCAAAGAGGCGCCCCCCTATCCAGGGGCCAAAATGTATTTCCTTATAGAAGATAAAGTGGAAGACCGGGCGTGGCTTAGTGAGCTTATCAGAATAACGGCAAGGGAACTGCCGGAACATAAAACAAAACGCAAGTAGATCGTAGATTATTATTACATCAGCATTAATAAGGAGTGTCCATTGAGAATCGGCCGTCTAATTCTTCTGGCATTGGCATTGACATCATACCTGCAAGCTCAAACCCAGGCATTCATTCTGGCAGACGTGGCGAACGTTCGCGAATCGGCGAATGCGAAATCAAAACTTGTCGCCCGCTTTCCCATGAATGCCAAAGTTTCGATTATTTCTGTCGATGGGGAATGGAAGAAAGTAGCAGCAAAAAACATTGAAGGATGGGTGCACCAGTCAATTCTTTCTGAAAGAGCGCTAAGTGGTTCAGAGCTTGTTGACTCCATCAAAGCTTCAAATTCAAAAGAACGTAAGAAAAAGTGGGCGGACAGGCTGAACAATGGCTTTCCTTACAACAAGGAATTCTATCCGGTACTCCTCAATACATATCGGGAAATCGAAGATAGTGCTGGATTAAACCAGATCGAAGCCCGTATGAATAACAAAGAGGATATTTTCATTGCACGTGCTCGCTTTGGTCAAATCCAGTTGCTTGGTAAAATAAACGGAAATGGAGCGTTTGAATCCCTGGTGAAAAGTCTCTGTCCGGATATGGAGGATTACGAACAGGAAGATGGTCCTGTTTCGGAGGAGGAAATAAGAAAAGCCGAGGGAGAGCTACAGCAAGCAGGTACTGCCCTGACAGGCAGGAAATGGTATTCTGTAAAGGGTCAGGTTGATCCGGCACTTTTTGCCCGATTCACGATCAGCCCGGAAGACACCAGTTCATCGAAAGCCCTTGATGTTAATACTCCCAAAGACCTCTGGTTCCATCCATCTATCTCCAGATGGGTCAGTTTTGGTGATTCAAAGCAGGAGGAATTTTTTGCAACGGCCCCGATTCAACATGTGTCAGCAGTTAAAAATCAGAGTAATCTCAGTGATTCAGGCGAGGCGAAAAAAAGTATCTGTGAAAAAGAATGTAACATACTGGATTCTTACACCGGGGATATCGATACATCATTTCTGCAGACTCGCCCTATTGGTGTTTTCAATTACCATGAAGTGCAGGCGGCATGCAGAATGTGCGACAAGACAGAGAGCTGGCATGATGTGTTCATCGGCATTGTGAATGGAAACAGCAAGAGAGTGTATCCTGATGTAGCCGCTCCTCTCGCTTTCAAAAATCCAAAACCGCTCTTTAACAACTGTATTGTATTTAAAATCATAGGCCGACCGCACGTGATGAGCACATATCTTTATCGAACAGAAAATGTAGATTACAACGGGTACTATGAAGATTTCCTGGTAATTAACCCTGATAAATTACAGGGATCTAATATTATAGCATATTTCCAAGGACTTTACTGATAAAACCTCCGAAGGGTGATTATTACAAAGCTATACTCATGGACAACTGTCAGATTTTTGCAGTTCGCATGTAAAGAACCAAACATTAATTTATTCCTTTTTGATCTTACCATGGATGGGAACAAAGGGCCTAGAAGAGTTTCAGGCCTTTTAGCGATTATGAATCCACCGGTTTGGGACTTTCTATTTCCCTGAATATTATTGAACAGCATAAAGGCAAAATCTGGTTTGAAAGCGAAGAGGGAAAGGGCAGCACCTTTTATCTTATGCTTCCCACAGCAGATACAACATTTTAATTTAATTATTGATCACAACTGCGCGTATGAAAGGATGTGGCCATGGCTGAAATGACAATGCCAAGTCTGGAACTGCAGATTGAATGATGAAAAAAGCCCTGCGGGAGATGAATGTCAATCACACAAAAAACAAGATCATGCTTCTGGAGGCACTAAATAATTGAATTGTGAATATCAAGCAAAGCGATTTCGATGCGGATTCACGACTATTACTATCCCAATGATCGATACAATAAAGGTCTGCTATAAGCAGACCTTTATTGTTTTAACCAAATGGTTGTAGTTAATTATCAGAAAGTATACCGCACTGAAACAGCCCCATCAGCTCCAAACCCGCCACCCAAACCAATCATAGGACGGGTGTCGATACTGAGCAGAAGCGGAACTCCCATTGTGTTGAAATTATACTCAATTCCGATCTGGCCGCCTACAGCGATACCGGCTCCGCCATCCCACAGCACAACCTGAGCTCCCGGGCCGGCATACCAGTTCCACTCATCCACAATGTTCCAATGCCACTGATACACACCGGCAAGACCTATCGCTCCGCCCCACCCAAGGTCAAGCTCCAAACGATTCGATGACCCCATAGCCATCTGATATGTAACTTCCGCTCCTCCACCGTATGAACCTCCCCCTAACCGCAAACCAGCAGCGTTAGCGGGAATTTCTGCAGACGAACTTGAAAGAAAAAAACCAATTAAACAGCCTAAACAAAGAATTCTCTTCATCTCTCCCCCCCAATTAAGTTTTATTCTGTTCCATAATGAAAACATACAAAATATATAATAAATCTTAAGAGTGGAAGAAAAAAAGATTATGTCTGAAGCGCAGAGGATAAGCTCGATTTACGACTACAGGCTTATCCTTCAGGTAGAAGTCCTATCTCACATTCACGAACTTAACTGCTTTGCCATTGCGGACAGCAATCTTCACTCCACGACTATTCCCGATACTGTTGTTATCAGTAATGCGTCTGCCCAACACATCGTATACAGATTTACCGTACATTGCAGGTAATAATCTCAAAGTCGATGGTGGTGTTTCCTTTACCGGGGATGACAGCCTGAAATCTGCAGTTCCGTTATCCTGGTACCACCATTGAATCTGATAGGCAAAGACACAATCGAGTAGCATGGGATTGCCGCAACTGTAAGTAGAACGAAGATAGCTCTTGTTGATTCTAAAGATACAGTACTTATCTTGATTTGTTTTAAGGATAAAATTTCCGGTGTCCGGAAGAGAATAAACTTCCAGACCGTGTTCCAGTGTAACTGGTGTAAACTGCTCAGCATTGTTTAAATCCAAGTCCATTTTCAGCAACGAATCAATCGGCATGTCAGTACGGAAAGTCTCGAAATAGGTAGTTCTATTGATACCATCACAATTGCACCATGCAAGCCCCATACCGCTAACAGTGAATTCACAAGTAAATGGTGGATCAAATTCAGGCCCGGTGATGTAAGGATTCCCGCCAAACAAATATCCGGTGTTAAGGATGACATTTTCAGAATCCAGATCAACCGACATTCCCACTTCCAGAGTATCAATCTGACGGAAATGAATCTCCCCAAAAGAAGCAGAAAAACACAACAGTGCCAGCAGAATGGCTCCTTTAGCCTTCATAGCATCTCCCTATAGAATGGTTTCTCAGCAACTCATTACTATTGTGACTAAAAAAGCATTTCCGGTTTTAAATATTGTAAATTAAAAGAACAAAAAAGCTTTTCTGTATACGTCAGTTACGAGCAAAACCTGATTGAAAACAGATTTAGTTTCCCTTTGATAAGCCACTGACTTTATCATACATCGAAGAACCTGCTACAACGGCAGCGGGAAACCCGATAACGGTACTTAGCCCAACCATCAGAGCAGCCTTTAAAGGATAAATACCGATATTCACCATCTGCCCCAGAAAAAGAAGGAAAAAAAGAAGAAACAAGCAGGTACATAGTATCACAGGTTTCCAGCAGGTCTTAAAAGATGGTCGAAGAATAGCATAGAAAAGTATCACCACCAGCATTTCGACAGAAAAAAGCACGACATTAACGGCATGAAAACGAAACCCATAGTTCATTTTTATAGTCTGTTCCAGAAACGGAAGCAGAGCAAATCCTGTAATCTTGAAACTGACATACTCAACAGCAGAATCGATTAACAAAAACACCAGAATTGCTGAAAGAGTTGATTGCACCAACGCACCAAAGCGAATTCGCACTTTGTATTTGCCTCCCATTTTAGTACAGACTATAAAAGACTTTGATAACCGCGCTCAATGTACTTACGCAGTATATTAATGAACCTTGCCGCAGGAGCCCCATCCACCAAATCATGATTGAATATGGAAGTGATATTTACCATCTCCCGAATCTGTATCTGATCATTTATGACAACCGGTTTTTTATTAACACTCCCTATCGCAAAAGATACTGCTTTGGGACCTCCGATAAAGGGGATAATATATCCGGGAGCATTGGAAAACATACTTACCGAGGTGACAAATACGGTTCCGGAAAACTTTTTCACCAGAGAATGATTCTTTAAAACTTGCCTGAAAAGAAACAGTGCGAAGCTCTTAGGCAAAGTGGTCAAAAGTTTTTGTCCAGCACGGGAAGACATATATGACTTTTCTTCGCCAGAATTTCTCTTGGCAATACCTATTTCCCTGTCTATATCAAACAGACTTTTACCATTAACATCTCTGATGATGTACTGCTTATTGTAAATTTTTCCATTCGAATTTACTTCGATAGGAATATCAATATCCACTTCACTGAAAGTGGTGGTTGTATTCATGTTCGCCATTGAGTTGAATTCAGGAAACTCCTCGAGACATCTTCCAATTGCCTTGAGAAAAAAGGAAAATAGCGATCCCCCTTTTCCCTGGCTCCTGCCCTGACGAAGCATTTTGCGAACCTCAGTTACATCAAACTCCAAAAGGGCAAAAATGTTGTGACCCCCACTTACCATCTCAAAGCCTAACATGGAAAGCTTTCTGAAATCTGATGTCTTCTGCTTAAATGGTTTCATACTCTCTTTCTAATTTTCTGCAGCACCCGAACTTTGTTTCACAACTTTGAACAGATGACTAACGACCAAGTCTCCAGGGAAAGAAAAAATTCAAACCGAACTGATATTCCGGTTCATATCTGAAATTGTGCATGTATGATCCTTCAAGACACAATCCCAAAAAATTTCCCACTTTGATATTTGCATTTGCACCCGCAAGCACCTGAAAATAGCGATCATCAACTCTCATTATGGCATTGGGAATAATTGAAAAACTCAAGTATTTACTAAATGCGATAGTCTGATAAAATGGAACACGCATATCAAAATAAAGTGCAGGGTCCTTATTGGTGCTGTCCTTAAAAAGGGTTTTAAGATCGGTACCAATTGAAAAACCAAGAGCCGAATAATGAAACTGCCTTGGATTCATATCATCAAAAGCATACTTGAATCCAAAATTTACTGTTACCGGTATGGTGTACTTTAAAAACACATCGGCTTGATCACCTACTCCTCCTTCCAGCATGAAATCGACAGGAAGAAAAGAGGCGTCTACATTTTTTAAAGACTTTACTCCTGCACTATCTGTTAAAGTTCCTCGCAAAGACCCTCCTATATTCATCCTGTAGGGTCCGTCTCCGCTCGGCCGCGCATCCATGAAAAGAGAATTTGAAGCGCAACCAAAAAGAAGTAACGACATTACAAACAAGGCAACAAAGCATTTCATCGGTTATCCCACTCTCTATTTTTCTTTTTACGCATCATAACCATCCTGATGCCATCAGGTGCTTCAAACTGATCGTACTCTGAATACCCGGCTTTGCGATAGAACTTGCGGTTATGCTCACTCCTTACAGCAGTAAACAGCTCATATTCGGCCGCATCTGGAAAACGCGATTCGATCGCCTGCATAAGCACTCGCCCTATCCCCTGCCCCTGAAACAACGGTTCCACCACTACTCTACCGATATAACAGGCAGTCCCGTTCATCTTTGCCCGTAAAGATCCCACTATTCGATCATCCTTTACAGCTTTAAGTATTACATACTCGGAAAAATCATTTCTCATTTCATCAAGCGTCTGGAGCATTGGAGCGATGTTATAATTATTATCATTGATCTCCACCTCCTGAATAAATGCCCGCTTCTGAAGAGACAGTATTTCCCGTGCATCATGAACAGAGGCTTCGGTTATGAGTACTTCAGAAACGATCTTCTCCTCTTTTTGCCATTCCCTGGTTTCATCAGAAATGAAATAATCCACCAAACTTCGAAATAACATTTCTATAAAATCGGGATCAATTGCGCTTTGCTCCGCCCAGAGTCGTCTACTGGCAATCATCTCTCTGACCCGGTCATCCGCTCGTACATCAGCTTTCGTTTTCTTGAACTTCGCCGCGCATTTCACATAGAGAGCTCTTTGAGCTATACCGGAGATAATACCCCTGTCCAGTTCATCAATGCACGCCCGGATTTCTTCTATACTGCTGCATTCATCAGCTTTTTTCATTAGTCCCCCTGTAGTGATTACAGAATAAAGTAAATTGTAATAATGCCTCGAGTCCAGTTTATGATTTTTTTGAGACAGTCAGTCCTGAACTAGCTTGACATGCATTCATACGGAAATTATTTACTGAATACCGCTCAACCATAACGCGATTCCCAGGTCAAGGAGACATATATTGAAAACCATCATTGCTTCAGTGGCTGTAGCCTGTATCGCCCTGCTGTCATATAGCGAAAGTCATGATTACCCATTCAATCTGAGTGACTATTACCATCCCGAATTCTTCCAGCAGGGGCTTGTTCTTACTCCATCAGCCTCGATTTATAGCAATCAACATCAGAAAAGCGATCTGGAATACTCCAATTCGCAGGGCGAGCTAACCTCAAGATACTTCTATCAAATACACAGGAAAGTCTGGCAGCTATCAGGAAATTATTCACTCTATGGTAACGGTTACAAAACGCATTCAGTGGACTCCAATTACTCTTCATTATATGATCTCACTAGCGGTTCATCTTACGTAAACATCGAACTTAAAAACAGCGGGCGTTATTATTTTTCCGGACCAGTTTTCGTCGGAGGTCAAGTTGACCTTAGAAGCGGATATAATAGATACCACCATGAAGATGTCACCATCCGCAGTTCCTGGGATATAATGGGCCCCTCTCACTATTACAGCCCCTCCTTTTCCAGTTCAAGAGAAAAATCCACTGATCATTCCAAAAATGCATTAGTGGAAATCGTTTTTGGTTACGGCGGCATTTCCGATGTGACCTATCCCGCAGTTGTGATGAACATGATTGACAGGATAGGAACCCTGCAATCAGGTGTAAGCGTTACAAGAAACCAGATTCAGAATCTTGCTTCAAAAATAGAATTATTGAAAAGGGAACGCTTTTTAGACTTTAGAGAAAACAGAATAGACGTAATAGATTCTCTTTATCGCATTTTCGTAAAAGAGGCCGTGATCGACAGCCAGTCTGTAAAAATCGCCATGGAACTTCTTGATCAGTGGGATTATGCTTTTTATCAAAACAGAACGGCCGGTAAAGAGGTCCGCATTGGCCCTTTTATAAATTACCATGAACAAAATTATACCAGATGGTCCCACCGTAATACGTACACCTATAATTCTGACGAAGAACGCATCACTTATCAGCCAGGACTAAAATTATATGCACAATATGCCAGACCACTTGGTCGTTTTTACCAGTTCAGTACCAGAGCGATCGCTAAAATATCTACCCAGACAACGGATATCCTTAGTTCATATTATTACTCATCTTTAAGCCAAAGAGAAGGCTTCCCCGAGGCATCACTTTTTTACTATGCAGGCCTGGCCTGGTATCCAAACACCAGAACAAGTATAAAAGGGAGCATAGAAGCATCCTATTACCGGGCTTATGACTTCACGGAAAGGAGTTTTATTCCCGAAAATTACCGCTATGGTCCGGATTACCAGGATAATAGAAGGACACAAATCGGTTTCGGGTTATCCCTTGATTACTACCTGTCCAGAAACATTTCTCTTCAGATAAATGGAGGTCTCAGTTACCGCGATGAGTACTACTCGGAATTGTTCTCCATTGCACAGAAGAGTCTACAGTATAATTTACAATCTTCATTGCAATATCAGGTGTTTTAGGTTCATTACACAATTACCTAGCCATCTTCCGTTTTACCTTGATACCTGCAGTGAATGGTCGATCCCGATCGCTTCTGAATCTTGTTAACGGCGAAGACGCCTCATAGGTCACCAGCTCATTCTCTCACTGATAAAGATAGTTCAAGATAGGCATCTGAGTTTATCTACTCAGGACTCCAAAGCATCAAACTCTAAGTTGACCAAGGCTCCCCGAGAGGTTTGCCAGCCTCCTTTTTCCTTTCTTTTCTGGCATTCCAAAAACATTTTGTTTACATCACTATAACAAAAGCATAACTCACCCTCAATCAGGAGTATACATGAAACCATCCACTCAGGCAGTCTTCTGTTCCTGCTTCATTGCACTAACATCATACTTAGCCTCGGCAGAGCCGTGGAAGATAAACGTAAACTCTAACGTGGCCACCACAATGAATCTCTACAGCGACAGTTGGACAAGCGGAGAAGCTGGATCATTTACATGGGTTGCTCAATTTCTGGGCGTGGCAGAAAAACAGTTAATACCCCAGCTCAACAGCAAAACTTCTCTGAAGCTGCAATTCGGGCAGACAAAGATTCAGGACAGGGAGAGCAAAGGCTGGGGATCACCAAAAAAATCAAGCGACCTCATCGATTTTGAAGAGCTCCTTCGGCTTACTCTGGGAGGCTGGGTAGACCCCTTCGTCAGTGCACGTGTGGTCAGTCTTTTCCTTGATGAAAGCGACACTACCCTAACCCGGTACATCAACCCTCTGGATATCACCGAGGCAGCCGGTATAAGCCGCACCATAATAAATAACGGCAACATCGAATGGGCATCCCGAATAGGAGCCGCAGCCCGTCAGGTGGTAGAGCGTAATGCCCTCGACACTACAGATAATACTAGATTTACTGATATCACCAATGATGGTGGAGTGGAATTCAGCATGGATTTTCAGGCAAACAATACCCAGAACTGGGCATCACTGCATAGCTCACTAACAATCTACGAAGCTCTCGTAAGCTCAAAAGCTGAAAAAACGAAGGGAACTCCCGAGGAGAATGATTGGCGGTACCCGCACATCAAATGGGAAAACACGGTAGCCATTACCTTTGCAAAATACCTGATGCTCAACCTTTCGGTTTTCAGCTATTACGATAAGGAAATCAGTGATAATCTGCGCATCAAGCAGACAATGTCTGCAGGGGTGACCTACATCTATTCCAATAGCAGATAACCTCTCAACCTTTCCTTACCATACATGTACTCGTGCATTGCATCGGTTCTCCTTAGGCCAAAACCGCATTCTGATACGGATACGAGCAGGTGTAATTTATGAGTACTTTGTCAAACAAAACAGAATGCAAATAAAATTAAAGAGTGAACAATTTAAGATGCTAGGATCTGAGAACTATAGGAGATTCCACCAGCACCTCTTTTCTGAATTCCTCCATTACAGTCCAGGCATTCTGCTTCTGAACGGTAACAACAAATTCCATATGACTAATACCGCAATGATCACATTTTTTCAGCGAAAGCAGCGATGCAAGAACATCTCCATTACCCTGCCTTGAATTACCCATGGCTGAATGCCTATCGATCACAGCCTGGAACTGCTTATCATCAAGGGCACGATATAAATCTGCAATTTGGTTCTGCGCGAAATCCGGATCACTGAAATACCGAATCTGGTCCCCGACCTTTTTGAAATACCTATTGCATTTATCGCAGTAAGGAAGTGTAAGAAGCCATAGATAAATTCCTAAACTTCCCAGAGAGAATCCTATCACCTGAACAAGAGCAAGCAGATAACCAATTGTTCCCAACCTGCCGGTCTCTCCAAACTGAAACTGCATCGAAGCGTTTGTGATTGTGAGATGCAGAAAAGCTAATCCCTCGTGAGCAATCCAGCACTGCTCGCAATCTGATTATTGAACAACAGCCCGACTGTATGTCTCACGAGAGAAATTGTAGAATGCCGATGCCGCTTGCGACACCGATTCAATAATTATTTCACAACACTAACCCGACTTCTGTACTTCATCCCATTGTCTGTCAATTGAAGAAAGTACAAACCGGCAGGAATTCTGCCTTTACCGAATCTTACACTATAATTTCCTGGATAGTAAACTGCTGAACTGCTCTTTGCAATACACCTTCCGGTTACATCCATCAATTCAAATGTGCCCTTTACCTTTGTAGAGGTCGTAATTGAGAATACACCATTGCCTTTGGAAGATGCGCTGATCACACTTCCCATCCTGTAATTCGTCCTACTTACAGCAATGCTGCTCACCCCGATAGGCTTTATGCTTACATCATCCAGGTAAAGTTTACCGGCATAGGTTCCCATGTCAAAAGCAATCCTGGCAACCCGGTCATCATCGAGCCCCATGGTGAAATCAAAGGTAAAGGTCTCCATTTGGGTACCGACTGTGAATGTTTTGTAACCGGAATAGGTGGTCCATGGTGCTTCATTCAGACCGACATTCACCTGCAGATCATATTCACTTTCAGCCTTAGCTTTGAATGAGACCTGGTATGATTTTCCTTTTGAGATATCGAGGCCGGCTGCTTTAAGCTGAGCTTTCCAGCCTTCATCACCTGCAGTGGCCATATCGATCACATATTCACCATTCGTGACAACCCCTGTCCCCACAGCCCCTTCCCAGGCACCGAAAGTCCATCCGGTAACTCCGTCAGCGAAATCACCATTTACCACCAGCTCCGCACCCATAGCCGGCCCGTTATCAGTGAATACGGCGGTAAGATTTACATTTTCAGTAACAGTAATGGTGAGGGGATTCTCGGTGCTTTCGACACTACCGCTCCAGTTCAGGAACTCGTTGTTGGCATCTGCCACAGCTGTAAAGGTTATTGTTGAGCCGGAATCAACCATCACTTTATTTGGCGTTATGGTGACACTACCCCGCCCTGAGGAAATTACTGAAACACTGTACCTTGTAGTCTGATTTCCCTCACATACGCCAGTAAGCATAAACTGAGGAATAACGGATGTGTTCTTGATGCTGTTTGGATCTGTGACAGCCACTTCCAATCCCCATCCGGAGAGAGTTTCAAATTTGCTGTCGGTGGTCATATCCATGGAAGCACAATCGCTGTTACCCGGGCCCCAGGACCATGCCAGCCACCCGATTTCGTTTTCCTGGCACTTCTCCAGGATTAATTTATAATTGATAGTCCCGGTGCATGCATTTGCGGTATTGCCAAATTCGCCAACAATGAGAGGAAGATTCATCTGCACTGACTGATTTATCTCATCTGTAATCATCTGGTCACTGTAACCCCATTCGGGAATCCACCACATGTGGACAGAGAAGAGGAGATTGTGATCAGGATCGGCAGCAATCAGATCAGGCCCGGTCGCCTGCAGAATATTAATATCCTTACCCCAGCCTGCACCATCAATAATGAGAGGGACATGAATTCCCGCTTCACGCATTCTGGTCACTGCGGTTGTATAACCGGATTTGAAGTCGGCATTTGAAACGGAATTACCGCATTCGTTGGCGATATTGACCAGCAGGTATTCCTCATGTTTCTGGATAACACTTACCACTTCAGGCTTCACCCACCAATCCACACATGTGGAGAGCTTCGACCATTCACCGGTGGCATCATGCAGCTCCACCATGGGGATCATGTTGTTTTCCCGACACTTGGCTATGGCAGCATCGAACTTGTCCACTGCACCGGTGGTCACCCATACAATTCTCACCGCGTTGGCCCCTGTTTTGGCAATCTCCGGAAAACTCGTACCATTTATATCTGTCCACACGATCATCTTGTTAACCCCGCGCAGAATCACCTTTTCACCGCAGCGGTCATACAGATGACGTCCTACAACTCTAAAACCGGGCAGTTCTGCAGAATAAGCCTGTATTGACATTACCAGAACCACAACTGCACTTAAAAACCAACGCATTCTGTTTCTAACCGCAAAATTCATAAACCACTCCTTTTTAGTTAGATAAATACCATTAGCCTGAGAGCTAAAACTGTTATGCACCAATTTAGGTCAAAATGGTTTAAAAGAGCGGCTTTTTGTTCATTTCACCACTAAAAACCGTGGTCAGTTTTGTCCACAGTATCTATTTCGAATTTTTACACAACAACAGAAAATTCTATTATAATTATGATAAAGGCATTCTTGTTGGTTGGAATAGGGTCCAAAACATAGGAAAAATGTGTCCACAGTATGATTATCACAGAGGCAGATCAGTTGAGATCCATCTTTGAATATCTGGATTACAGAGACTTCCTTAAAGATTATTACAATCATCATAAAAAGGACAGTTTTTTTTCTTTCCGCTACATCGAAGCCAAAACCGGAATCAATGCCAGCCTGTATGCCAAAATTCTGAATAAGCAGCGTCACATCAGCACCGCAAAAGTTCCATACCTTACCAATTTCCTCAAAATGGAAAAACGCGAGAGTAAATATTTCCATACCCTTGTGCAATTCAATAAAGCCAAAAACAACGATGAAACCAAGCTCTATTTCGAGAAGCTCCTTTCCTTTCGCGACTCACCCGCCACTCTTCTTGAAAAAGACAAGTATGATTATTTCACAAATTGGTATAATGCCCCCATACGGGATCTCATAAAAATCATGCCCTTTACCGGTGATTACAAGGAGCTTGCAAAAAGGCTCTGCCCGGAGATATCTGAATCCCAGGCGAAAAAATCGGTTCAGCTCCTTCAGAAACTGGGCATAGTTATTCAGGACAGTAAAGGCGTCTGGCAGCTTACGGATGACTTCATCAGAACCGATGGCAAGATGTCAGCTCTGGCGGTGCGCGCTTTCCAGAAAGAGATGTGCCGCCTGGGAATGGAAGCCATCGAACGCATCCCCAAGGAACACAGAGACATATCCACCTTAACCGTAAGCAGTTCCAAAGCCTGCATGGAACTCATCCGAGAAAAACTGGGCGTATTCCGCAAAGAGATAATGCAGATCATCGCCGAGGATGAAGGTATGGAGGAAGTATACCAGCTAAACTTTCAAGTGTTCCCGCTTACCTGCAACAAGTGGAAAAGCAATGAGGAATAAAGGATATATACTGATAATTTTGTTACTCCAGCTGTTCAGATGCTCCAATCCCGGAACGGCAGGTGGCACGGGAACAGAAACCATAAACACATTTGTGGCATGTTCAAATGGAGCCCCGGCCGTGGGGGCAACAGTGAAAATCATTGATGCTGAAGGCTGGGCTGACAGTATCCGCAAACAGGCAAGCCCAGTTATTGACAGCACGAGAGTGGGAGATAACGGTGTCTTTTCGTTGCGAATGGACCCGAAAAGGGTGATAAACGTCCAAATTGACAACGGCACTGCAGGCGGGTTCCTGCAATATGTAAGCGCCAATCAGTTTGACAATGACACCCTTGTTTTAGACACAGTTCATTCGTTTAAAGGCTTTATTGACTCTTCAGAAGACAAAGATATCAGTTTCCGACTCGCAGGGACCACTTATGAATTTATATACCATTCACCCGGAGAAATCAACCTCAGTGGCATTCCCTCAGGTACCTATACCCTTGTTGCCGCAGGCAGTTCAACCAACTGGCGGCCGCTGGTTGTCAAAGGATTAAAAATAGACGGAACCGCAAGTACTCCCGAGGCTATCTCATTTTCTCATAATCGTCTGCTCCTTGATGACTTTGAATCCGGTATCGGGCCCACCACTATCAGCAATCTTTACCGAGGAATCTACTGGTATGCATACTCAGATGGAGGAGCGCAAGGGTGGAGTGAAATTGACAAAAACTGGGTTCCTGTACCAAACAGTGTTCCAAGCATTGGGACATCACGAATGGAGGTTGCTTCAGCAGAAGACGGCAAGAATGGCAAAGCAGCCCTCTTTAGAGCGACTCTGGACCATTCTGTCAGTATCCCCTGGGCCGGAGCAGGGTTCTACTTCAACCCGGCCCCCAACGGAAGTGTTGACTTGAGCGATCTCAGGTCCTTCACGTTGAGAGCGAAAGGAAAAGGGACGGTAATTGTGCGACTAGAGACTATCGCCTACGATACGCTTGGCTCCGGGTATTCTCAGTTCAGTGCAATGATATATCTCACCGATGCCTGGCAGGAACATACTGTTAACGTAGAATCACTCAATCTGATTTTACCGCTGGATACACCGGAACAGTTTATTCCATGGCAGGAAGCGGCCAAAAATGCAACAAAGTTTGAGTTTGAATTTTCCGGAAGAGACAACATTGCGGATTCTGCTGAACTGTACCTGGATGATATTTACCTGAATGGAGTGGGAACAGAACGGTTCGCAAAATAACTTTTAAAAATCCGTCCATTTAACATCTGACAGTAAAATAAAAAGTGGATCCCTCCCCAATCTGACTTATTGCCCATACTTTTCCATTATGCCTTCTGATTATACGGTCAACAATCGCCAGCCCGATCCCCGTACCTGCAAATTCTTTATCTGAATGCAGGCGCTGAAAAGCATTAAACAGCTTATCAGCATGTCGCATATCAAAACCGGACCCATTATCGCGAACAAAAAACACTTTCTGTTCATTTTCTATTTGGTAACCCATTTCTATGAAGGCATCTCTGGTTTTACCTGTATATTTCCAGGCATTACCAAGCAAATTGGATAACGCAATCCTGAGAAGCCCCTTATCCCCGAACACATCCATTTTGTCCTGAACCTTCCAGGTCACATTGCGTCCGGGATCGCTTTGGGATAGTTCCTCCAGAATTTCAATTGCCATTTGATCAAGACTCACAGATTCAACTCGCATTTCCTGTTTTGAAACCTTGGAAAGATTGAGCATATCATCAATGAGAGTTTCCATCTTCTCTCCGCTTTGTTTAATCCTATGAAGATACTCCATTCCATCTGTATCTAAAACATTTGAATAGTCCTCAATCAAAATCTGACCGAATCCCAGCATTGCCCTTAGAGGAGAACGCAAGTCATGAGATACAGAATAGGAAAAAGCTTCCAATTCGCTGTTTGTTTTACTCAACTCCTCTGCTTTCTGTTTCACAAGATCGTTTGATCGCAACTGAGCAGCCCGAGACCTGATAAGAGCATTTATGATTAGCGTGAAAATCAGAAAAGCAATGAAACCTTCTACTCTATTCGTAATTGAAACAACAGGAGAAACCGCAATACCGGGTGAAAACAGATAGCCAATGATCAGAAGCAAACCAATAGTTCCCAAAAGTAAAAAATTAAGTAGAATGCTGTTAGCCCGGTAAACAACCACTATGGGTATAAGATAAAAGAACCATTCGATATATCCGCGAGGAATTAAAAGATCGAAGGGAAATAGTACAATACAAAGGAAAAGAGCAAAAAAGAAATAATACAATTGTTTTCGAGAAATGGTACTTCCGGACATAGCACACTCCATAAAATTGATGATGATTTAATTAAAGGCACACAGCGTGCCATAAGGTGGGGAATATATAATAAGTACCTGAATACGCAGATATACAGAAAGAGAGTGGCTCTCTCTGTCATATCTCAAATCTGCACAGCTTCACCCCCGATCAGATAAGCCCCTGCAGGAAGTCGCCTCCTGAGCTCATCACAGTCTCAGGGGGGGCGGCTGATATCCGGGGGGAATCCTCTGGGCTTCCCTATGCTCACAATGTAACGGATTATGAGAGTGTAACAACATTTCTGCGGGTGAACAGACAGTAAGTACGAGTGATGAACTTGCCAGCCTCTCTGTTGTTTATGCTGAACGGCAAACAGGTACTTGGCAGGACGATCAAGGCTAGTTCAGAAAAAACAGCGAGAGAGTGTGCGAATGAGTATCTTCATGGCTTACCATCGGGTTTATACTTTATAAAACTGCGTGAAGCAGGGGTAGACCTGAAGTGGCGAGTCACCACGTGTGCGCGGAGGATGCGGTAATCAAGGATCTTTTCGCGGTCATCTTGGGGAGGTTATCGTTGCCTCCTCTTCCGCCTTAATCATCTGCAATCAACTTCGTCTGGAGCAATCCCTGCCATTCATCTCCGGCAAGCGGGTCTAAACCGTCAATTAAATAATTAAAAGATCAATTTAAGCCCTACAGCACCCAACGAAAACTCATTATCATAGGGATTCTCATCAACAAAGCAATGACTGTAGTAGAGTGTGGCGATATTATCGTATGCAAGTATCACATAATTAAGTTCTCCGGAAAGCTTATATGTGACCATACCGTTTTTGCTGAACCATACGCGACTGTTCACATCGACGTACAAGGTTTGATTTCTGAAAAGTCCGAAATGGTAACGCAGTAACCCGGAGGCATCGTACTGGTATTCGTGATTGTGGCCAATCAATGGATGCTCTCCGTGCAGGTAATAACCAAAATTGACAGTACCATCAAAAGAATTGCGAAGCGAGAACTCCCGGTTGTTGTATTTCTGTATAAAATAAAAGGAATATGCCCCCTTTGTTCCTCCACCGATTTGAAGTGCGTTCCACCAGGTTGACCCATTTTCATCTTCTTCTCTGCTCAAGGTATGGATACACAAATGGTAAAGAGATGCAGTAACGATACTCTTCCGAAAAGAATAGCGCAACTCGGGAGTCAGATTGTAACGAATTTTGTCGAGCTTTACAGGAGTCTCCGGAAGACGCGCAATACTGGTCGAAGCCGCAGTCAGAAGATCGAATACCAGATTGTTATACCCGAAAAATTCAGTATTGATCACCAGATCAGAACGATATCCCGGACCCAAATCACCGTACCTGGGATCCCCGTAAAGATGGACCCCAAGAGTGACCATTCCGTTTGAACGGAAGAGCATCTTGAAATTTTCACTGCACTGCGCAGCGGATAGCATTCCGGATAGGAAACAAACAACTAGAAAAAAAGCATATCTGGGCAATTACTCTCTCTCCTTCCTCTTTACAAGGAGCTTCATACGAGCTGATACATTTACTTTACCTTTTTACACTTTTAGCAACTCTGAACCCTACTCCATCATAACGACGAAACTGCTCTCCATAATTGCGGTTGGCAGATCGCAAATTCCACATATACTCATTCCAACTGCCACCCCGTACCACCCTGTAGCGATACTTAAGAGAATCCGATGGACCGGAAGGATTGATTGAATCTCCAGCGGAATAATACTTAGGGTCATATCTATCATTACACCATTCCCAGGCATTCCCGAGCATATCGTACAACCCGTACTTGTTTGGCTGTGTTGATTTCACTTTCGAAAGTCTGTTTTTGACAACCGCATAGGATGCGGCACTGTCATTTCCATCACCCCAGAAATACCTGGAACGAGTGCCTCCTCTTGCTGCATACTCCCATTCCGCTTCTGTAGGTAATCTGAACCCTTCACCAATCCATTCGCAGTAGATACGTGCATCATCCCAGCTCACACCTGTTACAGGAAGAGAAAGCCATTCATTTCCAGAAAGATCGTCAACCCGTTGAGGGAAAAACTTCTTATTCCACCAGAATGGCATCCTGCACTTTCCATCAGAAACACAATGCAGATATTCCCAGATAGTCACCTCCGACTCTCCAATATAAAACGAGTCAACCTGTACTGTATGGACCGGCCTCTCGTCTCTTTCCCCCTTGAGGCTTCCCATATCAAACACTCCGCCAGGAACAAGAATCATTTTGCAGGAAACGGTATCTGCTCCAGTACACAAAGAAATTAACAGGCAAATACAAATTACTGACTGTCGCATATTAGCTCCGGAAAAGAGATGTAAAAACCGCTTATTAAATTATATTTTGGAAACTAGGCGGGATGTAAATACTTAGAAAGCAAAGGGGTTCCGGTCCACCGGAACCCGAGGAGCTAATCAATATAAATGCATTGGCACTATTCTGGTCTGCTGAGTTCCTTCGATTCGGATTAAAAACATACCCCTTCCCAAACTCCCTCTGTTTAGTGAAATTGATCTGATTCCTGCTGGTACAAATTGCTGTTCCATAACAGTTTCCACCAACTTTCCATCAGGACGGAAAATATGCATTGATACTTTTTGGGATCTGTCTAGTATTAAATTTACTTTACCATTTGCCCGGGAGTAATTGGCACTCAAACCCGCGGCCTCGAATGAGTTCACTATATGCACAAGTGGAGTTGATACTCTTACAAGAGAGAAATTCAAAGTATCAATTCTCTGTGCATGCAGCTTTTTCCATTTTATCTGCGTTACGAAATCCCGTTTTGATGCAGTAACCGAAACACTATCATAGGAGTAGATATCTTCTGCAGGAATGCTGTCGATCAGGTAAGTACCATCTTCTTTCGTTACTGCTGAAAAAGACGTCTGAATATCCGGAGCTATGATCAGTGCCGGTTGCGCAATAAACATAACGGGAAACTGAACCCTCACTGTACAAGCAGCAAGCGGGATTGGCAGAACACCTCCGCATAGTGGACAATCGATACTCACTCGGCCAGTAAGAGAGTAAAATTTGGTATAGGGCGTCAGTTCGAAATGAAGAACCGTATCTTTCTGCACCATCAGATACATCTGCTCAGAACGATACCCTTTAGCGGAAACAGTAAGAGTATAACCATTACCAACAACTACTCTGTCGAAAGCAAATGAACCATTTCCATCGGTTTTGGTGGAATCAACAATGTAATAGGGGATCGATATGCCTGTTTGCTGAACCAAATCATAATTGTCATTCCGCAATTGTACAGTTGCGTTTTGAATCGGAATCAGGGCACTCCCCAGGTGTTCTCTCAGCACAGTACCGGAAACTGATGCATAAAGCACCGGTGGTGGTTCCTGAGCAGACATCTGCAGAGCTGAGCAAAGCAGCAGAACATGAATCAGAAGAATTTTACGCATACAACCTCCTGTTAGGGTAAAAGAATAACCATGACTTCACAAATATTTGAGAAGAACCACATATAGTCAAAAGTAATGTACTATAGCCTGCTACCAGCTCCAGTGTGAAACACTATCTGGATAAACAGTTACTGTGCTAGTTTCATTTATGGGAGTCATGACCGGCTCTGCCGTTGAACTTCCCGGAGCAGACAAATAGTTGGCGAAGAATGCCAGCTTGTAAACCCCGGCAGGCAGAGGTCCCAATGAGAATTCACCACTGTTTCGGGTAACCGCATAAAATGGTGAACCTTTTATGTATACATAAGAGAGGAGCAGATTGTTCCCTCCCATATCTGTAGCTATACCGGTAAGAAATCCGGGACGCTTCAAAATATCGCTTACCGTTACGCTGGAGTCGGCAAAAACCGGTATCCTCTCAATGAAAACTGATTTGTTTTCAGTGCTATCCCAAACTAGAAGGTTATAATGACCTTCCGCAATAGCTGAAAAACTGAATTTTCCGGCATCATTACTGAAGGTGGAATCGCAGAAGCCCGGAGAGCGAAAGTAGTGAGGCATGTAATTCTGATTGTAAATATGGACCATGGAGTAGGGTCGGGTTGTTCCACTAACCTTCCCCTGAAATGAAGCCACGACAACTCCATTTCCGGTTTGAGAACTGTTTCCCGCTAATGAATCTTCCCCGCAAGTACAGAATAAACTCAAGACAATCACCAGGGTCATTGATAACGATAAGAATTTCACCATTCTATCCTTAATTTATTAGTGCTTGAGGCCGACAGGTGCAGACACCCATTCTCTGCATCATCTCGACCCTTCAGCACCATTTCATTTTTTTATTGACATTGGAAAGGCCTGCATGTTGATATGAAAAACGCGATCAGATTTTACATCTTCCCCCGCAATTTCAGCGATTCTATTACCCGTATCAATCAACAGCTGTCGTATTTCCTGAAACGCCTTTTCACTTACCCCTACAGTTACTGTAGCAATGTATCGCTCTTCATGTGAAAACCTGTCCAGAGCCTCCTGTGCAAGCCGCATCGTCTCAAACTGAAAGTTGTTCACCGCAAGCGACTTGATATCTTCCCCGGTAGTCAGAGCACTTGCAGTATGCCTGTAAATTCCTGATTCATTTTCCTTAATGAAACCCAGATCCTCCAAAAGCTTCAACGACTTTTTTGCCTGCGGTACGGTAATAGGAGGACAAACCATTGCTGCAAGCCGTTTAATATCCTCATCAGAACGCCTAAATTCTTTCATTCCCACAAGCGACCAAACAGCTGTATGGTACCAGACAGCATAGAATTCATACTGCTTTACCTTTAATTTACGGAGTTCCTTTTTTCCCTGAAGAGCACCGAGCTCCTCAAAAAAACGGGTGCGATCTTTTAGCGTTCGAGCCTGATTATATGCCACCAGGGTTTCAAAATAGCGTGCTTCTGCCATACTGTGCTTTAGGATATAAGAAAGCTTAATGACCGATTCTCTGGACAATCCCTTTTTCCCACTCAGAACAGAGGTCAGCCAGGATGAGGAATTAATCTGCATCTTCATGGCAAACCAGCGATTTGAGCACAGCACCCCCTGTTCCCTTTTCTCCTCAATAAAGTCACGGAGGTATTCCCTGTAATCGATATAGTGAGTTATTGGTTTCACGATCAGTTGTACCCAATTCAGGTTTTATCTATTCGTTCGGAGCGCAACAGGAATTCCAAGCTAGATTCCGGGTGAGCACCTATGTACAATTTGCTATAATTTTGTGCGAATTTCAACAGATTCATTTGAAAGAAGGATTTTTCCGCTCTCTTTCGGTGAGCACCAAAACAGACATCATTTTGGCATTTAGGATTCATAGTCTCTTTTTGACAAGAAACCTGAATGAAAAAGGCAGAATTTTGCAAAACATCGGCAGGAATGTGATATACCCTTTCCTCACCTTTGGATATTTTAATAAAACACAATTTTAAACATGTCCAGAGGGAATAAATGAAAAATCAAAGCAAAGCGCCACTCCTATCTTACATTGCAGCCCCATTGATGATACTTGTTTGCTTCAGTTTGGCATCTCTGGTGTTCACATTCATAGTGAAAGACCCTTCTCCGGTTCCCGTTTTTATGGTATTCGCAACAGTGCAGGTGCTATGCATGCTCCTTTCCGCCGCTCTGCCTTCAAAGGGAAAAGCTATCGCCCGATCTATATCCAAATTCATCATCGGATCATTTATTCTTATTCTGGCCGGTATTCTAGGGAGAAACAACTTCCAACTGGAAGGCTTTTTCCTTTATGCAATAACTGGAACAATGAGCGGAGTGCTAGTGCATTTCTTGATGGGAAAAATTGCAGGCCCCTTGTTATGGGGACGGACCTGGTGCAGCTGGGGGTGCTGGTCTGCCATGATTTTTGACCTGCTTCCATTCAGGAAAGATACAGTCTGGAAAAGAGGTGCTTTACCCAAAGTCAGATATTTCCATTTTGGTTTTTCGCTCGTTTTGATAATAGTCCTTTACTATGTATTTAAAAAGAGCTTCCTGCAAACTGATCCGACCGCATTGAATTCCAGATTAGGTACTGTGCAAGAAATGACATGGTTTATGGTTGGGAACGGCATGTATTATCTGATTGGCATTATCACCGCATTCAGCTTTAAAGACAATCGGGCATTCTGCAAGTATTTATGTCCAGTGACAGTTTTTCTTAAAACTGCCAGCATATTTTCAGTACTGAGAATTGCAGGGAATAAAAATGCATGCAATCACTGCAAAAGCTGCGTAAGACAATGCCCGATGAGCATCATACATTGTTATGGATTCAGCCGGTAATGTAGCATCAGCTGATCGCACAGTTATGGTTATGGAGATCTTCGCGGATACCGATCCACCTAATATCAGGTTAATCGGCCCAAACGAAATCATTATTATCAAAGGTGATACCTATACAGACCCCGGTGTAACTGCTACAGATCTCCGAGATCCTAATCCAATCATCTCCATAGCACCTGATCCTGCTTCTATCAGCACGGAAAACACAGATACGATTGTATTCACTTATACTGCAACTGATAAATCGGGAAACATTGCAAGTATCACTCAAAGCTCAGTTTAGCAAATATTCGACGAAACAATAAGCTTCCCTTCCAGAGCACCTCATGGCCTCCAGTGCTTTAGAATTTGTAATTGGAGGGCATACTCCGGTCACATCCAAAGATGCCCTCACAAGTATCTTTTGTCTATGCAGGATCCTGCACTTTTCCCAGAAACAGTATCACTCCGGAAGGTACATCTCTGATCATGAAGAGAAAGGGCTTGTTAGCATTTAATTCGACAACCGGTTCTACTGGAGGCATACTGGTGACCTCAACAATCACTCCAGTCGCAGCAGCAGCCGTCGTACCCACTTCATCCACTGCCACAAAAGTCTTGTGCAGAACATCGGTGACCACCAGTCCTTCACCTACTCCAGTAAGTGGCAGTATGAACAGTTTCTCCATGCCTATGTTAACAAGGTCATAAACCAGACTTTTAGTGCCAAAGGTAAACGAAAATTTTGGAATGCTGATCCGTACCCCAGTACGCAATTCAAGAGAGGGATCCATCGCAGCCATATCTGCAGGCCCGAATGAACTCAAAAAATCCCCCATTTCTCCCTTTGGAAGGACTACGGTCATGACAATCTCACCACCATCATAGGGTATATCAACCGCCTGAAGTTTTGGACTTTCATAGTAGGGAAGATACCCATCCATTTTCATGAAATCCACTTCAACAGAATCAGATTCCTTTTTAAATTTCTCTTTAGTTGTAAGTGCCGGATCAAATTCAGTCGCCCATGCTGCATCGAAGTAAACAGTATTGGTCAACACCATTCGGGTATCTGAGGACAGCTGTGCAATAAGATCCTTGATTTTTCCATTTGTTCTGTCCTCCACCCATTTGTTGATAAGAACTCTGGACTCTTCAGGTTGATTGATAAAATCAACCGTGTTAATTCCACAGTTATAGTTTGAGGATAATAAATCTAGGTAACCAGGCTTAAACTGCTGTGTTTGATCTCCCCAGAGGGCATTATTAACATTCAATGTAAAGCCTTCACCTTCCCGGCCGGAAGCACCAGCCCCTCTGGCCTGAAGATCAAGCGAAAGCCTGTTGTGAACCGTATGAACTGCATCGGGTGTTAAACTTGACATACCAAGTACAGCTTCCATCTGCGTTGCAAGCTCCCCCTCTGTTCCTCCGTATACCATTGTCAGCGCTGCAGCAATACTATATGGGGAGATCATGATATTACCATCTCCACCCTGCAGTTCTCCAAGCATACTCAGTCCGAAACTGTTAATCCCTGCAGATAAAGTCTGGATCTGTGCATCTGTAACCGAAGGATTGATTTCATATACTTTAGAGGACCTCTGCTCAATTATCTGAGCCCGATTATCATTATCCAAGCCGGTTCCATCATTGGAACATCCAGCTACAAAACAGATACTTACTGCAGCCAACAACGAACATGTCTTATGCAACATACTCATAACATCTCCTTTTATGGGGTGAAGGTTACAGATTCAAAAACGGACGATGTAATATTTACCGTCAATTGCAGTTCCGAAGCGGGCGCCGAAACCACCTGATCATCAAGTTTCAATATTGATAAAGAATAACTACCCTGAGGCATCAGGTCTATAACATCATCGTGTCCTCCGGAAATAATCACATTGAAAGGACTCCCCTCAATATAGACAAGATAGGGATCTGGCTTTTCAGCGGACACATTCACATGTATTCCGCCGAGTTCAGCAAGCATTACGTTCTCGATCATCATGCCACCTGCAACCTGCGGAACATATGCTCCTGCTTTTCCTGCAGTGTCGCGGATGATTATATTGTACTTGCCTGTGTCAACCAGAAGTGTGAACAACCCGTTTTCTGTAAGTGAGGTGACGATTACGGAATCGGGCGATACGCCAGGAACGAATTTTTCAGGATAAGCCTCAACGAGCACTCCCGACACGTTTGAATCGAGTGTTCCACTGATCTCGCAGTTTTCATTTACAATCTCACTTCCGTTGCCGCAATAAATAACCGAACATATCGCTATAATAGCAGCAACCTGAATCAGGGATTTCACAATCGCTTTCATAGATCAGCTTTCTTTTTGAAAAGAGGGAACAAGGTGAAATTGCACTGAACCACCCGATCCGACTTCTTTTCCTGTTTTGCCATTTCGAGCACCTCAGCCCGAAGTCTCCTCACTTTCTCTTTCACCAGCTCAAAACTCTCTTTTGAAAGAGTGACTGTAAGAAAGGAAGCATCTCGTTCCTGTGGCACGAACCGACTCAGGCTCTCCTTCCCCAGATCAAGAAACTGGTGGCGCAGGCTTTCAATCGATGCTGCCCGCCAGCTGTCCCCCGTGGTAATCAAAGCATCTGCAGGTTTAAAAACCCCAGTATCATCCTTGAAAATGAGCCTTTCTTCCAACAAAACCTCAATAGCCTCCTGAGCTTCGGACACTTTAATGGGAGGACACACTGAAGATGCCAGCGCTGCATAATCATCTGAAAAGGGTTCCACGTCCAGAGATGCCCGTATGGCAGAATAATACCACTTCCGATAAAACCGCTCCGAACCGTTCACCATTACTCTACGCGGCCTCAACCTCGATAATTCATCGAAGGCAGCCTGCTTCTCCACTGAAGTTCTGGCGTGACCAAACGCAAGAAGGGTCAGGAAATAATCAGATTCACGTTTCCCCAGCTTGAGATACTCAATGAGGCGCAGTGCCACGTCTTGGGTAAGACGCCGTTTGCCCTGCATTACAAAAAGCATATGCCCGGGAGCCTTCAGCCCCAGATGGGATGCCAGGTTACGATGAGAAAAGTGGGGGTTGGCGGTCTTCTTCTGGTCAAATACCGCTTTCAGATAATCTCGATAATCAGTATAGTTAAAAATGATGTTCATAATTTCCCGCTGATAATTGGAACCTCTACTATCAAGATAGCAAAAAGCGGGGAGATTTTCAAGGAGGCCACAACTATTCCGTTATCTGTTTTGATAACAGCTGAAGCACAGAAATTACTTACTTCTCAAATACTTACATTATTTTTACCGTAGAATATATCAGTGATTTTGATAACAGAAGCAACCAGCGAAACTGATAAGCATGAACCTGCAGAAAATTATTATTGGGGATATTTTCTAAAAAGGTACTTGCAGAATCCGGCAACTTCTCTAAAGAGTGAAAGGACATCCATCCATTCGTAATAGTCGGCGTGAGCATTGAAAACATGTTTTACCCCGAACCGCTTAAGAGCATACCGGCTGCGCGGGACATGGTAGAACTGAGTAACCACTGTCACACTTGACAATTTGCTCTTTTGACAGTATTCTGAAACAAATCTGGCAGTCTCAAAAGTATTGTGAGCTACTCCATCCACCACAATAACCGAATCGGGAATTCCCCTCGACAGAAGATATTCTCTCATCACCACACCTTCAACATGCCCCTCCCGACCCAAACCTCCACTAACGATAATTTGCTTCATCATCCCCTGACCAAAAAGCTCAACGCATTTATCAAGTCTTCCCCTGAGCCTGGGGGATGGCTCTCCAGATGGAAATACTGTATTGCCCAGAACCACTGCCACATCAGCATATCCAATACTGTTTCGCATACCTAAAACAGTAATAACCGATGCAGCTGCAAAAAGCAGAGTTCCTAGAAAAACCACGGGGTACAAGACTATTTTTGAAATTTTCACCACAATCACCTTAGCTTCACCTTGTATTTCTTTACCTGCTTTTCGGGAAACCAGGACAGTTTTGCTTTCCGCAATCCTTCCTGCCCCAAATCCTGCTCCCTGTTGACAAACTGCACGAAAGGAAATTCCTGTTTCATATACTGATGAGCCAGAAAAGTATAGAGTCCGTGAATTTGGGGATTGGCTTTTTCCACGTGGATAACCACAGTGTCCTGATTAAGTTTTTCACCAAGGGTAAAAGCTTCTACAACTCCATTCACCAGTACAACACCACCACGAATATTAAACTTGTCAAAATTGATCAGTACATCCCGGATACCATGCCATTCGTCACAAAGATTCCTGTCCTTCCCGCAATTTTTCATGATACACCACTTTTCCAGGAAAGTAAGCGTGAACTCAACCAGATCTGCCCCAAGAGTCAGGTACACCGGTTGTGCAGTCTTTTCAAGCTGAGCAATGTGATTTCTCTTCCGATGGAAACCTCGTCCGGACATTTCTATAAAATTGGCAGCGGGATATAGATAATCGAACTGTTCGGTCTGCTCTACTATGGTAAAGCGAGAATCTGAAATCACTTCCTCCTTGAAAGTGGGGTCGGCTCGTTCAACGGCAATGCCTCTGCTGTCGTCATCTAAATGAGAGAGTACTCTGATAACCGTTTCAGCTCTATCCCCCTTCCCAACAGGGCAAAGAATCCCGGGGACATCATTAAATATGCCCTTTATTAAAAGGAAGTGGTCGAGGGTGCTCCAATAGATATGATAATGATTGCGCCAGAGGAAAAGATTGGTGAATGTGAACTCTGAAGTGACTGGCTGATAATCCTGGAAGAAAGAGGATATTGGAGACTTGTCCTGCAGAGTGAGTTTTTTAAAATCAGGAAAGACCGGTAAATCCATGCACATCACTCCACAGGTTATTGAAAACTACTTCTCCCCTTCACCCACACTTTCATGACCGCTGCTGATATTATTCCAGGTCGGGTTTTCCTGAGAACAGTATCCGTAAACCGGTTTTTCATTTCGCAGCAGATCGACGTAGCTTGCCAGGTGAGAGTATGGTACAAAAACCACACCTGTTTTTTTATCTTCATTGTAAGATGGAGCAGGAAGAGGACTTCCATCTTTGACAAAATTAACCATGAGCTGCTGTCCTTCACCGTAACAGCCGATTATACCGCAGACCTGTTCATCTTTTGTAGTCTGGATGCTGGGCAGATCGTGGCCAAGAGTGATCTGGTACTTTTCGATTTTAAAAGTGATACCGGGCATGCGTGTAGTCCCTCCTATGGACTCGTAAGTTCAACCGTAAACAGATTCGGGCTCCCAAGCGAAGCTTATGTAATATATATGATGGAGCAGTGCCTGTTTTCCCCGGAGGAGGCGGTTTTTTTGTTATTCACCCCCTCAGGCATTGGCTATTTTATGATCATGACTGACAACCTAATTAAAGAAATAATAAGTATCGAAAAGGTGCAGAAAAGTTACGGATCTCACATCGCAGTGAACGATCTGAGCTTCTCTGTGCCGCAGGGCATTTGCTTTGGATTGCTTGGCCCCAATGGAGCCGGCAAAACTACCACAATGAAAATGGTTTACGGCATGAACTACCGTGATCCGCTCCCCCAGAGTCGCCTCTCTGTCTTCGGCCACGATCCCCAGACAGATGCTCTGCCGATAAAATTCGTATCGGGCGTCGTTCCCCAGGAAAACAACCTTGACGAGGAACTTAACGTGGAGCAGAACCTGAAGGTGTTCAGTCGCTTTTACAATCTGTCTGCCGGCGTCACTAAACAGCGCATTAATGAACTTCTCGAATTTATGGAACTTTCCGACAAGCACCGCTTTGGGATCAAGCAGCTGTCGGGAGGAATGAAACGCAGACTGATCATTGCAAGAGCCCTGCTCAACAATCCAAAGCTTCTGATTCTTGACGAACCCACTACGGGTCTTGACCCTCAGGTTCGCCACCTTATCTGGGATAAATTGCGCCTGCTGAAACGGAGCGGCATGACCATCCTGATCACCACCCACTACATGGAAGAGGCATTTCAGATTTGCGATACCGTGTTGATAATGAATAAGGGGAAAAAAGTAGTTGAGGGCAATCCACAGGAACTGGTTCGGCAGAATATCGAACCCTATGTGATGGAAATTTATTCGAAGGACAACTTTGCGCTTGTAAGGGCAGACACAACACCACAGTGCTGTCGCATAGATGAAAGCACCGATATTGTGCGGATCTACAGTGCAGACTACGATCTTTTGCGGGATTTTTCGAAGCGGCTCACCCCGGGAGACTTCTATCTGCGACAGTCAAATCTCGAGGATCTGTTCCTCAAAGCTACAGGGAGTTCACTCAATGCCCAGCAGTAAGACATTAGCCTATCCGCCCCTGTCAAAAAGAATCTTGAGTGTGTGGTACCGGCACTACGCGGTTTACACAAAGAACCTCATTTCCAATGGACTTCCGCCATTTCTGGAACCGCTTATTTTCCTTGCAGGCATCGGACTTGGAATGAACCGCTACATCGATCAGATGGCAGGTGTCCCCTATCTCACTTTTCTGGCCACGGGCCTGCCTATCACCGCCGCCATGTTTACTTCTGCATTTGAATGTTCCTACGGAACATTTATAAGGCTGGAATTTGATCGGGTCTATGACGGTATGCTTTCTGCACCAATTTCGGTGGGCAATCTTCTGATTGGGGAAATTCTGTGGGCGGGATCAAAGGGGTTGTTCTTTTCATTTGCAGTTATCGTGGTAGTGGCATCCTTTGGACTAATCCCTCTGCCGACAGGCCTTATTGCCCCTCTGGTGGGATTTTTAGCCGGGCTGATGTTCGCATCACTTTCTTTACTTGTAACATCGTTTGTGGGAAACATTAACCATTTCAACTTCTATTTTACCGGATTTTTATCTCCCATGTTTTTCTTTTCCGGTGTAGTTTTCCCGATAGATAATCTCCCCCCGGTTCTGCAGAAAGTGGCGGAAATCTTTCCTCTGACCCACGTCGTAAGAATGACCCGCATGCTTACCTTCTGGGATATTCAACCTGTTCTGCTTTACGATCTGCTGTACATTGCAGTATTCACTATTATAGTCGGATGGTTTGCAATCAAAAGACTTGGCAAGAAGATGATTCACTAGGGCTGGCAAGAGTGGCTGAACACCTAAAAGATAAAAAACGGCAAATCAGACCCTCATTACTGCAAATTTTCCTGATTTTCTTCAAAGTCGGAGCATTCACGCTAGGAGGCGGATTGGCCATGCTCTCAGTTCTGAGGCACGAACTGCTCACCGTACGACAATGGCTTAAAGCGGAGGAATTCGCGGATGAGCTGACAAGCGCAACCAGTATCCCGGGAGCCATAATTGTCAATTTCGCCATTTTTCACGGGTATAGGCTTCGGGGAACGACCGGGTCAATTGCCGCTTTATTTGGAACCGTACTGCCCTCCTTTCTTACGATTCTTATAGTCGCTGCATTCCTATTTCCCTACTTCGATAATCCCTTGGTGGCATCATTTCTCAAAGGATCAGCAGCTGCAGTTGCAGGTCTTCTGGGACGGACTGCATTTACTATGGGTAAAACCATGGTGAAGAAGCCGATTCACATTCTACTCGCGGCCACTGCCGCTCTCATCGCGCTGATCCCCTGGATACACCCTGTTTTCGGCCTGATTATTGTAGGCTTGGTTACGTTCCTCATCTCCTGGAGAGGAAAAGACAATGTTGGGTCTTAGACTTTTCATAAGTTTCTTCATGGTGGGAATTGCAGCTTACGGCGGCGGAGTGGTGACCATTCCCCTCATTGAACACGAAGTTGTCATTGTAAACAACTGGTTATCCGCCGATGAGCTGTCGGGGCTAATTGCGGTGGCCCAGATGACCCCCGGCCCCATTGCCGTAAACGCTGCCACCTTTACGGGATTTAGAGTATTGGGATTTACAGGCGCAGTAGCTGCAACCCTGGGAGTACTGCTTCCCTCGATCATAATCTGCTCGGTTCTTATTTACCTTTTTGCCCGATACAAACATCTGACCTGGCTTGCAGTTCTGCGTAAGTCAGTGCAGCCGGCGGTTTTCGGACTTATCATCGCTGCAGTGATCACTTACAGTAACAGCTCCATAACCGATTTCATCACTGCGGGACTTGCGGTCGCCACCTTTATTATTCTTACTTTCTTCCGGGACAGAGTACACCCAGTACTGATGATTCTGGCCTCAGGTGTTGCAGGAATATTCCTTTTTCGCTAAAAAACGTTATTTCCTGCTGAGAGAGATCAGATTGCGCGCGATTGCATCAAAGCACTCAACCACCTTTGAATGGTCCTGAAGCACGACCGGCTTGAGCGCTCGAAGTGACTGTCTAATTTCGGGGACATGAACCATGTACCCTATATACCTCAAAGGTAAAGATAGGTACTTCTGCACTATTCCGGTGAATCTCTCCCCCACCTTTACATCATCACTGCCTCTTACCATATTGACTACAAGGAAAGACTTCCTCTGTTTGAGCCACTCTTTCATCAACTGTACTTCCTCAGGAAAGCCTTCAGACAGTTTCGAAAACATATCCTCCAGAGTGGAAATCGGTTGACCACTTTTGGGATCGGTAAAGTTTTTGATTCTTGACTGCAGCTCAGTCCTGCCCGGAAACAGGCGGATAAGCCCTCTGAAAACTCCACTTTTAAGAAAACCGTAGGCATTCTCAATTGAAGTAGGCAGGCCATCAGTTACCATTATACTGTGAGGAAAAGCCCCGAAGAAGTCGGTCACAGTGTTGCCGCTTCCCGCTCCCAGATCGACAATAATGAAATCGGCATTGAGCTTTTTTATCCCACCGATCATCTTTTGCTTTTGTGAGAAGTTGGGATTGGCCAGTTCCAGAAAATCCCCGGCACCGCTTATAAGCCAGCTGTTCTGAACCACTGTGCCCACAGCCACATCGGAAAGGGAGGCGCAGCGACCGGCAAGGAAATCCTGCAAACCAATGTTAGGCCGTTTTATACCCAGGCAGGTGTGAAGATTTGCTCCGCCCAGATCAGCATCGATATATCCAACCTTAAGTCCTCTGCGAGTAAGAGCGGCACCCAGGTTTGCGGTGACAGTGCTCTTGCCCACACCGCCTTTTCCGCCACCCACAGAGATGATTACCGGATCTTTCATATATCTTTCCAGCTGAATATGAGTGCTACTCGCTTTCGGAGGGTGCTTTGCGCATTCCCGGAATGTCGAGCAGACCATCAAAATCCGATGTGGAACTGCTTTGACTGCTTTGGCCGTTCTGAACAGCAGAGGCCGCCGGGACAGGTTCCGAACGGGGCTGAGGAACAGGTGCCGGGGCTGGTGTCGGAGGAGCTGGAGGAGGTGGTGGTGGCGCTTGCTGCACTACCGGAGCGGGACTTGGCTGCACCGATCGAGGCCGGGTAGGCGGTACAGGCCTTGAACGTACAGGAGCTGGTGCCGGTTTCGGTTCAGGTTCCTTTATCACCACTGTCGAATCCGCTTTTTCCTCTGTAGTTGAATCTTTAACCTCTTGGTCTTGTAAAACCAGAGTATCTTTCAAAGAGGCTGTTTTCAGCCCGCCGGGAAAGGAGACCTTGTACTCTCGCCCCGAATGGGTGTAGGAGAGTGAAACTTGAGAGCCGGTGAAAAGCACACCCGCTATGATACCTCCAACCAGAACGACCGCACCTGCGGCAAAGATCCAGACAGGCTTCCTGGCTTTGATTCGTCCTTTTTTTCCGGATTTTTTCCTGAGCAGCTGACTGTAGCTTCTCTGAAGAATAAGCTGAAGTTCACGCTGGAAGACCTGCATATCTGCAGAAGCCACATTAACGGGACCAGCCACTTCAAAATCGGCATTTTTCCCGTTTTGGGCCGAATACCAATCATGAGCGTCTTCAATATTCTGACCAACAAATTTTCGGTAGAGATTTGCAGCCTTTTCACAAACTGCTTCGCATGCCTGATCATGGCTTTTCTGCTCTGACCTCAGAGAACGATAGCTATCCGCGAACTGATCACGGAACAATGAATAAAAAGCCGAAGGATCGCCTTCGGACGCCAGATGAATATAGAGTTCCTGCTGAGAATTTATCTTTTTCATGTACTCAAAAATACTTACATTCTGTTGCCACCGCAAAAGGATGTATTTCATCGCATTCAGTATTCATATATTTCACACGACATCTCCTCCAGCTTCTGGTCTCTGGTCTCTGTCCTCTGGTCTCTGTCCTCTGGTCTCTGTCCTCTG
>JAEZKC010000020.1 GCA_023436205.1 Fibrobacterota bacterium
CCGGAACCGGTATGTGCCGGTTCCGGTCGAAGATTTATATTTCGTAAAGTTCGCTGTCGGATAGCACCCTGTACCCCTTTTGCTCCACAACGGTTTTCGCAAAGTCGTAATCTTTGACCTCAATGCACAGCACCGCTTCTTTGCGGGATTCTATGACAAAGCCGTAAGCGTCAAGTATGTTTATGTTTTGTGAAGAGAGGTTTTCGGTGAGTTCAAACAACCCGCCCGGACGGTCAGCGATGGAAACCGCAAGCACCTTCTTGAGCGCGCATGCGAGCCCCTGTTCTGACAATGCAAGCTGGGCTTTGCGAGGATTGTCGACCAGAACCTTTATAATGCCGTAGCTTTCCCGGTCTGCGATGACAATGGCTCTCATATTGATTCCGCTCTCACTGAGAACACGGGTGATCTTCTGAAGCCTTCCGGGTTTGTTTTCCACAAAAATGTTTATCTGTTCAGCCATTATGACTTCTCCTTATAAATTGTCAATTACAGGGCCTCTGGTCCAGTACACGTTTGGCTTTTCCTTCTGATATGGGAAGGCCACCCGGCTCGTGGAGTTCCACTACCGGATTGATTGTGATGGATGCCTTGAGTTCGTCTATTATTTTTTTCTTAAGTCCGTCAAGAGCTCTGAAATCGCCGGTAAACATTTTCGAGTAGATTTCGGTTTTGACGGTAAGCTTGTCCAGTGCTCCTGACTTCTCCACAACAATAAGGTAGTTAGTTCCCACCTCCGGAATCTTCATTATCACTTCTTCGATTTGTGACGGGAAAACGTTTACTCCATTGATAATCAGCATGTCGTCGGATCGACCCTTGATGCGGGCAATTCGACGATGACTTCGTCCGCAGGGACAGGAACCTCCGTATACAGAAGACAAGTCGCGGGTGCGGTAACGAAGCAGCGGCGTCGCCTGACGTTTGAGTGTGGTGAAGACGATTTCCCCCTCTTCGCCATCATTCAGATTTTCAAGGGTGTTCGGGTTTATGATTTCCATAAGAAATGAATCTTCCCAGACATGCATGCCATCCTGGTAAATGCATTCAAAGGCTACACCGGGACCATTCATTTCCGAAAGACCATAGGAGTTGAACGCTTTCATTTCCAGTATCGACTCAAGCTTGCGTCGCGTTTCTTCCGAATAGGGTTCGGCACCCAGAAAAGCTCTCTTCAGTTTCAGATCACTGCGCTTGACTTCAAATTCTGAAAGCTGGGATGAGAGGTGCAGAAGATAGCTGGGAGTTGCATGTACCACCGTAGTCCCGAAATCCTTCATAAGAGACAATTGTCGTCTGGTGTTTCCGGAACTGGCTGGTATTACTAACGCCCCCACTCGTTCGGCACCATAATGAAACCCTAACCCACCGGTAAACAATCCGTAAGATGTCATATTCTGAAACACATCTTCGGGACCTACACCGGTCATTGTTATACAGCGGGCCATGAGTTCAGTCCAGTTATGGACATCATCGCGGTTATGATAGATCACTGTGGGAATCCCCGTTGTACCGCTGGAAGTATGAAGACGGATGCACTCTTTTTTATCCACCGCCAGAAGTCCGTATGGATATGCTTCTCTGAGATCATCTTTGGTGGTGAAGGGGACTTTTTTGATATCTTCAAGTGAACGGATATCCTCTTCGGATGTGATGCCCGCTTTGGAGAGGCGTCGCTTGTAGAATGGTGTCTGAAGTGCTCTTCTCACAGTTTCCCTGAGAAGGGTGAGCTGCATCTGTTGCAGATCCGAACGGTTCATGGTTTCCGTCGGTTTGTCCCAGTACGCTACTTGCATGGTTAATCCCCTGTTTTCAAAATCTTACGCTGTCCACCTGCCCTTTGGATTTCGGGCAGAAAACTAAATTATAACAACTCCACCTTATTATCAATGAAAAGGTTTCTGTTCAGCGGATAAAATGAGATTATTCTGCTGATGTGTAATGATGACAGTGGGCTTTGATTAATGCCGTATTCTTATTTCGATGTTAAATTTTCCGATCTTCGAAAAGATCAAGAAAACGATCCTCGTAGAGCTCGAAGAGGTTCCATCGGTCGAGCTCCTTTTTTAGTTCGGAGGCAGCTTTGATGTCTTTAATAGCTTCCTGGAAAAGCCTCTCTATCCGATCCATCACAAAATGAGGAACTTTATCCTCGTGGATCTCTGAAATTTCCAGATCATTCTCTTTGTCAACAGACGGGAAGAATTCTCTGATACGTTCCTCAATTGATTCAAACTGCTGCTCTGTTTCATCAATACTGGCCTGCAATTCGGCTGTATCGGGTTGAATCGAAAGAAAATGGCTTATTTTTTCCAAGATTTCTAAAGATGCTTTGGGATAATGGAGGTTTGCCGCATAGTTGGGGATTGTGCCCAGAAGGCAGGCTGCATCAAGTCCTCTGGATGCTGCCACTCCAAGCAGGAGTCCATTCATGCCGGCAATATAACCGTCAGGCATGGGAGCCAGTCCTAGTGAACTGATTTTTGAGAACATACGCGTGTTATTGCAGGTGACTAAAACTTCTGATCTATCCTCAAAACTCATGGGAAGTGAAAATGCGGCAAAAGTGAAGATTTCTTTCACATCCAGATCAGCTAAAAGATCAAGGAGCATCTTGATAATCAGAATACCATCTTTACCGCCAAACTGGGCATTGCTTTCAAAAATGATCAGATTGGGGTTTCTGTGATAGTAGAGCTTACTGCTGGGTATATCAGGGAATTGCGCTATTCCGTCTTTGACAACTATTGATTCCGGAATGAAATAGGGGCTCATGTCTATTTCCGCAAAAGGGATGGCTCCCAACTCTCTGCGGAGGTAATCCACTGTGATCAAGCCAACATTCCCCATCCCGGGCCATGATGCCAAAACCACTGGGCGAGTGCTGAAAGATACTTCTTCAAAAATTCTCATGAGCAATCTCTCCGTAAACAGCCGGTTATAAAAGCAGAAAAATTGGCTTTTCTGACCTGTTGCAGACTTTATCGATAGTGCCTGATGTATTTTTTCGAAAGATCAGACCAGCGCAATCAATTATCAATATAGAGTATATAATGCTTTTTGGAAAAAACAAACTAATTTGTGCCCCGATGGCCGGAATAACCGATACGGTCTTTCGGCGTCTTTGCAGACAGTTCGGAGCTGACATTGTGGTGTCTGAAATGGTATCCGCTGAAGGGCTCCATTATGGCTCCGAAAACACCGAATCACTCATGCATTTTGATGAAAGTGAGCGGCCGATCGGTGTACAGCTTTTCGGTTCAGATCCCATGAAACTTGCCGAAGCTGCTCAGCTTGCCGTAGAAAAAGTGAAACCGGATTTTATCGACCTGAATTCCGGGTGCCCGGTGGCCAAGGTGGTTAAGCGTAACGGGGGAGCCTCGCTTCTTAAAAACCCTAAGCTGTTCGAGCAGATTGTTCGGGCGCTGACCTCTGCGGTTTCCATTCCGGTTACCGTTAAGATTCGCTCCGGGTGGAACAAGTATGAATGGGTGGATGAGGAGTTCGCCCGAATCGCGGAAGCAAATGGCGCTGCGGCAGTTACGCTGCATCCACGGTCACAGACCATGATGTTTACCGGTCACTCTTTCTGGGATCGCATCTATGCCGTTAAGAAAGCCGTTTCGATTCCTGTTATAGGAAACGGGGACATTAACAGCGGAGCTGATGCATTGAAAATGATCGAAGAAACTGAATGTGACGCGCTTATGGTGGGGAGAGCCACCTACGGTAACCCCTGGATATTCAAGGAGATAAAGGCTGCGCTCACTGGAACCGCCTATGAAGCGCCATCTTCTGAGGAACGCTGCTCCATTGTTTTGCAGCATATTAACCTGTATAGAACTGTTCACGGAGAAACGCGTGCATGCGGGGAGATGAAGAAGCATGCTGCCTGGTACTTGAAAGGGTATCCGGGTGCCTCGGTTGCCAGGAGCAGAATTTTCCAGGCTCACTCTTCTGATGAAATCGAAAAAATCATTCAGGAAGTGTTCACCATGCAGAATCAGGCGGTATAACTAGATGGATATTCAACGACTTAAGCAAATTCTAGAATCGGTGTATTCAAAGAGTCTCGATCCGGATTCGGCGGCGAACCTCCTGCGGGATCTGCCGTTTCAGGACTTGGGATTTGCCAAGATAGATCATCACAGAGCTCTGCGTAAAGGATTCCCGGAGGTCATTTTTTGTCAAAGCAAAACTCCAGAGCAGGTTGTAGAGATCGTTCGTTCCCAGATGACCCATGGGGAAACTGTTTTCGGAACCAGAGCTAACCACGAAATTTTACAGGCAGTTACGAACGAATTTCCTGAGACTGAAGTGGATTCGTCAGCACACTGCTTCTGGATTAAGAGCAGCTCCTGGGGGATGCGGGAAGAAGTGAAAGGGACCATAATTGTCTGTTCTGCAGGGACTTCAGATCTCCCTGTTGCTGCCGAAGCACTTTGCACTCTTAAAATTCTAGGACACCCCTGTGAAGGTATTCATGATGTGGGGGTAGCAGGAATTCACCGCTTGTTTGCACATAGGGAACTCCTTGAAAATGCGTCGGTTATCATTGCTGTTGCCGGTATGGAAGGGGCTTTGCCATCGGTGATTACGGGTCTGGTGAGTTGCCCGGTGATAGGAGTGCCCACGAGTGTAGGCTACGGGTCACACTTGAACGGGTTGGTTCCCCTTTTCGCCATGCTTAATTCCTGCAGTTCCGGATTGACAGTCGTAAATATCGATAATGGCTTCGGGGCAGGTTGTGCTGCAGCGGCTGCTAACTCATTGTGAATCAAAAGGTTATTAGTTTGATGGGTGGGATGAGCCGCCTGGAACTCCGGCGGCTCTGAATGCTTACTTTTTCTCAGCAGCTTCCATGGTCTGGTGGATCAGGGTGGAAATGGTCATGGGACCAACTCCTCCCGGCACAGGTGTGTATGCAGATGCCTTCTCGGCAGCGGTCTTGAGATCCACATCCCCCACGTTACCCGGATGATATCCCGCATCAACCACAACTGCCCCCTCTTTGATCCAGTCACCCTGAATGAATTCTGGTTTCCCTACCGCTCCCACCACGATGTCGGCCTTGCGGATCAGATCTGGAAGATTTTTCGTTTTTGAATGACAAATTATGACAGTCGCATTTCTGTTGAGAAGCATCATTGCCATTGGTTTTCCCAAAATGGGACTTCTTCCAACCACCACAGCGAGTTTTCCCTCAAATTCGATTTTATAATGATCAAGAAGTCTCATGATACCTGCCGGAGTTGCACTGCCGTAAGCTGCTTCACCCATGGACATTCTTCCAAATCCAAGACAGGTGACGCCGTCCACATCTTTTTCCAGGGCTATTGCATCAAAGGCTGCCCGCTCATCAATCTGTTTGGGAACTGGATGCTGAAGCAGAATACCATCCACTGCCGGATCTTCATTAAGTTCTCTGATGACAGCAAGCAATTCCCCGGTGGTTGTGGTTTCGGGCATTTCGATCTTACGGGAAAGCATTCCAACTCGGGCGCAGGCATTCCCTTTCATCTTAACGTAGGTTGCAGAGGCGGGATCACTTCCCACTAAAATTGTGGCTAAAAGGGGTACCCTGCCTTTACGCTTGCGATACTCCTCCACCCGAATCGCCATTTCCTGTTCCAGATTCTTTGCCAGTGCTTTTCCATCAAGAATAATCGCCATCTGAAAACCCTTTCTAATTTAGTGGAAGAGGAAAATAGATTGTGCGGAGGGATGAATCGACCATGAAAGCGGTCGTGTCACCACGACCGCCTGATACTGCAGATGAGATGAAGGTTACATGCCTAGTTCCATGCACACTAACTTCTGAGTTAACAAGGCGTTAGGGCTATCCTGACCGAACTCTATTCCGGGGTACTTCATGGAATGGATAACATTCTCGAGTTCAAAAGCGATATTCTTAACGATTTCGTACGGCTGCCCGTAAGTAATATCGTCATTGGTGTAGATAAGGATTCCGGCTGGCTTGTGGATATTGCTGAAGGATTTGAAATGGGCGCGGGTGACTCCTCGTATCTGCAGACCGGGGTATTGCAGTAACTCATTGTCTTTAGCGGAGCTGAGCATCATATAGACCAGTGCGCCCTTTGTTTCTTTTTCGACTTTTTTGATGAGATCTCGACCGGTTTCTGTGGATTCGAGCAGTTTATATGCTTCAACCATCTCCGGACCAAGGGGAATAATTCTCCCCCTGGGAGAAATGAACAGGCTTAGCATGAGAATTAAGAGAATTGCGGCCGTAATTGAGGAGGCAAGCGGATTACGTTTGATGTTTTCGACAGTGCAGTGTCGCTTGGCAAAACAGATGGCTTGTCTGCAGAGGTGAAGAAAGGCATCAGGATTTTTCATAAGATGCTCCTTTGAACTGGTGAAGCTTCATGGCATTAACAAACAAAGGGCATACCTGAAGATTATACGCTTAAAAAGGGGATTTCGTTACAGAAAAAATGGAATCGGAGGGGGACGGACTACTTTTTTCAGTTATTCTTCTCCAAAAAAAAGTAGTCCGTCCCCAAGCTCACCCTGCAGCGGTAGATCCGGGTCTCGTCAGCCATCAGAAATGTGCCGCTCTCGGAGTCATAACTATATACGTTGCGCCTCTCAGCGGGAACTATTTCATACCCTTGAGGATCTCGGGTATAGCAGCTCTTTGCAACGATTTGGCCGCTTGCATCGAGACAGAAAATGGTTCCGTAGTTGCCTTCCGAGACAATCAGGCCCAAATCACCCAAAGCAGTTATGCCGCTTGGGTTTTCAACTCCCAAAATTGACCGCAAGCCCACAGCTTTTCCCACCGAATCGAATGCATTTACTTCTCCAGGGGAGAGACTAGCAGCGAACAGGTTATTGCCCAGAAAACACATTGCGGTACTGTTTGGAAGGGAAAAGATTTCCTGCGGGACTGCAGCTGTGTCAGAAGGATCAAGCGAAAACACGGTGTCCATCCGCAGAAAATAGAGTTTGTCATCTCTATACTGGAGGGCTATTCCGTAAGTGCCAACCGACCAGTGGCAAATGTAGTTGCACTGAGAGTCAAATTTCTGTATGCGGCCCTGTCCAAGGAATTCCAAAATATAAAAGTTGCCTGAATCATCCACTGCTGCTTTGATGGGGTAGGAGAATTCTCCCTTCCCTTCTCCCTCTTTGCCCCAGCTTGAAAGAAAATCACCTTCAGAATTGAGGGTAATTACCTTTTGCCCGTCGAAATCCACTACTAACAGATTCCCGTCCGGCATCACCTGTACGTCGCTGATTCTCCTAAAAAGGGAGTCCCCTCCGAAAGAGACCACCGTTTGGAAAACGGATTTCACATCAACTTCTATACTCTTTCTGATAGAGGCCTCATTACCATTCTGATCCACTGTCACCACATTGTAAATGTATTTCCCCTCCAAAACAGTGGAGTCAATAAATGTGGTATCTTCTGATTTGCTGCCGGTCATTAGCGTTTCTGTTATTTCGTTCAGCTCTTTGCGGTACACTCTGTATCCGTAAAAATTCTCGGATTCAGATCTGTTCCACGAGAGGATCACTTTCTGAAAAAGAGAATCAATGGTAACTGAAAGACTCCGAACTGAAGGCAGACCGGAGTAGGAAATATGGAGGGTGTCTAGGTTAGTGACTTCATTAGGATTAACTAGAATATTTAAAGTATCAAGCACTTGGTAATTGCTGATTGTCGGTAAAAAACGAAGGTCGTACTCGGCTGCCGCCATAGATTCCATTACAAACAGGCCGTTTGTATCGGGAGAGAAGACTCGTCCAAGTCCCGATGTAAGAATAAGTACCTTTCGGGGATCTCCGCCTTCAGAAAGATGAACAATTCCCTTTATGGAGCCGGTGGCTTGCAGGGTATCGGCTATTTTAGCAGTGGAATCCGAGTTGAAGATATGCACGTCGTCTTTGAATGATTTCTGAAGATCCATCTCTGCCTCAACCACATACAGTCCGGTATCCAAGGTGGTGATACTGAAAGCACCGTTAGCATCTGTGACAGTTGTAGTAGAACTATCCGTGTTTGGAGTTGCCACTTTGGGCCGCACGTAAACCTTAGCACCGGAAGCCGGCTTTTTTCCATCACTTTGATAAATCACTCCTGCAAGCATTGCCGGATTTCCGGTCTGAATTGTGTTGCCTGAAAGAGTGTCCGGCCCGCAGTGGGCTAGCAGAATGATTGCACCCAGAAATGCGAAGAGTACTGAAAGATGTCTCATGATGTCCCTGCAAGTGTGGTCTAGTCGGTTCGATTATGGCATTATACTGCATTTTTCTCAGAATTGCAAGTTCGACAAAGTGGTACCAGTTGTTAATTGTACACAGTTTTTAGAACGATAAAATCGCAGCTGTATACTTATTTCTTGACAATGCCCCCAATGCGGGCTTAGAATATTACACATACAAGTAGAAAGGAGGTTCTGTTCAAGGCATATTTCAAATTCACCCTAACGAAAGGATGTTTAATGGCTACTCTTTACGTGGGAACAGAGGTTATTTCAAATGGGGGAATCAATGGGAAAGTCGGTGTCAATACTGCAACTCCGGATAGCAAATTTGATGTTGTAGGCGGTAATTCAAAGCTGGGCGGCGGATCTTACAGCACCGGGCACCTAGTTATGGGAAATTATCATATCTGGGTGGATGGGAACGGCAGATTACGTATTAAGAACGGAATTCCCACCTCCAACACTGATGGTCAGATTGTTGGTTTACAGAGTTGAGATAACGATTATGTACTTGTAAATTCCCAACCCTAGCTGGAGGATAGAAGATAATGGCTACAATGTATGTTGGTACAGAGGGCATTTCCAATGGTGGCATTAATGGTAAAGTGGGTATTGGTACAGCCACTCCTACTCATATGTTCGAGGTTGCCGGAGGTAATTCCAAATTGGGAGGCGGGGCAGCCACCAATGGTCATCTGGTTCTGGGTATGTATCATATCTGGGTCAGTTCCACCGGGAAATTACTAATAAGCTACGGCCCGCCACAAAATGACGGTGACGGGGAGATTGTGGGAACACAGCACTGAGGATGCGGGGGTAGCTGACTGCCCCCTCTATTAAGGCAGAAGTAGACTGTATCTGTAAATATAATGGTGATCCGCCAGAAGTATGCTGTTATTGCTCTTGTCGAAACAATACACTTTTCTTCTAGCCTCGGGTGCTATCTGATTTCCGTTTTGATTTCGATAGTATGTTGTTCGTGCAATTGTTCGCCCGGTTCTGCCGATCGCATAAACTGCCCCATGCTGTTCAGAGCTGATTATTGCGGTCTGATCGTCAATTACAGTGATTCCATACGCTGTGGAGAACCACGGGCCTTCATATGAAGGTGACCAGATATGGATGAGCTCACCGCCCAGAGTAAATTCATTTATCACCGCCGGCTGCTCAGTCAGGATAAAAAGGCTTGACTCAGAATAGCTCATCCTTAACATGTTTGAAATCTGGATATTAAGGGACGAAAGCTCTTCTGTGTTAAGATTAAAAACATAAATGCTGTCTGCTTTTTGAAAGAAAATTCTGTCTTTGGCATATTCCATGCTTGTAGCCATTGATACAGTTTGGAGTACTTTTTGAAGTTTTCCCTCGATGTTGAATTTCTGCAATCTTCCATCATATTCAAGAATGTAAACATTCAATGAATCATCCACTGACATGCAAAAAGGCATGTTAAGTTCCCCGGGATTGCTGCCTGTCACTCCCCAGCTCTGAGAAACTTCTCCGTAAACGGATATAATGGTCACCTTTGACTGCAGCATGTCCAGGCAGATGATTCTCCCATCGGGTAAAACTCTTATGTCCCTTATCCTGCTGAACAGTGTATCATTTCCATATGAACCCACTTCTTTAAAAGCCGTCCCCACCCTGACCGTGACTCCGTCTCTGAAGGGGCCTTCGTTGCCGTTTAAATCCACCGGGACCACTCTGTATTGAAAACTGCCCTCCATTAGGGATGTATCTATGAAAACGGTATCGCTGAGAGGTTGACTGCTGATGAGGCTGGCAGAGCTTTCCCATGGGGCTTTTCGATACACCCGATAGTTGCTTACGTTTTCAGAATCAGATTTACGCCAATGGAGGGTCACTATTTGCAGCAAGGTATCACAAGTGACCGACAGCTCCTTTACGGAGGGAATTCCGGAGTAGGGAAGTGCGACACTGCCCAGATCGGTTATCTGATACGATTCCACGGAAATGCCGGACATATCCACAACTTCATAATCATTGAGAATGGGCAAAAAGCGCACGTCATATTTGGCATGTGCGAGGGCTTCCATCACGAAAACACCGTTGGAATCAGGGGTAAATACCCTGTTAATACCTAAAAGGATGATCATGACTTTTCTGGGATCTCCTCCTTCTGGTAATTCAATCACCCCCTGAATGGTTCCGGTGGGGAGTAAAGTATCAGTAAAATGTACTGTTTGACCTGCATTTGGAATCAGAACCGAGTCTTTGAAGGATTTGTATGAAGACTTTTCCGATTCGATCGCATATAGACCCGATTTCAGATAATCGATGCTGAATGAGCCTTGTCCATCAGTTGAAACAATAATGGTACTGTCCAGATCAGAGCTTTGATCGTTTTGTAACCTGACATGAATTCTGACGGTCGCATCTGCTGCCGGTGTTTTCCCGTCTTTATGGAAGATTGTGCCGGCCAAAACTGCAGGATTACCGGTCTGGGTAGTGTTGCCGGAAAGATCCAGAGTGCAGTTTAGTGCAACGGAACAAAGCAACATCAGCAACAGTTTCAGGATTCTTCCAATTTGGTTCATTGAATTCTCTTCTTGCTGCTGTCGTTTTTAGAGGTGGGGAAAAGGTGAAAATTGAAATGATAAACCCTATCCGCATCAGAATCATCACTGGACACTTCTAAAATACGCTTTTGAAATTCCTGCAGTTCGGAAAGAATCAGGTTGTAGGTTCTTTCGCTTATACCCAGAGTCAATCCGGAAATGTTACGCTGTTCCGAAGGGATCTCATTGAGCGCACGACTTGCCAGATTGATGCACTCCTGGTGAAAATTGGCAATGGCAAGAGACAGTATCTCTTTTCCGGTGGCCAGATTCTTATGCGCCACCTTGTATAATCCATCCTCCGTTCTGGTGACCAGTTCGAGCTTTTCCAGCAGATTCACGGATTCTTTCGCCTGTTTTGGGGTAATCGGAGGGTTGGTCATGGATGCCAGCCACTTAAAATCCCCCCTGAATTCATACATCTCTATTATGGAGCGGATCATTACATGGTACCATTTGGAATAAAAATCGTACTGGTCCTTGCGAAATGTCTGCTGCTTGAGATTTGAACGCTTTCCCCGAATTTTGCAAAGGCGTTCAAAGAAATGGTTTCTTTCGTTTTTCGTTTTTGCCTGATTGAAAGATACCAGCATCTCCAGGTATTCAGTTTCGGAGTGGTCCAGTTCAATCGCTTTGGAGATCTTGTATACTACATTGGTGCTTATGTTGCGCTTGCCGGTGACAATGCTGTAGATGGAACTTTTGTCATTGAAACCCGCATTTTCTGCGAAGATCTGGTAGGAAAAGGATGGCGTCGTCTGTTTTCTGAACTCGTAATAGTCTTTGAGAAATGTTCGGTAATTGGTGTAGTTAAAAACATTTACCACAGGTATTTCCTTCAAAGCAGAAGAGCTCCGACATAACGCACTATCCCATATAAATGTAAATATATGTCAAATGGTAATGAAAAGCAATACGAGTTATCGTGTATTGCAATACACGATAATTTTATTAAAAGTATTCCCTTCGGCTGTTTTTTTTGTTAGATTATGTATGTATGATTGGAGGGGGTTATGGAAACGTATGAACTGATGGAAAGTGGAAAAAGCTGGCTGTTCCGCAAGGAAGGCAGCCCATCCATACTTAAATTTCCCAGCAGAATAGAGGGATTGGATTTCGGTATTGATTTCGTGGGGGAAGTCGGCGGTGTATTGAAAATCAAAAATAACGAGGGTAAAACGGTTGATGAACGGTTTTTCCCGGGGCAGTTTTGTTATGAGGAGAAGTCTTTTTGAAGTGAGCAGCGAGTCGAACTGATACCCTTTCAATCACACACCCATACATCGACCGTTTACTGCTTGTTTTTTCAGATATTACGGTTCAGAACTGAGTACCATGTTTGCAACATAACTGAACAGGTCCTCAGATCCGGCTTCAGAACTCATTCCTGCCGGTTTAGTTCTTCCATACCAGTTCACCTCCCAGGTTAAACTCTCCTGCGATTGCAGAAGACGGTATTCTCCCTGCTGTTCGATTTCTGCATAGGTAGAGGCCGAGTACACTTCGATTTCAGATTCCCCGGGAGCAAAAGAGGGAACAGGTATATTAATACGATAATCTTTGACCAAGACAATGTCGCCTCTGCTGTAGGCAATCCACCCCTTAGATCCATCGCGAAATGCTTTGTAGTCATGTAGCCCCGAAAGAGAAAACCAGGCTTCATCAGCACTCTCCAGTGTGGGCAATAATTCAGGAGTTTTAGGATCGACATATTTGAAATCAGATTCTTTGGGAAAGAATATCACGCCCGAAGAGGGTACCCGGGTTATTTCCCAGGGTGCTACCGATACCGCACCTGATGATACATTACTAATTCCATATATAATATTGAAGCACTTTTTATCCGAGAGAAATCGAAACGTTTTGCTTACTATAAAGGCCGTGCGATTATCTTTCTGACTTTCAATAACCAGTGTCGAATCAGTGATAGTTACCAGTCTGTAGAGTCCGGAATCGATCTGTTCAGGAGGGGGCCAATCCCATGTCTGTTGAGGGCTTGGCCAGAAAGTGGATCCAGACATCTCTCCGGAGGTGTGCAAAATTTCTCTCCCCTGCACCATGAATGAAACTATTCTGCCTCCATGTTGCATATCTACTGACATGGAAAGACCGTCCGACGAAAACTGATAGACACCATTACGGAGAATCCATTTGCCGGGATTGGCATTGCTGTGGCCTACAGTTGTATTGCATCCAAGATGCAAAACAAAGCTGCAAATGGTGAGTAACAGTAATTTCTTCATTCATTCTCCTTTGATTCTCATTTAAACATAAATAAAAAACTTGTAATGCATATAGTATGAAAATTCTCATAAAAGGAGCAACCCTGGCAATGTTTGCTTATATTGAATTTAACAAATTGGGAATAAACTGAATTCTAAACGCTTAAACAAGTTTATAAGGAGGGGCAATGAAACGTGCGGGAATTTTCATTGTAGTTTTATCTTTGATACTTGCTCAACAGATTGGGGCGGGTTTCTCCACCTGCAAGTTCAATTTCGGCATGGCCTGGGACGGCAACAAGAGCTACCCCGGCGAGGTGGATTATCTAACCATCTGGGCCGGCAGCGACGAAGCTTTCAACGAGTATTGGATCGGGGACATGCTCCGTTACTGCAAGTCCTCAGGAAAAACCCCTGTCTATTACAGTTATATAATAGCATTCACTGCCAGAAGGGATTTGGGGCTGAAGGATTGTGATGTGGGTACACCCAATCTCTGTCAGCAGGGTGCAAATTATATTCGCCAGAACTGGACACGCATTACTGGCCAATACGAGAAGTATGCATCCAATACCGCACGGATCCTCGGTGCATCCACTCCCATGATCTGGCTCATGGAACCGGATTATTATCAATATAACTCCTCCAGCCAGCAGGGCGGCGGGCTGAGTGCTCAGGAACTTGCAACCAGAATGAGTGAACTGGTGGGTATTATAAAGAAACATCTGCCCAATGCAATGATTTCCATGGATATTTCCCCCTGGGTTCCCGATCAGAGAGCCTGGTTCAGCAGTTTCAACATGGGGCAGTTCTCCTTTATGAATACTTCTGGAGGACGTACCGATGCCAACAGCACCAGAATAAGAAATGAGAACAACACTACCTGGAAAAGCATCCACGATATCACCGGTAAAGGAATCATTGCCGATGATGGTTACGGTGTTGGGGGCGGCAGTATCGGGCATGATGCCACCTGGGATGATCCAGCCAATATCAATGCCCGCATCGCCGATGGTGTTATCGCCATCACTCAGGCCTCACCCCGTTCTGACTGGGGCTCCATTATCGCAAGTATCAGACCCAGACTTAATACGCCTCTAACTTGCTCCAATAACCCTCCTCCAACCAATACTTCTTATTCCTTGAGTATCACCACCAGCGGTTCCGGATCAGTGAGCCGTTCTCCGAATCAAACCTCCTATTCCTCGGGAACAGTGGTGTCTCTGACTGCCACTGCAGGCACCGGTTATGTGTTCAGCGGCTGGAGCGGCGATCTTACCGGAACTGCCAATCCAGCTTCCGTCACCATGAATGCAAACAAGGTGATTACCGCCAATTTCACTCTTCAGGGTACAACCAATCCTCCCCCGTCCACCGGTGGGGAGCTGCTTGTAAACGGTAACTTTTCATCTGGTAGCACGCCCTGGAATCTGGGTGTTTACGGCGGATCAGCAAGCGGCAAAGTGGTAAACGGCGAATATGAAACCTCCATAACCTCTGCCGGCTCTCAGGCCTGGAACATACAGTTCACTCAGGGGGGTGTTTCACTTGAAAAGGGAAAAACATACACTTTGTCCTTTAAGGCAAGGGCATCCTCCGCAAGAAGTGTGGAAGTAAATGTGGGCATGAGTGCTTCTCCGTATACGAGCTATATGGGATCATTCAATGCACAGATGACCACCACCATGCAGACATTTACAAAAACCTTCACCATGACTGCCAACAGTGATGCCAATGCCCGTGTAGAGTTCAACAGCGGCCTTCAAGCAGTGCGCTGGTATGTTGATGATATCAGCCTTGTTGAAGGGTCCGGGACAACCCCGCCTCCTACAACCACCACTTACACACTGGGTACCTCAGTGGTGGGACAGGGCAGTGTCAGCCGTTCGCCGAATGCAACCAGCTATACATTGGGTACTCAGGTAACCCTGACTGCCACTCCTGCAGCAGGCTATGTCTTCAGCGGCTGGAGCGGTGGAGCAACCGGAAGTGTCAATCCGTTGACAATCACCATGGATGGCAACAAGACGGTGACGGCCACCTTTACTCAGCAGACAGTGAGCTATACCTTAGGTACCACCGTAGTGGGTCAGGGAACGATAAGCCGTTCTCCCAATGCCACAAGCTACACATCTGGTACTCAGGTAACCCTGACTGCCACTCCTGCCGCAGGCTATGTCTTCAGCGGCTGGAGCGGTGGAGCAACCGGAAGTGTCAATCCGTTGACAATCACCATGGATGGCAACAAGACGGTGACGGTCACCTTTACTCAGCAGACAGTGAGCTATACCTTAGGCACCACAGTAGTGGGTCAGGGAACAATAAGCCGTTCTCCCAATGCCACAAGCTACGCATCTGGTACTCAGGTAACCCTGGCTGCCGCTCCTGCAGTGGGATATGTCTTCAGCGGCTGGAGCGGAGGTGCAACCGGAAGTGTCAATCCATTGACAATCACTATGAACGGCGACAAGACCATCACAGCCACATTTTCTCAGCAGCAAACTACGCCTGTCGGGACAGAACTACTTGTAAACGGAGACTTTTCAGCCGGAGTGAATCCCTGGCATCTGGGAGTTTACGGTGGTTCTGCAAGTGGCAAAGTGGTCAACGGTGAATATGAAACCTCGATCGCACAGGCCGGATCTCAGGCCTGGAATATTCAATTCACACAGACCGGTTTAAAGCTTGAAAAAGGGAAAACCTATACTCTCAGCTTCAAGGCAAGAGCGGCTTCGGCCAGAACTGTTGAAGTCAACATCGGCATGAGTGGTTCACCTTACACCAGCTATATGGGATCCTTCAACGCTCAGCTGACAACAGCCATGCAGAGCTTTACAAAAACTTTCACCATGGCCGCCAGCAGTGATGCCAACGCCCGTATGGAATTCAACAGCGGGTTATCTGCTGTCAAATGGTATGTTGATGATGTCAGCATAGTGGAGGGCACAGGCGAAGTAACACCTCCTCCCAGTACACCGACAAATTATACGGTTTCAACTTCGGTTGTGGGTCAGGGATCTGTAAGCTGTTTACCGAATGCAACCAGCTATGCCTCCGGAACAGAAGTAACCCTTACAGCAACACCCGCCGCGGGGTATGTGTTCAGCGGCTGGAGCGGAGATGCTAGCGGTACCGCGAATCCACTTACTGTCACTGTTGGTGCGAATGTAACTGTTACCGCAACATTTGTTCAGCAGGTTGCAAGTTACACATTAACCGCCGAAATTGTCGGTCAGGGGACCGTAACCAAATCTCCGAACTCGGCGACTTACGCTTCAGGTACTGTGGTCAATCTGACTGCTACTCCCGCTTCAGGGTATGTTTTCAGCGGCTGGAGCGGAGATGTTTCAGGTACTTCCCCCACAGTTGCTGTGACAATGAATGGAAACAAATCCGTAACTGCCGCATTCACTCAGATTACCAGTACTCCTGCAGCTGAACTGGTTGTGAACGGAAACTTTTCAAGCGGGACTACACCCTGGCATCTGGGCGTTTACGGTGGCGCGGCAAGTGGCAAAGTGGCCAACGGTGAGTATGTGATTAGCACTTCAGCTGCGGGATCGGCTGCATGGAATATTCAGTTTACCCAAACCGGGATCAAACTGGAGAAAGGCAAGACATACACTCTCACCTTCGAAGCACGGTCCTCCAGTGCGAGAACTGTGGAAGTCAATGTAGGTATGGCCAATTCTCCATGGATGAGTTATAGTGGAGCTTTCAACGTGAGTCTCACAACCAGCATGAAACAGTTCTCACGCACTTTCACCATGACCCAGAACAGTGATCTGAATTCACGTCTGGAGTTCAACGCCGGATTGGCTACTCCCACACTCTATCTGGATAATATCAGCATAGTGGAAGAGACCGCAAATCTAGGCAAAAGGGCTACCAACGTAACGCTGGTTCAGAGCCGGGAGTCGTTGTGGTCAGTCAAATCGGAAAAGAATGCAATTGCCATCACTTCTCCTGCAGGCGGGACTGCCAGCCTGGAGCTGTTTGATGTACGCGGAAGAAGCGCCGGTGTGATCTTCAGCGGGACTCTGGGGGCAGGGCATCAGGCCCTTGGTACCGCTCATGTGCCTTCAGGACATTATATCGCAGTTGTCAAAGATGGTGCAGGAAATCTTCTTATGAAAAGAAGCATTGTGATAAGCAGATAGCTCGGCGTCCCAATCCCGGAAGCGAAGAGCTGTGCTACGGATCCCCTCCGTACTTGAATATGAGTACGGGGGGGATTTTTCATTTTAAGCATGCAGGTAGAAGAACCGCTTTGTACAGTGCCAAAGGTGTCTGTCGTGAGTAAATGAAAATGGCAGAACGCTGGCCTGACGAACAAAAATTGCAAATAAAGGGCACTGTGCTAAATAAAAAACAAATTTATTGAGGAATGTTTAGTGGGTATAAAAAAAGTGCGCCGGCATTGCACCGGCGCTTCCGCTTCACCCAAATTGCTGCAAGAGGGCCTTGCAGGTAGGATAGTAATTGCTGGTACTTTTAATATACTACTTTAATAGTTACGGTGCAAGAAAATTTTCGTAACTTTTTTGTAATAATTAGGCTTTGTTGTTTTTGGCTATCCAACAAACGTAACGATTCTTACAGTCAGGGCTCTGAAAGTTTCAGAACGGGAGAATAGTCATCAATTTTGACCAGTTTTTTCCTCATAAACAAAAATATCAGGCTTTGGAAAACAGCACAGGAAAAAGTTGAGAGCAGGAATGACCTCAGAGTTCCAAGGGGTTTAAGGGAAATGGCTAACACTGTACAAAATAGGGAAAGGCCATAAACGGATGTAACCATGCCTCTGAGTACCTTGTTAACTGCGGCATGACCGCTGGAGCGGTGGGCAAAAACAGCCAGAATCGTGGTTGATATGGGGAATGGAGCTAAAAGTCCACTCCATACAGGGCCTAAAAATCCGCTGACTGCTGTTAATGCAAGTACGAGTAATGCTGTTCCCGATAAACGCAGGGGCAGGTCGGTTGATGATGAATTTGTTCTCAGGACAACCTCTTCCCTGGGCATAATAAAAAAGGAAAGGGACAGGCATAGAAAGGAGATGCCCATCATGGCAAAAGGGCCCACTTTCAAGTACCCCAGAGGAAAGGATGCTCCTATAAAAAGTAGCCATCCTGAGATGAGCGCCATGGGCCAGGAGAACTTTTTGGACATCCAGCTGTAAGCTATTGTGAATGCTGTCCAGGAGATAGTCCCCGCCACGGTATTGATCGAAGCCTCTGAAGCGAAAACCGGGCCGCGTTCCAAAGCGAAGGATAAAAGAATGGGCCCAGCCACGATTGGGAACCCACCCAACCATCCACTCATCCGAGGGCCCCACTTCCGCCCAGCCAGTGATGCAAGTAGAACCAGTGTAGGAGCAAAAAGCAATTTTACCAGTAGACTAGACATTAACTCTCTTTGAAAACGGATGGAATAAATAAAAGATTGTGCAAGAGAAAGCAACGAGGATTGTAAGTTGGGTATAAAAAAAGTGCGCCGGCATTGCACCGGCGCTTCCGCTTCACCCAAATTGCTGCAAGAGGGCCTTGCAGGTAGGATAGTAATTGCTGGTACTCTTAATATAACACATTTTAACGATGAGCACAACTTTTTTTGTAACTTTTCTGTAATTTTGAATGGGAGTCCTCCGCCTCGGGGTTGTCTGGTCAGGGCTGCGTAATGGCGGAGTACCCCCAAAGGTATGTCAGCTTTTGAAGGATATAAAGAAAGTGTTCCCGTCCCGGCGTACTAGCAGCATTACAGCCTGACCGGTTCGGAGTGATTCGTTGAAATGGTGGAAATCCTTTTCTGTTTTTAAGGGGCTGATTGCTCCTCCCTGCAAATGTGCCTGCAGGATAATATCACCGGGGATAAGCTCGGAGCGCCCATCGGAAATCCCGGAGTCCACCATTACCACCAGAACACCTTCTACTTCATGCGGGATGTTATAGCGGTTACGGGCATCTTCTGTTATGGTGGTGACTTTAATGCCAGTACGGTGGCGGGGCAAAATGTCTGATTGCGGGAGAGCCGAAGGTGAGGGATTTTTTTCTTCCCCTTCTTCCTGCGGTTTCGGTTCAGATTCGGGGAGCTTTTCCGGAGTTCGTTCGCTGATTACCATTTCTACAGTCATGGTCTGACCGTTACGGATCAATTCAACCGGAATGCTCTGCCCGGGGTGAAGCGCTGCAACTACATTACGAAGTTCGTTTGCGTTGTGAACCGGCTTGCCATTTATGGTAAGTATGACATCTCCTCTTAATATACCGGCCTTCTCAGCCGGCTCGCCTTTGAAAACGTCGGAAACAAGCACTCCTCCGGTGCTGAATTCAAGCCCCAGGGCATCTCTGGCTGTAGCGCTAAGGTCCTGAATGGAAACCCCCATCCATCCCCTGGTCACCTTTCCCGCATAGATGAGCTCCTCCATCACTTGTCGTGCCATGTTGATAGGGATGGCAAAACCGATTCCGATGAAGCCTCCAGTTTGGGAATATATGAGTGTATTGATGCCGATGAGTTCCCCGTATATGTTTACCAGAGCTCCGCCGCTGTTGCCCGGATTAATGGCTGCATCGGTTTGAATGAAATTCTGATACATGGTAAGATCTTCGACCTGTCTTCCCAGTGCCGAAACGATACCTGCTGTTACCGTAGAGGTGAGGCTGAAAGGGTTGCCGACAGCTGCCACCCAGTCTCCCGGCTGAATAGAGTCACTGTTTCCGAGATAGGCGACCGGCAGATCGGGAGGGACCTTTCCGGCGATTTTGAGAACCGCAACGTCACTCAGTGAGTCAAAGCCGGTCACATCTACACGGAACGTCCGGTCGTTGACCATGCGGATTTCAATTTCGTTGGCACCGGCGATAACATGGTAATTGGTGAGAATGTAACCTTCGGAAGAAACGATTACCCCGGAACCCAGCCCCTGGCTTCTTTTCTCCCGTTTTTCCATGGGTTGCTGATCCCCGCTTCGACGGGGTCCGAAAAAGAAATCGAGCCCCGGATCTTCTTCGAATTGGCGGTAAAAAGGGTTCTGGTAAAAAAGCACCGTGTCAACTTTGGTGGGAATGACCGAAACCACACATGGCACCACCTCTTCAGCAATGCGCACGAAAATCCTCCTGAAGCGCTCGATGTCGTCCAGATTCTCCCTCAGGGGCCTCTGGGTGGCACCGAAACTGACCGTTCCCCGTTTGGGGCGCGACTCGGTGGACTGCTGCTGAGCGAAGGTGCAGCTGCTGTTGAATATGACCAGTGTACAGATAGTAAATAGAAAGGATGATAAAGAGATAAAGCTTCTGTTCATGACAAGATCTCCTCCCGAGCTGCGTTCAGCTCCGACAAGCCCGTGATTTCCGAAGTGATAAAAGCTCAAATGGTGTGCCAAGCGAGGGTGGCACAGGGGTTGCCTTTCCTTTTCATAAAGTGCTGTCCCATATGTGCGGGGGTATAATATGAAATCGGTATTCGCGGTCTTTTCAGAAGTTAACAAGGCAAAGGAAGCGGTGGAGCATCTATTGCGTGATGGCTACAAAGAAGAACAGATGAATTCCATCGTACAGGAAACGGTTGCTAAAAATTACCTCGATGTCAATCGACAGGAAATAAAAGTTGAGATGACAGATGCGTTGGGGGGTAAACGGATACGGGGGCTAAGCGCCCTTTTCGGAGGGCAGCAGGCTGTTTTCACATCCGATACCGGGCGGGTGTACGCTGCCGGACCAGTGGCCACTACCATTGCCGGCTCCTCGGCTGGTTCCGGGTTCGCCAACACAGGACTTGAAGGTTCTCTCGAACGGTTTGCCCTTCCCAAGGAATCCGCTCACATATATCAAAAAAGTGTTGCAGGCGGCGGCTTGCTTTTCTGGATAAGAGTTGATGACGAAAAAGTATATCAGGCTGTCTCGGTAATTAAAGATCATCAGGGGGCCAGTGTGGTTACGATTGAGTAGGGGCATTTTGATATTCTAGTACTTCTTCTTCAAACCTCACCTAATCCGCATAGCATAAATATGCTATTGCGGATTTTGACTGTTTCAATCGCCAATCATCTCAAATATTGTCCATTTTGCTATTTCTGACAATTTTATTTATGTTTCATCTATTCAGATCCTCTCATTTTTGACTTTAGTGCGGATGATGTTTTGCATGAAACCGGAAATCCTTGGTGAAAAGTATGATAAGATAGCTCACTGGTGGCACTGTACCCACCAGCATTCAACTTATGGAATATCTCAACTGAAGAGGGCCATCAGTTACTGTGCAAACCGGGAGAGTGCCCTTGATGTAGGATGCGGTGCCGGGGGAAGGATGATTCAAAAGTTGCTTGAGGAAGGCTTCTCGGTGACCGGTCGATGTATCCAAAAAGATGATTGAGTTCGCCAAATCCCTGCATCCACAAGCCAAGTTCGAAAGTGTTGATATTTGTAAGTGGGATGTTAGTGCCGAATACGATTTGATTGTAGCTTGGGATAGTATTTTTCATCTTCCCCTTGGTGAGCAGCAGCCCGTGGTTGCAAAGTTGTGTCGGGCTTTGAAGAGAGAGGGTATAATGATATATACTTTTGGTGATGCTCTTGGGGATCACCTAAGCAGCTGGCATAATGATGAGTTTTATTATTCTTCTATTGGTATTGAAGGGAATATGAAGGTCATAATGGAGAACGGGTGTCAGTGTCGGCATTTGGAACTCGATCAGTATCCTGAAAAACATGTTTACATGATTGTAAAAAGAATAGTATGACTGCCAATTCACCTTTCGATTATATCGATTATCGTCAATACCTGCGTGAGTTCTTTGAAATCAAAAAGGCAGCCAACCCACATTATTCGTTCAGACTCTTTTCAGACAAGGCTGGCTTCAAATCGAAAAGTTTCATTCAGCACGTTCTCGATGGTAAAAAGAATTTATCCCAAAGTTCGATAGAGAAAATCAACACAGTTCTCAACCTGAGTGGTAAACAGTTGAAGTACTTTAAACTTCTTGTTCAATACAATCAGGCTGCAACCAGAGAGCATCGTAATCTGTATTGGGAAAAGATGTGCGTGATCAACCCTGCAAGTCCGATTCGAGTTCTCCTGAAAAATGAATACGAATTTTTTTCCAAGTGGTATCACAAAACGATTCGGGAAGTGATCTCTCTTATTGACTTCAAGGAAGATTATCAGCTCTTGGCCAATCTGATACGTCCGCCAATCACAGCTGAAGAAGCTCACATGTCGGTGGAACTTCTTTTAAATATGGGTTTGGTTTCGAAAACAGAAAATGGCTATTGCCTCACGGAACCACTGCTGACAACAGGTGATGAAGTGCGTTCCCGTGCTATACTTGATTTTCATCATGAAAATCTTCAGCTTGCAGCAGGTGCACTTGATTCTGTTCAAAGCGAGCAACGGGATATATCTTCACTGGTGATTGCTTTATCAGATGACGGGTTTAGGATTTTCAAGGAGGAGATTCAGCAGTTTCGAAAAAGGTTGCTTGATATTGCTAATAATGATACAAATATGAATACTGTTTATCACATGAATTTTCAGCTCTTCCCAACCAGTGCACGTATTGAGATCGGGGACCAGGCCGGATGAGAGATTCTCTGTTTTCTGCTGTCTGCTGTGTTCTGTTTACTTTTTTCTCCTGTACAGTTGATCTTGCGGGGGGGATTGAAATCGGAAATCCTTTAACGGTGACCGGTTCAATCGTGGACACCAACGGAAAACCAGTAAAAGGTGCCCGTGTGTTTCTGGTTTCAGAAAATTTCAATCCGGTTAAGGAGCAGATCAGAAATCAGGATGTGACGGACTCCCTGGGTAGATATGAAATTTCAGAAGTGATCAGTGGAGAATATAATCTTAATTCAGTCGATGATGTAACTGGTTTCCGAGTTTTGAAAAGGAACATTTCTGTATCTCAAAAACATAAAGATGAACGAAGTGATACGATCCTTGCACCTGGAAATTTACAGGTTCCAATTGCTGATTCCTCCTTCGAAGAGGGTATGCGGCTTTTCATCCCGGGGACAGAGATATTTGTCAGTATTGAAGGTCCGGGAATTATGAATTTGCAATGTCCAGCCGGTACCGTGGACCTTTTCAGTTTCAGTACGCTTTCTGATACGATACTTGAGAAGGGGCCGAATTTCAGGTCGGTTCCGGTGAAATCGGGAGAACAGACTGTTGTGAATCACTCAGTTTCTGTACCATCTGCACCAACAGGCAAAAAGGGAGTGGTTTCTGGCGAAGAACAGGTGTATATAACGGGCGGGTCTGCAAGCAGTTTTGATCATGAAGTTGAATACAGGTTTGCCTGGGTACATTATGTGGATACAATTGCCGATTACTGGTCAACTGCGACAATCGGAAACTGGAGTTCCGATACTTCGATTACACTGACCTGGCCCACCCCAGGGTTATACAAAGTACGCGCCCAGGCACGCAGTAAAATCGATACCGCTTTTATCTCCTCCTGGTCCCCATATCTGCAGATAGCCCTTCTAGAGTAATTAGTACTTTCCAGTTAATGTGTCGATCTCCAGAGGGAGATCGATTTCTCTGAAGGTACGTTGCTTTCTGCTCCTTGGATGTTTTAATATTAAGATAGCGCTATCAACTATTCGGGAATATTTTAACCAAAGGAGAGCAATATGGAGAAGCTGTACTGTAGTCGGGTTTGGTTCGCATCGTTTATGGCAGTTTTTGCAGTAATTTTCCATGTTCAGGGGGCGATCGTTATAGATCATAATTGCAGGAGTCTTGATATTCCGGAAGAGTTGATTGACTCGGCAAAAGCAAAACTGCATATTGCCTATAACCATACATCTCATGGAAGTCAGTTGATTACAGGAATGAATGCATTAAGAAACCATGCTGCATTCGGCAACAGGTTTGATTGGGATGATGCCGGAAACAGAGCTGGAGCGCTTGATTTGGACGATGTTGGAATCACCGATAGTGTGCCTGATTTGTCTCAGGGAGATCGGTTGGATGCAAATGGGATGACCCCGTGGTTCAATCAAACAAAGGCCTTTCTGGAAAACCCCGCTAACTCGCATGTAAATGTGATCATGTGGTCCTGGTGCAGTATAAATGGGCACGATGCCCAACGTTACCTTGATAATATGGACAGTTTAGTGGTGCTTTTCCCCGATGTTAAGTTTGTTTATATGACAGGTCATGCCGGGGGCACTGGAGAAAGTATGGCTGTGAACGGTATTCATTACAATAATGAACTTATCAGAAATCATTGCAGAGAGCATGACAGAATCCTCTTTGATTTTGCCGACATCGAAGCGTACAATCCCGATAATGTTTACTTTTGGGATAAGTATATGCGTGACAACCTTAACTATCTTGACCCATCCTCCGGACAGGCTCGCAACTGGGCATCTGAGTGGCTAGAAGGGAACCCTGATAACACATTGGCTACTTTAACCGAGAGTTGCTACAGTTGTGCTCATTCAGATTCGCCTACTGATGCCAGATTGAATTGCGTTTTAAAGGGAATAGCTTCCTGGTGGCTGTTTTGCAAACTGGCAGAGGGAGAGCCAACTTCTCCAGTAAAGTTTAAAAAGTTGCGTTCACAAACTAAAGACTATAAACTGCAAATAGTGAAATCATCAAAAATTTGTATAGAAAACATTTCAAAGCAGAATATGGAGATAAAGGTGTCTGATATTCAGGGTAGGAATGTTGCGAAAATCACCTCGTCTTCTGAATCTGTAAACTTTTCAACTCGAGACCTTGCTCCCGGCTTGTATGTCGTTCAGGTTTATAGTAGGGGGGCATTGGCAGGTAAACACATTGTTCCTATAAATAGATAATTATAAAAGGGCAGATAGCACTCAATGCTTCTGCCCTTGTCAGGATCAATTTTGGGTTTTAATTCCGGTTCTGAAATGTTCTTTATGATGCTTTGGCATGAACCGGTGCCAAAGTATCCCGAAAGTCACCAGTGCCAGAAGAAAGCTCGTCCCCGCCGCTATCATGGAGTTTGTCAGGAAAATCTTAGTGGTTTCCACGCTTCCGAAAGCAGGGGCCGTAAGGAAACCGAAAGAGAGTCCGCCCCCTAATGTAAACGAACCGATTGAGAGACTTATCCTCTTTTTGCTGCGTGAGCAGAACAGAAGCGGGTGCTGTGGGATTTTGCTCAGAAATGAGGGCGTTCCCTTGTACCATGATCTGTACCAGTGAAACATGGCCAGAATACCGCCAATGGAAATGATGTACTGCAGTGCAAAGTAAACTCTTACGGTCCCTTGCGGCAAAGTGAGCAGCGGCGCCGATAGAAAGGGCAATATCTTTGTAGTCATCATGCTCCCAGGGTGAGTGAACGAATCCACTATCACGTGTGAAGCGGCACCCACAGCAAGGGATATGACAATGTTGAGCATCCGACCGAATCCCCTGAAGGAAAACTGTCGGGCAACCGGGAGCAGCTTTTCCTGATGAGAATGGGGTAGTAGAGATATCAGGGGAAACTTGAGCAATTTATGGAAAATCAATAAAGTGATCAAGCCAAGTGGAACACAGAAAATAAACAGTCCCAAAATGGAATGTCCGATCAGTTTGCTGGTTGATAGACTCAGGAAGAATTCAAAATCGGGCATCATGCTCCCCACTATGAGCGGTGAGAGCATCAGACCGAGTTTTTTCAGCGGCACAGCAGGTGCCGGGTGCGCGAACGTGAGCGGCATTGGTAAGATTTCCTTTCTAGTTGTGGGAGAGGAGAATATGTTACGCATTGGATTGCGCTTTATTGAACAGCTGGTTGGGGGCAGAAGTTTTTTGTGAATTAATCCAGGAGCTGAACGAAATAGTCCGTTCTGTTTTATATTGAGTAGCTGTGTTTCATTTATTACATTAGAATTATCCTCGTAAGTTTAACATCAAAGGAGATTAGAATGAGTTTGAAAGGGAGTCAGACGGAGAAAAACCTGCTTGCCGCATTTGCCGGTGAGTCACAGGCGCGCAATCGTTACACATTCGCAGCCAAAGTTGCCAAAAAAGAGGGATACGAGCAGATTTCTGCAGTTTTTCTGGCTACAGCTGAAAACGAACGTCAGCACGCCAAACGGTTTTTCCGTTTTCTGGAAGGTGGCATGGTGGAGGTGGTTGCCAAGTACCCTGCGGGGATTATCGGCAGCACGCTGGAAAATCTCAGGGCCTCTGCGGCAGGTGAAAACGAGGAGCACACAATTATCTATCCCGAATTCGCCAGGATCGCTAAAGAGGAAGGATTTCCACAGATAGCGGCTCAGTTCAACACCATTGCCAAGGTGGAGATGCACCATGAGGCAAGGTATCTGAAGCTTGCAGATCTGGTAGATCAGGGAGCTTATTTCAAGCGTGGAGCACCGGTGAAATGGGTATGTCGCGAATGCGGTTATATCCACGAAGGACCCAACGCACCTGCAGTGTGTGCCTGCTGTGAGCACCCTCAATCCCACTTCGAACTTCTGGTGGAAGCCTACTGATTTATGCGCGGAGTCCCTTCGGGGGCTCCTTTTGTATTTTGGATTGATTGTAAAGTTCCACTGTTTACTGCCCTCTGAGAATCTTTTTGCTAACGGCGAAGACGCCTCCCAGGTCACCGGTCTTCTCCCCCGCTTTGTAATACTTGCAAAGATAGTCATCGGAGTCTACCGGCCACGCATAGCTTTCCACGCTCCAGGATTACATTTGTTCCTGGATTTAAACCGGGATACCAGTTCTGGTTCTTATTTGTCTAAATGTCATCCCCTCACGCGGAAAAACATATTCTCTTCGCCTGAAACACGCGCGGGAGGCAGCTATTATTATTAAATAATATTAGTATTGAAGGGCAAAACGTGATATAATCACTTTTAGTATTATGTAAATACACCATGGCAGGCTACGGAGCATGAGGAAAAAAGAAAACTCTGAGTACATTTTCACCAAAGTAATTGATCAGCTTTTTGATAACGTGCCCAGTGCTATTTCCGCAACTGTCTTATCGGTTGTTGTTGTGGGCTTCTTTTTCTGGCAGCAGGTGCCCCCAGAAAACATCCTTGTTTGGTTCGGCTGTAATTTTACTGCCATGGGATTGCGGCTCATGATCCTCTTCTTATTTCGAAGAAGCTCTCTATGTGGCATGGCGAGATATAGAAGGTACTATTCTGCTTATCTGGCGGTTATTGGTCTGTCCGGGTCAGCATTGGGGAGCTGCGTTTATTTTCTTTATACACCGTCCAGTCCCGATTATCTCGCTTTCATCTATTTTGTTCTGGGGGGATTATTAATTGGGGCGAGCGCATCTCTGGCCATCTCTGCCAGGGCCTTTTTCATGTATGCTATTCCTGTCTATCTGCCGTTTACATTTGTTTGCATGTTCCGTAACGGCAAAATGGCGGTGATGGGTTTAATTCTGTTTTTCTTCATCTCTTTTATTAACCGTAAGCTGAAAGGTGTGTTTATCCAAAATCTGCTTACGGTCAAGAAAAATATGGAACTCCTGGATCTGCTCTCAGAGGAGAAGAAAAAACTAAGCCATATATCTCAGACTGACGAGTTGACAGGTTTGTACAATCGTCGCGGTTTTACCAATTTCGCTCAGCAGGCCCTCACACTTGCTTTGAGCATGAAAAAGTGCGGACACTTGATATACGCAGATCTGGATGACTTGAAGAAAATAAATGACAGATTTGGACATGGAGAGGGAGATAAGGCGCTGGTAAAAGCGGCTGAAGTGCTCAGGAAAACTTTCAGGGATATGGATATTATCGGCAGGGTTGGCGGGGATGAATTCACCATTCTGACTGTCAACACGGATGCGGCATTTATTTCTGTGCTGCAAGAGAGATTGAAGCAGCACTCTGCAATCTTCAATGAATCCAATGACAAACCATATCTTATCAACATCAGCTTCGGCGCAGTTCAGTTCTCCCCGAACTCATCCTCAGACTTGGAATGCTTGTTACTGCAGGCAGATGATTGCTTGTATACGCAGAAGAAGAAAAACAAGAGGAACACTCAGTTAGCTTTTGAGGTTAAATCCGACTAGTTTGTTTCTGAATTTAAGCTTCGACTCCGACAAGCGGGCTAATTCAAAACTTAACCGGATACGGTTTCGATTTCTGCACCTTTTGCCTTGAAGCGTTTTACCGGCAAAATCCTGGCTGAAGATTTGCAGTCTAATAATAGAAATGATTTAAGTTGTTGACAAGATTTCCCATAATAGATATTTTATTGGTAAGGAATAACACAATGAGACACTACTTTTATGATGCCGCTTATTTTTATTTCTTTTGGAGCATGCCAAAAGGGGCTTGACGGCGTTTTAAAAGTTGTGTTTAAACCCGAAAAGCCCCTCCAAAAGAGGGGCTTTTTCATTTTGGGAACTGAAAATGGGTAAAATGACATTGAATTCTGCAAACGAAGCACTCCGGAATGCCTGGTTTTATGGCTTTTATTTTTGGTTTTATAGCTATATCCGTTCCGGGGGGCGTCAGTAGGTTCGATTGAAAACAGAACAACAAGAGAGCCCCCCGGAGCAGAAGCTTCGGGGGGCTCTGTCACTTTAAAGGAGAAAAAAATGAATAACCCGGTAAGTCAGCCAATCACAACACCGAAAATGCTCAGGTCGCTTCTGCCGGTGCCTCAGAGTTCAACTGTGGCTGTGGAACAGAGCAGAAGTGAGATCAAGGATATTCTCAGTGGAAAAGATGATCGTCTTATGCTGGTTGTGGGGCCCTGTTCAATTCACGACACTGCAGGTGCTTTGGAGTATGCCTATCGGCTTAACGCATTGCGTCTTTTGACCCGTGACAGGCTGCACATAATTATGCGGGTGTATTTCGAAAAGCCGCGTACGGTTCTAGGGTGGAAGGGTTTGATAATGGATCCGCATCTGGACGGGTCCTATGATATAGAACTTGGACTGAGAACAGCCCGCTCCCTGCTTGTGGAGATTACCTCTCTTGGATTGGGAACTGGCATGGAGATGCTTGATCCGATTTTCATGGAATACATGTCTGATCTGGTGAGCTGGGTTTCCATCGGGGCGCGTACCACCGAATCTCAGATTCATCGGCAGAGCGCAAGCGGTTCGCGAATTCCGGTGGGTTTCAAAAACGGGACCGATGGATCTCTGGAGAGTGCAGTGCATGCAATTAAAGCTGCGGCTTCATCGCACTGTTTTCCCGGTATCGACAGTGAAGGAAGAGTTTGTCTTGTAAGAACTGAAGGTAACCCTTATGGTCATCTGATTTTAAGGGGAGGCAAGGCGGGGCCTAATTATGATCAGGCCAGTTCTTTACAAGCAAAAAAGGCGCTGGATGATGCCAAGTGCGGTGAATCATGTGTAATTGACTGTAGTCACCAGAATTCCGGTAAGGATTATCTGCGGCAGATAGAGGTCTTAAAGGAGATTGTTAAAAGGCGAAAAGGTGAAGGGGAGCGTCACCTGAAGGGGCTGATGCTGGAGAGCAATCTTTTTGATGGTAACCAGTCCCTAATTCCAGGGCAGACGTTAAAATATGGCGTTTCTGTTACCGATCCCTGTTTAGGTTGGGAGAAGACGGAGGAACTTATCAGGTGGGCTTACGAAAACGCCTAATATTTTTCGATAGGTGATGAAAAATCTTATTACTTATTTTGATGAAAATAGTTTGTTAATGCTATTTGCAGCATTTTGCGAATGACAAGGGTGCTTTTGTCAAGTGCGTTTTGGCTTCTTCCCTCAAGGCCACTGTTGCTCCCATCTATCGGGGGTAACAATATCTGAAATTGTACCCTGCCGATCACTCCAGATGTGACGCTTTTCAGTAATAACCTTGCGGAAAACAATTTCTTTTCTTTTGATGTCAAAAATGATGAAATCACATGTGGTATAAAGGTCTTTTTTAATTCCTGATTAAATCCGCTACCTGTCACAAATCCACTTAAAGTGTTCTTTTTATTAAACTCGGTAATTCAAATTGTTTGATTATACTAGCGTAGTCGTAGATGGATTTTCCGGATAGAATCTCGCTCACCAGCTTGTCTGCATTCACCAAATCTACATGTACCGTCGAACGGATAACCTCCAGAGGTCCATCAGGAGCAGTTTTTTCATTTTGTTCTTTGATTGTGTGGATGTTATTAAACAGATATCCTCTACAATCCTACTGATTTGCAATAAACTGAAGCACTTCTGCGAGATCTGCTTTGCGGTATGGTTTACAGATGCTCGCGTTGAAACCGTAGGCGATCGGGTCTGCCATGACTGGATCATCTGCATAACCGCTGGAAACGATTACCGGGACCTCCTTATCGATTTCGCGGATCTCTTCAATGGTTTCTTTGCCGCCTTTTCCTCCCGGTATGGTAAGGTCAAAGATCATTCCCCTAATTTTGCAGTCCTGTTGTCTGTCTGAAAGAAAAGCTTCAAGTGCCTCGGCACCATCTTTAGTGATAACTGTTGCGAATCCCATATTTTTCAGAATTTGCCCGAGAATTTCGCGTAAAATCTCTTCGTCATCCATTACCAATATGGTGCCCTTGCCCGGAAGATGTTTACCTTTTGTGGCGCTTTCAAGTTTAGCATTGGGAGTGGCCGGGAGGAACACATGGAATGAACTACCCCTTCCAGGCGTTGACTCAACTTCAATGCAACCGCCATGTTTTTTGACAATTGAATACGATGTGGAAAGACCCAATCCGCGGCCCTTTTCTTTTGTTGTAAAGAATGGGTCAAAGATATTGGGAAGGATATCAGGTGCGATTCCGGTTCCCCTGTCGATAATGCTGATCTTGACATAATTACCTGAGGACAACTGGGGGTGAGCGCAAAGCGATACATTCTGTGCGTTGAGAGTGATCATTCCTGTATCTGGTGTTGCCTGCTTGGCATTAATCACTATATTTTCAACTACTTGAGCAATTTGGGATACGTCGAATTCCGCCAGCCAAAGATTTTCAGGTATCTCGAAATGACATTTAAGTTTTGAACCACTTAGCGCAAAATTGACAGTATTTTTGATAAACGGCGAAAGGGAAGTGAGCGTCTTTGCCGGAGAACCACCCTTGGAAAATGTCAGAAACTGTTGAGTCAATCCTTTTGCCCGCTCTATAGTTTTAAGAGCTTTTTCCAGGTAGTCGCTTGAGTTACCGTTCTGAATATCTGCAGCTGCCATTTCAATGTAGCCAAAAATACCACCAAGCAGATTATTGAAATCATGGGCAATCCCGCCAGCCAGAATTCCCAGTGATTCAAGCTTCTGGCTTCTGATAAGCTCTTCCTGCATGCGCTTCTGTTCTGTGATGTCTGTCTGAAGGCAAACCGAATGAATGATTACTCCGTGTTCATTTCGGATTGAGCTGACATTCAACAAAACTGTTCTTATTTCGCCTGATTTGGTGCAAATGGCTATTTCTTCATTTTTAATAGTTCCGGTTTGTTGCCATTGCTGGCGGAGATAATCAGTTTTCACTTTTGAATCAGCGGAAAAGATAATTCCTATTGGTTTACCAATAAGTTCACTTTTCTCATATCCCAGTGTGTCAAGTGCAGCCTGGTTGACATCGATAATGTTTGCGTCAGGAGATACAATATAGGCAAGCTGAGTGATTTGAGAGAAAAATGCCTGGAAACGATCTTCGGTTAATTTATGCTGGGTAATGTCTCTATTGATAGAAAAAGTAGAATTGACATTGCCTGCTGCATCGAATTCCGGCAGGAATCGTGTATTTAAGGTAGTGTACCCGCGTTTTCCGTTAAAGGAAAATTCGATTTCACAGGGTTTGCCGGTTTCATACACACTGGTAATACTGTATTCAATGAGTTGACACAGATCATCAGAAAACCCGTACTCTTTATGATCTTTATTTATAAATGCCTCGGGAGTGAAATCAAGATACTCGCTAATGTTACTGGAAACAAAAGTGGGACGGCATTGACAATCATACCTCATGGTTATATCAGGCAGTCCTTCAATCAAAGCCCGGTAAGATTCGCGGCTTCTTTGTAATTTCTCTTCAATATCCTTCCTGTCGGTGATATCCTGAACTGTTCCCACCATTCTCAGTCCGCCAGGGGTAGCTGTGAGTTCTCCTTTGGACTGAACTTGCAGGATAGTACCGTTCTTGTGACAAACCCTGTGCTCGGTTTCGAAGGCCACCCCCTTGGCTATTGCTTTTTCCATTAGCGGAAAAAGAGTTGCGTAGTCTTCAGGATGAACCGATTGGGAAAAGGCTTCAAGCAGAGGGACCGTTTCATCAATATCTAGAATATGGTAAAGCTCATTAGAGCCAACTAAGGTTTTGCTTTCTAAATCATAGCTGAAATGCCCGATCTTCCCGATCTGCTGCGCTTTTTTGAGAAAAAATTCGCTTTGTTTTAGAGCTTCTTCATGAAGCTTTCTGGCTGTTTCATCTTTAAGAATACAATGAGTTTGCCTGAAGCTCCCGTCAGGATTGAGACCTAAACGTCCATCAAAAACAATGTATCTTTTATCTCCGTTTTTGTGAATCATGTAGAATTCACTGTGGATTTTACCTTGTGATAAAAATATGGGGAAACGCTCTCTAAATGCCTCAACATAATCAGAAGCCAGAAAATCACCAAACCATTTGCCGATTATCTCTTCTTTGGAATATCCCAGAGTATCAATCCAGGCCTGATTTATATCAATAAAAAAACCATTTTGATCAAGGGACTGGTAACCCAGCGGGGCAGATTCGAACATGGCTTTAGAATCTTGTCTTGTCATAAGGTTAATATAAATGCCGTCACTGAAAGGAGGATACAAGTAAGATTACTTTTGAGAGCTGAAAGCGACTGGATTTGCGTTTGAATTATTGAAGTCGGACAGTTAGGTTGGATTCCCGGGAATCCGGTCGTACTACCAGATTACATTCCTGCATGTTGCGCTTCTTATTGCCACCCAAGCCGTTTCTCCAGACGCAGATTCTGTTTCGTCCGGTTTCTTTGGCCTCGTAGAGAGCATCATCAGCCCGGCAGATGAGATCATTGAGGTTACGGCATTTATCATTTAAACAGGCGATTCCCAGACTGATGGTTATTGAAAATCGCCCAGCGGGAGTGGCAAAACTCAAATCCTCCACAGCACTGCGAATCCGTTCAGCCACTTCTTTTGCTGTGGTTACATTAGCTTCTGGTAAAACAACCGCAAATTCTTCTCCTCCGTATCTTCCGACGACATCGGCTTTTCTGAAAATTTGCCGGCAGATATTTGCAATGGCGGTAATCACCTGATCGCCGACAGAATGCCCGAAGGTGTCATTGACTTGTTTAAAAAAGTCGATGTCGAACATAAGCGCCGAAAGAGATATTCCTTCCTGAAGTGCCCGGTTTACTTCTGACTGCGCCATTTCGAAAAAGTGGCGATGATTGAAAAGGCCGGTGAGAGAATCGGTTTCGGCCTGGTGCCGAGCCCTCTCCAGAAGCTGAATTGTACGGATTGCCATGGCAGCCTGCTGGGCAAACATGACCAAAAGCTCCACATCAGCTTCGCTGAATTCTCTCACAGGGTTTTTTTCCACCAGAGAAATGACTCCCACCAGTTTTCCATCCGCTTCCAGGGGTACAGCCATAATTCCGTTCCACTGATCAAATGGGTATTGAGGAAGTCTTCCGTCTCCTACCCCGTGACCATGCAAAACCAAAGGGGCGCGACTTTGTGCCACCAACCCTAAAACCCCTTCTCCTACAGCAACTTTTGCACCCCGGCGGCTTTCGGGAAGGTTGTGAACTGCCTCAATGAGAAGCTCCCGACGTTTGCGGTCGATAAGCCCCAGTTCCCCCCCTGCTGCGTTAAGCAGGGAAACTGCTCTTGACAGAATGGCAGTGAGAAGCTTTGAGGATTCGTGCTCTGAAAGCATGTCTGAGAGGTTGGCCCTAAGCACCTCCAGCTCCTCTGCCCGCCTTTCGGCCCGTTTACGGGCAGTACGCTCCGCCTCCTGGGCGTTTTTCAAATCACTGAAAAGCATGCTGTAGGGATCGGAAAAACCGGTTTGCACCACTGCCCTGTAAACGAGGTACCAGGCCCAGATACGGAGCAGATCACCTGCCAGAGATATGGACTGATGCTGGCTTATATACAGGAATTCGGAAAGTGAATAGAGGACTATTGCCCTGAGGAAAAATTCGTGCACTACCGGATTGAACAAGTCTTTATGTCTGAGAACCACGATAAAAGAGGCTATAAGGACAAATGACAGAACAATCTGCAGGGGTAAAAACACAAGCAGGTCCGAAACGCCCATGGGCGGGAAGAAACCTGAATATACCACTAATCCCGCAGACAGGGCCATTATGCCGTAAAGTAATGCCACTCGGTGGCTCCTGATCTTTTTTTCCACAAAGAAAATGGCCAGTAGAAAGGCTGAGTTCTCCATTACTCTGGCGGAGATGGAAAACAGCAGGTTCCAGTTTTGGGATAAATAAGGAAACAGAGTTGGCGAACTGATTGAAAACAAGTGAACCAGATGCAGCATGCCGGAAAAGAAATAACCCATCCCCAGGTAGAAAAGGAACCGGTTCTTTAGGTACCCTCGGGAGTTCAAGGTGAAGATGAAAATGGTCCAGGCGAGAACAATTCCGGTTAGTTCCAGAACCTGTCGCAAGGAGGATATGGCCCCCAGCGCAGAGGCGAGTGCAAGCACTCCCAAAGCCGCAGGAAACAGTATTCTTTTTCCGCGAACTGATACCATGACTATCTCTTTTGCTAAATGAGGACCGTTTGGGTGTTTAAGCGCCTTGCGAGGCGCTCCGGCCCGGATTCTGCCCTTCATTAGTAACTTTTTCGCAAAGGGAATGCCATGACTTAAAGGGGGAGTTTATGACTTTCAGATGAGCATCAGTAGACTACCGCTTTTGCTCTCCCAAGCACTTTGCCCTCTCTTTCAAGCCTTAGCATCAGTGGGCCTCGTGCAGTTGTGGGGGGAAGAGAAAACTGGCTGTGAGCGGGCAGTTTGACTTTAAAGAGTGTCCTGCCGCGAATGTCTGAACCCCTGAGAATCACCGGGTCTCGACCCGCAGCCTGGATTTTTATCCTATTACCGCCGGCAAAACTCAATACATGAGCAGGCTTAAAACCATTTTGTCTGGTCAGGGTGGAAACACTTATCTGCAACAGCTCTTCAAGTGCAGCCTTCGCATCAACCTTTCCGGCCCCCCAGTTGTTATCAGGGAGCACGTCTCCTGTAAATTGATCTTTAATAACGGTAGTGCTTAAAAGCTCCTTAATTTCAATCGGTGAGAGCTGTGGGTCTGCTTCAAGCAGCAGTGCGACGATTCCGGTCACCACAGGAGCGGAGATACTTGTTCCTCCGAGAAACGTGTATCTACCCTTTTTAGAAGCCTGATCCGGCCAGACTACTATATCCGAAAGATCGCTGGCCTGGCTCGCAGCCCCCACCACAAAACTCCCGGGAGCGGTAAGATCCGGTTTAATCCTGCCATCAAGCGTTGGGCCTCTGCTAGACCATGATGCCAGGGTATACAGTTCATCGCTCCGGTAGGCTTCCTCTCCATTCCACATTACTTGACTGTTTTTGGATTGATAAGCACCAACCGTGATTATCTCTCTGGCAGTGCCTCCCACCTCAGAAATCGACATAACGTTGTCTCCGTCGATCATTCCTCCAACATCAAAACTCTTAAGCTGTGCCGATGCAAGACTCCACATATTAAGAGATCCGCTTCCCCAGAACCGCATCCCGAGTGCATAGTGACCCTTTTTTGATTTGAGAAGAAACTTCATGTGGGGTCTGCGATTGAGTGCGCTAGATCGCTCGTGGATTCCCGCAACAATAACCGTATCTGTTTCTCCGGTCGTGGTGTTTTCGAAGGGGATGGTATCGGGCATGTAGTTTCCCGTGCTGGATGTACTGTAGCTGCTTGTTGATTTTAAATACTGCAGTGTAACTGTGTCTATTATGTAAATATTTGCACTGTAATAATTTCTCTCGATGCCCCAGATGTCGAGCCCGGAAATGTACATGTCACCTGAGAGTCGCGGTATCGAAAAGCTTCCTGTTGAATCCGATCTGCTTAGTGTCAGTCCCAAATGGACCTTGTTTGTGCCATCGTTGCCGGCTGATCCTACGATAATTCTTCCGGGGCCGCTGATCGTATCGATCAACCGATCCAATGTGGAGCTGCCATCATGAGGGCCATCGTGCGATCCCAAACTGATGTTTATCACACAGGGAACTGAGAGTGAATCGGCCAGAGAAAAAATCCACTGTATGGCTTCTGAAAGGTAGGTGTCCCCCTGCCCGTATTTAACGGCTGCCAGCATGGCCTCGGGGGCTATCCCGTGGTATGGAACATCTGTTCTTCCACCTGCAGCAACACTTGCCACATGTGTTCCGTGAAGTCTGCCCGGAGTCAATCCGAAAGTGGTGTCGCTGTCAAGCTCATCCCCTGTTTTGACAATACCGGATTCTGTACCGGTTGTTTGATCCCACAAAGCAATAAAGCGGGTCCTTCCGTTCGAATCGAGAAATGCCGGATGATGGATGTCAAATTCACTGTCAATAATTCCAACCAGAACACCTTTGCCGGTGAACGGCTGGGAAAGGCTGCTTAGCGGTGGTCCGGCCTGGAGATAATTGATGCCGGTTAATTCTCTTACCTGATCAAGGTTTTCTTGCAGCGGTCCGGGCAGTTTGACGTCAAGCACTCCCTTGAGACTGACAAGGCCCGGAATGTCTTCCGTACACCCCAGAACTGTAACGATGCTTTTGGTTCGGGCAGTTATTTTCCATCCACGCGAAAAAGCTTCGCTTTCGGAAAAAGAATTGTCAGTAAGAAGTAATGCCCTGATTTTTTCCGTGCATTGCCCACTTTTACCGAGCTGGCGAAGGGGCTGCTGATCCAGTCGACGCTTTTTCATTTCAAATGTCCCGACCTGGTGTGGTTTTTTTGCGTATATGGTACTGGAACAGAGCGTAAGTATTGTAAGCAGGGGAAGCAGAAAATGTCGCATACAGGTATCTCCCTATTCGGTCAGGATCACTCTCTCCGCATAGCTAATTATAGCATCTCTTTAAAAGGCAGGCTACTGTATTGTTAGTGTGTCAGAGATAGCATGGGATCAAATACATACTCGATATCCATTTCAGGTTCAGTCTGGGGAGCTTAAGGGGTGGTCGTGAAGGTCTGCAACTATTGTGGGCAGGGCGGTGGCTGCAATTGTCTGATCGAGTTCCGCCAGGAATAACCCCAAGAACACTTCAATCATTACGACTCTTGTATTGGATTTCATAGTGCAGTGCTCTCCTCAGGTGCTGAAATGGGGAGAGCAATGCATGATTGTGCCGTTTAGCTATAACTGCTTCGCAAGCACCACTAATGTGACCGCACTGGTGATGATGGCGAGAGTATCCCTGACGATTTCCGCAACGGATGGACCATTGGCATTTGGTGGACGGGCAAGTTTCTTGGTGACGAAAATCTGTGATCCGTCTGGAATTTTTGGATTATCCCTGAACCAACCCCCTGCCCGCTTTTTCTGTACTTCGCCGTTGGGAAGAGTGATAAGCACATAGGAGGCGCTGTCTGCCAATCCACCGGCTCTGTCGATGTAATCCCCGAGGCTGTAATTGGGAATATAGCCGTACAGACCCTCATTATTCACTTGTCCATGCACAAAGACATTGTTGGGGCGGCTTGGAATGTAAATACTGTCCGCTTTTTGCAGAATGAGATCCTCTTTTGTGCGTCGCTTGAGATATGCTGATTCAAAGTCAACCACAACTCGCTTCCCATTCCTGATAATTGTGGCACCTTTAAGGTAAGCATCAGGCATTATACCTCCCGCTCTTTCCAGAATGGTGCTGAGGCGTTCGTCACGTCCTTCAAGAGCATAGGTGCCAGCATACTTGACGTAGCCAGTGATGGTGACAAAGTGGTCTTCCTTGTAGTTGGGGTCGGGACGGACCACAATTCTGTCTCGGTCGGTGAGTCTAAGCTTGCGATATTCCGGGCTGGAGTAGTCGACAGAATCCGGAAGTTCCACTTGGAACACCTGAGCCAGTCTGCTTTCATCAACCAAGTCGGGACGGTACACATCCACTCGCCTGCGCAACGCTTTTTTAGTAAAACCGCCTGCCCTGAGGATGGCATCTGTTACTGTCATGTTTGAACTCATCGTGTAAGCTCCCGGGCGCCGAACCTCTCCATCGACGGTAATGGAAAGTTCAGTGGGCTTTTCCACATCCATTTCGTATACAATCACTTCATCTCCGGGCAGAAGTTTCTGGTTGGTTTCATCACTGCCTAGAGTTTGTAAATTTACAGGGTAAATTGATGTGGTAACTCGGTCCTCATTCAGTCTTATGAGGTCTGCACGTTTGGTGAAGGACTTGTTGTCGATCAGTTTTCCCTGTTTGAAGATGAGATCTTTCAAGGTGATGCTGTCGCACTGGTAAACGCCGGGGTACTGCACTGCTCCACTGAGTGTTACGAAGTTGCGCAGATCATCGTAAAGTGGAGTTATATGCAGGGAATCATTATTGTAGAGTGTAAAATCCTGTTTACTTTGAAGATACTCTTTAAGGTTGATATCCACTACTTTTGTCATCTGGCTTTCAGATGAACGCTGATCAAAGGGGAGCACTCTGCGGATATGTGCCCGGTCGATGTTGGAGGCGGGAAGGAGGCCTCCGCAGAACGCGAGCAGTGCCTGAAGGTTGTCGTCCTTTTTTAGTTCGTAAACAGCTGGGCGAACAACCGACCCGCTTACAGAAACCGTTTTTCCTCTGGGGGGTACAAACACAATATCATTGTTCTGCAGGCGAATGTCGGATCTTGATCTGCCGGAAAGAAGGTAGTCATAGATGTCAACTGTCGCTACGGTGGAGTCGTTGCGAATAACCGAAATCTCTCGAAGACTTCCTCTTTCAAGTGGTCCGCCAACACTGTAGAGTGCACTGAAAGCATTGCCGAAACTGGAAACTGTGTAACCTCCGGGCTGATGCACCTCACCCATTATGTAAACGCGAATGGGCTTGAGACGAGCCACTGTCAAATCCATAAAGGTGCGCGGCGGATTGGTGGTGAGTCCTGAATAATGCCTTGAGAGCAGGGTTTTAAGTTTGGTCTGCAGCTGTTCAAAAGGGATGCCGCTTACGTGCACCTGGCCTGCAACTGGAACAAGAATTTTGCCTTCATTGCTTACCGTGAGTTCGTACTGGAACTCTGCCTGCCCCCAGACCGCCAGCCTCAGTACGTCTCCGGGGCCGATTAGGTAACCAGGGTCCACTGGTCCTATCGCAGTGGGTTTGAATGCATCCGGAACAGTTGAAAATAATTTATAACCGAAATAGGGGAGTTTTATGCTGTCTGATGCAAGTGAATCAGCTTTTAGTGTATCAGTTTTTGCAGCTAATGTGTCTATCGTGTCTGTGGGAAGTTCATATTGTGATGGTCTAGGCCCCTGTTCATTGCTCCATTTTGCCGGTTGAGGCTGCTGCATTCCTGAAGCTGGCCCTGAAGCTCTGTAACGGTTTTTCATTTCCTCAATCTGTGCGGGACTCATTCCCTGTCCAAGTGCCGCTCTTTCCATCTCTTCAATGCTCATGGCGAAAATGAAGCTGGAAAAAAGGAATCCTGAAAATAGAATTGCAGTGAATAAGCGACAGCTTAACCTTTTAAAGGTTTTCATGAGAATACAGATCCTTTCGGGGCAAAGTATATAACAGGGTTCGCCGCTTGAATTTAGGTGCGCTATGCCGGCTGATCCTCTTCAACTGATGGGAACTGCCTTGAAGTTATAATTTAGATATAAAAACTACTAATTCTTTTATGAAAAAGCAAAAAAAGGGTGCGCAGATCGAGAAGGCACGCCTTTTCGGCGTGCCGGAATGTAACCTACTTTATTACAGATATCCTGCTTACTGAAACTCCTGCTTTCTTCATATCTCGGATTTGCAGGAAATAGCTACCAGCGGGTAAACCGAAAAGAGAGTACCTGAAGCTGCCTCCCTCATCCACAAAAAAGCTCTTCACTATTCTTCCTTGTACATCATACAACCTGAGTTCTGAACTGCCGGAGAGAGAAACATTCAGTTCATTACTCTGAAAACTCAGATAGGGAACTGAAAATTCCTTAATCTTAGAAATGACAGTAGTGCTGCTTACCTCAACCAGGCTTACATCATCAATGTACCACTTTTCTGCTTGAAGACCGCTGTTGAACTCGATCCGTGCATTCATATCCGTCGGGGAGTTCATGGTGAAAGTCTTTGTGAAGGTCTGCATAGTGCTTGACAAGGAAACCTCCATCTCACCCATATAGCTTGTATAAGGCGCGGATGACATTCCAATATTGGCCACGATTGATCTGCTTGCAGCCGCTCTCGCTTTGAACGTAAGTTTGTAAGACTTCCCCTGTTCAAGTTTGAGGCCTGTCTGAGTGAACTGTACGTTCCAGGTTTCTGTTCCCGCCTGGGTGACAGAGGTCTCATACTCGCCGTTTGTAACTGCTCCAGTGGCCTGACCGCCATAGACATCGAGACTCCAGGAGCTCTCTCCACTTGAAAATGAACCGTTTACAATCATTTCTCCGCTTTGAACCTGCTGTTCGGTGAACGTCGCGGTAATACTCTTGTTACCGTTCATGGTGACTGTAAGCGGATTGGTTGTACCAGAAGCATCACCACTCCATCCGCTGAACACATAACCCGTCGCGGGATTGGCGGTCAGGGTTACTGTTGCGCCTGAAGCATAACTGGCATTATTAGGCGAACGGCTTATGGCCCCCTGCCCGGTAGTGTTTGTGGTCAGGGTATAAGTGTTTGACTGCTGTTGCGTAAAAGTGGCGGTGATGTTTTTGTTTCCGTTCATGGTGACTGTCAGTGGATTGGTTGAACCTGAAGCATCACCACTCCATCCGCTGAACACGTATCCATTAGCGGGATTGGCGGTGAGGGTTACTGACGCCCCTGAAGCGTAGCTGGTGTTATTCGGCGAACGGCTGATCGACCCCTGTCCGGAAGTTGTTGTTGTCAGGGTGTAGGTGGTAGTCTGCTGCTGTGTAAAAGTGGCGGTGATATTCTTGTTACCGTTCATGGTGACTGTCAGGGGATTATTTGATCCCGAAGCATCACCGCTCCATCCGCTGAACACGTATCCGTTGGCTGGATTGGCGGTAAGAGTAACGGTTGCGCCTGAAGCGTAGCTGGTGTTATTTGGTGAACGACTGACTGTACCCTGTCCGGTTGTGGTTGTGGTGAGGGTATAGGTGGTCGGGTTTGGATCGCTTTGAGCATAGGTGCGAAGCTTGTTTCTTATAAACTTTCCGGACTGGGTCAGCGAACTTTCGGACCATCCCCCAGAGGTGCTCGCCCCTCCTACCAGTGCCGATGCACTTTCTGCCTTGTCGTTAATCGACCAGTTGGCCCAGCTGATTTTGTTCTGATCAAGGAAGGAAAACCAGGTGTTGGTTTCCGCTTCATCAATTACGCCGTTTCCGGTGTTTTCACATGTTCCAAACTCCGAAACAAAAAGTGCCACGCCTTTATCTAGAGCAGTCTGAGCCTTCGCCCTGTAAGTCGCCTTGTGACTTGCTGCATAGAAATGGAGTGAATAGACGATATTAGTGGCATTGATAGGATCGTTTGCCGCTATATCCACATCCTGGCACCATTTGGGGGTTCCCACTATAATCAGGTTGTCCGGGTCAATCGCTCTGATAGCTGAAATGATGGTCTGGGAATAGGTTTTAACCGTGCTCCAGCTGATCATCTCGGGTTCATTGAAGATCTCATAAATCACATTAGGATAATTTTTGTAGGTAGTGGCCATTTCCTCGAAAAAAGCCTTGGCCTGGGCTGTATGATTGTGTGCATTATGGTCGTGCCAGTCGATTATCACATAAAGGCCATTGGCGATTGCGGCATCCACCACGGTCTTCACGTAGCCTTTGTGCCGGGCTGGATCATCCAAATAGCTCTTATCTTCCGGGTTGATGGTTTCCACTCCCATTGCCGCTCTGACTATGGTTACTTTCCAGTCGCTTTTAAGCCAACTTATCACGCTTGAATTCCAGTATTTGTTTGCCCATTGACTCCAGAATAAACTCATCCCTCTAAGCTGAACCGGCTGACCGCTGGCATCGAGCACCTTGTTTCCCTGTACAGAGAGGTTTCCATGGCGCTCCACCGGAGTTTGAGCTGAAAGGGTGCAGGTAATAAGTACGGCAAAAAGAATTGCTTTGCAAGAGAGCGTTTTGCTCATGGAAACTCCTTATTGAAGCGTTTAACTTGGTGCATGTATTCCATAATGATCAATATAACATATATAGTGCAGATATGGTGGAACGTGGTTCGGGGGAAATTTCCAGGAAGATAGAAGCAGCTTGCTTTCAGTCCGGCTCCTCGTAGTTGAACTTTTCTTTGAGCACTCTGGACGCTGTCCAGGAAGCCGGCCCCCGTTTGCTTGCCTTGACCAGGGCGGGAATTGCTCTGTCATCCCCCAGTTCACCAAGCATTTCAGCCGCTCTCACCTTGGTTTTGGTGCTTGCCGAATAGGTGAGATCTAAAGTGTAGACCGGTACCAGATCAACCACTTTGCCGGCGTTTTTCAGGATACGCACCGCGTTCCAGCGGATCCAGTAGTGCTTATGCTCTGTCCACACTTTAAGCTGCCGGTTTTCTGCCATACCCAGCTGATGAGCCGCCAGATCGACAAGAGGCGGCGGGAGCTCCCGTTCCAGTCGGCTCCGGTAAAAAGACATGAGAAACGGTATTTCACTTTTGATTTCGCGCTTGCCCTCTTTGCTTTTAGCCAGTATACTGAACGCACTGGTGGCATCTTTGTAGTTTTCCTGGCTGAGGGCAATCAGTCCTTTGAACATTATCCCCTGAAGATGGCTTACTTTATGTGATTGGAGGATGTCGGCAAGTATGCCGGCCCGCTCGAGTTCTCTGTCGCGAATAAGGACTCTGCAGCTGTCGGGGATGTAGCGCGCCTGAGTAATAAGAAAACCTTTCGTGATCGCGTCGGTACGAAGGTTTTCAAGATCTTTGCTTCGTGTTTGTAAAGTGAAAATCAGCAGTGCAAGTACCAGAACTGCCGCCGCCGACGGAGCTATGATGAGAGTGGTTTTAATTTGATCTCTGGAAAACTTTTTCAGAAGGATTGAATACCCTTTTTTGCAAAGTAATTTAATTAAAGGAAAGATCTGGTCTTTTGTGAATTGAACCAACAAAGAGATGGTTTTTACAACTATCGGATGGAGTATTCTGTAAAGGTATTTTAGAGTTTTTGTTATATGTCTGACAACAATTTTAAAAGAAGAAAAAGCGTTTTGATTCTGATGAAGAGAGGGAGTGCTTTCGCCGCATAGCATCTTACAGAGCTGTTCTGCATTCTGAAGTCTGTCATTTTTATTGGCTACCAGTGATTTGGAAAGAATCTGCTCAAAAATGAGAGGGATATCGCCGCGCAGCTCCCGGATCGGTTTGAAAGTGCAGTTGAGGGTTGCATAGAAGGTTGTCGGGATAGTGTCTCTGAGAAAGGGATGAACTCCTGTAATCATCTCGTAGAGAACAATGCCTAAAGAAAAAAGATCTGACCGGGCATCAACTTCACCGCCCTCAATCTGCTCCGGTGACATATATCCGGGTGAACCGACTGAAGTCCCGCTTTGAGTGAGGGCCGTGCAGGGGGATTTGACCACTCCGAAGTCGGCCAGTTTGGCGATCCCGGTCCTGCTGTCGATAAGGATATTGGCCGGTTTTATATCGCGATGGACAATATTCATGCTGTGCGCATGGGCCACCGCCGATGAAATATCTCTTAAGATTCTGGAAATCTGATCATGGGGAAGTTTGCCTGATTTTTTGATAAATTCATCGAGCCGCTCACCCTCCACGTATTCAAATGCGATCCAGGGGATGCCGTCTTGTTCGCCGGCATCGAAAATGGAAACAATTGAGGGGTGGTTCAGTTTTGCACAGGCTTGTGCCTCAAGAGAGAATCGCTCAAGGTACTCCTTCAGGGTGACCTGATCAAGATGCTTGTCCATGGCGATTACTTTCACCGCAACCTGGCGCTTGAGGATAGGGTCTTCAGAAAGAAAAACCCGGCCCATTGCTCCTTCACCAAGGAGCTTTATCACTTTGTAACGGCCAAATGTTTGTCCTTCTACAGGGGACACTTCTCCTCCAGTGTGCATTTTTTGAAATCTACATCGTGCAGATTGCAATGTGACGTGAAATCACTTGAAACCGGCTTTGAAAAATTCCTTCAAAAAGTGCACCATTTTCGGTTGAGCGATCTTTATTTTGTAATTTCTCCCAGATCACCTCTCAATTACAGAATTCCAGTATTTTTGCCGGAGAAAAGCATGATTCACCGTATAGTGATATGGGTCTCTTTTCTTCTCCTTTTTGCGAAAGCTGACGGGCTCGTCATAACCGAGCTGCATCGGGATCCGCTTGGCCGTGAATCGGAAATGCCGGGGGGATTGAGCCATGAATATATTGAAATCACCAATCTAAGTTCAGATACTCTTCTCATCCAGTCCCTCTTCCTTACTGATGGCATGGACAGTGACTCTATCATCCCCTTCGGGGTATTTGAAGCTCATAATAACTGTCCAGCCGATCGGCGTTTTTTAGCCCCCGGGGAGATCGCTCTTATACTTGATCCCGATTACAGGCGGGCAACTCTTTCAAATCCCTCCGCGCTTTATTCCATTCCATCCGGTACCGTGCTTCTCACTGTTGGTGACGGTGATCTGGGGAACGGTTTAGCATCGGATGACGGGGTTATCATTTATAAGGGATCGCTAAATCGCATTGATTCAGTTCTGGCTTCGGCCTGCGACAATGAATCGTCATCATCTTCACCCACTACGGGAAAGCTTTCTCTCCTCTCTCCGGCAAATGTGCCAGAAGGTATTTCTGTTGTGGCACAAAGCTCTTTACAGAATCCGGTTTCTTACACGGTTTGCAGCGCCAATACCTCCCCGGGGTTGTGCGAAACGCTTTCTGAAGGCTGTATTCTGGAATACAAACTCTCCATTAAAGGAGATAGTGCCGAATGTAAAGTATACGGACTTTTTGTGGATGGACATGCATCGAATTCTCAATGGTCACTTTACTCCTGCAGGTCAGGGTCAAAGGTCCTTCTGTGGCAAGGTTCTTTATCCGATGATGCATTCAGCATGACTTTTGATCTTCCGCTGGACTCTGCTCAGTACATGTTCGAACTGAAAAGAAACGGAATTCTCATTAACCGTGCTTTGGACATTTCTCAAGTGTGGGTTCCGCAGAAATCGATTCTGGTAACTGAGATTTTCCCTCGATCCACAGCCGATCAGCCGGAGTGGTTTGAGATTTATAATGCTTCTCAGATGGAAATTAACCTCAAAAACTGGTCGTATGGTAACTCAGAGGACGCGGATTTCATAACAGAGGGGGATTTGCGTATTGGCCCCGGAAGGTATCTGGTGATTTGTAAAAATATTTCTATTATGAAACTGCAGTTACAGAATGCTTCCGTCCAGCAACCTTCGCGCTGGCACTCACTGGATAATTACAATGACACCATTCTGCTCCTGTCACCTTCGGGACAAACGGTTGACGAGGTGTGTTATCACAGTTCCTGGTTTGATAACTGGAAGAACCAGTCGCTTGAGAAGGTAAAGGCAGACAGGTCCGGAACTGCCAGAGAAAGCTGGGTGCTGTGTACCAGTCCCACCCCGGGATTGCCCGGAAAGGCTTACTCCTACAGATCCGCTGTTTCACCTTTTGTAGAAATCGGACCGGTGCCGTTCACACCTGATGGTGATGGTCACAATGATTTTTTGTCCATACGATTGAATATTCCCGCTGATCAGAATGTCAAGATTAGAATTTTCGGCTTCGATGGCAGGGAAGTATGGAATAAATCAAGTGTGCAGGCAGTTCTCTTCTGGGATGGTGTGGGGTTAGACGGACGCAAATGTGCTCCGGGTCCATTCTTTGTAATCTGCGAATTCTCATCAGATAGAAATCGCACAGTTATCAGAAAGCGGGGGATTCTGTGGCGCTGATCCTGAAGCTCGCTCTGTTGATTCTCTTTTTGTATTGTATTGCAAGTGCAGGTTTGAAAGACCCATTTCCGCTTGGAAGCTCAATGTGCACACAGGGTACACTGGTTCATTCAGAGGGTATGGATGGTCGGCAACCATGGATTCCCTCAGCATTTTATAATGACAGCACCTTTTATGGAATCGCAGCCTGCGGGGCCTCCTATTACGGGGGAATAAATGAAGGCGCACTTCTGCAGTATGGGATTGGTGGTTTTTTAAGAAGAGGGCATTCGGTATTGAAACTTGCACTGTTGCAAATGGATGTAATGGGTATTTACTTTGAGCAATCGGTGCTGGGTTCGGCCGGTTTTTTCTGGAATTCAGTGGCGTTCAGTGTTGAGGCCAGAAGTATGAGGCTTGGGCTTGGGGAGACTGCAGACATTCGGGCATTCACAGCATTGGGGGCATCTGTGACTGGCTATTTTTCCTTTGTGGAGATTTCTTTACTCATTGATGGGTTAACTGTCGAAAGCAGTGGTGAGAGGAGTTGTGAATCTCCTCCGCAAGTCAAAACATTTTTCCAGACGAGACATGGAAAATACGGTGCACAGGGTTTGCAGGTTGACATTCTGCCTAACCAAAATAAACCTCTGCGTTTTGCACTGGCCCAGGAATACAGAATGAATAAATCAATAACCTTGTCAGCTGCATTGAGCTCCAATCCTACAATGATCAGTTTTGGTGTGAAATTGGAACTTCGCCATATCGGAGCATCGGTTGCCGCCGTAAACCATCCTCTGTTAGGCTGGTCCCGGGGGTTTTCCGCAGATTTTTACAGGTAAAAGCGGCCTGCACTTCCGATGCAGACCGCTTTCGAGAAGTACGAGCATCTTAAAAGTTCGGTTTTAATAGAACCTATGATGTGTCTTCTCAAAATAACCTCATGCCGCTTTTCTCTTTCCTTTATCTTCGCGTTCGACCTGTACATCCTCTTTTTTGATCTCTCCGCTTACCTTCTTCTCTTCTGTATAGGTCTCCTTATGTATCCTCAGCTCCTCTTTGACCACCGGGCGTTTCCTGATTTCGATCTCCTCTTCCATGATAGGAATCACTGTTTCGCCCTCCTTGAATTCGGTCTCTCCCGCTTTAGGCTCTCTTGAACCTTTCACCGTATTGCGTTCGATAATAACCTCTTCTCTTGAAACCGGCACAGTGAAGCTTTTCATTTCAGTATGCACCACTTTTCTCACCCTGACTTCGCCAGTCTGATGAGCTACCTTGTAAACCTCAAGCTCCTCTTCTTTGACAGGCACAGTCATGTCGTTTGCCTTGGATGTCTCCTGCCAGCCCTTGTAGTTCTCATCTCTCCAGTTGCTCAGTTCCGACTTGTTTTTGCTTATCACAAGCTGGTCATTTTTGACATCCACTACATTGTCATAACGGAAAGTGAAATCTCTGGGAAAGAAGTAACCTTTTTCGATGGTGACATAGTCATCATTGAGTTCAATTACCTTTCCCAGCTTCTCGCCATCCTGGGAGAAGGCATTCAGTCCCTCTCTTACTCCCGGATATTTGTCCAGAAACTGGTTTTTGTTTAACATACCGGACCTCCTTGTCCCATCGTCACCATATAAAGTTCACTAGTTCAGTCTCCTGTCCCTTATGAATTACGATGATCGAAAACCTTTTATGACATTTTTACCTTTTCATCTGTTTTTAGTGCGCTTAAGTCAAAAAAAGTGGCATAACCGGAGTCGGAAATCGTATAATCCTGTAAAGGACTTTTGGACAACTACGGATTTTGAGGAGGAGAGGATGGGATTGAACGATATAACCGAGAAGGGTTTGTTCTCGCGCATTACCTCAGTATCGATACCTCGTGAAGTACCCACAAGTGACGGTTCCAACCGATGCTTGCAGTTTGAAATAGAGTTCAGGGCCGACGGGGTTATACCGTTTCCCCAGGTGATTATCAGGGAATATGACCGGGAACACCTGTTTAACGGTAAATCTATTGTCATGAAAAAGCCGGGTCAATACTCAGTCATAGTTCCGGAGGGAAGGCTTCCCACGGGCACTTTCAGGGTGCAGGTGGAGGGGTGCCGCAAAGCGGATTGGCAGAATTCCGGAGGGGGAGACTGGATTAAAAGTTTCGCGGAGGTGAAGATCCAGCCCAAGAGCGCCCCTCAAAAGAAAAGCACTGTAAAAGTTGGTCAGAACAGACATGTGAAGCTTTTTTTCGGAATTCATAAACACATGCACCAGCCTTATTACAGATCAACGGATACAAATTACTGGGATGGTGAGAAGGACAGCATTTTCGGATCAAGGGGAGGCAACTACACCCAGTTCATTCCCGATGCCGTAGTGCAGTACAGTGGGCTTGCCCATGCAGGGCTTTCAACCTCCTGGAGCGGATCGCTCATTGAGCAGTTGAATCGCTGCGCACGTGATGGACTTTGCGGAGGAGCATTTTCCTCCTGGAGCAATGCTCTCAAGTCGATGGCTAAAGAGGCAACCACTTCAGGTGCAAAACGCATCGCCTTTACCGATTTCGGTTTTTTTCACCCGCTCATGGCTCTTATACCCGAACGTGATATCGTGGCTCAGATAGAGATGCACCGCAGGATCATAAAAGAAACCTTCGGAGTGGATACAAACAAGATTCTCTTTCCTCCTGAAACAGCATTTCATATACGGATGATACCCGCTCTCAATAAGGCAGGAGTCAAGGCGGTCATTTATGATTCAGTGCACCGTTACCGTGCCTGTAAAGATTATCCTTACCAGGGGATAAACGAGGGAATGCTTCCTCCAAACCCATCCGATCAGGAAAATCCTCCGGTAGGAGACTGGACCCGCCTTTCCAATATCTGGGCTCCCAGTCCGATAAGCCCGACTGCGCTCAGGCCTGAATACATTAAATATGAAGATGTGGATGGCACTGTACACAAGATCGTCGGGGTTCCGGCAGAACGCTACATAGGTAATGAGGATGGTCGCGGGGGGTACGGTGCCCTTCAATATGAACAGGTGCTCGGGCAGATTTACGACAGCATCATTGAAAAAGGAATTTTTGATCCGGCTCATCCTCCGTTTTTCCTCCTTCACTCTGATGGCGACAATCACGGCGGTGGAGCCGATTCCTACTACCGTCACAATACCGGTCGCATGGTGGATTGGCTCAAAGAGGACAACCGCTTTGAACTATGCACTATTGAGGATTATCTCAAGATGTTCCCTCCCGATGCTGCCAATGCGGTGCATGTTGAGCCGGGATCGTGGGCTGGTGCGGATAACGGTGATCCGCAGTTCAGGAAATGGTTCAGCATGTTTGAACAGCCCTATTCACCAGACCTTAATTCCTGGGCAGTTCTTACTGCTCTGCAGAACTGTATCTATACCTTGGAGGATCTGGCGCGTGGTGGAGAGGATGTGGCCAGAGCCCGAAGGCTTTTGCTTACTGCCGAAACCAGCTGTTACTGGTACTGGACAGGGCAGGAGATCTGGGACAGGCAGGTGACCGAGGCTGTTAATGCGGCGTACTCCATAATTAAACCGAAAATGGATGAGATCGTTTCTTCCGGAGAAGACCGCACCGGAGCCACCATTTTTGCTCCATGGGTCACACCTGAAAACCCCGGTGGAAAAACCTGGGGGCAGGGGAGTTTGCGGGATGCGGATAAGCAGGGAACCGTGCATACGTTTGTGTACGATATTTCAGGCGTGGCCAAAGTGGATCTGGTAATTCGTACTCAGGGATCTGAAAAGCGGATTTCCATGAATGGTGGAACCTACCCTTCACGCACCGGACCTGCCATTATTGGTGAATACTACACTGCCAAATTCCCTGAGGGTTTGGGTAATGTACGCTTTTACATAGAGGTGCAGGATCGCAAAGGGAACAGATCTGTATCATCGCTGGAGAGAGTGTTCCTGGCTTGATCTGTAATCTCATTTCATGGCTATTATCAAAGCGCCGAGGCGTCCACGGCGCTTTTATACACCTTATTTCGACTGCAATAAATTGATACGTCGAGGTCTTGAGGCTGAGATCTGTTTCATATCGATACATGTATGTATTAAAATGAACGAAAAAGAAGCTCTTTTTTAGGGCAAATGCCCTCCATTAACTGAAAAATGCATATTTCAAGTTCTGGCACGGGAATCGCATACATTTCCCGCTTGGAGGTGATGCGTAATGTCTAATCAATTAATGGCTCAGAATCAAAACGAGATAAGTTTTTCTCAGTCGCCTGTTCTTGTTGCGGCCTGGCCCGGAATGGGAAATATCGGTTTGATCGCTGCCGATTATCTTAAAAGAAAGATGGATGCCCAGCTCTATGGAACTCTTGATCTGCGTCCCTTTTTCGTTCCTCCCGCCGGACTTGTGAAGGATGGCAAATTTGTCAATCCTGAACCGCAGGTGAGTTCGCTTCATTATCGCTACTCGCCCGATATGCTCATTTACGAAAGTAATTTGCAGATAAGCGGTCGTGAGGGGCTTTTTCTGCTGCAGAATCTCTTTGAAATCGCTCAGAAGCATAAAGTGAAGCAGATTTTTACCATCTCGGCTATTCCACAGCCGGTGAGTTACACCCGGGAGCCTGAGCTGTATTTTGCTTCAAACAGCGTCGAGCTGTCGGAGAAACTGACTTCCATGGGAGTAAAGCCGCTTGTTTCCGGAGAGATACCCGGTGCCGCAGGGCTTCTTCCTTCTATGGCATCCGGGGCGGGCATAGAAGCGGCCTGTATTATGGCCACCATGCCGGCTTACGCGGCCGGGGTTTCATCCTACCCCAAGGGGGCGTTATCGGTTCTTACTCTCCTGCGGGATTTCATGGAATTTTCAATTGACCTTGAAGAGGTCAGGGAAGCGGTTGAAACGCTTGACGAACAGTTTGCAAGAATCGAGGAACAGGTCCGGGAGCAGTTCCCGGCAATGCTGGCTTATGAAGAGCAGGAGGGAGAGGAACTCATGGAGGAACGGTTTGCATTAGAAGCGCAGGTAGAGGATGAAGATGGATTGGCTCCTGAGGACAGAGAGCGACTTGAGCAGCTTTTTATGGTGGTGGCCGCAGATCGATCCAAGGGCGTGGAGCTGAAAAAGGAGCTTGACAGGTTGCGGCTTTACAGAAAGTATGAGAACAGGTTTCTTGACTTGTTCATTTAACGATGTTTGGTTAATGGAGAGGGGTGAGGCTGCAGGGCCGGGAGCGTTACGGAACTGCGGCCTCCTCTTTTTTGTGCTAAAGTCAAATGAGATAATATCTTTCCATCAAGTTCATATATAGTTTGTCCGATATTATCCGAAGCCCTTTTGGTTAACGGCGAAGACGCCTTATAGGTCACGAGCACCCTTTCCCGCAGGGGTACGTAGTCGAAAATAGTCATCGGAGTTCGTCAATCACGTTTTCCAAATCGTGAGTTGCATTACCCAAATAGACCAGAATGCCGTTTTGAAAAACGAGGTATATCTTAGGTATCCTTTACGATTGAAGATGGATTTCAGAGGTCGTGGCTGAAACAATCCGATGACTATATTCGATAGACCACGAAAGCGGGAGATGGACGTGGTGACCTGAGAGGCGACTTCGCCGTAACCCAAATCGCTCTTATCAACAAACACACGTATGGAATATCTTAGCCGCTTAAGGGATCTTTTGGGTTCGCGGGACGGTTTGATTTTTGCTCTTTATATAACGTTTACAATACAATCATTCTGCTTTTACTGTATCGCTTCGTATTCGTACATTTCGCAAACGAGGATATCATGAGAGTAATGGTCATTGTTAAAGCCGATGAAAAGACCGAGGCCGGAGTAATGCCCGATACACTTCTTCTGGCCGAAATGAGTAAATACAACGAACAGCTTGTCAATGCTGGAATAATGATGGAAGGGGAGGGGCTTCATCCCAGTTCCAAGGGCAAGCGGATTATCTTCAAGAGAAACGAGCGTTCTATTGTCAATGGTCCCTTTCCCGAGCCCCGGCAGCTGATTGCCGGTTACTGGATCTGGAATGTCAAATCAATGGATGAGGCTGTTGAATGGGCGAAGCGCTGTCCCAATCCCACCGGGGCGAATTCCGAACTGGAGATCCGACCCGTTTTCGAAAGCGAAGATTTTGGCGCCGCTTTTACTCCTGAGCTCAGAGAGCGTGAGGAAAGTATGCGTCTGCGTACGAATGTAAAGACGAATGTCTATCTGAATTTCAACGGCAACACCGAAGGTGCATTCAAATACTACAGGTCGGTATTCGGAAGTGAGTTTACTGCATTGCAGCGGTATGAAAATATGCCGCAATCAGAGATGAGTATTTCTCCTGACGAAAAGGAAAAAATTCTGCATATCGCTCTGCCCATTGGCGGCGGTGTCGTTTTAATGGGGTCTGATGTCCCCCAAAGCATGAGCTCCTCCTTTATTCAGGGTAATAACGTATACATATCTCTCCACCCCCAGAGTAAAAAGGATGCTGAAATGCTTTACCAGAAGCTTTCAGAAGGTGGCAAGGTTGAGATGCCTTTAGGAAAGACCTTCTGGGGAGCTTATTATGCATCATTTCTCGACAAATACAATATCGGGTGGATGATTAATTATCAGGGACAGGACTAGGGTCTAAATCGAGCGAGTAGAAAAATTCATCAGCGTTATAAACAAGTCGGAAAAGAAAGTGCTGGAGCAAGTCGCGAAGGTTACATCTGTTAATATTTCCGGTGGGGCTTTCTTTTCCTCTTGACCTTTATACGTTCTTACTCCAATAGCTATCCTGCCACAAATTTCCGTTAAAAGTATTTCCGCAGAGTGCGCAAATATATATTCTCTTTACGTTTCCCACTATGATCAAGCCTTGAGCAGTATAAAGAAATTCCCCTCAGTAATAGTCACCTGAAGGTTTGGAGGATTTGTGCGCACACTCTTTATCCCCGTTATACTATTCACAGTTCCTTACTGCAGTTTGCGGTCAGCCGTTAGTACAGGACAGCTCATTGTCATCGGATGTTCTTGCAGTTATGACGCAGGCGTTTACGGAAAATAACCAAAAGGTCAAAGGAGAACTAAAACGAGTGCTTGCTGCCAAAAGTATCGATGATTACAAATCATTTCTGGCCACGGGAAAAAAGGCAAATCTGTCCGGCTGCGGTTTCGATACGGTAGTCTTGAAACCAAAACTGGAAGCTTACCGTTTGGCAAAGGATTATGCGCAGATAGAGAAGCTGCTCGGAGAGGTATGGGTTCTTTTCAAGCTCAAACGCACCTCAGAGGAAAAGCTGTTTGAATGTGTGGAGCGCTTAACTGTAGCAGTAGATGAGCATGGGCTGTTCAGGTCGGGGCTTCTATATAAAAAATCCGATGCCGGACAAAAGGATTTCTCTTTCACCCGTTCCGCTGAGGGCTGGGTGATGCTGATCAATCCGCAGCTGATGTATGCCTGGCCGGGTAAGAAGAGTTCCGCTTTGGCTTGCCTTTTAAGTGCATATCAAAGCGCAAATTTGTTTTGCATGCAGCTCTGAAGAGTGAGGCCGGGAGATGTACCCGTAGCACAGTTTGGAGCAAGGCTTAATATATACCTGTCAAGTTGTCTAATCCTCGCTCCTTTCTGGTTTGCCGTCATCTGGTAAACGGATTTCCATTCTTGTCGCATGAGTAAAATGAATTCCACTCGCCATCAACCGGAAGTTTGTAATCCACTACCCAGTTAGCCCAGGCGCAGGTGGGTTTGCAGCAGTCCTGCATGGTGGTCGTGTGGTATCCTTCCCTGAATGTGCCGTTTGCGCGTGCATCATCGGGAGTTTGAACCTCCGGAGATGGAAGCGGCAGGTGGTCCTCTATCAGACGACAACCGGTTACCCGCGTGAGGTTTTCTGGACAGCGCACCCTTTTGACCATAACCTCCCAGTTCTGGTGATAAAGGGAAGCAACCTGATTGCTCTGGATGCAGGAGCGCCGCGTGTCCTCTGTAATGAGTGGCGAGGAGCTTACCAGTGCCTGGTTGCAGAGGTCTCGAATTATGTCCTGACATGCCGAAGATTGTAATGCCTCCACAGTCGGTGGCCAATTTCCTATACATTCAGGATATCTTAGAAATGATATTCCTCCGCTGCCGGGATTCTGATATGGATACTTATCGTAGATGAATTCGTCGAACTTTGTAGTATTGGGGAAGTTTGTATCTTTGTAACAGGAGTTGAATGCCCCATATCCTCCCGCTCCCATGAACACATCAAACCCCTTGGGACCGCTGGCAGCGGTATTGAAGCTCTGGACAATAAGCGGTTTCGGGTAGGGGAGTTCCGGGGGCTTGGGAGAGCTTGGTTCCGGGTTGACATAGACAATCTGATAGCATTGACAGCAGCTGCTCGGGCCATCATCCACACCGCCCGAATCCGGGTCGTGGCCCACAACACCGTAGTTGAAGGGCGGTTCGTCTCCCCAGCCATATTCGTTTGCATCATCTTTGGCGGCCTGAAGCATTTCACTGCTGAAAAGCATGAACCTTGGACAGATGAATGTTTTCGGCATATTTGCTTTGCTGGGGTCTTCCGGAGGGCTGCAGGAGTTTGCAACAGCGCAGTTGCCGCCGCAAGCGGAATTGGGGTCACCCCAAATACACCCGTTTACATAAAACTGATTGTAACAGGGATGTGGCGGATTGAGGTGGTAAGAAGCCACAATCGCTTCCAGTGTAAATGTTAGGGAATCATCGTATGAGCTGATGGGCATAAATGCTGATGCATAGCCCTGTTTGGAGACTCTCACAGTGTCTAAAACCAGTGTTTTTTTCTGAAGACTTCTTTTCAGACTCTGATCACTGTCTTTCTGAAGTGACTTACCGGACAGGGTTGAATTATTGACAACTGTCATTTTAAAGTGAGATATTTCAGTTCCAATTTTTACCCGAATGGCATATGTAGCTGGTTGTAAAATTGTATTGAGAGGATTGAGACTGTAAAAGCCTGCTTCCAGTTTGCTGTTTAGAGCATTGTAGAGGAATCTTCCATTCAAGGCGAATACACTTATTGTAACGCGATTGGATTTATCATTCACAACAAAAAAGAGGCTATTGCCTTTAACAACCGGAACCGGAAATCGTTTATTTCTCTGAACTGGTTCAGCGCTCAGTGGCACGGATATGCTCCAGGTCCCGTCACTACCGGATACTGTGGATAAATTTGCACTGGTCAGCCGCACAGTGGCGCCTTCAATACCGGAACCACTTTCATTGAGCACGACACCACGGAGAGTTTGAGAGAAAAGCCCAAAAAGTACGCCAGAAACAATAAACAGACTGCCCAGTTTTACTGCAGTTTTTCCGTAATTAGATTTCATGTTAAGACATTCCTGCTTTGGAGTAGTACCTTATAATATGGGTAAGATAATTAGCCGATTCATGGTATGACAAGTGCGGAAACTTTTTTTTTACGCTACCCTCATTCTCATCTGCGCTTTGGGTTATTGATTTTCCGCCCGTTAGCCGTCATCCCTGGTGTGGTTCCATTTCGATTATAACATGCACAAAGTAACAGAACGGACACAACCTAATCAGATACTATATTTGAACACTAGCTCCAGCGGAAATAGATCTGAAAAGAGCATTTGATTTTGATAGAGATAACAAAAGTACACTAATGAAAATCGACCGTCTTCTCTCCATTACTATTATGCTTATTAACCGCCCGATGCTGACCGCAAAAGAGCTTAGCGAACGGTTTGAGGTATCAATCCGAACCATTTACCGGGACATCGATGCCATTTCCGCTGCAGGTATTCCCGTCACCTCCTACCAGGGAAAAAAGGGCGGATTCTGCCTTATTGATAATTACCGGGTCGACCGTCAGCTGCTTAATCTTAATGACATGATATCCATTGTCACTGCCCTCAAGGGGGTCAACACCAGTCTTGATGATAACGATATCAGGGATACTATCGAAAAAATCGAAAGCCTGGTTCCTGATAACAAACGAGAAGATGTGCAGCGCCAGTCAAATCGTATCATAATTGATCTTTCACCTTGGGAAGCCGGGGGTAACCAGAAAGAGAAACTTGAAACCGTAAACGAGGCGATAACAACAAATCATCTGATCTCATTTGATTATCGAAACCTTTACGGCCAAGACTCCCGGCGTAAAATAGAACCCATGTCGCTCATTTTGAAGGGTTATTTGTGGTATGTTTACGGTTATTGCAGAAAACGGGAAGATTACAGGATTTTCCGGCTTTCAAGAATGAGAAATATGGAAATTACTGATATAGCCTTTATTAACCGTAATCAACCATTCATAGAATCAGATTTCTTTGAATCTGATAAAAGAATTCCTATTAAAATCAAGCTGAGATTTGCCCCTTCTGCTAAAAATCGGGTTGAAGAACTATTTGATGAGTACCCGAACGTTGTTGATGAGAAGGGCAGAATCACCGTTGATGTGTCTTTCCCTGAAGATGAATGGGTCTACTCGACTCTCCTCAGCTATGGACCTGACTGTGAAGTGCTTTCACCTCCTCATATACGTGATATTATAAAAAAGCGTCTGGAAAGTGCACTCCTTTTTTACTAAACCTGACATGATGCTGTCATTTCGTGGCAGTATTTTGGTTGCATCCAGTTTTTGAAATTGAACGAGATAACATCAATTCTGAAAGGATGTACCAAATGAAGGGGAAAAAGGAAATCGCAGCGGATGTATCATTGGTGGCGTTTTGTGGTCTCTACTGCGGGGCATGCGGGTATTACCTCAAAGGAAAATGTCCGGGGTGTTCTAAAAACCAGAAGGCTGCCTGGTGTAAGATCAGGGTTTGCTGCCTTGATCAAAAGTTGTCTTCATGCGCCAGCTGTAAGGATTTCAAAGATCCTATGGATTGTAAAAAGTTCAATAACTTCTTCTCAAAGCTGTTTGCCTTTATTTTCAAATCGAACAGGTCGGCCTGTCTTGATCAGATTAGAAGGATGGGGATTGAGGAGCATGCAGAAAGAATGGCCTTGATGGGAGAACCTACACTAAAGCAAAAGTAAGGACCTTACGGG
>JAEZKC010000063.1 GCA_023436205.1 Fibrobacterota bacterium
AGCGGCAAAAAGTAACGGCTGAAGGGTGACTGGACCTCGGGGCGAATGCTATTTTGAGGTAAGATCTTTGATAGGCGGATGGAAAAGCGCAGGCTTCGGGGAAGAACTATAGTACCTAATCGGTGCTAGGTACTATGATGCGGATGTGGGTTATTGGATAAGCACTGATCCAAAAGAACAATTTTGGTCTCTATATAGTTACACGGGAAATGGTTTTAGCCCTGTAAATGGAATAGATGCTGATGGGTGTGATTTTGGAGTTGTATCTGTTCCCACCATAATCGCTGGGGCAACATATCTTACTTATACAGCTCCTATTTGGGTTCCCAGAGTAGCTTCTGGCTTAAATCGAGCAAGCATGTTTTGGGCACGACATGGGCCAACTGTCATTGCTGCAGGTTATGGTATGGCAGCAAGAGCCAACTCATTATATTTACGAGGAGTTCAGTTTTTCGAAAGCAGGAACACTTGGCAAGACGCTATGAAATTCGCTATACCTGCAGCAATATTATCTAGGTTTTTTCCAACTGTGGATGATGTTTTTGACCATTTTGTCCAAGCTTCAGGGAATGACTTTTTGGGTAATATGTACACGATTGCTGATGAGACAGTTGATTTTGTTGCCGAACTGCAATTCAATGGGTTAGTAGAGGGTAGTGGTGCACCCTTAATGTTAGATGGTCCTGCACCTATAGATAATACGTATACAGATTCGCAATTGAACTTTGATGACTAGTTTATTTAGCGAAGGTATGGGTTTTCTCCAGCTTGTAAAAATATTTTCTATAAATAAAGGGAGTGTAACAGATTTGAGAAAAGTTTACAGCACGCCACAATTCTTGCTTGGTTCATTTTTCATTTTATGTGCTATTTTAATTGCAATAGCTGGTTATTCTCCTGGATATAAATATTATGCAGAAGGATTTGAGGCATATATCAGAGCTGTTTTGGTGAGTATTGTTGGAGGGATTCTAATTTTATATTCTTTTACAAGTAAAGATCGTAAGTCTATCAGTTGGACCATGATTATTATTATTTCTTTATCAATATTCGCAATAGAATTCCTATCGCATCATCTTTATATTTCTTGGAAAAATTAACAAGTTTCGATTCCCGCCTTTCGCGCAATGCTGCGCACTGGCGAAGTGTCCTCATTTACGCCCTGCGTTGCATTGTGCGATGGGCGCTACCATATATGCCAGAGCGGCTACTGAGCGGGCTAAGGTGAGTACGGATCCGGCGGAGCAGTTTTGGGATAGATATACATATGGACCAGGAAATCCAATTGTTGGGGTTGATCCGAATGGAAAGATTTGGGAAACCTACTACGTTCAACCTCATTTCTGGAATAACCTTTTTTATCGTTTTTTGGGTAGTGTCAAGAATTTTTCGCACATTTCTTTTTATCAAGTAATTCCAATTTAATACTTATGGTTTCTCTCCGTATGGCGAGTTAAGATTTTTCAGGCTGTCTGTTCAGTGTATTTCAATTCCTTCAAAAGCTCGATATTGAGATAACGCTTGGTACTCCATTTCGATCCGGCTATATGCCTCAGACGGGCCGCAGCCAGCATAAGGGCTGATTGCCTGTTGATTCCCACCCTTTTTTACCCGCTCGTTCCCACGCTCTTTTCATTAGTTAAGGTAACGGCTCCTAAATGGAACGGCGACAGGTTTCTTTGCAGCTGCGTGAGTCCGCTCTTGAACAACGGATACATAAACTACGACCACCCGCCGTTTTTTTATAGCAGCAAATTGAAGTATTTGGATTAAAAGGAAAAGAGCGCGGGAATTCAGGAGGGAAATCGGGAGTTCACCCCCATTTCATCTGAAGTTTTTCTATGCTTGTTTGCACAATCTGCTAAATATGAATCGATCAGATTCTGATAAGGTACTCCCGTTTCTTCCGCCAGTTTTTTAAAATAGTCGAGTGTGTCAACTCCTATACGAATGCTAATCTGCTTTTTTAGCTTTTTAGCGAAAGGATTATTTTTACCCTTCATTTTTGAAAAATCATAATGCTCTCTCATGATCTGCCCTTCCTGAAATAATAGCGTGTTTCCTTTTGATCTGCTTTTCTTGAGGATATAATCCTGATGCTTTCCTCGTTTTTGCGATAGGAATAGCATACGATCATTGTAATACTAACGGTATAGTTAGCAGTATATCTTTCGAACTGTGAGCATTCGGTAATCTCCGTTTTTTTACCAGTATAAGGCTGTTGTGTCACGAGCTTTTAAATTCATAGCTCGAATACTTTATCGATGGGCATTCGTCTCTTAATTTTTAGCGATGAGGCAGGAGCAATATCTTCGAGAAATGAAAAATAATCTGCAAGATCCCGGGGAGGGGCAGATGGTACCTTTTTCTTGTTTCTTTCTGTATACTCACAATCCGGCGTAAACTCCAGATTGTCATCTTTTTCTGATGAATGAGTCATAATAGTCCTTCAAGCCATACTTTTCAAATAAATTTTTAATTTTATTTGCATCAATTTCAATGTGGCCTATTATTTCTTTGATATCAGCAAGATCTTTTAATTTTCGTTCAGGATCGTTTGCTGCCGCAAACAATTTCATGGCAATCAGATGTACTGGTGCTACGATGGGGTACTGTGTTTGGTTAAAAATGATCTTTTTTTGAACAGCTGAGAAAATGGTATCCGCGGTATTTCCTTCTATATACATTATATCAACCCGCGAATTACCTACAGGGTGAACATGGTTTGAGAATGCGATTGAACAATGGACCGTTTCAAAACCGAGATTTTCAAAAAACGAAATAATTTTTTCTTGATTCTCTATTCTGGTAACAAAGTCAATATCCTGTGTCGCACGAACATATCCATAACCATATAGAGCAAATCCACCAATAACTGCATACTCAATATTCTGGTGTTCAAAAAAAGCTGTTACTGATTCGAAAATATCTTTTAAGCCCATAGCTATCTAATTGGAAAACCATTAAGAATTGAAAAATAAGGCTATGTTTAATATACAATGCCGGGCTACTGTTGGCCATGGGCAAATAGCGGGCTATCCGGCTATGAACTGGGAATATTTTTGAAGGATAATACTTCAATTCCATAGTATATGTTTGGCGAAGCGGAGGTGGATGGATGGAGGAAAGTATGAGGACTATGTGCTGTGGTAGTAATCTATTTGGTCTCTACGGGATCAGGAGAAATCGTTCCATCTCCCGTTCGTAACCCAAAGTGGCCACTAATTCCGGTTCCTATCCCTTGTCGTGATGGATAGACTCTGATGACTATCTTTGAAGGTGCCAGGATGCGAGGGAGGAGGCTGGTGGCCTATGAGGCGTATTCGCCGTTAACAATAGGATTCGGAACGAAAGAACAGCCGAGTATGAGAAACGCGTACGAGTACCGCTGCGCTGAGTACGAAAAGAACGGGGCTCTGTCGGTATTGTTGGAATTTGCGATGGACGATGAGCGATGAGCGAATTATGAATTGAAGAAAAGAGAACACCCCGAGGTTGGAAGTTCTTTATTCGCATATCAACCATCGTTGATCGTAGATCAGGATTATGCTTCGACTTCGGCGGACCTACGCTCAGCATGAGCGGAGCGGGGCAGCAACGTACATAATAATCCTATTTTCTGAAATCAACAATTCTCTTTCGGCTCCGGCGGACCTACGCTCAGCATGAGCTGAACGGGGCAGCCCTTATGGGGATTGATGATAATAGGATTATACTTCGACTCCGGAAGACCTACGCTCAGTATGAGCGGAGCGGGGCAACACCACACTAGAACATGAGCGCAAGCGGCATAATCCTGCCAATCAACAATCATCAATCAAAAATCAACAATTCCCTTACACTGCCACTGCCGCTTCCACACCCGCAAACACCTTGAGCTTCGCCACCATGTCCTCAACAGAAAGCCCCAGATCCTTTCTTAGCTTCTTCACATCGCCGTGGCTCACAAACTGGTCGGGAAGACCGAAGCGCATGAACCTGGGCGCCAGCTCCAGCTCGGAGGCAAGCTCCATGATAGCTGAACCGAATCCGCCGGGAAGAGCATTGTTTTCAAACGTGGCCACATGGGTGTGGCTGGACAGAAGATCATAATAGAAATCTCTGTTCAGTGGCTTTGCAAAACGCGCATCAACCAGAGTGGCATCTATGCCGTGGCTTTTGAGCAGTGCATGAGTTTCAGCTGCATCGGGTAGAAAATCTCCAATGGAAATCAGGGCAAGCTTGCTGCCCTTTTCCTTAACGACGGGCATGCCAATTTCCAGTTTGCTCACCGGGCCGCTGAAATCCTCGCCGGGACCGCCTCCTCGGGGGTAGCGGATAAAAACAGGGCCTCCGCTGTAATCCACTGCAGTATGCATCATGTCCCGAAGCTCTTTTTCGTTTCCGGGGGCCATGATCACAGCTCCGGGAACGGTTCGCAAATATGATAAATCAAAATTGCCGTGATGGGTAGGACCGTCATCACCAACAAGGCCCGCTCTGTCGATACAGAAAATCACGTTTGTTTTGTCAAGAGCGACATCCTGCATGATCTGATCGTAAGCTCTCTGAAGGAAACTTGAGTAGATGGCGACCACCGGTTTGAGTCCTTTTAGCGCCAGCCCTGCTGCAAAGGTGACAGCATGCCCTTCGGCAATTCCCACATCGAAGAACCGGTCGGGGAATGCATCCCTGAAATCCGTGAGCTTGGTGCCATCGGGCATGGCAGCGGTAATGGCCACCACATCTTTTCTCTGTTGTCCAAGCTCAACCATGGTGCTTCCGAAGACATCACTGTAGGTTGGCTTGGAAGTGGTCATTTTGATCACATCGCCGGTTTCAGGAGAGAATTTGCTTATGCCGTGATACTTGGTGGCATCCTTTTCGGCAAAGGTGTAGCCCTTTCCTTTTTTAGTGATCACATGCACCAGTACCGGTCCGCTTGACTGCTCTTTTACAAACTTGAATACCTCGATCAAATCGGGAATGTTATGCCCGTCAATGGGACCGATATACCTCAGGCCCATATCCTCGAAAAGCTTTCCGGGGATGATAATGTGCTTGAGGGCGTCATCCATCTTGTGGAAGATGCTGCGAATCCCTTTTCCGACGTTTGAGAAATTGCCGAGCAGGTCCCAGATTTCGCTTTTGATTTTGTTGTAGCGTTTGTCAGTGATAACTCTGGTGAGGTAGCGAGAGAGTGCTCCCACGTTCTTTGAAATGGACATCTCGTTATCGTTAAGCACCACTGTCATGGGTGTGGACGAAGAGCCCAGGTTATTGAGGCCCTCCAGGGCAAGCCCACCGCTCATGGAACCGTCACCGATCACCGCCACGACTGCGCTGTTCTGCTTGAGAATGTCCCGTCCCATGGCCATGCCCAGCGCCGCGCTTATGGAGGTTGACGCATGTCCCACGGAGAAGCTGTCGTGCTCGCTTTCTGAGATACGGGGAAAACCGCTCAAGCCGCCATGCTGGCGAATGGTTCCGAACTGCTCGCGCCGTCCGGTCAGAATCTTGTGTGGATAGGCCTGATGTCCCACATCCCAGACAATCTTGTCTTCCGGGGTCTTATAGCAATAGTGCAGCGCCAGAGTAAGTTCCACCACTCCCAGGCTGGAAGCCAGGTGGCCGCCGGTTTTGCTCACCTTTTCGATCAGAAATGAGCGCATTTCAGAAGCAAGCTGACCAAGGTTTTCTACTGGGATAGTGCGAAGGTCCGCAGGGGAATTTATCTGTTCAAGAAGACTCAAAATCTGTATCCTTTCAAGTGGATTCTCAACGCCTTGTGCTGAGGAACTATGGGATTATGCAGTGACTAAGGTGTCCTGACCCAAAGTGGTATTTATATGTACTAAAGATACCTAAAACAGCTGAATGGTAGCAAGTCAATAATCCTGCTCCCTGCGCTGTTTTTGGCACCGATTGCCTTAATCAGTGTCTGATTACGTGGAGGAAACTATTTTCCAAACGGCTTTCATAAAAAAAACAGCTTTTTTGCACTCAGTGATCACCGCGTGAGGTCCTCCTTTTCGTTCCGAGGCTGCAGTTTGATCATGAGATCGCTCTCAAGAGTTCGAAAAGCTCACAAAAGTGGCTATTTCAGGAGTTTTATGAGTAATTTAGATTTCCGCCTAATCGCACAAGACCCCTCCGGTTCTGCAAGAGCTGCGGTCTACTCAACTGCCCACAGCACCATAGAAACCCCCATTTTCATGCCTGTAGGCACTCAGGCGACAGTGAAATCCCTTTCACCGAGGGAGCTTCATGAGTGTTCCTGCCCCATCATTCTGGCCAACACCTACCACCTGCACCTCAGGCCGGGCGATGAACTGATCAGGGATGCCGGGGGATTGCACCGTTTCGAGAGCTGGGACAGGTCTATTCTCACCGACAGCGGCGGATTTCAGGTGTTCAGCCTGAGGGATATATCCAAGATTTCCGACGAGGGAGTTGAATTTCAGTCGCATATTGATGGATCCAAGCACTTTTTCTCTCCTGAGCGGGTGATGGAAATTGAGCACAATCTGGGTGCCGACATCATAATGGCCTTTGATGAGTGCCCGCCATCGGAGGCGGACAGTGCCAAAATTGAAAAAGCGGTGAACCGGACTCTGGCCTGGGCAAAGCGCTGCCTTGATCATCATGCGAAAACTCCTTTTCACCACGGTTACCCTCAGTACCTCTTTGGAATCGTTCAGGGAGGGACGCTCGAGCCTCTGAGGGCACGATGCGCTCGTGAACTTATCGCCATGGATTTCCCGGGGTATGCGGTGGGAGGGCTTGCGGTTGGTGAAAGCATTGAAAAAACCTACGAAGTGGTGCGGTATACTGCAAAGCTTCTTCCTGAAGATAAGCCGCGATATCTTATGGGGGTGGGTACTCCCGCAGATATTCTTGAATGTATCGATCGCGGTATCGACATGTTTGACTGTGTTCTTCCCACCCGCAATGCAAGAAACGGGTCTGCCTTTACCTATAATGGAAAGCTGAATATCAGAAACGCCCAGTTTACAAGGGATTTTGATCACGCGCTGGATGACAACTGCTCCTGTTACGCATGTTCAAATTTCAGCCGCGCCTATATTCGGCATCTGTACATGGCCGGTGAGATTCTGGCAATCAGGCTGATGACGCTGCATAATATTCATTTCTATATGGATCTTGTCAGGAGTGCCCGGGCTCATATTCTGGATGGCACCTTTTCACAGTGGAAGACGGAAACACTCAACCGCATGGCATCTGTCCAGGGATAGTGGAATATTCATGGATGGTGAAGTCATGAGAGAAGAGATTGTACGATCCTTACTGGGTGTTTGCCTTAATATAAAGCATCAGGAGCGTTGCCTTGTCATCTGCGATGAGGAATCGCTGGATACCGCGAAAGTTTTCTGGAAGCACTCCGAAAACTGCTGCAGGGAGGCGCTCTTTTTGATGTTGTCAGATTTTAAAAAGGGGCAGCAGCTTTCATCCTGCATTCAGTCCTGGATCGGGCAGTTTGAGGTGGTGCAGGTTTTTTCCAGAAGCGAGCTCAATGAATCAGATTTTCGCTCTTTACAGATTAGTCGTACGCGAATTGCACTTTTTCCCTATGCCGCCGATGAACATTTCTTCAGTCAGCTGAGTACCGACTGGGTAAAGCATGGGACATTCACCCGCAAGTGTGCAGCACTGCTCGGTGCGGCAGAAGAGGTTAGAGTGAGGGATGGCTTTGGCACTGATCTTTATTTCAAAGTGAATAGTCAGGCTCCGGCCAGTGTGAATGACGGGATTCTCAGTCGATATGGAACTGTTGGTTCTTATCCGGCCGGTTTTGTCGGAGTCAGGCCATTGCCCGGCACGGCCCAGGGGCTTCTGGCATTAAGGAATAATGACGCGGTCTGTCTGGTGGAGGTAAAGGATGGGCGGGCAGTGCGAATCATGTCTGCATGTGAAGATGCAGTTCTTGAAAAGTTTATCAGAAGTCGGCTTGCCTCCCGGACACTGAGTTCTGTGGGAACCGGGACACTGGATTCTCTGCCGTCTTCCGGTACCGATCGCAGAGAAAAGGGGTTGGTGCACTGCGAGTTCGGGTTGTCCGAAGGGCTTGCGAAAAAATCGGTGAGTTGCTTTTTCTCCAAAGATGCAGATGTGTGGCTCGATGACCGGCTCTGGATAGAGAAGGGCAGCTATGTCTGAGGGTGAGGGGAAAAGTGAGCGCCAGAAGAGGGTGGATCAGATACTGGCGTATATTAAAGATCATGGTGTTATTGATAAAGACAAATCCCTGAGCTCTCAGTCGCCCAAAAAAGCAGTAAGGAATAAAGGCCGAAGTCGTTATACGCTGGATCTTCACGGGTTGACTTCTGAAAAGGCAGCTTCTTTGCTGAGAAGAACTGTTGCAAGTTGCAAGAAGCGCGGTATAAGTGAGATTCTGGTTATCCACGGATGGGGTCTTCACTCTCAGGACCTGCAGCCGGTGCTTAAAACGCTGGTCAGGGATATGCTGGAGCATGAGTTGCGGTATCAGATAAGGGGTTATAGGGCGGCCAGACCTTCAGAGGGCGGGGAAGGGGCCACGGTGGTAAGGCTGTGAGAGGAATTGTTGAATGTTGATTGATGAATGTTGATTAACAGGATTATGCCGCTTGCACTCATGAGATAGTGTTGGTTTTAAAATGGTACCCCCGCTCCGCTCATGCAGCCTGTCCTTCGATTCCTATCGTAGGAAGCGTAGGTCCTCCGGAGTCGAAGCATAACTCCCTTTTTATTCCTTGTTAACGGCGAAGACGCCTCGTAGTTCACCAGCTGCAATCCTCGCATACAGCATCATCGAAGATAGGCATAAGAGTTTATTGATCACGATTTCAGGATAGGATTTTTTCAGGCAACGTCATCTGCTTCCCCTAAATAAACTCAAGAGTATTCGGTCTTCCCGGATTTATTGGCACATAATACCAGAAACATGTCGCTTTTTCAGAGCTTGAAAAACTATCCCACGGCCACCCGGGGCTGCGCGGAAGACTGCTGACCCCGGGCTGTCACATGCCGCGCCTTCAGCGCTTAAGAATGATATTCCAGATCTCTTATCGTGACAGCTGCGCCATCCCTGACGGGTCGGGGTACTGCCTGAGGGCCGATGGGTCAGGTTATTGTGTGTAAGGTTCTTATATGTCTGTTTTTTTGAAAGCAAACCTATGAATCATCTGCCAATAATATTTTTTTCTATAAATACATTCCTTCTATGTAAGTAAAAGGTTTTGGATAAATTGACACACTACCGATTCTCAACCCTCGTTAAAAGGAACCCTGCCCGCAGGGAGCGCAACGAAGTCAGCTCCCCGGTAGTAGTCACGATTGACGGATCCGGATCCCATGAGCATTCCACGCTTTCAGGTGTGCAGGAATAAGTAAAATATTAATCCCACGTGTCACCGTCCTTTCAGGTCTCCGGAGAAAAATCATTTGGTACGTATACCCAGGGCGACACGGAAGCCCACCTTCGCATTTCGGCGGACCGAAAACCTATCCATAAAAATATTCAGAATGTTTTCTGCGATTGAAATAGACGTGCTACCTTTTCAAAACAAATGCAGCGCTGAAGGCGCGGTGTCATACTAGCCCAGGGTGGAGCCGTCCTCGGCGCAACCCTGGGTTAAGGTCCCCCCAAAACGTTCTTGAGCCCTGAAGGGGCGGTGTCACCCTAAAATGATATTCTGATTGAATCGAATAACGATTCGCCCTTTCAGGCTCGGAGAAAAATCATTCGGTACGTATACCCAGGGCGACGCGGAAGCCCACCTTCGCATTTCGGCGGACCTCAATGCTATGGTGGATTTCCGCTCTGCCCTGGGCTGGTATGAGACTGCCCCTTCGGGGCGGGGTCTCTTTTTGATTTCGGGAGAATGGTTCATTATCGGGACAGCATTGTGAAGATTATCCCGTTACGGTATATAGGCACTGTATCCTGTTCCGTAAATCGTGGTGGATAAACTCCGATGACTACTTTTGATGGAATTTCCTTGCGGGAGATGGTGCCAGTGACCTATAAGGCGTCTTCGCCGTTAATAAAAACACAAGGACTATACTTCGACTCCGGCGGACCTACGCTCTGCATGAGCGGAACGCGGCGGTATCTAAAGAACGGTGCGGCCTTTTAATCAACAATCAACAGTCATCAATCAACAATTCTCTTCTGATTATACTTCGACTTCGGCGGACCTACGCTCAGTATGAGCGGAGCGTGGCGGAATCACCTACGAAAGTCTTTCTCATCAATTAACATTCAACAATCATAAATCAACAATTCTATAACTATTCAAGCCAGTCACTGCCGCCGCTCTTCACTATCCTCTGCTCGTTGCCGCTTTCAAGATCATACCAGAAAAGAGCTTTAGAACCATCGGCGTAAACCCGCGTGAATACCACTTTGCGCATGCTTTTGTAATGTACAAACCGTGGGCTGGTGTCACTCCAGTCTTTAATCATTGCCGTGAGCATGAGCTTGTCGAACCGTCCGTTGCTTATATCAACTTTATTCAGGTCAAGCACATTTACCCCGGAAGAGAATATAATCGTCCTGCTGTCGCTGCTCCAGCAGTAGTCATCCACATTCGCATTAAAGGTAATTTGCTTGTGCTCGGAGGTGATCCTGTCAATAAGCCACAGATCCATTTTTCCCCCGAAACTCTTTTGGTCAGACAGGTAGGCAATGTATTTGCCGTCAGGGCTGAAACGCGGCCTGACGTTGTCTGATTCGGAAACCGTCAATTTCATTGGTGAAGTGTTTACACTCGTATCAATGGCGAATACTTGCCATCTGCCCTCTTTGTTTGAGCTATAGAGAACCGTGGCTCCATCGGGTGAAAAGACGAGATCTTTTCTTACTGAGCTGTCTGAGGGAATCACCTGAATCATGTCATTCATATCTTTTCTGGTCTTATAGATTGATCCCTCGTCGCTTCCGCTGTCACCGGCAATGAAGTAAAGATAGTCTCCCGATGGGGAAAAGAGCGCTTCTGTGACATTCTTGCCTTTTGCAAGCGATTTCCTTCTGAAGGTTTTCAGGTCCACCAGTTCAATGCAGCTGTTTTTCAGTTCCGGTTTTCCGTGCAGAAAAACCGCCTGACCGATGCGTGCGTTGAAGGTTGGCTTGCGGTACTCAAAAATCGCATTCCCCAGGGGAAACTCAGCCATCTTCTCCACCGCTTTGAGGAAAACCTGAGGTGCTCCGTTGCGGTCAGATACAAAGGGGAAGACGCCGGCTGCACTTTCCGTACCCGGAATAATCTCCGCTTTTTCCAGTTCAATGGTTGCGGTAACCAGGTTTGTTTTGTTCTCGATTATGGAATCGGGAATGATCTCCTGAGTAATCGGGTAAAGTTTGTTCTCTGTAGAAAGCAGGTTCTTTTCCTCATCGAATCTCATTGTGAGACATCCAAGAAATTTGCCCTCACTCCCCGCAGAGAGAATCAGGGTGGAGCCGATTTTCATGGGAGCGGTGAATCTCTGGTCGAGGCTTCCGGAGATAATAATATCCAGATCGGGAATGTTCTGCGCCAGTTTGGTTATCTCCTCCCAGTTCTCATGAACTACAGCCAGTTTCACATGAGAACGCTTTGCATCATTGCCCGAGAGCTGCTTCTTGATTTCCGCAACCGGTGAACTCATAGTCCAGGATGCATCATTGTTTTTCAGTGCGTTGGTGGCAATCGTGTTTACGACAAAGAATCTGTACCCCTCATGCTCCACAACGGCTGATTTAACGAGAGAAAGCCCGGGCATTTTATCGATGTTGGTGATGACAAATGGCAGGATGCTAGTGGACGCTCCTAAAAAGCGCGCGATACCGTAATCAATTTCGCCTTCACCGGGGGCAAGTATGTCGTAGTTTACATGGTCATAATATTCCAGAGTCAGCCGGGAACGCAGTGGATGACTGGTTTTGTTTACACCGTTTCCCACATCAATGCAGAAACTCACCGGAAATGCTGATCGCAGTGAATTAATCAGTGCAGCCTGCCTGCTCAGTCCTCCCAGGGCGTCCGGTGATGGCGGGTAGGGGACCACCATGCCTCTGTTATTGCCGCTGTAAATAAGGGCGATTTCCCGCTTTTCCGAACGCAGCATTTCTGCACGTGCCTTGCTTAAGAGCGCATGTGCTTTCCAGTGGTTCGGGTCAAGCTTTAATGCTTTGACTGCCAATTTAGCTGTTTTTTCGAAATTATTACGCGTAAACTGATACTGGGCCGCTGAAAAGTAATCGTCGGCAGTTTTCCTTTTCCGCTCTTCAGCCTGCATGCGTATGTTGACAGCCCAGATGCTTCCGAAATCTTCCGAAGCCACCTTGTAGGCGGCATCCATGCCGTAGTTGCCTACCCGCACCCCCAGACCGTAGCTCAACCCCCCAATACTTGGGCTGTAACCGGCCATGTGTTCATACCCCGCACGCCACAGAACCCAGTGACTGGTCTTAAGCTCGGTGCTTGCTCCTAAAACAAGTGGCTCATCAGCAGTTTTCTGTGCCCCCAGGCCAAGAGTAACCCCCCAAAAGGAGGAGGTGTTCTGATCCAGAGGGGTATAATTGATGCTGGTGCCTATCTGAATGGGGAGGGGGTTGGAGATGTTGCTTGTGCCATAGCGAACTGGAAAACCTGCATTGAGGATATAACCTCTGGCACTAAGGTAGGGAAATGGTTGTGCGCGGATGTCTGCTCCGGCAGCAACGGTACGCCCGACATCGGTATCGAGCCTGCTTTCCACATACGAAAGATTCACTCCCACACTGAGCATTTCATTCATGAGTGAACGGGCGAAGCTTGTTCCAAGCGTGTACTCAAGGTAGGTGGGATCAGATACCGTTTCATCAATGGTCCGTGCATACTCGAATTTACCTGTGGAGATTGCTCTGAAATAAAAACCGAATGTGCCCGCATCGGGGAGTGGAAGTGCTGCTCCGGCGTATTCTGTCCGCAACCCCATCAACCATTCGATGTGGCTAATGGCGAACTGATCCCCTTTTGCGAGTGCGCTGTTGGCGGTAAACTGCGGCAGGTCGGTGGCATCCATGGCTCCTGCCGAGGAGACGCATCCACGAGAAAGAAGAGATGCCGATGCCGGGAGTGTGAGAAAGGAGAGGGTGGTGTTTCCTGCATCACGACCGTAAATGTCGGTCCACCAGTCTGCGACACCACCGTATCCGAAGGCTGGAAAAAGCAATATCCCGATAATCAGTATTCGAAATGCAGTTTTTGGCATAAGTAATAAGCATCATTGAATAGTTCAAGGTACTTATTACATTATATCGGTCGGGGGCAGGAAAGACATTAGAAAAGAGCGGTTTAAGCCCTATTCAATGCAGTAATATTTTCTCCCCTCCACCAGTTTTTCCACCACATGCACCTTTTTGAGGGCTGCTTCCAATAACTTCTGGCTCTCATTGATGGTGGTTCCGGTGGTTACCGCTACATCCTCCACGGTGGAGGGGCGACGTTTAAGGAGAGAAAGCAGAGTTTCTTCCTTGTTGCTGTAAATGCCTGCAGGCGATAGTGGCAGATTGCGTGAGATGATCTCCACCGGAAGCGGCATGAGCTGCCCGGCGATGCTTGAGAGCTGCTCCGCTGAGGCCGGTTTGAGCCAGGAGCAGGTGCCGGGACGGTCGAGACTGTTGAGCTGCACGCGGGTGGGATTTATCTGCGTAATTGCCTCTTTAAACCTCTGAATCTCTTCCGGAGTGTCGTTAATGCCGGGTACGATAAAGACCTCAAGCCAGATCTGGCCTTTAAATTCTTTCGAGAGAGCGGTTAATCCGTCTATCATATCTTTACAATTGATGTGAGACACCGGCTTGTTGACCTTTTCGAAAACCTCATCGCTCACCGCGTCAAGAGAGGGAAGGATAAGATCGCACTGCAGCACTTCGCTGCGCACCTGCACAGAAGAGAAAAGGGTACTGTTTGTCAGAAGGGCCACCTTTTTTGAAGGATAATGGCTCTTCAGGTAACCCACAAGCTGTCCGAGACCTGAATGGAGTGTCGGTTCACCACTTCCACCGAAAGTGACATAATCTATCTCGGGGTTCTGCGAGAGATAATCGTTGAGTTCTGCGATGATTTCGTTTACCGGAGCATACTCCCGACGTTCAAGAGTGTGCTGGGTGGTCGCACCGCATTCGCAGTAGATGCAATCAAGGGAGCAGGTCTTGAACTGCACCATATCTATTCCAAGAGACATCCCCAGTCTGCGGGAGCGGACCGGTCCGAAGAGATATTTGTATTTCATAGTGGTTTCCTGTGCAAAAGGGATCATAAAAATACGTGTAATACCGCTGAATGTTCAAAAAAAGTGTGAAAAAGACAGGTCGATTGTGGTCAAAACTCAAAATAGGATCACCTTTTGGCCGTAATTGAACACAACCTGATTTATTTTCTAGCCTTGAAAGGAGCGGATAGTGTCCTCAACCAATGCGTTTCACAGGCTTGAGCTGCTGGTGGGTGAAGAGTCCATAAAGGAACTTGCCAAAGCTCGAGTCATTCTGTTCGGAGTAGGTGGAGTGGGCAGCTGGTGTGCTGAGGCTCTGGTGCGCTCCGGGATACACAACCTGACTATTGTGGATTCTGATCTTGTTTGCATCACCAACTCCAACCGTCAGGTGCAGGCCACATCTCTTTCTGTGGGGAAAGTCAAGGTGACGGAGCTTGCCCGCAGACTTCGGGAGATTAACCCTGAGGCTCAGATCACTTCCTTGCAGAAGATTTACGACCGCACTACCGCTGCTGAATTCGACTTGTCGCAGTATGACTATGTCATAGATGCCATCGATAGTCTTTCAAGTAAAGTTGAACTGATTATGAATGCATCTGCATCAGGAACGGTGCTTTTTTCCGCCCTGGGTGCATCTGCAAAGCTTGATCCTACCCGTATCCGCATTAGTTCCATCTGGAAATCCAACAAGTGCCCACTGGGCAGACTCGTGAGAAAACGATTACGCCAGCGTGGTTATAAAGGTGATTTCCTCTGTATCTGGAGTGATGAACAGCTGGATGGCTATGAAAAAGAATCCACCTGCGGTACCGGAGCCTGTGTTTGCCCCAAAACTGTTAACAGTGCAGATCAGGATGACGCCGCGTTTGCACACGAATGGTGCAGCAGTAAAAAGAAAATTAACGGATCTGCTGTTCATATCACCGGCACGTTCGGTTTTATGCTCTCAGGACTTGTCATTCAGGATATAGAATCACGAAACCGAAACAGGGATGCGGTTTCTCTTCCCCAACCTGCCGAAGTGTAAGATGAAGGCTGAACGGCATATTGTAAAGAACGAAATTCAAAAGGGTGAATTCTGGAAACCCTGCCCCGGAACTGCCGATTCCTACTATTGTTGTGGGTATCAGATTCTCACTCCTCTTACCGGGTGCGGAATGTACTGCAGTTTCTGCATTCTGCAGGTTTACTTTGATCATCAGCACCAGACAGTATTCAGTAATTTTGAAGATCTGGAGAGAGAAGTTCATCAGAAAATGCAGGAGCACACCTCAGATGTGCTTCGTATCGGAACCGGTGAATTTGGTGATTCGCTTTTTCAGGAAAACAGGCTCGGGTTATCCAGAAAAGTCGCCGCAGTTCTGGACAGATATGAAAATGTTCTGACGGAGTTCAAGACTAAAAGTGTCAATGTGGAAAAGCTTTCGGAGATTGCCAATCCACAGAGGGTGGTGATCGCGTTTTCACTGAATACCGAGAGGATGATTCGTGAGTTGGAGGAGGGAACCGCTCCTCTTGCAAAGAGGATGGAGGCTGCCCGTCTCTGTGAAGAGAGGGGATTCAATGTGGCATTCCATTTTGACCCCATGGTGTGGTATGAGGGGTGGGAAGAGGAGTATTGCGGGGTGGTCCGCATGATTTATGATTATATTAAAGACCCTGAGAAGATCGCCTGGGTAAGCATGGGCGGTTTCAGAACCATGCCCGCTCTTAAAGCGCAATTGCGCAGTGAGGATAAGCATCTACCGCTCTTCGCCGGTGAAATGATCTTAGGTGCAGATGGTAAATTGCGTTACCCTCGGCCTTTACGAATAGCTTTCTACAAGGCAATGGACGCAGAATTTCGCCGTTTTCATCCTGATGTTACTCTTTACATGTGCATGGAAAGTCCCGAAGTGTGGGATGAATGCGGCATGCTGCATCGGATTCCCAATGGGTTAACGGCATACCTTGATGAGCGGGCAAAAGTTATTTTGAAACTGCCAAAAGCAGAGGAGCAGCATGCTGAGAATCGGTAATTTGGAATTGGGAAAAGTCCCTCGGGTGGTGGGGGTGGTTGATGAGGTCCTGCCTGCAGCTTCAGTTTCCAGTTTGCAGGACAAAGGTGTAGATATCTTTGAAATACGCGTTGATAGATACAACTTGTCGGAAACTAAGCTTCAGGATTATCTGAAAGAGATCAGATCCGCCGTTTCATCTCCTCTTATCGGAACCGTAAGGGAAACCGAGCAGAATCGGCAGAACCGCCTCACAATTTTTAAGAGCATGGTGCCTTTTGTCGATTGCGTGGATATCGAGCTCGGCACTCCAATCTGGAAAGAGATGCTCGATGCAGCTTCGGGGAAGCTGATCATGGTCTCAGAACACGATTTTGAAAAGACTCCCGACAGATCCGGACTTGAAGATCTGGTGAAAAGGTCTATCGATCAGGGAGCTCAGGTTGTTAAGATTGCCGTTATGGCACACACTGCTGCTGATGTAACTCGACTTCTAAGATTTACAGAGGATTGTGATGTGCCCTTAGTGACCATTGCAATGGGGGAGGTCGGAACTGTAAGCCGCGTTATTGCTCCACTGTTCAAGTCACTTTTTACCTACGGTTTTCTTGGCGAGTCGGTTGCTCCGGGGCAGCTCTCCGCGCGTAAACTGGCAGAAGAGCTTGATCTTTATTTTCCCCGGCGCCGCAATCAGTTATGAATCCGGCCTGAAAAGCCGCTTTTCATTCTGGACGGCAGAAAGTAGTCTGGTGTACTCATCAGACCCCAGCCGTCAAAGTCGAAACCGATCGACAGAGCGAAACGGTTACCGCCTAAAGTGGCCACATCTGGTTTGATACCTTCAGGCATTCCCAGCGTGTCGGCTCTATCCATTCCGTAATCCCATCTGAATTTAAGCGCAAATGGATAGGCATTGAACGATATGGCTTCAAGTCTCAGTTCCGCCCCGTATGAAAGCAGCCAGTCTGATCTTTTGAACTTCAAGGCGTCTTCCGGATTTTCCCATCCCGCTCCACCGCAGACGTTAATTGCTCCGTAAATTCTGTCAAAATAAAGAAAACTCCATTTACGATCAATCGACTTGGGCCAGAGAGGAAAACGGTAGGACAGTTCTCCGCTCAGTACGGCTTTTCCCGATACCAGTACTGTGTCGGTAATAATGGTATCTCCATTTGTGTCTTCTCTCTCATACTTATAGTAGTAAATGTACCCCGGAACCTGAGCTACAGGCTCATAGAAGGAGGGAATTGCAGGATCATTGATTGGTTTGATATAGGCGCCGCTCAAGTCCAGATGAATATCATGTTTGGAGTACAGGGGAGAATTCATTCCGAATTTGAATCTTCCAGTGACCTCATGAAATAGGTAACGATCATAACTTTCTTTCAGTACAGTGGAGTTAGTATCAAAGCTGTTTTCCTCTTTCAACGAGTACTGGTTCCAGAAGTTGTACTGCACTTTAGCCGCCATTCCCGTAGGAGAAACATTCATGCGGGGGTTAATGGCGGCATTCATGAAATTAAACATCGCTCCGGCACGAAATCCTTTGCTGAGATTATAACGGAAAAAGCTCTGATCGTACGCTTCTTCCAGGTCAAGACCTACATCGTAGCGGTTATAGCCGGTAAAGGCTGTCAGTCCAGCAGTTTTGCCGAGGGGATACATGGCACTGAGGAGGAAATTGTGCAGCTGTATATTGTACGGAAGCTTAAGCATCGCCTCTTCCGATTCTTCGTAGAACCAGTCTTCGCCTGCTATTCCTCGTATCATGTAATCAATGCTCAAATTGATCGGGAGCACGCTGGTGCTGGCGAAAACACCCGCATCATAGGAGGCGAGCGGATTAATTCCGCCCTTGTCTAAACTGAAAAAGCTCAGTATGCGGCTGGGTTCAATCAGAAGAAAGGCACCCGCCTCAGTCCCCACGCCGGCCCAGGCCAAGGGGTCCATCAGGTTGCATACCAGACCGGCTTTCATGCGGGTTACACCCTTGGTAAAATCATCATCGCTGGTGACAATCTGCTCTCCTATAAGGGTGGGGACCATTAAAAATTGCTTTGGAAAACGGGAATAGTGCCTGCGGTTCGATAAGGAAATTCTGCTTTCTTCTTTGACATCTTTTCCCCTCAGTACCACGGCATTGCTGAGAGTTTCTGAATTCAGTACCTTTATTGAGTCAAGCAGATAGATTCCGTAGCCATCCGGATCGTAGCCGGTGAAGACCAGTTTTTTGCCGTCCGGTGATACTGAGGGTGAGAATGCACCGCCAGCGACATTTGTCAATCGTTCCAGTTTATTATCAGAGAAGACGTAGCGATAAATGTTGAAGATTCCCGTTCTGTCAGAAGAAAAATAGAGTGCCGAACCATCTTTGCTGAAATAGGGGTGTCGTTCATCTTTGTCGGTATCACAGATAACGGAGAATGTTTTATTGAGTGTGTCATAGATGCCGATTTTGCGATTGTCACCATCAATATAATCAATCGCAATACTGTGCCCGTCTGGTGACCAGTTCAGGGAGAAGATCACATTGAAAGTTGCGGAATCAGACCCAGTTTCGGGAAGTGAAACCTTTTTGTAAAAATCGGACTTTGATTTGATTCTGGGATAGACGACTCTAAAATCTTTACCGGAAGTATCGGTGATGGCCAGATAGTATTTATCATACTTTCGTTCTGCGCAGGCTAAACGGTTACCATCAGGTGAGAATGCAGTAGTAAGAATGCTTCTTTGAGTTGTGACTTGTCTCTCTGTTTTCTTTTTAAACAAGCTGAATTTCGGCTTTTCGGGAGGAAGTGTATCAATGAAGAGATCGAAAGTCCTTTGTCCTCCCAGTTTGGAATCCTGGACAGATTTGTTGGAATGTCTGCTTACAAAGGCGATTCTTCCGCTTGGAGCATGAATATCGTAATCGTTACTTACCCCCATTTCCACCTTGATCTTCTTTTTATCTTCCACCGTGTCGGACAGGTTGTAAGAAACCAGTGATCTGAATGAGTACTCATTTTTCCCGTTCGAGAGAAAGTAGATTTTCTTTCCATCAGGAGAAAAGCGCGGGAGATCATTGTCGAAACCGTCTTTGTTTATCTTCCTGCCGTAAACCTGCGTTCCGATATCCTTGATCTGAGCCCTGTAGGTGGCTTCAAGACTTTTTTTCCAGTTATAGTAGAGTTCCTGGGCGGAGATACCCAGAGCCGCCTTTATTGAAGCATCGAAAGTCAATCTGTCGAAGCGGGAACTTTCGCGAAGCAGGGCCAGGATCTTGTCATATCCGTAGGTTTCCGAGATGTATTTAACAAGTGAAAAGCCGTGGTTGTATGTTTTTTCGTAATCATCGCCCCGGCCGGTAAACACATTCATGTGCGCCCAGGATAGTAACTTTCCGCTGGCTGTCAGACTGCGTAGTATCATATCACGATGCGTATCCCAGGAGTCAGCTCCGTGGCGGCTGCTTTCATACTGGGCGATTCCTTCTGTAAACCATGGGGGAAGTACTTCCGATGGATATACATGTAACGCCTCGGTCCTGAAGCTCTGATTGGGATGGGTGAAATACCCTACTTGTATGCTGGGGATTTTCGGAGAAAGCTTAAACCCGGTACTTATGGATACTACATGGGCGAATTCGTGAGTGACCACATCATCAAACCAGTCGGAGCTTCCTCTGAGGTTGAATTCATAGTCATGCACCCCGATGAATATGAAATTGAAATTGGGGTAGGCGAATCCCTCGGGTATATCTCCGTCGTAAATGACTACTTCGGTTTTTCCGGGGAGTGTCAGATCGTAAGTATCGGTGTATATGTTGTAGAGTTCTTCGAGCTTATTGGCGACTCTTTTTGTGAGATGGTCCAGGCCTGCATGGTAATGGATCTTAAAGTGAGCCGATTCAACGGTAAAGAACTTCTGGCCGTAAGCGTTGTTTTTTTGGGCTGCATCTGCTCCGAAATGGAGCAGCAGAATGCAGATCGTGAGCAATAATGTCTTTATCTTCATTAAATTTTTCCAGTCAGGATCAGTTTACTTTACAACCGCCATTTTCCAGAAACGGGTGTGTTTTGTACCCCCGATGTGTGCTTCCATCCTGCAGCGGTAGATTCCAGGGCCATATTTGCCAAGCTTGACTACAATTTCGTTCCAGTCAGGAAAGCTTCCGCTCAGGCCAGTAAAAGAGTCCATCTTGTGCCCGGTGATAGTATAAATATCAAGGCGAACATTCTTGGCCTGACCCGAAAACTTGTACTTGAACGTGGTTTCAGAGGCTCCCGCTGTAGGGTTGGGGTAGTTCCAGAATGTCAGGGGCTCTTTTTCCACATACTCGATTTGGGGCAGAGCTGATCCGTAGGCAAAGGAGCGAGCTGCATCATAACCATTCTGAGGCCAGTAGAGTGAATCGGGTAAAATATCAGCCGGCAGTCGCCATCTGTACACCAGTCCATCGGAGGATGCCGCAAACAGATCTGGTGTGGTGTTGTCACTGCGGGTGACTAAGGGAGAACCGGTAACTGGTCCGCCTGCTGAAATGGGCCAGGTTGACTGTGGAACAGGCCAGTTGCTTCCCAGTGCCGAAGCGTTGCTTAGCGGACGATTGGCATCAGCGGTAAGTGCGTCGATAAAGCCGCCCGGAATCACGTAGGGATAGATCAGGGAATCTCCCAATTCAAGTACTGTGTCTATAGTGGCAGCACTCAGGTCCCATAAGCTGTCGAGAGTGCCATCCTCTCTGCGAAAAGTGATTGTCCCTTTGTCTCTATCCGCAGTTTCGATCTTGGTGATCATAAAGGTGGCTTTTTCACCGGTGGGAGATGAAAACAGCACCAGTGGTTTTTTCCCGCTGCCGGAAACAACCACAGGAGATGTGGTGATGCTTCCGCGCTGATACCAGTATCGGTTATCAAGATAGGCAGGCCACCTGCTCAGAAGCGCACCTTTATAATTAAGGGCGTAAACGCCATTTGTTCCACTTACTATTATATCAAGGTAGCCGTCACGGTTGAGATCCGCAAGTGCGGGTGCGGAAAAGTTCCTGGGATATCTGCTGCGGACATCCTTCTTTTCTTCCGGATCTACATAATAAGCATTTGCCCAGTCGTTAGGCTTCTCTTTCCAGCCCTCCATGAGAGACAGCTGATTGTCATAAACCCAGATCCCGTGTCTGCTGTCGGCCACCACCAGTTCGCTCTTGCCATCCCGGTTGATGTCACCGCTGACAAGTGTAAATGGTCCGATTCCGTTGGGAACGGCAACTGATTTGAGGGGCGTTGATGAGCCGCTGTTGCACAGGGAAAGCAATCCGTTTGTTTGAATTGCAGCAAATGCCCCGGCAGTTTCTCTCATGACAGCGATGGCGCACACCGATGAGTCAGACGCCAGTTTAATCAGTCCAGTAGAATCAGTCCCTTCTCCGACAAGCAGCTTTCCTTTTTCAAGGCCAAGTACCCAGGAGTCATTTCCAGTACCACATACATAACTTGTGGGAGTACCATGCAAGCTCAGGATCACATGATTTGCATTTATCTCAGTAACTGAGTTGTAGATGTGCAAAGATTTCTTTTTGGAGGGAATGTAGATACTGTTACCTACATAGCTCGGAAAAGTAAATGCGCCTTCGATGCTGTCGAGAAACGGGGCATACAAGAGAGAATCAGAAAGCGTGTCTCCCTTGTAGTCAACGAATTGAATCGGCGCTTTTAAACTGCCAAAGGAACTTGCCTTTGATGTATCTGTGGCATACACATAGAGTCTTCCGGATTCGCTTAAGAGCACAAGCTCCTTGCCTGCTGAAGATTCACTGATGTCAGCCGATAGAGGATCATGGAATTTTTCGGGAGCTACTTTTTTTGGCCACCCGGGGACCTGATAATCATAGCTAAGGTTGATGCGGAACACACTGTCGCTGAAATTGATCACCGTTGTGGTATCAAAACGCATCGACAGCTCTTTTCTAAGCTGCGATTCGGGTGTTGACGGAGTTATCTGCAGGTGCAAATAGGTGTGCCCGCCATCATTGCTGCGGGTCGAGGGGCGGCTGTAAGGACCGAAACCCTTTACATCCTTTGTCACCTTTTCCTTCTTTGTTGTTCTGTAAGGGAAAATGTCCTCTGCACCACCGTAATCGTAGGCTGCCTGGTAAAATGGGCTTACAATGCCCAGATCGTTGATTCCGTCAGCTTCCACCAGACGAACACCTCTATAGGTGGAGTCTGCATTCACGAAATTGTAACTCAACCGGTCTCTAATAACTCTTTCGTCGATGTGCCATACAAGAACGCCGGATGCAGGCAGGCTGACATCGTTATTTTCTGCTTTAAGTATGACATTATATTCAGATGCCAATTCCTGAACATTGCTGTCAAGGTTGACATTGAAAGGATAAGAGGCAATGATCGAGGAATCTGGAGCGGATGCGATTTCGGCTGCATCCTTATCGTAATTGAAATGGCTTTTTTTGCCGGAGAGGTTGCGTTGTCTGTTTTCAATAAGATAGTATTCATGGCTGTTGATAGGGACCAGGAGTATGGTGGTGTCGTTTTGCGATTCCAGAGGATGATCCAGAGCAAGTGAAAGTGCCTTGACCGAGTGGGTGCTGCTGCCGCTTATGGAGGCGGGGTATACTTTATCCCATCCCATGAATGCCCGCACCCAGGCGCTGGGGTAGGGGGGAATGAATCCTCGACCGGCGGAATAACCTGCGAAATCCATAATGCAGAAAGCACCTACTGCCGTATATTGATTTGATGTGGAAAAGAGGTCGGGGATTCCCAGCTGACGGGCCACCTGATTTACAAGTACACCCTGGATTCCCCAGTTGAGGCCATCCTGGTTGGATGTTTCCGCGCACATCATCAGTTCATCAATCAGTATGGATTGACCATTGTCGCCCACTACACTGACACCGGCATCTTTCAAGCCAAGCGAATCCTTGTAGAACTTGAAAAATTCCTTGTTGATGAAAGCATCAATCATGTCTGATGGCGAATCTGCTCCGGCGGCTCCGTTTTCACCGCCATCGGTGAGATAGGATGCTCCGGCATGGAAAATGAGAATAACAGCCTTGCGATTCTTCTCTTTATCTCTGAGGACACCAGAGGAATCTCTGTAAAGCTTTCTGAATGGTGAATTATCTCCGTTTGCTGCATCTACCGCATCTCGAACAAACTGCATGAGTCCGTTCGTTTTCCTGTTCCAGTACTCATCGGTGGATTCCTTCTTCTTCTTCCAGCCCGGAGAGTAATGGGTCATTGTGTTCGTTACTTTAAATCCGATTTCATCTGGTCCGCTGGGATAAACCTCATAATCGAGAGTCAGATTGCCGCGGGACACTTTCTGAAAGTAGTTACGCACCCCTTCCAGTTGCCTGGCAAAATAGAGTGAGTCATGGGGAGTGGCGTCGAATTTGTAAATAGTATCCTGATTGTAGAACTTCTGTTCTCTTGCATCATCTCGAATGCCGAACAGTCCGTTTCCGGTGGTAAGAAGCGAGGTGTCACTGGCAAACTGTACTCTCAGGGCGATAATAAGCAGGGTATCTTTGGATTGCTTTGAAAAATTTATCGACCACTGATGATTTCGGGCTGTTTCCACCAGTTCCTTGGTAGAGGTGCTTTTGAGCAGCATGTTTTTGCCGCCCGCTGGTCCTGAAGCGAGGACAAACGACACCAGCCCGGTTATTACCAGGCTGCAGAGAATACCGGATAGTTTGGACATTACTTTTAACCTTCTGTAGCTGAAAACCGGTACTGGGTGACCGGAAGAGTGCTTAGAATTTCATCAGATAGGATAGTCTCCATTGTCCATCGCGGACACCGCTGGAACCATCTTTTTCCTTATTTATTGAACCGATAATTCCGCCCATGAAGTTGGCCGGAGAATAGATGTAGGAGAAATCGAAATTGAGATTGGCATACTTTACACCTATTCCCATGGTCCACTCAAACCGCTCTCCAAGGTAGTCTCCCAGAAAACCGGTGCGCAGAGCCATGAAATCAGCATACAGGTATTCAAGACCCATGCTGACGTTTATTTCCTGAATTTCGTTTTTGAGACCTTCACCTTTTTCGTTGCTTTCGTCATGCAGAAGATCTGTCCAGAGGGCTGTCCAGAACGGATCTGGCCCCTTATCCTCGTAACTCTTTACTACTTCACGATAGGCGTCCAGAACCAGGGTCAGATCATGAAAAGGGGTCTGAATCGGTCTGTAGGCAAATCCCAAACGCAGTGTGAATGGAATCGGATCCGCTTCTTCAGGAGTCATGTAATAGATTTCAGGGCCCATATTCTGCAGCATGAAACCGATGTCAAATTTGTCTATGAGGAAATCTCTCTTAAGTACACCGGCATCGATTGCAAACGTCTGGCCGACACCCCCAATGGTGGGTGCAAGGGCGCTGTTGGCAAATTTTACATTCAGTCCCAGAGAGAGGTTTTCCTTAACCGGAAATCCATAGGAGAGTGCGAACACTCCTTCCCACGATCTTGACCTTCCCACATATCTGTCAAGGTCATCAGTCCACTCGTTCACTCCCATGTTGATGTAGTTTATGGAAGCGCCCAGAGTACCCCATTCTTCAGTAGGGTAAATTACCGATGAGAATGCATGCCACAGTTCACTCATGCGGAAAGTGGGAAGCAGCTGTTCCCAGAAGAAGAGAAACTGTCGTTCTGCATTGTCGTACTGGTGTACTGCCTTGTCGGTTGCAATCCAGATATCGTTACTGCTGGATGCCAGAGCCCGAACGTTATCGCTTCTGAGTGCATTTTTTGAATGATACGTTTTCCACTCGGGTACTTCGACCGGCTTACCGTCTTTATCAGTTACCACTTTACCGGTGCTGTAGGTGATAACTCCTTTATTGGATCCAATCCAGATGGAGCCGCTGCTGTGTTCTGCAAAGCAGGTGATGCTGCTGTTCGGAAACCGGTATCTGCGCCAGCTTTTACCGTTTGTATTGATGGCTACACCGTTTTCTCCACCGACCCAAAGTTTACCTTTTGAATCGTAGAAGAGGGCATTCACTTTCTGAGATAAAAGACCAGATGTGGTGTCAATAAGTGTAAGTTCATCACCCTTTTTGCGGATAAGCCCGTTATTTGTACCGATATAGAGCTGGTTTTCTGCTCCGAAAGCCACCGCTGTAATTAAATCATCAGGTAAACCGTTTTCTTTTGTATAGGTTTTCCATTCAAGATTCACGTTCAGAGCAAGACCCTTGTCGGTACCCACGGCCACATCACCGTTAGTGGCAACTGCGATACTTACGATATTTTTTGAAGGCAGTCCATCCTCTTCGGTGTATTTCACCCAGGAACTGTTATGGTATCTCCAGAGACCGGATTGAGTTCCCACCCATAAGCGGTCTGATGCGTCAACAGCCATGGCGGTAATGGAATCACGAACTGCAACGGTGAAGGGGATTGTGAGCTCAGTCAGCTCCTCAATGCTCTCCTCCTCCATATCGAGAGCTGATACAAGCTGCTTTGCAACAGATGGAATTTTTTCCTTGTCTCCCAGGGAGGATAGTTGCTCCTGAAGCTTTTCGGTAGTACGCTCATCATCGCTGAGGAATAACAGTTTCTGAGCAAATGCTTCAGCGCTTCCGAATTGAGATGTCACTTTTGATTGATCGATAAGATTCGATTTGATAGCCTCAAGTACTTTCTCGTACTTTTGCATCCCCAGTTTGTTGGCTTTCTGAATTTCCCAGATTGCTATATCGACGGCACTTTTATTATCTGAAGCGAGATACTTCTCAGCAATGTCCCTCAGGCTTTCATCGCCTTCAAGCAGGTAGACTTCACCGGTTTCCCAAAGTTTGCCATTAAAACGTAAGATACCGGAAGGGCCGGCGGCCCACACCTGTTCTCTGGCTCCAAATGAGGAACTGTTCCTGCTGGCGATGGTGGAGAAGGCACTGTCTGTGTAATGAGTTCTCCAGGATGCGGCCAGGGGTGACTGTCCCAGACCCGCGGGGTTATAGAAGGGCGCGTTGGCGTCATCGGCTAAAGCGGTAAAAGCTTCACCCAAAGCTGTGGGGCGCCCGCCCACCGGAAAGGAGAGTGTGATCACTGCAGACTGACCAATGGCACCGGCATCTCTGATGGAAAGAAAGCACAGTCCGGCGATAAGGGCGAATCTGCCCGCTCTTAAATGACGCACATTAAAAATCATCAGTTTCCTGCCTCTGCGGTTTGGGAAATGAGTACTGTAGTGGTCCATTCCGGAAGAGGAGGAATGGTTCCTTCTGTAAAGAATGGGCGTAACCCTGATTCGGTGGTTTCCCTCAGGTTTTCATCTCCGTGATGCGCTTTAATACTGCAGCTGCACCCCAGATGAAATGGAGGAATAATTCGAGGATATCTGTAGATTTCTTCCCGGCTCACAAATTGTCCCTTTGAAATATAAGGTTGGCAGCCGGGGCAGTCCTGTGGGAAGTCATAATAGTAAAATTCCGCTCCTTCTTTGTCACCGGCTTCTATCTCCTTCACACTGGCTTCCATGCGAGTATTCCAATGCTCAAGCAGAAACTTGCGGTCAGAGTCTCTGAGCAGCAACTTACCTATGTCTTCGTTTTGGCTTGCCAGATATTTTCGAATTTCTTCTTCTCTGGGTCGGATCTTCATCAAAGCCTCTTTGGGGCTGTTGCGAATAACCGACCAGATACCGCTCACGCAAATGGGAGGAGATTCCGGCTCCGGCTCTTCCACTTCCTTGGTGAAACTCGATCGTACCGCCACCAGCACGAGAATCATCAATATCACGAGCCCGATCAGTACCGCAATCATCTGTTTATCCCCGTCTAAGGTTTTGATCAAGGCGCAATGGAACCTTTATACAAAGATATCCTGTGCGCCATCGGTTTTACTACATGTTGTTGACGATTTCCCTGCCGAACTGAGAACAGGAAACCGTCTGAGCTCCATCCATAAGCCTGGCGAAATCGTAGGTGACCGTCTTTTTGGCAATGGCCTTTTCGATACCGTTCACAACCAGATCCGCCGCCTCCGTCCAGCCCATATACCTGAGCATCATCTCTCCGGAGAGGATCACCGATGAGGGATTCACCTTATCCAGATTGGCGTATTTGGGCGCGGTTCCATGGGTAGCTTCGAAAATAGCATGACCAGAAAGATAGTTGATGTTTGCTCCCGGTGCGATACCGATTCCACCAACCTGGGCTGCCAGTGCATCACTGATGTAATCACCATTAAGGTTCATCGTGGCCACAACATCGAATTCATCGGCGCGGGTAAGCGCCTGCTGGAAGAAAATGTCCGCGATGGCATCCTTCATGAGAATCTGACCGGGGCCGGGATTGCCGCCGCACTCCTCCCAGCTCACCACCTTTCCGGCATACTCTCTCTTTGCCAGCTGGTAACCCCAGGCTCTGAAAGCACCTTCGGTGAATTTCTGGATGTTGCCCTTATGCACCAGTGTCACACTCTTGCGGTTGTTCGCAATCGCATACTCCACTGCCGCTCTGATGAGGCGCTCAGAACCACTCTTGGAAATGGGCTTTATGCCAATGCCTGAATCGGGGCGGATATCCCAGCCGTACTCACTCTTGAGAAATGCCAGAAGCTTTGCAACTTTCTCCGACCCCATCTCCAGTTCTTTACCTGAATAGACGTCTTCGGTGTTTTCTCTGAAGATGACCATGTCGCACTTTTCAGGATTCTTCACCGGTGAGGGCACTCCCTGGAAGTAGCGCACCGGCCTGAGGCAGACGTAGAGGTCGAGGATCTGGCGCAGAGCCACGTTCAGAGAACGAATACCGCCGCCTACGGGGGTGGTCAGTGGACCCTTAATGCCCAGAAGGTACTCTTTGAACACTTCGATGGTCTCATCAGGAAGCCAGCTGCCGGTAGCCTTGAAAGCTTTTTCCCCTGCCAGGACTTCCTTCCACTCGATTTTGCGCTTGCCACCGTAGGCTTTTTCCACCGCTTTATCGAGAACATAGCTGGATGCCTTCCAAATATCGGGTCCTGTACCATCACCTTCAATAAAGGGAATAATGGGATTTTCGGGTACCTGAAGGCTGCCATCCACCATCTTGATCTTGTCTGCCATGACTTAACTCCTGTATTGATTCAGTTTACAATAATTTTCCACTACTGACCACTGGAACTCAGCGTTTGCCTCACCTGATCCAAAATGTCCAACTTTTTTGCCTTCTGCTGCCGAATGCTCCCTGCAGAACTGCGGGGATGAATGCTGCGCGAATGCTGGCAAGGCGAAACTGGGGTATCAAGTTGGATAAAATACGTTCTCCACAGCTTCCGGTTCAAGAAAGAGCGCATCCGGATACAAAAAATCCCTATTCATTATATAGGCAGATAATGGTCTGATTGTTCTTTGAGCAGAGAGGATTAGCATGGGAAACAGCGGGAGACGGGGATCGAACCCGCAACCTTAACCTTGGGAAGGTTACACTCTACCATTGAGTTACTCCCGCGAATGTCAATACAAGATACATCGCAAGCGCTAGGGAAGTCAAGGGGGAAGAGGACAGAGGACAGAGGACAGAGGACAGAGG
>JAEZKC010000090.1 GCA_023436205.1 Fibrobacterota bacterium
GTATTCGGTCGAGATATGTCGAAGATGGATAACATATGGGTAATATCAGATAATTCCTCCCTGCCCAACTTGGAAAAATACCAGAATAAATATTATGGCGTTGCCATTCAAATGCCTTTGGTCTTCATTGAAGATTTGGCTGACTTCACAATGACGACGCAACAGATCTATTTTATGCGGCATCTCTATAATTTTTTGATATTCTTTATTGCCTTGATCTGCTTTTTCTTTTTATGCAAAGATTTGTTAAAAAGTGAAAGCTGGGCGTTTGTCGGCACTGTTATGCTGCTTTTGTGCCCAAGGTTCTTTGCAGAATCATTCTATAACATTAAGGATTTAATGTTTGTTTCATTATTAATTATTGCATTATTCTTTATGGTTAAAATGCTCCTGAATAAACGAAAGACACTGTGGTGTGTGTTTTTTGCTATAACATGCGCCTTCGCGACAAATTCGCGGGTGATAGGCATAATGCTAGCTGCTGCTGTGATTATGGTGATGTTCTTAGAAGATATTGTAGGACATTTCACAAACAACAAGGAAATAAAATTTCTGCTTCCAAAGAACGAAGAGAAGAGCATGGGTCTGCGCATCTGCGGCTTCTTGCGTCCTTACATTATTTTTTGTTTGGCTTATGTTTTTTTCTATATACTGATTTCGCCGGCTTCATGGCGTGACCCCTTTGAATTTATAAAGAACACGCTGGTATCTTTTGCTGATTATCAGCCTTGGCAGGGTAAGATGCTTTTTGGGGGGCAGTTAATTACAAAAGAACAGTTGCCATGGTACTATATACTTGGCTGGATGGGCATGACAATCCCTATATTTCATTTACTTATGTTTTTTATAGGAACTTGCAGCTTAATATGTAATACAATTAAGGGAAAGTTTATTAAATTCGTAGAAATACGGTATGTGTGGGTTGTTTTTCTTTTGTTTCTTATTCCTCTTCTGGGTTTTATCATATTTAATCTAATGATTTATTTGGGTTGGAGGCATGTATATTTTCTGGCGCCGCCGTTGTTATTAGTAGCTGTTTTCGGGGCAAAGAGTCTGCATGAAAAGTTACAGATGCACATAAAAAAAGTGAGAAAATATATTGTGCCAGGTTTAATGGGCGCCGTATTTGCGTGTATAGCCGTATGGATGATTATTGCACATCCCTATCAAAATGTTTATTTTAATGCTGTAGGCAGAACTGTAGCAACAAAGTTTGACAGGGATTATTGGCGGCTAGCAAGCGCAGACATGCTTCGCTATTTACTTAATACATACACCGATTCTATAAATGTATGCAGTTCAATGGATATAGCAATGATGAAGAACATTCTGTCACCTGAGCAACAGGCACGAATAAACGTTGTGGATACATGCGAAGAAGCAGACTTTGTTCTGGATAACTTTAGATATACTGTGGGAAATGACTATGAGGTGAAAGGATATTCGGAAGATTATTCAATATATGTTGATGGATTTAAAATCGGAACTGTACTTAAAAATAAAGAGTATACCGAATGAAGTATAACGAGAAGAACAAAAAAAAATATTTAGTAATAATTAATACTTCAGGTAAAATATTGATGGCTGTTGCCATCATATATATTATTATTTATTTAATTAATTCGAATATAGATTTCAGAATTTTTCTAACAGGCAAAATGGTATTTTTAACCGTGGCGTTAGGTTTATTGATCTCTGGTGGAATTCTTTTGATGGCTCTGGCGTGGAAAAAGAATATAGAGATGCTTGCTAATAATGCCCTTAAAAAATCTGAGGCTATATATATTTATACTCGCTCCAATTTGGTTAAATACGTACCCGGTAATGTCTTGCATTTGGCCTCCCGAAATCTACTGGGCAGTCAATATGGTTTAAGCCAAAAAGGCATACTGTTTTCTTCAGTACTTGAAATTTTGCAGCAGATTATCGTTGTTTTGCTACTGGTATTAATTTTTGTAGCTAACAGTTTCCGGGATACGTTGAGCAAGGTTATTGCCCAAGGGAAGATTAATCTTGAGGTGGTAGTACTAATGGCGGTGGGGATCATAGTTATTCTTATAGCTGCAATCATCTGGTTGATAAAGAACAGAAAAAAAGCGTCAGTTAAGCCTTTAAACCTGTTGGCTTCTTCAGGGTATATTGCAGGATTCGCAATCATTAACGCTGCTTCGTTTGTTGTTATTATAGTTGCCTATGGGGTGGCCAATATTAATATCTTTGTACTGGCAGGATATTATCTATTGGCATGGTTGCTAGGATTAATTACACCCGGTGCGCCTGGAGGACTTGGGATAAGGGAACTTATTTTGATAATGCTTCTTTTACCAGTTTTACAACGAGATGGTATATTGGCAATCGTTGTTATGATGCGCGTTATCACAATTAGTGGGGATTTATTTGCTTGTTTAATAGGATTGATAATGAAAAAGATATCATCTAATATATCGCTGCATAAAAACGGAGCAATAACCTGAGATCGGGCGTGACCGGCGCCATGGCGATCG
>JAEZKC010000022.1 GCA_023436205.1 Fibrobacterota bacterium
TCTCTGGCTTCTGATCTCTGGCTTCTGAGCTCTGGCTTCTGGCTTCTGGTCTCTGGCCTCTAGCTTCGACTTCTTCCGCCTTTTTTCCAAAAATAGTCCCCTTACCTTTTCGTATTGCATTATCTGAACTGGCCCAAAGTATTTTGTGTAATTCCCTTTATGGGTCAAACCAGAAGAAACCAGGATCTGCTATGTTCACCGGACTGATCGAAACTATGGGCACCATTGCCGGACTCTCATCCTCAGGCAGGAGTACGGAGTTTTGCATTCGCCCGGACAGAGACGATTTCCCGGTTGATATTGGCGGATCAGTAGCTATCGATGGCGTATGCCTGACTCTTGAGAAACGCAGCGGGCAGGATATGTTCTTTACCGCGGTTCTCGAAACGCTCAACCGCACTACCCTGGCCAAGCCGTTTGTGGGTCGCAGGGTAAATCTTGAGCGGGCGATGAGAGCGGATGGGCGCTTTGATGGTCATCTGGTTCTGGGCCATGTTGACGGTTTCGGAGAGATTATTTCCGATCGCAAAGAAGGGGTAAGCCTGGTACGGACAATAAGCATTCCTCCTGAACTTGCGCCATTCATGGCGGAAAAGGGTTCAGTAGCCATTGACGGAATAAGTCTGACTATCGCGGGAGTGCTGCACGATTCTATTTTTATCTCGCTCATCCCCCATACAATTGGCAAAACCACCATGTCCACTAAAAAGCCTGGTGACTTTGTCAATCTCGAGAGCGATGTGCTTGCCAGATACCTTTACAGATTGATGAACAGCAAAGGGGTTTCAGCTGCCAGTGGCGGCGAATCTCTTCTTAATAAAATGGAAAGGCTCGGATTTTGAAAAGCTTCAAAGAGATAGAAGAGGTCATAGAGGATTACCGCAGTGGCAAGATAGTTATCATTGTAGATGATGAGGATCGGGAGAATGAAGGTGATTTCGCTTTTGCATCGGAAAAGTGCACTCCCGAGAAGATTAATTTCATGGCTAAGTATGGCCGGGGCCTCATCTGCGTATCCATGGAGGGAAGCAGACTTGACGAGCTTGAGATTCCGCTCATGGTCTCTTCCAATACTTCACGCTTTGAGACAGCCTTTACTATTTCAGTGGAGGCTAAAGAGGGAACCACCACCGGCATTTCTGTTTCTGACCGAAGCACAACCGTTCTTAAGCTGGTCGATCCCGCAAGTAAGCCATCAGACTTCATCATGCCCGGCCACATGTTCCCGATCAGAGCAAGGGATGGCGGAGTACTGGTGCGAAGCGGCCAGACTGAAGCCTCGGTGGACCTGGCTAAAATGGCGGGGCTGTACCCTTCAGGAGTTATCTGTGAAGTGATGAACGATGATGGTTCCATGGCACGCATGCCTCAGCTTCAGGAGATAAGCAAACTGCATGATGTCAAAATCATTTCCGTGGCAGACCTTATCCGCTACCGCACCGCCCATGAAAAATTTATCAAAAAAGCAGCTGAAACCAGACTTCCCACACAGCAGGGCACATTCCGCATGATTGCTTATGAAGAAGTTCTGTCCAGTGCCGTGCATATCGTGCTGCAGAGTGGTGAAATAAACCCGGATACTCCCGTTCTTGTGCGGGTGCATTCGGAATGTTTTACCGGTGATCTGCTGGGTTCTCTTCGCTGTGACTGTGGAGAACAGCTCAAGACCGCCATGACCGAGATCTCCAGAAGCGGAGGAGTGATTCTTTACCTTCGCCAAGAAGGCCGGGGTATCGGACTTGTGAATAAAATGCGCGCTTATGCCCTGCAGGACACCGGCATGGACACCGTGGAGGCCAATGAGCACCTCGGGTTTGCCCCTGATCTACGCGACTACGGCATCGGAGCCCAGATCCTTGCCGACCTTGGCGTTCGCAAAATAAGGCTCATGACCAACAATCCCCGCAAGATAGTGGGCCTTGAGGGCTACGGGCTTGAAGTGGTGGAGCGAGTTCCACTGGAAGTGTGCCCTCATCAGGAAAACGAAAAATATCTGTCAACTAAAAAAGAAAAAATGGGTCATCTCTTTGAAGGGAGTGGTAAATGTCAACCGTAACGGAAGGCCTGCTCAATGGTGCGGGAAAGAAATTCGGCATTGTGGCCGGAAGATTCAATGAACTGATCACCCGCAAACTTCTGGAAGGGGCAGTTGATTGTCTGGTACGGCATGGAGCCAGCGCCGATGATATTTCGGTGGCCTGGGTTCCCGGTGCCTTTGAGATTCCCGTGACAGCTCAGCGCATGGCCCGTTCAAAGAAGTATGATGCTGTGATCTGTCTTGGAACAGTAATCCGCGGTGGAACACCTCATTTTGATTATGTGGCTTCTGAAGTATCCAAAGGAGTAGCAAAGGTAAGTCTGGATGAAAACATTCCGGTTATCTTCGGCGTACTCACAACCGACAGCATTGATCAGGCTATCGAAAGAGCTGGAACCAAAGCCGGCAACAAGGGTTGGGATGCGGCACTGAGCGCTATTGAGATGGCCGATCTTTTCACAAAACTGTAATACTTAAAGCTAAACTGGAAGACAAGTGAACATGTCCGAAAAAAGGCATTCCGGAAACGAATTATCTAAAGTCAGACATAGAAGCCGCGAACTGGCGTTGAGCACTCTATACGCCTGTGAAGTGGGGAGCAACGAACAGTGGGAAATCATGCTGGAGAGAATCGCCGAGGATGAGGCGCTTTCTCCTGATGTCAAAAGGTACGCTCGAGATCTGGTGCGCTCGACCCTTGAAAACCTTAACGAAATTGATGCCACTCTGGCCGAAAAGGCCGCCAATTGGGAGCTGCGCCGCATGGCTGCCGTGGACCGCAACGTCCTTAGACTGGCCACAGCAGAACTGCTCTACTTCTCTCAGTCTGTACCGTTCAAGGTTGTCATAGATGAAGCCGTTGAGATCGCCAAGACCTACGGCACAGAGGATTCAGGAAAATTTGTAAACGGAATTCTTGACTCTATCCATAAAAAACTGTCCAGTGCGACAGAAAAAAAATAAGGAGAAAGCTGCATGGAACAGCTCCACGCTCGCCTGAACCGACTCGGCGCACTCTTCGTCTTCGCCGTTTCGTTTATCGTCTTCTACCTCACCGCGGCACCTACAGTCGCATTTTGGGACTGCGGTGAATACGTGGCCGCAGGGCACTCACTGGGAATTCCTCACCCGCCGGGCAATCCCTTGTTCATAATGATGTTTCGGGTGTCCAGCATACTTTTCTCGTTTTTCAAGGATGTAGGCTTCAGGATGAATTTCCTGGTGGTGATCCTCAGTGCCCTCACTGCCATGGTCATCTATCTGACCGCCGTTAGAGTTCTGGTGGGTGCACTTGGCACTCCCGACACAAGGTGGAAGAGATTGGCAGTCTATGTTGGCGGTATCATGGCGGGACTGTTTGCCGTTTTCGGACGGACTTTCTGGTTCAGTGCCGTGGAGCAGAGCGAAGCGAACGCTTCAATGCTGGTTGTGGCAGTCTCCAGCTGGCTTGCCCTGGTATGGGCTCAGAGTAAAAGTCCTAAGCGAGATCTGCTTCTTCTGCTTTTAACCTATGTGAGTTTCCTGGGTATTGCTATCCACATGTACTCCATGATTATATTACCTCCCATATTTCTGTTTATCATACTTTCAGACCGGGAAAAACTTAAAGACTGGCGCCTTTGGATCACTGCAGCTCTCATCGGAACAGTTATCCTTGACATGCCACTATTCATTTGGGTTGGCAGCGCCACAGTGATCGCCACCCTGGCCTTCTCCTTTCTGGATACAGCAAGCCAGCGTAAATGGCGATTCTGTTTCTTCATGGCTGCATTTGCGGTGATCGGCTTTTCCGCTCATCTGTATCTGCCGATCCGTTCCAACCTGGAACCTGCCATAAATGAAAACCACCCTTCAAGTTACGAAGCCTTCAGAGACTACCTGCAGAGAAAGCAGTACGGTTCCGAAAGCATGTTCAGCCGCATGTTCTGGCGTCGGGGAACCTGGGAAAACCAGCTCGGTATCGAAGGTCACATGGGGTACGGTGGTTTCCACATCACTCAGTTCTTCCGTTTCAGCAACCTTGACACAGAAAGAAGTCTTTTTGCTGACGGAGCAGGACAGGGCATGGGAAAACTGCTTATTTATCTTATACCCACTCTAATGATGATGTACGCCTGGTCTTTTCTGTACAAAAAAGACAAAAAAATGGCCATTTATCTGGTATCCCTGTTTCTGTTAACATCTATAGGGCTTGTACTGTACATGAATTTCGCCGATGGCACCAGACCCGAACGGCTGGACTATGAATACTGGGTTAGAGCCGGGAGACCCGGCCCAATGCCGGTTGTCCATAGGGAAGTGCGTGTTCGCGACTACTTTTACGGTGCCGCATACATGTATCTGGGAATGTGGCTTGGTATCGCCGCCAGCTTCATCATGTACAATCTGTTCACAAACAAGAACAAGATGCTCAGAACAGCAGTTGCCCCCATGGCAGTGCTTCTCTTCGCTGTTTCACCCGCTCTTCCTCTTACGCAGAACTGGGCGATCAGCACAAGAAAAGGCGATTGGATGCCTTATGAGTACGCATTCAACCTGCTTAACTCCTGTGAGCAAAACGGTATCATTTTCACCAATGGTGATAACGATACCTTCCCTCTGTGGGCTCTTCAGGAAGCATACGGCATCCGCAAGGATGTAAGAGTTGTAAACCTGAGTCTGGTGAATACACCCTGGTATATCAAACAGCTCAAGAAACAGGAACCCAAAGTTCCCATTTCCTACACCGACAGCCAGATTGACAACCTCAGGCCCGAACACAACCAGTTTGCAAGCGATGCACTTGTGGAAATGGCCGGTATAAAGCTCATGCTTCCCGGGAAGCAGAAGCTGGCCGCACTCAGAGTGCAGGACAAGATGGTGATTAACATCTTCAAGACAAACAACTGGTCCAAGCCTCTCTACTTTGCATCCACAGTGAGCGACGACTGCAAAATGGGTTTAGATCCCTATCTCCAGCTTGAGGGTCTTGCCTACAGGGTAATGCCTCATCCGGTTGACGAAGCTCACAGAGTCAATGTGGAGAGAACTTCACACCTCCTGGACAACGTGTTCAAACTCAGCACATCAGCAACCGGAAGAGATTCCTATGATGACACTTCCGAGAGAATGGTGTTCAACTATGCCAGCACCTATATTCAGCTGGGTCTATCACTTAAAGATCAGCTCTCTACAGACAGAAGAGAGCTTGAAGCTCTCAAGGCCTCAGCTGATTCCAGCAGTGAGTCTCTGAAGGGAAAATCAACCAAATACAATGAAAAGCTGGAGCTGGCCATCTCCAAAATGGATGAATGTGTCAAGTTGATTCCCACAGACTGGCGTCCCCGCTATGTTCGCCATGAGATTCTTATGGAGAACGGCAAGGTTGACCTGGCAGAAAAACTTGCCCGCGAAGCTATCGCACTGGACTCCACAGAGCAGCGCTACAAGCAGATGCTTGCCCAGGCACTGGAGAAGCAGGGCAAGAAATCGGAAGCCAATGAGGCACTGCGCCAGTTGGAATCAAGCAAGGTTGATCCTTTCCTCGTGTACTATTCCATGGCCAAGAATTACGAGGAGATGGGACTATATGACAGTGCAATATACGTGATGAAACAGTATGCGCAGGTCAATCCTGCGGATAAGCAGGCTTCTGAACTCATTGAGAGATACACCAAACTCAAGGAAGAAGGAAAGGCCCAGCCGGCCGAGAGCGCCACTGGTTCAGCTCAGTAACAGTACAGAGAAACCATCTTTGCCCTATTCTCTCCCGTTTTCGGGGGAGAATTCAGGGCAAAGTTTCTATTAGGGGGTCAAGCAGTGTCAAAAACAAAACAGAAAAGCCGTAAACAAGCTCCGGCGCATCCCCAGCCTCAAGCCGCGCCTGTAAAGAAATCTCTGAGCAGACGCACTGTCTTTTGGCTCTCAGTAACCGGTCTTCTGGTTTTAACTGCGATCTACTATTGGCCCCTGCTTACCGCCAAAGGTTTTCTCTGGAACGATTTCGTTGAACAAAATTTCCCTTATCGCCTGTTTGCATCCAAATTTCTCAAAACGGGAATCTTTCCATTTTGGAATCCCTATGTTTTTTCCGGGATGCCTTTTTTTGCAGACATCCAGACAGCAGTACTTTATCCGCTCAATCTTGTTTTGACTCTTTTCTCTTCAGACCAGTGGCTCAGTCCGGCTCTTTTTCAAATTCAGATTGTGTTCCATATTTTTATAGCCGGTTTAGGAATGTTTCTTCTGGGTAAAGAGTTTCGCCTGGGGACTGCAGGATCACTGCTTTCAGCAATCACATTCATGTTTTCAGCGTTCCTCACCACTCATATTTTCCACTCTAATGTCATTCACGCAGCTAGCTGGTTTCCTCTCATCATTCTCTTTTTCAACAGAATGATATACCGAAAAAGCCTCCTTTACATGACCTTGACAGCGGTAGTGCTATCAATGTGCATGTTTGCGGGACATCCGCAGATAATGGTGCACATGTATTACTGGCTGGGGGCGTACTTTGTTTTTCTCCTGGTTTACAGGCTCAAAAACAAGTCAGCAAACTTAAAAACTGAAAGTGTAAAGGCAGCACTGTTCGCAGGAGCGGTTGCACTAAGCGTGGGCTTATCATCAATTCAATTGCTCCCCACAGCTGAACTGGCTCAGGAATCAGCCCGCCCAAGCATTACTCTGGAAGAATCAACTATCGGAAGTCTCAGGCCATACCGTCTCGTAACAATTGTGGCTCCCAATTTTTTTGGCACTCCGAATCAGACATACTGGGGAATCTCCTCAAAAGACAACAGCCCCGGCATTCACAACTACTGGGAAACAGCTGTTTACGCCGGTATACTTCCACTTGTCCTGTCGATCATTGCTCTGGTGTTTGTGAGAAATCCCCAGGTAATTTTCCTGGGAGCTACCGGTTTACTTGCACTACTTCTCTCCATGGGAGACTCCGGCCTTATCTACAGTGTTGCATTCAAGGTTGTGCCGGCACTCGACCGTTTCCGTGTTCCCGCCCGTTTCGGTTATATTTTCATCATATCTGTAGCATTACTGGCCGGGTATGGTCTTCAATTCCTAATGAGTAAAAAGGAAAAACTGCAAAGTTCAACAGCGAAAAAGGTATTCATAGTTTCAGGAGCAGCAGGCACAATAGCGTTCCTTGGAACACTTCTGTTTTCATCGGGGGCATTCAATCAGCAGATTGCAAGTTTTATGGCAGCTGGAATGGGTGGATCACCAGCCGGCGCACTTCAGTATGTTGAAGCAAAGATCACCCCTGAAGCATCGAAGTCGCTCTGGATCTTCTTTACATTTCTTGCGATCTCACTTGCCCTGCTTCTATTAAACATCAAGGGCAAACTATCTGGAAAGAGCCTTGCATTGTGTGCACTGACACTTACCTTCATTGATCTGGCTGTTTTCGGAGCCGGGTATGCCTCCGTCGGGGAAAAAGATCCCGCCAGAGTTTTTGCGATGAACGATCTGGTGAAGCAGCTTCAGGAACAGGGTAAGCATGAATACTTCCGTATAAATTCAAGAAGTACTGTTCCCGGTACTTACGATATCGGTGGTGGCCACATGTTCCTCTACAGAAATCAGGGAAGCGTTCATGACCTGTTTTTAACGGAAGGCTACAATCAGCTCAGACTCAAGCGCCAGCTGGTCAATTCCCGTGATCGCACATTCGACATTTTAAATGTTAAGTACAAGATCAAGGTTGATGAGAAAACCAATCAGATGGGCATTGTGGAACACCAGAGCCGCTTGCCCCGGGTATGGATGGCAAGCAAGTATCAAGTAGAAACTCGGGAGGATGCAATCCAGTCACTTCTTTACAGTGAAGGTTTCGATCATCGTAAGTCAGTCATCCTCGAAACAGAGCCAGATCTTACTGGTGTAACTCTCGACAGTACAGATAAATGGAGTGCACGCATCACCAGTTACTCCCTGAACAAGATCGACATCGATGTCCAAAGCGGAAAAGGCGGGCTTCTGGTGCTCAGTGAAATCTATTACCCCGCATGGAAAGCTTACATTGACGGGAAACCCGCACCCGTTTACAGGGCAGATTACGCTTTAAGAGCAGTTCCGGTTTCCGGAAGAAGTCACAAAGTGGTTTTCAAGTTCCAGAGCAGCAGTTTCAGCAAAGGTCTGATCCTAACTCTTGTCTCCATTGCCGCAGCAATTGGATTAGTTGTCTTTTCGCTATTTCGATTTCGGAGAGAAACTGCCAGCAGGAATGTTTAGAAAAAAGCTGCTCCTGAGGGGATCAGGAACAGCCAACGACACAACTACTGATTATAGATATCCTTTATTTCCTGCTCACTCAATGCATAATTATATATTCGAATATCATCCATCGATCCCTTAAAGTACTTAAGATTACCGGTGATATTCAGGCATTGCACCTATAGTCACGTCTTTGGAATTGTTCACCGTTCCAACAGCTGCAATCGCACTTTCAAAAAGCAGCTCTCCATTGAGATATATACGTGATTTTTTAGGCTCATAACCCCCACCAGATGATTCCATTCACCAACCGTCAGAATGCTGGGAGCAGTTGTGGTGATCACTTCAGCTTCTTTCACTTTGGTTCGAACTTATCCAGCGGGACCTCTATAGTCGAATTCCATGGAATAAGTGCCACCAGAACTTGAACTGAATCTTTTCGTCAACAGCTCCCAACCCTGTTCTAAATCGTAATTTCCTTTAGCAACCAGTACTTCATGCATTCCGGTTTCAATCTGTTCTGACGGCTTAACCCAGGCACTAACAGTCATACTTTGCAGATTGAATGCTGTCGAGGAGTTATCAACCACAATCTTTGACGTCGATCCTTTTCCGCTTAAATAAAGCTGACTTCCCTACGTAATTAACTTATTTTGTTGTGGCCATGAATATACTAGTGCTTAATTGGCGGGATATCAAACACCCGGATGCCGGCGGAGCCGAAGTTCACTTTACAGAGCTGTTCAAGAGGCTGGTAAAAAAGGGACACACCGTAACGCTGCTGACCACGCGCTTCAAACACAGCCAGCCTGAAGATAACCAGGACGGCATTGAAGTGCTACGGTGGGGTCATACCTATACGTTTAACTGGGAAGCCCCGTTTCTGATCAGAAAACTTCTCAAAAAAAGGATTTATGACTGCATCATTGATGATGTGAACAAACTCCCCTTTTTCACCCCACTCTGGTTTCCTCACCAGAAAAGCGGGGCATTTTTCCATCACCTCTTTGGTAAAACCGTCTTCGGTCTTGCCGCTTTCCCCATGGCCGCCTTTGTTTACCTGATGGAGAAAATCTATCCCGTTGCCTATAGAAAAGTGCCCTGCTGCACCGTATCCAAAAGCACAGCTTCAGAACTGATAAAGCTTGGTTTTCCCGAAAAAAAACTTTCCATTATCGAAAACAGCGTGGATACCAATTACTACTTTCCTGAACCCTCAGTAAAACGGGAAAAGGATTTGCTTCTCTACACCGGAAGATTGAAAAGATACAAACGGGTGGACATTATTTTCGATGCCATGAGCGTACTGGATAGATCGGGACTTAAGGTGCGGCTTGTGATTGCAGGCAGCGGTGATGATCTGAATCGGCTGCAAACACGTGCAAAAGAGCTGGGGTTGGAAAAACGCATCGAGTTTGCCGGTTTTGTCAGTGAAGAGAAGAAGATTGAACTTTTCCGTAAAGCTGCACTGTTTGTAAACACTTCCGAAAAAGAGGGCTGGGGTATTACCAATGTGGAAGCCGCAGCCTGCGAAACCCCAGTAGTGGCCAACAATGCTCCCGGTCTGCGGGACTCAGTTCTAGATGGCCAGACAGGGCTGCTTTATAAAGAAAATGATGAGTACTCTCTTGCCGAGTGCATTGAGAAACTCTTAAAAGACAATGACATGCGAAACCGCTTCGGAACTCAGGGACGCCAATGGGCACTTAAGTTTTCCTGGGATTCCAGTGCGGAGAAAGTGGAACAGTGGCTACTGGGAATAGAGCAAGGAAAATAATCACATCCGTAATCAAGCTTGCGGCCACCTTCCTGGTGGTTTTCTTCCTCATTAATAAGCTCGGATGGCAGGACATCGTTTCTACTATTGTCAATGCCAGCCCGATTTGGCTGGTGGCGGCTTTTGCAGTGTTTCTCCTGAGCGGATGGCTGGGAGTTATACAGTGGCGCATTCTTCTTGACAACAGAGGCATTCCACTTCCGTTCTGGCGGGCCTTCAGGCTTTACTTCGTTGGCATGTTTTTCAACAATTTTATTCTTGGAGGAATCGTAGGTGATGCCGTCAAGGTATCCTCCATACGCTCTCAGGATGGAAAAGGCATGGCAGGGCTGGCCGCCACCTTTCTAGACCGGTTTGCAGGTCTATGGGCGATGTGCGGCTTTGCAGTGATGGGAAGCTTTGTACTTCTTAACAGAGGGATGCTAACGCATGGAAAAGTAAATACTGCCATCATCGCTCTGTTTGCGGCTTTTGCCCTGTTTGCAGGCATTATGCTCTTTCTGATGCTCAAGCCTCTGCAGAATCTGTTCTTTTCAGTTAGCGACAGGCTGACACTTACCCGCAAGCTCAAATTAAAAGAAATCATCTCGGAAATGCTCATCGAGGCCAGAGATTATAAAATTCTTACATCGGTTTCACTGCTCTCTTTGCTGATTCAATTTCTGCGTATAGGGGTGCATATTCTAACTGCCGGGGCGCTGGGCTTGTTAACCGGAGCCAACTTTCAGTATTTTTTCATTTTCGTACCCATAATAGCCATGCTCATGACCATCCCGCTGCCTTTCGGTATACGAGAAGCAGTTGGAGGGGCGCTGTTCGCACTGGCCGGATTTCCTACAGATGCCGCGTTTGTGATGGGATTTCTGGCATCACTGGTCGGCATTGCCGCAAGTCTATTGGGAGGAGTCTTCTTTGTCACAGGAAAACTATACCGTTCTGGAAGGTAAAATGGACATATCTATCGTGGTCCCGCTTTACAACGAAAAAGAAAGCCTGCCCCATCTCATGAAGGGCATTGCGGAAGTACTGGACCCCATGAACAAAAGCTATGAAGTGGTGTTCGTGGATGACGGCAGCAATGACGGTTCCTTTAACGAGCTTCGTTCATTGAAGGAAACCTATGGTGAAAAAATCAAAGCCTACAAGTTCAGCCGCAACTGCGGGAAATCGGCAGCCCTTAATGCAGGGATAAGTCAGGCCGGGGGTAATATAATCATCACCATGGATGCAGACCTCCAGGATGATCCCACCGCCATCCCTGAAATGCTGACCAAACTTGAAGACGGCTGGGACCTGGTCAGCGGATGGAAAAAAGTGCGCCATGACCCCATCGGCAAAACACTCCCTTCAAGAGTGTGGAATGCGGTTACCTCTGCAGTTTCCGGGCTCAAACTGCACGACTTCAACTGCGGTTTTAAAGCTTATCGGGCTGAAGTAGCCAAAAATCTTGACATTTACGGAGAACGCCACCGATATCTTCCTGCACTGGCACACTGGGATGGCTACAGCGTCACCGAGATACCGGTTCCTCATCATGCCCGAAAGTTTGGCAAATCCAAATTCGGAGTGGGACGAATCTTCAATGGCGTGATGGATATGATCACTCTCCTGTTCCTTAAAAGATACCTCAAAAGCCCGCTTCACTTTTTCGGAATGGTGGGTTTAGTGCTTATTCTAGCAGGGATAGGAGTTCTCGGGTATTTTGGAGTCATGTGGGCACTCACTGGTATTATGAGAATCCGCCCGCTTACGCTATTGGCTGTAGGATCGATGATTGTGGGAGTACAGTTCATCTCAATTGGCCTGATTGGTGAGATGATTACTCATTCACAGAAAACCAACCAGTTTACGATTAGAGAAAAACTGGAATAAAGATGTTGAACCCGTAACTATTGCGTACGGGTGAGAATGGAGTTGAATGAAAGTTCTCGTTGTGGGTTCAGTATATCCTCGTTACGAATCTGATACGGAAGTGCCCTGGCTGAGAGAAACCGTAAAGCGCTGCAAGGAAGCCGGCTGCCAGATAGAGGTACTCGCACCTTCCTATAAAGGTCTTAAAAGCCATTTTGTTGACGGGGTTAAAATCCATCGCTTCCGATATGCACCCGCTTCAGCAGAAGATCTTACTGGTGAAGAGGGTGCCCCAAGTAAAATCCATCAGTTCCGGTATAAGGTACTTACATTTTTCTATATAGTATCAGGCACACTTCATCTGCTCTACCTCCATGGCACCAGACGCTATGATATTCTGCATGTGCACTGGCCTTTTCCGCATGGCATCTTCTCCAGTGTGGCCAAAAAGATATTCGGCGGCAAAGTGATTCTCAATTTCCACGGAGCATGCCTGCTGCTTGCGAAAAAATATAAATTTGTAAATACGTTTCTCAACCGTTTCATCAAAAGTGCCGATGAGATCATCACCAACTCCTCTTTTACAGCATCGCGAGTCAAGGCGGTCTATCCCCGTGATGCAGTTGTCATCCCCTACGGGACCACCTTCACTCCTGTGGAAAACTGCGCCGATCCCGATTCTCCTCTGGTACTGAGTGTGGGGCGGCTTATCGAACGCAAAGGGTTTTCCTATCTGGTTGAAGCCGCAGGCAGAGTGGTAAAAGAGGTTCCCAAAGCCCGATTCGCGCTTGTGGGAGGTGGTCCGCTCCTTGAACCCCTTCGCAGACAGGTAAAAGAGTGCGGCCTTGAAAACTGTGTTGTTGTTACCGGTAAAGTCTCCCAGGAAGAGCTTATCGATTATTACCGGCAGGCTTCTCTGTTTGTTCTCCCCGCCATCGAAGATACCAAAGGTGATACCGAAGGTTTGGGGGTTGTATTGATTGAGGCCCTTAGTTGTCGTATCCCCGTGGCAGCCAGCAATGTGGGAGGGATTCCCGATGTGATCATCGATGGCAAAACAGGCCTTCTCTTTCCACAAAAAGACAGTGACGCCATAGCGGAAGCCATATCACGAATTCTCAGAAACGAGGAGCTTCGCCAGACTCTTATCAGACAAGGTCACGATCACTTGTGCTCCGCGTTCAGCTGGGAATCTGTTGTGGAACGGATAACAAATACTTATAAATACGTTCTTAAACAGTAGAGGTGTTTTTTGACAAATATCTGCTCCGAACTGAAATCTGTAAATGATGTGAACTGGGAGACCTGGCACTTCACAGAAAGCGCTGTTCTGTGCTTTGTTCGTCGAAAAGATGAAGTTCTTCTCATTCACAAGAAAACCGGTTTGGGCAAAGGAAAAATCAATGCTCCCGGGGGTAGAATCGAAAAGGGAGAAACACCCCTCCAGGCTGCAGTTCGCGAAACCAGAGAGGAAACTCACATTACACCAGACAAGCTGTCATTTGTGGCGGAGTTGCAGTTCATCTTTACCGACGGGTATTCATTACGAGGTCTGGTGTTCACGGCAGATTCCCATGAGGGTATTCCCACATCCACTCCCGAAGCAGACCCGTTCTGGTGCTCACTTGAGGCTATCCCTTATGATAAAATGTGGGCCGACGACATCCACTGGCTCCCAAGGGTACTTTCTGGAGAAAAGGTTCTCGGAAGATTTATTTTCGAAGATGACAAAATGCTGGATTTAAGTGTACAAGCAATAGATTCCACTGAACCGGTTTCATAATTCATCAGTTTTCAAACATCAATTCCCTCTCACCCCGATCTCTTCTGCATTGTACTAGGATTTCATAACCAAAAACTTGTATCCATAGTTTGAATTTTTCGAGAATGCAAGGCCCAAAAAGGTTTGATCACATCGTGCTGCGCCGTTCTACAACACTTCCTCTTAAACTGATGGAGGTGCGATTTCCGGAGAATAGAGATTGCGCTGGATAAAGCAGATGGTTAAGCATACTCTGTACTTCGCCACGGGTATTGAATTCATAAGAACTGATCCGCCTCTCAAAACTAGCAAAGGTGTTATCGAACCCTATTAGTGAAGGGCGTTTTTTTAGCGGCACCCCTTTATGATTCCAATAATCCATAATCAGGCAGGCAACCTGATCATTTGCACAGACCCAGGCGGTTATGGATTTGTTCATTTCAGCTTTCTCAATGAGAGGAATGCATGCAGAAAATATCAAATCATCTCGCAACAGTTTCTGATACTGATCTATTACCCCATGAAGTCTTCCGGACATAAAGGGATGCAGCGTTTTTCCACTGAACAATTCGAATGAACTTTTTCCACTTTCAATAGACTCGAAAATCACTTCTAGAAATTCATAATCGTTTTGATAGTCCGTCAATGTAAAGGCATGAACCTTTCCCCCCTGTGTACAAACAGCCTTGCGCAAACCATCAAGACGGCTTTGAGACCAGGGACTCCCATTAAAGGGCGATATGTAAGCCAACTCCTTATGTCCCTTATCAATAAGGAACTGCCCCACATCCCTCCCCGGTAATGGTGAGTAACTGGAATCAAAAAACGCGAGCCTTTTGTAGTGTGTCCCGTACCGTTCCATTGACTGCAGCACCTTGCGGTCTTCAATCCAGATGGAAACCGGTATTTTCGTACAAATGAGTTTGGCAAGGCACCCGGCAGAATTTTTCATGTGGTAAGAGGAAAGTATCAATCCACAGATGCTGCTATTCTTGAGATAATTCTCCAGAGTCGATCCGTCCGGAGTGAAAAATTCAGGTCTTTCAAGATAGTCATTATAGCTTATGATCTCCAGATCCAAAGCCCGATCTGCAGATTCCGTTGATAGAACCCGGTAAAAATTAACCTCACGCTCACTGTCTATCTTTATAGCATCCCTGCTGAACCCAAGCGCAATTACTGCAACACGCTTCTTTTGAACCTTTTTATTAGTAAAGAAAAAGTATCTATTGCCGTTTCTCTTCAGAATGCGCTGTGCAACCAATTCTTTAACAGCTTTCCTTATCGTGGGATAACTTACTTCGTATATGGCGGCAAGCTGGTTCAAAGGAGGCACCGGCAGATTGATCCGATACTTCCCACTCAAGATATCCTGCTTGAACTTGTCGACGACCTGCCGGGGCTTGGATCTTTTCTCAAAAAGCAGTTTGTCTTTTTCAGGATCAATCATCGAAAGGTGTTGCGATTTGAAAAATCCCTTTCCCCACACGCTTTTAACCTGATCTTCCTTTTTAAGAATTTCAAGAGCACGAGTAACTGTCATTGCAGAAACAGTAAGCTCCCGGGAAAGATGACGCACTGATGGCAATTTTTTTAAGCTCTCATTTTTCAGTAAATCCCTGATAAGAGAAACCGTATGCTGCAAAACCGGCGCATCTCTATTCAAATCATCCCCCTGCAATCAAGCCAGATCATAACAGTAGAACAGTTTAATAAATAAGTTACAATATTTACGGCAAAAAGAACACTGTTTACTCCTATATTTCAGTAAAACAGAGCATTTCAACACAAAAAGGAGCACCTATGAAGAGGCTATTCATAGTAACGACATTCCTGCTACTTCAGGCTGGAATCCATAATTCCCAGGCAGCACTGAACATGACCGTGAGAGGCGATACCATAATCAATACCCTTTCGGAATACTTTTTCGGCCACAACTACTGGATGTGGTGCCCATCATGGGGAAATCAGATTGAGGGAACGGAAGCACAGGTGTCCGACCTGAAGCTTGACCTTCTTCGTTTTGGAGGCATTTCGGTGGATCTGGGGTATCCCGATGCTGTATCCAATTCTGTTCTGCAGGACTATGCCGACTATTGCAAGACGGTAAATGCAGAACCGCTTCTTCAGCTTCAGCTCGCCAAATACACCAACACCGAAGACAGAGTGTCCAATGCAGCAGCCATGTTCACCTATTTCAAATCCATCAGCCCGGTAAAGTTTGTTTCAATTGGAAACGAACCGGATATTTATCCCGACAATCTGGGGGTCAATGCCAGTTACGGGGCAGAATACCTGCAAAGTTATACTCTCGATGATTACTGTAACGATTTCAATGCAGTTGCGACGGAGATAAAAAGACTCGATCCAAATGTCAAAATCGTGGGACTGGAACTTTCTCACAAGTATAACGAATGGATTCCCGAGTTCGTATCACGATGCAAGGATAATGTAGATATCATCTCACTCCATTATTACCCCAATGCGGCCAGCGGATGCAGCTATAACACTGCCAGAGGTCAGGATATTTACATGCGCAGCTTTTATTTAAACGCAAGAGTTCTCATAAACCAGAATGCAGGTGACAAAGTAATTCCTCTTATAATTGGTGAAACAAACATAACGTGGGATGGTGATCCTGCCCATTCCACTTACAGTGCCTCTCCCGGAACGTTCAATGCAGCTCTCTGGTTTGCCGAATTCGTAGGGATCTCAAGTGCTCAGAAAAACCTGCTTTCCATTATGCCGTGGAGTCTGCGCGAAGGATGGACCTTGGGTTTTCTTGACGAAAGCAGTAAACCCAAACCGGTTTTCCATGTATACAAAATGTTTACCAATAATGCAAAAAAACACCTGATTCATCGCCAGAGCCTGAACTCTTATGTCAAAGTACTGGGGTACAAGGATGACTCGGGGAATGTAAGTATTTTCACCATGAACTGGGATACCACATCTTCCTATGAACTGACCATGAATTTCAGCGGCCTGTTTTCCGATTCCTCATTCAGTTGCACTGTTCCCCCACAGTCCTTCAGCTGCTTCAATTTCCCGGCAAATTCGCCTGAACCGGAAATAACTGTGTACAGTAAAGGCATGTCACTCCCCACTTCTGTCATCTTTACTCCCGGTTCACAGAAGAGTGCTCCGAAACTGATTCAAACCACCTTCAACAGAAAAGCCAGCAGCATTGAAATCTTCTCCCAAAACCCGATTCAGAATGTGGGAGCGGCCGTGTTCAACCTTCAAGGCCGGATTATCTACGAAACCAAAATTGGGACACTGAAAAAAGGCTTAACCACCTTACAGCTGAAAAAATCACTCATTTCTTCCGGAGTTCATATTCTTAGAATCTACAGTAACTCACAAGTGATTACGGAGTACAAACTGAATAAATAGCTCTACACTTTCCACCCAAGAGCACGAAATGGAACATCTCCACTTCGTGCTTTCCTTTTATTTTACATCAACAGCAGTAGTTTAGTCTTGGAAACAAGCACATTTTGTGTAGTAAATATCTGATATCCATTTGCCCAAACTCAACAAAACCCACCTCAATGCCTGATGATTGAGGATATTTGTGCAGTGAGATCTTCCCGCCATAGATCAAAAATAAAAATCATCAGAATAAAAAAAGGTTTCCACCCCTAAAACCCACCCTGTATTTTAAAGCACATAGCAATACTGAAAAGCTGAACATTTTAAAGAATTCACATAAATCTTAAACTGATACAGGAGGAGTGCAGATGATTCGTCGACTAAAAGCAGTCCCTTTGATCCTTGCCGGACTCACATCCTGCCTTCTGGCAGCTACTCCCGCCCAGACCGTTCAGGATTCCATGGATGGCAACTGGCTGGTCATTAACGGCCAGAAAAGATTCATGTCTGGAATGAACATCGCCTGGCTGGGATCCAACTCCTTCGGCAACGATGTGGGTGATACCAAGATCAACATGAATTCCTTTTTAGATAAAGTGAAAAAGATCAGAAAGTCCGGCGGTAATGTGCTTAGATGGTGGTTGCATACTGATGCCTCCCACTGTCCCAAAATCAACACTAATGGAGAAGTCACCGGTTTGGGATCAAAGACCATTTCCAATATGCGTGAAGCCCTGGATACTGCCTATGCCTATGGTGTTGTAGTTGATATGTGTCTTTTTTCTTTTGACATGCTGGTTCCAGGCACAAAATCGGAATACAGCGACTACAACCTCGAAAACAACTACAAATTCCTTACAGTTCCGGAGAACATTGACACCTACCTGGAGAATGCACTCAAACCGATTATGGACAGTGTAGGTAGCCACCCCGCAGTAATGTGCTGGGAGGTTTTCAATGAACCTGAGGGGATGCTTGCTTCAGCGGGCTGGAGTCATGTTACCCAAAAGATCACTCAGACTGACATTCTTCGCATCACTAATAAAATTGCCGGATTTGTGCACCGCAATTCCAAAAAAATGGCATCCACGGGAATGGCTTCATTTCAGTATGCAAGTCAGTACAGCGATGACAAACTTATAGCAGCAGGAGGTGACCCGGACGGATACCTGGATTTCTACATGGGTCATTACTACCCCGAATGGCAGGGACAGGAACTTTCCCCCTTTCACAATCCTGCAAGCCACTGGAATATGGACAGACCGATTCTCATAGGTGAATTCCCTGCTAAGGACTGGAGCTCAAGCACAACCGGCCCTTCCAGTGGTCAGCCGCTAAAGACAACAAAAACTATCGTTGAAGCCTTTGAGTATGCTTATTCCAATGGTTACGCCGGAGCTATGAGCTGGGCTATGACCGAAGGAGCCGCTTCTTTTTTTGGTGACTACTCCACCACCTCTCCTGCGCTGGAAAATCTTTTCAGCAAGTACCAGAGTGATATCATGATCAAAGATGTGATTATTGAGGAAATGAGCGGAAATTACGCTATGAAGCTTGCCATGACCAATCTTCCAACAGTTGCAGGTGGCGGAGCCTACAATGAATTGGGCACTTCCTGTTCTCAGGACTTCACCGGGAAAACTAACCTTGTTTTCGACATTTTTGTGGCGGAAGGCAGCGGCACTAATCTGACCATGGTACCCGTCATCAAGGTAACAAGTGCCTGGACATGGAGCCCCGCCCAGAGCAAGCAGTTTTCTCTTTCCACAATTGATAAAGGCCAGTGGACAACCGTCAGCATACCAGTCAGCGCTTTCGGGGCAAGCGACTTGTCAGATGTAAAAGAAATACTTTTTCAGTTCTGGGCAACCGGCAGTGCCTATACCGGAACTATTTACATCGACAATATCCGTATTGATGACGAAGTCATCTATGATTTCAATACAGAAGGAAGCGCATGGGCTTCCGGTGCGGACAACGCTTCGGTATCACTGTTCAAAGTGGATGACATTTCTTCGCCGGTCAAGTTTTCCAGTCTTCCCAAAGCTTCTTCATTCAATCTGAAAACAATCGGAAGAAGCATAAGCATCAGTATAGCTGAAGCCTCTGAAATGAGTATGAGAATTGTTGATTTGAAGGGAAAAACAGCTGCAGTAGTAAACAATCGAATGCTCAACGCGGGAAATCATTCCTTCAGTTTCAAAAACCTGCCCTCAGGCAATTACATTCTGCAGATGCGTACGGGGAAAAATGTCTGCAGTCAAAGGTTGATTATCAACTGATTCAGTTCTATTTTGAGAGCGGCACAGCCCGCTCTCATTTCACTTCTCCTCGCCTTGTCTTCATAACCAACCTGAAACAGAAGAGCAGCACCAGCCCCAATACCACACAAAGCAGAATTGTCCGAAGCAGAAACAGACTTGACTTGGAAGAAAACTGCATTTCCACAAAGGGATTTTCATTTACAACTAAAATCTTATTTCCTGTAATATGATTGGGCGACTTGGGCATGGAAACTGATTTTTGTAATCGATCTGACACAGACGCGACATTCTGGAACTCCGCATAGCGCTTTGCACTTTCACCCTTCGGCAACTGCATTCTTTTCTTGAATACTGTACCTTTTGAGAAAGCAATATCACTTCTGGTGGATTTTAAATGCCATTCATCGGGATAGTAGATGATCCAGGTTAGCGAACTCACAGGCAGATCAGGAACCGGACATTGCATCAGCAGATTTCCTGTTCTCATTCTATTCATTTTATTATAGTACACTATTGTTATCTTCTGAACGTCTTGGGTAATTCCATTTCTTTGCTGAAGAGATATTCTTAACTTACCCTTATCATCTATAAACGGTGTCCGGCTTGTATTATCCACCTCCACTCGCCATACATCACAGGTATCCGGAAGTTTGAAACTTACAAATTGCTTTCCTCTCTGCTGTACCCAGCATGTTACCTCTGTTACCATTTTCCCGTCATCTGAAATAAGAGTGACAACAGCGCTGGAATCGGCAATCGCCGACACTACTGGAAAAACATTGTAACGCACTAGTGAAAATACAACTTGAGACAAAGAATCCTGAATGGAACCGGCAAACAGATAATCATCATTTTTCACGTCGTATTCAGAAATCATACCAGCAAGCCTCTTGCTAACTTTGCTCTTGAATACGGGTACCGGCAGATACTGACTTTTTTCCTGTTGTAACATCATCGGTTCACCACTGCCGCCAAGTGCGACCGCAAACATTCCGGTAGTTCGCTCAGAAGAGTATATTTTATAGACGGGAACGGAAATGTAACTTTGCGTATCAGTTTCCGCAATCAAACCAAGCGAGTAGCTTCCTAATAGATCAAACCCCAGCACCACAATAAGGGAATCATCAGCCTGCCACCACTTGCTGATGCCTTTACCGTCAACTCTCAGAAGTGAATTGTTTTCGGGAATACCAATTTTCAATATGGAGACAGGCACATTCAATACTTCAATATCCAAGTTTGTAAGTCCGGTCACGTGACCATTTTTTATCAGAACGGCTGTCTGCTGATCGGTAAAGATCTGAGTCCCTCTTATGGGGACTTCAATCGAATCGCCATCTGATTCCCGAAGTGCAGAGGGTGGGACCACAAAGCTTAACTCTCCCTCATCCGACTTTGCCAGGGAAAAGCGCATAACTTTTTGGACACCATTTTTTTGGCTCATAATAACAGCATCATCAACTGTTACATCTGAGAAATCAGAAGGGACAGTTACCGATATTTCACCTTTACTAACCATGGGTATAGGGAAACGTGTCGACCTCCTTCCGTTTTCAGCAAGGACTCTGCTTTGCCATTCAAAAACCACAGATCGTTCCTGACTTCCAGTTGTTGCATACAGCGCATATCCGGAATCAGTCGGGGTTATGAAATCCCCGGAACTGCATTTTATGCTGGTGAAGCAGAAGTCGACTGCAGATTTAAAAACATTCGAGGTATTCCAGTTTTCCTGGCCTAACACACTGTAAGCAAGAATCAATCTGCAGGCAACGGAAGAATCTGAGACGGTGAAATCATAAGTAGCGCGATTGAACGCTATTGGTACAGGCAGCACTTTCAAATCAACCCATACAGTATCTACTCTTTTCTGATTCATTTCGGTAAAAAGATCAAAAGGCATAACCATCTCAGTATTTGGTAGAGACAAAGATGTTTTCTTTTGTGTCCACGATATGGACACGAAGAGTAAACATGCCAGAATGGATATTATGATTTGCTTATCTTTATTCATTCGTATCGGCACCGGAGACGGATACCATTTCAGTTTCTTGAGGTAATGGCATTTTTCTGCTTCTCTCAGCTTTTGAGGTCAGTATCAGTTCCATTATCTTTGCAAGCATACGTTTGCCTGCAATCCACACCACAAACAGAATAGGAACCATCAGCATGGTATCGATATCAAGCGGCCTATCGAGAATTAATTGCACAACGTAAGCTAGTGCAAACGGCAAGCATACTCCCCAAAATATTACCGCTTTCGAAAAACCCGACCACAAACATCTTGTAATACATACCCCTGCAATAATCATCAGCAAAAATGTAAGTATTTGCAAAGCTCTCTTGTTTCGTACCGGTAAAATATGAAACCAGAACGAAAGATTCATCACATCACCCCTTTTCAGCATTGGCGATGATAGCGGCAGAGCCTTACCCTCGAAATTTAACTTTACAGGAATCGACAAAATTCCCGCTTCGAATGCGCCTGCACTCTGTGACTGGAGATCTGGTAACAGTTGCTTCATTTCTGTTTCAGAAACATTATTCTGTTTTGTGGATTGATCATACTGACCCAAATCTGAGCCATTCTCATGATTGTAAAGCCTTAACCATGCCGCGTTCAACCCGAAAATGTGGGATACCAAACCGGAGGAACGGAAGTGCTCCTTTCGATCGAGATAAATATTTCCCTTCTCAAAAAAGGGTCTCACATTATCTGGAATGTAAAGGGTTCCTTTAATGTTTTCAATAGCGACATTGAATGTGGGATATTCAATCTTCTGCTTTCCTATAGATCCGAATCCACGGCACTTTGACAGGTACACCAATCTTAAACTCGTTTCCGCAGCATCATCCTGAGGTCGTTTGAGGGGAACAAGCAGTTCGCCGGTGCTTGTATCGAGAGATGGCCGGGCAGGTTCACCGTTACAGTAGACACTCCACAATTGGAAATCAGAACTCCAGGACATCCTCATAAACTGTTCCCCTCTGTTCCGTATCTGAAGATTGGCTTCAGTGATCATTTTTCCGTCATGCCGGATCATCGACTTTAGCTGCGCTCCGGTCACAATGGCATTTAATACGGGAACATTCTCATGAAATGTCAGCTGCATCTCTATTCGGTAATTTTCAGATAGATACTGGAACACATGTATCACTTCACCCTGATCGCTGAACCACGACTGAAGCTCCCTTTTATCTCTTCTGACAACATTGGTGGAAAAACCCAGCGGATTCAATTCAACATTGGTGGTTACCCCCACTCCAATCGTCCCTTCCTGCCGTATGGCTCCCAAAACAGTCAAGGGGGGTAAACCCAGCTGTCTTGTGGAATCGTCGAATTTCATTTCAGCATTCAAGGTGAATACAGCCTTTTCCTTGACATCATATTTGAAGTATACAGACACCAGCCTCTTGTCAGCTGAATCTCTGGAATCCCAGCTTGCCACAGCACTGCCGCTAAAGTCGACCACATCCATATTCGAAGGAACAAGGATTGAAAGACTCCTAATACCATTATGAATCACGTTACAATTTATTTGAGCTCTCATGTGCAGGTAATCTGCTCCGATCCCGTACATAATATTGTTAAAAACGGTAACCAGCGGATCATTCCCGCCAGTGCCCATGGATGATTTCTCCCAGGAAACAGTTACATCCCTGCAATCACCCAGCCCTCCTTCATAGATAAACCGATCGTTTTCCTTTTTACTTAATAGAGCACTACGGCCGTTAACCATCACTATGTAAGCCGCTCCATCAAGAGCCAGTGACATTTTACCTGCAGCCTGCCCCGGTAAAGGGAAGGACAGGGACATCTGCCCGGAAGATAATGCGACAGGAACAGAAAAACGGTATGTAATGGTTTTTAGACCAGCTCCCTTTAACAGAAAAAAAACTGTTCCGTCCTCTTTCATACCGATGGAGCCGGGAGTAGTGTTGACCATTACATCGGGAAAAATCTGCAGACCCCTGCCAACGGGAACTTCAAGCCAGGATTTGCCATCGATTACTTCGACTTTGACTACTGCAGTAAAGAGGCACTCTCGGTCACTTATCAACTTGCCTGTGACCTGCACATCAGAAACTGCTAGCTGAGCCGGCAGCTTTGGTATTGGTTTTGAATCTATAGTGTCAGGCTTAATTCTACTCACAATCTGCTTAAAATCATTATAGGGAATGGAAATTTTTGATGCACTGTTCTCAAAGAGTTCATCCTGAGCACAAAGACCAAGTGGCCATAAGATCAAAATGAAAGCTGCTACTAGATAGCCATTTTTATTCATTCTGTTCACCCTTTCTGCTTCTACTACCCAAGAGCATTATCAAAGACGCAATCCCACCTGTAAATACAGACCCCGGAATTCCGGAAGTACTGTATGAAACGATGTTATAGAATGCATATAGAAGAAGAATTCCTACTATACTCACAGCACCTACCGCTAGCCTTTGCCATAATCCTTGAGGCTTGATCGTTGCCATGGGTAATAGCAATCCTACCATAAAAGGCAGGATGGTGAACAGAAGGGACTTTATTGGTTCCATATATCTGGTTTTTTTTGAGTAGCGACACTTCATATCTCCGACTTCACCGGCAGTTGAAAGTCCCTTTGAAAAGTGAAGCATTTTACCTGTTGTGGGAATATCGACAGCGACCGGCAAAGAAAGAGCTGCACCTCCACTCTTCTGAATCGCAAACTTATTCATTGAACCAGGCGTGCGATTCCATTGCTGCTGCATGGACGAAAAGTTATCGGAATAATCGAGGTAATGGTTCTGATAGGTAGACACACTTTCCAAATGTCCTCTAAATTCCCTGTATTTATAATGTTCAGGAAAAAACCAGGATCCGTTTATTTTCTGACAATTAATATCCAGCACAGGTGTGGTCAATTCCAGTTTACCATTTCGACCGAAAGGTTTTCCCTGATTCCAGTATACTAATTCCAACACAAAACCTGCTCCATCATCAGTTCTGGTCATCTTTTTCAAAGGTATCAAAATCTCCGAAGTAACATCTGACGCTGCTGGCAAGACGGCCTCTCCATCAATTAAAGCACTCCACAGATCCCATTTTTCCGGCATACGGATTCTAAGGAACTGCTTATGGTTATTCCTGATGAAATACCTGTACCGTACAAGTGCATAACCCTCTACAGTCATCAGACCGGTAAAGGAGCACTCATCAGCAATTGCCACAAGCACAGCCATATCTTTATGATGCTGTAACGAAAGATTTAAAAAACAGGGTAATCTGTTGTACTTGAATGTCATGAGCACATCGGGACTTGACCTAAGCCACTCAGGTACTTCATCCTGATCTACTGCTGTAAGGTTTTGCATCGAGTCTGCCGCAAACGCTTCTATTGATGACGAAGCACTTACAGCTACGATTCCGTTTTCCCTGTTTACATCCATAACTCTCAAACTGGGTAAATTCATCTTGAGAACAGATGCACTCAGAGGTTTACTCATCTCCACCCTCAGGGTGTAATTTCTAACCGGTGCAAATGATAACCAGGCAGTTACTACCGACCCCTTTGCACTCTTTTCAACTTTCCATTCAGTTATTCCCTGACCTTGAACTGATTCGACTGTCAAAGAATCCGGGATACCAATGGAAAAACTCTGCTTTTTCAGATTCCAGACCTGATAATCTATTTGATACTGATAATCAACACGATTCTCTTTTATTGCCATAAGAAGACCAGTTACCGCAAACAATCTTGAAATACCGTTACCAACATCCCCGAACTGTTCACCTTTTTAAGAATAGTGCACAATCAACTCATCCTCAAGAGATATTACAGATTCAAAAAAGGTTGATCTGTTCCTGACTGACACGTCTCTCTCCATACCGTTGACCCACAACTGAGCGGAAATACCGGGGATGGTAAAAGAAAGCTTTGCCGCAGCACAACGAGGAAGGCTCACTGTGAAATTCCAGCTGCCCTCTTCATTGTTAAGGGGTACGTAGTAGTCCAGTTTTAACTTGTGCTTGCCTGACCTTGAGACTAGTATTTCGTAGATTTCCTCGTTGATGTGAATAGGTACCATAGCTCCATTCAGTTCAGCGTGCTCCAATACAGCCCTGCTCTGTTCGGATTCCCAGCGCCCCACAGGTATCGATACCCAACCATTATTTATATAGTCACCTGAACGAAGCACCTCAACAATTGCCTCGAAGGTAAGACGAACCACTTTTCCATCAACTACCTTGGCCGAAATAACCGAAGAAGACAAAAGATAATCAACTGGGGGTAATATGGTATCGGATAATGGTTTTATAACCGGTTTCTGAATTTTTGACAGTAAGTCGCTGAATTCTGTCCATGGTATTTCCACCCGGGATTTATTCAAGTCCACTTCCTGCCGGCTCTGTCCGATACTGTTCGAGACAACAGCCAGAAAAGCCAAAATCACGCCGGTTCGTATTTTCATTTTCATCTCCAGTGAATAAACTATCTATAAGACGTTTCCAAGGGCATTATCATTACAATTTTGATTGACCTCGCGGATATATCTATTCTCTTGTTACAAAAAGCTTCTTTCAAACGTTATAAGATTAAAACCAGATGAGAACGACCATGAAGCGAAGAAAAACCATAACAGTCAAGAAACGACCACTGGATATTACCACACTTTTAAAAAAGTCCAGAGAGCCAACTCCCGTTGTCATGCTATTGGCATCTCTTTGTGCACTTCTACTCGGGTTATATTTACAGAGCAGAGAACTCTCCAGAATCGCCACAGATTTTTTCGAGCGTCTTCCCGAAGAACGGGTGGCGGCTCTCTCCTCGGCTGAACCAGAATATCGCCCAGTTAAAAAGGAAGCTGAACGCGCACCAAAAATGAGTGGCGGTGGTGGAGACCCGAGGGCCAGGGTTACACATAAGGGGGTCCTGGGAATCATTGATGGCCAAATCAAAGCCAAGTCCATAGCCTCCGCTGATGTGTTCGGCAAAGCAGGATTGGCAACCGATATAGATGCCATTTTAAAAGGATCTGCGGATGTAGAATCTATAAAGGAATACAGAAGAGGAAGTGCAGGCATTGGATACGGATCAGGTGCATCAACCGGTTTCGGGTCAATCGGGCAAGCAGGCAAAAAATCTTCAGTGCACTATACTCCTAATGAATACAAACAAAAAAGACCTCAGTTCAGTGAAAACGCATTTCAAAAAACTGAAACCTTTCCAAAATCAACTTTTTCAATAGATGTCGACAATGCATCATATACCAGACTTCTTGAATATCTTAAAAACGGTATGCTCCCTCCCCCAGACATGATTCGAATTGAAGAGCTGATAAACAATTTTACTTACAATTATCCCGTTCCTTCCGGTAAACATCCCATAAGTATTACTTCCGAAACTGGTCCGTGCCCGTGGAACCAGGAAAATGTACTTATCCGAATAGGTGTTCGGGGGAGATCGCTCCCCCCGTCAGGGCCGCCACCTGCCAATTTTGTATTTCTAGTGGACATATCAGGATCCATGTCGAAAAGTTCCCGTCTGGAGCTGTTTAAAAAGGGACTGAAACACTTTGCAGGCAGTCTCAAAAGTCAGGATAGAATTTCAATAATCACCTATGCAGGGGAAACGGGAATTCATCTTAATACAACCTCCGGCGATCAGAGAGAAAAAATTGCATCGTCCATCGATCAACTGACAGCAGCCGGTTCTACTGCCGGAGGAGAGGGGATTCATCTGGCCTATCGAATGGCTAACCGCACATTTATTCCAGATGGAAATAACAGAGTGATTATTGTTACCGATGGGAATTTCAATGTTGGCCCCTCATCAAAAGAGGATCTGATTCGATTGATAGGGGAAAAGAAGGGCAACGGGATTTTTCTCACAGTACTGGGTCTTGATGTGGACGAGGACAAAGAATCCGCAATGGAACAGCTGGCTGACAATGGAGATGGAAACTATGCTTTAGTGTATAACGAAGCTGATTTAAAGCAAACACTGGGAAAACTTAACGAATCCTTCTTCACTGTAGCTAAAGACGTAAAGATACAAGTCACTTTCAAACCAGAATTTGTAGAATCATACAGACTAATCGGATATGAAAACCGGATGCTTGCAACTGAAGACTTTGAAAACGATAAAAAGGATGCAGGTGAAATAGGTGCGGAGCAAACAGTTACCGCTCTTTATGAAATTGTACCTTTTGAACGTCTGACAAGTTCTTCTGATCCCGACTTCATGACAATAGATGTCAGATACAAGAACGGGACAGATCCAAACAGCAAACTCATCAATCACCATGTAAAAATGGTTAACACTATTTTGGGAGGAACTTCTGACGATTTTCGATTTGCAGCATCAGTGGCAGGCCTGGGAATGATCCTGTGCGATTCACAATACAAAGGCGACATCACCTATTCGACTACCAGAAATCTCGCCACATCAGCAGTTCATGGGGGAGATTATGAGCAAAGATTCGAATTCATTAATGTTATAGACCAGTGTGAAAGAATAGCCACCGGGAAACGTCTGCTGGTGGCTGACTAGACTGCCGGAATCAACTTTCAACCATTTGATTTTTCTCTTTCCTCAGATGATTCACTACCATGCGAAGCTCTCCATAGGTGTATTTTTCTCCAAAGAAATTTTTGGCGGGAGTAAGTTCCATTTTCCCTTGCGTCACAAAAAAGTCAGTTATTTCTGAAACGTCAGGAGGCGCAAGAAACTGAAACACATCCAGCTCTCCGGTAGAAATAAAGTAACTCAGATGTCCTTCAATGGTGGTCACAGCCAGACCTCTGTGTGCCGCGATTTCTTCCACATTCTTACCCGATCTGAACAGTTCAAGACTGTTATAATTAGTGTTTCCCTTTTTTATTTGGGGCCGTTCTTCTTCTACGTTACTATCATGAGCTGGAACTTCGATCCCTTTTTCAGAACAGTACTGTGTCACTATTTCCACGATTTCCGAACCGAAACTTTCTATCTTGCGCTTCCCTATTCCTTTGACTTGCCTTAGCTCCTTCAGATTTGAGGGCAACTGCACACAAATGTTAATGACTGTTTTATGTGCAAGCAGCATGTACTCCGGGAGGTTTTTCTCACGGGCTTTTTCCTCACGCCAATCCCTCAACCTGTTATATAATATAGTATGCTCGGTATATTGAGGCTCTTCGCTTTTCCTCTTTTCAACTGAACGTCTTTCGGATCTCTTGTCGAGAAGCGAATTGGCCCTTGCCTGCATGTATTCACCTGCACTGAATCCATTCTTACAACTTTTAAAGCAGTCCCGTTTTCGGATTATCTCCTCCTCAAAACTATTTAACAAGGAAGAAAGCCTTTCCCGGACTTCTTTGTTGTCTATTCCAGAAAGGTAACTCTGCAGCATTAATGATGCATAATACCCGAGTTTCTCTTCATAGTAGGCAGATGCTTTTCTCAGGCGCTCCTGCAGCTTTGTACACTGCTCTATATTTGTACCTTCTTTAGTGTATAACGGAATCTGGGAACTGAATTTGTCAGAAACGGAAGAAATCTCCTTTTTAAATTCATCGACAACAGAGGTACATTTCTCCTTAAAAACAGAGGGAATACTGGTCTGATGTTCCCTAATGAGCCCGGTGCATGTTTGTAAAAGTCTCACAGGAGAGGAAAAATCGAATAATTCACCCAACAGATAACGCTGATAGGCGATCTTTGCACGAGACAACTGCTCCTGTCCAGGTTGGCAAGCTTCCGCTTTGCTGCTGAATTCTTTTATTGATTCATCGCTTATCAGTGTCCCCGAAGAGAGCGGAGAGGAGAGGATCAGGCCTCCAAGCGTTCTGCAACGGCTGAGAGCCACATAAACCTGACCATGAGCAAATGCCGCCTTTGCATCTATGACTACGTTGTCAAATGTTAGACCCTGGCTTTTGTGAATGGTAATGGCCCAGGCTGTCTTCAGCGGGTACTGTGTAAAGGTACCCACCACATTTTCCTCGATCTGATTTGTATCCCTGTTCAAACCATACTTTACATTTTGCCATACATCAGGCGAAACCTCAATCGGGGCAGGATCACCGGGGCAGTTCACGATCACCACTTTATCTTCAATATCGGTCACTTTTCCAATTTTCCCGTTGAAGTAGCGCTTTTCAGGAGAAGAGTCATTTTTGACAAACATCACCTGTGCACCGATTTTTAAAGTCAATTGGAGATCAGTGGGATAGACATACTCAGGAAAATCCCCCTCAATAGTGGCCTCAAATTTTTCAGCCCGCGTCTGGAGCTCATTTATCTTTTCTGAGTTGATTTTTTGCGCCTGGAAATTATGAGTTGTAAGAACGATACACCCTTCGGGAGCCCGGATTCCCGGTTGAAAACGCAGATTCAACATATCAAGAGAATGTTTATCGCATGTTCCAGTTCTGACCTTATTTAGAAGGTCAATAAATTCCTGATCACTTTGTCTGTAAACTTTCTTAAGCTCGATGGTCTGAAATCCAGCCTCATGCAGGGCCCGACTTCCAAAGAAGAATGGCGTGCTGTAATGATCTCTGAGCAGCTCCCACTCATCATCTTTCACAACTGGAGCAAGCTGCTGAAGATCGCCGATGAGAAGAAGCTGCACTCCACCGAAAGGAACACGGCTTTTTCGGTGAAATTTTAATACCTCATCAACAGCATCCAGTAAATCCGCCCGCACCATGCTTATTTCATCGATGACAAGGAGATCTAAAGTCCGAATAATATTCAGTTTTTCTTTACTGAACCGCCGAAAATTACCTGCAGGGTTTGCCTGATTCTGAATTCCACGATTAGCACCGGGCACCTGTGGACCAAACGACAACTGGAAAAATGAATGAATCGTAACTCCGCCGGCATTTATTGCAGCCACTCCGGTGGGGGCAAGTACCACCATGCGCTTTGGGCAAATCTTTCTTAAATTGTGCAGGAATGTGGTTTTACCGGTGCCCGCTTTACCTGTCAGGAAGATGTTTTCACCAGTATCCTGCAGAAAATCGAAAGCAAGCCGAAGCTCAGGATTTTGCTCAAACATGGTAAATCCCCCGAAATGGTTCTAATGTTTAGTAATGACCACGGAAAAATGCGGGAGGGAACTAATCGTAAGCAGTTTTAATCTAGATTGTGCAAAAATCCGAGGCAAGATTAACCCCAAAACCTTTCACAATCCTCATTGCAGCAGCTATTTTTATAGTATGACAGACCCCCAGCCAATCAAAAAACGCCGAGTCCGCTACCGAGGAACTCATCCCCGCCGGTTCGAGGAAAAATACAAAGAGCTCAACCCTCAGAAATACACCGACGATGTACAAAAAGTGATCGAACGGGGGCAAACTCCGGCCGGAACTCATCGCCCTATTTGTGTAAATGAAATTATAAAGGTCCTTCAGTTGTCACCGGGTCAGGTAGGACTGGATGCGACCCTGGGCTACGGGGGACATACGGAACAGATTCTCCCCAAAATTCTTCCGCGTGGAAAACTTGTGGCCATTGACGTAGACCCTGTTGAACTGCCACGTACCGAAAAAAGATTGCGGGCAAAAGGATTCGATAGTGACCAACTGGTGATTAAGCGTATGAACTTCGCAGGCATTCCCCAGTTACTGACAGAGGCGCCGGAGGGGTTCGATTTTGTATTGGCAGATCTAGGTGTATCATCAATGCAAATTGACAATCCATCACGAGGCTTTACATTTAAAAGTCATGGACCTCTTGACCTGCGCCTCAACCCCAATCGGGGTAAACCGGCAAGTGAGCTCATTAAAGAGCTGAATGAGGAAGAACTGGCAGAAATGCTGAAAGACAATTCTGATGAACCACATGCTATTCCCATAGCACGTGCAATTCACGCCGGTAGAACAGATATTAATTCCACATCAGATTTGAAAACAGTCATTGAAAGAGCAATGGCCAAACATTCTCCCAATGAAATAAAAAAGAGCCTTCAGAGAGTTTTCCAGGCACTGAGAATTCGGGTCAATGATGAGTTTGGAGTACTTGAGCAGTTCCTCAATCTGTTGCCTTCCTGCCTTAAATCCGGAGGCCGTGTCGCCATACTCACCTTCCATTCAGGTGAGGACCGGAGGGTCAAAAAAATTTTCCAGAAGAACTTCCGAGCGGGTGTCTATTCTCAAATAGCAAAAAACCCTGTCCGCCCGACAATTTCAGAGAGAAGATCGAACCCCCGGTCTACCTGTGCAAAGCTGCGCTGGGCGGTGAAGAGCTAATTTGGCCAGGAATATTCCGCACAACACCATTTAACAGACTTGGTTAATAAAGTAACAATCCAGCAATCAGAAGAGATCTCATTCGGTGAACTGTCGGACTTTGAAAGAAGACTAAAAGAGTAGTACATTATAATAGGAGAAATCAGAGATGCGCAAACTTGGTACTATTCTTTTTGTAATCGGCACATTTGCTCTTCAATTGTGTTTTTCTCAAACACCAGTCCAGCAGCATGGTCAATTGAAAGTACAGGGAAATCTGATTCTCGACCAGCACGGAAATCCAGTCCAGCTTCGAGGCATGAGTTTTTTCTGGAGCCAGTGGATGGGTCAATACTACAATAAAAATTGTGTAAAATGGCTGGTTGATGACTGGAAAGTATCGATCGTTCGAGCGGCAATGGGTGCCAAACATGATGAAAGCCAAAGCGGTTACATGTATGATGGTTCAGAGCAGTACAAAGTTCGAGCCGTGGTGGATGCAGCTATCAAGGAGGGTATTTACGTCATAATTGACTGGCACGATCATCATGCCGAAGAAAATGCCAAAGCTGCTCAGTCATTTTTCGAGAATATGGCCCGCCGCTATGGAAAACACCCCAATGTGATCTATGAAATTTATAACGAACCCCTGAAAGTTTCCTGGTCATCAGTTGTCAAACCCTATGCCGAGCAGATCGTTTCTGCCATAAGAGCAATCGATCCAGACAACCTGATCATAGTCGGAACACCCTCCTGGTGTCAAAATGTAAACGAAGCTGCCGATGATCCGCTGCAAGGTGAAAACATCGTTTATGGATTGCATTTTTATGCGGCTACACACGGTGCGGATATCAGAGACAAGGCGCAATACGCACTCGATAAGGGCATTCCTCTTTTTGTCTCAGAATTCGGAACCTGCCTGGCGTCCGGTGACGGGTTTCTGGACAGTGCAGAAACGGAAGTCTGGTTTTCCTTTATGGACAAGTATAAGCTGAGCTGGTGCAACTGGTCGGTAGCCGATAAGGATGAAACCGCTTCTGCTCTGGTCCCCGGGGGCAGATGGTTTGGAAAGTGGAAGCAAAAGGACCTCACTACTTCAGGACGAATCATCAGAAGAAAACTCAGGCAATATGCAGGTATAATAGATAAAGAAGAACCGGTTGCAGAAAAGAAAAAAGAAAAGAAATCCTGGTTGCAGTTGAAACCGGTCAGATAGCAACTGATCCTCAATAGGACTCCACTACCCCCGCCTTAGCCATTTGGCAACAAAGGCTCTCCTGCATACAGTCGTTTTTTATGGAAAACCGCTTTCCGTTTGTAGTATAATAGATTGTATATCTTTTACTGCTGGAAATACCGCCTTACTGCTCTGTTTTCCAAAGAGGAATAAATGGCTAAGCTGTTCCATAAAAACAATCGGAAGACAATCGCCATTACGACTGGAATAATGAGTACTCATTATGATTATACTCTATCCAGGGCGGTCCGCACTGCTGCACTCGAAAGGAACATCAATTTGCTTATTCTTATCTGTGGCTCCATGGAACGGAACCTCAACCACAGGTATGAATACCAGAACAACATTATGTACTACATGCCCACCTGTGGTTCAATTGATGGACTGATTCTGCTACCCAGCATAGTTTACAATTATTCAGAAAAATCCTGTTTTGAAGACCTGCTCCAGCATTAGGCGGACGGAAACGGAGTACTTTTTCCCATACTTCAAAGCCGACTTGCAGAGATCAGAGAACTGCATCTTGGCTTGAAAGCTTCACAAAGCACTGCCTATTCAATAGAGCAGGCAAAGGTTGTACAAAAAATTCTGAGTGTTTTCACCACCAAAGAACTGCTCCTTGAAATCAGTTCCCAGATTCCCAAGCTCGGGATTGCCAGTATTATTCTCTGTCTCTACCCGAAGCCATTCAACCACTACCTGCATGATAAGTGGGAGATACCAAAAGAGTCTCACTTCCTTTCCGGCTACTGCCACGGCATTGAACTCCCTCCCCCCGAAAATCAGATATTTAAAACACGCGATATCCTTCCTCCTGACCTGGCACTCCCGGATGAACCATTGGCATTTGTCATGATGGCTGCCTGTTTCCGCGAAACACATTACGGCTATATACTGATGGAAGCATCAATTAGTGATGATCAGGTTTATACAAATCTTGGAGCTCAAGTATCAACTGCCTATAGAGGCATTCTGGTCTTTAATGAAAAAGAGCAGAAGGCAGTTGAGCTAAGCACAGTACTGGCCCAACTGCGAGAAAGTAATCATAAACTCGAGGAACTAAGCACTCATGATGCCCTGACGGGGCTTTACAATCGTAGAGGATTCATGCAACTCGGGCAGAAATACCACGATCTGGCCTTGAGAAACAACACCGATTATGTTCTCTTCTATATTGATATGGACGGACTGAAATGCATCAATGACACCTGGGGTCATGCCGAAGGAGACAAAGCAATTGCTGCCTTCGGCGATGTACTTCAGAACGCATTCAGAGGAACAGACATCGTGGCCCGACTCGGAGGAGACGAATTTACCATCTGTACATCCAACACCAGACCCGATTGTGCTTCTCTTCTACTAAAGCGGCTTGAAACGTATGTTGATGACTTTAACAACGGTAGCAACAGCTCCTGGAAACTTTCTTACAGTATCGGAAGTGTTATCCACTCGGAAAATACTGAACTCGACTTTTCCGGGATAATGTCCCTGGCCGACAGCAAGCTTTACCAAAATAAGCGACAGAAAAAAGGGGAAACTGTCACCTAATCTCAGTTATTACCTGCTAAGCTCCAGCATTTTCTTCAGGGAAGCCTGAGCTTTCTCCCTCACATCCTGTTCAAGAGTGATCACTTCACCGGCTGTACCCTCAAGCGCCTGTAACACCAGCTCAGGGCTGCCCTTCTTCATGTTGGGACAAACCAGCTTATCCGAAAGAGGATAAAACGTCTTTTCAGGATTCTGTTTCTGAAGTGTATGAATGAGGCCCAGTTCTGTAGCGATAATAAATTCCTGATGACTGCTTTCCTTGACATAATCACACATGCCACCAGTAGAAAGGACTTGGTCACAGAGAACCCTGCAGCCCCGAGGCGCTTCAGGATGAATCAACACCTGTGCAGCCGGATGCTCCCGCCTAGCCTGCTCAATCATGTCCGGCTGGATTCGAACGTGGGTCGGACAGAACCCGTCCCAGAGAATCATCTCCTGACCAGTCTGTTCCCCTACAAATGAACCCAAGTGGCGATCAGGCACAAAAATGATTCCCTTATCCTTAGGCAGACGGTTGGCAATCTTTACAGCGTTGGAACTGGTGCAGCACACATCCGACAGCGCTTTGATCTCGGCGGTGGAATTGACATAGCACATTACCAGATGATCCGGGTGCTTGGCCTTGAGGTCACTGAGTTCCTGTGCGGTAATCATATCCGCCATGGGACAGCCCGCATCTGCCGCCGGGAGTATCACTTTACGAGTAGGACTGAGAATATGCGCCGTTTCCGCCATGAACCGCACTCCGCAGAAAACGATCACATCTGCATCTGTTTTGGAAGCCTCCACACTGAGCCCGTAGGAGTCTCCCACATAATCAGCCAAGTCCTGAACCTCTCCGGGCTGATAGGTGTGCGCCAGTATAACTGCATTCTTCTCTTTTTTAAGCGTATCTATCTGAGATCTGATATTTGTCATTATTCCTGTCCTACAAACGGTGATAATTTTCTGAGCCGGTCCACTATTCCGGGCATAACCGAAATCACTTTGTCTATCTCCTGATCCGCTGTGTAGCGGCTCAGGGAGAAACGGGTGGAGCTATGTGCAAATGTATAGGGAATGCCCATGGCCATCATTACATGAGAAGGTTCCAATGATCCGGTGGTGCAGGCAGAGCCGCTCGATGCCGCGATTCCCACCTCGTCAAGAAGAAGCAGTATCGCTTCACCTTCAATATTCTCGAAGCTGACATTGGTTGTATTGGGGAGACGGGAAGTTTTATGCCCGTTGAGTTTCGCCCCTTTACATTTTGCGAGAAGTTCATTTTCCAGACGATCCCTGAGAGCACGTACCCTGGTATTCTCCTCATCGATACTCTTCATAGCCAGCTCACAAGCCACCCCCAACCCCACGATATAGGGCACATTTTCGGTCCCGGCTCTCATACCGTCTTCCTGATGTCCCCCGTGAATAAGCGGCTCAACAGGAGTTCCTTTGCGGATGTACATAGCGCCAATTCCCTTGGGTGCATGGAGCTTGTGACCGGAAAGAGCAAGCATGTCAACCGGCACTTTCTTCATGTCTACCGGAACCTTGCCTACCGCCTGCACTGCATCTGTATGGAAGGTACCCCCGTGTGATTTCACTTTTTCCGCTAATTCGGCAATTGGGAAAATCACTCCGGTTTCGTTGTTGGCCCACATGAATGAAGCGATTGTATGGTTGTCAATAAATTGATTCTCGAGTAAATCGGGGGATAGCATCCCCTCGCTATCTACCGGAGCCTCCACAAGCAATGCTCCCTGTGTTTTGAGGTGCCGGGCGGTATTGCGCACTGCGGGGTGCTCCACTGTGGAGGTGATAATACGGGCCCGGGATCCATGTTTGACCATGAATCCCTTTAAAGCCATGTTGTCGCTTTCTGATCCGCAGCTTGTAAAGAAAATCTCCTCAGGCGATGCATTGATCAAGGCAGCAACCTGCTCACGCGCACGCTCAACATGCGCTTTTACCATACCACCGAAACGGTGAATACTGGATGGATTGCCATAGCTTTCCTTAAAAAAGGGCAGCATCGCCTCAAGCACCTCAGGAGCCGTACGGGTGGTGGCGTTATTGTCTAAATAGATTGTATTCGTAATTACCTCCGCGAAAGAGTGCACTAGAAATCATCGAGCTGGCGGGAGAGTAATAGTACGTTAAAGACCGCCAGAATAATCATAAGAACTGTTTTTCCGTAGCGAATAGATCCATAGACAACCTTTGTGGGGTTGTTCATTTTGCGGGTGTAGAAGGCCCGTACTATGGAGGAAACACCTTCCAGAAGGATGATCAGAACCCATACTGCCGTCAACCCGGTGAGCATCTTTTTCGGTTTCATGAAAGCTCCTCTCTGTAGTGGCGCAACTGTTTATATGGATAAAATAGTTTCTGTAGGCTGGAAAAGCAGTCAGTATTCAAGTAGTCGATGCTAGAATGACTTTTATAAGCACGAATCTACAAGTGAAAGATCATCTCTAGATCCTTCTCCTACCTCTGTGACCTCAGTGTCCTCTGTGAGAAAATTCCTGTTCCGGCTTCTCAAAAGGCTTCCTGGTTAACGGCGAAGACGCCTTATAGGTCACCAGCCCCCTATCCCGCATTGAAGTATCTCAATTAAATAGTGATCGGAGTCCAGCAATCACGAGCTGGAGGAGGGATGGTTCTGCGGTGATGATCCCGATTATCTGTCTCAAAAATAGACTAGTATCCAATAGAGCAGTTAGCCCGGCAATCTCAGAACCGCACCATCTTGCGAGTCTTGGTGAATCCTTTGGTGGTGAGCCTGTATAGATAGTGCCCTGAAGCCACACTCTTGCCCCATTCATCGCGACCATCCCAGATCACCTTGTGAGATCCAGCCTTGAATGGACGGTCCGGTTTGATCACCCGCCTGACGATACGTCCTTTGAGATCATAGATCTCAAGCAGCACTTTCGTATCCACCGGCAGATCAAAGGTAATGGTGGTGAGTCCCCGGAAGGGGTTGGGGTAATTATGACCGAGTCGGAACAGTGCCGGAAGCCGGGACAGCGGCATGGCCTGAGCGAAGGCCACCGTATCAAGCTTATTGGAGTAATCCACCGCCACCAGCATATATTCGTAGAGCAGATGATTATATACTCCCCTGTCCTCGAAAGTATACTCTCTCGGACCGTAGGATACTCCCGCATCTGCACCGGGAATAATTCTGTTATTGATTTTCACCCATCCGGTGTCTCTGAAAGAAACCCGTTTTTCCTTATAGAGCTTCAGGGCGGCATCGGTTTCGATGGTATCATCCAATGAAGCGATACTGTCAAGAAACAAGGGATTTACCCTTCGATAAATATGGAATCCCAAATTTTCGTGTTCACTTTCGGTGCGCCATTTGAGGGTGTCCACTCCATCACCGGAAAGTGCGTAAAATTCCGACATAGTGACTGCCAGAGTAATGTCGGAGGACAAATAGATACCCACAGTATCGCAAAAGACGCTGTCGATCTGTAGTACAAGTTCCTTAGTAGCCTTGTTATGATGAATATTATACTGATATCCTTCCAGAAGAGAAAGCGTATCGCCGGCAGTTTTTCCCCTGTAAACATAGACATACTGAGGTTTCTTCTGGGCGGTGTAATTGGTAACTCTGAAAGCAGGGTAGAATCTGCAGGTATCCTTTCGCGCCGGAAGTTTGAAATGCATGCTGTTGCCGGAAGCCTGCACCACATATGCTCCCTCACTTTCGTTGAACCCGTCATTGTTCAAATCACCCGTGGAGCTCGTGACCAGAGATCCGTCAATCATAAGAAGAGCAGCTCCACCGGTCCCTATATCCTGCACCGAACGCCCCACAGAATCGATATAGTTACTACTCATGTTTGAATGCTGAATGTCAAGATACACCGCAGTCTGCATAGATGTGGAATTCCAAATGGCTGGAGCGCTGGCATCTCCGAAATCGAAACCCGTACGGTATGAATTGCCTGCAGTAATTATTACATCACTATCGAAAGGATTCGCCTGATAAGCATCTGCATTTCTCATGGAAAGCCACGCGTAAGTGAAATCAGGATAAGCACCAGTGTACACGACGCCTCCGCGCTTTTTGGCAGTATTTGAGATAATGGAGGCTGTCGAATTCTGTCCAAAAAAAGCCCCGAAATACACACCGGTCGGTGCACGTGTCAGTTGATATAAACTATCATACCTGAAAATCTGCCCGGTAGGATAAATGGTCCAGCGTGTCTTCACCTTGAACCGCTCGGAATTAAGTTCCACCACTCTCTCATCCACACTGAGAACAACCCGGACAGATGTGCTCTCTACAACTGCGAAATTAAAACTGTTGGTGACATGCTGAGTGGTCTTGGTCCATTGATTGTTCAAATTAAAACAGATGTCAGTCCAGGATGAATAATTATCACTGAGAGCAGGAAGCATGTTCAATGTATTCACAGTGTCAACCAGCTTGCCGGGACTGCTTGCGGATGAAGCAAAATGCCACATTTCTCCGCGTTTACTTTGTGCAGAATTAAGCATCTTCCAGTTCAGATAGAACTGATTACTTGACGAACTGCCGAAACGATCACCAATAAAATTTTTGACCCATACATATTTGGTACCGTTCACATCATCAACACCGCAACTCATCTGCCTTGTGGCATTCACCGCCTTGGCTCCACTGCCGCTTGTACTGTGTACGTAAAGCCTGCTAACTTTTCTGGATACTACCCTATTTATGCCTAAAAGCAGCTGACTGCCATCAAGCCTGGCAAAATAATCCACATCTTTTGTCAACGCAACTCCATCGAGCACCACTGCTCCCGCTGCGGGCAAAGCTCCGGCCCAATAGTTCTGAATGAGAAAAACGGGGAACCTGCGATTAACTGGATAGCCACTCATCTCCACATGAAGCGCGCTGTTGTCATCTGCCCTTACCTGATAAAAACCTTCCGATGAACGGAAGCCGCGCTGATAAATAGCTTTGAGAGAATTCTCCGATACCGCCTCTGCATAAAAACGCACATCATCGATATCCCCCGAAAAACCACCCCCAATTAGAGCATTTGCATCAGTTGCACTTAACGAATAATTTCCGCCGGAAAAAACCCTCTCCACTTTACCATCGATATAGAACATGACACGATCGTTTTCTCTGTCAAAGCTGACCGCAACATGTTTCCATGTACCGGTACCAAGCGATCTTCCACCACTCAGAGTGGTGCCGTTGAGTGTTAGAGCCAGCTTGCCTGCATCACCGGTTACTCTGTAGCCTGCCGCACCGGAATACTTCCCGAAAATGTATGATGTTGTCGAAAGTGCTACAGAAGGTTTAATCCAGGCCATCACCGTGAAACCGCCTACCCCGTTCAGGGAAGACACATCGCCCATGGTGATATTATTACCTGCCGCCAGGGTATAGGCTCCGCCCCAGTTGCCGCTTGTCCAGGAGCCGCCGCTTATGGTACCGGTAATGTTGTTCCCTGAAGCATCATTTACGGCAGTGCCACTTCCCTCGTCAAGCTTCCAGTGGCCGTTCAGGTGATTTTCCCATGAATC
>JAEZKC010000130.1 GCA_023436205.1 Fibrobacterota bacterium
TATCTGGTCTCTGGTCTCCGGGCTCTGGTCTCTGGTCTCCGGTCTCTGGTCTCCGGGCTCTGGCTTCCGGTCTCTGGCTTCCGGTCTCTGGCTTCCGGCCTCTGGCTTCCGGCCTCTGGCTTCTCACAACAAATTACTTGCCAGCTCCGCCAGCTCACTCCTCTCCCCCTTCTGCAGATTGATATGTGCATAGAGCTTCTGCCCCTGCATCTTCTCGATCAGATAGCTTAATCCGTTTGACTGGCTGTCAAGATAGGGATGATCAATCTGGAAAATGTCACCTGTAAAAACGATCTTTGCACCTTCACCTGCGCGGGTGATTATCGTTTTCACCTCGTGAGGAGTAAGGTTCTGCGCCTCATCCACAATGAAAAACACTTTAACCAGGCTTCTACCGCGAATGTAGGAAAGGGCTTCGATGATAAGCTTTTCATTATCGAGAAGCTCACGAATCTTCTGGTGCTTTGGATCGTTTTCCGGGTACTGATTCTGTATCACACCAAGATTATCAAAGAGGGGCTGCATGTAAGGATTGAGTTTTGAATTGATATCCCCCGGAAGATAGCCGATATCTTTATTACTTAAAGGAATTATGGGTCGAGCCATGAAAATCTGCCGGTAAAACCGTCGGCGCTCCAGTGCCGCAGCAAGGGCGAGCAGCGTCTTTCCCGTGCCTGCTTTCCCGGATACGGTAACCAGCCTGATTTCATCATTCATTAGAGCATCCAGAGCAAACGTCTGCTCGGCATTTTTAGGCACTATTCCATAGGCAGACACCTTATCGATATGCTTGAAACTCAGTGTTTCAGAATCATATCGTGCCAGAGCCGATTTTCTGCTGTTCCTCAAAATCGCATACTCATTGGAGTTAAAAGGAGAACTCAGCTCTCCAAGAATCTCAACCTGAGAAGAAAACGGGTCCTCATACAGATTTACAATCATCTCCTCGGGTGCACCATCGATAAGACGGTACCCTCTGTAAAGTGAGGAAACATCCCGCACATGATCGGTAGTGTAATCCTGAGCCATAAGCCCGATCGATTTGGCTTTCATGCGCAGGTTAACATCTTTGGTAACCAGGATAACCTGACGATGAGGCTGTTCCTTGGCAAGAGTGAAGGCTATGTGAAGGATGTGATGATCGGGAATGCTGCTTGAAAAATTGAGAGAGAACTCCGGAGAGAATGCCATCTCCAGTCGAACAGATATGAAACCCTGATCCGGCCCGATCTGCACCCCGCCAGTGAAAAGACCGTCAGCGCTAAGCGCATCGAGGGCACGAAGGCACTCCCGGGCATGATAATTGAGTGATTCATTGCCCTTTTTGAACTGATCCAGCTCTTCAAGCACGGTGATGGGAATTACCACATCGTGTTCATCAAACTGGTAGATACTGGAGCTGTCGTGCAACAGTACATTAGTATCAAGTACAAAAATTTTGCGATTAATTACATCGGTTACGACCTTTTTCCTGCCGGATACTGATTTCTTTCCAGCCATTGTTCCTCCTCTGCAAATGGAAAAAATAAACTGTGCATAGAGGGTGTACCACAGATGAATCGCTTAACGGGGCGCAACTATTGCTTTTCACTTGCTATACGGGACTTCAAATTTCTTCATTGTTCAGAAAAGGAGAGCTGTATGGCTGACAATGTTCTAAATACCGATGTTTCAAAGGCTTCAACGCCCTGGTACAAACGGGTATCCTGGGGAGCCATCTTTGCTGGGTCTGTTGTGGCTATCGGAATACAAATCACGTTAAGTGTTTTAGGACTGGCAATCGGACTGGCTTCCATCAACCCCTTTCAGGATCCCAACCCCGGTGCTATTGCCACCGGCAGTATCATCTGGCTGGTCATAAGCGGCATCATTGCCCTTTTCTGCGGCGGTTGGGTAACCGGGCGGCTTTCAGGTGATGCGGTGCGACTCGACAGGGCACTTAACGGTTTGGTGGTATGGGGACTTACCGCCATATTTTCCATCTACCTGACTGCCACCAGCATTAGCGCGGTTCTCGGAGGAGTTTTCGGTACTCTGGGATCAGCTTTGTCAGGTGCTGCCGGCCTTGTACCCTCTGCCGCACAGATGCTGGGAGACGGGCAATCTCCTCTAGCCGGAGTACAGGAACAGGCTCAGGAGCTTATTCAACAAGCTCAGGAAGCTTCCCCTCAGGAACGTCAGGCAATTCAGCAGGATGTGCAAACTATTCTAAATGCCATAAACCAGATACTGGCCCAAGGCGATCTCTCTCAGGATATGCGCCAGCAAGTGACCAGCATTCTGGCAAACCACACCGATATGTCTCAGCAACAGGCAGATTCTACCGTCAATGCCTGGATCAATCAGGCTCAACAGCTGGCTCAAGCTGTACAGCAGAGAGCCCAGGCTGCCAAGGCTGCAGTGGCGGCAGCGGCTACAGGAGTTTTCTTTGCACTTGTCTTAAGCGGACTTGCGGCGGCTTTTGGAGGAGTTCTGGCAGGTAATCCGGCATGGAATAAACCCTGAAATCAGATAAGATGGAGCTTCCCCAAGCAGGAGCTCCATCTCTTTATGAGCTATTATTCCTCTTCTTCTTTATCTAGAGTAATAACGGTGTATTCTTCAGACTCGATGGCATCATAGATTTCGTCCACCTCTTCCTTCGGCTCTCCCCAACTGTGAGTGTCTTCCGTTTTTCCTTCGTATTCCAGAAATTCGATTACCGGCTGAAGTTTGTGGTTGTTGTAGACGATATGCTGACCATAGGAGACTCCGTCATCGCTGACCTCTTCGAGTTCCACATCATCAGGAAGATCATATACTGCAGTAACGGTGATAACGACTTTCATCTTATACTCCTTGTTGCGGTTGGTAAGTTATGGCAGGTAGTTAATATAGGTGAAGCCGATCAAAACTAGTAACAATTTTAATGCCCGATGAGGGCATCAGCTGATTATTGGATTGTGCATTAGAATTTCAAAACCTGATAAAAAAAATCCGGAGCAGCTCACACTACCCCGGATTCCCCTACTCTTTAAATCAACAATTATCAACCAACAATCATCGATTCTCCTATGCGTCGTGGCTCCCCAGCACTACATTCTTGAGCCCCCTGGTGAGCTTATGAGAGATACTGTCTATTCCACTGTAGAGAATAGGCACTACAAACAGAGTCAGGAACGTGGAGGAAGCCAGTCCGAAAGCCACTGCGGTTCCCATTGGGCTCTGCATCTCAGAACCCTGGCTGCGAGTGAGCGCCATCGGGAGCACGCCTATGATGGTTGTAAGCGAAGTGATCAGAATCGGCCTGAGTCGAACGCCTGCCGCTCTGATTAATGCCTCTCGCTTGGATACCCCCTCCTGACGAAGCTGGTTAACATACGATATCAGCACGATACCGTTGTTCACCACTATACCCGCCAGAATGATAATTCCCATGAACGCGGGAACCGACAGCGGGTGACCCATAATCGCCAGTCCTCCGATCACTCCTATGAAAGCAAGCGGCACCGTGAACATCACGATGAAAGGTTGAGAGAAACTCTCGAACTGGGCAGCCATCACCATGTATATAAGTATAATGGCGATTAAGAGTGCCAAACCCAAATCCCGAAAAGTCTCCTTCATATCCTTGAAAGATCCCCCGTACTCAACGAAATAGCCGTTGGGCATGGTCCCTTCCATGGGCTTAAGCTGTGCCTGGATTTTCTGCATGTAACCCTGCACGTTACGATCGCTGGTCTTGGCAGTCACCACAATTTTTCTGACCCGGTTCTCTCTTTCGATGGAAATGGGGCCACTCTCGTAAGCCACATCCCCAAGGTTACCCGCTTCCGAAACCACTCCTGTACGGGAGATAAGCGGAATGGAAATAACCTGTTCCTTTGTCGACCGATCCTGTTCATCAAACCGAATACGTACATCAAACTCTTCTCCAGCTTCTCTGTAGCGGGTAACCACCTGGCCAAGGTTGGCGTACTTGATACCGTTTCCGATATCCATCATGGTAAGCCCCATAATGGCTGCCTTGTCCCGGTCGGGAATTATATGCAGTTCAGGTTTACCTTCACGCATGGATATGTTGATATCTTTAAGACCCTCGACCCGGCTCATCACGGCTTTGGCGGAATCGGCATAGACCTTCAATTCATCGAGATCTTTACCGTACAGCTTGATCTCGATAGGATTTGCGGAACTACCCATTGATCCCATTGCAGGGAAATCAACCATAACATCATGCAGATCAGGTATTGACGCACGAAGTTCGTCGACCACCTGCTTTGTGGATCTTTTTCTTTCCTCAAACGGTTTGAGTCTGAAGAAAATCTGTGCCTCATTGACATCGTTACTACCTGAACCCTGATTTCCCAGTCGCCCGATCATGGCGGCGACACCTTCCATCTCCGGTACAGACATACATTTTTTCTCAATCGCACTTATCAACCGGTTCGTTTCCTCGAGGTTGGTACCAACTGGAAGCTTGAAGGTGATCTGCCCCATGCCGTCATCGCCTTCAGGCATAAATTCACCACCAATTTTGCTCACTCCCACAATACTTGCCACAAAGAGCAGAAGTGTGACAATCAGCACAAGCCAGCCCTTGTCAAGAGCCCACCCGAGAGCGCCTTCATAGCTCTTTTGAAAACCATGGAAAAACTTGCCGCCATGTGCCTCAACAGTTTCCACTCCATGAAGTCTGCGCTTCTTGAAAATCACCGAAGCCATCATGGGGATGATAGTGATAGCCACGAAAAGGGATGCTCCCAGACCTGCGCAGATGGTGAGCGCCAGCGGCTGAGCAATCTTTCCGGCGTAGCCGCCTGAAAGCGCCAGAGGCACAAACACCGCCACGGTTGTCAAAGTGGAAGCAGTAATCGCCATACCTACTTCGTTTGCCCCAACAATGGCCGCCTCAACTCTATGAGCACCCTCCTCGAGGTGACGATAGATATTTTCAATAACCACCACCGCATTATCGACCAGCATGCCGACAGCCAGTGCAAAACCTCCCAGGGTGATGATATTCAGGGTATACCCCAGAGCATACATTCCAATAAAGGTTGTCACAATGGAAATCGGGATGGCCAGTGTGATCACTAGCGTAGGACGCCAGTTACGCAAAAACAACCAGAGCATGAATACTGCAAGCAGCGCACCCACAATGGCTGACACGGAAGTATTGCCTGTCACCCGCTCAACAGTTTCACCCTGGTCAAAGATAGTCATAAATTTGATATCCGGTGGCATGGTGGGCTTAAGTTCTTTGAGTAGCGCCTTGACACCATTAACCGTGGCCAGTGTATTGGATCCGCTCTGCTTGGTGATAAGCATGATCACACCATCTTTACCATTAAGACGCATGTAATTGCGTTTTTCAGCAAAGGTGTCCACCACCTGAGCAATATCATTGATTCTGATTGGTGAACCACCCAGGGATGTGACAACCGTATTTCCGATCGTCTTCACATCCTTGAATTCACCCATGGTCCGCACAAGATACTCCTGATGCCCGGTGCTCACGTGACCACTTGACACGTTCATATTTGCAGCGGCAAGCGCCCCCATGACCGCTTCGGGACCGATTCTGTACTGGTCAAGTCTTGTTCTATTCAGAAAAACATTTATCTCACGGTCAAGACCACCAACCACATTCACACTGGCTATTCCGTCGAGACGCTCGATTCGCGGTGCCAGGGTGTTGTCGAGGTAAGACTTCAGCTCCTTGGTGTTTTCCATTCCGGAAACACCCATGAGCATAATGGGGAACGCGGCGAAATCCATCTTCATCACCATGGGGTCATCCATACCGTCAGGCATGAACCTCCGCATACGGCTGATGTTTTCGCGAATGTCCTGACCTGCAAAGTCAAGATTGGTCCCCCACTCGAAGGATACTGTTACAACTGATAACCCCTCAGATGATGTGGAATTAATCTTATCGACCCCCTTGATCGTGGATACCGCCTGCTCAATGGGACGAGTGATAAGCTGTTCGATATCCTCAGCGGCAGCACCTTCGTATGCCGTGGAAATCGTAAGAATCGGAAACTCAAGCTCCGGCATCATGTCAAGACCAAGCTTCTTGAACGATATGAAGCCAAAGAGCATTATAATCAGAACCAGCATGCTTATGGTAACACGCCTGGTTACGGAAAGCTTTGGTAAATTCATCGTTTACTCCTTGACAGCCGCTTCGATGGAAACGACATTGATGTCTGTATTCTCGGCCAGGCTCACGTTATTCTCGGTAAGCACCACATCACCTTCATTAACGCCCGTTACAATCTCGGTGAGATTATCATTGGACATTCCTGTCGCAACCTTGACAATAGATGGTTTAGTTTCAAACGGAGCTGCTTTGTTTGCAACGGTAAAAACGTAGGTTTCCCCGTCACGTCTGACAAGAGCAGTGCTGGGAATGGCAAGCACTCCGCTTTTAGTACTGGTCACCACTTCCACTTTGGCAAACATGCCGGGCTTCAGAAGTTTACCGGGATTACTAATCTCTATGGCCACTCTCGATGTGCGGCTCATTCTGTTCAGTGAGGGATTTACTGTGTACACTTTTCCCTCGAAAACAGTATCGGGATAGGCATCCACCTTGACTATAGTGGCCTGACCCGGTCTCAAAAGTACAAACTCCTGCTCAGGCACCATGATCTCGATCTTCATCCGTTCAAGCTGAGCAAGTTCCACGATGGCGGCCACACCCGCTGCCCCGGGGGCACCATTATACACTTCACCTTCATTGAAATAACGACCGATAATAGTACCGGAATAGGGAGCACGCAATTCCACGGAGTTTTTGAGAAGTTCATACCCTGCTTTTGCAGCCTCGTAACCGGCTTTTATCTGATCAAGCTGCTGGGATGTGACACTGCCGCGCTCATGAAGAATCTTAATACGCTCGTAATCTGCCTGAAGCTGATTAAGATTAGCTGCAGACTGTTGGAGCTGGTAGTCCTCCATGGTTGCCAAAAGCTGTCCGCTTCTGACAAGCTGCCCCTCTTCCACGTAAATCTTTCTCACTCTGCTTCCCGGAGTTGCAGGTGCAATCACCGCTCTCTTGAAAGCATCGATAGTGCCTGAAAACTTCAGTGACTTTGCAATATCCTGCTTGGAAGCCACCGCGGCTTTCACCGGAAGCACAATCTTTTCCACATTCTGCACAGTCTCCTCTTTGGACTGTTTTTTCACGCATCCGGCAATTACCAGCATAACTCCGGCGGCGACAACTAAAACCACGTTTTTAGATCTGTTCATGTTCCTGAGCATAGGATAACCGTTCCTTTCGGCATTAGTTCTCAAGTGTAATGAGGTAGTCGAGCTCCGCGCGTTTTGAAAAATAGTCGCTCAGCGCGCGGTAGTAATTGATCTCCGACATGAGGCGAGAGTTCTGCACGTTAAGCAGTTCGCTGCTTATGACAAGGCCCTGCTGAAACTTGTCATAGGTAATGTCGTAAGACTTCTTGGCCTGCTCGATACTTTTACGGGCAATCTCAAGTCCCTCGAAAGCAACTTTAAGGGAGTTATAGTTGTTCTTCACCATGAGCTCGAGATTTGTCCGCAAGTCCTGAAGAGTAAGGCTAAGCTGTCGCATCTGTGATACAGCCTGAGCTCTCTTCTGCCAGGCCGCACCTCCATCGTAAAGGTCCCATTGAAGGAGTAGCGAGATGGACTGATCATTCTGCCACTTTAATTCATCCACCCCTGTACTCTTTCCGGAAAGACCGGCAGATGCCAGCACATTTGGAAGATAAGATGCTTCCGCTAGCTTTTTGGATGCTTCCACTATAGCAAGCTGCTCCTCCAAAGCCTTGACTTCAGGATAGTTCTTTGTCGCTTTGGCCTGAAGAGATTCCAAACTGGGTAAAGTGAATGCTTCAGGAGCTTCAAGATCCTCCACCAGTACCAGTGAATCACCTATAGGTTTACCAATAAGCGCACACAGCATATCGGTAGCTACTTCTGCTCCGCTGGCTGCCTGCTGACGAGTAAGCTTCTGGTTGAGTAACTGCACTTCTGCCTGAAGCTTCTCGTTCTCGCCGCGCATCCCCACATCCACAGCATTACCCATATCCCTGACCAGAACTTCCATAAGGGCGATGGATGAATCCAGAGAAACTAAACTCTTTCGAGCCGCTAAAACAGAATAATAGGCTTTCTTTACATCCTTAGTTACATCCTTCTCTGCGGCATCTCTCTGATACTCACTTGCAGACAACCCCATTGATGCCATTCGCCGACCGGTGGTGATCTTCCCGCCAGTATAGAGTGGCTGAGTTACCGAAAGAGAAGTGCTGTACATGTTCTCATTTCCAGCCTTGAACTGCATTCCATTAAATTCCATGGTTGGCGCTTCACCCAGACGGGTGTAGTTTGCACTCGCCGAAACTTTGGGCAGCATCGACGCCGATGCTTCCTTCACCCCGGCAGTCTTCTCATTGATCTTCTCCCGGGCGATCTCCACCTTCACATTGTTTTCCATGGCCATTTTAATGCAGTCGTCAACAGTCAACGCTTTCTCCTGTGCCGACAGGCCTGCAACCGCAGCACCCAGAAAGAACAGGACTGCCCTAAACTTTCTACTCATGATCCCTCCCCTGCCGGCACACCGCCGGACTCTTCCCTGATCCATGGTCCAAGGAAGACAAAAAATCGATCCACTGCAGAATCAAAGTCATAGCTTTCCACACCTTTTTGATAGGCATCCATAAAGACACTGTGCACAATTGCCATGATATAGGTACTCACAGTTCCCAGATCTATGGGAACCGTAAGCACGCCCTTATCAACAGCTTCCTTGATAAGCGACATTATCCTTTTATTGATTTCACATTTACGACTCTGCATCTCCTCAAAAAGCTCGGAATGCTTGGCTGCGATTCCCGCAAAGTTAGACATCCCGCTGGGAGTGGTTACCCCCATGGCGTTTGCAAACTGAGCATGCGACTTGAGCTTTGTAAAGAAAGTTTTCATCACGTTCTTAAGCTTTTGGCTGACCGGAGCATCGCTTGCACTGATCTCATCACACTGCTCGATAATAAGCATCTGCTCCCTAAGGATAAGCTCGAGCACTAGCGCCTCCCTGTCAGGAAAGTAATGATAAAGCGAAGCTTTGGCGAACCCCGCCTCCTCGGCAATATCCTCCAGGCGGGCAGCCTGGTAGCCATCCCTTGCGATTACCTTGAGAGCGGCATCCAGGATGAGGTTCTGTTTTAGACTGATGACAGCCTGTTTTCTCTGGGATTTGCTGTCCATGCACTACCTTTCCGTTTTTTTGAAAAGTGGACACATTTTTTCGACTCTGAATTCGAAAAATACAACAAAAGGATCGAAAAAGCAAATTGTTTAAGGTGAGACGAGTGGCAAAATAGGCGATTTGCCCGGCAGAAAGCCCGCTAAGCTGTTGATTTTAATGGGAAATTATACCAAAAGAGGGAAGAAACACGGAGAGGCAGGGATTTGAACCCTGGGTACCCATACAGGTACAACGGTTTTCGAGACCGTCCCCTTCAACCACTCGGGCACCTCTCCTGAGGAACTGTAAAATACATAATGAACGGGCAGGCGGGAATCAAAAGGGAATTGTTAATTGATGATTGTTGATTGATGATCTCGATTTTTAAGAAGCCCGAAAGGTTACAGGACCACCCTACGCCCCATCCGCTCACCCAGAGCGTAGGTCCGCCGGAGTCGAAGGGTAATCTTCATCTTTCTGTTAACGGCGAAGACGCCTCTCAGGTCACCATCACAATCCCCCGCATAGTAGCTCCATCAAAAATAGTCATCGGAGTTTATCGATCACGTATTGAGGAATAACTCCTCTTTACACCTCGACCTATCGCCAGGTGTCAGGATTCTTTACACACCTGCTATTCTCCATTACTATTTTCCTTACATAAGTAGTTATTCCATATAGAGGTACTGTAAATGGAAACCATCAATTCTATAGAACTAAAGGATGAAAACGTCTATCCCGACGAGACAGTACTCCGCAAAATCCTGGGCAAGTCCTATAAATCATACGCAAAGCTGCTTGAAATCTTCGACGGGGATCAAATGACTCGCGAGTGGAGATACTACCGCGACGGAAAAGCATGGTTATGCAAAGTTCAGAAGAAAAAGAGAACCATCTCCTGGATGTCGGCGTGGAAAGGTTTCATGAAAGCCACTATCTATTTTCCCGAAAAATACCTCGACAAAGTACTTGCATCCGGGATCAGTGAACAGATGGTGCAGAAAATTATGGCAACCAAAAATGTGGGGAAATCAAAGCCCTGCATATTTGAAATACGAGATGATGACATTCTGGATGATTTTGAAAAGACAATGAAACTGAAGCTTCAGTGCAAGTAATGCGCCGCTTGACTAATCAACAACCGGAAAGGGAGTAATAATGCTAAATGCAACCAAAACCGTTGGCGAATTGATCGATAAAACACAGGTGACAATTATTAGTTCAGTCGATGAGGACGGTTTTCCAAATACAAAAGCCATGCTCCCGCCCAGAAAACGAAACGGCATAAAGGAACTGTTTTTGACTACCAATACGAGTTCCATGAGAGTGAAGCAGTATTCAAGCAATCCCAAGGCATGCGTTTACTTTTATGACTCGAAGGCTTTCAAGGGTGTAATGATGAAAGGGCAGATGGAGGTGCTCCAGGATGCCGAAAGCAAGAAGATGATCTGGATGGAGGGTGATGAGATGTACTATCCGGGAGGTGTAACAGATCCTGATTACTGCGTACTTAAGTTTACCGCCGACGAGGGTCGTTTTTACAGTAATTTCAGTTCTCAAACATTCCCCATTGACGAATAGCGCACAACCCGATAAATATGATAAAAGCACTGATTTTCGACTGGGGTGATACCCTGATGAAAGATTTTCCTCAGTACAGCGGGCCCATGGCCTCCTGGCCTGAAGTTGAACTGATGCCCAATGTTCAAAATGCGCTTGAGCAGCTGAGTGCTCATTACACTATCGCGGTTGCTTCAAACGCCGGTGATTCCGATTGTCTTCTAATGAGAGAGGCTTTCAAAAGAGCTGACGTAGACAAATACATTCACCACGTCTTTACTTCCAGGGAACTGGGGTATGAAAAACCGGATCTGCAGTTTTTCAACCAAACGGTAACGCAACTGGGAGTGAATCCAACCCAAGCTGTCATGATTGGAAATGATTACGCAAAGGATATCTCCCCGGCAAAAAAGGCAGGACTGCATACAGTTTTTTATACTTCAACCATGTTCCTGGATTCGCTGGTTGACGCCGACTTCCTGATCAGGAATATGAAAAAGTTACCGGCAGTCATCGAATTACTGAACTGCACAACCCCCTAACCATCAGAGCCCCAACCCGTAAGGGTGGGGTTTCTCCATCAGAGCCCCAGACCGTAAGGTCGGGGTTTCTCCATCATGTCTCCCAACCGTCAGGCCGGGGTTTCTTAATCCTGCATCAACGAACAAATCCTGAATAGTATTCGTGAACTTCAACTGTTCCTCTCCCGAGCATCTGTGCTTTCTTATGGAGCTTTTCCATCACAGTTTCGCTC
>JAEZKC010000091.1 GCA_023436205.1 Fibrobacterota bacterium
GGTACCGACCATGCATTCAAGACTATCCCCTTTATAACCTGCACCACCATCAATAATTTTCACTATATTAGCTGCTGGTTCGAATTTAGCAACATATGAAATGCTTTTTTCTGGCAATGAGAACGTATAAGTAAGTTCTTGTGATAATAAAACATTGTTCTCATACCATCCATTAAACCTATACCCGACTTTAGCTTCTGCAGAAATCGTTAATTGACGACCATATAAACTATCAATTTTCCCTGTTCCTTTTGATTCGTCTTCGCTAGAAATATTAATATCAAACGGGTTTTCAATCCAGCAAGCGTAAAGAGTTACGTTTTTAGATAATTCTATCCATGCCTCGTCCTGTATGGTAGGAATATTATCACCCTCTAACGACCATCCATTAAACAAATATCCTTCTTTCATGTATTTACACTGAGGTAATTGACCAGATATAAAATTCATCGGCTCCATTACTCCAGTTGCACCACATGGATCAAAGCTTATTTTATATGTATTTACAGTATAAATACCGAGACTGTTGATAATTGTTTTAGTCCAGTCGCTATACTCATATAACTCAAATACAGTTTTGTTGATTTTGCTTTCCTCATATTTAATCGATGTTACATTAGTAGATCCCGAAAGATTTTTTATTTCCTCAAAGATACGTGGTTCAGAACCAGCGTATTGTTTCATACTTAAGAAGTTTAATGACTGTTCTCCATTACTATTAGTTGCTATCTTGGCCAGAATATTTTGTGGGTAATTAGTTACTGTAACAGACGCAACGGTGAGATCACACTTAATACACATAAAATCAACTTGGATAGTATTATTATTAGAATCAAAACTAAACATTAAATTGTAATTCGTTATTCTTTGTCCTACTTCACATGAGCAGCGAGGTGTCTCATAAGTAATATAAGCTCCTAGTTTACTATCATTTTTATTAACAAAATAAAGTAATAAAGCAATACAAATAGCAATAACCGCGACTAATGTAATAATAATTTTTCTTCTTCTCTTTTTCATAAATTACCTTCTTTCTTTAAATTAGCACTCGATATAGATTCATTATCGATAAAATATCAAGCTTAATCATCATTCAGTGTTTTTCTAATATTTGAGATATATCAAAATCAAAACCCTCTTGTCTTATAACTACTCGACCATCCTCTTTCTGAATAAAGTTATTATCATATGAATTCGTTTCGCCTCCTACTTCATCATATTGAACTACTGTTTCTTTTTCGTTTATGTGGACAAAACCATACTTAATAGCATCGAAATCAATATCTAAAACAGAACATGGTAAAAATGTCATATCAGTGAAAATAGTAAATGTAGTTGTTCTTATCCAGTCCAATTGATAATTATCATCCATGGAGCAAATCTTAATATCACAAATATAACTATCATCTATTTTAATATAGGAATCAATTTTAAAATAAAATTGCTTGTGCGTTGATAATAATGTAGTTTCTAAACCAAAAAGAGATTTGAAATATTTGATAAATTGGTTTTCATTAATCCCATACATGTTGTTTTCTAAATAGGATGTGTTAAGGTACTTTAAGACATTTTTATAATCACCTTTATTTACATATGTGCTAAGAGTGTAAGTTAAATTCTCTATCTTCGAATATATCGTTTCTTCAGTATATATCGAGTTTATTTTTGTAGTATCTATCTTATTTCCTTTTGAAAAATCAAAGTTTGGATTATGGTAGAAAGACTCAAAAGCCATAGGAAACATACCATAAAGAAGTTCATTACTATCGGCAGATAGGTAATTTAGTGTGACCATACCTTGATCAATTTCATAGCAAGCTCCGATAGGTGATGAAGTCAAAAAAACACGCCTTTCATTGATATAACCTAAGTAAATTCCATACACACCATTTGTGTAACCAAGATCACCAACGGAAAGGTCATCTATTAACACTTCTTCAAATTCGCTTGAATTGAATTTATAATTAGGAATAACTGTAGAATAAACATACTTAATGAGTTCACCGTTACCTATACCATCTGATATATCATTATTTGTAACAGTACTATAAAAGTAACCTAAGTAATTAATAGCATCATTAATAAATTCGGACTCTTCTATCTTGTACAATTCTTCCTTATTAACACTAACATATTTATCAACAGTTGGTATAAACTGATCCTCTGGAGGGTTAGTAAAGGAATCATTTATTTCATCTTCTACTTGAATAAGAGATGTTAAATTTTTAGAAAAACCCACATTATTTAAAAGAATAAATATAATAGCTAATAAAAAAAGAAATATAATAAAATATAATATTATTAAGTTTCTCTTTCCTTTTTGACTTCTCTCTGAAAACCTCTTCATTTTATCTCCTTATAATAAAAATAGACAACTAAGGGCGACCAATCAGAACTATATCACTTAAATTCTGCATATCACGAAACACCACTCCTGTCCTTTCGTTAAGAGCTTCTACTACCTTTCCATCACCAACATAAATAGCAACATGACTAATATTTAGATATCGTCTATTGTATTTGTAACTGTAAAATATCAATTCTCGAGGCTGGACATTTTGTAAAGAGACAGTATTTCCTTCTTTGTCAAGTTTTTGTGGCTCTG
>JAEZKC010000046.1 GCA_023436205.1 Fibrobacterota bacterium
CTCTGTCCTCTGTCCTCTGTCCTCTGGCCTCTGTCCTCTGGCCTCTGTTTTGCTCCTCTCCCTTCTGGGGCCGTTTCTTTAACCGCTCGGGCGGGGCCTCTTTTATATTGAAGAATACAAAATCAGACAGGATAAACGGTTATATAGAAAAGAGGTACTTATGGAAAAGGACAGAGTCCCGGCACAGGACATCAAGCTTAATCAGGCCATCGGCGGATTCAGGGTCGAACGCATTCAGCAGATCCCCGAACTTCATTCCACTGCCTACGTTTTCAGCCATATCAAAACCGGCGCGCGGCTGCTGCATCTGTTCAACGACGACGAAAACAACCTCTTTTCCATTGCTTTCCGCACCCCGGTGAGCGATAGCACGGGAGTTCCTCACATTCTGGAGCATTCGGTCCTGTGCGGGTCAAAGAAGTTCCCGCTGAAAGATCCTTTCCAGGAGCTGCTCAAGGGTTCCCTGCAGACTTTTCTTAACGCCCTCACCTACCCCGACAAAACTGTCTACCCGGTGTCCTCTCAGGTGGAGCGCGATTATTACAACCTGGTCGATGTTTACTGCGATGCAGTATTTCATCCCATGCTCACCGAGAACACCTTCTATCAGGAGGGGTGGCATTTCGATGTGGAGAACCCTTCAGACCCGGTGGGCATTAAGGGGATTGTCTACAATGAAATGAAGGGGGTTTTCTCCGATTTTTCAAGCCATGTGGGGCGGCGCACGTTCTCCGCATTGTTTCCAGACACCACGTATCATCACGAAAGCGGTGGTGATCCTGAACATATTCCCAATCTCACGTATGAGCAGTTCAGGGATTTTCACGCCAAATTTTATCATCCCTCAAACTCATTTATTTTCCTTTACGGGAATCTTCCATCCCAAAAAACACTCGCTTTTCTTAACGATAATTACCTGGGCAGCTTCGAGCAGCTCATGGTAGACTCATCCATCAAGCCGCAGCCGCTCTGGGATGAGCCGCGCTCCATCTCTTTTGAAGCTCCCGCGCCAAAGGAGGATGAGGGAACGGCCACCGTGGTTTCTGTATGGATTTTCGGTGACAGCATAGATCCGGTCACCACGTTTGCCGGATCTATTCTTTCCCACTATCTGCTGGGCACCGAAAGCTCGCCTCTCAAGCGTGCCCTTATCGATTCCGGGCTGGGGGAGGATCTGGATGACATGAGCGGTTTTGATGCCGAGCTTGTCCAGAGCATTTTTGCCGTGGGGTTAAGGAAAACCCGTCCGGAACATGCAGAAAAGATCCGCTCGCTTATAATGCAGACTCTTGAAAAGCAGGTCAAGGAAGGGCTTGACAAGGATCTTCTGGAAGGGTCGCTGCGTCAGGTGGAGTTCCATCTTAGAGAGATCACCGGTGGACATTTTCCTTACAGTCTCAGGTTGGCCGACCGTTGCTACCGGTCCTGGGTTCATGGCGGGGATCCTCTTGCGCTTCTGGCTTTTGAGACTCCGCTTACATTTATAAAGGAGCAGATGGCCAAGGGCGGTTTCTTTGAGGATATTATCCGTAAAAATCTTCTGGATAACAAGCACCAGTTGCTTTCAACCATTGTGGCATCGGCCAAGATGGGCGAAAAACTCGAAAAGCAGACATCCGAACAGGCCCGACGCCTCACACAGAACTTTACCGATGCCGACAAGGAGCGCTGTCTTAAGCTCACTCGCGCTCTCATTGAGCAGCAGAAGACTCCGCCGTCTCCCGAAGCATTGGCTTCACTACCAAAGCTTACCAAGAGCGATATGCCTCCTGAGGGGAAGAAGGTTCCGGTGGAGAAAAGCTCCATTGGAAAGGTGCCTCTTTACATGCACCCGGTTTTCACTTCGGGAATCGCTTATCTGGATATCGGTTTTGATCTCAGGGGAATACCTGCAGATCTGGTTACCTTCATTCCGGTGTATCTGGAACTGCTTACCCGCTGTGGAGCCGGAGAGTTCACTTATGAGCAGATGGCCAAGCGGGTGAGTCTGTCCACGGGAGGGATCGATTCTTCGGTGACCTGCAAAACCCGGATCAACACTTCCGATGAACTGTTCTTCATGACATTTCTGCATGGTAAAGCGCTCACCTCCCGTTTCGGGGAGATGCTCGACATACTTTCAGATATCATGCTCTCACCCGATCTGACAAACCGCAAGCAGATAAAGGATCTTCTTCTTGAAGAGCGTAATGGCATGTATTCTTCGGTGATCAGTTCCGGGCATCATTTCGCCATGGCCTACGCCTCGGCGAGGCTTTCGAAATCCCGCATGGTTGACGAGGTGCTTGGGGGGATAACCCAGCTGCGTTTTCTCGATGCACGGGTGAAAAAAGAGGACCTTGACTTTGTGGTCGATTCCTGCAAAAAGCTTCATGAGTTTATCATAAATAAAAGCACCTGTGTGGTATCTCTGACAGCCGATAATCCCGGGGAGCTCAGGGGGGCTTTAGAGCCATTTCTGGCCAAACTTCCCGAAAAGAACCGTATGATGGGGGATATCGATCTGCCACAAGTCGGTGGTGGGAAATTTACCGGTGTGGAGATCAGTTCTGCGGTCAATTTCGTGGCCCGTTCCTGGAGGCTCTCAGAAATGGATGCTGCTCAGAACGCCAGGCTCTTTCTGCTGTCGCGCAATCTGTCGACAAGCTACCTTTGGGACAAGGTGAGAGTGGAGGGGGGAGCATACGGTGGTATGGCTACCATGTCCATTTCCCATCCAGTGTTTAACTGCGCCTCCTACAGAGATCCCAATCTGAGTCAGACGCTCGATCACTTTGACCACGGTCTCAACGAGGTGGCCTCCATGATATCTGAAGATAAAGTGGATCAGAGCATTGTAGGGGCAATTGGCCGGATCGATGCTCCCAAGAGTCCACACGGGCAGGGTTTCGGGGAGACCATGGATATCCTTACCGGGTTTACCTGGGATTATCGTCAGAAGTTCCGGGAGGCTGTGCTGGGAGCTACTCCGCAGCAGCTTTCGGAAGCTGCCATGACAGTGCTCAAGAGCCCTGAATGGTCTGTTGCGGTTCTGGGCAGTGCGGCGGCATTTGATCAGGCTGCCCAGCAGGGGGTTAAGCTTGAGCGTGAACCGCTGATATAAATGAATTGTGGGCGGGAGATCTTCAAAAATTGATGATTTTTGATTGTTGATTGAAGATATCTCTCCCGTTTTGCATCTTGAAAAACTCCCGAATTGGGTCGAGCTGTCACGTTCCGCTCACCCGGAGCGAGGTCTTCCGGAGTCGAAGGGGATCTTAAGAGACGGCTCGACTTCACGAGGGCATGACTGCGCAATCATGAATCTGGACTTGATTTGTAGCACGAAGCTGCCCGTTCCGCTCACCCAGAGCGCAGGTCCGCCGGAGTCGAAGGGTAGTCCTAAGTAAAATCCCCAAACTTGAAGTGTGGTCTCTTCCTTATTCCTGATTTATTTTCTTGGTTCTTGTTCCCGTCCATCTTTAGCCATCAGGAGAATCAAATTCATGGATACTCAGGTATTGTCACAGAAAGCCAAAGATTATATCAGCCTCGAACAGGACCCCTTTTTCAGAGGGCAGGTTGAGCAGCTTCTTGAGAAGCAGGACTGGACAGAGCTGAATGACCGCTTTTACACTGATCTGGCTTTTGGGACCGGCGGTTTGCGTGGAGTGATTGGTGGCGGGTACAACAGAATGAACCCCTTTACAGTCCGCAGAGCGACTCAGGGCCTGGCCAACTACATAAAAAAGGCAGTCCCCGCGGAAAAAGCTTCGGCAGTGATCGCTTACGACAGCCGTAACTTTTCAGATCACTTTGCACTCCAGGCCGCTCTGGTGCTGGCCGCAAACGGCATCAAAACCTACCTGTTCACCTCTCTGCGCCCCACCCCTGAACTCTCCTTTGCAGTGCGTCAGCTCAAAGCCACTACCGGTATTGTGGTTACTGCCAGCCATAATCCTCCCGAGTACAACGGGTACAAGGTGTACTGGGATGACGGTGCCCAGGTAGTTGCACCTCATGATACCGGCATCATAAAGGAGGTTCGGGCTGTTACAAATGATATTTCTGTAGTGACTAAAGAGGACGCTCTTGCTTCCGGAAGTCTGGTGATGATTGACAAGGAAGTTGACGGACCATTCATTCAGATGGTGAAGGACCAGTCAATCCGCCCTGCGCTTGTTAAGGAAAAGGGCAAGGATCTCAAGGTGGTTTTCACTCCTCTGCACGGAACCGGCACCATGCCCGTGGAAACTGCTCTTAAGGATATGGGTATAGAAGTTATCTTTGTCGAGGAGCAGAAAAAGCCCGACGGCAATTTCCCCACGGTTAAGTACCCCAACCCCGAAGAGGCTTCCGCAATGAAGCTTTCGCTCGATCTTGCTCGTAAAGTTGGTGCTGATCTGGTTCTGGGAACTGATCCCGATGCCGATCGTCTGGGTATTGCCGCTCCAGACAAAGGAGATTATGTGCTTATCACCGGAAACCAGCTCGGGGCTCTGCTTGCCGATTACATCTTCAGCTCCCGAAAGGAGATGGGAAAGCTTCCTGCCAAACCTGCTTTCGTAAAGACCATTGTCACCACCGAGCTCCAGAGGCTCATTGCTCAGGAATATGGTGCTCTTATCTATGACACTCTCACCGGTTTCAAATACATCGGTGAAAAGATCAGAGAGTTTGAGTCAGAGGAAAATGGTCCCTCATACGTCTTTGGCGGTGAAGAGAGCTACGGTTACCTGGTGAACACAGAAGTCCGTGATAAAGATGCTGTTTCTGCAGCCACCATGACCGCAGAAATGACGCTGTACCATAGAACCCAGGGGCGCACGCTTCTTGATCAGCTCCGCATCATCTGGAAAAAGTACGGTTATTTTCAGGAAGCTCTCATTTCCAAGACTTTCAAGGGTGAGAGCGGGCTCAAGACCATGAACGAGCTCATGGAAAAGCTGCGTAAGAATCCCCCGGCGGTGTTTGCCGGCAAGAAAGTGCTTGCAGTGAAGGACTACCGTGAAGGCACAACCTTCGATCCCTCCGCCGGCACCACTGAAAAGAATATCAATCTGCCATCATCCAATGTGATTCAATTCATTCTTGAGGATGAGAGCGTGGTTACAGCCCGTCCTTCAGGTACTGAGCCAAAGATAAAGTTTTATGCCTCATGCAGGTCAGAAAAGGGTATGGAACTGAATCAGGCTATGGATGTGGTTGCTAAAAAGATCGAAGCTATCAGTGCAGAACTGAATGGTATGATGGGGGAGTAAACCTCTTCCATCACCACATCAATTATTGTAGGATTTTAGGAGCCGGGGGTGAACCTCTGCTCCTTTTTCATATCAGTACTTGTTGTTGACTAGCTTTTCGATTTCACCCAGGGATCCAAGTTCTTTTTCCGTAAACTGGATTTCGGGCTTATGTTCCTCGCGAGTCGTATCGAGGAGTTGCCGCTTGCCCGCATAAAGGTCCTTCAGGGCATTTATAAGTGACATGTAGGATTCGGTTACAGCATCGTGGAATTTATTCCAGGAGTTCTCTGTTTGTTCTGAACTGAACTGGAGCATTTTCTCTAATTGATTACCGATCATCTCTTCGCAAATCGGTGAGTAGAAGGATCTGACTTCATCGAATCTGCTCTGCTTGGATTTGAAAATGTCCAGAATCCGGGGCTGGGGCATGGGGAAAGGCTTGTCTTCGAAAATGGTTTCTTTATGTATCAGCGGAATTTCAATGGCTTCCATGATCTCTTCAGGAGCAACTGAAGGATGTTTTTCTGAGTCAATCAGTTTACGGAATTCGCTGGTCTGGGACTGAAAAGTGCGCTGAAAACTGATCAACGCACGGCGCAACTTCTTATTGGTACTGTCAAGCGTTTTGGTCAGGATTCTGTAGCTGTAATCGTTTGCCTGCTTTGGTAAAACTGAAGAGGCGATTGTGGATGCTTCCGAGGGAAAGAATGCATTTTTCAGAATCTTATCTAAGGATTCCAGAAGGTCGGCGCTGAAAGTGTCTCGAGTTTGCGTTATTGATGCGTTTACATATTCCAGAGCTGCCACTTTCTCACTTGCTGCCTTCTTCTGCTCGTTTTCCATATCCAGAGTTAATTCTTGAATTGCCTGTGTGATGGTCTTCAGCTCTTTCTCCAGCTCTGAAATCGGAGCTCGGGTATTGGCAAGTTGGGATTCAAGCTGGTTTCTGATCCCCTTAAGAGCATCTTCGAACTTCTCATGGAGAGCTTCTGAAAGTGCAAAATACTTCTCCCTGACCATGAAATCGAGAATCTCCTGTTTCACATTTTCAAGACCGCTGGCGTTCCAGTCGGGATCTTCAGTACTGGTGGTTTTCGCTTCCTCCCCTTTGAGGGCACATGTGTGGTAAAGGGGTAGATCTGAAGAATAGCCAAGCTGGTTCTGAAGTATGTCTTTTATGAACCGGTCAATATCTACAGCTTCACTTTCAGTAAGCAGATCCACTTTATTCAGGATAAAAAAGATTCTGGGAATGGAGGTTTTAACCTGTGCTAAAAACTCTTTTTCCACCTGGGTCATAGGCGGTTCTGCGGAAAGCAGAAATAGGGCTGCATCACACTCTGCAAGCAGGTCAAGGGTGGTTTTTGTATTGTGCTCGTGAGTGGAGCCAAATCCGGGAGTATCTATAAGTATGGTTCCGTTGTGCAGCAGCGGACTGGTGCAGGTAATGGTGACATCCTTAACCTGATCACGGTTTTTAGGATTGTTTTCCTCTGCCACATAGCGTCTCAGCGTCTCTTCTATATTGTGGATTGAATCCTCTATGATTAGATCCGGTTTATCATCCAGAAACCTAACAGTACATCGTGATTCGTTTCCGTATTCGATGATAGTAGGAACTGAGGTTAACGGGAGGACGGAGGTGGGCAGAACTCTGATTCCCAGAAGAGCGTTGATAAAGGTACTCTTGCCACGGTTGAACTGACCAAGAACCGCCAGATGAAGCCTTCCCTTGCTGAGCCGGTTCTGCAGTTCGGAAATCTGGTTTTTATAGGAAAGAAAGGAATCCGGCAGGGAATAGCAGAACTCCAGGGCCCGCTTTACTATCTCATCGAAAGCCAGCGGTTCAGCCGCGCCTTCGGAAATAGCGGGTTTTTCCCTGTTTGGTACGGAGTTTGGTGTCTTTTTTCTGGATGACACGGCCGGGTATCCTGTTTTGCTACTGGTGATAATAAATCTTAGGAGAAAATATACAACTCGGCAGCTGAAGAAGGGGAGTCAAGGTCATGCATGATGCGCTTAAACTACTTGACACAGAAAATCTTTCCGGGTTTTCGCTTGGGGCCCAAAATCGTAAAAAACACATACTTTGTTGATGTGGTACCCTGCAATAATTTATACTTTAAATTCGAGGGGACTTTGCAAACCACAAGACAATCGGAAATGTAATTGACAATAAAGCGTAAATTTAAAGGAGGCAGTAATGGAATCTGTCAGACAGTTGATTGAAAAGAGGGCGTATGAGCTCTTTCTTAAGCGTAATGGTGCGCATGGCTATCACATTCAGGATTGGATTCAGGCCGAGAAGGAAGTGATGGCTGAGATGGAGAAGAAGTCTGCTTCCGAAGCCAAGGTGGAACCGAAGAAGAAGGAAGCTGCACCCAAGGCGGAGGCACCTGCTGCTGCTCCCAAGAAGGCTCCTGTTCCTAAAGCTGAAGCTCCCAAAGCTGAAACTCCCGCACCTGCCAAGGCAGAAGCACCTGCGCCGGCCAAGAAAAAAGTAGTCAAGAAAAAGGTTTCCAAGTAATACAAAAGGCCGGTCTCCTTTAGAGGCCGGCCTGATCTCCCGCCTTTACCTTCACATCAATTCAGAATACGTTCAGTTTCGGAAGTATTTACGAAATAGATCAGATTCTCAAGTTCCAGTTCCAGATTGACATTGTTAATGGTGCATTCTGACGGTGCTTTGAGCTGTATCGGAGCAAAATTAAGTACGCCTTTGATCCCCGCTTTGACCATGAGGTCAAGAGTGTTCTGAGCCGCTATTTCAGGCACACTGATAATGCCGATCTTTATCTCATTTTCCCTCACGAACTCTTCAAGTTGTTCCAGCGGAAGTACCGGCACAGTGAGTTTTGCATTGTGCTTTGATGGGTCGATATCGAAGGCGGCCATCATCTTGATACCTTCGTTTTCAAATGCCTTGTATTTTACCAGTGCACTGCCGAGGTTTCCCGCTCCAACCAGTATTACTTTTTGTAGTTCGTTTTTGCCCAGAATGCTGTTAAGCTTATCGATGAGGGCATCGATCTGGTAGCCGCCTCTTTTGTTGCCGGATATTCCGAAAAGGGAGAAATCCTTTCTTACCTGTGCACTTGTAACTCCAACCGCATCGGCCAGGTAATCCGAAAAAATTTTCACAAAACCGAGTGTTTTGAAACGGTAAAGAGCGTTTTTGTAGCGGGAAAGCCGCAGGATACAGTTTTTATTTGGCATATCTACTCCCGTTTGCTTCCTCCGGACCGTTCTGAGGTCCGGAAACAATGGAGAACTCCTTTCTGGAAAGCACTCCGCAGTAATCCCTAAATTCTGGGTGTTCCAGTTCCATTTTTATATGCACGCAACCTATTTCATGAGGAAAGTGGGCATCGGATGCGGTAACCGTTGGATAATCCCCGGCCAGATCATAACCGCGGCCAAGCCGAACTGTTGCTCGGGAAAGTTCCACTGCGGAAAATGTTCCGCTTAGAAATCCCAGCTGAGATACTATGCTGAAAGAAGGACGGTCAATGTGAGCCGGGATGATTGCACCTGAAAGCTTGATCACTAAGTCCCTCAACTCATCAATAGAGATAGTGCTGGCCATCCCCAGGTACTTTTCCACAAACCCCTCCACCTCTTCCTTTTCGTTTACAACCACTTGATAGCCGAATCTCTCCGGGTCGTTTCTGATATCTGGAAGTCTGGAATAAATAATTCTGTCCAGCTCCTTGGCACTTTGAACATCGCTAAACAGGCACACCATATGTACTTCTTCTAAAGTAGTCACTTCGATTCCAGGAAAAAACAATATCCCGTTTTCATCGCAAAGTCTTTTGGTTACTGCACAATTACCCGCCGAATTATGATCTGTAAGGGCAATGCAGTTCAGGCCCCTCTCAATCGCTGTTTTTACAATCAAGCTGGGAGACATATCCAGCGAGGCGCAGGGAGAGAGACAGGAGTGCATATGCAAATCGGCTCTGAATTCCATCTGCTCACTTCTTCAAACTACTGTGGACCAGATGAGAAACCGTGAACTGACTGTCCTTTGATCTGTAAAGGGCGATCTGCTCCTTGGCTGCCGCTTGAATCATGTCATCGGGAACTGGACGGCTGTTACAGAGCACAATCGCCGATGCCCCGGTAAGGGCCGCCACTGCCACTGTGTTTACATGTGCCTGAATTGTTATCAGAACACAAGATTCTGTTGCATTGGCCATGACATCACTGAGAAGGTCGGATGTGTAACCGCAACTCACTTCCTTCTCCTGGCCTTGAGGCTGCACTACCTCAAGACCGAGTTCCTTCTGCAAATCTTGCGCTTTCATTCAACCTCCTCCACACTTGCTGCCGGTGTTATTGACTGAACAGAGGGTTTGACAAATACTGTTGATTTTACAATTGTGCCAAGTCCCGTCTGTGAACGTATGTCAAATTCATCTGAAGCTCTTTTCACATTGGGCAACCCCATGCCCGCACCGAATCCCAAACTCCTTATCCACTCCGTTGCGGTGCTGAACCCTTCCACCATGGCTTTTTCCACGTCCGGGATACCCGGGCCGGAGTCCTTTGCCACGATCTCAATGCGGTCATCTCCTATATAGCAGGCAATCTTTCCTCCCAGGGAATGAACCACAAGATTCATCTCCAGCTCATAGGAGGCAATTGCCACTCTGCGGATGATTTTGGGGTCGAAACCTCGCTGCCTGAGTACTTTCCTGAACTCGTTTGAGGCACTGCCACCGTTTTCAAAATCAAACTTCTTGACGTTGTATTCCCGGTAGTATCGCTCGCCACTGAGTGTGGGGGGAAGTATCTGGGTGTTTTCAATTCTGTCGACTTCATGATTGAGTTCCGAAAGCACTTTGGACATAATATCTCTGCTGGTGATGATCCCCACCAGCTTTTCATCCTTGTCCAGTACTGGAAACCTGCCGAAGCCGTAGCGCTCAAACCAGGTTATGGCAAAGGATAACGGCATGTCATCCTCCAGAACAATCAGGTTGCGGGTCATATGAGCTTCCACCGTATCATCTATATAGCCGAAGTCAAGTGCTCTAAGGATGTTGTCCACGCTAACCAGTCCGAAAAGCCTGCCGTGCTCCGCAATCGGCACCCCTGAAATGTGGTGCTCTCTCATGAGCTTCTGGGTATGGCGCATGGTGTCAATTTTAAAAGCCGTTATCAGCTTGCGTGACATGACATCCCTGACCTTGAGCTTGAAGATAATCTCAAGGGTAAGAAGGGAAGAACGGGAGGAATCCAGTGGTACTTGAAGATTCATTTTCATCACATATCTGGTTTATGTCAGAAATTCAGGAATTTGCTGAAAACTTATTCAGTCAAAATCCGTGTTTTCAATACTATTTGTTCCGGTAAACCGAAATATGGTGTTGCCCTATTTTTTTTCCAACAGTTTTCCCAGAAGAACACAGGATTCGAATTTGGGCATAGATGTGTGAAGCAGGGTGATATCCAGGTCCTGTGCCAGATCAGCAATACCCTCCGGGAGCGGTTTGTTTTGCGCTATTACCACTCCGACCGCCTCCACCATGCTTGCCGTACGCAATGTCTGTTCGGAGGATAGAGAGCTTAAAAGAAGTGGGGACGGTTTTTCCATTACCAGAACATCGCTCATCAGGTCTGAAACTATGACGCTCTCCACGCTGGTCGATTCAAAAAGAGATGATTTATATATGGTCCGAGCTTGAAGGATATTAACAATATCAGAAAATCTCATTATTTTGCCTTTGGATACAATTTTGTTACGTCTGTAACATAATAATCAATAAATAGTTTATGTCTTTAATGTGCGCAATATTGAAAAACACTTTTATTCTACTATAAATTGTATTATTTTAGTGGCGAGACTGGAGCGGACTGAGCTCGTTTTTGCACCAAGTTTCACAAAAACAGCATCCAACCCGTCTTCTGATCTGCTCACAACTTGTTTCATTTTCAGATTCAGGAGGTTGCCGTATGCCTCAAAGCATGCCGGTATTGACAGAGTTGACACCCGAGCTCGATGCGTTTATTGAAGAGTGGAAAACCAAGCCGGGTAATCTTATCATGATTCTGCACAAAGTGCAGGAAGTCTACAGATACATCCCCAGAGATGTGGCTCTCACCGTTTCCAAAAAACTGGATGTGCCGCTGGCTAAAATCTACGGGGTGATGACTTTTTATCATTATTTCAAACTCACTAAGCCCGGAAAACACGTGATTTCTGTCTGCATGGGCACAGCCTGCTACCTTAAAGGTGGTGAAGATCTGCTCAAGGAACTTGAAGTGCAGCTTGGTGTCGGCGTCAATGCCACTACTGAAGATGGTCAGTTTTCGCTTCAGGCGGTGCGTTGCGTTGGTTGTTGCGGTCTTGCACCGGTAATGACCATCGATGGAGAAGTCTACGGCAGCGTCACAGTGGCAAAACTTCCGGAAATCCTTCATAAGTACAGATAAGGTTTTATTGTCCAAGTATGCATCACACCCTCTCCGATTACATTGTCGATCTCGTGCAGAACTCCGTGGAGGCGCATAGCACTCTGGTCATGGTGGATCTTCTGGAGCAGGATGGTTCTATTAAGGTATGTATAGCAGACAACGGTAGTGGAATGGATGAAGAGACGCTTGCCCGGATCAAGGATCCTTTTTTCACCGGGGGCGGCAAACATGAAAAACGTAAGGTGGGGCTTGGAATCTCATTTTTAGCCCAGCTTATGACTCAATGCGGCGGCACCTGGGAAATTTCCTCCGAAAAAGAAATGGGGACCTCGCTTTTTTTCAAGTATGCTTCTTCCAATCCCGATGTACCGCCGATGGGGAATCTGGTTTCGGCGGTGGTCTGCTGCCTGGGGATGCAGGGCGACTATGATCTTAAATTCAATCGAGTATATGGTAATAATTCCTACTCGGTTATGCGTTCGGAGCTTTTCGGCGCAATCGGGGATCTCTATGATGCCCAGTCGCTCATTGCAGTCCGGACCTATTTGCGAACATTGGAAAAAGATTTACTTGAAAAGGGGATTTGAGAATGGCTAAACTGACTTTGGCGGATCTGAAAAAGCTCCGGGATGAAAAGAAAAAAGAGCTGGGACGTCGCGATTCAGAAGGCAAGACTACCCAGATCATCATTGGTATGGGGACCTGCGGAATCGCCGCCGGTGCCAAGGAGTCCTTCGATGCTTTTCTTGATGAGATCGACGTGAAGGGACTCTCAGATGTGAGCGTTACTCAGACAGGTTGCATGGGCTTGTGCTATGCGGAACCTACTGTTGAGGTGATTGTGCCGGGGATGCCTGCAATCGTCTACGGCAATGTCAAGGCTGAAATCGCTCGTCGCATTGTTGATGAGCATCTTGTGGAAAAGAAGTTGGTCAGTGACCATGTTTTTGATAAACCCGCGGCAGACATTCTCAAGTAATCAGGGGGACAGATGAAATTTAAAAATTACATATTGATATGCGGTGGAACCGGATGCGAGTCCAGTAAGGCTGACGCGCTTTATCAGAACATTAAAAAAGAGCTGGAGAAGAACAACGCGGCAGGCGAGGCCCAGGTGGTCAAGACCGGCTGCTTCGGTTTCTGTGAAAAGGGACCGATCGTAAAAGTTCTTCCCGATGAGAGCTTCTATGTTTCGGTAAAGCCGGAAGATGCAAAGGAAATTGTTGAGGAGCATATAATCAAAGGCCGTAAGGTCGAACGTCTTCTTTACAATAAGGATAACAGCAAAAAGCAGGCTAAAATCGACGAGATCGATTTTTATCAGAAGCAATTCAGAATCGTTCTGCGTAACTGCGGTTTCATTAATCCTGAGGATATCAGCGAGTACATCGCCCGTGACGGTTATGTTGCACTCGAAAAGGTCCTCTTCGAGATGAAACCTGATGACGTTATCAATGAACTCAAGAAATCAGGCCTCCGTGGTAGAGGGGGAGCAGGTTTCCCCACATGGAGAAAGTGGGTGTTCTCCAAGGATACTCAAGATGATCAGAAGTATGTCGTTTGTAATGCTGATGAGGGTGATCCGGGTGCCTATATGGACCGCAGCACTCTTGAAGGTGACCCGCACTCTGTACTTGAGGCAATGACCATTGCCGGACACACTGTCGGGGCCAATCAGGGTTTTATTTACATTCGCGCAGAGTATCCTCTGGCAATCCACAGACTTGAAGTGGCAATCAAGCAGGCACGCGAAGCCGGTCTTCTCGGAAAAGACATTCTGGGCAGCGGTTTTGATTTCGATATCGAGATCAGGCTTGGTGCCGGAGCGTTCGTCTGCGGTGAGGAAACCGCCCTGCTGGCATCACTGGAGGGTAATCGCGGGATGCCCGTTCCCCGTCCTCCGTTTCCGGCAGTCAAGGGGCTCTGGGGCAAGCCTACCGTTATTAACAATGTGGAAACCTATGCCAATATTCCGGTGATTATCAGTAAAGGCGGAGACTGGTTCGCCAAGATCGGAACCGATAGCTCCAAGGGTACCAAAGTGTTTGCACTCACCGGTAAAATCACCAACTCCGGTCTCATTGAGGTTCCCATGGGTACAACCCTGCGGGAAATCATTTATGATATCGGCGGTGGTATCCCCAATGGCAAGAAGTTCAAAGCTGTTCAGACTGGTGGTCCTTCCGGTGGTGTGATCACAGCCGATTATCTCGATACTCCGATTGATTATGACAATCTGGCCAAGCTGGGATCCATCATGGGATCGGGCGGTATGATTGTCATGGATGAAGATGACTGTATGGTGGATGTGACCAAGTTCTATCTTGAGTTCACCGTGGATGAATCCTGCGGAAAGTGTTCGCCCTGCCGTATCGGTGGTCGTCAACTCCAAAGTTATCTTGAAAAAATTACCAAGGGAGAAGGCACCGAGGAGGATATTCGCAAAATTCGTCTGATCAGCCAGGCCATGCGCAGAGCATCTCTGTGCGGACTTGGGCAGACTGCTCCAAACCCGGTCATTTCGACGCTTACTTATTATGAAGATGAGTATATGGCTCATATCCGTGACAAGAAGTGTCCTGCTAAGAAGTGTAAAGACCTGCTCGCATACACAATTCTTCCTGAAAAGTGTATCGGATGCGGTCTGTGCGCGAAGAAGTGTCCGGTGACAGCCATTACAGGTGATAAGCGTCAGCCGCACCTCATCAGTGCTGAGCTGTGTATCAAGTGCGGAGCTTGCGAGGAGGCCTGCAAGTTCCAGGCCGTGGTCAAGAACTAAAAATTTCCCTTTAAGGAGTAAAGTGGATGAAAAAGATCAATCTTAAGATAAACGGACGGCCTGTCAAGGTGAACGAAGGGGCTACCATCCTTGAGGCCGCACGTAAAGTTTCTGTGAACATTCCTACCCTCTGTCATCATCCTGACCTTGATCCCTGGGCCGCTTGCGGTATCTGTGTGGTTAAGGCTGAAAATTCCCCCAAGATGCTTCGTGCCTGTGCTACACCGGCCGAAGAGGGTATGAATATCATCACCCATGATTCTGAAATTGTGGAAGTGCGCAAGACTGTTATTGAGCTGATCCTTTCAACTCACCCCAATGACTGTCTGGCCTGTCCCAGAAACCAGAACTGCGAACTTCAGCGTCTGGCTGCCGAATTCGGCATCAGGGAAATGACTTTCCCTCAGCGCCTCAGAGACCTTCCTCAGGACACCACCACCACATCTCTGGTGCTCAACCCCGAGAAGTGTGTGCTGTGCGGTCGCTGTGCAAAGGTCTGCCAGGATATGCAGGGAGTGTGGGCTCTGGAATTCCTGGGTCGCGGTGAAAAGACCCGTATCGCTCCTGCTGCGGATGTTCATCTCAATGACAGCCCCTGTATCAGATGCGGTCAGTGTTCTGCTCACTGTCCAGTTGGTGCCATTTACGAGAAGTCAGAAGAGCATATCGTTTGGAATGCATTGCGCAAGTCAGATCTTTACCCTGTCGTGCAGATCGCTCCCGCAGTTCGTGTTGCCATCGGTGAAGCTTTCGGATGGCCCTCCGGTACAGTGCAGACCGGCAAGCTTTACGCTGCTTTGCGTCAGCTCGGGTTCAAGGCTGTGTTCGACACTAACTTTGCCGCTGACCTGACAATCATGGAAGAGGGTAGCGAACTGGTCGAAAGATTGACCAAGGGAAGCGCGCCGATTCCGTTGATCACTACCTGCTGTCCGGCATGGGTTGATTATCTCGAGAAGTTCTATCCCGAAATGATCCCCCACTTCTCAACTGCCAAGTCGCCGCAGTCGATGCTTGGAGCACTTTCCAAGACATATTATGCCGAGAAAATGGGTATCGATCCTGAAAAGATTTTCATGGTGTCGATCATGCCTTGTACCGCCAAGAAGTTTGAGATCTCCCGTTCAAGCGAGATGTTCTCCAGCGGTCAGAAGGACATTGATGTTTCCCTTACCACTCGCGAGCTCAGCCGCATGATCAAGTCTGCAGGAATTGATTTCAACAACCTGCCTGATGAGGAAGTGGACTCCATTCTTGGCGAGTACACCGGTGCGGGAACTATATTCGGTGCAACGGGTGGTGTGATGGAAGCTGCTCTGAGAACAGCTTATCATCTTATCACTAAGAAAGAGCTCGACGATGTAAATTTCACCAATGTCCGCGGTCTGGATGGCGTTAAAGAGTCCAGTGTTGATGTGGATGGAACTGAAGTGAGAATCGCAGTTGCTCACGGTATGGCTAACATTTCCGCCGTTCTGGATAAAGTTAAAGCCGCTTTGGCTGCAGGTCAGGAAACACCCTATCACTTTATTGAAGTGATGGCCTGTCGCGGTGGATGCGTTGGTGGTGGTGGTCAGCCTTATGGTGCCGATGATGAAACGCGTAAAGCCAGAACCGCCGGTCTGTATACAGACGACATGATGGCTGTAAAGCGTTGTTCACATCACAACCCGCAGATTCAGAGAGTGTATGCCGAGTTTCTGGGAAGTCCGCTTTCGCACAAATCCCATGAGCTTTTGCATACAAGTTACACACCGCGTCCGGAGTACCGCTGGTAAGCCGGTTTGCGAACTAGATACAGTTAACTTCATTTCCTGAGGTCAGGAGCACAGCTCTGAAGCCAAGGGGGAGCAAATGAAACTAAATTTCTAAAAACAACGGGGTCTTGTTCTGCTTAACAGCAGGGCAGGCCCTTTTGTTTTTTACTGGAGTATTGATGGACAAGCGATTGGGTTTTGTGGGAATTATTATTGAAAACAGGACGAAAAGTGCTCTGGAAGTGAATAATATATTATCCGAATGCGGCGAACTGATCATCGCAAGAACCGGTATTCCTTATAAACAGAAAGAGTGTTGTGTCATAACACTGGTGGTGGATGCTTCAACAGACGATCTGGGACGCTTAACCGGAAGACTTGGTACAGTTCCCGGTGTTACAGTCAAGTCTGCACTAAGCAAGGGAAAGTAGCATGGATACTCGATTGGAAAGAGATCTGATTGGCGAACTGCCTGTGCCCGGGAATGTTTATTGGGGAATTCATACACAGAGAGCACTCCTCAATTTTCCCTTCTCTTATAAACGCACTCATCTCCGGCTTGTGCATGCCATTGTGCTTGTCAAAAAAGCCTGTTGTCTCGCCAATATGGAACTGGGCTTTTTAAAGACTTTGGTGGGGGATTGCATTGTAAGGGCATGTGATGAAATTCTTAATGGGTCTTATGATGATCAGTTTCCGATAAGCGCATTGCAAGGTGGTGCCGGCACCTCCCTGAATATGAACGTAAACGAGGTGATTGCTAATAGAGCCCTGGAGCTTATGGGATACCAAAAAGGGACTTACGAGCATTGTCAGCCGATCGAGCACGTAAATCTTCATCAGTCAACAAATGATGTGTTTCCTACAGCGCTGAAAGTTGCTGCCATTGGCGCTGTACGACGTTTGAGTCAGAGCGCCGCCGATCTCCAGGGGACCCTTCAGAAGAAGGAAAAGGAGTTCGGAAGTATAGTCATGATTGGACGCACTGAGTTGCAGGATGCTTTGCCTATCACTCTGGGTGCACAGTACGCTTCGTGGTCTGAAGCTGTAGCCAGAGACAGGTGGCGTGCTTTCAAGTGTGAAGAGCGACTTCGGGTTGTCAATCTTGGGGGGACTGCGGTGGGTACGGGATTGACCGCTCCCCGCACTTATATTTTCAGAGTTGTGGAAAAACTCCGGGAGCTCTGTGGTTATGGCTTGACCAGAGGAGAGAATCTCATGGATCAGACAGCCAATGCAGATGCCTTTGTGGAAGTTTCCGGGATCCTCAGTGCTCATGCCGCCGATCTGGGAAAGATCTGCTCCGATATGCGGCAGCTACATTTCATTGGGGAGATATCACTTCCCCGGATGCAGGCCGGTTCCAGTATCATGCCAGGAAAAGTAAACCCAGTCATTATGGAGGCGGTAATAGGTGCAGCTATCAAGGTGCAGGCAAATCACCAGATAATTTCTGAATGCGCTTCCCGGGGATCTTTACAGATAAATGAATTCATGCCGCTCATCGCCGATGCTTTACTTGAGTCTCTGGACCTTATGGAAACATCTGATAAAATGCTCGAAGCTCAGGTAGGGAGCACAAAAGCTATTGCAGAAGTCTGTTCGGAGAATGTAAATCGCACCACTCTGATTGTGACAGCTCTTCTTCCGTTTATTGGCTATAAAAAAGCGGAGCAGCTTGTCACTGAATACAATTCAGAACAAGATGGAAGTTTTCGGGATTATCTGATTAAGCAAATTGGAAGTGATATGGTTGAGGATGCACTTTCGCCTGCTCAACTCATGTCACTTGGTTATAGTAGAAGGAGAACTGCAGATGCAGACCACGCCTAAATCTATGAGGCTTCAGATTGGGATTTTCGGGCGGACTAATGTTGGTAAGTCAAGTTTTCTCAACATGATTACCGGTCAGGATATCTCCATCGTTTCCTCGGTTCCGGGTACCACTACCGATGTCGTTGAGAAGGTTATGGAATACCTTCCGGTTGGGCCGGTGGTTTTTCTGGATACTGCCGGAATAGATGATGAATCCCAGCTTTCTGATGAACGCATTAAGAAAACGGGCGCAACATTCGGCAGGGCTGATGTATTTGTTATTATCACTGAGAACGGGGTTTGGGGTGGCTTTGAGCAGAAACTGGCTGATGAAGCCAGGATCAGAAAAGCCCCTGTTATCATAATCATCAATAAAACTGATCTTAAGCCGGTTAATGTTCCTTTTCTTGATCAGCTCAAGAGCATTTCTTCTAACGTGATGAGTTGCTCTTGCGTAAACGCTGCGAGGGAAGAATCTGCCCGGCAGTTCAGGGATATTTTAACTAACTGTGTTCCTGATGAATTTCTACAGCCGCCTGCCTTGATTGGAGATTTGCTTCCCCCCGGCGGACTTGCCGTGCTCATTGTCCCCATTGATCTGCAGGCTCCCAAAGGACGGCTCATCCTGCCTCAGGTACAAACCATAAGAGATGCCCTCGATAATGATGCATCCGTTCTGGTTGTGAAGGAACGGGAGTACGCCTCGGTATTGTCCATGCTCAACAGAAAGCCCGATATTGTCATTTGTGATTCACAGGTTGTATTGAAAATGACAGCTGATACCCCGGATGATATTCCCTGCACGACTTTTTCTATTCTGTTTGCCCGCTTTAAAGGTGATCTGATCGAGGCTGCGCGAGGAGCGGCGGCTATCGAGAATCTTAAGAAAGGCGATAAGGTGCTTATTGCCGAAGCGTGCAGTCATCATGCCGCGGAGGATGATATCGGAAGGGTGAAGATTCCTCGCTGGCTTCGCCAGTATACAGGGTTGGATCTGGAAATCGATGTATGCAGTGGCAGGGACTACCCTGAAGATCTGGAGAAGTACTCTCTGGTGATTCATTGCGGGGCTTGTATGCTTACCAGACGAGAGATGCTGTCGCGTTCGGGCGGGGCAGTTTCACGAAAAGTTCCCATTACCAATTACGGGGTGGCTATCAGTTGTCTTCAGGGTGTGATCAGACGGGTGCTCAAACCGTTCCCATCCGCCCATGAGGCATTTCTGGAACAGGCGCAGGCAGATTAAAAAAGAAAACAATTACACTTTGAGGAGGATTAAATGGTGAGCGAAAAGAGTTCCTGGATTAAGGAGAGAATCCGTCATGAACAGATTGCAAAATATATCCGTCCTGATGGAAAAGATTTTATTGATGACGATCAGATAACTTTACAGCTGGAAAAAAACAGTAATTCAGACCGTGCTCGTGTGAGGGATATAATTGCAAAATCACTGGCTATCCAGACACTTACTCCAGAGGAAACTGCCACGCTTCTGAATGTGAAGGATCCCGAGCTGTGGGAGGAGATGGAATCGGCAGCACTGAAGATTAAAAAGACGGTTTATGACAACCGGATCGTGACTTTTGCCCCGTTGTATCTGAGCACTGTTTGTGTGAACAACTGCCTCTATTGCGGTTTGCGTGATGAGAATGAATCCGTGAAAAGAGGAGTTCTCTCTCTTGATGAAGTCCGCAGGGAAACTGAAGTGCTTGCCGGCACAATCGGTCACAAGCGCTTGATCGTGGTATACGGGGAGCATCCCAAATCCGATGCGGAATATATGGCCAGATCAATGGAAGCAATCTACAGCGTCAATGCTCCTGTCAAGAGCGGGACCGCTTCCATTCGACGGGTGAATGTGAATGCCGCACCCATGCTCATTGAGGAACTGTCGATGCTTAACAAAATCGGCATCGGTACCTATCAGGTTTTCCAGGAAACCTATCACCATGGGGCCTATAAGGCAATGCACCCCCAGGGAACTCTCAAGGGGGATTATCGCTGGAGACTTTACACCATGCACCGCGCTCTGGAAGCTGGTATCGATGATGTGGGTATTGGAGCACTGTTTGGCCTTTATGACTGGAAGTTTGAGGTGATGGGTTTGCTCTATCATGCACTGGAACTGGAGGAGAAGTTTGGAATCGGTCCCCATACTATCTCTTTCCCACGGATGGAACCTGCAGAAAACACCCCCTTTGCGGAGAGCAGCAAGTACAGGGTATCCGATGAGGATTTTCGTAAAATTATTACTGTAATTCGTCTGTCGGTGCCTTATACCGGAATGATTCTGACTGCACGTGAAAACGCTGCAATGCGCAGATCTCTGGTTTCACTGGGTATAACCCAGACTGATGCATCAAGCAAAATCGGTCTTGGTGCTTACAACAGAAGCGAACTGCAGGAATCCGACAGACAGCAGTTCATCCTGGGGGATACCAGAAGTCTGGATGAAGTGGTTAGGGAGTTTGCACAGATGGGCTATATTACCTCTTTCTGTACTGCAGGCTATCGTTGTGGAAGAACTGGTCAGTGCATTATGGATCTCCTTCGTACCGGTGCCGAAGGCAAATTTTGTAAACTGAATGCTGTTATCACCTATAGGGAATGGCTTGATGATTTCGCATCCCCTGAAACAAAAGAGATAGGGGAGAAGGTGATTCAGAAAGAGATAGAGGAAGTAAAAACGAAAGTGCCCAAGGTTTGGGAAACATTCCTTGACTATTACACTAGAACTGCCGGCGGGGAACGGGATCTGTATTTCTAGTTCTTTATTTCGCTATCGGAATCGCTATCGGTATCGATTCCGATCCCGATCCCGATACCGATACCGATACCGATACCGATACCGATACCGATACCGATACCGATACCGATACCGATACCGATACCGATACCGATACCGATACCGATACCGATACCTTTTACAGCGTTGTGG
>JAEZKC010000069.1 GCA_023436205.1 Fibrobacterota bacterium
CCACTCAATGTCTCCAGCTTCGCCCAGCGTTTGGGCCGATGCGGCAGACGGGGGCAGGTTCCTCAGCTGCTTTTCACTTTTGTGGAAAGCATAAGAATTAATTCCGCTGATATTCTCGGACCGATCAATTGGGAGTTTATCCGGACAATTGGTATCATCGAGCTTTATTTAAAGGATCACTGGATGGAACCAATCCCGCCATTAAATTATACGTATAATCTTTTGTATCACCAGACGATGAGTTGCTTAAAGAGCAACGGTGAGATGTCACCAGCAGGCCTTGCCCAGGCGATTCTCTCGTTGGGTTGTTTTAAGAACATTCCGCAGGAGGATTATAAGCTGCTGCTCTCCCACATGATCAACATGGACCAACTGCAACGGACCGAGCACGGCGGGTTGATTATCGGACGGGAAGGAGAAAAGATTGTTAACAGCCATAAGTTTCTGACTGTATTTCTTGCCCCGGAATATCTGCTTGTAAAGGACGAAAACCGTACCATAGGTACGGTCGATAAAGTCTACCCGGTTGGTACCCGTTTTGCATTGGCGGGCATTGCCTGGGAGACGGTGGATGTCAATGAAAAATCGAAGGTCATCTTTGTTAAAAGAGTTCCTGGTATCTCGGTCGTGGATTGGAATGTGGACTTTAATGCTGAGCTTCATACCGTTCTTGTCCGTAAAATTCGCAATGTTCTGAAAGAAAACGATACTTATCCATATCTAAGCGTCCGTTGCCAGGATAGATTAGCTGAAATTCAATATATTGCCCGCAACAGCGGAATACTGGAAAACCTAGTTACCCCACTGTCTGACAGGAAATACGCCATCTTCCCCTGGGTGGGAACAAGGCAGCTAATGACCTTGAACTACGCTTTACGGCACAGGAAGATAAAGAGTAAACTCCCTTGGATCACCTGTGTTTATCTTGAGGTTATGTTCGATGGGACGAAAGAGGAATTGGAGAAGATCATCTACGACATTCTTCATAGTGACCTTGATCTTTATGATCTGCCGTTGCCTGACAAGGTACAGATTGACGGGAAATATAATGAGTTTGTTCCCCTTGAACTGCTTCGCAAGCAATTCATTGAGGACTATCTTGATTTTGAGGGGCTTAAGAATGCATGTAGGGAGGGTTAACTATGAAACATAAAGCGCAATGTATAATAACATTCTTATGGGTTTCCTCGTAATCTCTCAAACGTCCCAAATAAGTCCAATATACCATAGCCCCATTCTTGATTTGGATATATTTTTCCGGGGTCCCTTTTTGCTCCTCGTAATAACATATTTCTAATATCGGTTCCATCCATATTTGCAAGAATGCCTCTTACTATCCCCCATTCGAGCAGGATAGCTGCTATACCGGTTGTATGGGCAGCTGAAACACTGGTTCCCGTCATGGCTGGATAGCTGTTATTACTGCCGGGACCTATGATGTTTACACCGGGTGCTGCTAAACCAGGTGCAATTCGGCCTGTTCTGGTAAATCCTCTGCTTGCATTCAGATAATGGCTATCGTTCGAAATATCATATCCGGTTGCAACTATAGGGATATCTACGTTTGCCGGTGAAGTTAAGGTGTTGTATGGAGAAGAATTGATAAAAAAGGTTTCTTTACTAATAAAATTATTGATTGGAAGCCATGTATTTACACGTAAACTTAGTGTTTTATCTAGTTTACGAATTATAAGACGCCAGATTCCTTCCGATGGATCTAGAAATCTGAGTATCACAAGCTGAGCTCCGGACCGGGAGCCTACTAATTGAAAATAGATATTAATTTTTGTAGCTTCAAATATAAAAGAGACTTCTCTTCTCTCATAGATTCTTGGTGCGATAAGTGGTACAAGTTCTCCTCCCGGTGAAACTATTTCTAGTGCGAAGGTGTTTGGAACGTCACCCCATATTTCAAGGTAAAGGCCTTTTTCATTCGGTGCGACATTTAGTTCAACGTTTTCTATATCCGTACCTCTTAACATAGTACTTTCGAAATGATGCCTGCTGGTACCTTCATTCCCTGCCGCTATTGATACTGCTACTCCTTTCATCTGAGCAACAGTAGTAAGATAATTGCTGATAGCATCGGTTGAATCATGAGAGCCTTGTGAGGTTCCGAGACCTATACAGATAGAAATCGGCTTATTGTATTTTGCTGCAGTATCTACTAGATACTTTACCCCTAACATAATATCATTTTCCTGATAACAAATCGCTTCATGAGATATCATAAAAAAATCTCGGATAATTTTTTTCGCAGGCTTTAATTTAACCACAACGATTTCTGCATCCGGTACAACGCCTGAAAAATTGTTGCTAAGATCTTCATTACCGGCTGCTATCCCTGCCAAAAAGTACCATGTCCAATATCATCGGTACTTGGAACGATTGATTTTGGATCCTGGTTAATAAGAGCGGTATTAATCTGATCACTTAAATATTCCGTTCCATAATTGAAACCATCGGGAGGGCTTCCGGTTGGGATCGACTGATCCCAAATAGATACTATCTTCGTAGTTCCATCCGCTTTAACAAAGGCTTTATGTGTATAATCAATTCCGGTATCGACTATTCCAATCACAACCCCTTGTCCCCGCAAATTCAAGCCTGGGACACTTCTAAGCGTTTTTACCCCGGACGCCTCTATACTTTGCTCATCCATCAATCCGAACAATCGAACGAACACCTTGTATCCATATTCATCAAGCGATCTTTCCGGCGCTAATTCTTTAGGAATATATACAGCTGTATATGTTGTGTTTATTTTAGTATAACAAATTTCATATCCGGAGAATCTTTCATCCGGTGCCAGTTCATAATCAGCAATAAAATCAACATAATCTTCACTGATGATAGCATTACTACAGAATGTATTCATGACTAAGCTCCAATATTATTCTTTTAATAATATATGTCTGCCGAATTTAACTATTATAAAAGGTTTCTATTATTGAAACTACTAAAAATATTTTCATAAAATAATAATCCATTTTCAAAATTCTATCAGTTTAACAATATCAAACTGTGAATTTATAACGGTATATACTTGGGGATTATAAACCATAACATTCCATATCCCACATCCACTCACTCCCGTTTCTATTATTAAATCATTTAAAGCATCAATACTTCTTGCATCTATAAACCATATCACATGTTCGGTTGTGATGTTTGAACTCATCTCACTATAATTGAAAAATGGAGTCTGTGATTCATCATCAAATTCAATTATAGAAGCAAATACATATGCGAAATCAAGAGCAGATGTGATTGAAAGTGCTGTAGCCACTGATTGCTTAGGTATATAGGGTAATTTCCAGTCATAACCGAGTAGAGGTTGGCCTATACTTACCTTATCCGGAGGTACACCTGTTTCAAAAGCGTAATTTATAATTTCTCTAATATTTTTCATATTACTAACAGGCGCAGGCGGACCGTAGTTAGTGCCCCAGATAAATTTTAAAAAAGTCATAGAACTTACATATTGGCTAAATGCAGAATAATCTATCTTTTCAAAGGTAATAACATTGTCAACTATCTTTTCTGAATAGTTAAATGACAAAAAGAACAAATAATCACTTTGCATCAAGCGACTGGATATTTTTCGAACCGTATGTAAGAACAATGATTGATTAATTTCATTCACATAGTTAAATATAAAATTTATGCCGTAATAGCCCTTTGCTGCTAATATATTAAAAATATCATTAATCATATTATCAATGTACTCATCATTCATTAAGACACTATAAGCAATATCAATATTCGGAACACCCTGAAGTGTTAATGAGGTTAATGTTAAAAGCGGAATAACTCCATAAGCCTTTGATAATTGTATTATTTGAATGTCATCGCTGTAGGAATTTATTGCGCCTTTCTCTGTAACTACATAATTATAAACAGACAGATAGGTCAGATTCGGTAATGATTTTGCTAAGGCTGTATCACTGATAAACGGAAACGCAAAGCCCATTATTGTAAGAGACCTGCTTGTATCATATCTTATCACTAATACTTCATCCGGATAGATATACTCCCTTTCCGATAGAAATGGATTATTTCGCAATATTTGCATAAGATCAACCTGATATAATTCGGATATACCCTGCAATGTATCGCCGGCCTGTACAGTATGTGTAACTTTAGGATGGGTAATTACTATCGTCTGTCCAGGAGAAATATTATAAGGATATTCCAATCCATTATCTTGTATCAGCCTAAGAACATCGGCTCCAAACTTTTCTGCAATTGAGTTAATTGTATCTCCTTTTTGCACTATATAGATTTCCATACATATCCTCGTGATTCATTTGGTATAAATATATGTTTCATTCTTCTTTTAAGACATGATACAGTTAGTTAACTTCCACATAAGCCCAAACGACAGTTAACCCAATGGAATATGTTGTAAGTATTTTAACAAGATGGTATAATAATATAACTTATGATGGAAAAACGAGGTATATTGATGAATGTTTTACTTATAAACTGCAGTCCTGTAAAAAATGGTGCTACAGCCGAAATTATTAGAGTTATAAACTCATTACTTGAAACAAAATATGATATCAGAAGCATTTGTATTGATGATTATGAACTAAAGTTCTGCAAAGGGTGCAGGACATGTCATAAAACAGCAAAATGCATACAAAACGATGATCTTCTAAGCATTATCGAAGAATATTCCTGGGCTGATATCCTTATTTCAGTAGCACCTTCTTACTGGGCAGACATTCCAGGGCAATTTAAAGCATTTATAGACAGATGTACGCCTTGGTGTAATACACATAATCCGCATGCAACAATTGGTCCTGAGAAGAAGGGGTATAGTATTGCTTTACGAACAGGACAGAGTATGAAGGAGTGTAACAGAATAATCGAGAGTATAGAGCATTTTTATGGTCATATGGAAATATTTCCTACCGATAGCTTAGGGCTCTGCTCTGTCGAGTATAAATCAGATGTTGAAAACAAGAGAAGTGAAATAGAAGCGTTTTGTAATAAAATCTAAATTGTTTAGTTACTAACTTGTGAATTCATCAAATTTATAGACAAGGAGAATGAAGAAATGTCAGAACAAGGATTGGAATGGACCTTTAACACAGTAGCCAGAACCTATGAGAAGATGCGCCCTGGATATGTTTCAGAGTTATACGAAGATATTTTTCAATATATTCCAATTGATAAAACAAGTAATGTAGTGGAGGTTGGAATCGGGGGAGGACAGGCAACCTTACCCATCTTAAGAACAGGATGTATGCTGACAGCTGTGGAATATGGAGACAATTTCGCAGAATTATGCCGTGATAAATTCAAGGAGTTTCCTGCTTTCTCAGTAGTAACATCTAAATTTGAAGACTTTAAGTGTGACGATAATACCTATGATCTCATATATTCCGCATCAGCCTTTCATTGGATACCCGAGGAAATCGGATATCCTAAGGTTTTTGATATGTTAAAAAGCGGTGGTGTCTTTGCTCGTTTCGCTAATCATCCGTACAAGGATAAAGGACGGGAGGAGCTTCATGTGGCACTTCAGAAAATATATTCCGTATATATGCCCGGTACTCAAAGTGATAATGAATACAGCGAAGCTGATGCTAAAAAGCGCGCAGATATTGCACAGAAATATGGATTTATTGATATCAGCTATAAGTTGTATCACAGAATAAGAACCTTTACGGCAAAGGAATACATATTACTTCTTAATACTTATTCTAATCACATCGCAATTGAGGAAAATACCAGAAAGAAATTCTACTCTGAAATAGAAAAAACGATTGATCACTTTGGTGGTCAAATCGATATATATGATACAATTGACTTACAACTGGCGAGAAAAATAATCGGTATCCATTAACCACAGAGCAAGCTTTGCGCCGTTTAAAAATCTTAGGATCTACAATTAATGATGCTCCAATCCGCAAAGCTGTTGACTGTATGAAATAGGGAGTGTTGAGATATGAAAAAATACGTTTTAATTCCTGCTCTGCTCATAATTCTTCTTAGCGCAGGCGGCTGTAATTCTGGATTGGAGAATAATGCAGGTAATGTGCCCAATGCCCCGGAAATAGTTATAAGCGAATCACCTACACCTACTGAAACGCTAAAACCAACGGATGAGCCCGAATCAGCTCCGAATATATATACCTACGAGGTCCGTGCCAGTCTCCATGAAGATCTGCCTGAGTACCGTTTTGTTACCACAGGAAAGCCGGCAGGTACTGCGATACCGGCGGATGATTGGTCAACGGCTTTTGTGACAAGTTTGAACTGCTACGATGAAAACGGCTCAGCCATCCTCTCCGTAGATTTTACGGACATCAAGAATGAAGTAGAAGGAAATCCAATCTACTTTCAAATGATGGACACGATGGGGCTGCACGTTGTTGACGTAAACTTCGACGGATATAAGGATGTAATTATTTTGAACAATTTTCATGGAGCTCACTCAAACTCATGGTATGATTGCTGGCTTTGGGATGCCATGACATCTTCCTTTATCTATTCCAAGTCGTTTTCTGAAATCTGCAACCCCGCGATCGATTGGGATAAGGAGTCCATTTATTCCAGCGGAGGTTCGGGAGCGGATAATCACGACTACTCTATTTATCAATACATGAATGGTCAATTTGTTATTTCTAATCAATTACATTGGAATAGTTACAATGCTGAAGAGTCACACGATGAGGATGTTTTAGCGACAGCTGGAATCTATATAAAAGAGGAGCAGCTTGTAAATGGCAAAATGGAAACGGTGCGCGACGGCATTCTTCTAAACGCGGATGCTGATGCCTTGCTGGAGCATTATAACAACGAAGAACCCTGGAAGCTAGACAGCCCGAGATGGTATATGATCGGCGGCCATCATGCGGATGTATGGTTGGAACATTAATTGTTTATGAAACTATAAATCTTCACAGGAGGATAACGAATGGTTAAGATAAGAATTGAAGACAAACCGGCATTTGAGGTAACCGGTATAAAAACGTGGATCTCTAAAGTTGAGGATTTCCATAACTTCTGGAGAAAATGCAATGAAGATAAAACAATAGCAACTCTAAAATCGCTCAGCAACCATACGATTGGAGAGATCACCAAAAGTTTTATTTTTGGTGTGTCCCGTGTTGAAGATGATCCAAGTTACAGGGATTTTTACTTTTATATCGCTACAGAGTATGCAGAAAATAATCATACTAATTTCGAAACCTTTACAATACCTGCATCACAATGGGCAATTTTTGAAAGTAGAGGTGAGGTCAGTAGTGCTTTGTTTGAGGCTGAGATGTATGCTTTTAAAGAATGGTTGCCCTCCTCAGGTTATCTACATGCCAAGGCTCCCGAATTAGAAGTATATCCTGCACGTGACAGTCAGATCGTTGAGTTTTGGCTTCCAATCGTGAAATAGGTTAATAATAAGACAGGTCCCGTAAAAGAGGGACCTGTCTTAATGCTATGAAAACTATTCATTATCCAGTTTAAACTTTTGTACAATTTTTTTGAGGCCTCTTGCACTATTCATGCTTCTCTCGGCCATTATGTTGGTTTCGTTGGCCATATTCACAACTTCTGAGGTCTTTTCCGCAATGTCTGCTACACCTAAGGTTGACTGCTCCATGATCGTGTTAATACCTGATACTGAGGCTGTAATCTGTTTTGTTATTATGTTCAGCGCCTCCATTGATTCATTGATTGTCAGGAGCATATCCTTAATGGAATCCGCATCCTTGCCGTATTGATCGCTTGTAGCTACGATTTCCTTCAGATCCTTAATAGCCGTACCTTCTATAAAATTAATTGATTGTTCAAGACAATCCGCAAGTCCATCCACTGCAGCGACGGTCTCCCCAACAATAGTTCCTATCTCATTTGCAGTCTCATTCACAGTATTGGATAATTCTCTGATTTCACTGGCAACCACTGCAAAGCCTTTTCCCTGCTCTCCGGCTCTTGCCGCTTCGATGGAAGCGTTCAGTGACAGCAGGTTTGTTTGCTTCGCCACTGTTTTAATGATATTAGCGAGTTCATCAATCTTTTTGATTGCTTTTGCCTGTAATAAAGCGGCATCGGTTTTTTGCTTAACGTCAATGAACAGGATATTCGCCTTATCCGATTTTTCCATATTTGAGGTCTTTACGATATCTGCCCTGCCCTTTATCTCCTCCGCAAGCTCCTTACCCATTACAGATTTTCCTGTTACCTCATTCACGCTCTTTGAAATATTGAAGATATCTGCTTTAATTTCTTCGGTAGTCGCTGAGGCTTCTTCCATACTGGCCGCAAGCTCTTCTGTCGTTGCTGAGTTATCTGTGGAGCTGTTATAAGTCTGCTTTGCTATCTGCTCCAGTTTCCCGGCATTCTCATCAATAAAACCAGAGGTTTCATAAATCTCCTTCATAAATTTATTGATGTTATTACGCATTTCTTCTATCCCATGATTCATAATTCCGATTTCATCTGCACGGCTGGCAAGCTTCGTATCCTTCTCTTCACAAGTAAGATCCAACCGGGCAAATTTTCTAATTTTAGTAGTGATCTTTTTAATCGGTTTTAAGATCATAATAGAAATAATCTCTCCGGTAATCAGACTTACTAAAATAAAGACTACAGCAAGGAGTATATTAAGCCTTGTCATTTTGGCACTCTCAGAGAAGAAATCACTCTTAACCGCATAGATTCCAACACTCCAGTCAGGAGTGTTTTCTATAGGGGTATAGCCGATATATATCGTCTCTCCGGTCTCTTGGTCCACATAATTTCCTATCTCTGATACTCCGGGCTCCAAAGCAATCATTTTACCGTAAATCTCTTTCAAACCGTCAGGAGCATTGTTTTTATCAAATGTTTCCGGTGTATTAATTCCGGTATCTTCTTTATTACTTAATACTGTGATAATATCGGTAGTCTTGTTAATAATGAATGCACCGCCATTATCACCGATTTTAATCTTTTTTATCATATTGCCTAATTCATCACGGCCTGTAGTAGCTAGTAATACTCCCATAAGATCCCCGGCCGGTAAGCCGTTCTTTATAACAGGGATCGCAATCTGGAAGGTATATTTGCTGACCTCGTTCGTTCCTTCCTCCCTGATTGCATCTGATACGGCAACTCCGTTTTTCACAGCTTCTTTATAGATATCCAGATTGGAATAATCTTTTCCGTCATGAATACTTTTTCCCTTATTATCAATAAAGATAATTTCAGAAAAATCGTATTTGGATTTTGTATATGAGATAATTTCCTTTCTATCCTGATCAGACATCTCTTCACGGCACAGTACATTACTTACCGCACGGGCTTCGTTTATGTAATACTTCATCTGAGTCTCAATCTGTAAGGCTGTCTCCTCTGCCATGTCAAACAATGATGATTTTAGGGCATAATCCGTGCTCCGATTCATGGAGTTCAAAGCTATTGTGCTCTGAATCACAGTCAGAACTACAACGACTGCTACAATTGATAAGGCAATCTGCAGGCTTAATAGCCTCTTTTTAATAAAATGCCTTTCCCCCTCAGCAACCTTTTTTTCTACCTTTTTCTTAATACCAGGGTATCTTATTTTAACCATTGTTATTACCTCCCCATTGAGTTAATAGCAGTGTTTAGCAGAAAAACGTTATGTGCGCTATTCTTTATCAATTATACCATATATTTTTTATAATTTGCCATAATTACTAAATTTTCGTAGTTTTTTTACATTAATCTATCAAATTATCGCAATAAGTTTGTCCGTAATGTGTTATTAATAACGTTATCCATATTATGTATTTTTATGGGATTCATATTGTTTTATTTTAAGTTTAAGGTTATTATTTAGACATAATATTATAAAGAGGTGAATGGAATGGAACGGCGGTTTAATCTCCCTAAACCTATGAAGTCAAGATTGCACTTATCCAGAAGGATAATCACCAATATAATTATCGCTTTATACCTATCCATTACCTTCGCTACCCTCTTCCCAGCCATAGCGTCTGCCGACATGGGCCCGCAGCCATCCCTGACGATTCATATCAAGAATCCCCCGGACGGTGAGTACTATGTGGATGCCTTAATACAGAAGTCTGAGCGTATGCACCATGGAGACGAGAACTTTCCCACAGAAGCCTACAACGCAGATATGCTGGGTCTCCTTATGAATTATAATGAGGACGGCTGGAAAGCAAGATTAATAGGCTCACCTATTCAGAATGAACCCTTTGGAATAAGCCAAAGTACATACCTGATCAAATACATGGGTGTGCCGGACCAATACAAAATAATCGTCGTTACTGCTGATTTAAAGGTTTTTGTATCTAAGCAAATCAGCCGAAATTCCTTTAATGAAACTGTAACCTTTGATTTAGCAACCGGAGAAGTGACCAGACCACCAGTTATGAACAATTATGTATCTCAATACATAACAACCTGCTTTTTCACACTGCTGATTGAACTTCTTTTACTGCTGCCCTTTGGCTTAATGCAGGAATGGAAAAAGGCCTTGGTTGTAAATGCAATGACCCAGCTGATTCTTACTGTAATTACCGGTTCTGTATTAGTCAACCATGGTGAATTATCTGCATTAATAGTTATGGTACCTGTTGAACTAATGATTCTTATTATTGAATTTCTCGCCTACCTGGTTCTTATGAAAGGATATAAAACAAGTAAGATACTCGGATATACGATAACAGCTAATTTTGCAAGTTACTTTGCAGGGGTATTCGGCTATTTGTTCAGACTGCTCTTTGTAAATTACTATTAGCTCTAAAAGTTAACAAGGGGGATAATATGAAATACAAAATACGAATAGGGATTATCGGTGACTATGACGGACGTCCGTCTCATATCGCTACAGAAGAAGCACTTAAGCATGCTGCTAAAAAGCTGGAAATAGAGGTTGAGTATAAATGGTTACCTACCGTTATGTTTGACTTAGGCGGATATGAACTGACATTATATGATGGGTTATGGTGCGCTCCCGGCAGTCCATACAAAAGTATGAACGGAGCTATCCGTGCGATTCAATATGCCCGAGAAAATAATTGCCCCTTTATCGGAACCTGTGGAGGATTCCAGCATGCAGTGATTGAGTTCGGCAGAAATGTGCTGCATATAAGTGCTTTAGAAGATACCAGCTTTAATCCCTATGAGCCTAATGATTTCATAACCGCATTATCCTGTTCGCTTGTTGGACAAACACGGCATATTATTTTAGACCGAAATTCAAGGTTACATCATATCTATGGAAGTAATGAAATTGAAGAAAAATACAATTGCAGCTTTGGGCTCAATAAGGATTTTCAAAATTTATTAAATGAAAACGGCTTTAAAGTGTTTGGTATGGATGAACAAAAAGAAGCACGTATTATGACAATTGAAAATAACCCCTTTTTTATTGCAACACTTTTTCAGCCCCAACTGAGTTCAACTTATAAAAATCCACATCCACTTATCCTCGAATACTTACATTCCGCTAGCTTAACAAATCAGAATAATTAGTTAGGTAAATAATTACCCTTACAAAATAAGCCATCAGGGAATGAATAAGCGTTCCCTGGTGGCTATTCTATTCAAAAATAAGAACTTATTTCTGGTCGTTCAGCTTCAGCTGATACTCCTCCATCAAAGCGTATCGGGGCTTTGTCACATACAGCTTCAGTTTTGAATGATCTGATTTATTCAACATGTAATATATCGTTTTTAGGCGGTTCTCTTCATCATATTCCTCCGACCAACCCTCAGATTTTTTATTTGTCAGTTTGACATTTACGAGCTGCTGATCACTTTGATTGTTTACATAATCCAGTGTTATCTTCAGATCTCCGTACTCATTCCCCTGTAACACCTTCTCCACGCTGCGGATGATTACTGAACCGTTCTCGAATTTGATTTCTTTGTTCAGCTCAATCACCTCTCCCACCTTAGGTATGGGCAGTGTCACCTTACTCTCCTCATCTGATTCTACTACCACATACGGTATCGATAGGGTATAATCCTCAGAGCCGTCTTTCACATCAAAGGTATAGGCAGCATTCATACCGCTGCCATAGCTTCCGGGAAGAGTATAACCTTTATTACCCTTTTCCGTCATCAGCGTAATTTTCTTACCGAAATAGTTAAGATCATACTCCTGGTCAAAGCTGATTAAGCTATAGGAGGAATAATTTACCGGATAAACATGTACACTTAAGTCCCCCTCTTTCTTAGAAGCAGTTGCTGTCAGTATGATATTATTGTGAATATCACTGCTGCCGATGTCATCCAAGCTTGTATATTCTTCTAAGGATATCAGTTCAAAATCTGCACTCATTTGATATTCCTCATATAATAGTGTAAACCTCTGCGTTGGTTCAATCTTCATATCCTTCGTAACAAAGGTAAAATTATAAAACTCAGATAATCCGGATCCGCTGCTGCCAAAGCTCATTTCGTATTTCGTGCCGTCCACTGCCAGATAGATTGCCGGCTTCACAGGATTATTCCCTTTTTTAAGTTCTTCCCATTCTGCATTTTTATCAGCGATAAGCTGCTCTTCCGTGTAGTTTTTCCGGGTGAATTCAAAACTAATCGACATCGTATCATTCGTTGCCACTACACTCTTTATCTGTAATGTACCTCTGTCGTTCTCTACTGTCACTTCTTCCTTAAGACGATAGCGTATATCCGGCCTATTCTCCACTATTCCAACTCCGGGAATCAAACTGAATATATTTTGAAAGGCTGATACGATCCTTTCATTATTCGTCCATACGAATAAAAACAGAAGGATACCTGCCACTGCGGCGGTGTATCTTAAGTAACGCGAATGCCTTCTCTTCTCAGGACTTTGGTTACTGACGTGTAACTCCTCATTCGGTTGAGTCACTACCGGAGTACCATGGTTCAGCTTCATTACAGTTCGCGCTTTTATATCCTGTAAATCTGCCGGATTTACATAGCTGCTCTCCACATCAATATCTTCTAAAAGCTGTGATACCTCATTGACCTCCAGCTCCTTCATCATTTCTGAAATACGACGTTCTACTTGATCTTCATTCGACAAGAACGCTATCTTCTCCTTCATAGCTAACACCTCCTAACAAAGCCCGAAGCTTCTTTAATCCACGGGATATTTTCTTGTCCACGGTATTTTCCCGAATATCTAATACCTCGGCGATCTCCTTTGTTTTCTGACCGATATAATACTTTCTCACGAATATTTCTCTGTCCGGTTCCCCCAAAGCATTAATTGCACGAAAGAGCAGTTTCTTCTGTTCTTTCACCAGGACTTCCTGTTCCGGACCCGCCATTGATTGGCCTTGCTCAATATCATCTTCCTCCAGGCAGATCGTATGAGCTGCGGTTCTGGATAATTTGCGGAACAAATCAATCCCTTTGTTTCTGGCGATAATGGCCAGGTATGCTTTTATAGAACCACGATCCAAATCTATCCGCTCTCTTTGGGAATAGAATTCCATAAATACATCGCTGACGCATTCCTTCACATCTTCCTTCGTTCCGACTGTGGAAAGCTTCTGATTTATGATACTGTATACCAGTCCGGTATATTGTCCTACCATCTGCTCCATGCCCCTATCGGGATTTGCTTGAAGTTCCTCCAGTAAATCATGATCCTGCAAATATGTCACCTCCCTGTATTTAGCACGACTTACTATTAACCTGACGAACAATCAGGTTAAAGCTATGCTTACCTTGTAAGTACTTCATATATTGATTCGTTCTATATGAGAAAAATCTGACCAGAATAATAAAATTTTTAGGAACTAAGTCAAACTTAATATGTATCGCAGAAACTGTCAAGCAAATAGACATCCATAAAAGCAGCATCATTTACATAGTATTTGACAGATTATACCCTTCATATTAGTATTAAGATACTAACGAAAGTTCACTAGATTAAGATAAAAACACTAGAAAACTTCAGGTAGCAGAGATAAAAAATATACATTCAGGTGGTATAGATGGGTAAAATAGTGAAGGATGGCTTTGCCTTTATGGAATATGTTAATTCGGGTCTAATTAGGAAAATAGATGATATTCCAGAACTAAAAAACAGGCTGATTACTCTTAGCGAGACAAAGACTCATATTGAAATGTCTAAATATGCCCTATTACTTGCCGAACATATTCTGAATGTCAGTGGAATGGAGCGATTTACAGAGATTGATGAGTGTTTTATCATCCTTACAAAATGGCAAGTGAAAAAAGCAAAATTCCAGGAGGCGCTGGAGGTAGCCGGTAAGCTCAACAGTCTGGCCCGTGAAGAAAAAAATCAAGTAAAGGTAAAAGTTTTGCGTGCCATGGGGCAAATTGCAGCTACACCTCACGTCAGGTGGCATCCTCTGGTCGCCTCTGAATACGCAGTCGTAATGATCAATCTTATGTATCCCAATAATCAAGATAAAGTAAAAGAAGAGCGAGAGCTGCAGATTGAACTGATGAAAAGCGTATAAGGAGTATCTAAATTTAATTTTAAGATTAAGATTACAAAAAAGTAAACCTGCATTTACCACAACGAAGTAGTGGTAAATGCAGGTTTATTATCATATTAACACTTATTAGGCTTCAGCACAGACAGCATCAAATTCTGATTGTACTGTCTTCAGATCCTGCCTGATCTGAAGCATCTGTGGGCAGACTTCCTCACACATACCACATTCTACGCAGTTCTTCGCCTTTTGCTGTTCCTCGAAGTTGAAGGTCCACTGCCATCTGATATCACCCTTATTCCCATATCTGCCGTAGTCATTCCACAAGCCGAAGCTTCTCGGAATATTAACTCCAGCCGGGCAGGGCATACAGTAGGAGCAGCCGGTACAGCCGTTTTTTACCTTGTTTTTCAGAATGAGGGCAACTTTCTTGACTGCATCCTGCTCTTCTGTATTCAACGCTGTAAATGTCTCAAAAGTATGCAGGTTATCCCCCACCTGCTCTTCCTCTGACATACCGCTAAGGATAACCTTTACGTTAGGCAAAGAGCCGACCCACCTCAAGGCCCAGGAAGCAGGACTTTGTCCCGGCTGAATGTCCTCGAAGATCTGAGCAGCGTTATCAGGAAGCTTCGCCAGGGAACCACCCTTTACCGGTTCCATGATGATTACAGGTACACCAAGCTCTTCCGCTAACTGATACCCTTTCATCCCAGCCTGGATCAGTGTATCCATATAATTCAGCTGGATCTGACAGAAATCCCATTGCCTGTATTTTATGATTTCTTCAAATGCCTCATATTCATCATGGAAAGAAAAGCCCAGATACTTAATTTTTCCTTCCTCCTTAAGCTGATCCAGGTAATCCAGAATGCCGAGCCTGACCATATGATGAAAGGTATCCCGATTGAAGGAATGACACAGATAAAAATCAATATAATCCTTGTTTAACCTGATTAGCTGTTCTTCAAATATACGAACGGCATCCTCCCGGGATTCCACCATCCAGATCGGAAGCTTGGTAGCTATATAGTATGAGCTGCGGT
>JAEZKC010000100.1 GCA_023436205.1 Fibrobacterota bacterium
GTGTTGTGGGTGACGAGCATGCGGTGCGCCGTGCCGTAGGCCACCGGCAGGGAGGCGGCGTCGGTGAAGCTCACGCCGTCGGGCATCTTGATGAGCTGGCCGGCGGTGACGGCGCAGTATTCCGCCATGCCGCCGTCCATCATCTCGCCCATCAGCCCCACCTTGGGGTTGAGCGGGTTCACGAGCACGCGGTCGCCCACCGCCCAGCCGGTGACGCCCTCGCCCAGTTCCACGATCTCGCCGGCCATGTCGAGGCCGATGATGACGGGCAGCGGCACCTTGATGCCGGGCATGCCCTTCACCGTGAACACGTCGTGATAGTTGAACGACGAGGCGCCGACGCGGATCACCACCTCGCCCGGCTTGGCGCTGGGCACCGGATAGTCGGTGACGACCTGGAGGTCGCTCACGTCGCCATGTTGCTTCAGCAGCAGGGCCTTCATGGTCTTTGTCATTTCACTTCTCTCTGCTTGGACGTTTCTTTGGTCCGTTTCTCTGGGACGTTCGGCGGCTTGCGCGCCAGGGCGACTACTTGATGGCCTTGGACGCCTCGTAGGGGGCGGGGTCCAGGGCCGCGTCGGGCAGGTCGCCCTTTACTGCGCCGACGCTTTTGAAGACTTCGAACTCGGCCTTCATCGAGGCGATGTCGGCCGGCTCCATGGAGACGGTGTAGATGCCGTCCCACAAAGCGGCGTAGGCCTTGGCGTCATCCTCGGGGATGTTGCCGGCGGCCATCAGGGCCTTGGCGACGGCGGCCTTGTCGGCCTTGCCGGCCTCGTAGGCGCCGCGCATGCCGGCGATGACCTTGGCGGCGGCGCCGGGATTTTCCTTCATCCAGGCATTGCGCATGAGGCCGACGCCGAGCACGGGCGGGGCCTGCTTGCCGGTCACCTTCGCCCACTCGGCCCGGAAGGAGGCGAGCTTGCGCAGCTTCACGTCCGGCAGGAGGGCGATGGTGACGGTGCGCAGCGCGGCGGCGTCGATGTTCTTCTGCACCAGGAACTGCGCGAGGCGCGGATCGGCGCCCGGCACGGCCTCGAAATCCGAGGCGGCCATGCCGTAATTCTTGATGAGGATGGCCGCGCTGATGGCCGCCGTGGCGCTGCCGGCCGGCGACATGCCGATCTTCTTGCCCTTCAGCTCCTCCATCTTGGTGATGGGGGAATCCGCCATCACCACGAAATCGAGATCGGCCACCTGGGTGGCGAGCACGATGCTCAGGGGCAGGCCATCGGAGGCGACCGAGAAGGCGCTGCCGGCACTCGCGCCGATGGCGAAGTCGATGGCGCCGGCGGCCATGGCCTTGGTGGGCGCGTTCACATCCGGAAACTTTACGAACTCGGCTTCAAGCCCCTGCTTCTCCATGAACTTGCCGGCTTCCAGGAAGGAGCCGAAGCCGAGGCTGACGCCGGAGCTCCAGTAGCCGATCCGCACCTTCGCGGCTTCGGCGGGAAGAGACGACAGGCCGATTGCGACTGCGGCGGCCAGTAAAGCAAGACGCTTCATATCGAAATCCCCGTGTTGGAAGGTTGTATTGTTCTTTGTTTTATCGGTTTCAGTCCGATCGCGGCTTGCGCCAAGCGAAGAGACGACTTTCGAGGGGCTTCAGCAGCACAGCCTCGATGAAGATCATCAGGATGACGAGGGTCGCGGTCCACGCGAACACCTGGTCCGTCTGCACGAGGTCCGCCGCCTGCCGCAGCCGATAGCCGATGCCGCTCGACGCGCCGAGCGCTTCTGCCACGATGGAGACGCGGGCGCCGAAGCCGAAGGCGAGGCGGGCACCGGCGAAGAACTGGGGCAGGATGGTGGGCAAATAGATCTTCAGCAGAACCTGCAGCCGCGACATGCGGAACGTCTGCGCCAGCTCGATGAACTCGCGGTTCACCGTGCTCGTGCCCTGCCACACATTGGTGAGGATGAGCGGCATCGCCGTCATGAACACCACGAAGATCGTCGACCAGTTGGACAGGCCGAACCAGATGAGCGCGAAGATCGCCCAGATGGAGGAGGACACCGTGTTGATGACCACCAGCAAGGGCTGGAAGAAATCACCCAGCAAGCGGCTCGCCCCCAGCAGCAGGCCGAGCACCACGCCCACCACGGTGGCGAAGGCGAAGCCCATGGCGATGCGGTAGAAGGTGATGCCGAAATCGGCCCAGAAGCCCGGCGTCACCACCAGCTTCGTCCACACGCCAAAGACCCGTGCCGGGCTCGGCAGGATGAAGGCGGGCGCGCCCAGCGAGCCGATGCCCCAGATGCCGACCACGACGAGGATGAGCAGCAGCCTGAGGCCGATCAGGCGCAGCCGGCGGTCCTGGGTCATCTGGAGGGGAGAGCGCTTCATCGGGCTCGGCTTCTGCGAAAGGGGACGGACGCGGCGGAAAGCGTTGGGGCTCAAAGGGCGAGGCGCAGCAGGCGCACCTCCTCGGCGACCTCCGGCGACAGCGGATTGCGGGGGTAGGGCAGGTCGATCTCGCGGGTTTCCTTCACCCGCCCAGGGCGGGGCATCAGCACCACGATCTTGTTGGCGAGCACCACCGCCTCCTCCACATCGTGGGTGACGAACAGCACCGACATCTGCCGGAGCGCGGCGATGCGCAGCACCTCGTCGTGCATCTGGGTGCGGATGGAGGGATCGAGCTTGGAGAAGGGCTCGTCCATGAGCAGGATCGATGGCTCGGTGACGAGGCTGCGGCCCAATGCGGCGCGCGAGCGCATGCCGCCGGACAGCTCGTGGGGGTAGGAATCGGCGAACTTTTCCAGCCCCACCAGCTCCAGCACCTGCATCACGCGATCGCGCCGTTCCGCGCGGGCCATTCCGGCCGCTTCGAGGCCGAGGGCGACGTTCTGCGCGGTGGTGCGCCAGGGGAACAGGCGGTCCTCCTGGAACATGTAGGTCATGGTGCGCCAGTCCTTGAAGGCGCTCGATTTCTGGCCGTTCAGGAACACCGCGCCCTGATCCGGCGGGATGAGGCCGGCGACGATGTTGAGC
>JAEZKC010000021.1 GCA_023436205.1 Fibrobacterota bacterium
GCCAGTTCGAGGAAGAAGATCAGGTCGTTCCAGTTGAACATGGCTGAAGATCCTCGAGCGCCCGCCCGGTGATAGCAGCAGCGGGCGCCACGCCCAACCCCGCCCCGGTTGCAGGACGCGGCACGCGAAGACGCTGGAGCACGCGAAGACACGGGCGCGCGGATCGGATAAGCCTTGCGCCCCACCTCTTTCGCCACCCGCCGCCCACGGATCGCTCATGCCGGTGAATGACACGCTCGACGCCTTCGTCTCCCATGGCCACTTCGAGCTTGCCCCCACGGGAACGGGGCCGCTCGACGGCCTCACCTTCGCGCTGAAGGACCTGTTCCACGTGGCCGGCGTGCCCACGGCAGCGGGGAGCCCGGCGTGGCTGGCGAGCCACGGGGTGCCGGACGAGACTGCGCCGGTGGTAGACCTGCTGCGCGGCGCCGGCGCGCGCCTCGTGGGCAAGACCCATACCGACGAGATGGCCTGGAGCCTCAACGGCGAGAATCATCATTACGGCACGCCCATCAACCCCGCCGCACCGGAACGCATTCCCGGCGGCTCCTCCTCCGGCTCCGCGGCGGCGACGGCCGGCGGGCTGGTGGATTTCGCCATCGGCTCGGACACCGGCGGCTCGGTGCGGCTGCCGGCGAGCTATTGCGGCCTGATCGGGCTGCGGCCGACCCACGGGCGCGTTCCTCTGGATGGCTCGGTGCCGCTGGCGCCCTCCTACGACACGGCGGGCTGGTTCGCCCGCGACGCGGAGACGTTCGCAAAGGTCGGCGCCGTATTGCTGGGCGCCCCTGCGGCGACGCCCACGCCCCGGCTTCTCCTCGCCCGCGACCTGTTCGAGGCGGCCGGGCCGAAGGTAACGGCCGCGCTGGCGCCGGCCCTGTCGCGGATCACGGCGCTTCATGGGGCGGCGGAGGAGGTGGACGTCGCCCATGGCGCCCTGCCCCCCTGGCGCAATGCCTTCCGCATCCTGCAGTCGGCCGACGCCTGGGCGGCGCATGCGGACTGGGTGCGTGCGGCCCAGCCGGACTTCGGCCCCGGGGGTGAAGGAGCGCTTCGCCGCCGCCGCAACCCTCGATCGGGCGGAAGTCGCAGAGGCGCGCGCCTTGCGGGTCGAGGTGCGGGCGCGCATCGACGCGCTGCTGGGTGAGGACGGCATTCTCCTCCTGCCCACCGCGCCCGGCATCGCACCCCTGCGCGGCACTCCGCTCGCTGACCTTGAGGCCTTCCGCGCCCGCGCCATCGAGCTTCTGTGCCTGTCCGGCCACGCGGGGACGCCGCAGATCTCGCTGCCGCTGGCGACGCTGGACGGCTGCCCGCTCGGCCTCTCCGCCATGGCGCCGCGCGGCAAGGACGAGATGCTGCTTGCCCTCGCCCGCGCGCTCGGCTGAAACGGAACCTAGTTCTTCCGTCCGGCCGGGGCGCCGGCCACGTACTGGATGGCCCGGTGGATCAGTTCGGCGAGATTCGTCGCGCCGAGCTTGGCCTTAAGCTGGGAGCACGTGTTGGCCACCGTCTTGTAGCTGACGCCCAGTTCGTCGGCGATCTGGCCATAGGCCTTGCCCTCGGCGAGCAGGGCCAGCACCTGCAGCTCGCGCGGGGTGAGATCGGCCATGACGCCGCTGCGTCCGCGGGTGCCCAGCAGGGCCACCTCCAGGGCGAGGTCATGGCTGATGTAGGGCTGGCCACGCCGCACCTTCTCGAAGGCCTCGATCAGGTCGCTGGGCGACGTGTCCTTGAGGAGATAGCCCGTCGCGCCCGCCTCCAGCGCGCGGCTGGCGATCACAGGGTCCGCGTGCATGGAGAAGACGAGGATGGGCATGCGCGCCGCCTGCGCCCTCAGGCGGCGAACCAGCGCAAGGCCGGCGAGGCCGCTGCCGTTGAGCGCAAGGTCCACGATCACCACGTCGGGCCGCTTGCGCCGGAACAGGCGATAGCCGGCCAGCGCCGTCTGGGCCTCCATCAGGTCGGAGACGCCCGCGTCCTCCAGCAGGTGCCGGCAGCCCTGCAGCACGATGGGATGGTCGTCGATGAGGAGAACGCTGGTCATACCGGATGCCCTGACCCTGAACGCACACGCCCGCCCCCGGCGGAGGCCGGGGATACCGGCGCAGCATGCCCCATCGGGAGCGGAAGCTCCACCAAAAGGCGCGCCCCGCCCTGCGTGCCCCGCTCCAGCCGGCACGTACCGCCCAGCGCACGGACCCGTTCCGTCATGCCCGACAGGCCGTGGCCGACCTTCGCGACAGTCGGCGGCCCCTCCCCGTCGTCCGCGACGACCAGACGCAGCAGCGCCCCCGCGCCGCGCCGCCCCTCTTCGCCCACGGTGACGCGCACCGAGCGGGCATTGCCGTGCTTGAGGGCGTTGGTGATGCCCTCCTGCGCGCAGCGATAGACCGTGGCGTCGAACGACGGCTCGTAATGATCGGCAAGCACGCCGGTCTCCAGCGCGAATCGCCGCTCGGGATCGTGCTGGCGGAAATCGGCGACGAGGCTGGAGAGCACGTCCTTGAGCGGCACATGATCGAGCGCCGCGGGGCGAATGCGGGCGAGGAGGCGGCGATTGGCCACCTGCATCCGCTCCACGATCTCGATGAGGCTCCTCGCCCGCGCGACCATGCGCTCCGCATTCTCGGCCGGAGCCGTAGCGGCGAGGCGAGCGAGCGAATCGGCGCTGGCCTTCAGGCCGAACATGAGCGGCCCCAGCTCGTCGTGCAGGTCTCCGGCGATCTGGCGCCGTTCGTCCTCCTGCAGGCTCACTAGGCGGGCATAGAGGTGGGCATTCTCCTCGCGCGCGGCGCCCAGGGTCTGGGCGAAGGCGTTGAAACGCTCGGCCACCTCGGCGAGCTCCCGGGTGCGGGGCGGCTCGACGCGGCAGGCGAATTCGTTGTGCTCCAGCTCGTCCAGCCCGTCGCGAAAGCGGGAGAGATCGCGCCGCACCTGTCCCAGCGCGACGAACAGGGCCGCCAGGATGGCGAAATTCACCGCGAGGGCGACGCTGGCGAAATCGAACACGTCGTCCCAGACCTCGGCCACTTCGTCGTCCGGCACACCCTCGATGCGGACGCGGCCGATGAGCGTGCCATCCGCCACCACGTCGATGCGGCGGGTCTCCTGCGACACGCCGATGAGCCGGGCGAACCAGTACGGCGCGGCCTCGGGATTCGCCGGCGCCCCATCGGCGGGCAGCGCGGCCGGGCGCCCGTCCGGCCCCTCCAGAGAGATGCGCACGTGGCGCAGATGGCGCAGATGCGGAGGGAAGGCCGCGGCGAGGGTGGTGCCCGGCTCTGTGGCGACGCGCTCGGCCACTTCGCGCACCATGTTCTCGGCCATCTCGACCGACGCCACCATCTCGCGCCCCGCCGCCACCCGCGCATTCACCACCACCACGGCACCCGCCACGACGGCGGCGACCAGATTGATGGCGAGCACCACGCCGAGCACGCGGGTGCGCAGCGACGCCCGGCGCGAACCGGCCTGCGACGCACCCACGCCTTCCGCGCCGGCGTCCGCGATATCCCGCGACACCGCCGGGGGCGGTGCGTGGTGGACGCTCATGGCTTCCTCCGTTCGGCCGCCGGCGAGGCAAGCGCGGCGAGGGCCTCCTCTCGGCTCAACCCTCCGGCGCGCAGATTGAAATAGTGCTGGCACAGATCACTATAGCCGATCCGCCCCACGGCGCGACCGACCGTGATGAAGCCGGCCAGCAGCGTCTGCGGGCTCTCGACCACGGAAATCTCTCCAAGCATGCGCTGCAGCTGCAGCGTGCGGTTGGCGAGCATGCGGCGGTTCTCGTCGAAGACGACATCGGCCTCGGCGAGCAATGCCGCGATCTCGGCCACGGCCTGCGGGGCGGCGGGCGGCGCGCCCTTTGGCACGGAGCGCGTGGCGAGAAACACTTCTGGCGCGGTGTCGTCGCCGATATCCAGCCATTCGCGCGGCGCCATCCCGCCCCGTGGAGCGGCGCTCCGGGGAGCAGACGGGCCGACGGGCTGCGGTGCCGTGTCTTGCGGCGCGGATGCCTGACTGGACGCGACCGGCCGCCGCTCGTCCTCCTCGCCACAGGACGCCAATGCCAGCGCGCCCAGCACTGCAGCAATGCAAAG
>JAEZKC010000025.1 GCA_023436205.1 Fibrobacterota bacterium
GAATAGTGATATGGAGCAAAAGAAATCATTGCATATTGTATTTGGGACACTTGAAAACGACTGTATCAAAGAGCTAAGCGATGCGCTTGTTAGTAAAGGGTATGAACCGCCACATATCGTCAAAAAAGCATTAAAAGAAAGTATTTTAAAGTATTTAACAGAAAATCGAGATGTAGATGTTTTAATTGTTCAAGAATATATGGAATCTCGTAACGGGTATCTAGTTAGTGATTATGCAAAATGTCTTGATATCATCGATACCCTGACAATAATCCCTATACTAACAGAAGAAAGAAGAAACACAAATTATGTAAATGAGTTATATAAGCAACAAATTCTAACTGCTCTTTTCTCAGATGCAAACATTAATAACATTGTTCAATTAATTGCAAAAGGTCGTAGTCGTATAGAAGCAAGAGACTATTATGGAGTTGATTTACAGTTAACTGTTGATGATAGTGTAGACTATGATTCTTGTATCACTTATATATTGCATGAAGGGGAGCCAGATAATTTACATGAAAGAATTGAATACATCAAAAACAGAGTAACATCGAGAGATTTTGCAATTATACTAAATAGGCTGCCTGATGACATAATTACTAAATTAAAGGGATTTGATGAGTATTCAGATTTGCTGGAGCAGACACCAAAGAAAAAGTCGATTACTACTTTAGTTAATGATGTAAAGAGAAAAGAGACCGCAAATCAGCAACAATTATTTGCAGTAAATCAATCACTACAAGAAGCCATAAAAAAAGTAGTAATTGGATTTTCGGGAGTTCAGACACATATAGGATCAACATATCAAACACTTTCATTTGCTCATTACCTATCAGAAAAGAAATACAAAGTTGCGGTTGTAGAAGATATGAGCCAAGACCATTTAACATTCCACTATTTAGAAAATAACAAAGACGCTGTGAAAAAGGAGATAGGCTTTAATTACAAAGGGATTGATTACTATCCTAATTTTGATTTAGCGAACCTTCCTAAGGTTATGTTGGGTGATTATAATTTTGTTTTAATTGACTTCGGAATATTTCGGTCCGAGATTATTCATGAATTTAATCGATGTGTTATCCCTATTGTGGTATCAGGATCTAAAGTGTGGGAGATGCCACTAATAGACAGAGTATTTAGTCTAGTAGATGATGAGGATTTATTGAATAGTTACCATTACCTATTCACCTTTGCCTCTTCAAGTGCTAAGAAAAAAATTAGAAAGAATATGGGGGTATTAAATAAGGTGTTCTTTGCTGACTTTATTTTAAATCCATCAACAGGTGAAGGATATCAAGCAATGGAACAAATGTTGAGCCACTATTTACCTCTAATTGCAGAAAAGGAGAAAGGAGACAAGCCATTATCATTTTTTAAAAGGCTATTTGATTAATGTTTGGAAAAGAAAAAGAACCTATGCTTTATAAAGGCTATGCATCTCGCCAGGGGCAAGATAAAGGAAGAAATGAAAAAGCCCCTTCCAAAGGGAAAGTTACATATAGAGGAACAGGAACTATTTATGTTACCAGCTTAAAACATGGAAATGGATGTTCTTACTTTTCTCTTATACTAGCAAATTTTCTAACAGAATACAAAGGGGCCAAAACAAGTCTCGTGCAAGCCAATGGCATTACTGTAAAGAACTTAATTTCTGATAAAATAGACGTTTTCTATTATCCCTGTGATTTAGAGCGTGTTTATTCACAAAACTATGATTTTATAGTCCGTGATGGTGGAGTATTAGATGAGTTAGAAGAAGAGGAAGAAAAAGATTTGAATCGAGCTGATATCAAGATAATGATGTGTTGGCCAGATGAAGATTATTTAAGAAAATTGGCTTTCTTTATACAGAATCAGAGTGTACTTAGTAATTGGTATTTCATGTTTAATATGGTACCTGCAACGAAGAAGTCACAGAACGCAAGCATAATGGAAGACTACTCTACATTCTTTCTTCCTTGCATAGAGGTAACCGATTTAGATAAGAAATTAGTTACTAATCTTTATGAGATTATAGGAAAGGGGTGAATTGGTGTTAGCAGCAAAATATGTATATATAAGCGGATATGTTCTAGTTGCATTTGTAATACTGTATGCCATTTCCCTTACTATATCCGTCTTGAACTTTCGAAAGGAAAATAAACTTCTAAGGTTATATGGAAGAAATGGTAATGAGAAAGTAAATAAACCTAAGGGGTTAATTATAAGCGGCTTACTATTAGTCGTGTTGATAATTATATATTTATTAATTCTATAGAATATCGAAGGGAGAAAATTTGCAATGGCAAAAATGAAAAGAGCCACAAAGAGAACTTTATTTATTACAGTTGTTTTGGTTGTTATCCTAACTGCTGCCTTTACCGCTTTTTATTTAATTAATACTAAGCAATTGAAAGCAGTATATCAAGAGGAACTTAAGATATCACAGGATGCACTAGAGGAGAATTCGCGACAATTATATGTAGCGACAACAGAAATTAAAAGGGGTGACACGATAGATATGTCAGATGTGTCAGCCATTGGAGCAATCGCTTCTATTGATGCAGGACAGTTTTTCAGTGCAAGTGATATTGGATCCGTAGCGTTAGTGGATATACCAGCAGAAACCGTGATTATGAGTAGCATGATCACATACGAAACTTATGATAATACTTTAAGGGAATCAGAATTTGGAGTAATTGTACTGAATTCTAACTTAACTAATGGAGAATATGTCGATGTGCGTATTCGTTATGCAAATGGTGAAGATTATATCGTTTTATCTCAAAAGAGATTAAAAAATATATCACTTAAAAATGCGATTTGCTATATGGATATGACAGAGGAAGAAACACAACTAATGTCTTCAGCAATAGTTGATGCAGGTGTTCATGATGCAGTGTTGTACACTACTACTTATCTTGAATCAGGAATACAAACAGCTAGTGAGGTTACTTATCAGCCGAGAGCAGATGTTTTGAGAGTAATATTTGATAATCCTAATATCGTAGAAGTTGCTTCAAAGAAATTAAGCGCTATGGCACGTGAGGAAATGGAGCTTCGATTAAAAGCGTATGAAGAAAGTGTAGATGGAAGTGGAGTTCCAGCAAATATATTAGATGTACCTACAGTTGATGGAATAGGTAATACACAGGGTACATATGCTCCGAGCGAAACAGGTTCAGCAGAAACAGATGATAATCTTGTAGAAAATCCTAGTAATGGAGAGTAGGTGAATGTATGAATAAAAACTGGCTAGGCTTTTTTGGTTCAGATAAGTATGACATAATTTTATATTTTTCAAGATTTTTACTAAAACTCGATAAAAAAGTCTTGGTATTAGATTTGTCGGAAAACAAAGCAGTATCTTATTCGATTCCTAACCCTGAACAGTTAAAAGAGGTAGATTATCGAGGAGTTGTTTTCTCTACCGATCTTAATTCTTTAGATTTGGAGAAAGAATACGATTATATATTAATTGATTTCGGATTTAATGCGAACAATATGCTACTATCCGATTGTGAAAAGGTTATTTATGTTACTGATCAGCAAGTTCATCATATAGAACCATTAACTGTATTCTGCAATTCTCACACATTAGAGGATAGTCAAAAGGAATTCCTTATTGTGAAAGATTGCTTAAGTACTAAGGTAAAAGTAGAGTATATCGCTAAAAAACTTGGGAAACAGTTTGGGGAAAATGAAGTTTTCACTATGTTCTTTGATGAAACGGATTATGGAAATCGATTGCTGGCACAGCATACATATAACTTCAAATTTAAAGGTTCTTCCGATGTAAAAGCAATATGTATGGCATTGATTGAGCATGAAAACCTAAGTAAAAAAGCCTTAAATAAGGCTTATAAAAGAGCAGAAGGAGGTAAATAGCATGAAGATTGGTTTTTGGTCTCCAGTAAAGGGGGCAGCAGGCGTTAGTAGTTCATCTATAGCAGTTGCCTTATTAACAGCCTCTTCGTTTGGTATTAAGTGTTCGCTCATGCAGACAACAGCTAATCCACTGAATGGATTACAACGCCCTTTGCTTGGTAAACAACAAGAAGAAAATAGCTTCTTTTTTGATGATGTTGGTGTAGATGCTATTATGAGACATGTCGGAGCGGGGGATCGTTCTCAGGCAACAATAAAAGATTGTTGTATGAGAATAAATTCAAAATTGAAATATATACCCGCTACCCAAAGAACGAAGGAAATCTACGAAAATGATTTTATACGTTACGCGGAATTAATTTCAAATCTTGTAAGCAATTTTAACAAGGCAGCCATTTTTGATATTGAGGCTGG
>JAEZKC010000041.1 GCA_023436205.1 Fibrobacterota bacterium
TGGTGGAGCCGCTCGAAGGGCGCGGTTACCGGGTTCCCGGCGGCGCACCATCCGACACGGCAGTGCTCAACCCCGTGGACATGTCGGCGCCCCGGCAGTGGGAGCGGATGTATCAGGAGGTCGAGCAGGAATTGTTCGTGCGCACCCTGTTCGGCTCGGTGCGGCTGAACGAGCTGCGTCTGGCTGAGCATTTCGGCGTCAGCCGGACGGTGACGAGGGACCTGCTGGCGCGGATGCACGGCGTTGGCCTCATCGCCAAGGATCATGCCGGCCACTGGATCGCCGAGCAGATGACGCCCGATCGCATCCGCCATCTCTACGAGCTGCGCTGCCTGCTGGAGCCGGCTGCCCTGCGCCAGGCGGCGCCCCGCGTGCCCGCCGCCGTGCTGGCCGACATGCGCGCCCGCATCCTCGCCACCCGCGCCGAGACACCCATCAGCAGCACCCGCTTCGACGAGGCGGAAACCGATCTTCACATCACGCTGCTCGGCTATTGCGCGAACCCGGAGATCATGCGCGCCCTGAAGCGCACGCACCTGCTCTTCGGCCCCACCCGCCACCTTTTCGATCCGTTCCTGGGCATTCCCATCCGGTTGATCGTGGCGGCACTGGACGAGCACATCGAGATCATCGACCTGCTGCTAAAGGCCCAGCCGGAGCGCGCCGCTCAGGCACTTGAGGCCCACCTGAGGGACGCCGTTGAGCGCTGGCTCGGCCGCTTCGAGATCACCGCCAAGGGCAAGCCGATCCCCGTCCCGTCCTATCTCCAGGCCGTCGCGGACTGAACGACCGACCGTCTCCTCGCTGCCCTCCATCGGTGTCCCCTGGCCGATAGGCACGCGCCGATCTCGGGATGATGAAGCGGGGGCTCGTCGCGCGGCGACGTCAGTCTCGCGTCTTGAGGCGCTGGGTGAGCTGCAGCATCTGGCGCAGCAGGGGAGCCATCGTTGCGGCGGTGGCTCAGGATGATCGGGCTCGAGAAGGGCTCGTCGAGGTCGAGGAAGCGCACATCGCCGCGACCCAGTCGGCGGATCGAGGCCGGCACCACGCAGATGCCGGCGCCCGAAGCCACCAATCCCAGCGCGGTCTGCACATCGCGGGCCTCCATGCCGATGCGCGGCGTGATCCCGGCCTCGCGGTAAAAGGATAGCACCTGGTCGGCATAGCTAGGGCGCGGCGAGTGAGGATAGAGGATGAGCGGCTCGGCCTCGACGTCCGCGAGCCGCGGGCGCACTTTCGCCTCTGCCATTTCGTGCGACGCGCCGATGGCGATGCACAGCGTTTCCTCCCGCAGCACGTCGCGCACCAGCGCATCGTCCTCGAAGCGCAGGCGGCCGAAGCCCACGTCGATGCGCCCGTCCTTCAACGCGGCGATCTGCTCGAGCGTCGTCATCTCCAGGAGTTGCACCTGCACCTCGGGTGAAAGGATGCGGAACTCACGGATCAGCTCCGGCAGCGCGTCGTAGAGCGTGGACGCGACGAAGCCGATGTTGAACTGGAAGACCATGCGCATCCCGATGCGCCGCGTGGTGGCCTTCATTTCCTCCACGCGCTGGAGCAGTTGCACGCTCTGCTCGAACAGATGGCGGCCGGCCTCGGTCAGGGTCAGAGGCCTCCCGCGATCGAGCAGGCGCACGCCCAATTCCTCCTCCAGGTGCTGGATCTGCCGGCTGAGCGGCGGCTGGGCCATATTGAGCTTCTCGGCCGCTCGGCTGAACGAGCCTTCCGAAGCGACGGCGGTGAAGTAGCGCAGGTGCCGCAGGTCCATGTCCACCTCAGGCTTGATACCTCACAAGTATGGGTATCTCGCGAACTATTTGATTTTAAATGATTATTTTAGAATCCACCGCAAGCTGCATCGCGCTATTATATCCCAAAAGTATAAATATACACCCAATTGATCTTAGCCCGCATGGCCCGCGCGCCGTAGTTTGCCGCGCAGGGAAGAAACGTCCGGACGAGGTGCCCAAAGCCCCGGCTGGAACAATACGTGGCCGAAGCCACGGGAGCGCCATGTCCGCCAGCCTCATCGCCACGTCCGGCTTCCGCGCGATCGACCGCGAGGGCTATGCCCGCTGGCGCGACGCCGTCCGCAGAGCGATCACCCCACGCGCCACCATCACCGCCGGCGCCGAGACATCCGCGCCGCCGCAGGCCATGCGGTCGGAGCTGAATGCCGGCATGCCGGGCTTACGCCGCGCCGTGCTTCCCCCGCCGTGCACCTCTTCGCCGCCGAACCGCGGCGAGACCTAGCCGCCTCCTTTCCAAAACGTCAGAACATCTGAGGAGACCCCATGCCAACGCCCACTGCCGTCACACGGGACATCAAGGACATCATCGACGCCGGCTCGATGACCGGCCGCCGCTGGGCGGTGGTCGCGCTTTGCTTCACGATCGCGCTGCTCGACGGCTTCGACACCCAGTCGATCGCCTTCATCGGTCCCGCGATCGCGCAGGACTTCGGCATGAAGGCGGCGGACATGACCTGGGTCATCACCGCGTCCATCATCGGCATGACGCTGGGCGCCATCGGCCTCGGCAGCTTTGGCGACAAGTTCGGGCGCCGCAAGGCCATTCTCATCGCCGTGTTCCTGTTCGGCGTGTTCTCCCTGATGGGCGCGTATGCCACCTCGCCCACCCAGATCATCGTGTTGCGCTTCCTCATCGGCATCGGTATGGGTGGCGCGACGCCGTCCCTGCTGGCGCTCGCGGGTGAATACAGCACGTCCTCGAAGCGCGGCCTGATGATCACCGGCGTGCTGCTCGGCCTGCCGGCCGGCGCCATGCTGGGCGGCCTCATTGCGGCGAGCTGGCTGCCGGTGCTCGGCTGGCGCGGGATCTTCCTGCTCGGCGGCGTGCTGCCGCTGGTGCTGATGGTCGTGATCTACGTCCTGCTGCCGGAATCTCCTGCCTATCTCGTCTCCCGCAAGCAGAATGACGGCCAGGATCAGGCCCGCAAGCTGATCGAGCAAATGACCGGCCAGAGGATTCCCGACGGTGTGCGCCTCGTGAGCCCCGCCAAGGTGACGCACGGCGCCTCCATCGCAGGGCTGTTCGAGAGCCGCTACCGCAACGTGACACTGGCGATCTCGGCCATCTACCTGTTCAACTGGATCGCGTGGTTCCTGCTGCTCCAGTGGCTGCCCACCGCGCTCACCACGCTCGGCCTCGAAAAGGCGCAGGCGGCCTACGGCACCGTTACGGTCAACGCCGCCTTCATCGCCATGGCGCTGCCGCTCTCGGCCTTCCTGCCAAAGGTGGACGCCCGCAAGCTGCTGGTGTGCATGTTCCTCGTGGGCATCGGCGTCGCGATTGGCCTCGGCCTTGCCGGCGACCGTTGGCCGGTGGTGTTCACGCTGATCGCGCTCGCCGGGTTCGGCATCGGCGGCCAGCAGTTGGTGCTCAATTATCTGATCGCCAATGCCTATCCCACCCAGCTGCGTACCACGGCTACCGGCTGGGGCATCGGCATCGGCCGCTCGGGGGCCATCGTCGGCTCCGCTATCGGCGGCCAGCTTCTGACGGGCGCCGGGCCGTCCGGTTACTTCATGGCGCTGGCCATCCCGCTCGCCATCGCCGCGCTGGCCACCCTCACGGTGCGTCCGTCCGGCGAGGAGCAGGGAGTCCCGGTGCC
>JAEZKC010000050.1 GCA_023436205.1 Fibrobacterota bacterium
TCACTATACATAGACAAAATCTATGAAAACTCCTTTCTAGGTGTCATTTTCTTTTCAATGCTACTAAAGTTATCACTTATGTCTTATATAAATGTCAATATATAAAATTAAAAAAATTTCAAAAAAAACACTTGATATTTTATAGGGAGAAATGGTAATTGTATTTTAACTTTTAGTATCGTTATATAATGAAATAAAGAGTATTAGCACAAAGGAGAGCTTACAATCATATGCAATTTATTGGAAGTTTTATAGTTCAAAATAATATATTAATTTATGATCCTGCAGTTAACGACATTGTTGCTGAAAGATTTAATTTATGTGAAGAAAATTTAAACCGCTTAGAGATTAATAGCTGTCCCGGTACATGGAATGCATATCATATCTATAACAGTAAATCCGCTCCAGAGGCACTATTGCTTATTAATACAGCTGACACATTCTTTTATGAAAATATAGATAGCACTACGCTGCTCAATGAGTTATGCTATGTGGATCATATCGTTACCGCTTTTGGACATATGGTTGTGGCCGTAGATAAAGTTTTTGCAGAAAACAACAAATACACCTATATCAATAATTCAAATGACATGACATACCGTATTAGAGATATAAAGCATTGGTTACTACAGCATCATGCAGATAATAAAGAATTATTAAGGGATATATTGAAAAGGGAAAAAGCTGGAGAAACCTTTATTGACAGCGATATTTTATACGAACATTATGGAGATTGCCACATACCCTATCAATCAGATCTATGGGCAGCAGATTGTAGATTTAGATTAAAAAACAGTTCTCTTGAATCAACAGTAATACAAGGTGGTGTTGTTTCTCTTTCATACTCTTATATGAATAAATGTTATGTCGATGATCCCGATCATTGCAAAATAATTTACATTTCTTTGACTTTACATAATAATGATAATAAGCCAAGTATAAAAGTAGTTTAAAAAAAGCTAGAAAATCGGTTAGATTTTCTAGCTTTAACATTATCCCTTTGCTAATTGAACCAATGAAACATTAATAATATCAGTGATATAACCTCGTGTATTATAAGACTCCAAATATGCGGTAAGTATTTTCGCTACTGGTGGAAGTGCTGTTTCTACCATAATCACACTTTCATCATACTTTATTGTACATCCTATTAATGCCACGCGAAATATCTCTTCTTCTTTACTTAATATCTCAAGTAAAGATAATCCCTCTTTTACTTTTTGTTTTGAATCTGTTTTTTCTTTCGACTTCGAAGTGTCATTGAGATTTTCACTTTTCTTATCTTCGTTCTCTTCCCCAAATTCATATAAGTCACTCAGAAAATCAAAAACATCATACACAACTTCTTCTGTCTTATCAATTGCTTTTGTTTCATTAGTTTCTTTTTCTACTTCTAATGCAATAGTTTCATCTTGATGTTTTTCTTCAGGTAGTGAATCATTTGTTTCGTCAAAACCATTTTCATTTCCCGGTTGTGATTTCGTATTCAAATCATCTCCTACCCTGCAACAATCTTCTTTCTTTTCTTCCTCTTGGTACTTTAAAGATTGCTCATCCTGATCTACTTGTGAACTTATGGTGTTTTCTTCATTACGCTCCTCTGCCACTTCTTCCTGTTCTACAGCAATTTCTTGCGTCTCACAATTATCCGCTGTTTCATCACTGTTGCTTTTATCATTTTCATTTACATTAGCAGTTTCATACACTTTATTAGGCATTACATAAATTTGCCCTTCTCTTAACTCTCTCACTTGACTTTCAAGATCTGAGATACGGTTCATTAATGCGCTAAAGGAAGACGATATATCTGTTGTTAAGCGAATAATACCAACTATAATAGTCGTTTTACCTGGAGCTTTACGAAGTGCATCTCTTAGCTGATGTAATTCATCTGCTACCACACATAACTGTTCTGAAGTAGACACTTGGACCAAACTTAAAATGTCTTTTTTGTATTGTTCTGTTTCTTTTACTGCATCGATACCACCAATAGAACAAACCAAAGTATCAGTTATAATTTCTATCATATCATTGCATAGCAAGAAAAAATTTCTTCCTTGGCCATTTAATTGCTCTATGATGTCAATACAACTAATTGTATTTGATTTTAAGATGGATTCACAAAGCTTGAATACATTCTCATTGTTTGTTACACCGAGTAAAGATCGTACATTTTCTTCCGTTACTTTATCTTCCATACTTGCCACTTGATCAAGAATCGATAATGAATTTCTTAAAGCACCTTCTGAATATTTAGCTATCAATGTTAATGCATCATTATCAGCTTTAATCATGTGCTTTTTTGTAACCTTACCAAGATGTTTTATAATATCCTCTTGAGATATTTGAATAAAAGTATAGTTGGCAGCTCTGGAACGTATTGTTGCAGGAATACTATTTACCTCGGTTGTACAAAGTACAAAGGTTACATATGCTGGAGGTTCTTCTAATACTTTTAGCAAAGCATTAAATGCACCTTTCGAAAGCATATGTACCTCATCAATGATATAAACTTTTCTCTTAAGCTTCATAGGAACATAAGTTACTGTATCTCTTAGGCTC
>JAEZKC010000058.1 GCA_023436205.1 Fibrobacterota bacterium
TTCCCCACGGTTTGCGATTAATATTTTTTTAAACATCGTAACTCTCCTTAAGGTTTCGTATGAACCGCAGTGACTTAAACACCACCGTCAGATTAATCACCGATAGCAAATGTGAAAATTGCTTCCACGGCGATTTGGTCTTCCACATATGCTTTTGCAGATCCCACACCGAAGGTTCCCTTACTCTTAATGATTTCTACATCCAAGGTAAGTACATCACCCGGAACTACCTGGCGCTTAAATTTAACCTTATCCATTCCACCAAAATAAGCTAATTTACCAGCATTCTTCTCAATAGTAAGCATGACAATTGCTCCTACCTGAGCCAGCGCTTCAAGAATGATGACGCCGGGCATAACAGCTTTCCCGGGAAAATGCCCCACAAAATATGGCTCATTCATCGTAACACATTTTCTGCCTATTGCATGTTTTCCCGGCTCCAGCTCATCAACCCGGTCAATGAGAAGAAACGGAGGTCTGTGGGGAAGGATCTTTTGAATTTGATCAATATTTAACATATTTTTCCTCTCTTACGATATGCATCATTGTGATGTGATACTACACAGCTTAATGAGGTAACTCTCAGTAGGTTATAAGTTTCGCAATCACTTAGTATAAAATCCGACAACTGATAGATTACTTAATCAGGAACAGGGGCTGGCCAAACTCCACCATTTCCTCATTCCTCACAAGTACTTCAACGATTTCACCATCATATTCGCTTTCGATTTCATTCATCAGCTTCATTGCTTCAATAATACAGATCGTCTGTCCCTTCTTAACCTTATCTCCAACCTTGACGAAGGAGGGTTTCTCGGGAGATGCCTGTGCATAGAAGGTTCCTACCATCGGGGAGACCAGCTTCTTCGTACAGGCAGTATCTGCTGCAGCGGCAGGATTCTTATCCGAGGTTTCCGCTGCCTGATTGCCTGACGGTGCTCCCTGGATCAATCCAATGGATGCTGCCATATTCGGAGACGGCACATAATTCCCATGAGGCATCTGCGGAGGCAGGATGAACTGGGGCTGTGAAACTACTGCTGATGATTTTTGATCGGCTTTCTCGAGACAGATCCGAAGTCCCTCAGATTCAACCTCAAGCTTCGTAAGATCTGTTTGATTCATTTCCTTCATTAAATTTATAATTGCCTTATAATCCACGATTACTCCTCCATTTTCTTGAAAATGACAGTAGCATTATGACCGCCGAAGCCTAAGGAATTTGACATTGCAACCTTGACCTTGGCATTTCTGCCCTGGTTTGGTACATAATCCAGGTCACATTCCTCATCCGGCACCTGATATCCTATGGTTGCGGGGATATAATCCTCATCAATCGCTTTGATGCAAACAACTGCTTCTACCGCACCGGCTGCACCTAACAGATGTCCGACCATGGATTTGGTGGAGCTGATCGGCACCTGGTATGCATCCTCACCAAAGGCCGCCTTCATTGCTAAAGTTTCAAGACGGTCATTAATCGGAGTACTGGTTCCGTGTGCGTTAACATAGGAAACCTCCTTCGGAGTGATCCCTGCTTCCTGCATCGCAAGCTTCATGGCTCTTGCGCCGCCATGTCCGTCCGGAGAAGGGGCGGTGATATGATAAGCATCGCAGGTGGCACCATAGCCAACGATTTCAGCGTAAATTTTAGCGCCGCGCTTAACTGCATGCTCATACTCTTCCACAACCAGGATTCCGGCACCTTCACCCATAACGAAGCCATCTCTCTCCTTATCAAAGGGAATGGATGCTCTTAAAGGATCCGTGCTGGTGGATAATGCGGTCAGGGATGAGAAGCCTGCAACACCCAGAGGCGTGATGGATGCTTCAGTGCCTCCGGCCAATATTACATCCGCATAGCCGTGCTTAATATTCCGGAAAGCCTCTCCGATACTATGAGTTCCTGTTGCACAGGCTGTCACGATATTCGTGCAGACGCCCAATGCTCCAAATTTAATTGCAATATTCCCCGCTGCCATATTCGTTATGATCATCGGGATAAATAAGGGGTTAACCCTTCTTGGGCCTTTATCTGCCAGTGTCTTCGCTTCCTTCTCGATATTTTCCAGTCCACCGATACCGGAGCCTACAATGACACCAAAGCGCTCCATATCGAGTGCTGCAAGATCAAGTCCTGCATCCTTGATCGCTTCCCCTGAGGCAGCAACCGCAAATTGAGAGAAGCGGTCCATTCTCTTCGCTTCCTTCACATCCATATAATTCTTTGCATCAAAATTCTTAACCGAAGCAGCCAGCTTAACAGAATAATTCTCAGTATCAAAGGAATCTATGAAATCTATACCACATTTGCCTTCCCTGACTCCGGTAAAGAACTCAGCCACGCTGTTTCCGATCGGGGTAATCGCCCCCATGCCGGTAACTACAACTCTATGATCCATATAAATCCTCCATGCTGCTGATACCTGGGAAACCAGGCATCAGCACAATATTTAAAAATGAATTGAAAAACGCTCTTATGGCAGCTAAATACCCGGAAGAACAAGGAAGGAGCACCACTGTGCGAGTTCCGAAGTTCTTCTAATGTGAAGAATGTTTTATTCTTCACTATTCACATTACCATGCCACCATCCACCTGGAGTACCTGACCTGTGATATAATTAGCTGCCTCTGAGGCAAGGAAGCTTACTGCTCCTGCTATATCACCGGCAGTTCCAAAACGTTTCAGGGGGATACTTGCGATATTTGCTTCCTTGATCTTATCCGGCAGAACATCTGTCATATCAGTCTGAATGAAGCCGGGAGCTACTGCATTTACCGTAATACCACGACTGGCCAGTTCTCTGGCTGCCGTTTTCGTCATTCCGATAACCCCGGCCTTAGATGCAGCATAATTCGTTTGACCCACATTTCCTGTAAGACCTACAACGGAGGATATATTTATGATTCTGCCGCTTCTCTGCTTTAACATGACCGATGCAGCATGCTTAAGACAGAAGAAGGTTCCTTTCAGATTAATATCCATAACGCTGTCGAATTCTTCCTCCGTCATCCTCATCAGCAGATTATCCCTGGTAATACCTGCATTATTCACCAGGATATCAACCCTGCCGTAATGCTCCACTGCAGCTTTGATCAGGTCCTTCGCTTCCTCTTCCTTGCTGATATCCGCCCTCACTGCGAAGGCATCCCCGCCTGCATTCTTAATAGCGGTTAAAAGCTCCTCCACCTGTGCGATGCTGTTACGATAATTCACTACAACCTTAGCCCCGTATTCGGCAAATTGTAAGGCAATTGCCCTGCCGATTCCTCTGCCGGCTCCGGTAACTACTGCAATTTTCCCCTTCAGCATGTTTAATTTCCTTTCTATTTTACCGCCTTAATTGCTTCGGCAGCTGATTCCAATGAAGCGATATCCTCCACATTATAAGTACAGAGTCCTCTCTCTACCTTTCTAACAAATCCGGAGAGGGTCTTTCCGGGTCCGATCTCAACAAAATGTC
>JAEZKC010000071.1 GCA_023436205.1 Fibrobacterota bacterium
GTCAAGAATTATTCGCACATTCTTTTAAGTTAACCTTTAGAATCAGTATTTGTTATCTCCTCTATCTACTTTCTATTCAGTATACCCTTACGATCAATGGTACCGACTCTCTCCCCCGGGGGAGAGAATCGGTACCATTGATCTAATTAAGGGTTTCTCGAATCGATATACATAGTTAATATTAAATGAACAGGATTTGTGGTCATTATGGGGGCTAAATCAGCTGGGGGGTCTTCATTACATTCTTTAAATGTGAACGCAATCCGTGTTGAATTTTTATTTTGTATATAATTTAACACTTGGGCAACAATATAATCAGCTTTTGGGCTACCATCAATAGGATGATAAAACCAATAATCTGAAGCTTCATCCCAAGCATGTATTATTAAAATATCACCAGCTACACTTCCATTTCCATTTAAATATCGTGCATTCCAAGACGGATAGTTGATCCAAAATTGAATATTAGAATTTTCAGAACTAACAAATCCCATAGGGTTATTATTACACATCATTTGCAGCGAAAATGAACTCCCTACTGTAAGGACCACAATTATTACCGCCAATTGAAAGTTTTTCATAATTCATCCTTTTCTAATTGAAATTATATAACAATAGGCTGTTTCAAGCTAATTTTAGTAAGCATTTCGATTTAGAAATATCGCAAACGGATGCTTTTTCTTAATCTTAAATAACGCATCATTATCAATTAACATCAAGCTATTTACAATCTGACCATTTACATCAAATGGCACAGCTCTAATTCTACACCGATCAGAAGTCCTTACATTATTTGTCTGATCAAATGGAAGTGGAAAATTCGTTGGACGCCACACGAAATATCCAACATTTGCCAATGAGTTAGCACCAGGTATAGTTTCCCAAGTTTCTCCATCATCATACGACAGTTCAAGTCTTACCCAAGCTATTGCTGCATTATCAATTTTAATTTTGATACGGTGGTAACCCCATATCCAGACGATTTCTTGCACTGGCAATTGAACGAGAAAATCCTCTGTTCTAAAACTCCATTTAGGGCTTGTTATCTGGTTATCATCAATGTCTTTTGCCTTAATTTGCCAATAATATACTGTACCATTTTTAAGCGTAAAAGGGATATCATACGTCAGAGATGAGACGGTTGTCATTTCAAGATTATTCGGATCTGTACCAAAATAAACATCATATGTAACAACATCCCCATCCAAGTCTCCACCTTTCCACTTTAATTGACCATTTAAAATTGGGACACCAATTGCCCCATTTATTGGAGAAACTGCAACTGGCATATTCGGTAATGTTTTAATAATGAAGCTATGATCTGAAGCATCACTTTCTTCTCCAATTTTAACCCGAATCACTTTTGTGCCAACAGCATTTTTGGGAATAATCCAATCGAAACTGTGTACACCTGGGTAACAATGCACATTTGTAATTTCATTTTGGAAAAGATCTGATCCATCGGCTTTTTCATAGTATATACTAACAACACCTTCATCTCTATTCATCCACTGTATCTTCAGATTCTCCTTTTCAGTATACGTTGCATTCTCATTAGGCGTAATCAGCTGAATGAGCTTATCTCCAAAGTACAGATCACTTTGTAAACTATATTCAATTTTTTGGACAATTATTTTGTAATGAGGATCATTTGTTGCCAAATCCAGATTAAGTTTTTCAATAAGCACGGGTCTCCCCAAGTCATCATAACTCAATTTATTCCCGGGCTTATTATTTGAATCAATGGAAATTATCGGCAAATTCAATCTATTATCATAATAAGTTGTATTAACAAAAGCATCATTTGGTGAGAAACGAATATCATCGATATAAATAGTAGCGTTTTGATTATTGCCATTTCCGAATGGAGTACCAACCCATGCTAAAGCATATTGGTAACCATCGTTCCAGTCTTCATCGTTTATATCAGTCGTTGATGGGACAGATAGCTTACAATAGTACCAATCACCATACTGAACTACTGTCATTTCACCTGTACTAGCTATTTCAGGCTCTGTATTTGATATTGATAACGGCCATGTTGCACCATTATCGGAACTTTTAAAGTAACTAACTCCCATAATTTTATTTTTTAAAAGAGGAACGGTTTGAGGAGAACTACCCCCAGTTACAACCGGTTTAACCCATGCAGACAACTCGTAATCTTTATTTCTCTCCAATTTAAAAACGCGAGTTGGGCCATATGCATTTGTTACTTTTAAACCCATATTTCCGAAATGTTTAGCTTCATTACAAATTGTGGACACATTAGTTAAATTTATTTCGTTCGAATTGTTCTTATACCAACCATTTTCTTTATCAAAGTACCCACTTTCGTTCTCATCATAATCGCAAGTGAAAACTCCACACTCTTTAAACGATGCACCATTCACAACACCTGCAGCCCCGTTCATCCTTGGCCTAAAAATTGTTGTTGATTTAATATTAGGCACTATCATTGTTTCTCTTGATCGTAGGAACCGGTCAACTCCAATAGTTTCATCCCGCTTTAGCCAATTAGTAGAACTCTCCTGAGGCCAAGTGAAAATCGGTCCACCAGTCCAATTTTGGGATATTGCCAGGAATGTCCGTTTCTGGGTTATCGGTAAGTTAGTTGTATTAATCTGATCAAATGCATAAGTAAAAGCATTAGAAGCAGTAATAAGATCAGAATGATCATAAAGATCATCTATACAACTAAACGCTCCATCATATGCTGTTACGAATGATCCACCAGGTAAAAGGAATGTATTTTTTTCAATTATTTCATCAACAATCGATGCATTTTCAATCATATATGCAGAAAGATTTGCACTTGTTTTCGTCAATCCTGAACCAGTTTGTTTATTCAGCACCGGCTGCCCGGTACGTGCATCGAATAGTTTAAATTCAGTTTGTGAAGTCAAGCCATCAATGGTTTCTTTTTTCTTGATTAAAAACGGGGAACAGATTGAAATATCTGTTATGGCACTTACAGGATAGCTATTAGTTCCGTTGACATATTTTTCTTCCAACCTTAACAACCGTTCCCTTGTGACTCCAAGCGGCTTAACCTCACTACCTAAATCGATTTCAGAAGTACCATCAATTAGAACACCGCTGTATTTTTCATCTCCTATTTTAGCAATATCTTCACCAAAACCATAGACATATTCTGTTGAAGAGATTGGATTAATCTTATCTGTATTTGAGTAGTAATTTTCTATTTTGGGATTACCAATAATGCCAGTTTTATCCACGATGGACAAAATTCTTGGATCATTTTGAGTTGCATCTGATATGGTATTTGTAAAAAGTGTTTTTCCGTTTGTTAAATCTTGCGAGGTATAATTAATGTATTCAGTAACTCCTGAAATACTATTCCCATCAGAATCCTCATTCTGAATTTGTACTATCGGGTAGTAAACACGCTTTAAACCAGTTGCAAGATCCGGTCTTCTGTAGATTTGAAACGGGAAGTTAGACATTGTACGCCATTGAGCATCCACATTGAGTCCACCAACAGCAGTGAGTTTGATTCTAGATATATATACATTTCCAGTTGCGGTCATTGTAAAAGAAGACAGCTGGGTATTTCTTAATATATTTTTATAATCAGGATCAAAGTCTTGCTGACAATACCAGTCGATTGTAGCCTTGTGGAGCAATGAATGGCCACCTATATGCTCTGTTGTAGCCGGCAGGGAATATGATCTTCCATCTATGATGAGATCACAATCATTTTCTGCCCAGTACTCAATGTCAAGATCGTATCTACCTTTGGTAAAAGCTGGTATTTCAATGAAACTTTCCGAGTTTATACATTTACGACTCAAATGTCTTTTGATGAATTTAGTATTTTTGATTTTGGGTATACGGTCATCGTACTCTAAAGGACCACCATCTTCAGTTGCACGACTCACAATAGCTTCGCATCCATTACAGGGATTAGGATACAGGTTTAAACGGTCGCCATAGTCTGCGTGCTCAGCTATCAGATTAATATTCCAGCTATTGTTGAATGGAGTACCTGGTCTTATATAGAAAAAATCTTCGCAGCCAGTCTTTTCACTGTAAATCCGGACACTATCAGAAATTCGATAATCTCCGACACAACTTAAGCTTCGTCTAGGGCTATAATCATAGTGTAAATCATTGTTTCTTATCAGATTTAGGCTAAATTGATTTTCTGTACACCCATTATAGCTGTATGAAGAAACTATATCATAGTAGCTTACCTCATCTGGTAAATTATGGGCCCCCTCCCAATAATGGTAGAATTTATAATCAGTCAAGTAAGCACGAAATGGGTGTTGTGATGGCAAATAATCCATATAATATGATACACCACTATAAAAGGGTATTTGCATCTGACCCTGATACGTTTCTGATGTAAAGACAGGTGGTGGAAAGTCTTTATCCGGCAATATCCCAATTGTTCCTTCTACCGGGTAATTATATTTCATTGTTAGAGTATTACCCACTTTAGGATTCGTCACAATTTTGGAGACTCGAATATCTTCTCCCCAGAATGTTCGGTTATCTTTTACAACATAAATCTTCTTTAAACCTGATTTGGTAAAAACCTGATTACCACTGACCTTGTACTTACCATACGGAGGACGAGTATCCAGTGTGATTGTTTTACCATTAATTCCTGTTATAATGTATGAATAATCATTACACGTAACAGTAACTATATTCTGTGTTGTTCCGTCTATATAAGTTCCCTGGAATTCAAGAAAGCATATACCACCCAACTTTGTATTTTCTGCAATATTTTCATTTACAGTAATATTTTTATTGTCATCGAAACCATTTGTTGCAACAGTATACACATCATAGTACCCGTGGTTATTACTCTCATCATACCGCAATGAACCATTATTATAACATGGTTCATTCTTCACCATTTCAAGCATTGTTCCTGCAGCTGATTTTACTCTATCCCTCTCGTAGTAAAATTCTGTTTCAGCCCCCTCTGGCGTAGTAATTTTTGACAAATTCCATACCAGTCCTTTTTGTGATTCTTCTGTAACAGTGTTGTTTACAAAGCCCCACGCGTCAAGTTTGTCAGCACCTGAGTTAAAAAGATAACCTGTCTCCTGGTAATCAAAAATGTAAGGCGAAAAGTATTCACTCTGCGCATTCAACTCTAAGAGAGCAAGTGTAAGTCTTCCGTTACCATCAGCTGCAGAGTTTAAACTACCTTTTCCCAATGAATAGTTATAATGAAGTTTGATTTTTCTGTATGGCTCTTTTTGGAAATCAGTAATGTTTTTTAATGACTGCATCCCTTTAATATCTGGGCAATCTGATTTAGAATAGAACTGAATTTCTTGTAAAAATTTAGAATCTCTTTTAAACTTTTTGCCTGATTCAAATTCACTCCAATTACTAACGGAAGGGGTTTTGGGATATTTATTCTCAGTTGAAGAACCAGTTCTGTAATCAACACCTTTTCCATCAGCTCGGATTCCAGTTTTGAAATAAATAAAATCAGAAGGGGTTTCGACTGAATGTAAATAAGTTATCTCCTGTAAGCCGAATTGCGTACTATATTGTTTCGGTCCCTGACTACAAGCTGCAGTCCTGAATGCACTCGCAATATTTGATTCATCATCCCCATATGGGTCTCTCCAAGCCTGTATTGCTTTATCTATTTTTTCCCCATGGTCATCCAAGTTGGAGTACTCATATCGAATCGCCACCCAAGCACCAAGATCCCCTTCATGAGGCAGCAGTTTTTCCTCTTGTGACCAACTGTTATCATATGTTTTCTTGAGATAATCGGGCCCTGTAATAGCTGTAAGAAGCCAAGTTGTAGCATAAGCGCTCAACTCTTCACGAATACTTCCATCAGAATAGTTGGCTCCGTAATTTGCAGGTAATTCACTCAATTTGGATGGTAGTGTAGAAGTGGAATAGGATATTTTCTGGTGATTATATAAAGCTTTGGTGAACCAGAACACAGTTCCATCCTGCTTTACAATTATAAACCCCCCGATTTTGTCCCGGTTGTCCCATAGTGGAATGATTCTGGTTCCATTTATATTCTTAGCACCACCATTGATATCGGTATGTATGTTTCTTATATTGTCCGAACCGGCATAAGTCATACCAGGGTTGTCTACTGCATTCAATACACCCTCATTTATCATCTTGAAAACGAATCCATTTTTAAAATCAGGTGAAAACTTTACAGATGATTTGTTCCACAAATCAGCAGCAGCAATACTGCCCGTTCCTGATATTTTACCTAACGAACCGTCTTTACTTTGATCTTCGGAGTAGAATGTTTTCGTAGAATTATAAGTAAAAGCTTTGAAACTACCATTGAGACCGGGAGCTGAAACTACAAATAAATCCTGTGCTGGCATATTGAAATCATTGTATTTGAGATATTCTAAACTCCTGATGTTTGTTGCATAGTCAGGAGCACGTGTGCACTTTGTCATATCAGAAAATGATGGATGTGAATATTGCCATGAACCTGAACTATTCATTATATCACGAAGAATCGGGTTGTAAGTATCCACTTTATAAAGCATATCTGCCGGCGCTTGATATAGAAAACCGGTGGCATTTCGATCGAACATTTTTGAGAAATCTACACCGGCACTTATGCGCATTGCCTGTGAATATGCCCCGTTTGAAAACGTCAAAGGAAAACCGTTTGCCAGCCCGTTTTGAAAAACAAAACCCGAATAAGCTGGCGGAGTCTGAATCAGATTATTTACAGCGTCATCCCGGTAATCATCAGGGAAACCTACAGTAACCCGGGTGATCGAACCGATATTAAATGACCACCCAAGGCCTACCCACGAAGCTTCTTGTTCATAACGTATACCTGCAGAATAAACAAGGGACATATCTAAATTAAAAGCTCCGGGAGTTTTAATTGAGCCTAAATCTATGGAATAATTCAGGTCCCCGGTTGAAGAATTGACAAAGTCCTTTCCCGCAGGTTTGTTTATAAATTCCAATTGGCCGATATTGCTAGCGTTAGCAAATAGATTATTTGCAAAAACTAAAAATAGTAAATATGAATATTTTTTCAAATAGAACACAAATTACTCCTGAATAGGGACTATACGGATGCCGTTTTATGATTAAAGATGCTTTCCAAACATTCTACCCTTATTGGTTTTTGCACCAAATCACTTAGAAAATCTCACACAAAATGCTGCAGCAGTGCTTTTGCATAATAAAACTCTTTTAGAAAATAAATAACAGCCCCCGAATATAAATGCCATCATAGTTCAAGTATCAAGCGGTGTATCAACCCAGTCTTCTGGGGTAATCAACCACTCGAGTGCATGCCTTCTTTCAATTATCACATATGGTTTAAGTGCTGTTGGCAGCTTTTTTCCAGAATGACTAGCTTCTACAATAGCCCAGTGTAGACAATAAGCCAAATCGCATTTCTGCAAGATTTCTTTCGTTGTCCGTAATTTTAAAGATTTTCGGAACAGACTAGCACTTTGCATTTTTTTTAGATCTGGAAACATTGATACGAAACGATTATCACAATCCTTCAAAAAGTCAAGAGTATTTACAATAGATAGTGCCCAACCAAGTGCCCACATACCTTCGATTTGCATCATGAAAATTTCAGTGGATCCGTTACCAGTTTCCAAAAACCTTTTCTCTGTTTCTGTCAAGTAACCAATAATACTCTCATCACTTAGCCACTGTATGGCTTTTTGTCTATCAAAGCCATATGCGGCTGCGGCTAGGGCATGCATTACCAGTATACGGGAGGCTACTTCAAAAACAGACTTTGTAGTTTCAGGTTCATCCAGCAGCGGCAGTGAATAGGGAACACTAATTCCCATCTTCTTGGCTGATTCAATAGACACATTTCTGATGGAATTAGTTTCCATAATGAAGCCCATATCCTCCGATTCTATATTTATGAAGAACCTCTTGAAGTAAAGGGTTAGTATGTTCAGTCTCCCGAAGTAAATACATTATACCTATTCTATCCGATGGATGATGCCACACAGTTCCAGGTGGATTCCTCAAGTTTCGACCTGATTGCATGTGAGACAAAACATCTGCTCCTAATTGCTCATTCAGCAGTACAGTAAGCTCAGGGCTACTTTGTAATTGACTTGCAAGGTATTTATTTGCCGAAGCACGATGAGCCGAACGGCTCACTCCAGTTATAGGTGCTTCGAAAAGAGTTTCATACACTCTTAAGTTATTTGAGACATCAAACACATCCTCACCAACTTTTAAAGCATCATCAGCAAATCTCAACGCATCATCAAGATACTGAACCCCTTTAGTTCCTTTAACAGGCAAACTAAGAGGAACAAAAGTGGTTGCGATATCAAAAGTTATTGTTGCTTCAGGATGATCTTCAGCCCAGAGGACTGAGGCATTCCATAAACCTACTTCGTCTGATCTTTGTTTGAATGGAATAGCAATAGATGGATTGTAGTGAGTAATTTGATTAATAGGCTTAGAGAGGAAGCGTTCTATGTTATCACTCGAATGACCGGCTTCAACACTCTTTGTATAATAATAACTAGCCAGCACATAACTTACGCTGTAATGATATTCTTCCTCTTCATAACCTTGCCGGAATTCTTGATATTCGTTACAATTTTCCAGATATTGTTCATTCTCATATTCTTCCTCTGTTGGTTGGAGAACGAACATACCAGTCGGATCAGTCAAATTAATCGGATTTCCACTAGTATATGTATATCGGTTCCAAAATTGCTCTGCAGGATCAACACTTGTAAAAATTCCTATTTCCGGGTCATAATTCCTTGCTTGAAAATAGAATTGACCTATTCCAGGAGCCCCATTATTAGTACCCTCATCATCAAACTCTTTACCAGTAAATTTTTCCTTTACATCCGTTCCAGTGTGCAGACTTGACATATTTCCATATGCTTTAAACAATGTCGCTTCTGTTAGATTACCCTGATCATCAATCACAGCTCGAGTGGAGCCCAAATGGTCTTTTAAATAATAATTATAGGTAAATGACGTTACATTCTCATGCTCATCGTATACAGGGATAATTGCTATATCGCCAGTCATAGAATACTCAAGTCGGACCCCTGAAAACAGTTGCCTTAGAATGATCTTATCACCTTCGATTTCAGAATTGATATAGTCATCAAATACGGTAGATAACTCTATGCTGAAATAATCACCGTTATTCAATTCAAGGGAACTAGTTAAACTGTTATCATATTCAGTTCCAGGTAAATCAATGGTAATACTATTTACAGTAATAGGGCCAATTTCAGTAAAAGAAGTACGAGCGATACTGTTACCATTACTGGAAAGGATATCAATAGGTTTGGTTATTTCAATACCGTTTTTAATATAAGTTATATTCAGTTTGCTTGCCGTTGAATTGAAAGTCTCAGGGACTCCGGTAATTGCAACATCAACATTAATCTGTATTCCAGGGTTCTCGGATAAAACTCCGAAACCATCGATATATGCAGTCGTTTTCGTGTCTTCTGAAACAATGATAAAAGGTGAAAAACTGCTTACAGTTACATATACACCGTTACCTGTTACAGAATCTGGACTGAGTACAATCCATGCATTGTCTTCAAAATGGGCCACTTTTAACTTTTCAGGTATTAGGTGTGTGTTATCGGGAAATGGAATCGCAACAGACACTGATTTATTCAAGTTTATGGTTCCGGTGTAGTTAATGTACCGCCCAATTTTACGATAGGTTTCAGAAGCAAATGGTGATGCATTTTCTGAGGGAGTATTCGACACGTATACTATTGGAGCAAGCCCTTCTCCTATGACATCTCCGGAAATAATTACAGGAATACTTCCTGATTCAGAATAATCTGAATACATTGAAAAATTATAATTCACACATGTTTCAGAAGCAGATAACACATAATTGCCATCATCAGAATATGCAAACAGCGGATATGATTGAGCATCATTCAATCTAGTATTAAATAACCTCTCAACATAATTCGGGGCAATGTCATCGTCGAAATCTGCAATCGGATCTACTGGATCACCAGCAAGCATAACATCAGGTTCTGTTGAGAAAATCTTCGAGTAAATACCACCTGTAAGACTGGCATTGGAAAACATTCTTACTTCGGCAAATGGAGCATTAAGTATTCCGAAAAGCCGACAATTGCATCCTATATTGATGGTTCCAGTATAGTTTGAGTAAATTTGAATATTTGCAGGAAACGCAGCATTTTTATAAATTTCGGTTCTATCACCAAAACGGATTAAACCCTCAACATTAATTTCAACATTCTTTCCTGACTGTGCATTAATCTTTATATCCACATCCGATTCTAGATTAATAGACTTAAAATTATAAACTCCCTCTGAAAGAATAATCTCCGAATTAGAAAAGGCGAATAAATCAGCATAATTACCTGGTTGTAGTGTCCTGGATAAATGATTCCCTATGAAGATACTATCGTTACCAAAAGGAATTAACCCTTTTTGCTGAATATCGGGCAGAGTAATACTAGCATTCTGAACCTGATCACCAGTTATTACAGGTGAATTAATTAATATTATACTTCCAGCAGCACTGATGTTCCCCTCTATACGAGTGCGATCTTTAATAGCTATATTACCGCCTGAGTATAGATCTCCTTTTAAAGTAGCTTCTAATCCAACTTCGATAAGATTTCTTGATCCAATAAGACCATATCCGGTATAGCTGGAACGATCATTAAAAAATGTTTTTTCAGATGATAAGATTGCGTATTCAAACAACACACGTGGATCTATAGATTGAATGGGTTCTTCATTTATTATAGGTAGTTGAGGTAGGATACTAATTGTATCCGGGATTAATCCACTCACAAGCTGACCACTTATTGAATATACCGGAATCGTATTTGTTAATGTGAAACTACCACTTGCTGGATTTGAGTAATCATTGCTTTTGTTTACATTTGAATAATCAGAATAGTGTATTCCTATTACATTCCCCGCCGGATCAGGATATATTTCCCCTGGTTTAAGCTGTACACCAGAACATGAGTATTGTATTTTGAATACACCATTATCGAGATTTTCGCTTGTTATGGTTGCTCCAGGGCACCACCAAGGTTCAACGACAGATGTTTTCCCATCTTCAGACGCACCCAAATAATAAAAGATGAACCCATTTAAAGTCTCAGTCCCTGTATTCTTAATATAAATCCTAGGTTTGATGATGTTATTTTCTAAAACTGCTTCATCTTTAGAATAAACTTCGAGTTCAATAGCTGCGAAAATGTCAACAGTAGCGAGAATAAAAAACAAACAAGAAATCACTAACTTCGATAACTGTATTGGTTGCATTAAATTCCCGTTCCTTAATGTAAACTTATTTCTTACAGCCATATGTAACTGAAGTATGAATCTAGTTCAAGTTCCCATTAATCACTTATTTTAAGTACCCGGCTACCGGCTGCATCATATAATATAGAGACAATCGAAATCGGTTCCAAACCTTTAAAAATCATATAGCTGTAAATACTATTATCAGTACTTGAAAAGCTCATATCATCAATATATGCTGTTCCCCTAAAATCAGCCTTTATCTCAGAAGGAAAACTAGAGAAGAAGTAAAATGAAATCGGCAGATTTCTCCAATCGTAGACCGTGAGCATCTTTTTTTCAAAATCAATTATACAGTTGCCGAATTCATCATATAGAAATCTATTCGCAGCCGCGATTCCTTTAGTTGTCTTTAGGCGATTGGTATATATCGTAACATTTTCATTTTTTTCGATATCTTGATAAGTCCCACTATAATATTGGTAAGAAGGGTGATCTGAAGTACCCTCTTTTTTCGACTTGAACCTTCCAGCAGGATCATATTGGTATGCTGATATACCCTCGCCTGGAATCGGATAAACTCCATTTATCACTGTAATATCAGTAAGCCTATTTAACCCATCGTAAATATAGCTATGCGTATACTCTTTTACAGTACTCATTTTATAATGATATCGAGCATTGCTGATATTACCATTATGAAGATTACCGTAATCAATTGTTTCTTCAAACAGATTATTGAACGGAGCTTTTATTCCGGTTAGTTTTCCCTGAATATCATGCTCATAACGCACTGTGTAGCTACTACCTGCGCCAGTCTGCCAGTATTTGAGTTTTCCCTTTAAATCATATTGATAGGACGACAAAATTTTTGATGTATTATCATTTTCCTGTATAATTTTTTGTAATCTGCCGAATTCATCATAATTATAAAATTTTACGATTGTAGTATTTTTACTCTTAACAATTTCTCGTTTAATTTTACTCTGAATGTCGTATTGAAAGTTAATCTCTGTTTCTGGAACCCCTGGAATAATTTTGATTTTCTTTACGACTCGTCCTTCATTGTCATAACTAAATAAATCAATTACATACTGTTTTTCAGCTTCCGAACAACTTGGTATACTTCCTGTATACCCATACGATACAGAAGCGACTACTCTTCCTTTATAATTTTCTAGATGAGGTAAATTTGTATTTACCCGGTCATAATTACACACCGCCAAGTTGGTAACATTATCATAGAAGTACCTTATCAAAGGTATATAATTCGATTCACCACAAGTCACTTGCCAACCGATTGTCTCAAGCCGGTTATATCCATCATAGTTGTACACTAGTGTACGGATGATATTACCTTTCCTATCCTCTGAAACAACAGAGGAAAGTAACCCGGCATCATTATACTGGTACTTCAAAATAGCACCATCTGCACTGTTTTTATATATTAACTGTGAAAGTTTATTGTACCGATATACGGTGCCTGTAACCAAATTAATTCCGGGAGGTGTTTCACTGATAATATTTCCCATAACATCGTACATATAGGATGTTATAATACTCGACGCATCGATAGGAGGTTTAGCAGTATTAGCCCAAGTCTTAATTTTGCGCCCAAATACATCAGTAATAGTTTGACTAAAGGAGCCATCAGAATTACAAACTACAGAGAGATAATGTGTTGCATCAGTAACATTTGCTGGTAGTGATGGCACAATCGATACAAGTTTTGTCAAAGCTGTACATTTTAAGAAGCCATCAAGATCCCTATCTGCTGCTCCAGATGGTTTTGTACCGAAATACCAGTATTGAGCAGGGTTGCCATCAATAGAGTATTCCCTCCCCGGACCACCTTTTCTAACTACTCTTCCAAGTGGATCAAGGGAATATTCCGTTTCAAAGTAATGAAAACCTTCAGCATTTCCCCCTTCACCAGCGATCCCATAATATACTCGGGCAGCACTCTCTACGCTTTCAATACCTACGTACCCCCCCCCAGTTGCTGCGGGTGCTGGAAGATAAGTCTTTTGTAGCCGACCAGTGTTATCATAAACATTATCTGTAACAAGTGCATCAGCATCTACTTTACCATAAAGTTTTATCTGACTTTCAGTTACCCTTCCGAGCCCATCAGTATATGTTGTACTTATAAGTGGTGAATTTCCATCATCACTATAAGTCGTAACCTTAGTAAAATTTGGCTGCTTTTCAGATGGCATTCCATTTTCAGGGCATGTGGAGTTGCCTCTTGCGACAGCTGTTTTTCCATTCAGAATCCACGTTAGGTCGGTTCCATCAAACACAATAGAAAATTGAGCGGAAAAAGAACCCGGCTTGAAAACTCTAAGCTGGCCTTGATCCTCACCTACAACCCCTCCTCCAGTAAATTTATTATCAAGTCCAATAACATATTTTTCATCTACTGTGCCAGTATTAGTAAAACCGAACCATGCTCTGTATTTGGTATCGGTAATTTTTTCGACACAGTTCAGCTCAGGAGTAACAACTGCATAGAGTTGACCTGCAGCAAATAATGTAAAAAACAATACCTTCATATTGAAATCCATTAAGAATCGCTCCCAGCAAGGAAGGATGATATGTAGTCGTAAATGCTGATATGAGAGCAACCGATTGAAAACGGGTGATAGCAGGGTAGTTCTCAATGCAGGCATTGACTGCCACTTTTAATAAGGATTGAATATATACTAATCAGAAATTAATGTCAATGATTGAAATCGAAAATTTATCATTACATTTATCTTCAGGGGAAAACAATCCAGAAAAAAGTCATTGTTTTTCACTGTAAGATAGTGATTTTGCAAAGTTTACATTCCAAAGTTAGTATCCAGTAATAGATTTCCAATTACAGTGGATTCGAACTACGTCTACTAGAACTAAGGGGACACATTTAGCCTTGAAGGCTTTTATATCAAAATTTTATACATTTTAATCTGCTCATTGCGGAGATTTTTCCAACAAGCGGGAAAGGGAGCTCATCATCAGGGGTAATAGTAGAAGATAAAAGATAATTTGTATAGGACTTGTTTTCATCACTCGCCACTAAGGATCGCGCCCAAACATGTCCTTTGATTTGTACCTGTCTCATTTCAATATCATGATCTGTAATTACAGCACCGACAATCGATGCCCCAGGCTCGATAAGAATAAATGGGTGGTCAACCACTACTTGTTTTTCATTTGGAGCAAGTATGCATAAAAATGTCCCTCTAACTTTAGAGTTTGCCTTAATGAATAACCCACCCTGGCTTAAGGAATCAGCAACACCTCCTCGCAAAACGGCAAAGAGATTCATACTACCAGTTTTTACACAATTTGAAATGATAAGTGAATCATTTGAATAAAATTGTGAATTATGGTAACCCCCATTCAAATACATTTGTTTAGAGCTATAGAGAACACTACTTTCAGAAAAACCACCTTCAACAGACATAACTTTAGCAAAAATCTTTGAATGGTTAATGCTGATATCCCTTCTGATGCTAAGCTTTCCAGAAACAACCAATTGACTGTTGTTTATATACCCGGAATTCAACACATAATCACCTTGAACCAGAATAATAGTATCTTTCAGCTGCATATTAGCGGTATAAGTCTGTGATTGTACACCAATTGAAAGTTTTGCAAATGTTTCGGCAAAAGATGAAAATGTATTTATTACTGATGAAGAATCAAATGGCAAATTTGGTGATTCACGATTCAATACTCTACTCTGGTAATCTGCAATCGGTCTGTCACGGCTGTTACGATAGATGTTACCATGGTGAAGTGTAATGTAACCATCAATTGATGATCCCTCATTCAAAACAAGCCCACCAATGTGGCCCGTAAGGGTTAGAGATGGTTTTAACAGTTCGGGAATGTCTCGCACAACCAAACCAGATATCGAATAGCTTGATTTCTTGTATTCACCAGAAGATACTATTCTAGAAAACAAACCAAATTTTTGCACAGAGACCTGGATTTTTCCAATTGAACCCAACATCTCTTCAAACTTATCAGTCTCCCAGTTCATGGAATGACCATCGCCGCCGCTAAGAAAGAATTCAGCCCTGCTTAAACCTGATTCTGCAAGCAGTTTAGCTTGCAGGTGTTGCTTTTCGCGAGCAGCGGAAACTCGTACATGACGCAATTCAATGAGTGATATCGAGAAGAGAATCGAGAATATGGAAAGAACAAGGAACACTATATATAGTGTATAGCCGCCATTGTTTTTACAAATATTTAAGATGCTACGATTTCTATTCATTCAGCACTACAACCCCACCTACCCACCCACCCAATTTCAGTTCGGTCTCCCAAAACAAGAGATCTCTAATCTGATAGTTGAACGCAAATTCCTTGATATTACTGCAGATTTGTTCACTTCCGCTATACAGAACGCCCTCATTTACCCATAAAGTAATGAGGGAATCGGAGCCTTCTTTATTGTATTCCAAATACTTTTCTGTATAGTTCTGAATAACACTGATTTCCTTTAAAGCTTGATCAATTCTTTTTTTTGTAACGATCATTTCCTGCACTTTCTCAGCCTGCTTATTTTGCGATCTAAACCATTTACCCATATCAGTAAACATTGCCAGAGCTAAAGTCATGACAATACCGGCAATTGAAATGGCAATAATCAGTTCCAGCAATGTATAACCTGAAGAAAGAATTTTACTTTTCACTTTTCCTCCTGCCGTAAAAAGTAAATTCGCTCCGTAGCTTGTGGTCTTTAACTCTCATTTTGTATTGTACCAGGTCTGTTCCGGTATACTCAGTCTGAATCAACCATTCTGTACCTAAAACAGTTCTTCTTTTTACAGGTAGAATCTGATCAGGGTAGGCTCTGACCAGTGCGGATTCCTGCTCGATAAGGCAATTTGCAATAATTTCCTTTTCAGCGTCAGTAGAATCTGTGTTTTTGTAAGCAATCAAACTCAAAGGAATAATTGCAATCAAGAGGATAGACAAGGAGATGAGAACTTCGAGAAGGGTAAATCCTGAGATGGTGGAAGTTGTTATGGAGCAAAATTCTTTGTTTTTTTGCATTTAAAAATTCCAGGAGCAGACCAATTTAAAATTATGAATCACAAAATAATTTCGGTTAGTTTGGATTTGTGACTTAATCCCAATTAGATAGTCACACATCCGCTCATGCTGAGCTCCTAGTCGAAGTATGAGCTCCAAGTGCTTGTTAAAAATATCGAACCAAAAACAAAACCCTTCGGCACATTCCGCTCATGCTGAGCAGTCTTCGGTCGAAGCATGGCTCTTAATTTATTAAGAAAAATAAAAACAGGAGCACACCCTTCGACCGCGGACTGCTCTGGGTGAGCGGATCCCTTGGAACAGGACTAATCTCGGGCGAGACGGAGGGCAGGAGAAAAAAAATCAAGTGCTCCCCCCCTACCATAATTTATACTCTCAAATATTGTTTTCACTTTCGGAATTGCCATGACCGCGAGCACCATAACCCAAAGCACCGCTGTTTCCAAAGAGGAACTGAATCAGTTTCAGAGCCGGTCCATTTCCAATTCAGTGTTGTCAAAAGTGCCTTATGAGCTGGCGGTTGAATATGGCGTATTGCCGTTTAATATAGAAGAGAATGGCAATATCTGTGTATTGGCAGCATCTCCTTATGATTTTTCAGCCCTGCAGACTATTCAGATGCATACTGGTTACACGATAGTGCCCAGCCCTGCTCCAAAAGAGCAGCTGCTCAAATTGATCGCTCACCATTACGGTCCTCAAAAACAGATAACCAAAACAGAAACACGGGAACAACAGCGCAGCAGATTGCTTTACAGCCTGCATGATTCAGCAATTTCAATTGTTAACGATATAATTCACGAAGCGATCAGACTTTCTGCAAGTGATATCCATTTTGAGCCATTTGAAAGAGAGATGTGCGTACGGTTCCGCATTGATGGAGTACTGCAGGAGATGCTCAGTGTCCCCTCTGGTCGCATTGCAGAAGTGATATCCCGGCTTAAGATCATGTCCAGAATGGACATTGCAGAAAAAAGGCGCCCACAGGACGGCAGAATAAGAATCTCTGAACAGGGCAAAGACGTAGATATTCGAGTAAGCACATTGCCCACTGATTTCGGAGAGAAAGCAGTACTGCGATTACTGGATAAAAATCAGCTTTCGATATCGCTTGACACCATCGGCATGGACCCGCAAAGGCTACAGCTATTCAAAAAAGCGATACAGATGCCAAATGGCATCGTGCTCATTACCGGACCTACAGGATCTGGTAAAACCACAACCCTTTACGGGGCAATAAATCATATAAAACGCCCTGACATTAACATATCAACCGTGGAAGATCCCATAGAGTACAATATTACAGGGGTAAACCAGACCCAGGTGAATACTCTGATCGGCAACACCTTCGCATCTTCGCTGCGTACTCTTCTTCGCCAGGACCCTGACGTAATCATGGTTGGCGAGATGCGAGACCAGGAGACATCCGAGATAGCCATCAGGTCATCTCTCACTGGTCATTTAGTACTAAGTACGCTGCATACCAACGATGCCCCCTCGGCAGTAACTCGCCTGCTGGATATGGGAATAGAACCCTATCTGGTATCATCATCTGTCACGCTTATTGTGGCTCAGAGGCTGGTGAGAAAAATCTGCCCATCCTGCAAATGTGAAACTGAAGTACCTGAAGATATACGTAACAGTCTCGGTTTGTCCGGCAGTGTTAAATTCTACAAGGGGCTAGGGTGCTCCAGCTGCGGCCATACCGGGTATAAGGGACGTACCGGTTTTTTTGAAGTATTGCCTGTAAGTGATACCATCCGCAGCTTGATAAATAAAAAAGCCTATGCCGCTGAGATAAGAAACGCTGCCATACAAGAAGGTATGGTTTTGCTGCGCGAAAGCGCGGCATCCATGCTGATTGACGGTATTACCACTGCAGAAGAAGTGCTTCGAGAAGTTTCGGTAATCTCCTGAGTTTTAAATTTTGCGAATTAAAGAAGAGGATGGTCACCATTCCGCTCATGCTGAGCAGTCTTCGGTCGAAGCATGAGCTCTTTGATGGGTGTTAAAAAATAAAAACAGGAGCACACCCTTCGACCTTTCCGCTCGTGCTGAGCAGTCTTCGGTCGAAGCATGGGCTCTATGATGGGTGTTAAAAAATAAAAACAGGAGCACACCCTTCGACCATTCCGCTCATGCTGAGCAGTCTTCGGTCGAAGCATGAGCTCTATGATGGGTGTTAAAAAATAAAAACAGGAGCACACCCTTCGACCGCGGACTGCTCAGGGTGAGCGAGACGGGGGAACCGGAAAAGAAAGAACGGTCATTATTCCGCTCATGCTGAGCAGTCTTCGGTCGAAGCATGGGCTCTTTATCGAAGCATGGGCTCCATAAACAAGAGGATAACCAAATGCAATCATTCTGGGTTTACATCCTTAAGTGTGCTGATGATTCTTATTACACAGGGCACACAGATAACCTGGAAAAAAGGATAGCAGAACATCAGTGCGGCACATTCCCCGGGTTTACATCCAAAAGGAGGCCAGTTGAGCTGGTTTTCTGCCAGATGTTTACCTCAAGAGAGGATGCTTTTGCAGCTGAGAGGAAGATCAAGGGATGGAGCAGGGCGAAGAAGGAAGCTTTGATCGACAGGAATTGGGAGGAAGTGTCGAGACTGGCACATGAGCATAAGAGAAGAAGAGAGGAATAAGAGAACAGGAGCTTTCCGCTCGTGCTGAGCAGTCTTCGGTCGAAGCATGAGCTCTTTGATGTGTGTTAAAAAAAAGAACAGGAGCTCACCCTTCGACCATTCCGCTCGTGCTGAGCAGTCTTCGGTCGAAGCATGAGCTCTTTGATGTGTGTTAAGAAAACAGAACAGTAGCACACCCTTCGACCGCGGACTGCTCAGGGCGAGCGAGACGGGGGGAACGAAAAAGATGAGAACGGTCACCATTCCGCTCATGCTGAGCAGTCTTCGGTCGAAGCATGAGCTCTTTGATGTGTGTTAAAAAAAAGAACAGGAGCTCACCCTTCGACCGCGGACTGCTCAGGGCGAACGAGACGGGGGGAACGGAAAAGATGAGAACGGTCACCGTTCCACGCATGCTGAGCAGTCTTCGGTTCGAAGCTTGGGCACTTTGATGTGTGTTAAGCAAACAGAACAGGAGAACACCCTTCGACCTTTCCGCTCATGCTGAGCAGTCTTCGGTCGAAGCATGGGCTCTTGATGCTTGTTAAAAAATAAAAACAGGAGCACACCCTTCGACCGCGGACTGCTCAGGGTGAGCGAGACAGGGGGAATGGGAAGCAAGAGAACGGTCACCATTCCGCGCATGCTGAGCAGTCTTCGGTCGAAGCATGAGCTCTTTGATGTGTGTAAGAAATAAAAACAGGAGCACACCCTTCGACCGCGGACTGCTCAGGGCGAGCGAGACGGGGGGAACGCTAGCCATTTTTACTAAAAAAACAATATGAAAAATAAACTTTTCACCTAATAAACCAATGGTATTTTCATGACAAAAACAAACAGATTCAGGGCATTTACATTTATCCTATTTTTACTGGCCGGCAGTCAACTCCAGGCACAACAAGCACAAACTTCTGAACCGGTGGCTAATCTCTACCCAGTAGAAAAGATTCCCATCTCAGATACCATTAAGATTCCGGTACTGGATTTCAAGAATACCGACATCCGAGATGTCTTGCGCGGGCTTGGGATTCAATACGGGGTGAATATTTTCATGGAACCGGAAGTTTCGGGACCGGTATCATTTTACCTGAATGACATTTCAGTCAAGAGTGCCCTGGACTTCATTATTAAGAGGTATAATTTTGCCTATTCAGTCGAGAATGGAATTGTAAAAGTCTACAAATACAAGGCACCACCTCCTCCCCCGCCCCCAAAACCACCAGTGACATTCAATCTGAGCAGTAAAGGTCTTAGCATAGACCTGAAAGAGGTTCCTGCCACTGACGTTGCTCGCTATTTCAGCGATTCAGCAGGTATAAACGTACTTGTAGATGCCAATGTGGATAAAGCAATTACTGCAAAACTGGTTAATATATCCCCTGAAAAGGCAGTAAAGGCCCTGTTTGAGAGCCGGGGTATGGCTGTCAACATGTCAGACGGAATTTTTCAGATATCTAGAGGTGGATGGAGTGAAGATGCCAATACAACCAGCCCCGGAGCATCACAACTGAAGAGACTCTCCATCACCATCAAAGATGGAATGGTTTCCATAGAAGTTGAAAATGCCCCATTAGATCAGCTGGTAAGAACCATTGCTATACAGAGCGGGCTAAACATTGTCATTTACGACAGATTGTCAGGGGATATCAGCGCAAAATTCGAGAATATTCCAGTTGATGATGCACTCCGTTTCCTGCTGCAGAATACAAAGTTCACCTTCTGGAAAGAAAAAAGCATCTACTTTATTGGCTCACGGGAAATGAATCAACAGAAAACCACCGCTCTCATCCCACTTAAGCACCTGATGGCAGATGAGGCAAGCATAACTAAAACCCTCCCCCCTACCATCAGCAACAATGCAGTAGTAAAGTATGATAAAGAGCATAACGCAGTAATAGTAATAGGCTCATACGATGTAGTTGCACAGGCTCAAGAGTTCATTGACAGGATTGACAAACCGGTTCCACAGGTGCTAATTGAAGCCTTGGTGGTGGATTTTAACATCAACAAAATTAGAGAATACGGAGTATCAATATTTACCGGGAACCCCAGAGATTCGTTAGGCAACATTCCCAGTGAACAGTTCCTTCCAAATCTCGATTTGAAACCAGGGGCCAAGAAAACTGCGAGAATTCTGAACGCGGTGCTTAATGAAATAGGCATCGATAAAGTGGTTAAGCTTCCTAGCAATTTCAGGGCATCAATCCAGGCTCTGGAGGCAGCTAACGTTGTAAAAGTTCATTCGACTCCACAGATTGCCACGATCAATGGAAACTCAGCTAAAATCACCATCGGAGAGACCAGGTATTATAAGTTAACCAAGTTGACCAAGGCTCCAGTCGACAATACCGCAATTATCGGTACAGATGAACGCTTCGAAATGCTGCAGTTCAATACTCAACTTGAGATCACCCCCTGGGTGATGGACCAAGGTTATGTAATGGTGAAGATACGGCCGGAATTTAATATCCCTAGACAAAGCGGAGATGGGAGTGTGCCTCCAAACGTGGATACTCGTGTGATAGAATCAATGGTTCGCTTGAGAAATGGCCAGACAGTAGTGCTGGGTGGCCAGAGACAGACTGAGGACATGGTTAACAGCAGAGGCGTTCCATTCCTCAGCAGTATCCCGCTTCTTGGATGGCTCTTTTCCAGCAGAAATATTACCAAAATTGAAACTCAGATGATGATTTTCCTTACACCGCATGTCTATTATGGGGATGACAACGCAGTATCTCCGGATGACTACTTCGGTAAGGAGATAAATGACATTTTAGACAAGTACAGTGATGAAAAGAAAAAACATAAAGAGAAGTCGAAAGATCTGTCCATTTTTGATTCGACAGACACCAGTAATGCACTGGAAACGGAATCCCCTGAAACAGAAAGCCCGAAGAAACCAAAAAGGAATTTCTGGATCTGGAAGAGAAGCAAACCGGCAGTTAACGTTTCCATTCCGGCTGATTCAACAAAACAGTAACCGAAAGAGATAACAGATGAGCAAGACAATATTTGGCAAATATTCGCTTTTAAAAACCATTTTTTGCATCCCTCTGGTGCTGGTATCCTGTGCAGATTATGACCTGCTTGATACTCTGGAGGAGGAACCTGAACCGGTGAGCCTTTCAATTTCAGCAGTTGGCGATTCCAGTGTAACTCTCAACTGGAGCAAAAGCGAAGAGGATGATTTTACAAATTATAAAGTTTATTATTCCTTGAATGATGTTGTGGATACGACCTCGACACTTTCGGCAACATTAACCTTCAGAAACGATGTGAATAAAACGGTAAAGAATCTCACCCCAGGCAGGCATTATTATTTCAGAGTAATTGTGACTACCAGAAGAGGATTGATTTCTACAAGTAACACAGTAGACACAACGACCACATCCAAAGGAAAGATTACTCTTCATGCACCGAACCAGATTTCCACTCATTCGGTTGGATTGCAGTGGACTCCGGATGAAAAGAGCAATGTGGTATCGTATGAAGTTTACTATGACACGGTTCAGACCGTGAGCCAGTCAAGCACACTTGCATTAACTATAGCGGATACGGTTGCTACGGTGGATCTGCTTGAATCGGGGAAGAAATATTGGTTCAGGGTTTACGGATTGGATAATGTGGAGGTAAGGGCGGTAAGTAATGTGGTAAGCGGGACAACGCTTGAGTGATTGAGTAGGATTCAGAAAAACTCAGGTAGAGCATTCTGAGATCCGCTCATGCTGAGCAGTCTTCGGTCGAAGCATGAGCTCTTGATGCTTGTTAGAAAAGAACAGGAGCTCACCCTTCGACCGCGGACTGCTCTGGGTGAGCGAGACGGGGGGAACGGAAAAGATGAGAACGGGCACCATTCCGCTCAGGGTGAGCGAGACGGGGGAATGATGATATGACACACAAAAACGCAAACCGAATATTTAACAAAGAATAAAGATGAACTTTTTCAAACTACTCAAGACATTCTCATACCACTCCCGATTCTCACTGGGAATTTCCCATACGGGAACAGGCATTCGCCATGCTCTGATCTGTAGAAACCGTAAAGGCAATGTTACGCTTATCTCCAGTGGCAAGGGTATTCCCCTATGGATTCGCTTCTTTTCGCCTTTAACAGTTTACACCGACACCGGCCTCCTCCCTACTGTTCTTAAAACAGAACATATAGGAAACCAGGACCCTGACAGTTGGATAGATGCGCATGAGGAATTTGCAGTTCCCAACGGGATGACCTCAGATCAGGTCGTTAACGACTATTCAGTATCAGAACAGATCCTGTATTCATCCACAGTTTCAAAAGACAAGCTTGACCAGTTCATTTCTCAAATGGGCCCGAATTGCATTACCCGCTCAATTTCCACTCCATTGCAACAATTAGCAAAACTTTATTATAAATACCAAAAGACAGATTACATTCTATGGAAATTGACCGACAAGGGATCGGTTTTCGGACTGGTACAGAAAGGAAACCTGGAAAAACTTTTCAATTTTTGGCCAGGTGTAATTCATATCGAAAAGGAAGAGCAGAAAACGATATCACAAATTGGCGATGTACTGCATTCTTTTTCAGAAGCCGGAAACGAGTATCCAGTAATTCTTTTCTGCCCGGAAGATAACGTTTCCATAAAGAAGGAGCTTTCAATTCAGGGGTTTGATCTGATAATGCAGCCAAAGGTTGAAAGTGTACCAAATGCTGATCACGAAGCGTATGCTCTGGCTTTGGGCAACGATGGCCCGGATCTTACCCCATTCGAGACCTCCCTTGAAGCAAAGAAGATTGAAAGAAAAAAATCAAGAGCATGGAAAACAATTTGGGGCTTGTCAGCTGCCACACTTTTGTGCCTTGTCATACTATCTGGTATAAAAATTGGCCTCAGTCTGTTTCAAGCTTCAAACAGCACAGATTATTCATTTTCCCTAAAACAGCTTAGCCTATTGCAAAACCAGAAGAGCACTTATGATTCATTAAGAACCGCGTACATGAAAAAAGCTGAAATATTCAAAGATAAAAGCCGGGCAACTCTCCTCATGTCGGATCTGCAGAGTGTCTTCCCTGAAGGAGTATGGGCAGAGGAGATCAGCCTCAGTGAAATAGGAGCGAACGAATATACATTGAAAATTAGGGCGCTCACTTTTTCCAGCAATTCCATCTCACCATTTCTTACCAATCTTAATACTACCAATGGGTGCAGTGAAGTGCGGGTTGCATACAGTGAGAACACAACAGTTCAGAAAAAAGCAGCTATCCGCTTTTTAACTGAATGCAAGTGGGAGAACAGATGAACAGGAACTATTCGTTTCAGCTACTACGATGGGAAGTGATATCAGCGCTCGTTATTACTCTACTCGTTGCAACATTCAGTTTGGTTATTTACCCTTACGGTAAAAGCCTCATAAGAAGTGCACTTCTCATTTATAATCAAAAAAAGTTTTCTGAACAAGCCTACACAATTGAAACCGAAATCAGATTATTGAAGAGTCAAACAGCATCCCTAGACAGCCTTATCTCCAAGGTCAATGCTATGGATTCCATTCCGGAGGCAACTATGGTTGCAGCACTTTACCAGCTTGCAGATTCAGTGAAACTTACCACATCAAAGATCGAAACTTCACCTTCACTTGAGAGTGAAAAGTACTTTGAAACCCCGGTAATTATCAGAGGGCAAGGTGATTATGTGTCCATAGGCAGATTTATAGAGGGTGTGGAAAATCAACCAGTGCCCTCAAGAATACGCCAGATTACCTTGAAAAACAAGGCCAATGGTGAAGGCGAACTGTACCTGGATTTCGTCGGCATGATGGAGAAGTAATTCTATGAAAAAATTAGTCACTATTATTCTCGTTATAGCAGCTATTCCATTATATAGCTATAATGTTTACCTTCTCATCAAAGGTTTTATCGGAAGTGCAACCGAAAACACTCAAGTGCAACAGTATACCGACCATCCGATTAGTTTCTCCACTCTGAAAGTACAATTCATTCCCGGTGGCAAAAGCCCGTTTCTTGCTTATGCAGCAGTTCCATTACCAAAACCGATACAGAAGGAGATTAAAACAAAGCCCATTGCACCTGTACCAAAAAAGGAATTGATTGAAAAACCGGAAATTAAAATTACAGGAATAATGTGGAATCCAGATAACCCGATAGCCATGATAAATCTTCCCGATGGTACAAGCGTCGTAGCCAGGAATGGACAGGTTTTTGGAGACATTGCAATCACCAAAATTGAACAGAATAAGATCAACATTGTTTTCAAAGGCAAGCAGTTCTCAGTGGAACGATAGCTACATGAATGACCGGAACGGTTACACACTATATCTGGTACTGGTTATCCTCAGTATCTCTTCAGTACTGTTCTCTATTTACATGTACACGATTCGTGACACCAACAGAGCAGTTACAGGTGAGCTTCAGACATTACGCGCACAACTCCTTGCAGAATCAGGAATAGAGAGAGCCCGCTATTTTCTTTCTGGTGCTGAAGGGCGAGATGAATTCTGGGAAACGGACAGTTTCCATGAAGAGGTCCCACCTTATGGGTTTATAAACCTTTCATGCCAAAGATGGGGTGGATACAGCCTCGTAAGAAGTATCGGAACAGCACAAAGATACTCCAAAAGCGAAACAGCTGTACTTGGAGGAAAAATCCCTGACCTGGTAAATGCAGCAGTTACTTTGACTGGCAAGATGCAGAATCTGGTTCTTGATGATAATGCAAAAATTGAGGGAACGGTCTGCCTTTACAGTGGTAGTGTTCTTCAAGGACCAAAAAAGGAGCGTATCCGTGGATCTCAATCATGGACAGTGAACAGGTTGTCCCCGCCACTGCCATTTGATTGTTCCCCCTTGATTGAACTGGTCAAAAAGTACAAATTAGAAATAAGCAATGCAGTTGGCTACCCGGTTGCAACAGAACTAATAAATCAAAGCAATTCTCAAAATATCTCACTTAAACCTCAAAAACAGAGAATCAAAGGCAATTACATTTTCAGAGATGTTTCAGTTTCCAATGTAGACATCATCATTGAGGGCTCAGCCATTATTGAAAACGGTGCTATTATTAGCAATTCAATTATTAAAGCTAAAAACTGCTTCATCAGAGGTGGTGTAAGCGACAAATCCATTTTCTATGCTATGGATTCCATGCATTTATTTGAGGGCAGGCACTCTTCACAATTTTTTTCGGATGGAAAAATCATTTCAGATAAAAATTTCGATTATCGCTCCGGAGCATTCATTTTTTCATATCGAACAGTAAAGCCAGATTCAACACTTAAAGGGGGAGTTTATTTTTCTGAGGGCTCTTCATTTACAGGCCATGTCATTTGTTTTGAAGACACAAGCCATGGAGTCGGATTTATCAAAAAGACACCGGGAATTATCATAGATAACAAATCAGAAATTTCAGGTTCAGTTTTCAGCAATGGAACAGTATCCATTGCCCATTCGAATTTAACCGGGCGAATCTGGGCAGAGATGATTTCTGTTCAGAAAGAGAAGAGTACTTATAATAATTGGTTTTTAGGTACTATGGTTCGTTCAGGGGAAGAGAATATGCCTTCGTTCCCCAATTTGAATTAAAACAGATATCTGCTTCGTTCACTTCAGGGCCATCAATGGTGATTTGCAAGGCGTCTTCGCCGTAAACAGTCATAATTTGCATATCGCCCATCGTAGATCGTAGATCTAGATTATGCTTCGACTCCGGAGGACCTACGCTCAGCATGTGCGGAACGGGTCACCTCCAGCAATCGGAACCAATGAACAGCCGAGTACGAGGACGCGTACGAGTACCGCTGCGCTGAGTACGAGAAGAACGGGGCGGTTTCATTTTCTACCCATAGCAATCCCTGCGTCCTTACCTTCGTATCTTCAGTGCACTCTGCGTTTTCACTGCTTCTGCCTCAACATTCCCCCGTTCAATTCCATAAAAATTCATTTCACTCCCACTTTTAACCCAATCAAAAGCAAAAAAAAAGAATTCACTATTAAAAAGTATGCAATCATAAACCCCCGGAACAAAATCAGTATCGCCTGAGCTTGAAACAGATATAAGTTCTCGTGAAACAGAGGATAAATCATCTGAAAAACACCACCCGTACGCGTGTAACAGAATTGTGCGCACGTGTAACAGAGATTAAAAACTGTCTGGAATAATGCAAAATGCGTCTGCAGACTTAAGTTCAGGCGCAAAACAGTTGTCAGACAGGAAAACACAATACTGTTTCAGCTGCGCAGAGGTCTGTTAACAGAAAACGGAGGTATGTTACGCGTGAACGGATATCTGCTACACGTGCGCAGAATAGTGTTACAAGTGTACAAGGTCCTGTTACACGTGATCAAGTTTCTGTTACACGCGCGCAGAAAACTGTTACACGTCCAGGTGATAGTGAACAGGTGAATTTCGACTTTGCATGTGGCAATTTTGATTATGAATGCTTATATTTGTAAAGTGAATTGGTGGTTTTTGAGGATGAATGCTTATATTTGTAAAGTGAACTGGTGGTTTTTGAGGATAATTGGAGTCAGGGGAATAGAGAAATTGTGGATTTGGTTCGTTAAATGGTCTATTGTTGGTCGTAGATCAGAAAAAAAGCCGAGTACGAGAACGCGTACGAGTACCGCCTGCGCTGAGCACGAGGAGAACGGGGCAGTTTCTGTACTGACGGAATTTGCGATGAGCGATGAGCGATGAGCGATTTTTGAATTGAAGAGAAGAGTGGTGTCTCGGTCCGGCAGTTCATGATTCGCATGTCGCCCATCGTAGGTCGTAGATCATTCGGAAGTTACAGTCCTGGATTATGCTTCGACTCCGGCGGACCTACGCTCAGCATGTGCGGAACGAGACACTACCAATATCGAGTACGAGTACCGCTGCGCTGAGTATGAAGAGAACGGGGCTTCATCATATTTTGAAAGTTTTTTTCTACCTATAGTAATCTCTGCGTTCTTCTCTCTGCGTCCACGGCGCCCTCTGCGTTTTCACTGCTTTGGGTCTTCAATCTCGTTATTAAAAAACTCTGATGACTATTTTCGATGGGATTACAAAGCGGGAGAGGAATCTGGTGACCTGCGAGGCGTCTTCGCCGTTAACAGGAATAGAAAGAGGAATTATACTTCGACTTCGGCGGACCTACGCTCAGTATGAGCGGAACGGGGGCGTTCTCTTAACATTGGTGGTATTTAAGAATTATACTTCGACTCCGGAGGACCTACGCTCAGTATGAGCGGAACGGGGGCATGCTTAACATAAGGTGGTATTTAAGAATTATACTTCGACTCCGGAGGACCTACGCTCAGTATGAGCGGAACGGGGGCGTTCTCTTACCAATCAACAATCATCATTCATCAATCAACAATTCCCCCCTACTCCAGCACCATGAACTTCTCCGCCATTCTTGCGCTGCCATACTGAAGAGTGCAGAAGTACATTCCGGGAATAATGCGGCGACCGTTGACTTTGCAGTTCCAGGAAAGTCGGGATACAAATTGATACTCCGGATAAAGCGAACCGGTCCAGATTACACGGCCGTCAACTGCTCGCACCACTATTCTTGCTGGGGAAAAGGCAGTTCCCCTGGTAGCAAAATCAGGGTAGAATTCAAAATTGATATTTCCGTCCCGCTTGACAACATTGGGGTAAACTTTCAATCTGACTGATTTATCCTCATCCTCAATACAGGCAACAAGCGCATCAGGTATTCCCCGTCCGTAAACATTATCCATTTTGGTCTGGTACGAAGTCATTGCACATGAAGCGAACAGCTTCTGCTTTACTTTTTCAGGAGTTGCTTTAGTGGCCTGCAGGATGAGAGCACAGATGCCTGCAACAATGGGAGTGGAAAATGATGTCCCGTTACCACCGTTAAAATAGGAATAGTTACTGCCTGCAGGATATATCAGTGGAATGGAAACATACACGCCGGGAGCGACCAGATCAGGTTTTATGCGTCCGTCGGATGTGGGGCCGGTACTGCTGAATGAAGCAATGATGCCATACCGGCCAACTGCTCCCACCGATATTACCCCATCAACATCGGCAGGAGCGGTAATGGTTCCCGGAGTATTCGCCCCCTCGTTCCCCATGGAGTTCACGACGACCACTCCCCGCTTCACCGCCTCCGCGGCAGCCCTTGACACCACAGTAGTCAGTCCATCCATATCATCGTACGTATAATCTTCAAGTGAATCGGTGTAACCATCGCGATATCCAAGAGAACTTGACACAATATCCACACCCAAGCTTTCCGCCCACACCATTGCGGCCGCCCAGTTGTCCTCCTCCACCCTTCGCTCACGCGGAGTATCTTCAGTACGGGCAAGTGCAAACTGAGCCCCGTAAGCTATACCGGTAAAATTCCCCTGATCATATCCTGCCACAAGTGAAAGCGTATGAGTACCATGCTCATCGCTCTTGTAATAAGGATGTGATAGACTGTTCGCAACGGAATCAGGATCGGAAACATCATTGTCACCATCGACAAAGTCCTTCTGTGCAATGAGTCTCCCTTTCCTTTTGAAATCAGCGTACACTGTATGATCAAATCTGAACCCGGAATCAAAGAAAGCGAGCAACACTCCCTCTCCCGGTTCACCATGGTTCTTTGCCTTTATGTATTCATGGGCGGAGTAAACATTTGTCATCTGCAGATGATAATCATCCACACTCGTTTGGGATGACTGCTTGGATAGAATCGGATCACCTTTTTTCAAGTAAGAAGATACCGGCCCCACATACTTCACGAAAGGCAGGGAGGCGATCTCCCCTATTCTCGATGCATGCACCGAAAAGCTGGCAGCGTTATCCCATGGAAACTCGTGACGCAAGCGTCCTCCGTGCTCGATGACTTGATCCAGATAGCGCTTTGAAACGGGAAGGCTGCTGCTATTGGATATGTACCCGGCCCGGGCGCGACGGGATAACGCTCTGGATGAAACCTTTACTGGGGAACGAACACCATTCCGATCTCTGAAGTAAACCCAAACATTGAGTGTCGTGTCCTTTTGCAAAGATGTCTGAAGGGACTTGCTCAGATTGGCCGCCAAGGAGGAACCGGTCAGAAGAAGGAGCGCTACTGCCATATAAATAAAATTGACCGCTGCAGTAGTGCAACGGTCAAAGCTAAACATGCGAGAATGGAATATGTGCTCGGCGGTCATTTTAAACGGAGGATCTCTATGCGACGGTTCTGTGCCCTTCCGGCAGCAGTTTTATTATCGGCAATGGGCACATTGGAACCCATTCCCTGCGTTCTGATCCTGTCAGAAGCGATCTCCTTTGATATCAGATACTGCTTCACCGCATCGGCACGCGCCTGAGAAAGCTTCATGTTCGCACCCGGATCGCCAATGCCCTCTGTATGGCCCCTGATCTCTATATCCACCTCAGGGTACTGCTTAAGCGTGCGCACAAGGGGATCTATATACTGATAAGAATCAAATGTAAGTTCTGCAGTGCCGCTTCTGAACATTACCCCGTTAAGAATCTGCTGGCGGGGCATGTTTATCTCCTTTTTCACCGAATCGGGACAGCCATCCTGATCGTCAACCCCGTTGAACACTTCCGGTTCGTTTGGGCACTGATCCTTCAAATCTGGAATACCGTCTTTGTCGTTATCCAGATCGGGACAGCCGTCGGTGTCCTCAAAGCCATCAATATCCTCGGCCTGATTCGGACAGCGATCGCCAGAATCCTCAACCCCGTCTTTATCGTTGTCCAGATCGGGACAACCATCATGATCCTCGAAATTATCGAAGTCCTCCGGCTTGTCAGGGCACAAATCCTTGGCATCCGGCACCCCGTCTCCATCATTGTCAAGATCGGGACAGCCATCTTCATCCGCAAAGCCGTCCTTGTCTTCTGGTTCATTGGGGCACTTGTCCAGTGTATCGAGTATGCCGTCCTTATCGTTGTCCGGATCGGGGCAGCCATCGGTATCCTGGTAGCCGTCAATATCCTCCGGCACCTGAGGACAATCATCTTCGTTATCTTTCAGGCCATCCTTGTCCTCATCCTGAGCAGTGAGATAACCACCCCATCCGAATTGAAACTGAATGGCGTACCGGGGAACCACATCAGTGGAATACTGATACCCTGATGCCACTCCGTTTTTAGGAGCCCAGTTCAAGCGATCTGATTCATCATGCGAAGAGAGGGAGAAATCCACCCCTAAAGAGAGAAAGCTTCCGTTGGGGGTTTTGAACTTAATCCCCGGAGTAATATAGAAAGGATCTCTGAAAGGATTTCTGCCACCGGAAAAACTGCTGATGCGGGATTCCAGGTGCAGTTCGGTATACAGGGTTAAATAATCAACCGGCATGTATTCGGCAGCCAGAGAAGAGATCACGGTGTTGCGGATATCCTGATTGAACGTGGTCAACACACCGCCCATGTTCAAATGAAGCTGCAGCGGGAGATTTTCTTTCACCGACTGGAGATCAAAGGTCCAGAGCATCATTGCCTTGAATGCAGGGTAGCTGCTTGAGTAGAAATTGGACGCGGGGTTGATTTCTTTATTATTGAGATAATAGGTATGACGAGGGAAGATACCCTGGGTTTTCATGCCCACCGGAATAGTTGTACTCAGGAAATAAGATTGGTAGAAGAGTCGTTTTGTGGGTGCCGGATAGAGTAGTTTGGTGGATATCTCTATATCCCCGAAACCGCCATCCTGAACATCCTTGAATCCAAGCATATCATAGTAGACCGGAAAGGAAACCGCCACATCCCAAAAAGAGAAGATCCCCAGTCCCATGTAGATATTGGCAGAAAGCTGTCTTCCCAGATCACGGAAGGATTCTGAAATGGGAAGTGAATCTCTTCCCAGAACATCACCATTGAGGCTGCCATTGATGAGGGGTCCGCTCACGTATTCATGAGATTGTCCAATATTTATTCCCATGCCTACATCCATGAACAGCTTTCCGCTGGTCTTGGCTGAATAGGAACGTACAATCCCCTTCTGCCCGGCTGTGTTGAAACCGGCCATAACCTGCAGGGACATGGAAAAGAGAACAACCAGAAAACGGGAATGCTTCATCGACAAATCTCCAGCCCGGGACAAAGAGTTCAGGCTGTTTGAAAAGCTCACAGGAAACGACATTAGAAGGGTTTGCCGGGAGCGTTCTGAAACGATTAAGTTCCGGCAGTGCAGATACTGAAAATCTCCCCTGAACTGAAAATAACATTTTGGGCGTGATGAGGCAAACTTGATGCAAATGCCCATTTCAAGTTATTACCGAATTATATTGTTTAGAGAACTTATCAGCGCAGGAGCACCATGGAATCTTCAACTCTGTACCTGGCATTCGGGCTTACTATTCTGGCCGGACTTTCAACTGTTCTGGGATCCGTTATCGCCTTCTTCACCAGCCGCACCAACACCAAATTACTTGCCGCCACTCTGGGTTTTTCCGCCGGTGTGATGCTCTATGTATCATTTGTGGAACTCTTCCCCCTGGCCGGCACCTACTTGAGAGAATTTGCAGGTGAGAGCAGAGGTGACTGGTACGCCACTCTGGCATTTTTTGCAGGGATCGCCCTGATCGCTATCATTGATAAGCTAATACCCACCTTTGAAAACCCTCATGAGATGCGCAAGGTGGAGGAGATCGAGCAGGTCAGAGAGCACCAATACCACGGTTTGCACCGCACCGGCCTCATGACCGCGCTGGCGATTGCGATTCATAACTTCCCAGAGGGGCTGGTGACCTTCAGCGCCACGCTGGCAGATCCGGCGCTGGGACTCTCCATCGCAGTGGCGGTAGCTATACATAATATTCCTGAGGGGATAGCGGTGGCCGTGCCGGTATTCTATGCCACCGAGAGCAGGCGCAAGGCCTTTTTCTACTCATTCATTTCCGGAATAGCCGAGCCATTCGGAGCACTTATCGGGTTTCTTATACTATCCAGCCTTACGAATGGCCCCACCATGGGAGTACTCTTCGCATCGGTGGCGGGAATAATGGTATACATCTCTCTTGACGAGCTTCTGCCCTCTGCAGAGCGCTATGGCGAGCACCACCTGTCGATCTACGGTCTGCTTGCCGGGATGGGAGTGATGGCGTTAAGTCTGCTGCTTCTCTGAGGAGGCAGCATTCCTTTTTTCTCATTTTGACATTCAGCCGAAAGCTTCATCTACCCGGAAATCCTTGTAGACAGAGAGTTGCATCAACCGCTTAACGAAGTAAAACAAGCGTTTTCTGCGGGTTTTTCCTCTGCAATTCTTCTCTGGTATTCTATTTGCCCTCTAGCTGTGACATCCGGTTTTCCGGTAAGACAGTTGTACCTTTTAACTCAGGAGGATTTATGATCCGCAAAGGTCTACCTTTCTTTATGATTCTCACAGCTTTGTTGACCGCTGGTCTGTTCGTGGGATGTTCCGATGATGACGATAATGGCGGTGACGGATCGGGTAATACAGTGGTGCAGACGATCCAAGATGACTCTGACCTCGATTCCCTGGCTGCCAAGCTTGAGATGACCGGGCTCATCGACTCTCTCAATGCAGACAGCTCCTACACCATCTTTGCTCCCACAAACGATGTGTTCGCGTCACTTCCCGATTCAATTCTGCAGGATACTGCTCTAATGACCAATGTCCTTCTGTATCACGTGGCCGACAGCACGCTGACCACTTCACAGCTTGATTCCTCAACGGCGACGCTCAATTCGCTTCTGGGACCAACTATTACCGTCAACTCAGACACCACCACGGGCAGTATCACTGTCAACGGTTCCACCCAGGTCTCGGAAACCATCGAGGCCAGCAACGGTGTGATTTACAAAATTAACGAGATTCTGGTTCCTCAGAGCTGAACTGCTCGACAATTATTACAGGTGAAGCCTGACGCAGGCTTCACTGCTCTCTTACGACACATTTGCCATTACTACCTCCCCATAGTTATACTTCATTAACTGAACAGCAACAGGAGTATTCCTCGGGTGAGCGAAACTGCCACATCAGAAAAGAGTCAAACCGTTTCTGCACTGATACGAATGCTGGATATCAGGGAGGATTTCGAAACCGGATCAGGTAAGCTGGCGAGTTTTTTCAGACGTTCGGAGGAGCGGTGGGATCCCGGGGAGCTGCTGGAGGAGCTTTTCTCAACGTATTGCGACCCGAAAACGCTCGAATACCTGCTGTTTTCCTTTCTGCATCTTGGGCGATCAGACCTGGATGCCGCCCGGGACGTTATCCGCCTGCGCAGACTCACCATTCTGCTTATGAAAGCAGTCAATTTTTCCCAATCCTTAAGTAACAAGGAATATCTGATAATTGAACGCCTCAGGCAAGAATTGAATCTTGTTTCGCTTTCTCAGTTTTTCTCACTCCGCAAGGCGGCTGCAGCCCGGGTAAACCAGCTTTTCGCAGGTGAGGAGCTCGATCAGGATCAACGCGGTCAACTGTCAACGCTTCTGGAAAGTGAGGCAGAAGCACTTGCTGAGCGGTTGTCCTTTATTACCGATAAGATTGATCCGTATGACATGAAGTCCATGTCCAAGGTTCTTCCTCTGGTGACCATTTACGAAGAGAGAGCCAAAACCTACAAGGGGCTGGCATCATCGATAAAAACGGGCCAGGTGATCGGAAGGAAAATTCTCTATTTTGAATACCTGATGAAAGAGGACGGCTTCGAAAAGTGGATTAAGCGAGTTGCAAAGAATGATCAGCTGGAGAAGTTCCTGGGTGCGATGATGATCCAGCGGGAGAAGCAGGTTCCCACCATGTCTCTTGTGGCAGTGAGCAGCATTGCCCGTTGTGTTCTGGGACCAGACAGCACCCCTCTAGACTGGGCGGCGTTTGCGCTTGAACACTGCAGCGGCACACGATTCACCATCGACTGCAGCGGCAAAGAGAGCGCTGTGCAGAAACTGCTCAAAGGTGGTTCCATTGCCCTTGAAGGAAACATTCTGGATGTCGATTTCCTGAGCGAAACCTTAAGTAATCTTGTGGGGACCGATCTTTTGACCGTGACTTCCAAAAAGGGTGACATTGAGATTTATGATCTGGTGTGCCGATCGATTGCAAACGATTCCCTTATGTTACGATTTCTTGACAACCCCAAGGTATACAGCCGGCCGGGTCTTGTGGAATACATAGTAAAATCCAGCCGGTCGCTTGCGGTGCTGACCAAGATTGCATCCACCCGCACGCTTTACAGCGGATCAGCCAATGCGGGAGTTCCTGCCGCACTTCTAAAAAGCCCCTGCATGATCCCCCTTTCCCTTCTGCGGGGATTTGTGAGCACGCGCCATGTTGCCATTGCCGATCTGAGAGACATTTTCCGCTCCCCTCATACAGTGCGACGTGATGTTTACCGGGAAGTTGAAGATTTCATGAAGCGTAGAGGATAGATGCACTATTTTCGTCCCCCTATCTGAGTGCAAGCTGATTTATTTTCAGCCAGCAGTTACAGCCTTCAGCCACCACACGAAAAACCTCATCAAATACCCAGTCGGTTACTATTTTTCAAAGACTGTAAATACGGGCAGACATTTAAGATGTGGAGATTATAGAAATTGAGCGAACATGAAGACAACGAAACCTTAGAGGAGCTGAAATCGGAAAACTATCATTCTGATAAGGTTTACACCGATTTGCAATTCGATCAGTTTAACATTGAAGAGCACACCTTTGAAAACTGCAGATTCATCTCCTGCCGGTTTAACAGCGTATCACTCCGAGGCGTTTCACTTTTTTCATGTAGTTTTGAGAACTGCGAACTGATCTTAGTCAAAACAGATGACTTAACACTTAATTCTGTTCTGTTTACGGGATCCAAAATCATGGGGATCAATTTCGCGATGTGCGGTAAATTCGGATTTCTCCCCCATTTTGAAAACAGTCTTCTGGAGAGTGTGGTGTTCAGCGGAAACAGTTTAAAGAAAGTAAATTTTATTGGTTGTCAGATCCGCACGACCGATTTCGAGAACTGCGACCTCAAGGAGGCCGACTTCAGCACAAGTGTGTTCAGAGGCAGCAATTTTAACCGATGCTCGCTTGAAAAGGCGGATTTCAGGACTGCAACTGGTTACGAAATTAATCCTTTCAACAACAAGCTATCCAAGGCCCGGTTCAGTTTGCCTGAAGCGCAGAGCTTTTTACAATTTCTGGGGATAGAGTTAGATTAACAGGGTAGTTTTAAAAACTGCTCAGGATTATGCCTGTAAATTATTTTATTCAATCTGGTAACTTTTGACTATCAATTTTCAGGAGTTCAGATTGAAAAACAGAATACTCTGCAGGCTCATTATCCTCTTTTGCATCATTTCATCGGCTTTCTCCAGCGGGACACAAAAAGAGTACAAAAACTCTCTTGACTTCTGTCCCATGTCACCAATGTTTCGAATCTATGCACTCCATTACTGCCGCAAAGTAACTCCTAACAATGAAATAATCGTCAGCCCCTATTACGCCAACATTCACTTTGAAGATATCGGCAATACTGATGCGCCCGGGTTCATTGTCGGCTACCGCCGCTACTTCTGGAAAACACTTCACGCCGATTACCAGCTCATGCCTCAATGGGATCGCTTTTATGAAAAAAATGAGGATAAGGTGTACCCGCTTGGCTTTGATCTGTGGAATGAATTTCGTTTGGGTTACGTCTGGGATTTCAAGATCGGCAATGTGCCTGCATTTATCAACTTCCAGTGGCCATTCGGTTTCGCCATATACTCCGATGACAAAGGTAAGCCGGAATCTTTCAAGAAAAAAGCGAAAGAGGAGCCGTTCTTCTATTTTCCGCCCATGTTTTTCATAGGAGCCAGGTTTTAATGGCCTCTCGTAATTTCTGTATCCTAACCGGGACATCCAGAGGTCTGGGGGAAGCAATTGCTTCAAAACTGATTGAAACAGAAACTATTCTCTTCTGCGTTTCCCGAAACAGAAATGAGAAGCTGATTTCCAAAGCAGAATTGAGAGGTCTTCCGCTCCACTACTTTGAATTTGATTTAGGCAAAACAGAAACCATTGAAAGCCTGATATATCAGATCATGGAGATCATTTCCCGATTACAGGTCAATTCTATTTCACTTATCAACAATGCCGGAGTACTGGGGCCGGTCATGCCCATCGATAAAGCTTCTGCGGAGGAGATCGAATGGGGAATGAAAGTAAACAGTATCGCTCCCATGATCCTCGCTTCGCAGTTTATAAAGCAATCTGAAAAGTTCAATTGCAAACGCACGGTGATGAATATCACTTCCGGAGCGGCTCAGAAGCCCTACTACGGATGGGGTGTTTACTGCAGTTCCAAAGCGAGTCTGGACATGTTTACCAAAGTAGTGGCACTGGAGCAGCAGAAGAGAGCTAATCCGGTGAAAATCTTTTCTGTCGCACCGGGTGTTGTGGAAACGGCAATGCAGGAACAGATAAGAAATACTGATGCAAAAGATTTCGCCACAGTGGAGCGGTTTAAGAAACTCAAGGAAAATGGCCAGCTTCTGGACCCGTTCTTTGTGGCGGAGATGCTTGTGGTTTTTTTGAACAGAGAAGATGTTGAGTCCGGGGGAATTTATGATATCAGGGAATTCCTGACCTCCTGAACCCACCGAACCCTTGCAAGAGTACACTTCTTAGTGGTATGAAATGAGACATCTACCTGGACCGCTAAAGTGCGAGAAGAAATCCCACACTGATAAATTCATCTTTGATGGACTCCAATGCCTAAGCTCGAGATAAAAACATTGTCCTAAGTTTGAAAAGCTGTTATATTGTTTTTTCGAAACTCGGTTACTATTCCGTTTCATGAAAGAACGTTTACTACTTATGACTATACGCAAAATGCTTCTTACATCTATATTCATTTTGGCCGGCAATCTATTTGCAGACCAGCCCAAGACCCTTCACCTTGCAATAAGCGATTTAACAGCACAGGGTGTAAAAGAAAGCGAAGCAGCCGTCATCTCTGAACAGCTTGGCGCTGAATTGATGAAATCCCCCAGAATCAAACTTCTCGAGCGCAACCAAGTACAAGAGATCCTCAAAGAGCAGGGTTTTCAGCAAAGCGGATGTGTTAATGATGCATGCGCTGTCGAGGTTGGGCAGATGCTTGGAGTGGAGAATATCATGGTGGGTACAGTGGGGCTTGCAGGCAGCTATACCCTGCTCAGTGTGCGCGTAATCGATGTGGCTACCGGCACTATAGTGGCTAACGTATCTACAAAGACCAAAGGGGGCATCGACAAAATGCTTGAGTTGGGGGTTGAGGAAGCGGCCTCAAAGCTGAATGCAGCACTATTCCCGGAGACTGGGAATAAAAGTTGATAATCATCTCCGCTCGCGCCGCCTCGGGAAGACACTGCTTGTCGGAAGTGGTACAGCTGTTTTGGTCGGTTGCGGAATAGCCGCATATATGCTGTTGAACAACAGTGACACCCCTCAACCGGGTAACACCCCTAACACAAGAATCCAGCTACCATGAAGATTAACATTTTACAATGGTTGCTTATTGTGACCTCCGTTCTAGTTTCCTTATCCTGCAACAATCCGGGAAACTCGGCCAGTAATGCTTCACATGGAAATCAAGTCACGATTGCCATACAGGCTGCAGCACAGGCATCTTCGACCTACAAGCTTACTGTCACCGGATCAGATATGGAAGCCATCGGACCCAATGACTATGCCGGAGGCCAAACGATAGAGCTGTATATTCCCGAAGGTCCTCAACGACTATTTTACCTTGAACGATATGATTCCACCGGCATACTATCCGATACAGGAAGCGTACAAATTGATATCGGTAGCGGAATGAATACTATTTCAAGCGCAATGATCACTATCGCCCTAAAAAGCACTCTTCAGTCATACTCTGTAACCTTTGATGGTAATGGCAACACTGGTGGTACTATTCCCGCCACTCAAACCAAATCCCGCAATACAACTCTTACTCTGGCTGCAAATGTCGGCGAACTGACCAAGACAGGTTATTCCTTTGCAGGATGGAATACCAAACCGGAAGGTACGGGAACTGATTATGTTGAGAATGCAGACTATACCGAAGATGCAGATGTTACACTGTATGCTAAATGGATTGCAAATGTCTATACTGTTACTTTTGCGAAAAATGATACCAACGCAACTGGCGTGATGGATTCTCAAAATATTTCTTTTGGATCTGCACTCCCCCTCACCTCCAACACTTTTGAAAAAGCTGGATGGGAGTTTGCCGGATGGGCCCCATCTCCCACAGGACCGGTCACCTATACTGATGGTGCCACTTATACCATGGGAGCAGAGAATATCACGCTGTTTGCCCAATGGACTGCCAATAAATACTCCGTCACTTTTGACAAGAACGATCCGGTAGCTACAGGCTCCATGGCTTCCCAAATTGTTGCCTCCGGATCAAGCGCGCTCCTCACTTCCAATACTTTTGAAAAAGCTGGATGGGAGTTTACCGGATGGGCCATATCTCCCACAGGTCCGGTCACCTACACTGATGGTGCCACCTATACCATGGGAGCAGAGAATATCACGCTGTTTGCCCAATGGGCTGCGAATGAATACTCTGTAACTTTTGACAAGAACGATCCGTTAGCTACAGGCTCCATGGATCCCCAAACTGTTGCCTCCGGATCAAGTGCCCCGCTCACCTCCTGCACTTTTAGAAAAGCCGGCTGGGAGTTTGCCGGATGGGCGGCCTCTCCCACAGGTCCGATCTCTTTGGCTGATGGTGCCACTTATACCATGGGCGTGGAAAATATAACACTGTATGCAATTTGGACTGCCAATGAATATTCAGTTGTTTTCAACAAAAACGATCCCGAAGCTTTTGGCACAATGAAACCGCAGATTATTGCCTCCGGATCAAGTGCGCCTCTCACATCCTGCGCCTTTGAAAAGATCGGCTGGGAGTTTGCCGGATGGGCAGCATCTCCGGCAGGACCAGTCACCTTTTTAAATGGTGACAATTATACTATGGGAGTAGGTAATAGTACACTATATGCCCGGTGGACTGCAATTGAATACACAGTAACTTTTGATAAAAACGATCCGGGAGCTACCGGCACTATGCAACCCCAAACTATTGCCTCCGGATCAAGCGCACCTCTCACCTCCTGCACCTATGAAAAAACAGGTTGGAGATTCGATGGTTGGGCTATTACACCGACGGGACCAATCACTTTCCTTAATCGGGCTGACTATACCATGGATGTAGGTAATATCACACTGTATGCCCGATGGTCCGCTATTAACTACTCCATCACATTTAACCAAAATGATTTCTATGTTTCCGGTTCCATGAGCAAACAAATAATTCCATGCGGTTCAACTGCACCTCTCGATTCTTTTGCTTTCACAAAGGATGGCTGGGTTTTTATGGGTTGGGCAACATCACCCAGCAACCCAGTTGTTTATGAGAATGGTGCTGAATTTACCATGGGGACATCCGACGTCACTCTGTACGCCCGCTGGGCAAAAAAATATGAGCTGATGAGTACAGGGCCGGGAGGCGGAACTGTTTTTTATGACAAAGGATATTACTCTGATGGATGGCGCTATATGGAAGTTGCACCACCAGAAACCGACACTACTGGTATCGAATGGGGTGCTTATGGAACACCAATTCTTACAGACATTGGTGTCAATTTATGTATGGAAATCGGATATGGAAAAATCAATACAGAAGCAATTGTTGCCTGGTTGAACACAAATGGTGAAACAGGTAGAGCCGCACAGTATTGCGACAACCTTGTATACGGTTCAAAAAACGACTGGTTTTTACCGTCTTCAAATGAACTGATTGAAATCCACAATGCATTTGGTCAAGGTATTTTCGCAGATGTTTCCTACTGGAGTTCCTCAGAATTCAGCGGAGAATGGGCACGCGTCGTCAACTTCAGCCATACCCCTCCACGAGGAATCGCAATAGACAAGAATACCAAGTACTATCGAATTCGTGCGGTCAGATATTTTTAGCGGGAATAAAAATCAGCACAACACCAATCAGAAATTTTTCAGCTTTTTTATCTGCAGCCATCCCGGTTTTTTGGCTGCTTTTTTCCTCTTCTCCCTTTCGAGTTCCTCCCGAATGATTTCCCCCCTGTCCCTCTCGCCTTGCATCAGTTCGTATCTGAGCTTGGAAGGCGTTAAGACATGGTAGACATTAATGAAAACCCCACGTTCCCAGACAGATTGTGAGGTGGGGAAAATGACGGATGAACCGTGATGGAACATGGATCTTTCGGCACAGTTAAATCCTGGTTCCCGTCTCCCATAGCCTGGAGGATAGGTATACTTGATAAAGGTCTTACTCTGAACCATTTCGAATTTCTTTTCACACAAAAAGGTATTCCAGCTGATTGAATACTGTAAATTATCAACAGTATCAGGGATCACCGGAATGTCTCCAGCCGGGTTTACCAGAAGCAGTTCGGTATTGGGTTTATCTTGCAATGTACTAAGTGCAAGTGTTGCCTGTAAGAGATTACCATCATTGTCGGATGATATTTCAACCTGCACTCCCTTAAGCTGCTTTGTCCCATCGTCGACACTGATCCCGGCATACTTCCACTTGCGGGAAGCATCAAAGGAAAATCTGAACTTTGCACCATTCACTTCGTTAAAAGAGATATCTACATCAACACAGGAATCATTTTGAGGGACGAAGCGGGAGAGACAGATGCTTTGATTCTTGCCCTGACGCATAAGAATCACTTCGGGAGTGCAGTTTCCGGGGTCTTGGGAAGATGTTGCTGAAACAGTTGAGGTGTCAATCTGGTCCTGAGCAGTAAGCAGGGAAACTAAAACTAATATCAAAGGTAATGTAAGATGAGGCATTCAATTTACACTTTTTTAAGGAGTACTGTTCACTACTACTTTAGTAGTATACCCCTGTTTGAGGTTCGAAGAATGTATCCTTATAGAATACATTCCACAAACCGGTCTTATAACAGATATCAGGATTTGGATGAATCGTGCTTTGGCAGTGACAGGCAGAATACAGTCCCGGCTTCTTCAGAAGATTCAAAGGTTACCTTCCCGCCAAGAATCGTTTCTCCGAAAAATTTCATGGAGAAAGTGCCCAAACCCCTGCCAGACTGTTGTTTTGTGCTGAAGTTGCGCTGAAAAATGCGCAAGGCAACCTCAGGAGGGATAGCTGTTTTATTCCAGACGCGGAAAAGAAGACGATCATCCATATCTTCTGTCCAGACACGGACAGTACCGCTCTGCTCAGTGGCCTCAAGAGCATTGAGAATCATATTGGAAAGGATTCTACTGACAAGTGAAAAATCGCTGTTTATTTTCTTATCGCATGGCATTTCAAAAAGCAGACTCTTCCCGGAAGATGCGGGATGATTTGCGAAAACCTGCTTCAGTTCTGCAATTAATTCTCCTGTTTTCAACTGATGCCATAAAGGCTGGTAGGCATAACTGTCACATTCCGAAAGGCTTCTCTGGATTGCCACCTCTTTCATCAGCCGAACTGAAGCATTGTACACCATCTGAGAAAGTTCAGAGGAGTCTTTTTGAGCCAGAATTTCGCTGGCCCCTACCAGCCCGCAAATCATATTGTTAATATCATGGAAAAAGGTTCTTTCAAGTGCAGCCCGCCGCTCCTGAAGGGTAATATCCTGCAGAAAAATCAGAAGGAATTTCTGCCCATCGACATTGACTGGCCGAGCTCTTACCATAAGAGAGACATCCACCTCAGCTCCTGCCCTCTCAGCCCTGAGCGCACACCTTTTCTCCACCGGCTTATCGAAGCCAAGACTTGATACCATGGCCACTGCCGCACCGCAGGTTGAACAATACTTGGTGGTCCCGCAACCGGCAGGTTCGTCGGATGCATGCACGCACTTGACCGCTTCCCCCAATCGAAGGCCCAACAGATCCGTTGCTTCATTGAGGCCGAGCATTTCAAGCAGTGCATGATTAAGAGTAATTATCTGTCTCTGTTCATTCAGAACAGCCAGAACGCCGCTCACAGACTGAAGGAGACTGGTCATAAGCGGATTTCTGCTCACTAACTCGAACTGAGACTCCAGGTGTTCAGCTGTTGCTTTCTGCGGCGGAGCGAAAAAGGTATTCATACTTTCCCCTGAAAAAAATGCCAGAGTGTGAATATAATAAAGAATTTTTGATCATTGTTTCTGTTTTGGAGTTAAAAGATTTAAGTTATACATTCATTATATTATTGATTATAGTTCGCCACCAGCCCTAACCTTAAGAGGTAGTATGAAAAACAGAAAACAATACTTTACGATAATCGCAATTCTGGCGATCCTTTTCAATATTCAGGCAGTTGAACGCTATAAGGATCATGTATTCACCGGCATTACACGGGAAAACGGAATCACTTACCGCACAGCGGTCAACGCAGCCCAAAAGGTGGATACGTTGAAACTGGACTATTATACCCCCGAGGGCGACAACGAAACGAAGCGACCGCTGATAATTTTCATCCATGGCGGAAGTTTTGTTATGGGTACCCGCTCAGAGCAATATGCAGTGGGGTTCTGCAGTGACATGGCCATGCGCGGCTATGCCGTGGCCTCCATCAGCTACCGCCTTGGAGTGCAGACGATGTCGGAAACGGAATTTCGGAAAGCGATCTACAGGGCTGTGCAGGATTCCAAAGGTGCGGTGCGTTTCTTCCGGGCACATGCTGCAGAGTACGGCATCGATCCCAACATTATTATCCTAGCCGGATACAGCGCAGGTGCGATAACCACGCTGCATCATGCATATATAGGCGACGAAGATGCAGCCATAATTGCCGACCCTGATCTTATGGGAGAACTCGATTCCGGTGATTACACCGACTTTTCCTCATCAGTCAATGTGGCAGTTTCCTTCAGCGGAGCAATTGGTGATACCCTATGGATGAGCAAGGGGAGCGTTCCGGTGATAAGTATTCACGGAACAGCAGACAATGTAGTTCCGTTTTCATCCGGAAACGCATTCAGTCTTCCCACCATGCCGCTTTTGTATGGCAGCGGAACGGTTCACGCGTATCTCGAACACCATTCAATTGTAAACAAACTTGTTTCCATTGAGAATGAAACCCATAACCTGACCACTAATAGCTGGTCAAACTCTTTTCCGGAAGTGGCGTCATTTATCTATGGGCAAATGACTCCCATATCTTCGGTTCAGAAGAGTCCGCGACTGGCAAAGATTGCGAATGCAAAGAGTTCTATGCTGATTAGTATCCATAAGCCCAGCTTGGTTTCTCCGGCATTCAATTTGAAGGGACGGCAGATTCCTCCTGTTCACAGGAAAAGTAGCGCAGGAACGTATCTGATCCGAGGAAACAGGTAGGATTTTCTGTCAAACTGAAACAGGTATACAAATAATAAAAAGTAGGCGGTGGCTGTGATCGCAACCGCCCGTACTTAGGTTCAAAATAAAAGACCGATTCTGCCAGTCCATACCATTGGATTATCCTCTCCGACCACTTCGTTGAAGAGCCAGTCCAGATTTCCTTCAAGCATGATTTCCACAGCATTGCCTCGGAATAGTAGCAAACCGGCAGTGCCGCTCAGATTGAAACCGTAATTCCATTCATCGCCATTAGTGACTGTGGCGGCTCCAAATCCACCTCCCGCACCAATATATGGAGAGATGCTGTTGAATCCGGCGGAGAATGGATAGTAGTTGAGCCCCAGAATGGCATCCAGAAAATGAGAGTCTTCAAAATCAGTTACTCCCTCAACGGCAGTATTAAGGGCAAAATACTCTCCTAAACTCCAGTATTTACCTAAAAACGCCTGATAAGCGGGGTCCTCGGCCGCAAGATTTTGAATAGTGCCTAACCCCACCCCGCCGTAAATGGCACTCGGGGCTTCCTGGACATCCCAGAACTGAGCGGAAGCGGTAAGAGAAAGTAGAGCGAGCAGTGTAAAGGTTTTCTTTAACATAAAGTATCCTCCTTTCCTGTACATTTAACAAGAGCAATGGAAATACTGGCGGAATTAACCGCTTATGATCTTTACACCAAATCAGGCACGCCTTTTCCTGTAATGAATGTATGGAGGGTTCAGATGCAAAATAAGCGAAATGTTAACTGGCTGCGCATTTTTCCCATTCTCATAACAGTGCTCATTTTAGGAGGACTTCTGCTCTCATTTCTCTTTATCCCCGTAATCAGAACTTTTTTCATAGAAGCCTGGGTTGTCCTAACAAGCGAAGATAACGAGAGAATCGCGTCATGGGTAAACCAGTTCGGATTCTGGGGAGTGGCAGTGGTGCTTATCTTTTTTATAGTGCAGATGTTCGCCTTCGTGCTGCCATCCTGGTTTCTCATTATTGTGAGCATTCTGGCTTACGGCCCCTACCTTGGAGGGCTTATAGCGCTCTGCGGCATTCTGATCGCCGCCACTATCGCCTACTGGATAGGACGGTTGTTCAGCGCGGTGACGGTTCAGAAAATGATCGGAGAGAAATCCGAAAAAAAAATGAGGTTCTACCTTAACAGATACGGTTTCTGGCTGGTGGTGATATTCAGAATAGCTCCATTTTTATCTAACGATGTGATAAGTTTTGTGGCTGGGCTTACGGAAATGAAGTATTCCCGCTTCATTGTGGCAAGCGTGCTGGGGATTACTCCTCTTATTATCCTGGTGGCCATCCTTGGAGAAAGCAACGCGACCCTGCGCAATGGGCTCATTGTGGCCTCACTCATAAGCATTATCGGCTTTGTGCTGTATGTATGGTGGGACAGACGGCAGGCGAAGAGGTTTGCCCTGCACTGACCGGTTCGAGAAATAGAACCTCTTCAGATTACTGCCTGATGTATTTTGCATGATGACAACAGATACTTATTAACCGTTTACAGCAAATACAGCAGGATTACTCAACATGCAGATATATGTAGATGCCGACGCCTGTCCGGTAAAGGAAGAGATTTACAGAGTGGCAAAACGTTATAACCTCAATGTAGTGCTGGTCGCAAACAGCCGCATGCGCACTCCCCCTGAAAACTGGATCAGACTGGTAATCGTGCAGAGTAATAAGTTGGACGAAGCGGATGACTGGATTGCGGAGAATGCAGGGAGTGATGATATTGTCATATCATCCGATATTCCCCTGGCTTCCCGGTGTCTAAAGAATGGTGCAAAGGTCCTGGGCTGCAACGGCCGCGAGTTTACCGACGACAATATTGGCGGGGCGCTTGCTTCCCGTGAACTGATGTCTGAACTGAGGGATAGCGGAATTCTTTCCGGTGGACCGGCTCCCTTCGGCAAAAAAGAACGATCAAAGTTCCTGCAGAAACTGGATGAAATGATCAACCGGAAAAAATAATCTTCCATACAACCCGACCTTGGTCTTTGACTGCTGTCCATTGTCATTTATTTTATAGATGAAACGTTTTTTCGACCTTAAGGACTTTCCGCTGGAGAATACATGATCCCCATAGAGGAAATTGCTGAAGCATTCAACCGCACCTATAGAAATGTAATCAAGCACGGAGGGAAAATCCCGTCTGTGCTGAAAGACGTGCAGTATCTGGCCCGAATCATTAAGTTGGGAGAAGAGAGACGTTTACAAAATTCAGACAGACTGGGGATTCCAGTCCCCCGTTTCTGCATCTTTTCTGTGACCTGGGACTGCAATCTGGAATGCATCGGATGCTACGCCAGCAGATACTCAAGTAAAGGAACACTTACTGTTGAGGATATTAAAAGAATCGCCTCGGAAGCATCAGATCTGGGAAGTTTTGCTTTCATTATCGCCGGCGGAGAACCGTTTCTGGTGCCTGATCTAGTTCAGATACTTTCATCAATCAAAAAAAGCCTCTTCTTTGTATTCACAAACGGCACCAGAATAGATGAGCAGAGCATTAAGCTATTGAATAGATCCAAAAATATTGTTCCCGTTGTCTCCATTGAAGGTGAATCTGATTTCACCGACTATAGAAGAGGCTCTGGCGTTTCGGAACAAGTACTTGCGACTATGAAAAAAATGACTGATCAGAATATCGGATTCGGTTTTTCCTCCATGGCCACCCATGCAAATGTCAAATTCGTGACATCGAGAGACTGGTTTGATCAGATGTGGACTTACGGCGCCCGATTCGGATTTATCATCGACTACATTCCCCAGGATGCAGATTCTGATCTTTCACTGACTCTCACCGATGAAGATATGGAGTACAAGAAAAAAGAGCTCGAGGCCAGAAACATGGAAGCCAGGCCAGCAGTGGTGAATTTCCCCCCTGATGAATACAATGGCCAAAGCTGCCAGTCTGCCGGAAGAGGGCTGATTCATATAAACGCCGACGGTTTTGTTGAGCCCTGTCCCTTTTCACACTATGCACGGGACAATGTTAAAGACAAATCGCTTATAGAGATTCTGGCATCAGAGTTTTTCACCGATATCCGCGACAGATTCGAACATGAACCGTTTAAGAAATCCTGCATGCTTACTGAACATAAAGAGGTTATGGATTACCTTGCCGGGAAACATCAGGCATTCAAGACAGACATGATCTCTATTCCAACCTGCACCGACGGAAAGTGCCTATGAAACGCATCCACTTTTTACAGAACATCACATTCGAGACACCGGCATATCTGGAGCAGTCTGCTATAAAAATGGGGTTTCAGACTGCCATCACTGATCTTTCAAAAGACAAGGGTCTGCCTGATACTAAGGATTTTGAGGCGCTGGTGATCATGGGCGGTCCTATGAATGTGTATGAGACAGACAATTACCCCTGGCTTGAAGCAGAAAAAGAGCTGATCCGCAAGGCAATCAGGGAGAAAAAAAAGGTACTTGGAATCTGCCTGGGTGCACAGCTCATTGCCGACTGCATGGGAGCAAAAGTCAGCAGGAACAGAGAAAAGGAGATCGGCTGGTTTCCGGTCACACTTGAAGAATCGGGTGTTGGTAATACTCCCCTTTTAAGGGGGATTCCCGCAGAATTCACCGCATTTCACTGGCACGGAGATACCTTTTCTATTCCTGAGAGTGCGGTGCGCATAGGTTCCAGTGAAGCCTGTCCTAACCAGGGATTTATAATTGCAGACCACGTGCTGGCCCTTCAATTTCACCTCGAGACCACTCTTCAGAGCATGGAAAATCTGCTGTCAAACTGTTCAGATGAGCTGGTGGAGGCTCCTTACATTCAAAGTGCGGAAGAGATCCGTTTAAAGGGATCTTCCAATTTTGAAGCGATTCATCAACTGGTTGATACTTTGATGAGCAATCTGCTCACTTGATCGGCATGATTGTTGATTCTGGTTTTAAGAACCTAGTCCATGCGGCAGTTCAGGAGGAGATATGAAAAAGCTTAGAATTGCATTTTTTGACACCAAACCCTACGACAGAGAATTTTTCAACAGGATCAATGAACAATACGGGTACGATATCCACTACTTCACACCTCATCTTACACCAGATACAGTTTCTCTGGCTGCTGGATACGAAGTCGCCTGTGTTTTTGTCAATGATATAGTCACACCCGAAATGATTGATGAATTATACAATAACGGAACCCGTCAACTTGCACTGCGTTCTGCAGGATACAACAATGTAAATCTTCAACATGCATTCGGCAAAATCCATGTCACTCGTGTTCCCGCCTATTCCCCCTATGCCGTGGCCGAACATGCCGTCACACTTATGCTCTCTCTCAACCGTAAAATTCATAAAGCGTACATTCGCACTAGAGAAAGCAATTTCACCTTGAATGGCCTTCTTGGTTTCGACATGCACGGGAAAACTGCAGGGGTCATCGGAACTGGTAAAATCGGCAAAGTGGCCATTGAAATTCTGCGCGGATTTGGCATGAAAGTCCTTGCTTACGATGTCTACCCCGACAAGGAGTTTGCCCAAAAACATCAGGTCGAATACACCGACCTCGATCAGATTTACCGTCAAAGTGATGTTATTACCCTCCACTGCCCTCTTACACCAGAGAATGTTTACATGATAAACTCCCGGAGCATCGCTAAAATGAAAGACGGGGTGATGATTATCAATACCGGCAGAGGCAAGCTGATTAATACTCAAGACCTCATCGAGGGTCTTAAATCTAAAAAGATCGGATCCGCCGGACTGGACGTCTATGAAGAAGAGGGTGATTACTTTTTTGAAGACTTTTCTGCAGAGGCGATTAGTGATGATGTTCTGGCAAGGCTTCTCACATTCCCCAATGTATTGGTTACATCGCATCAGGCTTTCTTCACCAGAGAGGCTCTGGAAAGCATTGCCAAAACCACACTGGAAAATATCCGTCTCATGCACGACGAATCTAAATTTCCAAATGAGATTTGCTACAACTGTTCAGAAGGAAAATGCGTTCGAAAAGAAACTGGCCGATGCTTCTGAAATGATGATCTGTCTATAACATTGAATCAATAATCATCGTTCAAAAATTCTCTGGGGGGCACAACTGCCCCTCGCCCCTACCCTATTGCCCGTACTCTTTCCACAATACGCTTGAGAGCCTCAACGGTAAAATCCACTTCCTCTCTGGTATTGGAAACCCCCAATGAGAAGCGTATTGCGCAAGCGGCCTCCTGAGGACGCCTGCCGATGGCCAGAAGAACCGCTGAAGGATCGATGCTTCCGGAATGGCAGGCTGAACCACCCGAGGCACAGATTCCTTCCTGATCAAGCGAAGCTAACAGAACCTGCGTTTCCACTCCGGGGAAACAGAGGTTCAGTGTCCCGGGAAGTCTGTTTTGTGTATCCCCGTTTCTAAGGACATTTTGGATTTCGCTGGCGATTCGGAAATTCATGTATTCGGTCAAATCAAACAGGATTTCTGCATTTTGCAACATGTTGTCACAGGCGATCTCCGCAGCCTTTACAAATGCCAAAATCGACGGTACGTTTTGAGTACCGGGCCTGATCGATCGTTCCTGGTACCCGCCGAAAAACCGGGGGTGAATCTTTACTCCCCTCTTCACATACAATGCACCAATCCCCTTGGGACCGTTAATCTTATGTGCAGAAAATGACATTAAATCCACTGAGGCCTTTTTTACATCAATGGGAACCTTGCCAAATGCCTGAACCGCGTCGCAATGATAAACGGCTTGTGATTGTGACACCAACTGGCCAACCCTTTCAAAAGGCTGCACGGTGCCGATCTCATTACTGGCCGCCATGACGGAAACAAGACAGACATTCTGATGTAAACTTTCACTCAGGTCATCGAGGCGAACCGCACCGCTTTGATCAACGGGGACAGCTCTGCAGTCTCGTCCCTTTGCTGAAAGAGCAGCAGCCGTTCCGCTTACGGCAGGATGTTCGATTGCCGAATAGAGAAATCCCATTGAAGGATTGTGCTCCATTATTCCAAAAATGGCCAGATTATCAGATTCGGTTCCTCCGGAAGTGAAATAGATTTCATCATGAGCGGCATTTATCAAAGAGGCCAGACGCTCCCGCGCCCGTTCAAGCTCTGCAAAGGCGCTTCTTCCAATACCATGCACCGAAGAGGGATTCCCCCAGTACTTTTGGGTGGCCTCACACAGCACATCACGAACTTCGGGAAGAAGCGGAGTAGTTGCGTTATGATCGAAGTAAATCATAGAATCCATTACAGGTTCAATTGTAAAAATAAAAAAGGCTGCGCATATCACTGCTGATCTGCGCAGCCCAAACTACTGCCTGAAGTTCAATCACCAGTCCACTTCCACATCCTGCTTTGTAAACTGAGAACTCTTATCTGTATACTGATGAACCTCAAATGCATTTCCATCAGGATCCTTAAGCCAGATCTGGTAGGTGTTGTCGCACCCGAGTTTCTTTTCAGTAAACTCAATCCCTCTGGCGGACAAGGATTTCATCACCTCATCGATATTATCCGTTTCCAGACAGAAATGAGCCAGTCTGCCAGCCGGTGCACTGAGATCGAGGTTGCTGTCTTCGAAGAGCTCAATGAAATTGCCACTCCCGAATTCTAAATATACACCGTAAAGTTTTTCGTTTTTATGAAAGAAAAATTTCTTTTTGAATCCAAGGCGAGTGTAGTACTCTATTGACCTGTTCAAATCTTTTACATTAAGACATACATGTGCAATTTTACCAAAAACCGGATCTGGTACTTCTACGGCTTTTTCCTCTTGGGCAGTGACAGTAAGGGATTGCGCCTCAACTGAAGGGGCTTCGGGGACCATTTCTTCCTCAGGCGGCAATTCAACACTCAACTCAAATATATCTTCGTCCTCTTCAACTTTATCACTGGATTCAGTTTGCGTTTCCTGCTCCACCTCTGTTACCGAAGATTCTGAAGATGTCGCAACCTCTTCAATCTCTTCTTCATCTAATTGCGGCTCTATGGAAGCCTTTTTCTTTTTCCCAAACAAACCGAGAAGTTTCCCCGGTTTCTTGCTTTCCTCTTCGACGGGTTTTTCCTCTGTTTGTGGAGTATGCTCAACCTCTAACTCAACTGCTTTCTCTTCTATTTTCTCTTCTATTACAGCCATTGGCTCTGATTTCGGTTCAAGAATTACCTCTTCAGGAATTTCTACCTGATCCTTGGGAACCACCACTGTTTCGGCCTCTACAGATTCTATTTCTGATGCATTTGCCTGATCATTTTTAATAACTGGCTCTGAAACAGGCTGCTCAACAGCGCTCAGCTCAAACAAATCTTCCTCAATTTCAGAAGACGATTCCGGCGAAATTTCCGTAGCAACCTCTTCTATCTTTTCTTCCAAAACCTCTTCAGGTTCTCCTTCAATTTCCTCAGACAGTTTCTTTTTCTTTCCCAGGAAACCGAACAACTTCACACCGGCTTTCGATTTTTTCTGACCGGTGATTTCCTCATCCTCCACTTTTTCTTCAATTTCGGCTTCAACCGGCACAGTTTCCGCAACTTCCTCTACTTCTTTAGAATCAGAGACTGGCACAGGATCACTGGCGAGTTCAAGATCAAAAGCGGCCTCATCATCGGTGCTTGTGATCGATTCTTCAGACTCCAGCTCTTCCGAGACGGCCTCTTCAGACTCCTTTTCCTCCAGAATCTGCACATTTTCTACTTTCTGCTCTACGACTGGCTCAATTTCAACAGACATCTCCTCCAGCTTCTGAGAGGACACGACCTCGGTTTCCTCTTCAACACTATCCACCTGAGGAGCGACCGGTTGTGCAGAAAAGTCAATTTCAAAAACATCTTCATCAGCGTTCTGATCATCTTGAATACCAGAATCTGCTGTGCTTCCCAAAATGTCCTCATCCTCCTGCTGCTCTTTTTTCTTGAACACCTTTGAAACTGCCTGGAATGCTTTCATGAATCTAGTCCTCTCCCCGATGAATCTAGCTATTAGTGCAGATTATTCTATTATAAAGAAATGTTGCTGCCGTCGCAATTTAAATTTTGTGTTAATCATATTCTGTAGCAAAAGCACCGAAATCAGTTCTAAATGGCTACTATTTTAATTGAAGACTGTTTTTATATTCAACCGCGCTGATATAAAGGTGCCCAATGGAGAAAAGAAGTACCGCCAGAGCAAGAAGCCAGGAATTTTGCACCCACGATAACAGAAAGAAATATGCCAAAGGCATCACTGCCATAGGGAGTGGAATTTTCAATAATGGCTTGTACAGGAAAGCAGTCTGTCGCTTAAATAGATACCTCACCCACCCCACATAGTAAAACAACAGTGGAAGAAGCAGTAGAAAGAGAAGCGGAAAAGACAATTCCCAGAATCTAAGGAAATAAAAGAAAGGAAGAAAGATGGAGAAAATGCGCCCAATATTCTCACAGCCCTCCATCAAATTATAGGTAAAACTCTTCTTCCCTTAGGGTTTATAATCTCCGGGAGGAAAGAACAGAAGCAGCAGGTTGGGAAAAAGACCGGCAGAGTGAAAACTCCGCCGGAAGAGAGTAAGTTTTCCATGTATCATCAGATAAAGAGGTTGTATCCGGATTTGTCCGCTTCATTAAGATATGCTGCGACACCTCCGATTTCAACACCTTCAATCAATTCATCTGTTTTGATACCCATAATATCCATGGACATGGAGCAGGCAACAAAACGTACCCCATTCTTCATGGCTTCCTGCATGAGAATCGGAAGTGAATAGACATTCTTTTTTCGCATGATAAAACGAATCATGGCAGTCCCCATTCCTCCCATGTGCATTTTGGAAAGCGTGAGCTTCTGTGGACCGCGAGGCATCATGAAACCGAACATCCTCTCCAGCAGATTTTTCTTCACCTTCACATAATTGCTCTTTCGCAAAAGATTCAACCCCCAGAAGGTAAAGAAAAGGGTAACTTTACTGCCCATGGATGCTGCACCGTTGGCAATAATGAAGGCTGCCATCATTTTGTCAAAGTCATTGGAGAAAACCACCATGGTTTTGCTGGCATTAACTTCCGAAGGAACCAGACAGGATGCCTTGCCTTTATTACCTTTCTGGATGGTGGCTATATACGCTCCGTTTTCGGACTTCATTTCCAAAAGCTTATTACCGGTACACTGACACCAGGAAGGGATATCGGCCACAAAGCCCGGGTCAGTAGCCTTGATCTCCACAACTCCACCCTCAGGCGCACCGGTCACTGCCTCTTTTAACTTCATGACCGGCCCGGGACACTGAAGTCCGCAGGCATCGATAGTGATTTTAGAGCCGCTCTCGACTGTTGCGCAAGCAGGTTCACAGGCACCCGATTTGACGATCTCCTTGCTTTTTGCATCGCAAGACTTTTCAACGGGATTATAAGCGCAATAGGTCTTGAACCCCCCTGAAAGATTCGTTGCTTCAAAGCCGCTCTGACGAAGAATTCTCACTGCCACATGCCCCCGCAATCCGACTTGACAGAACACCAGAACCGGCCTGGTTTTATCCAGCTCCCCGATTCTTTCTCTGAGATCATCGACAGGAATATGAAGCGACCCCTCAATCGTTCCCATCTCCCTTTCTACCGCCGTGCGAACATCAAGCAGCACATGCCCATCCTTGACCAACGGAACAATGTCCTCAACGTGACTTACTGGAGTAATCTTGTTTAAAATGTTCTGCGCGGTAAAACCGGCCAGATTTACCGGATCCTTGGCACTTCCATAAGGAGGCGCGTAGGCAAGCTCAAGCTCCGCAAGATCGGAAACCGTAAGCCCGTGGCGCACTGCCGTGGCAAGAACATCGATTCTCTTGTCAACTCCCTTTGTCCCCATGATCTGTGCTCCAAGGACTTTTCCGTCGTTAGGAGCGAAAAGCAGTTTGAGAGATAACGGTGCCGATCCGGGATAGTACCCGGCATGGCTTGAAGAATGAATATAGGTTTTCTGGTATTCGATTCCATTCCTGCGTGCACTCTTCTCTGTAAGCCCGGTGACAGCCGCTGTAAGGTCGAAGACTTTACACACAGCTGTTCCCTGCGTATTCCTGTACTCGGAATTCAATCCGGCGATCACATCGGCCACGATGCGTCCCTGACGATTGGCCGGCCCGGCAAGCGGGACATGCACTTTCTTGCCTGTCACAAAATCGGTAACTTCCACCGCATCACCCACAGCAAACACGTCGGCCACATTTGTATGCAAATGCTTATCAACTATGATCGCACCTCTCTCGGATAGCTCAATTCCACTCTCCTTGAGGAATACTGTATCAGGACGCACTCCAATGGCAAGCACAACTAGATCAGCACTTAAAACTGTTCCACTGCCAAGTTTCACTTCAAGAGAGTCATTGCTGAGAGGCGAAAAGCCTTTTGCGGCATCGTTAATAATAAGCTTGACTCCCTTCAACTGTAGCTGCTGAGCAACCGATGCAGCCATCTCAGGATCCGCAGGAGCAAACACCTGATCGGATGCCTCCACAAGAGTAACCTTCACCCCGCGATCGTAAAGATTCTCAGCCATCTCCAGACCGATAAAACCTCCGCCAATAACGACAGCTTCCTTTACTGACCCGGAATCCACCATTTTCTTGATCCGGTCCATATCGGGGATATTGCGCAAAGTGGTAATTTTGGGATGATCGATTCCCGGTATGGGCGGACGGATAGGCGCAGCTCCGGGTGAGAGCACCAGGTATTCATACTCCTCTTCATAAATCTTTCCGCCACTGCTCACCTTTATCACTTTGCGGGCAGTATCAACCCCGATCACTTCAGAATTGGTACGCACATCCACGTTGAAACGACGGAAAAACCTCTGAGGAGTCTGCAGAATTAAATTCTGACGATCTCCAATGGCACCGCCGATGTGATAAGGAAGGCCGCAGTTGGCAAAGGATATATGCTCTCCCTTTTCAAACATGGTAATCTGAGCCGATTCGTCAAGCCGTCGCATGCGAGCACAAAAGCTGGCTCCTCCCGCCACTCCGCCAACCACCAGAATCTTTTTCATGAACCACCTCTTATTGGAAAAAACGTAATTTGGTCTATGGAATTTGGCACAGCCTTATGCTGTGCCTAAAGCGTTAAGGTATACCTGTTCGGGCTGCACACCGACAAACTCTCTTTCCGCCTTTCCGTTGCGGAAAATGATAACGGTGGGAATACCTGTGATACCATATTGAACAGCAGTGTTGGGGTTCTCATCCACATTCATCTTCAGAACCTCAACTTTTCCCTCCATCTTTTTACCGATATTTTCGATAATAGGCCCCAAAATTCTGCAGGGACCGCACCAGGGTGCCCAAAAATCAACCAGAACTGTTTTCTGAGATTCAAGTACATCACTTCTGAACGTCGCATCTGAAGTCTCTTTAGCCATGATTAACTCCTTTGAAACAGGTTTATTTACTCCCTGCCTCATTATGCAACGGCTGTGCCAAGAGAAAAAGGGCAATTTCCGCTATATTTATTACGTATATCGTTGTATATTATGCAACAGTGCAACAGTTGAAACGCAACAGCGCAACAGGAAACTTTATGAACTGCTTTCAAAAAGAAAACTTCTCCCCCGAATGCCAGGACATGATCTTACAAACTTTGGCAGAAGGCCTGTTTATCATCGATACCAAGGGTAAAATCCTTTACTGCAACAAAGCACTGGAGGAGATGACCGGATTGGCCAGAGAAAAAATCATTGGCGAAAGCTGCTGCAGGATTATGGGCGAGACCTGCAACCCTCCCCCGACCTGTCATCTCTATTCTCTGGGCTCGATCAGCAATTCCGAATGTATGCTCAGACATGTTTCCGGAAAAAGTATTCCGGTACTCAAAAATGCCCGCGTACTCTCCAGCCCTCAGGGCCAAATACTCGGAGCAGTGGAGACCCTGACCGATTTATCCAAACTAAAGAAAACCGAGCAGCGGCTTTCCAATCTGCAAAGGCAGTTCAGGCGCAAAGATGGAATGGGTGCTCTTGTGGGTAAAAGTAGTCTCATGCAGGAACTGTATTCATTAATAGAACTTGCCTCTCAATCACAAGCCACGGTGCTTATCACCGGTGAAAGCGGAACTGGAAAAGAACTTGTCTCTGCAGCCATTCACAATGCGAGCAACAGAGCCTCCGCCCCTTTCATCAAAGTAAACTGCTCGGCCATTCCGGAAAGCCTTCTGGAAAGCGAGCTGTTCGGACATGTTCGCGGGGCCTTTACAGGAGCAGTAAAGGACAAAGCCGGTCGCTTTGAAATGGCGGAAGGTGGCACCCTTTTTCTGGACGAAATCGGTGATCTTACCCCGCTCATCCAAGTGAAACTCCTGAGGTTTCTTCAGGAAAAAGAGTACGAGCGTTTGGGAGAGGGCATCACGCGCAAGGCCGATGTTAGGATAATAAGCGCCACCAACAGAGATCTGCGAGCTCTGGTGCAGCAGGGAAAGTTCAGAGAAGATCTGTTCTACAGACTCAAAGTTTTCCCGGTGCACATCCCCCCTCTTCGAGAACGCAAAGAGGACATCGGGATTCTTATAGAGCATTTCATCCGTAAATTCAACAGGGAGACCGGAAAAAAGATCAGCGGATTAAGTCATGACGGTGCCGTCATGCTCATGGACTACTGCTGGCCAGGGAATATAAGGGAGCTTGAGCATGCCATCGAGCACGCCTTTGTGACTTGTCAAGAGGAGAAAATCGGGGTGTTTGACCTCCCTTCGGAAATCCGAAGAGCGGAAATGAGGGTAGATATATGCAAAACACCCGTACCAGCCAGAGAGCGTACTCCTGAAACTGACTATCTCTACCCGCGCACGTCCAATGTTTCGGAAGAAGAACTCTTAAGAACGCTGAGTGAATGCAAGGGGAACCGCTCTGAAGCAGCACGAAGACTTGGAATTGACAGAAGCACTCTCTGGAGGAAAATTAATAAAATCAAATCACTGAATCAGAACTTAGACCAGACCCTTGGGTAATTCCGTTCTGTGTCAGATATCGATGCAGAAAGTCCATACTCTCCTGCTTATGAGCACTCCAGAGCGGTTCAACAAGGCCGAATTCCGGACGGGAATCTGCCATAATGCGATGAATATGCTGATCTGGCCTGAGAAGGCTTAAAAACAAACCCAGTTGAACGGCATAGTTTTCAATCGAAACCGGCTCAAGTGCACCAGCCTGGTACTGCGTCTCCAGAGTTGTGCCTCGAATAATCATCAGCTGATGAATTTTAACCCCACTCACTGGTAACCTCGATAACAACCGTGCTGTTTTACCAGCCATTTCCAGCGTTTCCCAGGGAAAACCCAGCATCACATGAGCAACGGTTTGGATTCCCATGCTGTGAAGCACTGTAACGGCATCACAGAAATCCTTTACCGAATGTCCCCGGTTAATTTTCTCAAGTGTTTTATCATGCCCGCTTTGAAGCCCAAGCTCTATTGACAGATACGTACGCCCGGCGAGCTCCCCGAGATAATCGTAGATTGACCGGTCAAAACAATCTGGTCTGGTTCCCACTGCCAGACCCACCACATTAGGCTCTTTAAGCAACGGTTCATAGATCGCTCTCAGTTTCTCAGCAGGCGCGTAAGTATTTGAAAACGGCTGTAAATAAGGAAGAAACGCCTTGTACTTCTCTCCGCTGCGGCAGATAGCAGTCATAACCTGATCGACTGGTGAAAGACTGCATTCTGAAACAGGGCTGAATGACCTGTTGTCACAGAAAAGGCATCCCTCAACACTTTTAGTACCATCTCTGTTGGGACAGCTAAAGCCGGCATTAACCGGTATTTTTAAAACTGGAGTGCCGAATCTGGATTTTAAGTATGAGCGGTAGGTAAAATAGAGTTTTTGTTGCATTGCATTATAGATGCGACCCCGCAAAGGAGTCGCACCTCAATTCATTACTGAGCTTTTTTCTTTGCTGCTTCTTTCAGGTCCAGCACAGGTGTGGATTCATCTTCCTCTTCATCCAGAAGACCTCCGAAATCGACCTTTACAGGTGCAGTTTCGATCCTGCGTGTTGCAGTGGTGTCCCTTGTCTCACGCTTGATGGTCTGCATCTGAAATGCAGGTGTCGAAGGAGTTGCACCTGCAGAACCGGTTTTACCTTCCAATCTGTCGATTCTCCCCTGAATCTTTTCCTTGCTGATCACATCATCGGTGTAAACCAAAGCCTTCTTCAGCGTTTCTGCCGCTCCGGGCTTGTCTCCCTTCTCCTCAAGAATGGAGGCAATATCCTCGTAGAATTTACCCACATCCGGGCGGGCATTCACGGCAAGACGAAGCTCAGTCAGTGCCTGATCAGGATTCTTTTCCTTTTTCCAGTAAATGTAGGCAAGCTCAAAACGAGCTTCTGCATTCTGAGGATCGGCCATAGTCGCCTCACGCAGATAGTTCTTTGCCTCTTCAATCTTGTTGGCGCTGATAAGACACTTGGAAAGATTGAGAAGTGCATCCGAGTTGGATCCATCCATTTTAATAACCGCCGTATACTCATTAATAGCCTGAGTCAATTTGTTATTGTTGGCATACATCGCTGCCAGATTCATGCGTGCGGTGATGTTGCTTGGATCATATTTTACAGCGTTACTCAATGCGCCAAGAGCCTCTCCACTTTTACCCATGTTTTCATAAGCTACCGCCATGTTTGCCCAAGCCTGAGAACTGTTCGGCTGCAGTCCCAAAGCCTTCTTGAACTCCTCAACAGCATTGGAATTGCGCCCCCATCCCAAATAGGCGAACGCCAGATTGAATTGTGCTTCAAAATTTCGAGGTTCCCGTGACACCACCTGGCGAAAAGCAGTAACCGCCTGGCTGTAGGCTCCTCTCTGAAGCATTTCACTGCCTGTATTCATCAGACTTTCCGTTGACTGTGCAAATAGATTCGAGCATAGTACAACGGCCATCAGAACGAAACTGAAAACTAGAGACTTTTTCATTTTATCTCCCGGTTTAAATCCTTATAACTCATTCACCTACAAAATAACTACAAACTACCCGTTTTGCAATAAATCATGCTTGAGCGACAGGTCTCTATTTTTTCCCAACTTTTTTGGCCAACAGGTAAACTGGTTTTTTGTTCAAAATTATTCTACATAACTTCTTTGTTTTCCATTCCTGAACGGTTAGCCGCTGATTTTGACCTCTCATATACTATATTATAAGATTACCTGCAAATAATCTCAAACGGAGTTTTCTATGAGCACTTTATCGACGAACGAATACAGCAACCCCCTTCTTGAACGCTATTCCAGCAAAGAAATGTCACACATTTTCTCTCCGCAGTACAAGTTCAGCACCTGGAGAAAACTGTGGATTGCTCTTGCTGAATGCGAAAAGGAACTAGGTCTGCCGATAACTGATGAACAGATCAGCGAAATGAAGTCTCATGTAGAGGACATAGATTTTCAAATGGCCCGGGACTTCGAAAAACAAACTCGTCATGATGTGATGGCCCATGTGCATACATTCGGAACGATCTGCCCCAAAGCCAAGCCGATAATTCATCTGGGAGCCACAAGCGCCTTTGTGGGAGACAACACAGATCTGATTCAATTGCGGGATGCCAGCCGGATTCTTCTCGCCAGACTGGCCCAGCTCATCTCGAAACTCAAATCCTTCGCCCTTACTCATGCTGAACAGGCCACCTTGGGATTCACCCATTTCCAGCCGGCTCAGCTCACCACCGTAGGTAAGCGAGCCTGTCTCTGGCTCTACGATCTGTTAATGGATTTTGAGGCTCTGCAACAGTTCGAATCCTCCCTGAGGTTTCGAGGAGTAAAGGGCACTACCGGAACACAAGCCTCCTTCCTGAGCTTATTTGAAGGCGACCACGAGAAAGTTAAGAAACTGGACAAAATGGTATCTCAGAAAATGGGATTCAATGGTGTTTTTCCGGTAACCGGCCAAACCTATACTAGAAAGATCGATGCGCAGGCCACTAGCATTCTGTGCGGGCTCGCCCAGTCACTTCATAAATTCGCCAACGATATTCGTCTGCTGCAACACTTGAAAGAAGTGGAGGAGCCCTTCGAAAAAGGCCAGATCGGTTCCTCCGCCATGGCCTATAAACGTAATCCGATGCGTTCTGAAAGATTGACAGCACTTAGCCGTTTTATCATCACCAGTTCTCTCTCACCCGCCTTGACCGCTGCGGAGCAGTGGTTTGAAAGAACTCTTGACGATTCTGCCAATAAACGGCTCACGATACCCGAATCCTTTCTAGCTGCAGATGCTTCGCTTATCATTGCAGCGAACATTTCAGACGGACTGGTTGTTTATCCCAAAGTAATTGCCCGACACATCGAGGAGGAGCTTCCCTTCATGGCAACCGAAAACATCATTATGGAAGCAGTTAAAAAGGGTGGGGATCGCCAGGAACTTCATGAGCATATTCGTATTCATTCCATGGAAGCGGGGAAAAAAGTGAAACTTGAAGGGGAGAAAAATGATCTGCTCGAGCGTATTGCAGACGATCCTCTCTTTGGCATGTCCCGCAGTGATCTTTCTGACCTTCTTGATGTTCGCGACTTTATCGGCAGAGCACCTGAACAAGTAAGCGAATTCATTCTGGAATTCATCGATCCGCTTCTGGAAAAAGCCACCGTCTATGGTGGAGTAAAGCAACAGGAATTAAGTGTCTAACACTAATCAGATAACGACCCTGTCCGATTTCCATGTGCATACCGCTTACTGCGGACATGCACAGGGTGAAATCAGGCAGTATATAGAAAAAGCGATAGAAAGAGGTATCAGGGAACTTGGGTTTGCCGACCACCTCGGGCGCTATTATCTCTCCCGCTCTCAGAAAAAAAAGAACTGGAACTGGGGCATGCGCGATGAGAATATTGAAAAGTATTTTGAAGAGGTCAGCGCCTTAAGGGAAATTTATAAAGAACGCATCGATATCTATATCGGTTTGGAAGTTGACTACATCGAAGGTGCTGAAAGCCGTGCGGAGGAGATCCTGACATCTCTTCCCTTTGACTATGCATTAGCCTCCATTCACTGCCTTCCCAAATTCGGATGGAAGCATCTTGCCCAATACGCCTCGCTTGATCGCGGTGCCATTTACACTGAATATTTCAAAGCTGCAAAAGCTGCACTTTCCTGCGGCCTTTTTCAATCCCTTGCCCATATCGATTTTATCTGGAGATACATTCCCTTTCCCGATGATTTTGACTTGGTACTGGCGGGTATTGATGAAACTGTCAAAGTGGCACAGCAGAGCACAACTGCTCTGGAAATTAATTCAAATGGTTTCTTCTGGTCAAAAGAGAACAAGCCTTTTCATGATCCGTTCGAGTTCTTTTTAGAACTGGTGGCATCTCGCGGTCTGACAGTTACTCTTGGATCTGATGCTCATGAACCGGATAACGTTGCACTGGGCTTTGATCAGATTATTCCGTATCTGCACAATAAAAACATTTATAAAAGATTGGTTTTGCAGAAAAATTCTTTTGAACTGTGCCCTACAGGCCTCTGATCTGACAAGGTATGCCAGATTTGACAAATTGAAGACACCACGATTGCAGTTGTCCGGGAGTATGTGGCTTAACTTGAGATATATCTGCATCGAGCAGTTCAACGCTGTTGTTGAACTGCTGTAAAAAAACACGGTTTCCCGTTAATTCCACACAGAGAGTGTCGATATCATCCTGTTCAATGATTCCGGGAACAGCCGTTATTCTCACTTCCCCTCTTTCCCCCCTCGATCGTACTATCTCCAGTGAGCGACATAGCCTTTTCTCCCAGTCGGGAGGTAAATTTCCAAGTTGAGGATATCGTTTCAGGGATGTTTTTATATCCAGTGCAAGATAGTCAGGATCAATTCCTTCGATTCTATCTGGGTTAAGGCCATTAGTATCCAGCTTTATTTTCAACCCCTCATTACGCAAACTTTCGCAAAGCTGCGTTAGCCCGGGTTGGAGAGTCGGTTCGCCACCACTTATTACAGCACCCTCAAGAATTCCTTTTCTTTTGCTGATGTAATCCAGAATCACTTGAATGTCAACAGGCTCAAACCGATCGTAAACAATTCCGGGATTATGACAATAAGGACAACGTAGATTACAACCTGAAAGAAAAAGGACGGTCGCAACCGTCCCCGGGTAATCCACAAAAGAGTTTTTAAGCCAACCGGAAATCCGTACGCTATCCTGCATATACTTCCTGTACAGGTTCCTGCACACTTGATTTAGGAGTGGCATCGGCTTTGGTTGTATTAAAAACCTCTCGATCCTTGAATTCCGACTTCTTGCCGGGATTCCAGTTCTGCACCGGACGATAGTAGCCCACGATACGGGCATACACTTCCGTCTCTTCAGAACAGTTGGGACACGAGAAGTGGCGTCCTTTCAAATATCCATGAAGCTTACAGATGGAAAAAACCGGTGAGAGTGTAAAATAGGGTATCTCGTAATTGTAAGCGATTTTCTGCACAAGCTTTTTACATGTCTCCACATCATCTATCGATTCACCGATATGAGCGTGAAATACAGTGCCGCCAGTGTACTGTTTCTGAACATCATTCTGCATCTCCAGTGCTTCAAATACATCATCGGTAGCGTCAACCGGAAGCTGTGTGGAATTAGTGTAATACGGATTGTCACCACCGGGAATGATCATACGACCGAATTTACTCTTGTCAATCTTAGCCAGACGATAGGAAGTGCCTTCACCCGGGGTTGCCTCCAGATTGTAAAGATGGCCGGTCTCCTCCTGATATGTGATCAGACGATTACGCATGTGCTGAAGCACTTCCATGGCAAATTCACGTGCTGCAGGGTCCGTAAGGTCCTTGCCCATGAAATTGAGTGTGGCCTCGTTCATACCAATCAATCCGATAGTGGAGAAATGATTATTCCAATGCCTGAGATATCTCTGTGTATAAGGGAACAAGCCCTGATCCATCAGTTTGGTAATTACTTTGCGCTTCAACTCCAGGGAATCACGGGCCAAATCCATGAAATGATTCAGCTGGCTATAAAAATCATCTTTACTCGATGAGAAAAACCCGATTCTCGGAAGATTTATAGTTACCACCCCGATTGAACCAGTGAATTCGTCTGCTCCGAAAAGGCCGCCTCCGCGGTTTCTAAGCTCTCTTTTATCAAGCTGAAGTCTGCAACACATCGAACGCACGTCGCCGGGATTCAGTGAGGAATTAATGAAATTCTGAAAGTAGGGAGTGCCGTATTTTCCGGTCATCTTAAAAAGAAGCTGAGCGTTTTCACTATCCCAGTTGAAACTTTTAGTGATATTATAGGTAGGAATGGGATAAGAAAAACCGCGACCATCTGCATCACCTTCAATCAGTACCTCAAGAAATGCACGATTCACCATATCCATTTCATGCTGAAAATCACCATAGGTTTGTTCAAGAGGCTGCCCACCAACGATTGCAGGTTGATTCTTCAGATCCTCTGGCACTACCCAGTCAAGAGTGATATTGGTGAAAGGAGCCTGAGATCCCCATCTGGATGGAGTATTAACACCGAAGATGAAAGATTGAATATGCTGTTTGACTTCCGAGTATGAAAGGTTGTCAACTCTCACGAAAGGTGCCAGATAGGTATCGAATGAGGAAAATGCCTGTGCCCCAGCCCATTCATTCTGCAAAATCCCCAGGAAGTTCACCATCTGCTGTATTAGGGTTGAAAGATGCTTTGGTGGGCGGGAGGAGATTTTCCCTTTTACTCCACCCAGACCCTCTGCAATGAGCTGACGAAGAGACCAGCCCGCACAGTAGCCCGAAAACATGGATAGATCATGCAGATGGATATCACCATTGCGGTGTGCGCTGGAAATATCCCTGTTGTAGATATTTTCAAGCCAGTAATTGGCAGTAATTGCACCGCTATTATGGAGAATAAGTCCACCAAGCGAGTAATTGACATTAGAGTTTTCGTTTACACGCCAGTCTTCCTGCTTGAGATATCCATCCATAGTATTGGCGATATCCAGAAGCAGGTCATTTGTGGTACGAATGCGCCTGTGCTGTTCACGGTAGAGAATAAAAGCCTTTGCAACTCTGGCGTGCCCCTGCTCGATAAGCACTTTTTCGACGATATCCTGAATCTCTTCAACGGCAGGAATGGAATTAGAATGGAACTTGTTGGCAATCGCCTCTTCAACACACTTGGCCAGCATCAAAGCAAGCCCGAAATCCTTTCCCCCAACTGCCTCTGCCGCCTTGAAGATCGCATTCGCAATCTTAAAATTATCATACGGCACAAGCTTTCCATCACGCTTCCGAATCGTCGAAATCATTGAAACCAGTCCCCCGGGATAGTATGTGAGATGAATTTAAACAACCACAATAGGTGCTACAATTTCGCTTTAGAACATACAATATATGCGGGGCTTAGTCAATCTTTATCAGAGGAAAAAAATCTGGAATTACTGATATTTTCATAAGGCATTGAATTTTGGAGGAAAAGAAAAGGCTCCATTTCAGGAGCCTTGGGATTTTTCTGGAATCGGAGGATCAATTTACATATCAGAGTGCAGAATGTGAGGTGTCACAAAGATGATCAAATCTTTCTTATCAAGCTGCTTTGCTGACCTTTTGAACAGATTTCCGATCAGGGGTATATCTTTTAGAATCGGAATACCGCCCTCCGTTGAACGCTGTTCATTCGATGTAAGACCGGCAATAACCACAGTCTCACCATTATTAATCATGACATTGGTGGTGGCACTTTGTTCGTTAATGATTGGAGTGCCATCTTCGGTCAGATAATACGATTCCTTCTTGGGCTTGAGTGCCAGCTTTATCTTACCATCTCCGGATACATAGGGAGTCACGGTCAGAGCGGTTCCGGCATTGACCATGGTGGTAACCAAGTTTCCGGCCTCGTCTTTGGTGTTGATGGGGATCTGCTGACCCATAAAAATGTTGGCTTCTTTATTGTCCAGTGTCGTGATCTGAGGCTGAGCAACTACTTCTGCACTATTGTCCTGAAATAGATATTCCATTGCCACGGTCAGTTTTTCCGGAGAAAGTACTCCATAGCTCACCTTGTTTATGGCATCTCCAATAATGTTGGTTGCAGTCAGCTGGTTTGCGGTGATATTGCTTTCCTGATCAACATATCCCCAGTGAACTCCCATTTTCTGCAGAACACCGGAGCTCACCTCTATGATTTTACATGAAATGGATACCTGAGGTGTTTGAATGTCAATCTCATCAATAGTGTGCTTGATCTGATTGATATTTTCCTCGGTATCGAAGATAATCAAAGCATTAGTATGCTGAACGACGGTCAGCTTTCCGCGAGCAGAAAGCAGAGTTGAAACAGCTTCCTTAATCTCTTCTGCAGTGGTGTAACGAAGTTTTATTGTTTCACGCTTAAGAGGACTTATGGCCTGCGAGAACTCGCCCGCAGCAGCTTGACCTGCGCTGCGTTTGTTAAACTCCTCCTGAGTGAGGACATATACATAAGACTGTTCCTCAACCGCCGAGAGATTGTGCACTCTGCAGAGAATACCCAATATCTCACGCCATGATTTATTTGTCACTGAAAGAGATACCGTACCCTTGACATCATCACCGGCGACAATGTCCACTCCGCTGTAAGAGCTGAGTTGGCGGAGCACAGAATTCATGTCTGCGGCATGAACTTCAAAATAGTCAATAATTTTATCCCCGTTGCTGTCATAACGCGGCGCTGAAGACCGCACACCCCGGCTTGACTGAGAAAAACCGGCAGTAACTGTCAACAATACGACAGGGATGAGCAGTAACGCCCTGAATTTTGTCATCTATCCCTCACTTTGCATTGGGGCTGCTGGCAAGATTCAATGTGAACGAACGCGACACATCGAAATCACGTACCAGAAAAACCACCTTATCTCTATAAATTCGTAGAACTTTTCCAGATTCCACCTGATCATCAACCCGAAGAGCATAAGCTCGGTTCTGAGCTGTAAAATCTTCCAGCAAAGCTATCCGTTCACGCGCATCCTCGAGCACTCCCACCAGTTTGAGATTCTCCACCCTGGGCATTTCCGAGGCACTGGTATCTTTAATAAGAGGAATGAAAGGATCTCGACCGAAAATTTTATAGGTAACCAGATTGCCTTCAGGAGATTCCTTGACAACTTCCCCAGTTGGTTCAGAAACCGTTTCCTGCTCTACTTTCACATCACTTGTTTTTGAAGGCAGTTCGATAGCGATTGTTGAATCCCGCTTAGTCACTACTTCAGGCACAACTGCCTTTGTTGGCTCTTTGGGGGGAGCAGAAGGAGGAATGCTGGCCTGCACTGCTTTGGCCTGGACAGATGAATTCTGAGTAACAGGTGCCGCTGATGTCTCCACGGTTGCCGATTCTTTGATGGACGCATGTTCAACCGAAGCAGCAGGCACACTTTGAGATGCAACCTCCGGAGTCTTCTCTTCTGCAAGCGGAAAAAGATTTGACTTTTTTAAATTCCTGGCGGTATCCTCAACTGCCCTCTTTTCCATTTTCTTCATATCAAGCGGTTCTGATTGGATATGGGCAAATGAGTAGGATGACTGCACCCCATCAGCTGCATTCCACAAAAATGCCCGGGCAGTATCCTGAGCAATAGTGTATACAGAGTATTTATTTTCAAGTATATTCCCAACCGGCTGACTTCCCACTGATTTCTGCATCAATTTAACCACTGCTGTAAGCTGTTTACCACCGGAAGCATTGCTCTGCTTAAGTTTAATGGAACGATAGACAGTTCCACCGGGAATATTGATCATTTTGCTCTTCAGTGATGATGAAGCGTTAGGAAATATGGCAACCAGAGAATCAGCTGCGGCAACGAACTGCACGTCAGGAGAAACAGAGAATTCAAAAATCAGTGCAGCAGTCTTGTCACGCTGAACTATACGGATATTCTGTAGTTTTTTCTCTTCCTGAGAGGGAATGGTCACATTGACAACTGGTTTGTCATTCTGATTTTTTTCAGATACAACAGTGGTTGAAGTTTGTGCCACAGTCTTCTTGATCTCTTCGGTTTTCCCGCCATCAGAAACAGCTGCTGTCTCTTCCTGCACCGGAGTAGACGTAGATGCCGACCAGCTGACCTGCGGTTGAGCCTGAGCAGTAAGCATCACCAGGATTTTGTCATTTTTAATCTTCATCTGGACCGGGCCATCGGTCTGCCCACGCATTTTTAACAGGATCTGGGTTTTATTTCCATTTTCCTTTGCCACGATCTCCTTGACCGGAAGATTATCAGGGCAGCCATACTTCTTACCATTCAATGTCCATGCGGCATTTTTCACATCAATGCACAGATCAGAATACTTGCCTTCTTTCCGGTCAATGTCCAGAACTGAACCGTCAATCGCTGCACTTCCCTGCACCACAAGAACCAACCCCCGGGGCCCGGCTTCCAGAGAAACTTCTTTTATTACAGCACCTTGAGAATGCACCAGAGCTACTGTGCAGAAAAGCATGAGCAACATTCTGCAAAGAAACAAAGACACAGGTTTTCTATAATCGTTTTTCATGCACATCAGCGTCTCGATGAAAATGTGGTCATTTCAAAAGTTGCGATAATTGATGGAACGAAAGGTTCCATGGAATTTTCAGGCCGATCCGCAGAATAATTGGGATTTGCCGTTATGGTAACTGAGCTTAAATTGATTATCAATTGGAAATTGGCCAAATTACTGAAGAATTGACCAAGATTGTGATAATTGCCGGCAACTGCCACTCTGTATTTATTTTCCACATAATACTCTTTAACAACGTCTGGAATGGGATGAAATCCTGTGGTTACCACATCGCTTTCTCTCATGAAACTGGTAAGTTCACGAATCAGTTTTGGGACCTCCCGCTGATCGGGGAAAATGTTTCTCAAAGAGTCCAGTTTTGCAGTTGCTTCCGCCTTTTCAATTCTGAGTCGGTTGAGCTGTGGTTTTAAAGCATTGATGGTCCTAAGCTCCGAGTCCTTCGCTGATCTTTGTTTTTCAAGCCTGGAAATCTGCTCGGAATTGGGCTTATACATATAATCGAAATAGAAATACCCCACTATGACCGCAATGAAAAATATGATGAGCGGGTTGCGAACATTCGGGTTGCGCAGATCAAATTTGGCTTTTGCCATCAGCGAGCTCCCTGCTGAGGTATGCTGTCCAGTTTAGCATCGGGATTAACAGTGCAGGACAGACTGTACCTGTAAACCCTCCGGAGGTCCTCACTGCTGATCTGCTCTATCTCATGAAGCTCCACCTCCGAAATAAATTCGTTCTCCTTAAGCTTTGTCATGTAATATGCTACCTCAGGAAAGGAATACGTTCTGGCTTCCACTCTCAAAATCGAGGTGGGACCGACCTCTTCCTTTACAGACATAAGCCACGAATAAGATGGCAAATTACTTGAAAACACCTCCAGCAGGCGGACCCACTTTTCCCTGTTAACATTGATTCTTTCCAGTGCGCGAATTTTCTCATCAATGATGCTCTTTTCCTGCCTGAGCTGATTTATTTCAGTTTGTATTGGTTTATTAGCCGTTATTTGCCTGTCCAGGCTGGCTATTTCATCTGTAAGTGTACTGACCTTATTCAACATATATATATGGAAGAAGATGGCCCCCACTGCCAGAAGCAACAAACCCAGAGCAGGATAGACCGTCCATCGAGACAGCTTGAGACTGCGCTTGTGAATCCGGTACTCGGCGGGAAGAAGATTTATCTCTATTCTCTCGATCATCACTCCTCCACTTTCCGCAAGGCAAGTCCCACTGCAACCGTAAGAAGTGCGGAGATGCTCTGAATGTCAATATTGCCGAAAAGATTCTGATCGTACTGAACGTATGACAACGGATTGGAAATCTGAACTTTGGTCTGATGACGATTCTCGAGGAACTGAACCAGGCTGGGAATGTAGGCCCCGCCACCGGAAAGGACTATCTTGTCAATTGAGTCACTTTTTTCAGAAGTCTTATAATAAGAGAATGCCAGATCAATTCCTGATGAAAGTTCCTCCGCGGCGTATTCCACACTCTGCTTTAAAAGATTCATGTCCAGAGCGGTTGTAGTCTTGCCTTTGATAGCCTGCAGGGCTTCTTCACTGCTGAGCCCCATATTACGCTGCAGAGTACGGTTGAAGAATTCTCCTGCGGTGGAAATGTCTCGAGTGGAGTGATAAATCCCATCTTTGATAAAAGTGACATTTGTAAGATCATGCCCGATGTTTAACAGAGCTACTGTACCCATATCCGGCAACCCAGCGCATTCAAGTGCATAGCAGTTTGTAATGGCAAACGCATCCACATCCACAATCACCGGCTTTAAACCGGCATCGTAGAGAAGATCGATATATTCCTGCATGATCTGGTTTTTTGCGGCAACCAGAAGCACTTCTGTTTCATTTGTATCAGGAAACCTGCGCAGAATCTTGTAGTCCAGAGTGATATCATCCACATCGAAAGGACTTCTCTGCCCGGCTTCCCAGAGAATCAGTTCTTCTGCATTCTCATTAGGATCTATTTTGAACGTAATCTTATCTGAAATGATTCCATGCCCACTCATTGAGATCACCACTTCCACTATGGAAGGGTCGCACTGATTCACCAGATGAGTGATAGCCTCAATGAGCTGATCCTTTTTCTTGATCTCGCTGCCCTCGATGGTTCCCTTGGGCAGTTCTTTTATACCTGTGGCCTCAAGAAAGTAACCATCCTTTTCATGGCGAAGTTTCACCAGTTTTAAGGAGTGGTTTCCTATATCAAGACCGACAGTAAATTGTTGTCCCTGCAATTTTCTCAGGAAATTCATTCAGTCCCGCTCTGCTAAAATGAGCCGAATCGTTTCAGAACTAAAGTTAAGCAACTGTACCGCTTAACCACAATTAGATATAATACATTTACTGTACACAAATTGTCAAACACTCACTGCATGCTCTGCTGCACCCAAACCGAATCGTTTTCCTTTATTTCCAACCTGAGTGTGCATTCCTTCATTTTTTCCACTGACCCCATTTTACCCATTGATTTGATATTGAGCAGAAGAGTATCAGCCTGAATCTTTTTCTCCACAGAAACCTCATACTCTCCCCCATCATAGGGTTCCCTGGGGATTCCTTCATTCCAGGAAGGGCTATCTTTTATCTTCTGAAGAGCGACAAACAACCCGTATTCACTGATAGCCAGAGCTTTTCTGTCATTTTCAAGCTTGCGCTGTTCAAAAGTTCTCAGAACAACAGCGATGAACGCACCAACCAGTATAAGAGTAGCTATACATACAATAATTCTCAGGTAGACACCACCGGCGCAATTTGCAAAATCAGTTTTCTTTTGAGACATATACATTACCGTTTTTTTTCATTGAACATATAAATTATTCATTGTTGTACACGCACATTTCAAGCGGAAATTATTGAATTTCTTATAAGATAGCTTTCAGCGCATCTGATTGACCTGTCTCTGTTTCTCAAAAATAAAATGCACGATCTGCTCTCTATTTTTAGGATCAATCGAGATAAACTGCACATGATGTTTATACTTGTCAGCAGATTTGTTTTCGAGAAGACTGATTCTTAGGACTTTTGCTCTGATGGCAGTCAAAGCGCCACCGGGAAGCTGGGCTGTCACAAGCAGCACATCTCCGAGCTGAAGCGGCTTCTCAAAAAAGAAACTCAACCCCCCACCGCTCATCTCCACCACTCTGGAGGTGAACTGCTGTGAAGAGACCTTTGCATCGGTGCCGGCACTCTCAACAACTCTGAATTTCATGGGAAGATTCACTTCCATGCGCACATACTGGCGCATCTGGTTTCTCATTAGTTCTACAGTATGGAAAAGTTGCAGTTTTCCGGAATCCCATCCTTTAACTGGCACCGTCACACTGTAGACACCGTCACATTGTCTAGTGAAAGCCAGTACAAGTTCTGTCCCTGGAGCAATACGGGCAAGTGCATGCTTCTGCTCCTCGTCGCCCTGGATGGAGAAGTAGAATTCAGCCACCTTGATCACAGTGCAGTTCTGAGCAAGGGGAGCTCTACGATTTTTTAGAAAAACCGAGACATTCTGGCCCAAACTGATATTTCGAGTAGAAAGCAGTGGATGCTCAAAAGCAAGAAATGAGTACCCCAATTTGCTTCTCAAACTGCTCAAAACAGTATCCTCTTCCAGTATCTCTTCTTCAGAATGATTTTGGCTCTGAAAATCCCGAACGTAGACATCAATACTCTTCTCGAAAATGCTAATGGATTCAAAGATAATGTGAGGCTTAAGCCCATCCTGATAGGAAAGCAGTTTTTCAAGATAGGATATTTCGTTGGAATTAAGTTCTGCACGTATACAGGATTCTGAGAACAGTTTACGCGAGAGGTCCTCTTCATCCCTCGCAATTCGGCGCCTGTAACCAACGTACAGGAAGCTTAGGAAAACAATCCCGCCGCAGAGAATGGCAATCACACCGGCAATTATACCGGAATCAGCACCTTTCCAACCGATCTGATTAATCAGACTCTGAGCCTGAAGAGAACTAGCCAGAAGTAAAAAAAAGAGTAGAAAGTGGACGCCCCTTGGCATTTTTATCTCCTTACCATCCAAGAGTATAATCACTGAGAAAAGATTTGTCTATGTTTTTTTGTAGATCAGATTCCTCCTAAGTATATTTAATGTACACACTTAACGAAAAGAATCATGCGAAAGATTTCTACTGATCAGATTGAAAACGGGAATGTTTCAGCCCGGGAAGTATGCGGCCCTTCCGGAAACATCCTGCTCTCTAAGGGGATGCAGCTTTCACCAGCAATCGGCCGGCGACTTAAAAACTGGGGTATTACCCATGTTTACATCGAGGGCAAGGAAGATGAGCAGGAGGAAAAACAGATTGAAAATGTTTCCCCGGAAAAGCTCAAATCCAAGCTGGAAGAGAAATTTTCTGATGTTTTGAATAATCCCATTATGAAGAAAATCTTCGCAGCCGTTTACCAGCATAAACTGCGGGAGCCTTTTTAATGGTAACTGCCAATGCTAATCTGATCCAGAAACTGCAGACTATCAGCACGCTCCCCACACTGCCTTCGGTGATTGCGAAAATCACAGAACTGCTCCAGAACCCCTCCACCAGCGCTGAAGAGGTGGGAAGGGCCATAAAAACGGATCAGGCTCTTGCATCTAAGGTGTTAAAACTTGTAAACTCCGCATTCTATGGGTTTCCCGGAAAAATCGGAACCATCACTCATGCAGTAGTAATTTTGGGCTTTTCCACAGTGAAAAACATTGTGCTCACGGCATCAATTCTGGATGCATTCAGAAAGGCACCCGGAAAGGAAGACGATTTCAATCCGGAGGAGTTCTGGATTCATTCTGTCGCCTGCGGAGCGGCTGCACAATGCATTGCCAGGGCTATTGACAGCAAAGAAAAAGAGGAGTGTTTCATTGCCGGCCTTATTCATGATGTCGGAAAAATCATTCTTTACCAGTTTATGCCCGAAGAATTTATGAGCATTTTTCATCGAAGCAAAGAGAGAAAAGATCTCTTCTATAATAGTGAACTAAAGCTTTACGATACAACTCATCAGGAAATCGGCGGTGAACTTGCCAAACTATGGCGACTTCCCTCACACCTCCACAATGCAATCATGTACCACCATAACCCCTCCACAAAACATGATGGGTACCTTCTTACTTCAATTGTACACTGTGCGGATGTTTTTGTAAGGGCACTGGATTACGGCAACGGCGGAGATGACAAAGTTCCATTAATCGATGAATCAGTCTGGCGAAACCTTGGACTTGACAGTGTTTCTCTTCCCGCCCTGTTTGACAATATTCGGGAAGAGGTGAAGAAGGCGGAGATCTTTTTTCAGATTACCTGACTCTGGCTTTCTTCTGCATTGTCTTCGGGGGCCTGTTTAGCGAGCGATTCGCTTTCCAAGAGCTTAAGTTTCATTTCCAGTCGTAACTTCTCCTTCTGCTGCCAGTCGGGTGGAAGTTTGAAATTAGAGAAGAACATCCACAGGACCAGCAGTGAAACTGCAGCGGCACCCAAATAAACAATTGAGATCTGTTCCAAACTGAATTCAGGCATACTCTGCTCCTCGCAACAAAATTATATGTGAAAAAGCATATTTCTTCAACAAAAAAATGGTCCAAAATATGCTGCAGAAACGTAATTGCAGAAAAAAACATTGTGTACCAGGTGTTCCCGGGCGTATTTTTGTCACGATTTAGGCATAAATTCATTGACTGGGCTTAATATCCATTATATATTTGATAGACTTTTCTATCAGTAATAGTTTATTCTGTCATGGGGAATAACATGAAAACCGTTGTAGTAGACACCAAGTCGATAAATCGCGACTGGTATGTAGTTGATGCTTCAGAGCTAACTCTTGGAAGGCTTGCCAGTAAAGCGGCACGCGTATTGATCGGAAAGGGGAAAGTTGCCTACTCCCCCAATCAGGATCATGGTGACTATCTTATAATCATCAATGCAGACAAAGTGAAGCTCACGGGGATCAAGCCTGAAACCAAAACATACTTTCGTCACTCCCGTTATCCCGGAGGCGGAAAGTTCAGATCATTCGGTGAGCAGATGGCCATGGATTCGACACAGGTAATTATTCATGCCATTCACGGCATGGTAAGTAAGAATGCGCTTGGCAGAGCAATCATGAGAAAGCTTCATGTTTACTCAGGCTCTACTCATCCGCATGAAGCTCAGCAACCAAAAGAGCTGAAACTGTAATCTGCAGATAAAAAAAGAGGAGCAGGAATTTTGGAGAACAGATTTTTCGGTACTGGAAAGCGCAAGAATGCAATCGCTTCCGTTATTCTTCGTCCCGGCAAAGGACAGAGACTGGTTAACGGCAAGCCGATGGCGGATTATCTTAAGAGCGATGTGTTGGTCATGGATGTGGAGAAGCCTCTGGTGCTGCTTCAATCAACCGAGAGCTTTGATGTTGTTGCACGGGTAAGAGGTGGTGGTCTGAGAGGACAATCCGGAGCCATTCGCCTTGGAATATCACGTGCACTTGCTCTGATCAGCGAAGAAAACCGCAAACAGCTTCGCAAACAGGGCCTCCTCACACGTGACTCACGCGTGGTCGAGCGTAAAAAGTACGGTCAGGCTGGCGCCCGCAGACGTTTCCAGTTCTCAAAACGCTAATTCACTTTTCACACACGATGCGAGCAGAAGACGGGTGCCGCTCTTTTCAAGAGCGGTCTTCTTCTGCAATGATCATCGTGGCGGTATAACCCATACTTCAAGGAGTATTCATGTCTTCATTAAGTCTTCAGGAATTGCTGGACGCAGGAACCCATTTCGGTCATCAAACCAAGCGCTGGAACCCCAAGATGAAGCGTTTCATCCTGTGCCCGCGCAATGGTATTTACATTATTGACCTGAACAAGACCGTTTCGACTCTCGACAAGTTTATCGGAAAAGTCAGATCTGAGGTAAAAAAGGGTGGCAAAGTCCTTTTCGTGGGAACCAAGAAGCAGCTTAAGGACTGCATCAGAGAAGAAGCCACTCGCTGCGGCATGCCCTATGTGACAGAACGCTGGCTGGGAGGAATGCTCACCAATTTCTCCACTATTCGCCAGAGCATTGCCAAGCTTGACAAAATCGAGCAAATGGAAAATGACGGTACCATGGAAGCCCTTCCCAAAAAGGAGCGCATGCTGCTTTTCAAGAAGAAGGAGAAGCTGATTGATATCCTTACCGGTATCAGAAACATGCGTCGTTTGCCCTCGATTATTTTCGTGGTGGACACAATCAAAGAACACATCGCCATTTCAGAGGGAAAACGTCTGGGTATTCCCATCGGTGCTATTGTTGACACCAACTGCGATCCTGATGCAGTTGACTACCCCATTCCCGGAAATGATGACGCAATCAAATCCGTTCAACTCATCACCCGCGCCATAAGTGATGTCATTCTCGATTCAGTTTCTCAGGAAGTTTCGGCTGAAGAGATGGCTCAGAAGGAAGAAGCTGCCAAATCGGAACAGGCAGAAGAGGGTACAGAAGAGCAGGAAGAGGGTGGTGATGAGAAGGTAAAGCGCCACCGTGTGGTGCACAAGAAGATCACTAAGTTTACTGAAGAAGAGGAATAAGAATCAAAGGGCCCGCTTCAGCGGCCCTTTTTTTACCCCGGTCTTTTCGGTCAAGTGATCCACAAGAAATCAGAACCAGGAATTATCAAGTTATAAGGAGCGAAACATGGAAATATCAGCTTCACAAGTAAAAGAACTGCGTGAAAAAACAGGTCTGGGTATGATGATCTGCAAACAAGCCCTGATCGATGCCAATGGCGATATGACTATTGCTATAGAAAATCTGCGCAAACAGGGTCAGGCAACCGCTCAGAAACGTGCCGGAAAAGCTGCAAAAGAAGGTAAGGTGTCCATAGTTGCAGACGACTCCACCTCAATTGTCTACGAAGTCAACTCCGAAACCGACTTTGTGGCCCGCAATGAGGATTTCATCGAATTTATTGACAAACTTGGAAAAGTACTTTTGGCAAACAAGCCCCAGGACCATGCTGCAGCATTACAGATCAAGTCCGATCTGCTCGGAGGTGTCACTGTAGAAGCCAGAGTAACCGAACTCATCGGAAAAATCGGTGAAAATATCTCCTTTCGCCGTTATCAGAAGATCGATGCAGCTGCAGGCAAGGAGAAGGTATTCTCCTATGTTCACGGGAACGGTAAAATCGGTGTACTGATCAAGCTGGCCTCCGAATCTTCCGAAGCACTTTCTGCAGCCGCTACAGCTGAGCTTGGAAAGGATCTGGCCATGCAGATCGCAGCAGCCAATCCCATTGCAGTTGAGCCTTCCAGCATCTCTGCCGATCTTATCGCCAAGGAGAAGGAAATCTACTTTACACAGGCACAGACCTCCGGCAAACCGGAGAAGATCTGGGACAAAATTGTGGAAGGTAAACTGGCCAAGTACTTTCAGGAAGTTACTCTGGTAGAGCAGAACTTCATCAGAAATCCTGAAATTAATGTTAAAGCCAGAATTGGCGAAACAGAAAAAGCTCTTGGAACAAGTATCAAGCCGGTCACTTTTGTCCGTTTTGAACTTGGCGCTGAGGAATAAAAGTGAGCTTTGTCTACAAACGCATTCTTCTCAAGCTTTCCGGCGAAGTACTCGCCGGAAGCAAGGGATTCGGCATCGATCCCGAAGTGACTCATCAGATAGCCTGTGAAGTGGCAGAAGTTGCTCAGGCTGGTGTTCAGGTGGGGATCGTGATCGGAGGCGGGAATTTTATCCGTGGTGCCACAGCAAAGGGTGTTTCCAGGGTTGCAGGTGATGCCATGGGAATGCTTGCCACGGTTATCAACTCCATTGCCTTCGGTGAGCAGCTTATAAGTTGCGGCATCGATGCCCGCGTACTTTCAGCCGTACACCTTGACAGGGCAGGTGAGTTTTATACTCCCGAACAGGCGGTACGACATTTGGAGAAGGGGCGAGTTATACTTCTTGGTGGAGGTACGGGAAACCCGTTTTTCACCACCGACACAGCGGCTGCGCTTCGTTGCGCTGAGATCGGTGGCGATGTAATCTTCAAAGCCACCAAGGTGGACGGTGTGTATGACAGCGATCCCTTCAAAAATCCTCAGGCAAAGCGTTTCGATGAAATTAGTCATGCCGAAGCCCTTTCCAGAAACCTCAAAGTCATGGATGCCACAGCATTTTCCTTCTGCATGGACCAGCAGATCCCTATCGTGGTGTTCAAGCTGATGGAGAAGGGAAACTTAAGGAAATGTCTTGAAGGCGAACCGGTAGGTTCACTAGTCAAAACAGGAGGATAATATGGGAGCATTGGAAGATATACAGAACGAAACGAATCAGCGGATGCAGAAGACTATTGACAGTCTTAAGAAAGATCTGCTTAGAATCAGAACCGGACGTGCAACACCGGCCTTATTAGACGGTGTTATGGTAGACTATTACGGGACCCCCTCCCCCATCAATCAGGTTGCAAACATTTCTGTTCCCGATGCACGGATGCTGGTGGTCCAGCCTTGGGAAAAAGGCATGCTTTCGGGAATCGAAAAAGCTATTCTTACAAGTGGCCTTGGACTCAATCCGCAAAATGATGGTAATCAAATTCGTCTTCCCATTCCGCCTCTATCGGAAGAACGTCGTAAGGAACTTTTCAAAAGCTGTCGTAAAATGGCCGAGGAGAGCAAAGTCGCTGTGCGGAATGTGCGCAGAGACTCCAATGAAAAGCTGAAGAAAGCGGAAAAAGAGAAGCTAATTACTCAGGACCTGGAAAAGAAAGGTCTTGATGAAATTCAGAAAACCACTGATAAATTTATCAAGACAGTGGATGAAGTGCTGGCCACAAAAGAAAAGGAAATAATGGAAGTCTGATTCGGCCGAGTAAAACCAATAGGTCAGAGGCGAGCACCAGCTCGCCTTTTTTATTATCTGGAAAGATCCGGACAGCAGGAAAAGTTACAGTTTGATACAATAAAGCAGAAGCAATCATGTATATTAAAGAGTTGGTTTAAATAGGTAAAACTGAAAAAATCAGCACTCTGGAAAGATTCTTCCTTATGAAAATTCCTCGGCACATCGGGATAATTATGGATGGCAATGGCAGATGGGCCCGCAGCCGTGGCATGCCTCGTACGGCAGGCCATCGTGCCGGAACCAATGCTACCCGGGAAATTGTAAGAGTATGCGGTGAGCTGGGGGTTGAGTATCTTACCACCTATGTTTTTTCGGCGGAAAACTGGGGAAGACCCTCTCTTGAGGTTTCCATGCTTATGGATCTGCTGGTTGAGATGACCAGAAAAGAAATAGCAAACCTTAATGCGAACAATGTCCGCCTGAAAGCCATAGGAGACCTTGAACGGCTTCCCCCAAAAACTCGTTCAGAACTCCTCAAAGGCATTGAGGAGACCGCGAATAATACCGGACTGACGCTGATACTGGCAATTAGTTATGGAGGGCGTTCCGAGCTGGTAACTGCAGCGAAAAGCTTTGCAAGAGAGGTCCTTTCTAATCCTGACATTTTAGACAAACTTGATGAAAAATCATTCAGTAAATATTTGTATACAAAAGAACTGCCCGATCCTGAACTGATAATCCGCACCGGAGGAGACTGCCGCATCAGCAACTTTCTTCTCTGGCAAGCTGCGTATTCGGAACTTTACATAACCGACGTATTGTGGCCTGATTTCAACAGAGATTCGCTAATGGCAGCGATTGAGGACTTCAACAAACGTGACCGTCGATTCGGAAAGGTCAAGGAATGATTAACGCGGCAAACCTCAGAAAACGTTTAGTTTTTGTCGTATTTGCAGTTCCAATCGCCTGGATTATTGTCAATTCGCAGTTCTCGATCACCCCTGCGCCGCTGCCCCCCATCTATCCCGGACAGCTGCTCATAATGGTGATTATCCTTACTGCTGTTTACGAATACACCAGAATGCTGGGGATTTTTTACCCCTTCAACGGTTTCTGGCTCAGTTACTTGTGGATCATTGCCATGAGCGTGGCGTATCTGTTCAATTACCAGCTTGAGGGTAATATATCCATCTATGTTTTGCTCATGCTCGTAGCTTTTGAAACATTCATATTCGGAAAGCGTAACCAGCGTAAACGCTGGGTCAGGGCAAGTCTGTTTTTCAGCGGCACCGTTTTTCTTTACATTGCCAGCATTTCCATGCTGGGATTCTACAGAGTCCCTTTCCAAGCACTTTTCTCCGTTCCAAGCTCAAATCCAATGCTTTCCCAGCTTGGAATTGTGACAGTGCTAACATCCATCTTCATGTGTGATTCAGCTGCATATCTGGTGGGATCGGCCATTGGACGACACCACTTCTCCTCCATCAGTCCCAACAAAACCGTAGAGGGCAGTGTGGCGGGACTTGCCGCATCGGCGATCATTTTCACCACCGGATGGATCTTCATCAGAAACCCCAAATTTTCAATCATAATGGGACCGATTATTGGAATTCTCATCGGGATAATGGCTCAGGTAGGAGATCTTCTTGTATCCTTGATAAAGAGATACTTCAAAGTAAAAGATTCCTCCACAATCATTCCAGGCCATGGCGGTGTTCTCGACAGATTCGACAGTGTTTTTTTCACTGCACCCATACTCTACCTTTTTGCCTGGATAGTAACCAGATAAGCCAAAATGACAAAAGAAAATATGAAAATTCTTATTCTAGGGTCCACCGGTTCCATTGGAACAAGCACCTGCAACTGCATCAGACGCTTCAGGGATCATTTTTCCGTTGCCGGACTGGCTGCCGGAAGCAATCTGGAACTATTGCAGGCGCAGATCGATGAATTTTCACCTAAATCAGTTTACCTGGCTGATTCTCAAAAAGCACAAATTCTCAAACAGCAAATCGGCAGTAGCACAAAGCTCTTTGAAGGTGAAGATGCACTGGAACGCATCGTTGACGAAACAGACTTTGATATACTGCTCAATGCCCTTGTGGGAGCTGTGGGATTCCGATCAACAGTACGTGCGCTGAAGAAAAACAAGAAGGTTGCACTGGCGAACAAGGAGAGCCTGGTAATCGGTGGAGACTATATCAAAAGTCTTATTGCCGTTGGTAAAGGCAGCCTGGTTCCGGTAGACAGCGAGCACAGCGCCATACTCCAGTGCATACCGGGCAAAGAGGAGCATCCTGTTGAATCCATTATTCTTACTGCGTCGGGAGGACCATTCCGAAACCTGCCCAGGGAGGCGTTTGCGACCATAACGCCAGCTCAGGCTCTCAACCACCCCACATGGTCTATGGGAAAGAAGATCACCATCGATTCATCAACACTGATGAACAAGGGTTTTGAAGTGATCGAGGCTCACCACCTGTTCAATCTCCCCTACTCCAAGCTCAGAGTGTGGATTCATCCCCAGTCAATCATACACTCCCTGGTTGAGTTCCATGACGGAGCAATAATGGCACAACTGGGACTGCCGGATATGGAATTGCCGATCCAATATGCGCTTACCTATCCCGAGCGGCTGCCGATTTCAGGTAAACGATTGAGTTTACCGGAGATAAGGCAGTTGGATTTCTTCGAGCCGGATCTGGAAAAATTCCCCTGTTTGAGATTGTGTCTTGAAGCAGGAGAGATGGGGGGGACGGCGCCGGCAGTGGTGAATGCTGCAAACGAAGTGGCGGTGGATCTTTTCCTCAACGGTAGAATACGTTTTTCCGGGATAGCAGAAATAGTGGCATCCGCATTGCGTAATCACAAAACTGAAGTTGCTGATTCTGTAGAGGTCATCGAAGAGGCAGATAGAATCACGCGGCAGCGAATCATTTCTGAATATCATCAAAAGGTGTAAAACGTGACATTTGCTCTGGCTGTAATCATTGGAATTCTGGTTTTGGGTGTTCTGGTTTTTGTACACGAACTGGGTCATTTTCTTGTTGCAAAAGCCTGTAAAATCAATGTTCTCACGTTTTCCCTGGGCTTTGGGCCATCATTACTTAAGAAAACCTGGAAGGGCACCGAATACCGCATTAGTGTCATTCCCTTTGGTGGCTATGTGCGCATGGCCGGAGAAAACCCTGAAGAAGACCGCACCGGCGCTTCTGATGAATTCTCCTCCAAACCTATCTGGCAAAGAGCGCTGGTTGCACTGGCCGGACCGGTTTTTAATTTTGTATTTGCCATTCTTTTTCTCTGGTTCGCTTTCATGCACGGGGTGGAACGTCCACTCTATCTTGACAGTTCCATTGTAGGAGCTGTTTCGGCTGAGTCGCCAGCACATGAGGCGGGTTTCATGCCTGGAGATAAAATCATCTCCATCAACGGAGAAACTATAGATAACTGGGAAACTGTGGAAAACCGCCTGGGTCAACAACTTAAAGACTACCAATTTGTCGTTGAGCGGGATTCCCGTACAGTCGATCTTCACATGCAGTTGAAACATTCCGGTCCCCGGATCCCGGAAGACCCCTTTGGGGGGTTGATGCCGCCCAGGCTTCCCCCGGTTGTCGGGGTGCTGTACGAAAACAGTGTAGCCAAAGAAAAACTTCAAATTGGAGATACGATTCTTTCGGTTGACGGCCAGAAAGTGCTCTGTTTCGAGCAGTTTTCCATGATAGTCGGCAAATTTAAAAGCGGAGACAATCCTTTCCAAATCAGCATAAAAAGAGAAAATGAAATTTTTAGTGTTGACCTTACCCCCAAGTACGATACCACTTATAAAAGGCACTTATTGGGGATTCAACCTTCACAACCGGCCAGCAAGTTTGTTTCTTACAGTGCAGGAGATGCAGTTCCGTACACCATGAGTAAAACATGGGAATACACCACTATGATTTTTGATGTGTTAGGAAAACTGTTCAGCCGGGAAGTTTCTCCCGACCAGCTTGCCGGTCCCCTGGGAATTATTCCTGCATCAGGACTGTACGCTCTACAGGGGTTATCGAGTATTTTGAATTTCATGGCACTGGTGGGTATAAATTTGGCGGTTCTCAACCTTATGCCTCTTGTAATTACCGATGGCGGATTGCTCATGTTTATGGGGATAGAGGCAATCAGAGGCAAACCATTATCTATCAAAACTCAAGCTTTAATCAACAAGATAGCACTGTTTTTCTTTCTGGCACTCTTTATCTTTGTTTCCAAAAACGACATCCAACGATTACCGGATTTCCTGAAGATTTTCAAATAGAAAGAGCCCGCCATGCGGGCTCCCCAATTTTTCCACTTCAATCAAATACCAGCGTGCTCCTGGAGCCAGCGTTCTGCCTCAATCGCGGCCATACATCCACTGGCAGCAGCAGTAATGGCTTGACGATATTTGGAATCCTGAACATCTCCGGCAGCAAAGACTCCATCAATGGATGTCATTGTTGAGTTTGGTTCAGTGACAATGTATCCGAGCTCATTGGTCTTTAGCTGACCTTTCAAGAAATCCACATTTGGTTTATGTCCAGTTGCTTCAAATGCACCAACTACAGGCAATTCGGAGACTTCTCCGGTTACGGTATCTTTAAGTTTCAAACCTGAAAGCTGATTTTCCCCTATGAATTCCTCTACCACCTTATTCCAGAGAATCTGGACTTTCGGGTGAGTGAGAATTCGCTGCTGCATGATTTTACTGGCTCTAAGTTCATCCCTTCTATGTATGAGATAAATTTTGGAACCGAATTGGGTAAGGTGCAACGCTTCTTCTACCGCGGAATCACCTCCCCCGATAACTGCCAGTTCACGGTTTCTGAATATTGGTAGTGCACCATCACAAACCGCGCAGGCGGAAATACCTCTACCCCAAAGCCGCTTCTCAGATTCCATAGAAAGCCGTTTCGCAGTTGCACCTGAAGAGATAATAACTGCATCGGAAGTAAATTTTTCATCACTCATTGTGGTGATTTCAAAGGGGTAGGTGTTTAAATTCACTTCGGTGATGTCTTCCATGATCATCCGGGTACCCAGTTTGACAGCCTGTTCACGCATATTGGCCATAAGTTGGGGCCCCATAATACCCTCGGGGAAACCGGGGAAATTTTCCACCAGGCTGGTAATCATGAGCTGGCCACCGGGAATTCCGCCGTCCTGAAAACCTTCAAATAAAAGCGGATTGATATTTGCGCGCGACGCGTAAATGGCTGCAGTGAGTCCTGATGGTCCTGATCCGATAATAATCAATCTTTCCGGCATTGATCCTCCCCTGGAAGCTTTTAGCATATATGGATTCTTCAGTTGTCGAGTCTGTGAAGATATGGTAAAATTATACCGCAATTAAACTAATAATATAAATCAAAGTATGTGATGCTTATCACATTTTCCCAGAGCTTACAGGGGTATAATTGAAGAAACGGAGGCATGGGGAGGTTTACATGAAACCTGGACTGAGTATTAAAAAGCAGCTGGCACTCATTTTCATTGTACTGATCTTTTGCTACCACAACAGTTCAGCTGGTCATGGATACGTGAAAAATGAGAGTGGAATACCGATCAGCGGCTGCACTGTAGAGCTCTACTCCGGGGACTCAAATGCACCGGGAGCCTTAATATCTTCCTTCATTACCGATATAGACGGATATTACAGTTATCCCGACCTGACTGCCAGTCAGTATTTCATCAAATTTGCAGCGAAAGACACATTTCCTTCCCAATGGCAGGGTCAAAACAATACCACAACTATTTATCCCCAGTTTAAGATCTGGCTTGATCCTTATACAACCGAACTAATGACTACTCTCAAAACCACACCTGTCAATAATTCACCCACGGCCTCATTGACTGTTAAAATCATGGATTCGACTCTGATTCCCATTCGAAAAGGAGAGATCTTTCTTTTCAACGAAGCAGATTCTCTCACATCATGGAAATGGGCTGATTTGGTCAATTTCGATACTGCGATCACATTTACATCTCTTTATCCGGGAAAATATGCCATTAAACTTTATAACGCGAATCCATTTCCTGAACAATTTTATGAACCGACCCGAAACAGCACATCCATAAACTATTCGGTTCCATTAGGCGTTTCCCAATCATTGAATGTTACAATGATAGCCTCTCTGATTCCGAAAGGAAGCGGATTGATAACAGGAAAAGTAATGGTGGCCACTGCAGCTGTCAGTGGTGCCACAGTGGAACTCCACCCGACAAACAATTCTTCTTTTACAGCTTACAAGACCACAACATCGACTGATGGTTCCTTCAGCTTTAGTGAAGTCGCAGAACAAAATTATTACGTAAAGATCATATCCACCAATGCACTCTATCCTCCTCAATACTATAGAGGGTACATGACAGTTCCCTCGACGCATCCGGAATATCCTGTTCTGATATCCAATTATAATACAGATCTTCAGATTACTTTGGAACAAACACCCTTTTTCAATGCACCCAAAGCCATGATAAAAGTTTTACTTCAAGATAAAAATAATAACCTTCTTGAGATGCAATCCGAAGTCTGGGCAATCAATCATATCGACCAGAATTCCCGGAAAGCACTATTTCAGCCATCCACGAATGAATACTGGATAGATTCTCTCAAAGAAGGCAACTACAATATTAAAGTGCTTGTACCAGGCTACCCTTCTTACTATTTCTATCCTGACTCGGCTACAACAGTACCGACTCATCCTGTTTATCTCGGAATGAATGATACTATTACCAAGGTGGTTATCCTCAAAGAAGTAATAAACCAACCCAAGGGTTACATCAGCGGTAATGTAAGAGACCGTAATGGTCCACTTTCCGATGTGGTTATAGAGGTTCTCGATCCCAATTTCACCGTAGTCAAGGAGACCATTAGCGACAACGGAGGGAATTACGGGCCACTGGCGGTCAATGCATCAGGTGTGTATGTGGTGAGTTTCCGAACACCCGGATACCCGCTTCAATACTGGACTCCATACGATAGAAATACCAGTACTGTCAGCCCACTCAACTATCTGCAGGTCCTATCAGATGCAACAGTAAACATCAACACGGAACTTGTTCAGTCGCCCCCCACTGCGGAGGCACTTTTCGATACTAATTTGCAGATCATCGAAGGCTACGTTAAAGACAAGAACTCGCTTCTGCCAATTGCAGGCGCACAGGTGCTGGCCTTGCCTTCACAATTTAAAGACAGTGTACAATTCTGTCCCAGTTATGTATACAGCATGTACAGCTCAATAACAGATTCCTCTGGCTACTATAGAATCAGATACGTCCCTTCAGGTTCATATCTAGTGATGGCAAAAGAGAACAGATCAGGTTATGTAGCTCAATATTATTCTCTTGCAGATACACCCGATAAAGGAATAGTTGTTCAAACAGGGAGCACCTCTCCTGTCAGAGCGGATTTTTCATTGAGAAAAGGCGGGTCACTCACAGGTATTATCAAAAGTAAAAATGGAGCACTACTGCCACAGGTGAGTGTTCATCTAAAGGAGAAAGATGGTGGAATCTGGTATGACACATGGACAGATTCTTCCGGACGGTACCGCTTTGACGGTTTACCGACAAAAGAGTACTTTGTTTCAACCTGGCATGAGCTGTACATCAGCACACCGGGAAATACACCGGAATACTCCATTACGGAAAAAGTAACCACCCAGGCCACTGACCTGATATTGGAACGTGGCTCAGTCATAAGCGGAACTGTTTCCACTACCGACAGCTATATTCAGTCTCTTCTCAGCAGTCGTCCATCCCTTGGTTCCCTAAAGCTTTTACGCGATACCACCTCAACAGATACCATAATAATTCGTGATGACTACCACCTAAATATGATGTCCTACAATGAGGGCACGACCACCAGATTTTCAAGCAGTGCAGCACCATCTGGATCTTACAGAGTTCTTTTCACACCTCATCCTCAGGGTGATCTGGCAACTGTTTCCGCTCCATTTATGGCATCTGCAGGTTGGAGCCTTGCAGGAGTATCCGACTGGACAAAAACTACAGTTTACAAAATCACCCAACCTGACAGCCTTAAGGCAGTTACATTCAATTTGCGAAAAGGGTACAGTATCTATGGCTCTATACGAATGAAGGACTCAACAGCCATAAACGGCAAGTTTGAAGTCACTGCATTTGTAAAAAGTGGCACCAACTTCTTTCCGGTATCCCACAGCTATGCACTGTCAGAGAAACGATTCGAACTGCCCGGTCTGATAGATGGGGAGGATTACTTTCTGCAAGTCTGGTCACCCCAATTCGAAAGTTTTTTCTGGAGCAGCACGGGAAGCAGCTTGCAACCGAAAACACCTTACCGATTCTCAACGACTACCTTTCAGCCAGTAGAAATTATCATCGACCCTGCGCTTGCCAATAGCACCTCGGAAGAGATTAAAAATCTCATTGTACAGCAAACAGGCTTAAAACGAGTGGAACTGAGTTGGACTGCACCAGCGACAAGTACTCCTCAGTATTATAAAGTATATAGATTTCCTGGAGATCCGGCTCTTTACCGGATCAATGCCTCCCAAACCGAATATGAACCAGCGATTGATGATGATTCTCTTCTGAGAAAAGCTACTATATTCACCACCAAAGATGTTAAGTTTACAGATACAACGCTGGTGTCTGGCTCGCCCTATATCTATAGGGTTGTATGGGTTGATCCATTCGGAAGAGAAAGTAACATCTCAATACCTTACCCCCCGGATCTGTCATCTTACATTATCAACCAGTCACCCACTGCATTCAAAGCCAAAGCCAATACATGGTACATGATGGGAATCTGGGGAACAGAAACAAAACTGTTTGATTCACTTGCAGGCAATCTGATACTTTACAGCTGGGATGACAAGCGGCTATCTGACAAACTTACCTCCCAGTATGTGCAAACCCGTCAAATGCGTCCCACTGCAGGCTACTGGTTCAAAAGCTTTAGAGACACAATGATTACCGTTTCAGCATCTGCAGCGGTCAATCTTCCATCCAAGCAGGATTCTTTAAAGGTAAAACTGATAAAAGGCACAAGCGGCTGGAATCAGTTCTCATCTCCTTTTCCCTATTCTGTTAAACCCAACTGGGTTTTGTCAAAAGCGATCTGGGAATGGCTGCCTGATTCAGGAGGTTACAAGCGTGCTTATGAATTGCAGCCATGGAAAGCTTACTGGATAAACAGTACCAAAGACACATCCCTCAGCTATTATCCACAGCTTACCTCTACTGCTAATCTTAGCAAACAAACTGGCAGCATGATTATGGAGCTGCAGATTACACTCAAGGGTGAAGGAGTCTATGATCCTGACAACTACGTAGGGATAAGCGGCAGTCTGGCAAAGCAGACCAGCACGATGGAACTTGAACCACCTCCGGCCTTTGATGTTCCTCAGCTTTATTTTATTGACCAACAGTCATCGGAGCACCTTTCAAAGCTGTACAAGAGTGCTTCATCTGAAAAGCTTGAATGGAAAGTGGGTGTTTCACCCAGCAGCACCGTTCTTCAGATCAACATTGAATCTCTCGGTGCATTTCCGGATGAGATGTTCCTGTACTGGGTTGATTCGCGAGGTGCTTTTGATCTGCGAAAAAATACTCAAATCACCATCCCGGCCAGCAATGACGAGACATTCGGCTATATAGTGGCCACAACCGATGCCCGCGAAGCCAGTTTGCTTGGAGGAACAGTTCAGCTCTATAAAACAGGTCCCAATCCGTTCAGAGGAACAACTGAATTAGCTTTTGTACTGCCGTATTCTTTCAAAGATGGCTCTGACAATCAGGTGTCAATAGACATTTACAACCTGAGCGGTCGGAAAATTCGTACCCTGTTGCGGGAATCACGCGTGCCCGGCAGATACTCGATAAAGTGGGATGGACTTAGCGACGACAATAAAGCAGTTCCCAGAGGCCTTTACCTGATAAGATTGAGTTATGGAAAGGTAAGCAAATCATTAAGGCTGGTTAGGGCCTGGTAAAGAGTGCCTCAGATAAAACCTGAGGCCTGTTTTGTAACCTGATCCCGATTCCGGTTTGAGATTGGGTTACAAGACTGCGATCTTTGCAAAATCTATAAATAATTTGGACAATCCTATTCGTTTGCTTTCTTTATTATCTCATAACACTCTTTAATAACATTTCGGAACGAATCAGTCACTGTACTCCAGTCAAGCACATCTACTCTGAAAGGTATTGTTGATTCCTCAAAATCCTCTTTGATATAACACAGTTCCCGTAGAGGAATTCTTTCCTGTGATAAAATAACCAGATCAAGATCGGAATAGCTTCTTGCGGTTCCTTTTACGCGGGAACCAAATGCCCATACCTCATAACCGGGAACTCGTCTTTCCAGAATAAGCTTCACGACTTTCAGATCATGCGGTTTGATATCAATCATTTTTTGCGACAAGAGTGGTCAGCAATTTTGATGCGTCGTTTGAAAACTTTTTAGCCACTGAATACACTTCATCAGCGATTTCGGCATCGTATATATGAGAAGTATTATTGCGAGCATAATGATATTCCATCCATTTCTCCACATCGAAAATCAAGTGATGCTCTGCAGCCAGCCTGAAAAGTTCACGTCGGGTAACTCCCTCAACGTAAGAATTACCCATATTCTCTTCAAGCCAGCGCTTGATCATTTTCCAGCACTGCTCGTAAGCGACCTCGAAATTCTGTATTACTCCGGACCGTAAAGTAAAAAGCAAATCAGCATCAGATGTAATCACCTCCTGCTGTTCAACCACCAGTAATGACCTGTGAAGACCGTTCAGAGATTTTGACAAACTTTCAAGGTCCAGAGGCATCGGGATATCCCCTAATTGGTAAATCAGATTCAGGTAAGCGGAGCTAGACAGCTCCGCACACGATTTTAAATCAGAACATCTTCTTGAGTTTCTGGGTAGCCTTGTTCTTCAGCTGCTCGCCCTCTTTTTTGAGTTGCTCGGCCTCCTTGCGCAAGTTCTCCTCCTGAGCCTTTTTCTGAGCTTCGAGAGCAGCTCGCTGCTCCTCAGCCTTCTTGCGAAGCTCCTCTTCGGCCCGAGCTCTCTCCTCGGCCATTTTCTTCTCCAGCTCTTCTTTGCGCTGATCTACCGCCTGCTGGAGCTTCTGAACAGCCTGCTGCTGCACGCCGGGAGTCTTGGGACCAGTTTGAGTCCCATCCCCCTCACCGAAACCGCTGAACATCACCTTGGGATCGGCTAACGTTCCCTTGAGCGCCAACTTTAGAGTAACCCTTCCCTCCTTATCCGAAGGAACACCAACACCGTCAACAAGCCCTGCCGCACCTTCAAGCTGCGTACCGGAAAGAAGACCTTTCAGCATATTCTTGCCTGAACTCTGCAATGACAGAAGATTACCCGAAACTGACTTGGGAAGACGATTTGAAATAGCCATATCCAGATCGGTACCGAAACTCACCGTTCCCTTGCCCATCCAGTCACCTGCCAGATCTGAATTGATTTTGAGATCCTCGAAAATCGCCTTGCCATCTGCGAAACGGACATCGGCAGAGAGATTTCTGAAATGAATATCATCAACTTTCGTAAACTTATCGATCGCCCCGGACATTCTCTTCAGAAGAAGCGTATTTGCGATTCTTCCCTCCCCCACTTTCAAACCAAGATTTCCGGTAATGCTCTGGGTGATCGCTTCAGGAGTACCCCCGCTTCCGGCCAGTTCGCCCGACACGTTTACTTTTCCAAACAAGCTCTGAGGAAGATTGCGCAATTCCCTGTTAAGTGCGGTTGTAGGTTTGATAAAATCACCTGCCACCACCATGAGATTATTCACTTCAACGTTAGCCACATTGAGTTTGTTTGAGAATGAGACATTGCTGATATTGCGCAAATCGGCTTTAAGCACATTCTGAATCGTTCCTCCGGCAAGACCGGAACTGACGTTTACATCAGCGACATCGTTCTTGACAGAAACTTTCGTGCTGAAATTATTCATCTCCATTTTCTGATAGATTATCTTCTGAGCACTTACCACTCCGTTTACATCCACTCCTGGGAGCGGAGCGATCATGGGACCGCTTTTTTCGGTTTTTCCACTCTGCTCGGGCTTCTTCTCCGAAGGAGGCATGAACTCATCCACATTCAGCAGGGGTGAATTTACCTTAAAATCAAGATTGGGCCGAACTGCAACGTTCTTTTCATCCTTGAGCACAAGAGAGAGGAAGTTGCTGACAACGGCCGAAATCGACATTGAAGATTGCCCCATTTTCACAGACAAATCATTAGTAATTGATTTTGAGGTAAGATTGACCACACCGTTGACCATTGCAGGCTTGCTGAGCGGAGGAACCATAGCATTCACATTCTGCAGATCGATTTTACCATTTACATCAAGTTTTGCAGGATCAGTGGGATCAGCCTCACCCTTTGCCCTAACATTGGCCTTCAGCATCCCGGAAACAGCCATACCAGGAGGAAGCTGGGCGAAATCCTTTGCATCTGTCAGATTTATCGAGGCATCCACAGTCGCATCCACAAGCGGCTTCTTGAAATTGACCACTGAAGCCTTCACATTGACCGGATTTTCCCCGAGCAGAAGCGAAAGACGCTTTACATCAAGGGTATTGTCTGAAAAATCAATCTGTGCATTTATTGAATTTACAGATTTAGGAAGTGCGGCATACTTCACCATGCCATTCTTGAAAACAAGCGAACCCTTAACCGGCAGAGGTTTGTTCTCCTCAAAACTTCCCCTTACATTAACAGCCAGTTCGGCCGTTCCGGAACCGGTAAGCTTTGCCACTTCAGGAGCAAGTTCGACAGGGACTTCGGCCAGAAGATCCTTAAGATCAATGGGATCTGAATTCACGGCAAGATCAAGCACCGGAATACCTTCATTCAGCCCGGTTACCGTACCGGCCATATTAAGATAGATCTTCTGGAGCGATAGCCTCAGCGAATTTACATCTACCTTACCGGATACCAGATCTGCTTTGACATCATGTGTAAGAGTAAAGGAAAGATTTGACAGGGGTTTTGAAATCTCTTTTGTCTTAAGGCTGATATTGTTCAATACCAGAGAACCGGTAGTAAGCACATTCCTGAGTTCCTTGTCAACTGATATCCGCACCTCATGATTGAGCTCCCCGATCTTCACTTCACGCTTTTCTTTATGGTCAAGGTATACTATTTCCCCGCCCTCAATGAGAAATTTCTTCATGGTGACCGGCACAGGAAGAGCAAGCGGCCCCTCCGAACTTTTCTTTTCCTGAGAGTTGTCTTTTTTTGCAAGAATTGCCATATCATCAAAATTGAAAGCACCGCTGGTGTCAACTTCCACCAGAATACGCGGCTTCTGCAAAATAACTGCACTAACCTCCGGATAGCCTTTAAACATGGACATCACCGAAATCTGCACAACGAAATTGTCCAGTTTCACAAAGGGATCGTTCACCAGAAACCCTTCACGACTGGTGTTTGATACCTCAAAGCCCGAAAGAGTGATTCCAAGCACCGGGTAGATGCTGATCTTTGCCCTTTCCACTTTGATTTTTCTGCCCAGCACAGGCTCCAGCTGAGAAACCGCCAGATCCTTGATCTTTTCAGGTGGAAACATGGCAAAAAAGGTGACCAGCCCGGCAGCAAGCAGGATGACCAGGGTTACAACAGTAATCACAGCGAATCTGAAAACTTTATTCATGAGACCGACTCCGGTGAGGGTTTTGTGTAGATAGGAAATATAGTATTTGCCTCAGGAGCGGAAGACCTGACATTGACGGTACGGAACTGGATTGAGGCCGAGTTACAGCCTTGAATTTTGTTAACGGCGAAGACGCCTTGCAGGTCACCGCGCCCATCTCACGCATTGCAGCGGCTGATACAGTAGTCATCAGAGTGTATCAATCACGACACGCGGATGTGGAATGGAATATTGAGGACTGTTAACCGTTTCAAACTGGATGGTCAACGGGGGTTAATGAACTGATTTCAATGCAGGATAACCGGGGGCCGACCCCGGGATCAGTGGATAAGGTTGCGAATGGCGACGTATTCAGCCTCAAACATGGCGGAGTCTGCAGAAGGAACGTTTGAAGTTTTGCTTATGACGTTCTGGACTTTCGTGATCCGTTCGCTTGTATTGGGGTGCGTGGAGAAGGACTGGAAAATTTTTGGCTGCTCCCCGTAGGTATTCTTGAGTGTGGTGAGAAAGTTTTTCATGCCGACTGGATTAATTCCAGACTGGGTGGTGTATGCAACAGAGCAGCTGTCGGCTTCAAATTCGTTATCCCGACTGAACTTCAGAAAAACCAGATTTGTAAGTAATCCACTTAATGCAGCAGCAAGGGAAGCGCTGTCTGAAAAGACCACATCTTGCGCCTTTTCTGCAAGGACCGCCTTGGTGAGGGCATTGGCACTGTGATAGTTGGTGACATGTGCAATTTCGTGAGCAAGTACACCAGCTAATTCGGCTTTATCTTTCGCTGCTTTTAGCAATCCGGTATATACGAAAACATGTCCGCCCGGGATGGCAAAAGCATTAAGCAAGGTATCGTCAATCACTTCAAAAGAGAAATCTATGTCCCGGTCGTCTTGATTACGGGCGATTTGCTGGCCCAGGTTTCTCACGTACTGAATTACTTCCGAGCTGCCGGCATCTGTGTACTTGGGATAATTCTTGTCATCAGCCATTATCTGCCGTTTAAGCTGATTTCCCCAGGCAATTTCATCTTCATCGCTGAGGAGAAAAGGTCGGATGGCATTGGTGACACCATCACAGGTAAGAAAAAGAAAACAAAAAAGAGGGAGAAATAAAAAAGATGTTTTCCTTGTTATCATTTTTATTCCTCCCGTCAGTTTTGACTGGTGCAGCACAGCCGCACCAGTCTGATTCTGTATTACCGAGCAAACTTGATAGTAGCTGTACCAGTTGAAGAAGTGGAAACAGTTTCCATACGCAGCAGAGCGTAGGCACCTGTGTCGGTTTTGACTACAAACACGCTGTTGGCAGCACAATTTTCACGACCAGTTGAAGATGCCAGTGAGGCATTGAACAGTGCCTGAATTTCAGCTTTTGTGGTTATTGCATCAAAATCCACAAGAAACACTTCATGGAACTGAGTGGCATTGGGGCTGACCCAATTTTCAAAAACAGCAATATTGCTGCTGTTCTTGGCATAGACAGGGGTCATAAGAACAGGGCTGTTTCGAGTAGCAGAGAAGGTGTATACCAAATCCACACCTGAATTAGCCTTGATAGCATCTGTAGCAAGCATCACTTTACCGGCATCCAGGTCAAAGGATGAGCCGATTGTATTACTGCCATGTCCTGCAACGGTAACCGTGGTATCCTTCAGATCAGGAGTTACGACCACATTACCATTCTTAACCTGGAAGCTCTTCTCGATGGACGTGATTTCGCCATTCACTTCACCGGAAATCTTCAGATTGTATGTACCGGAAGTCAGTGAGGTTGAGGTGGCAGTAATAGTGGCATTCTGATCCTTCAAGTTGACTTTAGACTTGCCGATGGGGGTAACAAAAGTAAGGAATGAAAAACTGCTGGTAACGTTTGCCTGTGAACTGTTGTAAACGGTGAACTGGATATTGGTAATCTCGGCATTGGCTTCCATAATACCTTCAATTGGAACACCACCACTTGCACCGCTTCCCACCCGAACGGTATCTGTAACCAGTACGTCCTTGAAGCTGATGCCGTTATCTTCCTCTGTTCCGCCGTCCAGCAAGCAACCATTGATCAACAACGCAGTAGCCATCCCGGCAATCGCCAGAACTTTCTTCATCATAAAAGCCTCCTCCTTTAAGGGGTTTTGTTTAGAAATAGATTTCTATAATTGAGCGGTAAAATTACCGCAAACTTCCCATTTCGATTAATAATACAATTGTACACTGGCAAAACGCAAGCTCGTTGCATTATTTAAATGAATAATGGAACAGGAACTTTTTTTCGCCCTTTTTGACCTCAATACCCCTGTATTCCCTTACCCCCATCAGGTTACCGTAGCGATCGTGCACATTGACCAGAAAGTCATGTTTTCCTGGCTGCACCGGCATACGTAACAGATGAATTTCCTGAGGCAGAAGAAAGCAGGAACGGATATCGGCACGTTCAAGCTGATCTGTAAGCACATCGGTTCCCAAGTTTAGAAGCAGATTCGCCACCGGGCTGTCGGTGCGCATCTCCGCCTTGGCCCTCTGGGCGGCAATGGTGCGCAGAACCACTCTCACCACCGTACGGGTCATCATGGAATTCCAGTTATCCTGTAGCGCTTTTTTGGCCTGCAGATTTAAGTCGTTGATTTTTACCGATCTTATCGTGGCATTTGAGCCCTGCTGCACCGTAAAATAGGATGCTCTGGAGGGAAAAGTGGCCACTTCCGGCATGGCAAACTTTATATGTATGGTAGTACCGGACTGGGTTTTCTGACCTCTGGCCGCCTTCTGATACTCCGAAGCAGGTAGTGACGGTGCCGGAAAATTCTCAGAAACCATTCTTCCGTCAGGTCCCACTGTGCTCACCATCAGCATACCATCTTTTATATAGGTGCCCGACCAGCTCTTTTCCTGAAGTGTAGGCCCTTTTCCGGCATAGCCCACCAGAATTATTTCTGACTCATCTTTGCCGGCATTCCACTCGATCTCACCCTGAGGCGCCCTGATCCCCAAAATAGCGGTATCAGATTCCCTCCCTCCGGAGACCAGCCGATTGTAAGCATATTCCCTTACCTCTTCGGGCAGATTTACCGGACCCTTTTTGTATGCCTGCACCGACTTGAAAAGGGATATAAGAGAGTTATCGGTCTCTCCCAACTCTTCATAAGCAATGGAGGAAAGCAGATGAAACATTCCGTCAGTATGATACTTGTTAGTATTTGCCCCCTTGCGTTCCCATTCATTGAACTGAAGCTGCACGCTGCGACTTTCCACCAGAGCCTCATCCACTTTGCCGAGAGCTAAAAAATTCAAAGCGATTATCTGGTGAATCAGAACAAGTTCATAGGGTTTGGCCCGATAAGGCCTGATGTTATCGTTTGTAAGAAGTGCCGCAGATTCGTTTGTTATGGAACGGGCAAAGAGATCATCGTTTATTTCTACAGCCTTGAGCAGATAGGCATTACTTGAATCGTATTGCCCGGCATAATGGTAGAGAACACCCATGTCCATGTGGTAAAGGAGAGCATTTCTCTTGCCGTAAAGCTCCTTCTGATTCTGGCGGACAAGAGACACTGCAGAGATGAAATCTTCCGAGGCTACCGCATCGGCCAGTTTCTTCTGGCGAAGGAGAGCACTGCTGGCACAGGACATGAGCAAAGTGCAAAGCACAAGCGGTACTAATGTGCGAAGTCCGCGCCATATACAGGTTCTGAAGGTGGAGCTATTGTCGCAAGACAACGTGGAGTCCCTTTCTACTGACCCCACCCTTGCGGGTTGGGGTTCTGCTCTCTGCCAATCGTGTACTCGAAAGACATTCTCGTACATGTCTTTACAGAATCCCTGCTATAAAACCCAGCCGGGATAACATCAGTTGTCAAATCACCTTTAAAACTTGGTTGTTGCCCTCTCCACGTACTTTTTAATCTTCTTCTCACCGATCCACACCTTCATATTACTCTCGAGATCGACAAGTTCCATATTGACTTGATAATAAATAACCGCTTTACGTCCTTCCTGATCGACAATGGCATTTATTGAACCGATCATCATCAAGTCGGCTCCGCTTTCCTCGCCCTGAGATTTACGAGTGTAGACAGAAGCATTTTCCTGCTGATCGGCACGTTCTTCACGAATCTGTTCGCGTTCGCTTTTGGTGGCCACAAAGTTGACCTTGCCGGAATTGAGAAGTGCGCGTTCCATATCTTTAGTAAAAGTTTCCACATTGATGTGCTCGTGGCTGCGGTTTGTCACCTTGCCCACGATCACTGTCGGGCGCTGATTGGTGCTTTCCCATTTATAGAGCCATCTCTGGTTGAGAGCATCTTTAATCATCTCATCGGCAACCAGACGAGAATCGGTGTCATTCCATTTGCCCGAAAGATCAACAGTGGAGTCGCTCTGGATGCGAGTCACCTTGGTCGAGCAGCCTACAGTCATAAGCAGAGCCAGGATACTTAAAGAAAGAACAACTTTACGCATAATTCCTCCCGAATCAGTTACAGTTTTCAGTGTGACAGTTTGCGGTTGCAGCATAACAAAATACTTCCCGCCGCTCTATAAGCCTATTTTGCGGCACAGACCACTGCCTTCTGCTGCTTGACCCAGACCTGAGCCCGCTGCTTGGCATCGGCAGCAGCCGCATCGGCCGTTGAGAAATAGTATTTACGGTTTGAACGTCCGGCGTAAATATCGCCATCCCCGCTGTTGGAGTCAAACCGCTTGCTCTGCTTGATACTTCTTTCGACTACCTTCATGACCGGTTCCTGCCCCTGAATGGAGCTTGTAGTGACAATCATGAGCACTTTCTGGTGAAGCATGTAATTAATCACCACTGATGCCGAATAGGTCTTCACAAAGTCATTTTTTGCCGGATCCCCGTTTATCTCCTTGAGGTACACCGACTGAGAGCTCACTTCCGCTTCAAGCTCCTGAGGTGAGGGAAGAGACTCGATGCACTCCTCGAGAATGCGTTCCTTCAGGTCGGAAGATCCATCGGCGGTAGACTGACCATGAATTATGGTGACGTTCTTGTTTTCCGTTACCGACTTGCCCTCAGTCTGGGCCCAGGCCCCAAAGGCCAGCAGTCCACATGACAGCACCGAAATCATTAATGTTCTTTTCATAACCATCTCCATGAAAACTGTTTATTTGGAAAGGCAGTTCTATTCGTTATAGTTAAGTTTGCGCACTTTTCTCAGCTTATCGGTAAACATCACGCCCATATCAAAGCCGGCTCCATGGTCCCGCGATTCGTTCAGCATTACTACATAAGGGATGCGGAGTCTAACCTGTACCGATTCGGTTATATCCACCATAAAACCCACATGTGCTGAAGCAGAAGGTGCAAAATTCTTGTTGAAATCATCCGTCTTCTCGAAGTAGTGCCCGCCGATTCCAAAACCGAAGAAGGGACGGAAACTGGAGGATGAGAGTAGAAAATCGAACCCTGCATCCAAACCGAAATCGTTATCTGGTGCATACCAGTTCATATCCAGAAAAAGAGCAGTGTATTCCTGAAACTGCCAGGTATTGATGAATGAAAGCTTCAGGAAACGGGTTTTGTAGGTCTCAAACTCCTCGTTGAGAGGAAGCATGGCCCCGGCACCGATTCCGCCTGCATAGATTTTTAAAGGAGAGGTTTTAACACCCTGCTCGGAAGGATCTCCCGCCAAAGCAACCTGAGCTACAACAGCCATCAAAAGCAAACTTGCAACTATTTTTTTCATACCATCCTCACGTGGATAAGTGGTGGTTTGTTTGTGTTCTGATAATAAGACGCGCACAAAGCAGAGAAGCGCTACGGTGCTATTATTTTTTTTTAATGAACCTTCATCAATGAAAAAGAACACTCATCTGAATACCGGTCTGAAGCACACCCCTTCCGGAAAAGAGAAACGTGAATGGAATCTGGGCTCGGAGCTCCAGTGGTCCACTCAGCTTTTTGGCAAAACCGACTCTAGTCCCCAATGCTAATGAAAACCGATCTTGAGCTTCAGAATCATACCAGAAACCGGGCCCAATCCCGGCAAACATTCTGAAATCCTGTACATTTCTAAAAGAACTGACCCCCGCCTCCAGTCCCGCACTACCGTTAAAAGGGGTGAGGATAAGGTCGCTGTAAAGCTGGAGCTCACTATTTACATTATAAGTAATCGCCCCGGAAAGGAGTACATCGCTCCACCGCTCTCCGGACATGCGGGTAAGCACACCCGTTCCACACCCCAGCGAAAAATCCGAGGGAGGAAGTTTGTAAAGCGTATCACTGGTATCGGCAACCCGCTCAACCCCCTTTACCCTGATCACATCAGTCAAAGGTTTACTCTTGAGCATGGCGTGTGTAATTATTTGAGAGCTGCCTTCGGTAACCTGGACATTTATGGTAAAAACCTCTCCCTCTCTGGCATTTATCACCTTGTAGGAACCGGGACTGAGTGCAATAAACAGACTCTGGCCGCTCTTTTTGGTGAAATCGGCGAAAATGTCAGTGTAGTTTTCACTAAGTATTAGAAATGATCCTTCACTTGCCCGATCAAACTGAATGCCTTCCATACGCGTTCCGTTAAGATTTGTCAACCAAATCTCGCCTTCGCCCTGAATGCTGAAATTGTACGACGGGTGCTGAGGACCACCGCCGGTGAGTGCCGATGTCTCCACCGTTTTCCGGTATGCATACTGATAGGCCTCATGGAGCGTGACATAACGATCACCCGAATAATCTGCGCTTCCTTTGAGGCCGTTGACCCAATGATGGGTGAATATGGAACCTTTGAGGGTCTGGGATTCCTGAGCTCGCTGGCGGGCGGCAGTGGAAGCGATTATCACTTGTCCCTTTACTTTGTCACCTTTTGCAAAATAGAAAGGTTCAGCAGCAGTTCCGCCTTTGAATGCCACAACTGAACCGCTGTAGCAAGCGTCAAATACCCCTATCTTTACACCTGCACCGCAGGAATCAAGAAACTGCTTGACACGTTTAAGAGGAAATCTGCTCTTTCCCAAAAGCAAGTATTCACCATCGGAGTGCCCTGAGAAATAAAAAAGGAAAAGAATCTGATCTTTTTCGGCAGATTTGGCGAATTTGCTCTTTAATTGCTCAAACTGCCGTTCCAGCGCCGCGCTGTCGGGTTTAAGCAACGTTTTAATCTGTCCGGAAGTGAACTCCCCTGCCCTTCTGAGCACGTCGGTAACCTTTTGGGCGTCGCTTTCGGCAAACCGCAAGGGCTCCAGACCATTCCCCCCCTCATTGCAGCCCACTACAAGTGCGTGGCGCGGCCCCCCCGTCACCGACGCGGCTGCGAAAAGAAGGGCGATTGCCAGAAGAAATGTTACCCTTTTCATCAGTGAAGTAAGCCGGTACGTTTCCGACTATCCCTTTCTGACCATGAGAGTGGATAACGACATCTTAGAAGTCAGTTTCTTCTTACCGAGAAGTTTTTCCAAACGCGCCAGGTCTGAGAAATCATTCCCGGCCGTTTTTCTCACCCATTTGATAACAGCATCGGTTTTTAAAGGTGAGGACGACAAGAGCACCACCACCAGTTCCTCACCGCTGCTATCGTCAAGAATGATACTCGCCGGATAGGCAACGGAATTCCCTGAGTCGGAAGCTATACTGCAAAACGGAGAAAGCTGATCGGGATGATAGAAGGAAATTGCCCCCTGATTATCGACACTAAAAAGAGTGACCTGCTGCTTCTTGCTTGAAGAGTAAAAGATCTGCAGCCTGTCGCCAGCTTGATACTCTTGTGATTTATCACCATCAGCGACGACATCGTTTCTCTTATACAAAAAGGTTAGTTCAGAAGCACCCTTGTAGGCATAATCCTGCCCGGAATAGAAAGCCTGTCTGGTCACCAGAACTATAGGCGCAAGTAACATTACCACAGCAATCACCGAAAGCGGCACCTGCAATGCTTTGGGCACCCAGCCGACCTTTTTAAAAGACGCAGGTCGAACGCTGCTCTCTCTTTCAGCAACACCCGCAAACTCCTCAAAGGGGTGCACATTGAGAAAACGGATACGCTCGGCCTCAAGTTCTTTGAGATACGTTGCACATTGAGAGCAGTTCTGGACATGATCCCGGATCTGCCCGGCATGCGCCTGGTCAAGGTCACCCGTAAAATAGCGCTCAAGCTCAGTGCGTTCAGGTTCCCTGTTCATACCGCCTCCTCTTTACTGGCTGCTTCCGCATTAGCTCTGCGGAAACGGGTTAGGTACTTGCGGACGGTAGACTCGCCCAGACCGGTAAGCTTGGCAATCTCCTCCTGCTTGTACCCATCTATATATGTATAATAGATCACTTCTCTAACCTTCTTATCCCATGGTAACAGATATCGTCCAAGAAGCTCCTTCATGGCAAGTTTGCGTTCCTGAGGGGGAACACCGCTTTTCTGTGAGGAGGAATGTATCGCTTCATCAAATTCCTCAAGCTTTCTCTTTCTCAGCTGGGATATGCAGTGATTGGTACTGGCACTCATTAACCAGTAATAAATCGATCCCTTGTTGCGGACCTGAGGCAGTGCCTTTTGCAGTTTGATAAAAACCTCCTGGGTGGCATCCCATGCATCGTCTTCTGACTTCAGTATCGATCTGCAGCGTGCATGAACTATGGACGCATACCGTACATAGATGTCGCGCAGCTCTGAAGAATCCCTCGATGATCCACTCATCACAGTTCCTTCGTTAATTGGACGCTTCCATTGAAAAAAAGCGCTATGATATTTCCATAAATGTTAAATATACCTCAAGGGGCAAACTAGATGCAGATAATGGGGTAGAGGATTCCAGATCGGAGGAATCAGATCACTGCTCCGGAGTCGCAGGCGCGGGAGATTGACCGGATGGAGGCACCGTTTCACTGTTGTCCATTTCCACTTCCAGATCATCTTCACCCGATTCGGACAGTGCATCGGAGCCGCCCTGATTAACAGGAACACCTGTCTGCACCGGAGCAGCTTGATTTTTCTGATCTGAAGATTGCCCGGGAGTCGTTCCGTTCATGACAGCCTGAGCCTTTTCGCGTCTGATCCGCCTTGCTTCAATAGTATCTTTGGCGATAGAAAGCCGCGGTTGGGCGTATTTGATACAATACTCCGAATTCGCGTATGTATCGCACAATTCCTGATAGAGCTTCATGGCGACCCGGTTTTTCTGGAGATCATTATCGGTATGCCATGCAGCAGCATAGAGACTTTTAGGGGCCAGATCCAAATCTGCATACTCCCTGGCCACATCATAATAAACCTTGATCGCCTCCACCGGGTTGTTTTCCTTATAATAGAGATTTTCGGCTTCACGAAACTTGGCCTCGGCTTCCTGCTGCCGCGTAACCACAGTGATTGGCAGTTCCATCATTTCCTGAGCTTTTCGGGCAAATTCGGTTCCGGCATAATCATTGAGAACGATCTTCAGGAGACTATCGGACCGGGTGGTGTCCTTTAGATCCGATCGGACAATGAATGCCGCCATGGACAGGGCGCGGGGCCTGATGGCGGAATCGGCAGAAGTATCATTGCACAAAATGAGAAACTGATTTAAAGCGGAATCGGGCATTTCCAGATCAAACTGAAAAAGCTCACCCACAGAATAGCGGTTAGCGCTTGAAATCGCTCCGGTTGAATCAGATCGAAGCGCAAAAAGCATTTCCAGAGCCTTCATCTTGCGGGATGCAGGTCGGGCAATTAACGAATCGCGAGATTTGGAAGCTGCCTGGTAGGCAGCCATGGCGCTTTGGTAATCTCCCCTGTTGATCCGATAAAGTTGAGCCAACTCATAATGTGCCCTGCCTTTGAGGCCTGTGGTATCTGAAGCAATGGCAAGAGAATCGGTTCCCACAATTCTAATGAAAATATTGATGGCATCATCGATACGGCCGAGTCTGCTCAGGGTCATTCCCTTATAAAACAGAATCTGATCCTGGTACTCCCGATACATGCGATTCTTAATCATTCCATCAACATGCTTGAGTGCCTGAGAAAGAGAATCCATGGCATCGTAACAGAAGTAAATCGATCTGTCCAGACGGTACATAAGAACCGGATATTTATTGCTGCGGTGAGCAGTGCGAAGGAGAGCGTAAGACTTGCTGTACTGCTTAAGATCGAACTGGAGATCCGCCATTTTGAGCAGTATTCCCAGCCGTTTCTCTTCAGATAATGACGACGCTCTCACCTTTTCGAGCAGTCCAATAGCCTGTGAACGCCCCTCCCTGCGGATGGCAATTTCCACTAAAAGAAGCGTAACTTGCTGATTATCATCGAGATAAGGATACTTCTCAAGCACAGTCTGAAGAATTTCCTCGGCTAAACCAAGGTTTTCATCCTGTATGTATGCTTTTGCCACAAACAGGTAGGATTCCGGAACCAGAGGACTCAAGGGGAACTGTGCCTGCAGATCACGCATGCGGCTTATCGTCTGCTTGTAATCTTTTTTGTAGAAAGCGGCCTTTCCCATAAGGAAGTAAGCGCGATCCTGAAGTTTTTTATCCCGAGGATAGACTTCCATCATTTTAAGAGATTTTTCGATTGCACGATCGTAATTCTTAACCATTTGCGGCGACGGGGTCACCACCAGACTGTCTGGAAATTTTTTCAACACCCTGGAGTGACTTCTATAGGCACTCTGATAGGCGGTTTCAGCATTATAAAAAGTATTATAATAGGCACATTGTAGAAGAAGAGTGCACAGCAGAGCGAAAATTATGGTAAATCGTTTCACGTTGTCCCGTTTTCAGTTATTATGGTTCACTATCCAGGGCTCGCAGTCGAAGGATGACTCCAATCCGTGTGTCTTGAGCAATCTGCGGTCAAAGGGCCGATCCGTTCGTCCTGAGCAGTCCGCGGTCGAAGGATGAACTCCACTGTTTCAGATCAACTCATATCAAAAATATATTCAGATATTTGACATCCAAAAATTTGTACCCGAAAAATGAAAACTACTGGAGAGGTTCGGGTGGAGGTAGTATTTTTAGGTAATGTTTAAGTCCGTCTTCATTTCCATAGCCGTTGCAGCACTGTTTCTGACAGGTTCCGCACAGGAAAAGCAAAGCTTCGCCAGCTCGGATTCCATACGCGACTCGCTTTTGCGGATCGAGCAGTCCCGAAACCCGATTCATCAACACCCGAATCTGGACAGTTTCTGGATTCCAAACCCGCTGCAGAGCAGCTCATCGGAGATTTTCCGCAGTGACGGAGCATCGATTTCGGAAATTCTAAAATACAAAGGGCTTAGCCTTTCGGTACCGTTTTCACTCTCAAGCAGCATGAACCGTCTTATGATGTACGGAAATCCAGCACCGGTAAGCAGATTCAACTCACAAAGCGGTTTACTGCACTTTTCAAGATTTGAAGGAAGCGACTACAGTTCCTCAACACAGTCCAGTTTCCTGACTCAAGGCCCTGGCCCATCACTGACTCAAGAAACTCAGCCAGATGCTCTGATATCCCCTGAAACTGTGATGTTCTGGGAAAACGGGGTATTCGATCAGAATACCCTTAATTTGCGGTTTTCCAGGCCATTGAGCAAAAATCTTATGCTCAACATGTTTTCCAACTATCGCTACTTCGCCGGGAAAAGTTTCCACCATGAGCGAAATGATGTGTTACAATTATATAGCGTTTTCAACTCCGACACATCAGTGTTCATGAACCGTGGATACAATCCACTGGTGAATGAACATATCGCCGGTGGCAACCTGAAGTGGATTGGAAGCGATGGTTCATCCTGGCAGACCAGCTTCTCCTATGGCGACCTCAGCGACGAGTACGCACTGGACCGCCCGGCCGCAAGTATCAACAAACTCTACTGGGCAAAACTCAACCGATATGTGTACCGCGCTGAAGCATCTCTGGAAAACAGCAAAGTTGGACCGTTGAATTTTGAAGCCAATGGTGGTTTCAATGATGAAAACCACCGCTATTTTTACCCTGAAATGCCATCAATGGTGAGTCACAAGGAGAAAGCCCATAAACGGGATTTCTTTGGTACCGCGCAGCTTTCTTATCCTATTGATGCTGTGAGCAGTATCGGTATGCGCTACAGCGGTGCAATCAGGAACAGTGAGCGATTCAACGGTACTGAAAAACGATTCTACGAGAATGATCCTGAGCTTTTCTACTCGCGATCGATTACTGTTGGTGAAATCAAAGGAAACGCCCGGGCTGCTGCAGGCGCCTTTGCCCTCTCTCAGGTGGATTCCACCGTAATAACACCGAGAGCCGAAGTAAGTGCCTCCTTTCAAAAAGGACCTCACAGTCTCAATCTAAACCTGATCCAGGGGACAATTCCGGTATATCCCAATTTCGATGCTTTCGATTTCAGCCCCTATAACAATCACTATCGTCTGGCCAGCACAGAGCTGCTACTTAAGGGAAACAGGGCAAACCTTCTTCTGGGATATCAATATTTGCAGGGGATTGGAGAGTTTGCAGTTGAAAATGCCTGGCCGGAGTGGAAACCTCCATACCGCCAACCGGTGCATACTTTGATTATCGCTCCGACCACTGCCCGCTGGAAGGGATTTTCATTCAGCGGCAAAACGCTGCTCTCGGATAGCAAACCGTATGTACGGGCATCAGGAGCCCTCTCTCATGTGATTCATCCCTCGGGAACCCGGGAATTCATCGAAACGCAGCTGGCACTTGATTACTGGAGCCATCGCGATCCGGTTTCCTTTGGCGGGTTCAATGTCTGGAGTGATCCTATTTATAATTTGAACCTCAAGATCACTGCCCACATCCGCTCTTTCAGACTGTTCTACAAGGTTGACAATCTGCTCAACTTGCGTCAGTCTTACGTTCCAGGATATTTCTCACCGGGAGTGACATTCAGGTGGGGAATCAACTGGTATCTGCAGCGGTGATTGCCTCTTACTGAGAATACCTTGAGCAGTTGTGCTTTACCAGTCTTTCACATTCGAAACAGTTCAGTTATCCCAACCTTTTTTTTAATTGTATACTGTTACAGATTGTCTCAACCACTTGACAAAATCCATTATCGATTCCAGTTTTTTCGGACTTTGGTACAGATGAGCAGCCCAAATATCTTTGATTACCTGAACTACCGGGAATTTCTTCGGGATTTTTATAAATTGAAGAAAAGCTCTCACCATTTCTTCTCTTTCAGGTATATGCCTCAGAAGATCGGGATCGATTCGGTACATATTGCCAGAATCATGCAGGGTAAAAAGCACATATCCAATAAAGTCATAATGATAAATTTTCAGCTTTCTGCGGATTTGACGAGCGGGATAACGAGATCAGCACCAGATCTATCAACTAAAGGAAACAGCGCGTCGTTACGAGTTGTCGAGGAGCTATTTTCTCAATTCATATACCAAATCTGCGCGGGCCATCTCCAGGAATTTAAGAAAATCCGGCTCCTTATAATCCGGATACGTCCAGGAAAAAAACCTGAAACAACCTTTGCGGTAGTGAAGAGTGACCTCCGCATAAATTCCCTCATCTAAATAGATCCTGTGATAAAAATCCTTGGTGGATGCTAGCACAAGTTTATCTCTGGCAACGTAACCCGGATCGATATTCACAACTCTATTACCGTTTAGAGCAAACTTGGCCTCCAGATCGTTCGAGAAGTTTTTTATACCCGACAGTGTAGAACGCTGCACCGGTTGCTCAAATACTGCGTAAAATTTGAGCAGATCCGTTCCCATTTCCGATTCATAGTAATCAGACCAGGAGAACGGAACAGGTCCGTAGCTACGCTCAATTACACCAAAACGAGCTGTAAGAAGAGAGAGAGCATCGTCGAGCTGAAAGGTTTTGTGGAACATGACAGCAATGAACAATTTAACCTCAGAAGGTGCCTGAATCGTACCCACAAATACTCCTCTTAAAAACGATTTCGAATTGTATAAGGAATAAATATACCTTACTACCAGCACGAAGTTTCGATTCTGCTGCAGCCACATGGTCATAATCTGAAGGAAGATGCGGCAGCGATGAATTTACTTGACTGTGTTCGGCGCCCCTTTGTACTTTTAAAATCCTCAAACATAAGTGCATCGAGTAGGAGCCGATTGAATCCTTCAATTTTGATCCACAGCTGCGTACCAAAACAGGAGTCTCTCTTTGTCTAAGAAATTCAGTTTCAAGGGCGGCGTCCACCCCAGCCACAGCAAGTCTCAGACTGAAAAGCTGCCGACAGAGGTATTTGCGCCACCATCAAAAGTGGTTATCCCCCTGTCCCAGCATATCGGAGCTCCGGCAAAACCGATAGTGAAACGTGGCGACAGGGTAGTTATAGGTCAGGTGATCGGTGAACCGGGAGGATTTGTCTCCTCCACCATTCATTCATCTGTGGCCGGAACCGTGACTTCAGTGGGGCCGTTTGCACATCCGCTGGGTCGACAAGTTATGGCAGTGGAGATCGAAAACGACGGTTCCGAAGAAAAAGCACCATTCATTCCCTTTGAAAAACCATGGCGGGAAGCTGCACCGGGAGAACTTGTGCAGAAAATCGCCTCCTGCGGTATAGTGGGTATGGGTGGAGCCAGTTTTCCCACACAGGTAAAACTTTCACCTCCCAGCAACAAGCCCATTGACACACTCATTATCAACGCGGCAGAATGTGAGCCCTATCTAACGGCTGACCATCGTCTGATGCTTGAACGTCCTGAAGATCTTCTTGTCGGAATGCTCATCCTCAGAAAGATTCTGGGTGCCAAGAAGAGTTACATTGGTATCGAAGATAACAAGCCGGATGCCATCGCGGCCATCACAGAGAAGCTTTCCGATCCCAAATATAAAGATATCACCATTGCGGTTCTTAAAGCGAAGTACCCCCAGGGGGGAGAAAAGCAGCTCATCAATGCTGTCACTGGAAGAGAAGTACCGTCCGGCGGATTGCCGATGGATGTCGGTTGCGTAGTGCAGAATGTAGGGACCGCCCTTGCCATTCGCGATTCCATCCTGGTGGGTTCTCCTCTTTACGAAAGAGTTGTAACTGTTACAGGTCCTGCAGTAAGAGCGCCGAAAAATATGCTGGTACGTCTGGGTACTCCTGTGCGGCTTTTACTTGAAGCCTGCGATACGGATTTTTCCATGATGAAAAAGCTGATCATGGGTGGCCCGATGATGGGTTTGGCTCAATCAGAACTGGATGTGCCGGTTATAAAATCCACTTCCGGTCTTCTGGCCTATGACAAGACCACTCCCGCAGTGCGGGAATATCCCTGCATTAACTGCGGAATATGTGTCAAGGCCTGCCCCATTCATCTTGTGCCCTCAAGACTGGCCAAGCTGGTCGATAAAGGCCACATTGATGATGCTGTCGAATGGAACCTCATGGACTGTGTTGAATGCGGTTCATGCGCCTATGCCTGCCCTTCTAAGATTAACCTTGTGCATTTCATGAAGCTTGGCAAGTATACTGTCCAGGCCAAACGAGCAGCCGCACAGAAAAAATAGAGGAATCATGACCACAACACAGACAACTGAAACTGGAGCTCCTGCGGAAAAGCAGACCGCAGCCAAAGAAACAACTCTTCCGCTGCTTCATTTATCAAGCTCTCCCCATGTACGTTCTGCTATAAGCGTTCCATTGATTATGAAGTGCGTTTGCCTTGCCATGGTACCCGCATTTGTGGCTTCCGTGGTCTTTTTCGGATGGAAAGCTTTAACTCTGACTGCAGCCAGCGTGATAGCAGCTGTAGGTACGGAATGGATAATCAACAGATTACTTAAACGTCCACAGACAATCGGGGATTACAGTGCTGTGATCACCGGCGTTCTTGTGGCCTTCAACGTACCCTCGGGTCTTCCGATCTGGATGGTGGTGATCGGGTCTGCATTCGCTGTGGGAGTTGCAAAGATGGTTTTCGGGGGACTGGGCAGCAACTTCATTAACCCGGCGCTTGCGGGACGCGCATTTCTGATGGCCAATTTTCCGGCAGCCATGACCACCTGGACAATTCCCAATTTCGGCAACATCAATGGTCTGGTGGATGGAGTCTCTTCAGCCACACCGCTTGGAGCCATAAAAATCGCTTTCGCAAACGGGAATTATCAGGCTGCGACCTTTGCAGATGCATTCAAGGAACTCCTGCTTGGAAACGTGGGGGGAAGCCTTGGGGAAACATCCGCGATAGCGCTGCTTCTGGGAGGCATCTTTCTCATCGCGGTAAGGATCGTGGACATACGCATTCCCCTCTCCTATATCGCCACAGTTTTCCTGCTTTTCTGGATTGCCAACGGAACCGGTTCTTACTTTACACTCGATGCATTGATCACACCCACCTTCCACATACTGGCTGGCGGCCTTATGCTGGGTGCCTTTTTCATGGCAACTGACATGGTAACCTCCCCCATCACTCCAAATGGGCGCATTCTCTTTGGAATCGGTTGCGGGTTACTCACCTTTGTCATTAGAAAATATGGTGGCTACCCGGAAGGTGTTTCCTATTCCATATTATTAATGAACCTTACTGTACCTCTTATTGACCGATACACCAGACCAACAATCTACGGCGAGGTAGCCAAACGTGATTGACATCATTAAACTAACGGTAGCACTGATGGTGATATCGATGGTTGCAGGTTTAGCCATCGGTGTCGCAAACTCTAAGACAAAAGACAAGATTGCAGCTCAAGCTCAGGAGGCTCAGAAAAGCGCCCTGGAAGCAGTATTCCCTGAAAAGGTTACAATTGCCGAAAAAAAGGGTAAAGGTGATCTGCCGGCGAAATACTGGACTGCTTCAAATGAAAAAGGATTTGTAGGATATGCCTTCGAAGTGAGCAGTAGAGGTTACGCTGGCGATATCAAATACATGGTTGGCGTTAACCCGAATGGTGATATTCTGGGTATGACCGTCCTGGAGCAGAGCGAAACACCGGGGCTGGGTTCCCGTGTTCAGGAGGTGGCCTCCTCCAAATACATCTGGAATCCCATGGCCAAAAGTGAAAAAGTGAAACCGTGGTTTACAGAGCAGTTTGAGGGATTATCCAGCCTCAAGCCGATTCAGATAGAAAAATCTCTTGGAGAGTGGCACAAGATTGATAATTCCGGTCGCGAACAGCTCAAGCAGAGAAACGCGGTTTCCGCCATTACCGGCTCCACCATCTCCACCAGAGCGGTAACCAGAGGAATTGAGGAGAAGGTCTCTGTATACCTAAATAAACTGGCAAAAAAGAGTACTGTTTCAGCAGTATCCGGCGCCAGCGTATCCTCCAAACCGGTTTCTCAAGACCACGAACAGATCGCAGACACTAACGTTATAAAAGGGGAAAACTGATCATGCTGGGCGAAGAAATCAAGCGCGGCGTAGTAACTGAAAACCCCATACTGATTCTTGCACTCGGACTCTGCCCCTCCCTGGCAGTGAGTACTTCAGTGAGGAACGGTCTGGGGATGGGTCTGGCAGCCACATTCGTGCTGGCATGTTCAAATGTGATTATATCGATTATCAAGAAGTGGATCCCGGAGAAGGTGAGAATTCCCTGTTTTATCGTGGTAATCGCCACCTTTGTTTCCATTCTGCAGCTTATTCTCAAAGCGTACATTCCGGTTCTGGACCAGCAGCTGGGGATTTTTATTCCTCTTATTGTTGTAAACTGCATCATTCTGGGGCGTGCAGAAGCGTTTGCTTCCAAGAACAACCCGTTCGCCTCTCTTGTTGACGGACTGGTTATGGGAATGGGCTTTACAGTATCACTTCTGATTCTCAGCGTCATACGCGAATTACTGGGAAGTAATAAGATTTTCGATCTTCTTGTAATACCGAAATTTCAGCCCATGACTGCCTTTGTTCTTGCACCGGGAGGATTTTTCGCGATTGCACTTGTAATGGGTATTGTGAATTTCCTGCGCAGCAGAAAGGTAGCCCGCACATGAGCAGCATCATTAGCATTATTCAGATATCCATAGCCGCAGTACTGATTCAGAATTTTGTGCTGGCCCGATTCCTGGGGCTGTGCCCCTTTTTCGGAGTTTCAAAGAAACTCTCCAGCGCAACTGGAATGGGCATGGCAGTCGTATTTGTTATGACTGTGGCATCCATGTTTACCTGGGCCATCAATAAATATGTGCTGGTGGGAATGGGAGTGGAGTTCCTGCGCACCATAGTGTTTATCCTGGTGATTGCATCTCTGGTGCAGCTTCTTGAAATGGCACTGCAGAAGTTCTCCCCCGCCCTGTACGAGTCTTTGGGGATTTATCTGCCACTGATCACCACCAACTGTGCCATTCTCGGAGTAGCGATCATCAATACCGGGATCAACCAGTTCAGCGGCAAGCCCTTTACCTTTGTAGAGAGCATCATCAACGGAGCCGCTTCAGGTGTGGGCTTCACACTTGCACTTGTGCTGATGGCCGGTTTGCGGGAAAAGCTTGAACTGGCAAATATCCCCAAAACACTTGAAGGCCTGCCGATTGCATTTGTCACAGCAGGTCTCATGGCACTGGCGTTTCTGGGTTTCTCGGGACTCAAACTTTTTGCTTCCATTGGAGGATAAGCGTGGAAATTTTTCTTCCTGTACTGATAGTTGGCACGGTGGGCCTTTTCTTCGGTGTTGGTTTGGGGATCGCCTCCAAAAAGTTGCACGTTTTTGTGGACCCAAAGATATCCCGCATTCAGAACGTGTTACCTAATGCAAACTGCGGAGCTTGCGGTTACCCTGGGTGCAGTGCCTTTGCCAAAGCTGTGGCGGAAGGTAAAGCTGACCCAGGGGGCTGTATTCCCGGTGGTTCAAAAGCGGCTCACGATATCGCCGACATACTGGGGGTGACCGCTTCATCCAGCGAACCGGTAATGGCTGTGGTGCACTGCAAAGGCGGCAAAAAAGAGGCTCTGGAAAGAGCAGCCTACCAGGGGATTGAAGACTGTCATGCCGCAGTTCTTACCGGTAACGGTTCCAAGGTGTGCGCTGACGGCTGTCTTGGTCTGGGTAGCTGCGTAAGAGCCTGTCCCTTTGATGCTATCTATGTAAATGATAATGGTGTTGCTGTTGTGGATCCGGATAAATGCACAGGGTGTGGCAAGTGTGTGAAGGCATGTCCCCGCAAAGTAATCTCACTCATTCCGCGAGTCCATAAGATTTTCCTGGCCTGTTCAAACCATGACAAAGGTGCAAAAGTAAAGAAGTACTGTTCAGTGGGATGTACCGCCTGCACACTTTGCGTCAAGGCTACTCCTTCAGGAGCAATCAGCATGGAAAACAATATTCCTGTACTTGACTACAGTAAAGATGAAAACTTTATACCGGCCAGCAACAAGTGCCCATCCAAATGCTTTGTTGACCTGGTTAAGGTTCGCCCCAAAGCCAATATCGATACCAAGTGTGACGGATGCGGAGAGTGTGTCAGTGTCTGCCCCGTTCCCGGTGCCATTAAAGGTGAAAAAGGGGATCGTCACGTCATCGATAAAGACAAGTGTATCGGTTGTGGCATTTGCCTCAATTCCTGTCACGCACGGGCTATTGCTCTATGGGGCGGTTTAGGTTACGACTCGGTGGAAAAGAACAAAAGACAACGCAGCAGTTCCACCACTAAGGGTTAGTTTTTTCGCAGAGTATCTGAGGTGTTCTGCCCCAGATACTCTGTAACTCCGCCGCCACTCATTTTCACCTTCTCAATACAAAACGCTCTCATTCTTCGCAAATCGGTTTCGAACCTCCCACTCATCGGATGCCACTATACTGGTGATAACCGTTTGAACCCATTATAAATAGGTGACAGCCTGGGGGTACTCATGAAACAGATTGACATTGCAATGTTGTGTCTCTTTTCCTTGATCCATGCGGACTTATTGATAGACGACCACACTGATGGCACCAACCAGAATGAACTCGAGTATTACTGGTACTATTATGACGATAATTATGGAGTAGGAGCCAATGATCGACCACAGAGTGATTCCATTTCACGACCGTCGGTTATAGATGTTTCCTATACCGATGGGCCCCGCCACTTTAAAGGCTACCCCTCCTTTATACCTGACATGCAGGATAAATATACTGTAAAGACTTATCAGTTCACTCTGGGTGAGGAAAACGATAACAAGTATGCCACCATGCCATTTACTTTTGGTTCTTCATGGAATACGGAAAAGGGAATAGCTCAACCGTATGTGGGATGTAATGCAATGTTAAACAGATTAGGCAGCTCAATAAATCTAAAAATGATAACAGGGTTTCGATTCAAAATAAGATCTCACAAAGATAACCTTAGGGTATGCTTTAAAGTAAAGACTAAAGACATTGATGAATATTCGATTATCAAAAATCCACCTGACGATGCATTCGGATACTGGAATGATACTTTTACGGTTACAAATGAGTGGAATGAAGTCACTGTATCAATGAATGACCTTACTCAACCGGACTGGGCAAAGTCGTTTAAGCCTATGGACATTGAGCATGCAACTAACATCGCATGGGAGATCTGTAGAGAGTTTAACCCTGCAGTGGAGAGCGATACTCTGGATATTGATGATATCTATATGATTGCAGAGGACATTCCTCAAATTATTTATCCCGTATCTGAACAGGTGGAACAGCCTTTTAATTTAGTATGGAAAAGCGTTGTTGCTATAAGCATGTATCAGATCGAAATTTACAATAAGTATGACCTTTCGATTCCTGTCATAGATTTCCTGGTTTTGGATACAACTATTGAAATCACATCACTGCCTGATAGTAATAACTACATATGGCGAGTGAGAGGGGTCAATGAGTACTGGAATGCCAAATTCTCTGATTATGCGGAGTTCTTTACAGTACCGACATCTGTTGCGAGTAACAACCAACGTTTATTGAATACAGAGTACAATTGTGCTTATCAGAACGAAAAACTACAGTATTCCCTCCCATTTCAAAGCCATGTGAAGATGACACTTCATGATCTCAGAGGAAGTAGGGTTAAAACAGTAGTCAACCAGATACAAAAAGCGGGAACACATTCAGTAGTATTAAAAGGCCTGGCCCGGGGTACATATTTGCTGGAATTTCAGGTGAATGAAAACAAGTACCGGGAGCAGATTACGATCAGATAAGTATCAGAAACGTACGGCTGCTTGAAATTAGCCGTACTCCCTTTCATGGTTATCCCAAATCTAAAGTTTTTGTCACAATTAAAAACAGGCTTACTCATCCCTGCTGTAAATAACGATTCCCCTAGTGAGGATATGTTCCTTAAGATCCTCATTTGTAATAGAGGGGTAAGCAATAAAATCAATGAAATATGGCAGACTGGAATCTTCCTCTATTGTGAATTTCATTTTTGCCGCAAGTGAAGAGGTTACTTTATCGCCCATCAAGGCGATATCTATATCTGATGCGACTTTATATGTGCCACAGGCGCGCGAACCGAAAAGCACCGCTTTTTGTACTTCAGAATTTTGATGAATAAACGAAATGATTTCCGTCAACTGCTTTTCACTCAAACCGTATTTCATATCTTACTTTTCATGTCCCGATAAAGAGTTCCAACCAGAGGAAAAAATTCATCTACAATGTACTGCACTGTTTCGTTAAGAATAACCTGATTGTAGGTATGGCTGGCTAAATTCCTCTTTTCAACAACACTCATCCATTTTTCTGCTTCTGAAATTAATCCCGACTGAAAAGCTGTTCGAATAGTCTGCTTACTGCTTCCTATACTCGTAAATCCTTCGCTTTCAAGATAGTCCTTCATGGTGTTCCATGCCAGTTCAAAAGTAAATTCAAAGGCCTGAACGAGTGCAATGCGGACGACCTCATCATCAGGGTCCAACTGGTACCGATCAAAGATTCGCTGCATTGTGTTATAAGCATTTTCAAAGTTCTGAAAACGCTGCTTCCATCTGATCTCGCTTTTCACTGTACCTCCTGATTATATATTCTGAAACCAAAATACTACCCGCAGGTTGCTAGCGCACTCAGAAGGTAATTTTTCGTTCATGTAGGATCATAAGGTCTTCCAACTTGGAAGACCTAGGCTCAATGTGAGTGGAGAGGGGTTAGTACGTGTCCGATCCCATCCCAGATAGACAGTATCAACACGGCTTTGAGAGTTAAACACCGGTGGAGTGGTATCAGAACCGCTGGTAGTACCAGCTGGCAAGAACTGAAGGCTGGGACCGGTTAAGCGCTTATCATCGACAAACCCAGACTCCACCTTATCAAGCACGGCTTTTGCTGTTTGTAACAGATAGCTACCGCTAAAGCTTTTACCTTATCAAGGAGGGTCAATGAACAGAATACCGTGGCTACTTGCAACAGCAGCACTTGTCTTCTGGAGTGGCTGCAGCGATGATGACAACAGCACCGGGTCAGACGGATCAAACACCAGAAACATACAAGTGCAAATCATTAATCAATCCGATACTTTCAAGGTACTCGCTTCCGACACCTTCGGCACCCAGCCTATTCCTCCGGGGCAGGCAATCACCTTCGAATTCGAAGCACCCGAAGGTTCCCGGCTCTCATTTGCCACCATGTTCGGTCAGTCAAACGACTGGTTTTTCGCTCCCGACCCAAATGGCATTGCTCTTTACGATGATCAGGGCGAACCGCTCAATTCAGTCGACATCACCGATCAGATCTACCTCTGGGATGCCGGTACCGAACTTGACGAGCCTATCGGGACCGGTGCTAATCAGGCTCCTCGTCAGAGCGGCCCCAACAGCGGCCCGGCAGACACTATTGCCACCATTCGCAAAGTAAATAATTCTCAATACAGTACCTCCAACGTCATGCAGGCCACCATTCGAAGCAGTGGCAGTAATCATTTCAGTGTGACATTACGGGTAAAGCCGACATCTCCCACGGCAATTTCCCCGGGAGTATATGCAGTGCACAAGGAGGCTTCACCGATTTTTGTCCCTGGCGACAGCGCTGCAAATGGTCTTGAAGCTCAGGCTGAAGATGGAAACCCCGTTCCGCTTTCCAACTATCTGGACAAGGTTACAGGTGTTTCCACTGCATTTTCAAGAGGGCTGTGGGTAATCTCCAACAATGATTCGCTTCTGTTTGTTTCCGGAGACAGTGCATCAAGTGCCCTGGAACGTCTTGCGGAAGATGGCAATCCCTCCTCGCTCATCAGCTCTCTTGAACAGAGGGGTATTACGGCCAATAGTTTCAATAGCATTGCCCCGGGAGACACTCTTTCGTTCAGCACCGAAATCAATCCCGGAGACAGGCTCTACTTTGCAACCATGCTGGTGGAAAGCAACGATCTGTTCTTTGCGCCAGATCAGGGTGGCATTCTACTGTGGCCGGAAGTGGGTCAGATCACCACCGGAAATGTAACCGACAGTGTACAAATATGGAATGCCGGCACAGAGGAAGACCAGGAGATCGGTTTCGGGTCCAACCAGGCACCGCGTCAGGCTTCCGCAAATACGGGTCCTGAGGAAAACGGAGTTGTTTCTCCTGCAAGTGATACTCTGGGTCTGGAATCGGTAGACAGGTACATAAAAGTGATCATCACTGAGGAATAACTTAATGGGGCGGACTACCCGCCCCCGATTCTTGCAACCCGATAAGAATTCCTGTTTACAGTTAACTAGCCCCGGCGCCACCCTTTGATTCTCTCATGCGCCTCTCCAGCTCATCTAATCTGTCAGTGAGCTCCACGAGCTGATTTTCTGCCACCCTCAACAAGCGACTCTCGCTTCGGATCCATCGATCCAGCGCCGGCCCCAGATTAGGCATTCCCTGGAATTTCTGCATCATCTCCTTTTCCAGAAGTATAGCCTCCCTCTCACTCTGAAGACTGAGGGCAGTCTGCTGACAGCTGTCCAGAAGCAGCTTTTCATTCTGCTGCAGCTCCCCGCGGATAAACTGCTTAATGCCGGCAATGAACCTGAGCACAAATCTATTTGGAGAATTGGTGAATTCTGTCATGAATTTCCTTATATAACGTGTATATTAAAAGGGCGAATTGAGCATTTTTAACTAGATGTGCTACACAGGTTTATTCGCCTTACCCTTATATAGTAATAAATCGCACAGAAAAAGGAAATAGTTTTTGAAAAAATTTCGTGTATTCCAATACACGATAATATTCATGTTATACTCGATTACCCGGCGAAAAAATGGGCATTAAAAGATCAGGAGGTATGAAACTGTCTGAAATTTCTCACACTTACAACCGCCTCTTTGAATGCGCGGCTGGTAGGATCACAACTTCCAAGCACTTCATCGGCAATGAAAGCCACTTTTTCCCAGGACACACATGGTTCAGTGTCTTCCATGCCGAGTTTGAGAACCTGAACCATTGGTGGTGAGACATACCCCAGGTCCTGAAAAAGAAGGTTTGCCCATATTTCAGCGATCTGTGCTGTTCTGCAGACAGAACTGGAGTCAAAGCCCAAGCTGTAATTTGCCTCATAAACTCTCATTTCATCCTCAAGGCAGATCGCAAGACTCGGCTTAGTACTGAATATTCCCTGAAGGGAGCCGTAGAGCTTGGAATCGTCAGGCCTCATCTGATCCTGATGGAAAACCCGAAACTTCAAGGCGATCAATTTAGGGTGAGTCTGAGTGGGGTCTTTCAGATCTGAAGGCAATTCCGCAAAAGGAGTAAAATCCTCAATCCCGGACTGCCTGGCAACAAGCTCAACCAGACTGGCCATGAAAGCATCCACTTCAGGCTTTCGCGCATAATAGGCATCCCGTATCAGTGCCACTTCAGAGAAGATTTTCACCTTGTCTGGATCAAAACGTCTCCCCAAAAACAGTTCCAGTGCTCTATAATCCCTTTTGGGCTCGAGCAGAAGCCTGAAAAGATGACTGCATAAATTTCGCTCTTCGCGGTTATATTCCTCGTAGAGAAGCGGATTTTTCTCTTTCATGGTCTTCCCATCTTTAGATTAGAAACCCCAAGCTGATCCGCCGGGATTAAAAAGTAGCCTGAATTCAAAGTAGCCTGAATTCAAAGTAGCCTGAGGTGTTTGCACCACTACCCCCAGTAAATACAAGTCGGGACACATGGTTGTAAAGAGGGAAAGAAAAATTTCGTGTAGTATCATACACGTTGGCCAATTGAACCGCTTAACTCCCCTCCGTATACCATTTCTGTTGATTTCCCTTTCAGGATCATCTATACTTATGCATCCCCGGTCGATTCCCCTAACGAAGGAGATTCTATGCACAAATGGATGTGCATCATGTTGGTACTGTTTTCGGCTCTGCAATCATCGGCCGAGCCGGTTAAAGTCCAGGGCGAGGTAAGAAGCAGAGATGGGAAACCGGTGGTTAATGCATCGGTTAGGCTGGCGATAGCCAATATTTCCTCAATAACCGATGAAGATGGTTTATTTGGTCTTTATGGCCAGATTTCCCCTGTTGTGATGCAAAAGAGGGCATCTGGAGGAGTACGGGCTACAATTAAGGGCCAGGAAATTGAGATTTGGACTGCTAAAAGTCGTGATGACGGAAACTTGCAGATATTCACCGCTGACGGAAAGCTTATTCACAGTGCACACAACCTTAAAATAAACGCGGGAAGCACCAATATCCGGCTTCCAGAAACAGTTCTATCGACCAGTAAAATGTACCTGATTCGATTTACTGCCGGGGAGCAGATATTTGCTATCAGATTTATAACCGGCAAAGGACATGTAATAAAACCGCTTATGTCGTTGTCGGAATCAACATCGAAAGATGCCCTTCTGACGGTTAGAGATACCCTGATAATATCTCATAGCAGTTACGCTACGATTCACATTCCCCTTACCAGTTACCAGTGGCAATCCAATCTCATGATGGATACTGCCCGTGTACGGAATGTCGACACCTCAATTACAATAACTGAGCAGCAGATTATCGATATTGCCCAAAGGTGGAAGATGCGCGGCCTGGAAAACATGACATCGGCGGACAGTATGTTCACCCAATCGGATATCAAACTTGCTGAGTTAACCAGTGGCGATTCAATGAAAGCCAGGGCGGCGCGGAGCATGTCAAGTGTTGCCATGATACTAATGGGGAAGAATGTTGGGTATGACCAGGCAATTACCTATGCTTCTGAAGCAGTTCTTATGGCACCCAAGGACGTCCAGTGCCTCAATAATTTCGGTGCGTTACTACGAGATCGCGACAGTCTTCAGCTTTCGCTGACAGTTCTTTTATATGGTAGAAAAGCAGCCCCCTGGGCTCCGGCAATACTTGCAAATCTGGGCAATACTCTCTTTGAACTGGGAGACGACAAAAAGGCTGAAGGAGTCTTTCTAAATGCCCTGAGAGAAAACCCCGGCTATGGACCTGCCCATAAGTCTCTGGGAATACTCTATTTCGGTCGCGGCGAGCTACTCAAGGCAGCGGAGCACATGCTCAAAGCTGCAAATTTCGCCTTCGGCCCGTCAGTAAAAAGCATTATGGAGGGAGTCAAGGCCAATGGGGGCGGGATGCAGAGTCCTCCCGGAGCTGGGAGCGGGTATGATCCATCTAGTACGCAGCGGCCGGACCAGTCCTCTGTTCCCCTGTATGGAAGATTAGTGACACCGGATTTTCCCAACTGGGCCGGCATAGACCAGATGTGTGCTGCGTATGAGGGACTTGTCAGATTTGAAGACAGCACCATGGCCAAGGGTCTGCAAGTGGTTGCGGATGCTTTACAGCTGGGTGAAACGGTGATGAACAGCGATGCAGCGACAAAAAATCGTTTCGTTAACATTTCCAACTACAACCAGAGAGCTGTCACTCAGCTTACCTATCTGGGAGAATACTATTCAGACCGTCACAAGGAGAATCAAGACCGCTATACGCAACAAATGAAACCTATCGATGAAGCATTGCAGAATGCGCTTGACGAAATTTCAGCCACAGCAGATATCAAGCTCGCGGCCTGGGAGGCATCATGCTCTCCATCTACAGCAGCAGAATGTCTGGAGCAGTGGGCTCAGATTACAAAGGAGAGCGGTCAGAAGCAGGTTCAGGCCTATGACAACTGGTTTATGAAGTGGCGCCAAGTTGCCAAAGAGGCCTATGAGGCGGATAGAATTCTGGTGGAGGAGTTCTGGATCTATTCGGAGCCGTACATAAACAGCATTTTTGATGATCAGGGATTTGTATTCACCCAGGCGGAGATGCTTCGCCGCCAAACCCCCTATACCATATTAGGAGTACATGCCTCAAGCTGGAAATTCGGAGCTATGGCTCTGTGCATGGGATACGCTACTGCCAAAAGCTTAGCAGAAATTGAAGTCCCCGACTTCGATCCTGCTCCGGAACCGCAGGCGAGTGTACCCCAGAAAGAGAAAGGTCCTCCCTGTCCCTTTCAAAACGGAACAAAACTCAAAGTTTCGGTCATCGTAGCCTCCGTTTCTGTTGATTGCGAATCAATAGAAGTTGAGGGTGGTGAAGGGATAATTGTGGGGGGCAAGTACAATTTCAAGAACAAGAGCACGGAACTTACCATTGCTGCAGGAGTAAAGGCCTCTCTGGGGGCAGAGCCTGTGGGAACAGATATCGAAGTGGGTGCCAGCTCGGGAATGACAGTCACTTTTGATAAAAACGGTCAACCTACTGATTTCGGCTTTAAAACCAGCGTTTCGGGGACGGCTCGGGTGGCTAACCAGACACTCGTCGGATTGTCTGCTGAATCAACAGTTGCTGTGAGCGGAATAAGTTACAAAACAGCGGCAGAAAACGCAGTTTTCCAGAATTCAACTCCATGGTAATATTTTGAAAAAGGATCTGATTATGAAACCACAAATTCCGATTCTGTTCTTTTTTGCAGCCATCAGTTTACATGCCGAAAACTGGCTTAACCACACTTCAACAGATTACCCGGACATTTTGGCTGCATCCGGTGAAATTCTGTGGATAGGTTCCTATGGCGGATTGATTGAGTATAATACAACCACCAAAAAATCGGTAAAATACACCCATGCCAATTCACTTATGGCAGATCACAATATGACCGACATCTGTCCAGATAAAAAGGGAGGCATTTGGGTGGCAAGCAGGTACGGAGTAGCCTACTTGAGCTCCCAGAAAACCTGGACCTCTTACATCTGTGGAAAGGATGATTTTCCATCTGGAACCACCTCCGCAATATCCAGCGATACTGCAGGTGGTGCATGGGTCACCCTTGACCAGGGTAAGATCGTAAACATCTCCTCCAGCGGCACCATTACAGTTTACACAAAAGATGATTTTCCGGCAATTGCCAACCAGTACTTTTCAAGCTGTGCGGTTGACAGCACAAACCGGCTCTGGGTGGCCACCGAGAGTAATGGTGTGGTCAGTTTCACCGGTGCAGAAGGTTGGAAGCATATCACCAGCGACCAGTTCAGCGAATATGAAAGTGCGGTTGATGAGATCTTTGTAGATAAATCTGACACTGTTTGGTTTGCGCTTGAAGGCGGTGCTCTCATCAAGCTGAATGGTGACAGTTTTGAGCAGGTCACATCAACGCCCAATGATGAATACATTGGCGGTATCAGTCAGAATCCAGAAACGGGTGATCTCTGGTTGGGCCTTTCCGGCTCCGGAGTGGCCAAATTGACATCCGTTCCAGAAATGGAGCCCTACTATTTCCCGGAAGATATTTACCCCAGTGTGAGAGATATTCAGTTTGACAATACAGGACTTCTCTGGGTCGCCACTGACGACGGGCTTTTTAGCTATAGTAAAGCGGGTAATTGGGACAAGCCATCCTACGATTCCACTTCGATTCCCAATAACCGGATCCTCTGCCTGACTCCTGATCCTGATGGTGGCATGTGGACCGGGACTGAAGGCGGTGCTGCAAAATATAAAGACGGGAGCTGGACTGTTTACACTACAAGGAATACACTTCTGCCTGGTGAAAACGTATACAGCATTCAAATCCAGGGTTCGACAGTATGGTTCGGAACAGATTATGGTCTTGCCGCATTAACCGGAAATGAATGGAAAGTTTACAAAAAGGAAAGCCACAACCTGCTTTCCAACAATGTTACTGATCTGCTGGTGCAGGGAGACACACTCTGGATAGGTCAATACGGATACGGTCTTGTGAAATTTGTAAACGAGCAGGTAGTCGAGATATTCAACATTGTAAACTCGGATCTGCCGGGCAATGAAGTTGTCAGTCTGGCTCTGGATTCAGCTGGTGCCCTATGGGTAGGCACAGAAGGAAGCGGTCTTGCAAAGAAAGAAGGGGGCACCTGGACTCCTTACGAATCTAACAGTTCGGGGCTGCCCTCTGATGATGTTTACGCTCTGGCCATGGAGTCAAATGGTACAAAGTGGATCGGAAACACCGGTCTTACCCGCTTTTCTGCGGCACAGACATGGAAATCATGGCAGCCATTCACCTCAGATTTTCCGGGTCTTCTGTGCGTCGGGATCACCATCGCTCAGGATGGCAAAAAATGGCTCGCCACCTATGGATTGTCCTCTTTTGACGGTACCACCTTTACAGTTTATAACAGAGCCGAAACCGGACTTCCCGGAGACCAGCTCAGCTGTGTGGCTATCGATAAACAGGGATACATCTGGGCCGGCACTCAGGGACAGGGTATTGGAACGATGGAGTACGTTTCTTCGCCTGTCAGGAATTCTGGAAGGAAAGTGGCCGTGCAGAGAAAAAACACAGAAACTCGAATGTATGATATTCTGGGCCGCAGAGTTTCTCAGAGAGAAAGCCTCAACAGCAGAAAAGGTCCTGCAGGCATAAGGATTATCGATAACGGAGCAGTAAGAAAAATCATCACAGTAAAATAGCAGTTTGGTGCGCCTGTCCACAGTGACAGGCGCAACCGCCTTTCAGCTTCCGACAGGGAACCCCTCACCGATCGTATCTGCTGTAGTAGAAAAATACCTCTCAAAAAAGACCTCTCTATCCACTTCATGAGCCACTTCATGGATTCCCTCCCCTGCTGTCCAGCGAGTCATTCCTTCGTAATGTTCATCGCCGTATTCCAGATGCACACTACCTTTTTGATAGGAAAGAATATCATCATGGAAAATGGACATGGCCGCCAGTGGGTCGTGAAAGGTTATATGTGGATAGGCATGGTGCTCCGAAAAAGCCTGTACAGGTTCGAGAAGCCGTGAATTAAACTGACATAGTGCTTCGTTACGGCCCATAGTGACTCTATAAGTGACATCCAGACCGATTGACCGATGCATGCCCACCTTTGTATTGTACACAAGGGATGTGGCAAACGGATCACCAATAGCATTCCACTCATATTTATGATCTATTAACTCGGGCAGTTCATAATGGAAGACTCCGCACATCAGAACCAACCCCTTTAACAGACGGGGTATTTCGGGATCAATGGAAAAAAGCAATCCAATGTTAGTAAGAGGTGCAATGCCCAGAAGTACAATCTCACCAGGATTTTCCCGAATGGTTTTCTGCATGAAACGGATCGCTTCCCCCTCCGGGAATGTTCTGGAGAGATTGTAATTTTTCAACACCTCGGCATGGGGAGCAACAGGCTGATGCTGTTTTCCGAACATCGGCAAACTGGCTCCAGGATAGATCGGGACCTCTTTTCCAGCCATCGAACAGAGCAAATGAGCCATTAGGGCGCGTTTATGCGGTTCCCCGGTGACAGTAGTGATCCCCATAAGCTCGCAGCGGGGTTCAGACAGCAAGTAAGAGAGTGCGAGGGCATCATCAATATCGGAACCAATGTCTGTATCCAGCAACACTTTAATTTTTTCCATAAAACTCCCGAAAAACCCGATCAAATGGAGGGTTTTAGTGAAGAAAACTGAAGATATAATTGATTTCAACATTTTTTCGTATCGGCAGGGAAAAAATTCTTTTTTTTACAGAGCTCCCGCAGAAACGGAGTATCCCGTGTAAGGGCCGCGGTATACGCGCCGAGAAACATCATTACGTGGATGCATTTCCACAGCCATCAATTATATAATAAGATATTACCTGCAGCAGATATCATCCAATCCTCGGAGGTCCTGTGATTGTCAAACGAACCAGCATGAGGGTATTTGAAGCCATTCTAATGGTTGTTCTAACAATCAGCTGCGTCAATAAAGAAAGCAGCCCACTTTTCATCACCGTGTACAATCCTTTAAGCAGCCCTCTGGATGGCCCTCCGGCGGGCAACCCCGACGGCAGCAGCCTTATTCCAGCCGAAGCTGGACCGGAGGACGTCAGCACTCCCGATCAGATAGTGGGTGATGGCACCCCGGAAAGCTGCACTGGCCAGGCCTTCATCGATGCAGTGGCGAAAGGCGGCAAAATAGTCTTTAACGGCGGAACCGAACCATTCACCATAACTCTTGACAAACCTGCAAAGATATTCAACGATGCAGCCCAGGATGTGGTGATTGACGGCGGTGGTTTGGTAACACTCAGCGGTGGAGGCACCACCCGCATTCTGTACATGAACACCTGCGACCAGGCTCAGCACTGGACCACACCACACTGCGACAACCAAGCAAGCCCTCGGCTTGTCGTGCAGAACCTGACATTTGCCAACGGGGATTCACGATCCGAAAAACAGTATGCCGGCGGAGGAGCAATCTGGGTTCGCGGAGGACGGTTCCGGGCGATTAACTGCCGTTTTTTCAATAACCGTTGTGCTGAAAGTGGACCGGACGTTGGCGGCGGAGCGATTCGCGTATTTGATCAGTACAACGACCTTCCTGTTTACCTGGTCAACTGTACCTTCGGCGGAACTCAGGACTTTGGCAATGTGGGATCCAACGGTGGGGCGATCAGCTCGATTGGTGTTTCCTGGACCATCATCGATTGCCTTTTCTCTTACAACCGGGCGGTCGGCTACGGAGGCAATCCGGCACAAGACGGCACGCTGGGAGGAGGTAGCGGTGGAGCCATTTACAACGACGGCAACACCATCAAGCTTTCAATTCGGGGAACTCTGATCGAGAATAACGAGATCAATGCCTTTGGCCCAGCAATCTTCTTTGTCTCCAATAACCACACCGGGTTATTACAGATTGACAAATCAATTATCCGGCGGAACAGCGGTGGAGGAGGTGTCTGGCAGGTGCTTCCAGGCATTTCGATGCATGCAGATACCAGACGTCAAATCACCAATTCGACTATAGAATAGATTAAATCATTAGAAATACCATTACTAAGCATCTTTTCCATTACTTATTTTTCCAAGCTCACCCAATTTTTCACAAAGCGAGATAAGGTGAATAAAATTACTGTTTTGGTTTTTGGTTTAGTGTTCTCTTTATGTTTTGCAAAACCACCTCGAAACATTGCGATTTCTCTGAATAGACTTAGTAAGAGCACCACTATTGATGAAAAAGTATCCTTTTCAAAAATCAATTCAGCTCTCATTCTGAAGGATAATAGTGATATAATTCTTTGCGGTCAGATATGTAATAAGAAGAACGGGCTTATATTTGATGATATCTGCCAGGCATTCAATATAGTCTTAGAAAACGATTCGGCTCCATCAATATTCATTGGTACAAACGAAAGAGATCTGCATAACTTTAAAGGACTGAGTGCCAGCCTGTATGAACCCGGAGTAGCAAATGAGAAACTTATCGCAACTTGGCAAAGAAAGGCAGGCAAAAGGCCGATTATTGTACAAAATATAAATCCAGAAACCCACATAGCTGACCTACTCATCAAAACCGATGTTCTGTTAAAAAAATTCCTGCTCGATAAAAAAGGTCTGGGAATCGGTAGCCTGCCCTCTTTCAAGAACTATTATTCAAACTACTGCCAAGAGCTGCTTGAAAATGGCAAACGCATCTTTGTCCCTTTTAACAACACCTTCTGGATACACCCGGACAGTTTCAGCATTGCTTTTTCAGAAAACAATATAAGTGTACCTGCTAATTCCTTAAAATTGGTTCCGGAACAGGACAATTCACAAGATCACAGCGCATGGCTCAATAAGCTTTCCTATTCAGAAAAATTCAATTCCAAGCTGGACAGAATACAACAAAAGCAGCAGCTCTTTGAATCCACCCAATCGTTTTATAATATTCTCCTCATTGCCAATGTGATTTATAAACACAATCTTTATGCCAAATGTGGTTTCAACCTTACTGATATTGCAAAACTCCGTTCAAAATCAAAAGTAATCCCCCCCGACAGCGTAGATGGTATTTATACCTCAAGTTACCTGGATTATATGAAAATGGAACACCAAAGAAAAAGAGCAGATAGTCCCGCCAGTTACTATTACTTTTACCTGTACTTTCAGGGAGGTATTTTGCTTGATTACCTATCCCCGAATACAGTACAATCTGAAACGGATTCCAGGCAGGAGGAACTATCCAGAATTCTCTCTGCCAGACCTGATTCCCTGACGCTTTATTGGACATATTAATACAAATATTAAAATCATTCATGAAACGTTTTCTGATTCTACTCCTCTTCCTACTCCCCTACACTGTTTTTTCAGCCGATTTACCGACAGTTTCAGTCCTGTATTTTTCCGATCTCTCTCCCCAGAAGAATTTTCCGACGCTGGCAAAAACCATAACCGAGATACTTATCACCGAACTGGCTTCTGATGAACAGATCGCGCTCATAGAACGGGAACAGCTGGAAAAAGCCATGGCGGAGATCGCGCTGGGGCAGTCCGGGGCAATTGACGAGAGCAGTGCTCCGAAGATAGGCAACCTGCTCAGTGCTCACTATATTCTCACCGGTTCCTATTTCATTCAAAAAAAGAAAATCACCATTACTGTCAAACTTATCAATACAGAGAAGGGTACCATAATCGGAAGTGACAAGATCACAGATGATATTCGCAATTTCGACAGATGCTTCGGAAAAGTGGCCTCATCCAGCTTGGAGATAATAGCCAAACTGCACCCGGCGGCCAAAGCTGTGCTTACAGGCAATACCGAAGTATCATTCGAAACTGCTGTGCAATTCGGAAACGCTCTGGACAAAAAAGATAAAGGCGAGCTTAAAGAAGCAGAGACCGTTCTCTCATCCATTCTTTCGGCAGCACCTGATTTCAACTGTGCGAAAATCACCCTGGAAGATGTCAGAAGCAGACTGAAAACATTAACAGAAAAACACAATCAATCCATTGAAGCACTAAAGCAGGAAAAAATGACTTTCATGGATTTCAACCGGGTAGCCAGCAACTACCTTTCACAGATGAAGTATTTTGAACTGCTTACCTTCTGCATGAGCATGCGCAGTAATCCTCCGGAAGCCCCTCAAGGGAGCGGCATGGATGCAGCAGAACTTGTAGACTACTATCTGCTCACTGCTGCTCACAGTTTACGCAGATGGGAACTGGTTGTGCGTGAGGGGGAAAGATTTCTGCAGAAGTATTCAGGATCCATGTATTTCATTAATGTAAAAAATTATGTGCAGATGGCTGCATCAGAGCATGAAAAACGCGAAACAAATGAAAAGTCAGTTCAGGATTCGATCGCGCCTTTACTGGAAAATCTCAAATCCGCCTCGCCAGCAAAACGAAAAGAACTCAACTACCATATCGGCATGGAATTTATGACTCGGGAACTTTACGAAAGCGCACTCATCTATTTCAAGAATATTGATATCAGCACTATTTCAGGGCCATTGGGCGACGATTCTCCAGACCAAGTGCTTTTTAACCTGTTTATGTGCTATTACCAGAACTTTGATTTCCAGGCTATCTCTCATATTTTCGAAGCCACCTCCAAAACCTTCCCCGATTCACCCTATCTGGAGGGTATGCGATCAAGGGTGATTCTTTTTGGGGACTGATCGGGAAGAGGACGCCATAAAAATGGCGTCTCTGTTTATGGTTTGATCAGAATTTTTGTATATCCGGCCCCTTCACCCTCACCTCGCAGATCAAATTTGCTGTACGCTTCCGGCGCTTTGCTCAATGGTATGCGCTGACTCACGATAAAACTGGGCTTTGCTTTACCGGCAATAATCAGGTTACGAAGGTGTTCTGCATGTCGCTTGACAGGTGTTTGACCCGTTCCGATAGTAGCCCCCTTATACCATAGAAGACCAATGGGGAACGTGTACTCTCCCTTCTTGGCAAGCGGATCGGGAGCGTTGGGATCCTCTTTGAAGTAAACACCTATCATGCCTACACTTCCGGTGGGGTTGAGCACTTTGGCAATCTCACGCAGATTCTGCACAGGATCCTGCACCGCAGGGTCAAAATCGCTGTAAGCCTGATACCCGACAGCATCAATCGCACTCATCACCCCAGGCATCTTGGCATCCTGAGGACGCATGGCCGCATTGAATTTACTGTTTTTCTTGCGGTATTCAAAAATCTGCTCCGAAGGCTCTCCCTTTTCCATGTTTATGGGAATAGCTCCAATGCTGCTTGCCTTTTCCAGCCTCTCTTCGGAACGATCCACAACAAACACCTCCGAAGCCCCCTTCAAAATGGCACTGTAAGCTGAAAGAAGCCCCACCGGACCAGACCCGAATATGGCCACCGGTTCTCCCATCTGCACATTTGCCAACTCAGTGGCATGCCACCCGGTTGGGAAAATATCGGAAAGTAAAAGGAAATCATCCTCCAGCTCATCTCCCTCTTTACCCGGAAGCTTTATACAGTTGAAATCGGCAAATGGAACTCTAAGATACTCCGCTTGCCCCCCCTTGAAGGGACCCATCCCCGCATAGCCGTAACCAGCTCCGGCGCCGTCAGGATTGGCGGTCAGACAGGCATTATAGTATCCCCGCACACAATTAAAACAGAATCCGCAGGAAATGTTAAATGGCAGGACCACACGATCGCCTTTCTTTATGGAAAGGACGCTCTTACCCACTTCCTCCACAATTCCCATGTTTTCATGCCCGAACACCGTTCCGGGCGGCACCGGAGTGCGTCCATCGTACATATGAAGATCGCTGCCGCATATACCGGCTGTGGTGATTCGAATAATAATATCTGAAGGTTCCTGAATTTGCGGATCGGGAACATCGGTTACCACCACATTGTGCTTTCCTTCGAAAACAACTGCTTTCATGTTTAACCTCGTCTTGTCAAATGTATTCAGAAATCAGAATTCTAAAATCCGAAATCCAAAATCCAAAATCGAAACCATGGTTAACTTATGAAAGCACGGGGCATACCAGCGGATTACAGCGCTTGAGGAGAAATTATCAGCTCTTTTGACTTCCCGCTATTGTGTCCAAGTTTTCCTTTTTGCAGAAAAAAGCTTTTACCAGCACCTCTTTTTCCTCTTCGCAACAGAGCTCAAGTGCTCGGGAGTTGTTCTGAGAGAAAAGAAGAGCCTCTTCCACAATGCTGCAGGGATAATGGGAACAGTATCCACAGTTTTCATATCCCTTTGCAAAAGCACAATCACGCAAAATGCTATAAGCACATACATTTTCAGAGCTGCATCCCCCGCACGCCAGTTTTTCCGCAGGAGACGTCTCATCTCTCCAGCCAGTCTTCACCCAGAGCTCCTTCACTTTTTCGAGCCTGTCTTTATCCTGACCGGCCAGAGCTCTTGGGCATACACTGCAATTGTCTCCGCAAGCACCAATCCCAGGCATTGGATACTCCTAAAATGTAACCTTCTGGCGCGCAGAATCGCGCGCCAGAGGTCAGTTTATTTAATGATGTGCATTACCTTGCCAAACAGTTCCCTGCCGGAACTGCGTACTGAAATTACATAAAAGCCCTGTGTCCGCACCAGGCTTGCAAGCTTGAGCTCCACCGCCTTGGAAAAAGATCCCCTGTAAACAGATCTGCCTTTTAAATTGTAGATCTGAACACTCAGCGGTTCTGAATTACCTGCAAGCACAAGCGTTCCCCTGTTGAACCGTACCCCCTTAAAAAGTGGATCCCGCTTCACTTCTGCAGGGCTGCTCGGATCATCCACCCACTCGGCAGGCATACGGACTGCGATCCCCCGACCGGCTGTACTGCGGTACACCACACCAAAAGTATTGGCATCACCTCTTACAAAGTTACCGTTTGCAAGTGCGCCATACTTGTGCTCATCGTCATCGATTCTCACCCAGCTTTTGGCCTCATCGATTGACTGCCAGATTCCCCTTACCCCGTCAATTGTCCCGTAAAAGTAAATTGCGGGATAATTTGTTCCTGGAGCAGCCTTACCAAAACCCACCGCCTCCGCATGCTGCACCCGCTGAGTGTAAACCGGATCAGCCTGGGGGTTTATATCCACAAATGTAACTCCCCCATCGGTGGAACGGGCCAGAAATCCCCCGTTAATCCCATCCCAGGAATAGCCCACTACCCACACATGCCCCTCCACACCGGGAGTGACCTGCATGTCATTTGTCCAGCTGAAATTTCGGCTGCTCACCTTATTGAAGCTAACCCCTTTATCGGTACTTTTGTAAATTTCACCACCGAACGCATAGAACACGTTAGGGTTGACCGGATCAGCCTTGGGGAGCGGCTTGTTATAGCTTATTCCGGAACACTCAGTCCAAGTCTCTCCCCAGTTGTCGGTTCTGTACAACACATTCTTCTCATGAGGTGCCCACAGCACAACCTCGCCGTCACTTGACACTGCTATCTTTCCCTTGTAATTCTGGCCTGGCCCCGGATGAGTGGCGAACTTGGTCCAGGTTCTACCGGTATCGGTGGAGTAGTAAAGAGGAAATTTGTATTCCGTATTATCGGCTGCTTTGTCATTACCACCTACCCGTACCACAACAGCTGGGTTCTGCTTGGCGTAATCTATCCCGGTAGTGGATCCGATCTGAGGGGTGTGTCTGCTGCCGGAAACCGGCTTGGTGATATCAGTATGCACAAACCCGTCATAGTCCCCAATCACCGTAATAAGCGGTCCACCGGGAATACTCACCAGATCCTCAGGAACCGTCTCCTCAAGCCCCCGCACGGTAAAATTCCACCGGAACCGTTCGCCGGGAGAAAAGTTATCTGCCATGTAAATCCCATTACCGGATGTGACAAACACCCGTTTGGGGTTGAAGGGATCAAACTCGATACTGCCCGCCCAGTGAATGCTCTCCCCCTCGATCCAGTTGAACTCGTTTTTGTAAAGAACCGCAATGGGAGCGTCTGCAGGAGCATTGGAAATCTCATCATCTTTGATATCACCGAAAACACTGCTCCAGCTGCTGCCGCCGTCAGTGGTGGCGAAAATCTTATCCCCCCAGCCGGCTCTGGTGGAGTTGTCCCAGCGTTGAGGCTTCCAGGTGTTGATAGATGATATCACGATATGGTTTGAATCGGCAGGATCCATGGAAATTCCCCCGAATCCTCCGAAGTGCGCATCCCACAACGTCTGGCCGGGATACTCGGGATTTGGCGGATCGTCAATCCAGTTTTCAGGTGAAATATCTTGCCAGGTCTTGCTTTCTGTATCGTATTTGAGTACCGCGCCTCTACTGATGGTGGTACCGTTACCGAAACCGGGACCGGCACCGTTGGCCACCGTCACATACAGGAACTTTCCACCGGGAGTAAGCACTGCCCGCTGAGGCATCACCTGCTTTGACAAGCTGGGAAGAGCGATGGGATTCCAGGTCTCCCCCGCATCATCGCTTACAAACAGGTTACTGCCTGTTGTTGACATTCCTATATATATGCGCTGAGTGACTCCGGCTGCACTCCTTGACCCGTCAAACATGACAAAGCAGATCCCCAGTCCATTGGCCAAAGGAGTCACCCCGGGAACATTGGACCAGGAGGATCCCCGATCGGTGCTTTTCCACAGACCATCGGAGCGGGTTCCGCAGAAGAGGATATCCCCGTTGTTGGGATCGACCGCAAGCCGCTCACCATTTTGCCTGCCAAAACCGTTCCCGTGAGTTTTAAAGAGAGAGGTCACATTTATGGTATCGAAGGTGGTTCCGTAATCATCAGAGCGCAGAATCATGGTCTTACCCTGATTCCAGTATTCGGTTCCGGCCAGCATGTAAAGCCGGGAGGGATTTGAGGGGTCAAGGGCCAGAGCATCCACCCCCAGAAGTCCCATGTCATGGGGACCGATCCAGTCGGTAATGCAGATCCAGGCCTGGTTCCCGTCATCCCAGCGATAGGCTCCTCCCACATCGGTGCGGGCGTAAAGGAGATTTTTTTCTGTTTTGGAGGTGATGATGGCGGAAACGAATCCTCCTCCCCCCATAGTGACCGTGCCCCACTTGAATTCCTGAGCCAGAGCCAGAGAAAAAAAGGAGAGGGCCAGACAGCAGATTTGTAAAGGTTTTTTCATTTCAACGCTCCTTTAGCGGTTTCTCCGTTTGTTGGAATATAATTTTCACTACACAAACTGCAAGGGTTTTCCTAGATTTTAAAGGATTAAACTGCGGTTAAGGTCCTCTCTACCCTTCCCCTTACCGCTACACAGAGAAACCGGATGATGCCCCTTCCCGGTTGGATGGTTATTACCTAATTGATAACATCTATGGTCTGCCTCTTGCTCAAGATTGTCTTTAGGTAATCCACTCCCCCAAACGGTGTAAAAGGCATATGGACACTCAGGTAATGCCCAAAAACTATTTCATCTGGCGAGGGCAGTCCCTTCTGATCTGCCGCAGCGAAGGGGAGATCACCCGGGGAATCTCTGGTTATTATTTCAGGGGCGCGCGCCACCTTTCAAAGCTCCAATTTTTGATCAACGGGCAAAAGCTTCGTCTCTGCTCTCTGAGCAAGCCCGATTTCAGCACCATGGAGTTTTTCTACATCTATCCTCCGGTACAAAAAGCGGGTACCGGCGGCAGCGGTTCGGGTATGATCGACAAAGTGGAGGGAATCAGCGTTCTGGGACTCGACATAAACGCAAATTACACTGTTATGCCGGGCAGCCTTTCCATAAAGCTCAGCATTGCCAACCGCTGGGACAGTAGCGTGCATTTTGAACTGCAGCTTGAGCATGGAGCCGATTATACTTCCTTCGATGATGCCGAAAGCAATGTGCAGAAAGTAAAGGCTCCCGTTCGCGTTTCCCAAACGCCTCATAAACTTGAATACTTTTTTGACCACGCGCAGCTTCCGTTCAGAACACGAATTGTACTTCCGGAGCAGTCTCTCTGGCGTCATGAGGGTTCCAGAGTTTCACGCATTATGGAAATCGACAGGGGAAACACTGCAGATCTCACGTTCACCTTCATCCCGATCGACCCTCAACTTTCCACTGGTCATCAAGACTGGGTGCAGCGGCTGCAGAAGGTAGAAAGCCTGAAACGCGGCATGTGCCGGATAAGCTCCGCATCCCCCCAGGGCTACGCCTCAATTGTGAACAGATCCATGGAGTATATCTCCAGCGCCGCACTGCTCGACGGAGAGCCCGATGAGTGCCTCACCCCGGCCGGCGGATTTCCCCGATACCCTTTTCTTTTCGGGAGAGACACCATCACCAGTGGATGGATGATGGCCATGTTCGACGGCGGGGTGTCAATCGAACATTCACTTAACCGACTGGGAAGACTTCAGGGGAAAGGGTTCGACACATTCCGCGACGAGCAACCGGGCAGAATCATCCAGCAGGCCCGGCACGACCCTTCCTCAAGACTGGGAGAAGACCCGTTTTCACTTTACTATGGCGACTACGCCTCCCCTTTCATGTTCATCATTTCATTGGCCCATCACTATGCCTGGACCGGTAATAAAAAGGTGATTAACAGGCACTACGACCATTGCCGCACGATACTAAACTGGGCCGAAAACCATGGAGATATCGACGGCGATGGTTTTCTGGAATACAAGACGCAATCCCCCGATGGTCCTCGCAACCAGGGGTGGAAAGACAGTGAAAATGCGGTGGTAAACAGCGATGGTTTTCTGGTCGAACCGCCCATAGCCACCTGTGAAGTTCAGGGGTACTACTATGCGGCTCTGCAGGCCATGGCCCTTTTTGCGTTTATTAAAAAATCCTTCAAAGATGCTTCCCGCTACTTTAAAAAGTCAATCGAGCTCAAGCGCAGATTCAACCGGGAGTTCTGGGTCGAATCGGGACGATATATCGCTTTCGGGCTCGATTCCAAAAAAGAGAAGATCCTCACCCGGGCATCCAATATGGGGCACTGTCTTGCTGCCGGTATTATCGACAAGTCAAGAATAGGTCATGTAGTGGATGCCCTCTTCGATGGCGACATGTTCAGCGGGTGGGGGGTGCGCACCGTGTCCAGCGCTAACCCGTCATACAATCCACTCTCTTATCATCTGGGAAGTGTGTGGCCGGTCGAAAACGCCACCATTGCTTTCGGGCTTCGAAGGTACGGCTTCGACAGTCACGCCCAGAAGCTTCTGGAGGTAAACTACGAACTGGGGCTGCTGTGGGGAGGGTTTGTTCCCGAATGTGTTGGGGGATACCCCAGGGAATCGACACTGCATCCGGGGGCACATCCCCGGTCAAATCCATTTCAGACCTGGAACGCCGCAGCGTTTGCGCTCTTTACCCATGTCATGCTGGGGCTTCAGCCGGCAGCACCTGTCAAGACCCTTTTTATCGACCCGCAGCTGCCTGCCTGGCTTCCCGATCTTACAGTAGAGAACCTGCGGGTGGGCGAAGCAAATGTCACAATGCATTTCAGGAGGTGTAGAAACGGACGCACTCGCACAACGGTTCTCAAAAAGCAGGGGACACTTTTCATTTTACACCAGCCCCCGGTAAACTCCATGCACACTCCCTGGTGGAAGCGACTGGCAGCTTTGAAATGATCAGCTAATCGGCCCATGTATTGCATTTCCGTATGGAAGTACCTATTCTTTTCCTGCTATCCGGAGGAAAAATGAAACGCAAAATCGTCTCCTTAATCATTCTACTTGGTCTTTTTGCAAGTATTCCGGCCATGATCATCAAAATGCAAGATGAAAAGCAGAGGGGAATCATAACCGAGTCGGGAGATTTCGGGGAGCAGGATTATCTTTTTCTGGGCCGCAATCTCACCTTCACCGGCACAGCAGAAGATCTGATATTTTTGGGCGAGCGGCTTACCTTCAGCGGTCAAACCGCCCTTACCCTCATTGCTTTTTGCCAGCAGCTTACGTTTACGGGTGTTGCAGGTAACGGAATCATTTCCGCGGGAATGAACATCTTACTCGACGGGAAGGTCAACGACAACAGTTTCTTTGCCTGTCAAACTCTCGAACTCACCGAACAGGCGACGGTAAGCGGCGATCTCTTCGCAGGATGTCAGAAGCTCATTATCAATGGTAAAATAGATGGTGATCTCCATGTGGGTGCCAGGGAAGTGATCATCAACGGAGTAGTCGACGGCAATGTCAAGGCCTACGCCGGACGGATCTCAATCGGAGAGAACGGAAGCATCACCGGCAACCTCTCCTATTCTTCACAAAAGCAGCTTAACGATCAAGAAAAATCCCGGGTTGAGGGCAAGGTGACCTACGATCAGAAGCAAAGTCAGAAACAGGGCGGCAACTGGTGGGTGTGGCAGCTTGTAATCGGCATCGGCTTTTTCATCTCCTTTTTAGTGGTGGGCCTTCTGCTTCTTATCATTCCGGCATTCAGAGCACTCGATGCACCTCAGCCCGCCCGTTCATTCTGGAGAACTGGCCTGTGGGGTCTTATCCCGGTGCTTATCTACCCGGCACTTGTAATGCTCAGTTTCGTTTTAATATTTACTATCCCGTTCGCCTTTGTCCTGCTCCTTGCGGCCGTGCCGCTTCTTTACCTGTCATACCTCATCGGCACTGTCCTATTAGGCAAATATCTAGCTGGCCTCTTCAGGTGGAATATCGCGAACCGCTTTTCTCAGTTTCTCATCGGTGCGCTTGCGGCGCTTCTGTTGTCGATTATACCCTTTATCAACTTTCTAGCCTTTCTCTTCATCTCAGCTGCAGGCTGGGGGGTGTTCCTTAGCTTTCTTTTCAGAACCGACCTGACAGGCATGAGAGAAAGTGGCAGCGCGCAGTAGATATTTTCAATTGTCCAGGGGGCATTTTTCTGCTCCCTCGCTAATGGCCTCAGTTTTGAGGAACCATAAACGAAAGGAGCTAACTATGGCTCAGAACGATGACAAAAAAGAAAAGTTGGTCAGCTTTCTTGATCAGAAAGCATTCGACCCGATACTTAACACCAGCGAAGATAAATACAGCAGCGATTCAGACAAGACCAAATTCAGAGATGTCAAACGGAGCACCGAAAGTGAAAAACGGCGCTTTCATGATCACTACCAAAGTGCCCAGGAGGTAAAGAACAACTACCTGAGCGACCTCAACTCCGAAACCGCTAAAAAGAAAAATGCCGAACTGCGCGATCTTGGCCTCCCAAGACTTCCTCAGTTCAGAGACGACTTTTTAGACCTGTGCGACCGTTTGGGTGTCTGAACCCCGAAACCGCCGGAAGTGCCTGGAGGCACTTTCCGGCCTGGAGGTAATCATGCGCAAAGTCCTGCTTTTTCTCATTTTACCGCTTACGTTCTGTCAAAAAGGCTCAAGTGACGGCAGCTCTCAAAATGGAGGTCTTTCCGACACGGTGCAGGTGATCATTTCCTCCAACCGCACTTTCATACCTCCCAATATCACCATAGAGTCCGGCACTACTGTCACCTGGAAAAGCGCATCATTCGACACCCACACGGTAACAGCCATCCCTGAACTGGCAAACCAGCCCGGAAGCGTACTGCTTCCCGCCGGTGCCGAACCGTTCACCTCGGGGCTGCTTTTCTACAACGATACCTATTCGCATACATTCACAGTCCCCGGCCAATACCGTTATTTCGACCGGTTCCACGAATTTGCCGGCATGATTGGCCTTATTACCGTTACCGAGAAGCAGGATGGCGGTGCGGAGCCTTAAACATATTCGAAGAAAGGAGGATAGAATGAAAGATCAGGACAAAAAGCAGCGTCTCATAAAAATGATAGAACACAGGGTTTGGAATCCCATACTCAGAGCTGTCCCTGAAGACTACTCCCCGTCAGAACGAAAACTTCTGAAAAGAGTACAGGAGAAAACGCAACAGCAGCGGGAACGTTACTACGGTTACCAAAGCGCAGGTCAGGTCCGTCAGGAATTCCAGGATGACCTCAGTTCAAAATATGCTGCCCGGGTAAACAAAAACCTAGACAAACTCGATTTACCAAGGCAATCCGAAATCAGCGACCGTTTTTTTAAAATGGCGGATAAGCTGGGAATTACTCAGGAAAAACAGGTGCGCAGTCATCACGAGCCGCATCCGCCTCACCCTTGGCATAAAAGTAAACCCCAGAGCAGAGTGAAAGCCCGCCGAGTTCTCAAGAGCAAAGCCAGACAGGGTAACAAGCGCGCCATGGAAATCTTGCGCAAAGCCCCGGTGGGCTGGGCCAGGTCCTATGCCCGAAAGCTCATGGGTTCCCAGAATAATAAAACCTAGGAGAGCACTATGGAAATGGCACAACCAGCAGGAAGAAGCAGAACAAGACAAGAATATGAGATTGATTACGGGGCATGGATTGGAAGTGGTCTCATTGCGGGGCTCATAGCAGGGATCAGCTTCGCTCTGTTTGAAATGATAGTGGCCGGCATCATCCCCGGTAACTTTTTCGGACTGTGATCTACACCAGCATTCTAAAAGACGAGGGGTGACAGCCCCTCATCTCTACTACCTGAATACTTAACAGTTAGGACAGCGAGAATTTCCCGACCAGTTCACTTGTGGTAATCACGTGCCCTCTTACAGCACTTTTGAAAATCTCCAGTGATGCTCCCTTGGGAAGATTAAGACGAGTATCAAGTGCAAACACCTGAAGATGGTACTGATGAGTTGCTCCCGGAGGAGGACAAGGCCCCTGATATCCCAGCTTGCCTGAGCTGTTAAGACCCGGTGTCCCCGTACTTTTCCCCTCTTCAATCTTGCCTTGCGGATCTATATCGTAGGCAAGCCAGTGGACAAAATCACCGGACGGAGCATCAGGATCGTGCAGAAGCACGGCAAGGCTTCTTGAACCGGTGGGGATGTCGGAAATTAAAACAGGAGGGTTGACATTCTGCCCTTCACAGGAATAGCGCTGGGACAATGAGCCGTTCTCGGAGAATGCGGGACTGGACAGCTGCATAATGTGCTCCTTTCAGCGAGTGCTACTCCGGAACGATGACCAGTTCGTTGGTCAATCCGGCCACACCGCGAGTGTGCTTTACTATAGTATGCAGATCGGAATAACTCTGCCAGTCAGGAACCCGGCCCATGAGAACTACTTTTCCGGTGCTAACCCTGACCTCAAGGTTATTGAGATCAAATGTTCCCTTTCGTTTGATAGCCGATATAATATCTGCAGCAATGACTTCATCTGCGGGCTGATCTGCAGGTACTACCGCAAGTGAATCATCGATGTGAGATACCCCTCTAATATGGGAAATGAGCTCCACAGCTCTCTCCTTACGCCAGTACTCATCCACACTGCCCCGAAGCTCCACGTTACCGCCGCTTACCACCACACTTATATCCTGATTTTCGGTAGCCTCGTTTAGCTTTAGAGCACTTGTGGCATTCTCCTGTATTGACCTGTCTGAACCGGGAGGCAGATCACTAACCAGAAGACTGTTGGTTACCGATGCCACCCCCGGAACACTCCAGGCATCAGTCTCTGCGGCCACCTTCTCCCAATAAGAAGGTACCACGCCCGAAAGCACCACCCCGTGATCTGAAATTGCCACCTCGATCTTGTCTGACCGAATTCTGCTGTCCCATTGTAACTGTTCCTGCACACTTTTTCGCATTTGTTCTCTGTCGGGCATATACCAGCTGCTCCTGTTTTTTCTAGTGTGATCAATCACTGAACGTCTTCTGAACCACTCCGGTAGGCTGGAATGAAGACATTCTGAATGAAGTCGGAAAGACGGGTGGGAAGATTCGGCACCTCCACCAGTGACGGCTCCATAACGCCTCTGCTTATGGCATCCCCCATTTCCACATACATGTTGGCAAATGGCATGGATGCCCCATGCTCCAGGAGATAATTGCGGTAATCCTGGTCGGAGAAATGTATGAAGGGCAACTCCGGAACACCGATGCTCTCCCCGATCATGCGTACGGCTTTACGCAACGATGCCTTGTCGCTGTACATTTCCACCTTGGAACGTCCGTAAAAGGTGCGATTTTTATACATGGAAGCCATATTCTGTGCGACATCGCGAAGATCGGTGAAATAAAGGGGGGTGTCGCCCTTGATTACATCGCCCACCATATCGGAGGAGCGGATCATGGAAATTTTGGGTAGGAGGTGATCCATATAATATCCTGGACGAAACAGGATAACGTTCTCTATGGAAACCGATTCCAGAATTTCCTCCACATCACCATAGCCGCTTAAAAAACCGGCTTCCTCCTTTTCATCGGCACCCAGACTGGAGAGGAAAAAGACATTCTTTACTTTTGAATCGTGCAGAGCTTTGACCGCCGAATCGGCTACATCGATAAAATACCGGCGAAAGTTGTTCCCATCGGCCCTGAGAGGCACAATAAGGAAAAGTGCATCGGCATCACTAAGTGTACTGCTGAGAAAGACAGGATCAGAAATATCTCCCACCACTCCCTCCATGCCTTCACTTATGAGCCGAGCCATCCGTCCCCGAGTATCATCTATACCAAGTACATTTTCTCCATTTTTAAGCAGCTCAGAAGCTAAAAGAGAACCTGCTCTGCTGGCCACATCTGTTATAACAACCATAACACCCTCCTTACACTTACACTAACTTCCTGCTGATATACTCATCAGGGCAGCAATAAAAGTGCCCGAGGATAGCGCTCCCAAAAACCTCTTCCGGCCAAGTCACTCCCCTTACCGTCTAAACAGTTGATGTATACCTGTTTTCGCATTGAAAAGGTTTCAGAAGGCAATTTTTAACCGGTATCAGATTTTTCTCCTCAATCGCAAAATGGGAATAGAGATCCGGGCTGGACTTTTCACTTCAAAGCATCGTATTTAGCACGACATTTACACTCCTGAACAGAAATTGATTCATTCCCCTGAGGTAACTATTAAAAGAAAACAGGAGCAGCTACGGAAAAAGGTGCTGTAAAAGCCAAAGATGTTCTTCTGGCCACCCACACCCCTCTGGGCATTAACCCCGTGCAGGCGGAAATGTCCGAGGAACGTTCCTACACCCTGGCTGCAGAACTTGACAAAGAGATGGACACCAGCGCCCTTTACTGGAACACCAGAGTTCCATACGACTATATTCGCTTCTACAGAACACCCGATGGTGTTCAGACCGTAATTGTCGGCGGCAAAGACCACGAGGTGGGCCATGGTGATGCCCAAAAATCGTATCAGCAGCTTGTTAGTTACACCAAAGAGCACTTCCCCGTTAGATCTATCCTTTACAGTTGGTCAGCGCAGCACTACGACTCATCTGACAGTCTGCCACTCATTGGCAAGAGCCCGTTTTCCTCTCGTTATTACATAGCAACCGGTTTTTCCGGCGACGGGCTGGTATTCGGAACAGCTGCAGGCTCCATCATTTCAGACTTGATAAGCGGAAAAGAAAACAAGTTTGCCGATCTTTACAATCCATCCCGTTTCAAGCTGAGCGGAATAACTGAATTCACCCACATTAATCTGCATAATGCAGAAATGCTTCTTGAAGACCGCCTGAAAATGGGTAAAGATGCAAATAAACTCTCACCTGACGAGGCCAGTGTCAGCGGAGGGATAAACCCCATAGCCGCTTATAGAGACCCCGATGGTAATCTGTACAAAAGATCGGCAGTCTGCTCACATCTGCACTGCATGGTGCGCCACAACAACGCCGAAAAAACCTGGGATTGCCCCTGCCATGGCAGCCGCTACACCGCAGACGGCCAGATTATCGAAGGTCCCGCTTTAAAAGGTCTGGAGGAAAAATAACAGGCAAACATCATAAAACCAGAACCCAGAGCACCCTCTGGCTTCTGCCCTCTGGCCTTCGCCCCTTTCCCCCATTTATTTTCTCTTTCCACCTCAACCTTAGGATCCTGCTCATGGATATCATTGATTTCCACACCCATATTTTCCCCGACGATCTGGCTCAGCGTGCCATCTCAAAACTCATCGAAAACGCCCCGGAAATGAAAAATTATACCGACGGCACCATGAACGGTTTACTGGAATCCATGAAAAAGAACGGTGTCAGCTATTCTGTCACCCTGGGAATTGCCACCAAACCTTCACAGGTGACCCCGATCAATAGAGCCTGTGCTGAAAACTGGCACGAGGGGATAATCCAGTTCGGAACGCTGCATCCAGAAACGGAAAGATTCGATGTGGAAATCGACTACATGGTTAAAAACGGTATCAAGGGAATTAAATTTCACCCCGAATACCAATATTTCTATGTAGATGATTTCAAACTGTACCCCATGTATGAGGCATTAGCTGCATCTGGAATTGTGGTGGTGTTCCATACCGGCAAAGACCCCGGTCCCTTCTCCTGTGACCATGCCCTTCCCATGGCGATTCGCCAGGTTCACCGAGACTTTCCCAAGCTTAAGATGGTCGCTGCTCATATGGGCGGCTGGATGGTCTGGGATCAGGTTGAGGAGGTGCTGGTTAGTCAGGATATCTATTTTGATACCTCAGCCATTTACAAACTAATGGCCCCCGAAACATTTGTGAAGCTCTGCCACAAGCATGGCACCGATAAAATTCTGTTCGGCACGGACTCACCCTGGTACGATCAGGGCGAGTGTATCGAATGGATCAGAAAAACCACATTAACCGATGATGAAAAGGAAGCCATCCTGGGGGCTAATGCTGAGCGGCTGCTGGATCTTTAATCCAGCAGCAAATTGGGATCGTCAAAGTGATATCGGCCCCGAAAATGACTCACACCTTGTTCTGCACCCTCCTGCCGTAATGCAGCAGAATTTCATCTGTATGATGAAGCCTTCGGGCAATCTCACGGGCAATATTTAATATTAATAAGGAAAATAAACGGTTGTCTGATTCGAAAATGTCCATGAGAACTTTACGGCTTAGTACCAGAAGCGAGGCCTCTTCCAGAACGACTGCGGATGCGCTGTGATTCTGGATACCAATGACAGATGCCTCCCCGATACAGTTTCCTGGCCCGAATTCTATAACCTCCAGTGGCTTTTCGTGAAGGTTCAGCACAATGGTAACCCGCCCCCGCAAGATGATGAATATCTCTGTGGCGGCCTTACCCTCCTCGAGCAGCACATCTCCCACATTAGCCTCCATGAGATGACAGCTGTCGTAAATGGTGCAGATTTCCTGTTCTTTGAGCCCTGCGAAAATGGTCACATTCTTAAGTATAGGCAGAATAGATTCAGTAGTGGTCTCTTTTTTATCGTAAAACATGGCATCCTCCCATAAGGACGCTGAATATTCAATTTTAGTGCCGGTGACAGACCCGGTCATGATTTGGATATCTGTCTGTTGCAAAAAACGAGCCGAATTCTCGGAGGCACAAGCTATTTTACAGCTCACTGAAAAAAAGCATAAGGAAGAGGAATACAATGGGATTAGCAGCAGGAATCATCGGTTTGCCAAATGTGGGAAAATCCACCATTTTCAATGCACTCTGTTCAGGAAAAGCGGAAGCGGCCAACTATCCCTTCTGCACCATCGATCCCAACCACGGTATAGTGGCTGTGCCCGATAAACGTTTGGAGAGAATAACCGCTCTGATTCCCACAGAAAAGGTAGTACCCGCGTTTCTGGAACTGATCGATATCGCCGGTCTGGTCAGAGGTGCAAGCAAGGGTGAAGGGCTGGGAAACCAGTTTCTCGGTCATATCAAAAGCGTGGATGCGGTTGTTCATGTTGTAAGGTGTTTCGATAATGGTGATGTAGTGCACGTCGATGGCTCCATCGACCCGCTCAGAGATATCGCCACCATCGATACAGAACTCATGCTTAAAGATCTGGAAACTGCTGAACGGGGTCTTACCCGCGTTTCCAAAGCCGCAAAAACCGGAGACAAGGATTCCAAAGTCAAGCTGGCTGTATACGAAAAAGTACATGCAAAACTGTCCGAAGGTGTCCCGGTTCGCAAAGCGTTATCTGCGGAAGAACTGGAGGTTATATCCGACATGCATCTGCTGTCAGCAAAGCCGGTATTGTATGTAACCAATGTCGGCGAAGATGAGTTGCTGGAGGATAACCAGTACGTGAAGACAGTAGCGGCGCACGCGGCTGAAGAGGGTGCGCAGTATGTGAAGATAAGCGGTAAGGTGGAATCGGAAATTGCAGAACTTCCGCTGGAGGAACGCGCCGATTTTCTGGATACTCTGGGCCTTGAGGAACCGGGTCTGAGCACTCTCGCCCGCGCAGTGTACAAGCTGCTGGGGCTTGAAACCTACTTCACTGCCGGTGAAAAGGAAAACCGCGCCTGGACCATCCATGCGGGAGCCACAGCACCTCAGGCAGCAGGGGTAATCCATACCGATTTCGAAAAGGGATTTATCAGGGCGGATGTGTACACTCTCGAAGACCTGGAAACATATAAGACAGAAGCGGCGATCAAGGCTGCAGGGAAGATGCGGTCCGAGGGTCGAGACTATGTGGTGAAGGATGGAGACATCATGTTCTTTAAATTCAACGTGTAAATGTGCGCTAATCGCGGACTTCGCGTCAAGCAGTCCGCGATCTCCTTCTTGAAACACCTGCTCAACAAAATCATCTATTAAGAATCCCTGACAATAACCATATTCCTTTGTACGTTATACTCTGGTTGTAAGTTCAATCAAAACGGGAGTTCGTAGGTGCCAAATTGCAAAAAACCTCTATTTCTAAATCCAGCACTCCTTTTTACTCTGATTCTTCATCTTCTTGCACTGCCACTCTTCAGCGCTGATAAAAAAATTCTGGAACAGCGGATCCTCAGCTTGGTTTCAAACGGGACAGTTATTCTTGATGATGAATCCGGTCATCGCCTGATCTCACATAGAGCCGATGAGCTCTTTATCCCGGCATCCACAATTAAGATATTAACAAGCGCAATTTCGCTGGATCTTCTCGGAAGTGACTATCGCTTTAGAACTGAGTTTTTCAAAAACAAGTCTGGCGAAATCAATATAAGAGGATGGGGAGACCCTTATCTCATTTCCGAAGAAATTGACATCATTGCCGATAGTTTGAAAAAACATGATATCAGTCAAATAGGCAAAATTCTGCTGGATCATTCCAAATTTGCCCCTTCACTACAGATTCCGGGAATTTCCTATACAGCCAATCCTTACGACGCCCTCAATGGCGCACTGGTGACGAATTTCAATACCTTAAATGTGGGCAAAAATGAAAAAGGGGTGGTTTTTTCTGCCGAGGACGTTACACCACTCACACCTCTCGCTCTCGCCAAAGCCAAAGCACTGAAACCGGGAGCAAAGGAGCGTTTTAACCTCTCAGCAAACCCTCAGGATTGTCAAACCTATGCCGGAGAACTCTTCTGCGCCATTTTGAAGAAAGATGGTATATCCGTCAACAATGAAGAGGTCAGCCTTGCTCCGGTTGACAGCGGCTGGGAGCTGTTCTACACTCATAAAAATTCAAGAGACCTGACCGAGATCAACCGCGGGTTACTCAAATATTCCAATAATTTCATAGCTAACCAGCTCTTTCTCACGGTTGGAGCGGAAAAACTTGGCTATCCCGCTACTCTGGAAAAAGGAAAAACCGTTTTCGAAGACTATATCCGCTCAGTTATGAAAATTCCTTCGGATCAACTGATCATGCATGAAGGCTCCGGAATTTCCAGAAGCAACAAAGTAACCGGGAATGTAATGATCGAAATCCTTGAAAACCGAAAAGAACAGCTCAGCGGAATTTTACCGTCGAAACACAATGCACTGGTCAAATCTGGAACCCTGAGCGGAGTATCCAATTACGCCGGATACATTCAGACCGAAAAAGGGTTGCGCCCTTTTGTAATCATGCTTAATCAAAAATCGGCAAACCGTGATAAAATTCTTAATTTACTTATTGAGTACAGCCGATAAACGGAGCGCACCAAACCGATGCGCTCTGTTATCTGTTCTTAACTTGAAGCTACTTCTGCGGATACCTTCGGCATCGCATTCTCACTCTCTTTTGCCAGTCTGTTCACGGCACTGAAGAGAGCCTTGTAGGAGGCAACTGAAATATCGGTGTCAACTCCTACTCCGAATTTGCGAACTCCGGATTTTTCGAGCTGAACGTATGCTGCCGCCCGGGCATCGCTCCCCTCTCCAAGACTGTGTTCAGTATAGCTGATCACTTTCACGTCTGCAACACTGATTGACAAAGCATTCACCATGGCATCGACTGGGCCATTTCCATACCCCTCAATACTCTTATTTTGATCATCAATGCTGATTTCTGCTTTCCATTTCACGCTGCTCTGATACAAGTCAGCGTTAAAATCTTCACAATGGGCATGAATGAGATTGCATTTACCTTTTACATTAACGAATTCGCTTGTAAAAAGATCACCTACTTCAGCGTTAGAAAGCTCTGCCCCCTTCGTATCAGCCAAGGCCTGGACCACTCTGCCAAACTCAGGATGCATCTCCTTTGGAAGTCTGAAGCCGAAAACCTGTTCCATTATGTATGCCGCACCACCCTTTCCAGACTGGCTGTTAATTCGTATAACCGCCTGGTAGTTTTTACCCACATCACAGGGGTCAATAGGAAGATACGGAACATTCCAGTCTCCCCCATTATGCCGGTAGTGAGCGAGTCCCTTGCTGATCGCATCCTGATGAGACCCTGAAAAAGCGGTGAACACGTATTCTCCTGCGTAAGGATGACGGGCCGGAACCTGCATGCCGGTACATTCATTGTACACTTCTTCGATACTGGCAAGATCTGAAAAATCAAGACCGGTTTCTATTCCCTGTGCAAAGCAATTCAAGGCAAGTGTGACAAGATCAGCATTACCGGTACGCTCACCGTTGCCAAAAACGGTACCCTCCACACGCTGAGCTCCAGCGAGCTGTGCCATTTCAGCTGCAGCAACTGCACATCCTCTATCATTATGAGTATGAACGCTGAGGATTACTCGCTCCCGCATAATCAGATTTCTGTTTACATACTCAATCTGATCGGCGTAAACGTTCGGAGAAGAAACTTCCACCGTTGAAGGGAGATTTATCATGACTGCTTCACCGGCATCGGGAGACCAGGCTTCTATTACTTCGTTGCAGATTTCACATGCGAAATCCACCTCTGTCTGGGAGAAGCTTTCCGGCGAATATTCCAGAACCACTTCTCCACCCACTTTTCCCACCTGATCCCGTATCATTTTCACACCATCAACAGCAATAGAGATAATCTCCTTTGGGGATTTTCTGAACACTATTTCCCGCTGGGCCGGTGATGTGGAATTATAAACATGTACAATAACCCGTTTTGCCCCCCGAACTGCCTGCATGGTGGTATCGATCAGGTGAGCCCGGGCTTGAGTGAGCACCTGAATCGTTACGTCCTCCGGAACACATTCCTGCTCGATAAGCGCTCTGGTGAAATCGAAATCGGCTTTAGAAGCCGCAGGGAAACTCACCTCTATTTCTTTGAACCCCACTTTAGTGAGCATTTTGAAATACTTCATTTTCTGGCGGGGATTCATGGGATTTACAAGGGCCTGATTGCCATCCCTGAGGTCTACGCTACACCATGCAGGTGCTGCGGTGATAATCCTTGAAGGCCACGTTCTTTCTGACAAGCCGATCTGCGGATAGGGGCGGTACTTATTCATCTCTTCCTCCAGTGTTTTTGTGATTTGATCCGCTTGCCAGTGGCTGTATAAATGAAAAAGGCCCGCTGGTAAGCGGGCCGTCTATTTTACTGTTTACATTTTTTTTCAGTGTTTATAGCAGTCCGCTTCTAGTGCATAGGCATAGCCCTAGTAGGGACAGGTTCATTGCGGAAAAACAAATAACTCTTGCAGTGTGCTTTTTCATGTTATCTCCTAACAATGAGTATAATTTGCGATTGCCAACACTTGCAAGTGCTTTTTTTCTGTTTTTGCATAAATTATTCAGCTTCTTTAACTATAAAGAATTGTGCCAACACCGCGATTTTGGGTATATTTGTAAGTCCCGGGAAATCCTAGTTTTCAGGAAAGCCCGCCAACCATTGCCATCTCATTCGGAGAAAAAAGATGAAGCTCTCCCGCAAGGTGTTCTTGTCCCTTATATTTGGGCTTTTTTTCCTTTCCGGTTTTGCCGGTCTCATTTATGAATCTATATGGACACACTATCTGAAGCTTTTTGTCGGACATGCGGCCTACTCCCAGACACTTGTACTGGTCATCTACATGGGTGGAATGGCGCTGGGTTCATGGCTGACCTCTGTTTACATTCACCGAATTAAAAGTCTTTTGACCGGATATGCAATTGCGGAGCTTCTCCTCGGCTTGACCGCCGTTATCTTTCACCCTGCATTCGTCAAATATCTTTCAATATCGTATAATTCAGTGATGCCCGCACTTGCATCACCATTCCTCACATCACTTTACAAGTGGATTACAGCTTCCTTGATGATTTTACCCCAGACCATTCTTCTTGGTGCAACGTTTCCGCTGATGACCGGCGGCATAATCCGACACTATAAAGACACACCCGGACACACCATTTCCTTTCTGTATTTTGTAAATAGCCTGGGAGGTGCTTTCGGTGTAATAATGAGCGGCTATTTCCTTATAAATAAATTTGCACTACCTGGAACTGTTGTTCTGGCCGGAATAGTTGACATCATTGTCGCTTTAGGAGTTCTTGCCCTCATATCCGAAAAGGATTTCATGGCCGCAAAACAACACAGTTTGAATGTTCTGGGAAATGGCCCGATCTATGATTCAGAGATCAGCCGTCTGGCCCTTTCTGTGTTTTTAACCTCCTGCATTAAAACCGGAGACTACACCAGACTGGAGCAAACACTTGACAATATGAAGTGGAGACGCACCCCGGACACCATGCACCGAATCCTGAGCGGAATCGCTGCAGAAGGATGCGGAGGTAAGCTAAGCGTTACGGAACGAGAAATCAGATAATCCCGTCAGGACACGTTCTGACAAATGCGTCTCTATTCTTTTCGTACACAAAGAGTTGCGCATCGAACAACAATTTGTTATATATAATGTGTATAAACTGAAGCCGCTCATAGATTAAACCACTGCTCTGCTCAGCTTTCCATTTTAACGGCATTCAGAAGTTCAAACTAGGTTTCACAATTTATTAACTGTTTCTATAACTAATCTTCCAATCAGGAGGGATCATGGGGCTCAAATCTGGCTTTGGAATCACTGCGTTCCTGAGCTGTATAACTCTGACCGGTACTGGTTTCACCAATCCCGAAAACCAGCTTGACAAGGAACTCTATGTACCTGCCGTTTCCTACTGGGGTACTCGGGGACTCTCCCAGACTGCCTCCGCAGAACCGCTGGGCTATGGTCGTCTTGGATTCTCCCTTTCAGGCACCTACTATAAACAAGACCAGTCTTCTGTGATGCTTCCTACGCCACAGACTAATATCGGAACTGGTCGACTTTCTGCCTCTTTCGGTCTTAACAGTTACATGGACGCATTCGGCTCTCTTTCTTACTACCGCACCATGCGTGGCGGCACAACAAAGAGCAGTGGTGTAGGGTCTGTTATGGGTGGAGTTCAGGGATCGTTACCATTGCCCTCGGAGATGCCATTCAGGCTGGGAGCTCAGGTATATTTTATCGGCGGATTCGCCGATGATCAGATTGCAAGCTATAGAGTAGACGGATTCGATTACTTCGATACCCGTACCGATTATGATGCTGTTGCCAAGTTGACCCAGTCAATCGTTCTGGGCACACCTGGTCGTTCACTTAAGTTTCACTTCAATGAAGGGTATGTGAAAACTCTGGGTAATAACCAGGCCGGGGCATTGCTGCTTGCAGCAGGTATTCAGGGTGAGCCCGCCGATTTTCTAAGCTTGGGCGTGGAATTGAACTCCCGGACCCGAACAGACAACATCACTTTGTCAGATCCGTTCTGGATTACCCCTTCGGTTATGTTTAGAACACCATATTACATGGGATTTGTTTTCGGTTCGGATATATCTCTTTCTTCCAGCCGCGAGTCTAATTCCTCAGCTCCCGCAAAAGCACTGGAACCTTACCGCCTGTTTGGAGAAATGACCTTTTCTTTTGACCTGCTGGCCTCAAAGCGCAAAGCGGATGCAGAGAAGAAAGCACAGGAAGAAGCGGAAAAAGAGAAATTGAAAAAAGAGGCTGAAGCTTACAAGCTGATGGCTGACAGCTTAAACCGCAAAGCTCAGGCTGACTCCATAAAGGCAGCCCAGACCGCTGAAGAGCTAGCCCAGAAAGCAAAAGCGGATTCCCTGAAAGCAGCCGAAGCCACAGCAAAGGTCGCCGAAACAGCAGCAGCTATTGCTAAAAAAGCCGAAGAAGATTCCATCAGGGCCAAAGCTGTCGCAGATTCACTTGACAAGGTTGCTCAGGCTCTTGCCCAGAAGGCAAAACAGGATTCCATTGCTCTGGAAGAAACCAAAAAGAAGCTGGAGGAGGAGAAATCAAAGCGCAGTGATGCGGAAAAACAACTGCTCTCTACCGGTCTTTTAATTCTGGATGCCGTCTATTTTGAAAGCGGCAAAACGGAAATTTCTTTAAATTCACGCCCCTATCTAAATATTATCGGTAAAATGCTGCTGAAATATCCCAAACTGAAAATTGAAATCGGCGGACATACTGATAATACCGGCAGACTGGAAACCAATATAGCACTTAGCCAGAAACGGGCAGAATCTGTCAACACATACCTCACAAGCATTGAACCTCAGCTGACCAGCATGCTGACAGCCAGAGGCTATGGACCATCTTTACCTAAGGCAGATAACTCGACTCGTGAGGGCAGACAGATTAATCGCCGGGTAGAACTGAAGGTCCTAAATCCTGATGTGCTTAAGGAATATAACCCCTGAACCTTACCGGTTCTTCCTGGTTAATGTGAGGCATCTTCAACTCTGAAGATGCCTTTTTTTTTAGAAACCAGTAATAGACAATCGATAAATGAGTGCCAGATCATTCTGATATCTGGTATAGGATATATCTCGATTCAGGAGAACCCAATAAAAGCGCAAAAGGCAACCGGTCATGGCCGTAAAAGCCAGCTCTACCTCCAACAGTACTGAACGTAAACAAAGGATAAGTAAAAGTGTCAATTGGTGTAGCCCTGGTGGAGATGCACTGAAGCAGGTATTCATCGTCACTATTCTCCGTATTCCGAAGAATGAGTTCGCCTTTTGAAGGTAATTCGCCCCGCTGACAATAGTTCATCCCGGAGTGATCCAGGTAGTATAAATATCCAAGACGTCCGGCATAGCGAATCAAAGAGGAATCATATTTGGCAAGTAAATCTCTGCTTAATCGATAAGGAATTGAGGAGTAAACAATATCACCTATGGAAAGGAATACTGTTAAACAGATTTCAGCTGTAAGAAGTACCGGAAAAACAGTTCTGCGAAGTTTTTCTGCCGGGATTTCCTTCATCAGGTATGCCACGCCAAGAAATAGTGAAAGAAGAACAGGTGTAAGGTAACGAGATGCATACAACGTCAGAAACAGCCCACCGATCAATTGCAGAACAGTATGCAATAGCAAAGCTTTGAATTCAGCCTGAGCACGGTTATACAGAAAAAATTGTATAGTACCGATTAGTATCAGTAAACCCGATGCACTACAGACAGAATAGAAAGCGGCTGCACTCCAACTGTAATCAAGATGACATACAAGCAGTATGGACCAGATCGAAGTTGCAGTGAATATCAGAATGGCAGGTTTGCGCCATGAAGATATAATGAAAGCTAAAATCAAAGGAAAACCGGGAAAAAGGATTGTCCCTCCCCCATAAGAAATCATACGTTCAAAGCGGTAGCGAATATCTCCCCATATATAACGCATGTGCCCGTTGGAGGTAATTTGAAGCGTTCCGAACACAAGTAGATTTTGAATACACCAAGCACCGTACAGGAGAATGACCGGTATCAGAAAAAGAGCCAATCGTCTCCAACTCTTAAGTGAAACATAAAAAAGACCGGCGGCCAGAAAAAGTGTACCCGCCGTAATTTTGGTAAGCATTGCAAGGGCAACCATAAGTCCTGCCATAACGGCATCGGATGATTTTCGATTTCTAAAAAGGAAATAGAATGATCCAAGTGTTAAGGCGCAGAGCGGGATATCCACCATTATATCATGAGAGTTTATAACTACTGCAGGTGCGACACAGAACAGAAGTGTAAGCCATTTACGGAACGGTATTCTTAAAATGTTCATGCATCCGTAAAAAAAGAGTACAGAAAGAATATAGAAGGGAAACATCAGCCAGTTTAAAAGAAGTTCGTTTTCGCCGAAAATGGCAATGAACGGAGCCAAATAGATTTGCAGCAAAGGAGGGTGAGGAGTTGCGTAAAACACACTTGTTTGAGGCAACTCGGTTTTATTCCATGGTACTAGGTAATTACCAAATTTTCCCAATGGAGGATTAATCGGATCAATTGCAATCTGGCGAGCTACATGAATCGAAACCGGGCTGTCCAGAGAAAATCTTTTTCCGGAGAAGGGAGCAAAAATCAACAGTGAAAGAATTAAAACCAGTGGCACAAAAGCCCGGCCAGAAATTCCGGAGAATTGTTTTAATGATTCTATTTCCATATATTATCCGGTAATCAGTAAGATCGGAATTCAATCCTACCATGAAACCCCCTGCAAGTCAACAGGTTAAGGGGAGCTTTTCGTTGATCACCAAGCTTAGGGGAAACTAAAATAGAGAAGAAAAGCAGAAATAAAAAAAGCCCATCCCCGAAAAGAGAATGAGCTCTAAACAGAATAGCTCAGCAACGAATTATACAGGTATCATCCAGCCATAACGATCATCAATTTCACCATACTGGATGCCCTGAATCTCCTTGTAGAGACGAATCAGAGTTTCCCCTACTTCATTTTCCTTACCGAAGGTAAAAGTCTTATCGCCTCTGGTAATGGAATAGACAGGGGTAATTACTGCAGCAGTTCCGCAGGCTCCAATCTCCTTAAAATCCGGTAATTCATCAAAATCTATCAGACGATTTTCCACCTTCAAACCGAAATCGGCAGCTATGGTCTGAATACTCTTATTAGTAATGGACGGTAAAATCGAACTTGACTGAGGAGTCACAAAACGCCCGTCATGCGTTATCCCGAAGAAATTTGAGGTCCCGAATTCGTCTATGAACTGATGCTGAGCAGAATCCAGATACAAACAAATGGAATATCCTTTCTTTTTCCCTTCAATGTCCCCCAGCATCCCGGCGGCATAATTGCCCGCGACTTTCACGCATCCCACTCCCCTGGGAGCGGCGCGGTCATAGGAATCTTGGACATAAGCATTTACAGGAAAGAAACCGTTTTTGTAATAAGGCCCCACCGGCATACCTAAAACCAGAAAAATAAAATCCTTTGAGGGACTAAGGCCGATTTGAGCACTGGATCCGATAAGTAGCGGGCGTATATAAAAAGAAGCTCCTGTACCATATGGTGGAATCCAGTCGAGATTCAAAGAAACCACCTTCTTAACAGCCTCAATAAAAAGTTCTTCGGGAGGAGCCTGCATGACTATGCGTGCGGCAGTATCGGCAAGCCTTCTGGCATTCTGTTCAGGGCGAAAAATGGCAACTGATCCATCTTTACGGCGGAAAGCCTTCAGTCCCTCAAAACAAGCCTGTCCATAATGAAGGCAGGTTGCGGCGACATGAAGGCTCATCATGGGATCACTGCACACCTGCAGCTCCCCCCATTTACCCTCGGTAAAATCTGCTCTCAGGTAATGATCTGTCTGTGTATACTGAAACCCAAGATTCTGCCAATCGATTGATGGAACCATTTTTGTACCTTTGTTAAACTTCCAAACTGCAGTTATTTTTCCAGTGAATCTTTCATTAGTTTATATTTCAGACTATCGATCAGAGCCAGCCAGGAAGCTTCGATAATGTTCGTGCTGACACCCACAGTCCCCCATCTGTCAATTTTGTCGGAGGATTCGATAAGCACCCGCACTTTAGCTTCGGTCCCCTCTCTTCCGTTAAGCACTCGCACCTTGAAGTCCTCGAGACGCACATCCCCAATAGAGGGATAAAACTTTGTCAAAGCCTTACGCAGAGCATTATCCAAAGCATTGACCGGGCCGTCTCCTTCAGCTGCAGTGTGCTCGAAAACGCCGTCTTCATGTATCTGAATCGTTGCTTCAGAGTAAGCTTCACCATTTTCGCGCTTCTCTTCGATAACTCTGAACCCTTTTACTTTAAAAGGTTCCTTGAACTGGCCCAGAACTTCACGTGCGATAAGCTCAAATGAACCATTTGCGGCCTCAAATTGATACCCGGAAGCTTCCATTTCCTTTATCTTCATGAGCACTTTCTGAACCGCCGGATCCTTTTTATCCAGTCCAGGTTTTACGGTGGCAAGTTTTTCGAGTATAGTGCTTGAGCCGGCCTGGTCACTGACAACAAATTGCCTTTCATTCCCGACTGTTTCAGGATCAATATGTTCAAAAGAGTGACGTACCTTGCGCACGCCATCAGCATGTGCCCCCGCCTTATGCGAAAAAGCAGCCTCTCCCACATAGGGATGACGGATGTTGGGAGTTGTGTTTGCCAATTCAGCCACAAAGACAGATGCGGATGTAAGCATCTTGAGCTGCTGAGGAGTAACCAGTTCAAACCCTCTTTTCAATTGAAGATTAGGTATGATGGTGCAAAGGTTCGCATTTCCGCACCTCTCACCCAATCCATTCATTGTACCCTGTACCTGAACAGCACCTTCCAGAATGCCAAGGCAGCTTGATGCTTCAGCACATCCGGAATCGTTATGCATATGCACGCCAAGTTTTGCATTGACCTTCGATTTAACATCCCTGAAAATCTGCAGGAATTCATCAGGCAGCAATCCACCATTGGTATCACAAAGTACTATACAATCTGCACCTGCATCTTTAGCTGCCAGTATGGTTTTAACAGCATAATCAGGGTTAGCCTTGTACCCGTCAAAAAAATGTTCGGCATCGTAGATAACCTCATCCATATGCTTTTTAAGAAAGCGTATGGAGTCCCCTATCATGTTCAGATTTTCATCAAGGGTGGTGTTTATTACCTGCTCCACATGCAAATCCCAACTCTTGCCGAAAATGGTGGCGACGGGAGCATTGGTGGAGATAAGCATTTTCATGAATGGATCTTCTTCCACCTTGTTGCCAGGACGTCGGGTACTGCCGAAAGCGGCTATTTTGGCTTTCAGGTTAAGCTTTTTTGCACGAATGTAAAACTCTGTATCGATTGTATTGGTGGGGTTAGGCCATCCGCCTTCAATGTAATGCATGCCCATTTCATCAAGCTTCTCGGCAATGCTGAGCTTGTCATTGAGAGAGAGACTTATTCCTAGTGCCTGGTTCCCGTCACGCAGAGTGGTATCGTAGAGTTCAACTTTGTGTCTGTTAGCCATAGTATTTTCCGCTTTCAAGAGCTCAACGGCTGCATTATCTGCAGCCGCTCTGCATAAAAATTAAAAGTAAGCCGACCTTCTGGATCGGCCATTATCAAAATTACACAAGAGAAGCAACCATATCGCCGATTTCTCTTGTTCCCATTCCCATGCGTCCGGCAGAAAGACTCTTGATCTTTCCTGAAGCCAGAGCATCATGAACTGCCTTGTCGATTGCAGCAGCTGCTTCAGTTTCACCCAGTGTATCAAGCATCATTCCACCGGCACAGATTGCGGCAAGTGGGTTGATCACGTTCTGACCAGTATATTTCGGAGCACTGCCGCCGATAGGCTCGAACATGGACACGCCCTCAGGGTTAATGTTTCCACCTGCGGCAATACCCATTCCACCCTGAATCATTGCTCCAAGATCGGTGATAATGTCGCCAAAGAGGTTTTCAGTTACAATAACATCGTAGAACTCCGGACTCTTCACCATCCACATGGTACAGGCATCGACATGGTTGTAGTCCTGTTTGATGTCCTTGTAATCGGCATCTCCGACTTCCTTATGTGTTCTTACCCAGAGATCACCCGCGTGCGTAAGAACATTGCACTTGTGAACCAGTGTAAGAGTCTTTTTCTTGTTGCGTTTGCGTGTAAGATCGTAAGCATAACGAATGCAACGCTCGACAACCGGACGAGAATAGCACATTACCTGTGTAGCTATCTCATTAGGTGTTCCCACCATGGTAGCACCGCCCATACCGGTATAGATTCCGCCACTGTTTTCACGAATCACCACAAAGTCAATATGTTCAGGCCCCTTATCCTTCAGAGGAGTCTCAACATTGGGATAAAGCTTTACAGGACGTAAATTGATATACTGATCAAGTGCAAAACGCAACTTGAGAAGAATGCCCACTTCAAGGATGCCCGGCTTGACATCAGGATGACCGATAGCTCCCAGGAAAATGGAATCATGTTTGGCCAACTCATCAATGTTGGCTTGTGAGAGCGTCTCACCAGTTTTCATGTAGCGCTCACCGCCGAAATCGTAGTTGGTATAATTCAGCTTGATATTGTACTTTGATGCCACGGCATCGAGCACTTTAACACCTTCACGGAGCACCTCTGGTCCGGTTCCATCACCACCCATAAGAGCAATGTTGTACGATTTCATTTAAAATTCCTTCCAGTAAGGGTATAGAAAATTTGTCTTTGTCTAGAGTTTAGCCTTTGTCCCGACAGGCATCTTGCGTTTGAATTTCCTGATTCGTGCAATTTTATTGATAATATCCATATAGGCCAGAGCCGAGGCCTCCACGATGTCGGTACTTGTTCCATTTCCAACAAATGTACCTTCAGGAACAGAAGCATTTATTGTTACTCTGCCCTGAGCCTCCCGGCCCTCGGTAACCGCATCGATATGAAAATTGTCCACTTTAATTTTGAAACCCACAATGCGATCAATAGCCTTGGTGGTGGCATCCACCGCACCATCTCCGCAGGCTGCTTCCTGAAACTGCTTGCCGTCAATTGCTATCCGGGCAGTTGCAGTGGGAATTGTACCCTTACCACTTGACACGTTCAAGAACTCAAGCACGTAGGCATCTTTGAGATCATCACTGCTGGTGGATTCCATCAGAACAATGAGATCATCATCATATACAGTCCCCTTCTTATCCGCCAGAGATTTGAACTTTTCATAAAAGCTCTTTAAATCGTAGTCCGATTCGGAATAACCCAGAGCGGCAAGCCGCGTTTTCACCATGTGGCTTCCGGACCGGCTGGTCAAATTCATTCTGTTATCTTTAAGTCCCACCGACTGGGGGGTCATGATTTCATAAGTCTTTTTAGCCTTAAGCACACCATCCTGATGTATCCCTGAAGAGTGCGCAAAAGCATTGCTGCCCACTACAGCCTTGTTTGGCTGAACAGGCATATTGCAAATATCACGGACAAGTCTGCTGGTGCGCATGATCTCACGAGTGTCAACATCGGTATTCACTTTGAAAATATCCGCTCTGACCTTCAGAGCCATAACTATTTCTTCCAGAGCAGCATTTCCTGCCCTCTCTCCGATTCCATTTATAGTGCATTCCACCTGACGGGCGCCATGTGCAACGGCGGTAAGAGAATTAGCTGTTGACATTCCCAGATCGTTATGACAGTGCACCGAAATGATTGCCTTGTCAATATTTGGAACCCTGTTGAAGAGTTCGTCAATTATGAAGGCAAAATGTTCAGGTGCGGTATAACCGACAGTATCGGGTATATTGATTGTAAATGCCCCTGCGTCAATCGCAGTTTCCACAACGCGACAAAGGAAATCCACTCCGGTGCGTCCTGCATCTTCAGCGGAAAACTCCACGTCATCACAGTGTTTTCTGGAAAGTTTTACACTGTCACGGACAAGCGAGAGAATTTCATCTTCGGACTTTCTGAGCTTTTTTTCTGTATGAATTGCAGATGTACCGATAAATGTATGTATTCTTGGCCTTTTCGAAGGCTTAACGGCTTTTGCGCAAGCCAGAATATCCTTTTCCACAGCACGAGCCAGACCACATATCGCAGGTCCCTGCACCTCTTTGGCAATAGTGAAGACAGACTCAAAATCACCGGGAGAAGAGATGGGAAAACCGGCTTCAATGACATCCACTTTCAGGCGGGCAAGCTGTCTAGCAATACGAAGTTTCTGCTCTACAGAAAGACTTGATGGCAAAGCCTGTTCGCCGTCGCGAAGCGTGGTATCAAAAATTATGAGTTTGTCTCGTTTCATGATTCTCTCTTTTTGGTTTTAAAGCATGGCCCGACCCGAAAACGGGCCGGACCACAAATTATCTACTTAGTTACCGCCGCGTCCAGCTACACCCTTAGTCTTCTTGGTGATTTCCTTGGCTTTTTCTTTCGGACGCAGTGAACGGGCAGCCTTACCGGCCAGCCACATCTCGGAGTTACCCATCGCGGAAAGCTCTTTGTCAAGCTTTTCCTTGTAATCTGCTTTACCGCAAGATGTCAGAACGCGCTTGGTTTCCTTGCCGCTCTTTACAGCCTGGTAAAGTTCTTCGAAAACCGGCAGAGTTGCCTTCTTGAACTTTGGTCTCCAGTCAAGTGCACCGCGCTGAGCAGTTGCGGAGCAGTTGGAGTACATCCAGTCCATTCCGTTCTCGTCAACCAGGCGGATAAGACTCTGAGTGAGTTCCTCGACGGTTTCGTTAAAAGCTTCGCTGGGGCTGTGACCATTCTTGCGCAGTACCTGGTACTGAGCTTCCATAATCCCTTCCAGAGCACCCATGAGCACACCACGCTCGCCAGTGAGGTCGCTGTAGACTTCCTGCTCGAAAGTAGTGGGGAAAAGGTAGCCTGAACCCACACCAATGCCCAGTGCTATACAGCGATCTTGTGCGCGGCCGGTGTAGTCCTGATGAACGGCAAAGCTTGAGTTGATACCGGCACCGGAAAGGAAATTACGACGAACAGATGTTCCGCTTCCCTTTGGTGCAACCAGAATGACATCCACATCCTTAGGTGGAATCACCTTTGTCTGCTTGTTGTAGACGATAGAGAAACCGTGTGAAAAATAGAGTGCGTCACCGGGCTTGAGATGCTTTTTGATAGAGGGCCAAATAGCCATCTGGGCGGCATCAGAAACCAGCATCTTGACGATCGTACCCTTCTCGGCAGCTTCTTCAACTTCGAAAAGAGTCTTCCCGGGTACCCATCCGTCCTTGACAGCTCTGTCCCAGTCCTTCTTGTACTTCTTTGACTGTCCGATGATGACATTGAAGCCATTATCTTTGAGGTTGAGCGCCTGGGCAGGCCCCTGCACGCCGTATCCGATTACCGCTATGACCTCATTTTTCAGGGTCTTGCGTGCCTTGGCCAGGGTGTACTCTTTGCGGGTGATGACATTTTCCTTAACACCGCCGAAATCGATCACTGCCATAAAAAAGGGCTCCTTACTTAATGTGAAAAATGAAATTTACAGACTGACCTCTTCCCTCAACGTGCACTATCTGAAAGGAAGACGAGGCCTATAAATCAGTTACTTCCTAGATCTTGCTATCGCAACCGCTCCGGAGCGGACAATTTCCTTTATTCCGTAGGGTTTGAGTGTCTGAATGAAATCCTCAACCCTCTGCTTTTCTCCTGCGAATTCGAAAGTTATGGACCCCGGAGAAACAGCAGCCACGGAGGCTTTGAAGAGATTTCCGGCTTCCATCACTTCGTGCCGGCTCTTGGCAACATCCACGCGAACCAGAAGCAGCTCTCTCTCGATAATTGGCTCTTCTTTGAAATCCACCACTTTTATGACATCTATAAGCTTATTGAGCTGCTTTACAATCTGCTCAAGAATGCTTTCATCTCCGTCAACTACAATGGTCATTCTGGCCACTGTCGGATCATCAGTTTCGGCTACACTGAGAGAGGAGATATTATAACCTCTACTTGAGAACAAGCCTGCTATGCGAGAAAGTGATCCGCTGTGGTTTTCCGCTAATATGGAAATGGTATGAGTGCTCATGCGCCCTCCAGAATCTCATCTATTGGTTTTCCCGCCGGCACCATGGGAAACACGTTTTCCTCGGTTGACACTATGAATTCCATAAGTACCGGTCCTTCCGTTTCAATTCCCTTCTTCAGCACAGACATCACTTCGGAAGGCTTATTGGTCCGCATGGCAGGGATTCCGTAACTTTGAGCCAGTGCAACGAAATCCGGGATATACTGTTTCTTGCAGTTCTCCGGACCTGAACAATCGGTGCAGGCCATCCCATGACGCAAACAGGTTGCACTGTAGCGCTTGTCATAGAAGAGCTGCTGCCACTGACGAACCATACCCAGGTAACTGTTGTTAAGTATAACTATTTTCACTGGAATGCGATTAATGGAAATGGTGGCAAGTTCCTGAATATTCATCTGTATGGAACCATCACCAGCCACATCGAACACCGGTACACCGGGATTGGTCATTGCGGCACCCATCGCAGCGGGAAGCCCAAAGCCCATGGTCCCCAGACCACCTGAGGAGATCAGCGTGCGGGGTTTTCTGAACTTATAATACTGAGCCGTCCACATCTGATGCTGCCCCACTTCCGTACACACCAGCGCTTCACCCTTTGTCAAATCGTACAGTGATTCAATAACCGACTGTGGCTTGACTTCCGAATCAGAGGGCGCATAACTGAATAGCCTCTCCCCCTTCCAGGAATTAATCTTTTCGTTCCAGGAATCCGGCTCACGTGACTTTACTATTTTATTAAGGGCCTCCAGAATATTCTTGGCATCTCCCACCACCGGAACATCCACTTTGATAATTTTGGAAATAGCAGCCGGATCTATATCCATATGTATTATGGAAGCATTGGGAGCGAAACGAGCTACATACCCGGTAACACGATCATCGAAACGGGCTCCGATGGAGATGATCAGATCACACTCCTGCAGCGCATAATTGGCACACTTCGCCCCGTGCATTCCGGGCATACCTATGAAAAGCGGATGATCACCCGGAAAGCCGCCCAATCCCATGAAGGAGGTGGTCACGGGAATGTTTGTCTTTTCAGCAAGGCTCTTGAGTTCCTCGTGAGCACCTGAAAGTATTATTCCTCCACCGGCAAAAATGAGAGGCTTTTTGGAATCCGCAATCATCTGGGCAGCTTTCTCAATCTGCTTTGGATGACCTACGGTGTTAGGCTTATAGCTTCTTATGGAAACTTCTGAAGGATACTCATAATTTTCAATTATCCCCCGAGTCACATCCACTGGGATATCAACTAATACCGGACCTGGTCTTCCCGTGCGGGCTATGTGAAACGCCTGCTTGAGAATCTGAGGGAGGTCCTGTACCGATTTCACCAGAAAGTTGTGTTTTGTAATGGGGCGACTGATTCCCACGATATCGGCTTCCTGAAATGCATCAGTTCCTAAAAGCGGAGAAGCGACCTGACCAGTAATTGCCACCATGGGAATGGAATCCAGATAAGCAGTGGCAAGTCCGGTCATTATGTTTGTGGCACCTGGTCCGCTGGTCGCCAGACACACTCCAACCTCACCGGTGGCACGCGCATAGCCGTCAGCCGCATGTGCTGCACCCTGTTCGTGTCGGGTAAGTATAAAGGTGAGCTCAGTGGTATCGTAAAGTACATCAAATATTGGAATCACCACGCCGCCCGGATAACCGAAGACAACTTTAACGTTTTCTTTGACCAGAGCGTCGACTACAATCTGTGCGCCAGTTTTCTTCAAAACTTCCTCCAAATTACGACCTGTTTACATTACAGAAACAGGTGCTGAAAACGGAAAACAGCTGAATAAAATACCACCTGTTTGTCTTTGAATCAAGGTTATCCGTTCACCTAAGCCCTTCAAACCAGTAAGATCCACACAAAAGTTGCGATAATATCCTTACAAAACGGAGTACTCCCACCCCGAGCGCCCTGCCGGGCGCACCAACAAAAAAGCCCGTTTCCCTATCAGGGAAACGGGCTTGCTATTTACTGTTAAAACTCAGTTTACCTGCCCGTTCCCCTAATGAAAGGAATAATACCTACATTGCCTACCAGGACAATGCTAATTCGATTCGGGCAGAAAATGACATTTATTATTCTCATAGAAAAGGAAACTATGTTATTTCGAAAAGAGTGTCAAGAAAAAAAACACTGCAATAAAAAGGTCAGAACCAAAGGGGAATCCATCCGGCATGGATTTGGCTATTTCACATAAGAAAAATTGCCAATTCCCTGCATTTTTCTTAGATTGTAAGTATAAGATTTCAGAAAAGGGGCATATAAAATGATAAAACTTATCCGCTCAACCATGACCGCAGCTGCGACCATCTTCCTCATCTCATCATCGGCACAAAGTGCTAAACTGATACGAGTACCACAAGCGGTTAAATCAATCCAGACAGCTTTGGATATGGCTGAAACGGGTGATACCGTACTGGTGAGCGAAGGCACATATAACGAGGCCATTACCCTAAGAGACGGAATTGTGCTTATCGGCATGTCTGCTGAAAAAACGATTCTAAAAGGAAAAAGAAGCAAACCCGTCGTGGTCGGAGCCCAGAATGCAATTCTAAGACATTTCACCATAGAAAACGGAAGCATGGGAATTCTGTGCGAAAATGTTTTCATGACGATTGAGCACTGTGTAGTTAGGGGCAACAAGGGTTCCGGAATACAATGCCTGCTCACACTTCCCGTTATGCGTAACAATGTGGTGTTCCGTAACAGCTGGAGCGGAATCTTCTGCGAATCGACCCGTTCCCACAAAGGCGCAGTCACCAACAATGTCATAGCTGAGAACGGTTACAGCGGTATTATGCTTTCCGGACATAGCGAAATAGTGGTCGAAAACAACATTTTCTACTTTAACAATCAGTTTGGTGTTTACGCATCCGAGGGCTCCAGAAGAACTCGAATTATTTACAACAACTTTTTCGGAAATCGGTCATCTGTAAACCAGTTCGCATCGCTGGATCGATCAAACCTTTTCGAAGACCCTGCCTTTATGCTCTCAGCTCCGAACGAATACGATTTCTGGGGAAGCGAAACGCCTGAACTTCGAGGTAGAGGTAAGGAAGGAAAGGATATCGGTCTGCTGAAAAGGATTTTCTACAATCCTCAAAATGAAGATACTTCGGACCCTGCCGAAAAAAATCCCGCTCCAAAAGTTATCAAAGCAGTTATACAACCAGCAAACCCGCAAACAACCGACTCTACTCAAAAGAATCATATCAACATCCAGGATAGCCCTGATTTGTCTAATGAGACAAACGATCCTCAACCTACAGAAAACAGGTAATCATCTGAAATGAAAAAAGCCCCGAAATCCGGGGCTTTTTCCGTTGAGGATGTTTCATTCTTATTGTCAGAACATGAAAGGTCTTTTCTTCTTCGCATCATCTTTACGTTTGGAAGGGCCGAACAGATCCATCAAACCTCCCCCTTCTCGCCTGGGCCGAGATGCGCCATGCACAGAACAGGTGTCAAGTATGGCTTCTGTTTTAAAAAATTCCATCTTGGGATCAGGGCAGGAGGGGGTGGCAATGGTATGACTTTCGGAACAGATGCTTTCTGCTTTGATTCCCTCGGGTTTGGAGAAATCGAGCGCGGGCAATCCATTATGCAAAGCTTTCATTGAACTGACCCAGACAGGAATAGCTGCAGCGGAACCAGTGACCCCTCTACCCATTGACCTTCTCTCATCAACTCCGGTCCAGACTCCGCAAACCACCTGTGGGGTAAAGCCTATAAACCAGGCATCGGAATAGTCATTAGTGGTTCCCGTTTTTCCTCCTGCAGGCCTGGAGAAGCCCAAACCGGGGATAGAAGCTCCGGTACCACAACAGACGACACTTCTCAGAAGTGAACACATAAGATATGAAGTCTGCGGGGAAAGGACCTCTTTTTCCCTGGGAGCCGCTTCCTCCAGAACCCGGCCATTTTTATCCAGAATTCGCTGAATAAAATATGGTTCGGCATGAATTCCCCTGTTCGGGAAAATGGAATAGGCGGAAGTAATTTCAATTGGAGTCACTTCGCAGGAGCCGATCGCCAGTGAGGGTACCGGATTGAGCGGTGCGGTTATCCCCATCCGGTGAGCATAGTCAACCACAACACTTCCTCCCACTCTGTTGAAGATCTGAATGGCGATCAGGTTGTTAGACTTTGTTAAAGCTTCCCGCACGGTCATTGGTCCGTTGAATGTTCTATCGTAATTCTCAGGACGCCACTCGCCTTCAGGGGTAACAAGAGTGATAGGCTGATCGAGGAGCTCGGTTGCCGGCGTAAAGCCATTGTCCATGGCAGCGGTATATACAAAGGGTTTAAAGGCTGAACCGGGCTGACGTCTTGCCTGAATGGCTCTGTTGAATTTGCTTACCTCGAAATCCCGCCCGCCAACAAGAGTCAGGATCGCCCCGGAGGAGACATCGAGGGCTACGACCGCAATCTGCGCCTTGCGAAGTTTTATAGAATCGGGAAGAGACGAGAATTCCTCTTCATGAGCTTCATAGATGGAGTCAAAGTGGGCAAGGAAGGTGTCGCGGGGAATCTTCAGCTTACGATCTACTCCACTGCTATCAAGGAACATCCGATTAAGCCGCCTCTGCAGAGATTTGGCCTGGACTTCTACACTCTTTTCGGTAGAGTCTTGAGCAACCGGATCAAGTGTGGTCTGAATCACAAGCCCACCGTTATAAAGCTGATCATCACCATACTTTTCAGCAACATACCGTCTCACCATCTCCATATAATAGGAACCCAAAGGAGCACGGTACACTTTGGGGTGGGCGACAACAGGTTCAGCAATAACCATTTTTGCATTATCTTCACTGATAAATTTGGCCGAGGCCATAGACCGCAGGATGATATTGCGTCGGGCGGTAATGCGCTGGATGTTGTTTTTCTTGTCCGGCCTGTGGTGCTCGGGCAACTGAATAATACCGGCAATTACGGCACATTCACTGAGGGTAAGTTCCGAGACAGGCTTGCTGAAGTAATGCTCGCTGGCAGCCTGAACACCATATACACCGGCACCCAGATAAACCTGATTGAGATAAAGCTCAAGAATTTCCTTTTTTGAGTAACTGCGCTCCAGTTGGATTGCCGTGAGCACTTCCCGCATTTTTCGGATAAAAGATTTATCAGCTGAAAGGTATAGATTTCTGGCGAGCTGCTGTGTAAGGGTAGAAGCTCCTTGAGCCAGTTTGCGGTGCATTACATCGACCACAATAGCTCCGAAAATGCGCTTGACATCTATTCCCCAGTGATTATAAAAATTACGGTCTTCAATGGCGATCACTGCATTCTGCAAATCAGAAGGAATTTTTTCCAACGGAACCCAGAACCGTCTCTCAATACTGAATTCATGAATCGGCTTTCCGCTTCGACTTAGAACCTTAGTCACCAGTGGCTGCTCAATATTCTGAAGTTGGCTGTGAGTGGGGAGGGTCTCGTAAAGACGGTAAGTGAACCAACCGACAGATCCTACAAAGAAGGCACCAGCCCCAATGATCAACAGAATAGCAGAAAATAGAATTTTGCCCCTGAAGGCTTTTTTATTGCCCATGTTATTATTCTGATTTTTCCCTGAGAAATAGATTCCGATAGTAGTCTGCATGGAGTTAAAAATATAGCCCAGAGAAGAGGGCTGTCAAATATATAAAGCTTCCAGTTTAAAACGTTTTGATATTTGCTGTAGCGTTGTTCTGTTGAGAGCGCGTCATCATAAAGAGGGCACAAGAAACCCGTGGATGAGAAAAGTGGATTTTAACCCCGTTCTTACAGGTAGTATATTTACTTAATTATGGGAAACTTACAAAAACTGAAGGGCGGGAAATGAGCAATAAGGCACTTATAACCGGAATTTCTGGGCAGGACGGTTCATATTTGGCGGAATACCTTCTGGAAAAAGGGTACGAGGTACATGGAATGATCCGCCGTGCGAGTTCTTTTAACCGCGCCAGAATCGATCATCTTTATAAAGATCCTCATGGCAAAAAAGTTAATCTCTACCTGCATTATGGTGACCTTTCCGATAGCAGCAATCTCAACCGCACGATGGAACGAATCAAACCGGATGAAATCTACAACCTTGCGGCTCAATCGCATGTGCGAGTTTCTTTTGAAGTTCCAGAATATACTGCAGATGTAGATGCCATAGGAACGCTTCGTTTGCTGGATGCCATCAAGGATTCTGGAGTAAACTCCCGTTTCTACCAGGCATCCACCTCCGAACTTTATGGTAAGGTGCAGGCAGTTCCCCAAAACGAAAAGACTCCCTTTTACCCCCGGTCTCCCTATGCGGTGGCCAAGTTATACGCATACTGGATTGTGGTGAACTACCGAGAGGCATACAATCTGCATGCATCAAATGGTATACTGTTTAATCATGAATCCCCCAGAAGGGGGGAGAGTTTTGTCACCAGAAAAATCACTCTGGGAACAGCAGCTATCAAAACAGGGCAGCAAGAGTGCCTTTACCTGGGTAACCTTGATGCAAAACGGGACTGGGGACATGCACAAGACTATGTTCGGGCCATGTGGATGATGCTCCAGCAGGATACACCCGATGACTATGTAATTGCAACCGGGGAAACTCACTCTGTTCGAGAATTTCTGGAGAGAGCTTTTTCCGTTTTAGATATCCACATAGACTGGAAAGGCAAAGGGGTTGAGGAAACAGGTATCGACCGAAGCAGTGGCAAAACAATCGTGAGAATCGATCCCAAGTATTACCGTCCCACCGAGGTGGAACTGCTCCTGGGCGATTCAACCAAGGCACGGGAGAAGCTGGGGTGGAAACCGCAGATTCATTTTGATCAGCTTGTAGAACAGATGGTTAAATCCGATTATGATGCATTGAGGAGTTCACGATAATGCAATTTGCAGAGATCCGAAACGTACTTACACTCTCTAAAGGAAAAAAATGAGCAGTTGCACCAATAGCGGCGATTCCGATTGTCCCTGCAGTTATCCCTGCAGCAGAAAAGGAAAGTGCTGCCAGTGTGTTGCCTATCACCGGAGTGCCGGCGAGCTTCCGGGTTGTTTTTTCACTATCCAGGGCGAACGGACATACGACAGGTCGATACAAGCATTCATCAAAGATAGAGGGTAATTCCCGAATTGCGATCAGGAGCGCCAAAATGTTAAAAAAAGCAGCTTTCTTGAGATTTCTCATTCCAGTTTTCCTGTTTTCGCTTCTTGTTAATGTAAAAGCCAGAGCCGAGGAAGAGGAACTGAAATGGGAAGATGCATCCAAGGAAGTGGACCACCTCCCCTATACCCCGTCTGCTATCGATTCCATTAAAAACACTCACCTTTCAGCCGCACCCGGAAGTTCTTTACGCCAGGTAAAGGCGGGAGGTTTCACAAAAGGCGAAACACTGGTATATGAGATCGTTTGGGGACCATTTAAGGCTGGCTATGTCATACTTACTTCCGAACTCGATCCTCAGAGCGGACTTATTCGGCTCGGAGGCAAGGCTGTTTCCAATAATTTCGTAAGCGCCTTCTACAAAATGCGTGATTACGTCATCTCCTGGGTTGATGCGGATGGTTTATATCCGCATTTTTTTGAACAGCACCTCAGGGAAGGCAAGTACAAGATGGATGGCTACATTTTATACGACAATAATGCTGAAAAGGTTTTCGTGCAGGAGAAAAAGTTCCGGGAGTTCAAAGCCCCAAAGTTCACCCATGACTACATTTCCATCCTTTACTATGTACGATCCATGCCCCTTGTACAGGGAGATGCATTCAAAGTAGACATGTTCATCCATTCAAAGGTTCACCCCATTCAGTTCAAAGTGACAGAAAAGAAGTCTATCGAGGTGGAGGCCGGCACATTCAAATGCATCAAGGTGGAGCCAAAACTCGCAGGGGAAGGAAGAGCTTTCGACAAAAAAGATAAAATGGAAGTCTGGATCACCAATGATGAGGACAAACTGCCGATTCTTATCAAATCAAAAATAAAAGTGGGATCCATTACTGCCAAACTGATCCACTACGAGCGATCCTAATTGTGGTGGGAGGCGCCCCCGCTTTGCTGTTCCAGCCATTTCAGATAATCCGGGTTGCCGTCAGTGATTGGAAGTGCAACAACACAGGGACAGCTGTATGAGTGAAGCTGCTTTACTCTTTCAACCAACTTGGGGAAATTCTGTCTTACAGTTTTGGCCACCAGAACAGCTTCCTTATCCTGGCAGATTTTCCCTTCCCACCAGTATATGGAAGTCATGGGAGCTAAAATGTTGATGCAGGCAGCTAGATGTTCTTCCACAAGCTGTTTTCCGATTGAAAGCGCCTGATCCCTGTCTTTAGTGGTAATATAGGCAAAGACGAATTCTGTATCCATTGGAAGGTCCGGAAGTTTGGGCGTGATGGACTATTTGGAACTATGGGGCTCTGGAATGCAACATTTCTCGTGTTGACTTATCAGATTACCCAATGCCACCAGTTTTACCGGCTTTTCGAAAAATTCGGCATTGAGCCTACCCAGCTTTTCTTCAGCAATTTCTGAGACATAACCTGAGACCAAGACCTTTTTGGATGAAGGATCTGCTGATTCAAGAAGAGTAATCCCGTTCACTCGGGGCATCTGGTAATCGGTTATAAGCATGTCCACATGATTACTCCGAAGATAGTCTAATGCCTCAACTGAGTCGTTAAACACGTGCACATTCGCATTTTGTGTATGAAGATTGATAAAGGTTTTAAGAAGATCCGTTATCTGAATCTCATCATCCACAACCATTATTTCCATTTTTTCTGACATTTGATCCCAAACCTTGCCATCATTTTTCACTTCTGATGCATTTTACATTCTTATCACATGAAAATTCAACTATTTTTTTTACTTACTTGAAATCCATTCAAGGAAATCTGCAGCAATTTGAATGCCGAAAACCAAAATTTTCACTTTCTGCCCCATAAATCCGTATTAAGGCTATAACCAACAGCCAAAAAGTTTAAAAACAGATGCAAATGAATTCAACAGATGTCCAAAATTTGCCCATTCTGGAAAAACGTTCAGAAATTCTTTCCCTGATCTGCAAAAATCAGGTAGTAATCGTAGCCGGGCAAACCGGTTCGGGAAAAACAACCCAACTGCCACTTTTCTGTCTTGAAGCAGGATTAGGTAAGAATGGCATGATCGGCTGCACCCAGCCCAGACGTATAGCGGCAACCTCCATAGCTTCCAGAGTAGCCTCTTTAGCCGGTGAGGATGTGGGGGGCAGAGTGGGATATAAAATTCGATTTTCAGAAAAGGAGAGCCCGGATACCGTCATAAAATTCATGACTGACGGAATTCTGCTTGCAGAACTTGAAAATGATCGTCTCTTATCGAAATATGATACCCTTATTATAGATGAAGCTCATGAACGAAGCCTCAATATCGATTTTCTGCTGGGGTATCTGCGGACGCTCCTCCCCAAGCGTCCAGATCTGAAACTGATAATCTCTTCAGCAACTATCGACACTCAACTTTTCTCCAAATCCTTCAATGATGCGCCAGTTGTGGAAGTTTCCGGCAGGATGTACCCCATCGAGACACTTTATAAGCAGCTCGATGCCGACGAAGAGGAGCTTGATTATGTTGACGATGCGGTTAACTCGGTTTCTGATCTGCTTAATGAGTACGGCTGCGGTGATATGCTGGTGTTCATGCCATCAGAACGGGATATTCGGGAAACCTGCGAAAAACTGGAATCTTTATCCCGCAAAAGGGATCTGCTGGTTTTGCCACTCTTTTCAAGGCTCACAAGAACCGAGCAGGAAGCAATTTTCAACATATCTGAAAAGACCAAAATCGTCGTATGTACCAATATTGCCGAAACCTCCATTACTGTACCCGGGATACGCTTCGTTATAGATACGGGTCTGGCCAGAATTTCCCGCTATGCCCCCAGACTTCGCACCAACCGCCTGCCGATTGAGAAGATCAGCAGAGCCAGTGCAAACCAGCGCATGGGACGCTGTGGCCGAGTGCAAGAAGGTGTTTGTGTCCGCCTCTACTCCGAAGATGATTTTCTAAACAGGGAAGAATTTACTCAGCCGGAAATAAGACGGTCCAATTTGGCAGGCGTCATTCTCACCATGATTGCTCACGGGTTGGGGAAAATTGAAAATTTCCCCTTTATGGAACCACCCGTAAGACAGGCGATTTCGGAAGGATACGCCCAATTAAAAGAGCTTGGTGCATTAAACCAGCATGGAGCCATCACCCGCTTAGGCAGAGAGATGGCCCGATTGCCCTTTGATCCCCACATCTCCCGCATGATTCTGGCAGCCCGCCAGGAAAATGCTCTGAGGGAAGTCAAGATAATTGCAGCCGCATTATCGATTGTAGACCCCAGAGAGCGTCCTTTTGACAAACAGGCCGAAGCGGATCTCATGCACAAGAGATTTACGGAAGAAACCTCCGACTTCCTTACCTATGTCAAGCTTTGGGATGCCTTTCAAAACGAATGGAAGACGCTCAAGACCCAGACTAAAATGCGAAAGTTCTGTAAGGAGCACTTTCTATCCTTCACCAGAATGAGAGAGTGGCATGATGTCCACCAACAGCTCCAGGAAACCCTCTCCCGAATGAAGGGTTTTTTTGATAATACCACTCCCGCCCCCAGTGATTCCATTCACCGATCTCTTCTGAGCGGATTGTTGGCAAACTGTGCCGTTCTGGATAAAAACAGCGGCAGGTACAAAGCAATGCGAGGTAAAGAGGTGGTAATCTTTCCAGGTTCAGCCCTTGCCAAAAAGAAAAACGAATGGATCATGTGTCATGAAATAGTGGAGACTTCACAGGTTTTCGCCAGGACAGTCGCTTCGATTCACCCTTCATGGCTGGAAGAGCTTGCTGGTCCGCTTTGTAAAAAGTCCTATGATGCGCCCTTTTTCGATGAACATTCCGGGACGGTGAAAGCTACTGAACGAGTATCTCTGTTCGGTCTTCTTATTTCAATTCACACAGGGGCCGCTTTCGGAAGAGTCAATCCCAAAGAGGCCGGGGAGATATTCATTCGCGAAGGACTCATTGAAGAAAGGCTGCGCTGCCATCATTCTTTTTATAAACACAATCGCAATCTCAAAAAACAGATTCTGTTAATGGAGGAAAAGCTCAGAACAAGAACACTTTATGCAGGTGATGAAGCTATCTTCAACTTCTATTTGGAAAAACTTGAAAATATCACCTCCATTCACGATCTGAATCGTATTATAAAAAGAAATGGAAGTGATCAGTTTCTTTACATGAACAAAGAGGACCTCCTCTGCTCCCCGGATCCGGTTGACAAGCAACTTTTTCCGGATCAAGTGAAGATTGGCGATAAAACTTTCCCGCTGAGCTACGTGTTTGATCCGGGATCAGAAAAGGACGGGATTACCCTCAAACTGTCGCATTATGCCGTCAGCTATATACAGAAAGAAAGCCTTGCCTGGTTGGTACCGGCACTGTGGCCAGAGCTCATAAAGGAGTTTATTCGCAATTTACCAAGAGAACTGCGTAAGAATTTCATCCCCATCAATGAGGCTGCCGAGCGGATTGCATCTGTTTTTACACCAGCAGATCAACCGTTTTCAACTGCCCTGCTAAAAGCGATGGAAACTCTTTACAATGTAGCAATAGATCCCAAACTGCTGGATTGGGGGAAAATATCTCCCCATTTAAAAATGAGGCTCGAAATACACAGTAAAGACGGAGAGATTATTGCCCGAGGGCGAGAAGACGAAATACTGGAAAGTCAGAAGGCTATGAATTCTGAAGCTACGGAATCGCCATGGGATGTGGCTTTCAGGTCTTTTCACAGGAAAAATCTAAATGACTGGCCAGATGAAAACCTTTCAGAACCTGTCCAGATCGGGTCCTCTCAAAAAGGACTGGCAGTAAAGGGATATCCTGCACTGGCTGATAACGGGGACAGCATTGATCTTTTACTTTATCCTTCTCAAGAAGAGAGTGACAGAGTACATAAAGCCGGCGTTCGGAAAATGGTTGAGATTGCTTTATTAAAAGATCTTGCCTGGACAGAACGGGAATTGTCATTTACGTCTCAAACGAAACTGAGGTGTGCGCCATTTGGTTCACCGGATATCTTCAAGGCGCTGCTTTACAAGCTGATCTGCCGAAGTGTCCTTGACTTCTCAACAGCACCTAGAAACAGGTCCGGGTATGAAACCCTGGTGGAGGCTACGCGCGGAAAGCTAAGAGGTATCGGCTTCAGAACGATATCTGTCCTGGAGGAATCGCTGGCACTGCTCGCAGAAAACACCTCCCGTATAAGGGGATTCACCGGTCGACTGCCAATTGATATCAGAAAAGAACTTGATTCCGATCTTAACAGCTATTTCGAAGATTTATTAAAAGAGAAGTTCACTCACGAACAGTTCCTTCAGTTCCCGAGATACTTGAGGGCATTTGGCGCAAGAATCGAAAAAGCAGCAACAGACCCGCTTAAATACAGGCAAAAGCTTTCTCTTTTGCGGGAATATCAGAGAAGGTATGAAATGTACTTGAAGAAAGGGTCAGATTCAAACTACCAGACAGCACTTCAGGACCTAAAGCTGATGATTGATGAGTTTGCAATCAACATCTTTGCCCAGCACATAAAGACACTGTTCCCGGTCTCCGAAAAACGGCTGGAAAAGAAGCTGGAAGAAATCGAAAAGCTATTGTGATTTTTTTACAAGATCGTTATAAAGATGCAGAATTTTCGAAACATTGACTTCTGGAGAATACTTCTCATCAAATCTGTTCCTGGCAGCGCTTCCCATCTTTTTTCGGAGTTCATGATCACTCAGAAGAGTTTCCAGCGCTTCTCTGATCAGTTCAGGGTTGGCGGATGGTAAAAGTAATCCACATACATTACTTAGAATGATCTCATTTACCGGGGCAATATCGAGGGCGATCACCGGTTTTCCGTAGGACATGGCTTCTGCATAAACAATGCCGAAGGATTCATCACTAGAGGGGACACACAGGCATTCACAATTGGCGAGCAGCCACTTCTTCTTTTCTTCTGAAACATCACCAAGATCAAGAACGTTTTCCTGCAGAACAGCTGGCCCGGGACCTGCCACCACAAGCTTTACTGGGCGGTTCAGCGCCTTGAATGCGGATGTCAACTCCATCAGCCCCTTGTGTTTTTCACGCCGGCCAATAAACAGAACATAAGGAACATTCAGAGGCGGATTGGCGAGCTGGACGATTTCAGGTTTCTCCACAACAGGGGCAATGACCTCCATTCTAGGCAGAGGCCCGCAAATCCTGGAAATAAGCTCTGAGCGAAAGTGCTCTGTAAAGCAGATAACTGCATCCGACATCCTGTAGGCATTCAGCTGGCCCGGTGAATCCCCCCAGCGTCCGAAGTGAACGGGTGGATTCTGGACCAGAGGAATTTTTTTACGCATACAAGCTTCCCGGGTACATCTGGCCAGGTATCCCGTGGAAAAACAGTGCACCAGATCTGCCCCGGAAACAATCTTTTCCAACCTGCTCAGAAAAGCCATTCTATAGAATTGAAACAGTTTATCGAACAGGAAGGCACCAGATCTGCGCAGAAAAGGAAACTGCCATAAACGAAGCGGCTGAAGGAAAAGTAATCCTATAAATATGGGAGCAAGCGAATGAACAGTTTTTCCGGAAGGATCCTTTTCAGATGCAATCGGTGAAGAAGCACACTTCCGGTAAAGCGATTCGGGGATGTGACGACGGTTATGGGCATAAATTTCCACCTCTGTATCTTTAGGGCAACGAGCCGCCAGACGTCTCATTGCTTCCTCGATACCCCCCCTGATCGGCCAGTAGGAATCATTTATCAGGATGATTTTCGGCATAATATTAATTGTAACTCAATGAAAGCAGAGACACAAGTATCATTTGAACCCATGCAAATCCGTAATACTATATAGATAACACTTCCTTAAGAATCCATCAATGAAGGTGATTTTTCAAGGTTTTTCACAGGAGAGCTTTTACATAAGATATTTTATGCTTCTGGAACTCTGAATGACCAATGAACAGGAGTCTTTGTGAAATACCAGAATCTTGAGCTTGATCCTTTTCAGGTCGCCGCCGTGGAGGCTATAGATAGAGGAGAATCACTGATTGTAGCCGCTCCAACGGGCTGCGGCAAGACCCTCATCGCAGAGTATGCGGTTGAGGAATCCATCAGACAGGGAAAAAGAGCAGTCTATACTGCACCTATCAAGGCACTCTCCAATCAGAAATATCGGGATTTCCGGAAAAGATTCGGAGATGAAGTGGTGGGTATACAGACCGGGGATGTCACTATTAACCCCGAAGCCAGACTGCTGATCATGACAACTGAGATTTTTCGCAACCTCATACTGGAAGACTCCCCCAGGCTGGTTGATATTTACTATGTGATTTTCGATGAAATCCACTATCTTGACGATCCGGAACGCGGCACGGTTTGGGAAGAAAGCATAATTCTGGCGCCAAGTGATATCAGGTTCATGTGCCTGAGCGCCACCGTTCCGAATATTCAGGAACTGTCAGACTGGATGGGAACTGTTCGAAATACGAAATTCACGGTAATAGAAGAGTTCCACAGACCAGTGCCTCTCAAACATTTCTTCTATCATCCCAAGTTCGGGATCATCAGTCTGAAAGGGATTAAGCGCAAATACAAGAATGATCCCAATCTCAGAAAGAAATTCCTGCGCAAAAAACCATCGTCCAGAAGAGTCGTTCAGATGGTTATCCAGCAGGGGCACCTGCCGATTCTCTATTTCTGTTTCAACCGTCGCGCCTGTGAACGGAATGCCGAGCAGCACATGGGCCTGGAACTCCTTACCCTTGAGGAGAAGAACCTGGTTTCCAAGATGGTGGATGATCTGGTAAATCAGTATGGCATAGCCGGTTATGAACGACTGGGGCATTTGCGACAGCTCTGGGAATCTGGGGTTGCCTATCATCATGCGGGAATTCTGCCTGCAGCCAAGGAAATTGTGGAGAGACTGTTCACTACCGGCCTTATCAAACTGCTCTTCTGCACGGAGACCTTTGCACTGGGAGTGAACATGCCGGCCAGCTCGGTAATTTTTGATGAACTGGAAAAATTCGACGGGGTCGAATTCAATTACCTTATGACCCGTGAGTATAACCAGATGGCCGGCAGAGCCGGACGACGCGGGATGGATGATGTGGGTTATGTGTATTCACAGGTAATACCCGAAGCCACAGAACCCAAACAGGTCGAAAGAATTCTTTATGGAAATAATGAACGAATAAACAGCCGCTTTTATGCCTCCTACTCCACCATTCTCAGCCTCTACAGCCAGTTTGGGGAGGGCGCTTTCGATATCTTTCGCAAAAGCCTGCACAATTTTCGCAAAGGTACTTTCACCATGACCAAGGCCTATCAGAAGGAAGAAGTGCAGATTAAAAACAGAATTGCATTCCTAAAATCAGCAGGCTTTCTGGATGGAATAATTCTCACTCCGAAGGGACAGCTGGCGGCGGCTGTGAGCGGCTATGAAATTCAGGCCGCGGAACTTTATTACTCAAGAAGTTTTGATGAGCTGAGTGTGGAGCAGATACCTGTGGTGCTGGCGGCCTTGATTACCGAAGAAAACCGAAGCAGAAAAAACGTGCCGGTATCAAATGTGCAGCTTCGCTTTCAAGCGGAAAAAGTAATCCATAAACTTCGGGTAAAAGAGATCAAACATGGAATTGCTCACCCTATAAGAGAAATGGACTTTTCACTTGCCCCACCCATTTTCGCCTGGACCCGTGGTTGCGACCTAAAGCAGCTTGCCGGCTTCGGAGTGCCGGAAGGTGACCTGATCCGCGTACTAAGAATGACCATTCAACTGCTAAGGACTCTTCGGGACCGGATTCCCGACCCTGATGCCAGCGAAAAGATGCATCAGGCGCTCGTTCTCATCAACAGAGATGTCGTGGATGCCCAAGCGCAGCTGGAGGTTGGATAAGCTGAAAGTTGAAGGAAGTGCAGACCTTTAGTCCGCACTTCCATGGCACTACAATTCAGAGATAATTCCCTGAATCGACTGCACATGCATCTGATCCTCTTCAAAATCGCTTTCCAGATCTGCCACAATTTCGGGAACCAGAACCTTATCAAGCGCCTCCTCGTAACGGCTGGCTATTAATTTTTCATCATTCTCCAGAGTGTGTAATATCTGTCTCGGTTCGAAGCCCGGCTCAAAGCCCGGTCTGTGCAGTCGACTTTCGTTTAGTTCCCTTTCATCGGGTAATTTTTCACCAAGCTGCCGGATGTACATGTTCAAGTTATCCACATGTTCAATATGGTCTTCCCTGAAATCCTCCAGCTGCTCACGAATTCCTTCATCCGAAATTCGACCAATGGCCCAGTCATACTCTCGAGTCGCTTCTATATCAAGCAAGGCCAAATTTCTCAATTCCTGAGCAATTTCCCTGTTATCCATACAGACCTCCCTGCTTAAAATTTTATCCATAAAAGATTACGTACGGGAGGGACTGGGGAGGGCATATAAAAAAAGTGCGCCGGCATTGCACCGGCGCTTCCGCTTCACCCAAATTGCTGCAAGAGGGCCTTGCAGGTAGGAAATAATTGCTGGTAATATCAATATACCCAAAAAGGTTTAGTGGCGCAACTTTTTGTAAAAAAAATTCCACAATTAAATTCCCCCACCTGTTTTCAAAGAAAACGAATGGCCACCACTTGACATCATGCTAATTAAATGATATCATAAACTGCTATCCATTTTCCCTACGGAGCGATCAAATGGCTATTCTAAAAAACATGAACATTCGAATGAAGTTAATGATCCTCACCATCATGTCTTCCCTATTCGTTATGATAACAGGCTACCAGGGATTATCCAGTTTGGACAATGCCGGAAAAGTTCAGCAGGAAAATGAAAAACTGGATCTAATCCAAATGATGCTTAAGGATAAAATGGTTGATCATTTCAGATGGGCCCAAACTGCTTCCCTTTTCCAGGCAGACAAAAAAATAAGCACCATTGATGTGGAAAAAAACCCTAAACACTGCGCTTTTGGTAAATGGTACTATAGTGAGGGCATTAAGAACGCAGCCGAAATTTCCCCAAAAGTCAAGCAAATGTTAGCAGAGATAGAGGATTATCACACTAACCTGCATGAATCGGTAGTTGGAATTGAGCAGATTTTGGCCGATCCTCAAAGACATGATGAGGCAGTGCAAATGTTTAATCAGAATACCATGCGTTCCCTAAATTCTGTTCAGCAGAAGCTAAAGGAGATCAACGAGGAGATTACAGCCGTTGCAGAAAAAATGCACGAGCAGCATAGCAAAGTGCTCTCCGCACAACGTAAATCCATGATAATCCAGGTAATACTTTTTACCCTGACAAGCGCACTACTTTCCATTTTCATGGCCGGATTTATCAGAAAACCCATACTTCGAGTCTCAGCCATGCTTCAGGACATCGCCCAGGGCAAAGGAGACCTTACACGCAGGCTGGATGCCTCTTCAAAAGATGAGATGGGCATTCTTTCGAAATGGTTCAACCTTTTTGTGGAACGAATACAGCTTATCATTAAAGAGCTCAAGGAAAATGCAAACGTGCTGGCGGCCTCAACGGAAGAACTTTCCGCTGCCACCACGCAAATATCTGCAAGCACAGAAGAAATGAGCAGCCAGAGCAAAACAGTTTCGGAATCGGCACAGGATGCTTCCGGCAGTGTAAAGGATATCACTTCATCTACAGATCAGATGTCTTCCTCCATAAACATGGTGGCTACAGCTGTGGAGGAGACGAGCACCTCCATCCGAGAAGTGGCTCAAAGTTCTCTGAAGTTATCGCAGATCGCCTCAACCGCTAACGAGCAGACTCGCTCCTCTAGAGCGAAAATGGAATCGCTGGGGCTGGCGGCTCAGGAAATCGGTAAAGTGATAGAGGTGATCAGTGATATTGCCGACCAGACAAATCTTCTGGCTCTCAATGCCACCATAGAGGCAGCCTCTGCCGGGGAAGCCGGTAAAGGGTTTGCAGTGGTTGCCAAGGAGGTGAAGGAGCTGGCCAAACAAACCGCTCAGGCAACCGAAGAGATTCGCTCAAAAATTCAGGGGATTCAAAACAACACTACAGATTCCATCAGTGCTATTGGCCAGATCAGCACTATAATGGAACAGCTCGACACATTCTCTCAGACGGTTGCCAGTGCGGTGGAGGAACAAAGTGTAACCACCAACGAAATAGCCCGGAATGTGTCCGAAGCAGGACGAACATCTTCAGAAATCGCCAAAAATGTACAGCACACGGCTGATAACCTTACTATGGTTTCCAATAGCATTCAAGGTATTAGTTCCGGATCGATGGAAATCGCCAGTGGAATCGGGCAAATCAATACAAGTGCCACATCACTTTCCAAATTGGCAGGCAGACTTAGAGAGATAGTTGATCAGTTCAAGATTTGATGAGTCAGAGGGGAATTCCCTTTTCGATCATAAAGGCTTCTATTCTTTTATAATGATCTTTATCATCGCCGTTGAGTTTCTGGAAGAGTTCGTTAAATTTCTGATCAGACTCTGTACTTACCATTTGCTGGTAATGCACCTCACCTGCTGAAATTTCAAGCTGATATGCATATCTGCAAGCCTCATCAGCAGATGGTCTGGACGACTTAAAGAGCTCTATTTTCTCATTTATTTCGTGGACTATTTTCAGAAGAGTTTCAACTGTACCCAGGCTTATGTGATCGGGGACCAGACCTGCCGGATCAAAATAATCCAAACAGCTCTGCAGCAGTGCGGCATGATTCTCTTCCTCCATAGAAAGAGTCCACCAGAAAGCCTGATCTGCTCCGAAGAGATAAGAGTAAAGCCGATACAGTTTTGCAACTGAACGTTCCAACTCAATTGAAAGGGTTAAAACATCCCTGAGTTCACCATCCATTCTATCCTCCTCTTCTGGAAGATAATTTCAAGTTCTCTCAAGGAAAAGACTTAACTGCAGAGAATTTTTCAGTAAACGATTTCAGTATGGACTCATTGAGCATATCCGATTTGACCATCCCTCCTGTGAGAATCATCTTAACAGCATCCTCCACAGAAACGTTGAGAGGACGAATTCGATCAGATGAGATCACCGCAAGATATCCGCTTGTGGGATTGGGGGTGGTGGGGATAAAAACAGTACAGAACCTCGAGTCTTTTGCCGGATCTGAAATTTCTCCGGTATTGAATGCAACTGCCCAGGTTCCCGCTACCGGATACTCCACCAGCACTGGTCTGGTGAAAAAATTGTCCTTCTTGACAGCCACCAAATCGACAACCTGTCTGGTTGCCCTGTAAATAGTATTTAGCAATGGTATGGAGGAAAAAAATCGATCCATTTTCCCAAGAAGTGATTTACCTAAAATGGTCTTCACCACAAATCCAAAACCGGCTACCAGCAGAACGAATGCTGCCCCGGCAATAATTTCCACCATCAACATCGTGAGTGCGGAACTTCGGTACAACCTTGGAATCAGTACCAGAATGTCATCAAAGGATGTCCTTAGCATTCCAAACAGGAAACTTATCACATACCAGCAAACAAGCAACGGTAACAGGGCAAACAGCCCCTGGAGAAATGAGGAAATGAATTTTTTATTCAAGGCGTTCTCGCTAGAAAAGTAAAGGGAGAGCCATAAGGGAGTGGAATATGCGTTCGGCTTTACTTTCCGATTTACTCGGATCGATCTTTTTTAAATGTGGGAATCTAAAAGAGGAACCGGTATTATCATGGGATATGCTTACTGTTTTTTGAGGAAAGGTAATTGCCAGAAAGTTCTGGCGAATCGTCCTGTGCTTCTGCAACTCTCTGCTGGAAACTGAAGTAAGTGCCATGATGCAGATTAAACCTAGAACAATACTGTCTGTTCTGAGCAGCTTTTCCAATACACCTTTTCTTAACAGCGTATGAACCTCCATAGTTGATGTCACAGCTCTGTTTAACATCTTTTACGAATGTAGTAGTTTGATTATTGTCGGAAAAAAGAAGCTGCTATGCAAGACTTCTGAGTGGCAGAGGCTTTGAGCAGATTCCCTCAGCCAGAAGAATATTTCGTACGATAGAGGGAGAAACGGGTTTTTCGAGGTAATAGGAAGCACCAGATCCCAGAACGGAATACTCGATGTCTTGATCCCCGTAGGCAGTAACTACAATTATTAAGGCAAAAGGAGCATGATGCCGTGCAAAGCGCACCAAATCAAGCCCAACTAAGGAAGCAGTACCCTCAAGGCGCAGATCGACAATGATGGCGTCGTAAGCCTGTTGTAGAAGTAAAGAACAGGCAGTATCAACAGAATCGGCCGTGTCCACTGCGATATCAGGCCCCTGCAGAATCTTTTTAAAGGCTACCAGGATAGCCTCTTCATCATCGGTCAGCAGAATACGTTTCATGCAAAATCAACTTTGCAAATTCTGTGCCACTGTTTTATAATATTTCTTTGAACTTGATATGCACAGAAATCATTTTAAGGCTACACCACACACACCCACCTGATAGAAGGCCGCAAATTTCCCGGCCCTTCTAGCGTATTTATTTTAATCCTAGCTTTTTTCCTGTACTATTTGGTCTACCTGAGGTAAGCTTAAGGAAAAACATACAAGGGCTGTTATGGATCAGAAGAGAATACTGGTTATTGATGACGAGGTTGCGATCCTGCTTGCTTTCAGGAAATTACTGAAAAGGCCTCAGGTGGATGTAGACACCGGAGAAAGCCTGGAGGAAGCCAAAGAACTGATTGAAAAGCAGTTATATGATGCAGTTATAGTCGACTTGCGTCTTTCTGGCACACTTGGTCAAGAGGGGTTTGAAATCATTAAAATGACCAAACAAAAGAATCCACAGGCTAAAGTCACTCTGATAACCGCCTACGGAAGTCACGGAATAGAAGAACGGGCCCGTTCACTGGGTGCTGACTTTTATTTTGAGAAGCCGGTATCTGTACGCAACTTGTCCCTCATTCTGGAAAGCCTGGGGGTGGAGTAGCTCATAACTGCTGTTTTGCAAACTCCGCAATATCACTCAGCAGCAGTTCAATATCCTCTTCCTTTGTATTCCAGGAACACATAAGCCGACTGTAACCGGTTCCGATAAAATCGTGAAATACCCAGCCCAGATCTCTCAATAATGATGCAAGTGAAGCCGGCATGGTGAGAAACACTGCATTGGCCTCACAGGGATATTTTATATCAAGAAAAGGATACTGCTTAAGTGAAGCACAGAGACGAGCAGCCGAGGTATTGGCATGTTTGGCGTTTTTAAGCCAGATCCCTTTTTGCAGAAGTTTTGCCCAGGGCGCAGAAATAAATCTCATTTTCGAAGCGAGTTGTCCGGATTGTTTACATCTGTACTCAAAATCCTTAGCCGGTTCAGAATTGAAGAACACTACCGCCTCTCCGCAGGCAAGTCCATTTTTCACACCGCCAAAGCATAGCACATCCACTCCCGCTTTCCACGTCAGGTCTGCGGGTGATACGTCAAGGGAAGCAATCGCATTCGCCAAACGAGCCCCGTCCATGTGCACGTAAAGATCAAATTCCTTTGCCAGTTGACAAACTTGCTCAAGCTGCGCAACGGTGTACACCGTACCGGCCTCGGTAGCTTGAGTGATGCTGAGAGCCCGTGGACGGGGGTAGTGTATGTCTTTCCGTTTGATGATACGGTTGCGCGCCGAGTTCAAATCAATTCTGCCATTCTCGCCGGGAACCGTAAGGAGTTTAGTCCCGTGAGTGAAAAATTCCGGCCCTCCGCACTCATCGGTTTCTATGTGTGCAAGATCATGGCAGATTATGCTATGGAAGGAACTGCAAAGACTTGCCAGCGCCAGAGAATTGGCACTGGTCCCGTTAAAGACAAAAAACACTTCACAGTCAGTACCAAAAAACTCCCTAATGGCATCTGCAGCCATCTCAGTCCAGCGGTCATCACCATAGGAGGGCACCCATCCCCCGTTAGCCTCCTGAATGGATTCCAGCACCTCAGGACATATTCCAGCCGTATTGTCAGAAGCAAACTGCCACCCTCTCTCAAGCATATATTTCTCCTTAATGGGCATTTCTCTTGCTCACCAAAATACATAGAATTCCAACTCATAAAAACAGGAGTCTTCTATGAAATCACCAGCTTTTGTCTTTTTGGGAATTTTTCTGACAATAACTCTCGCCACAGGTCAGACTCCCAACACCCCCTCTGACAGCCTAAATGCTAAAGCGGATATCACCGGATTCAAAGACAAGAAGATAACCGGCACTATCACCTTTACCGAAAACCCAATGGTCGGGCTGCACATTTCAGGAACGATTTCGGGGCTAAAACCAAACCAAACTTACGCCATACACATTCACGAATTCGGATCCTGTGATTCAACGCAGGCACCGGGAGGCCACTTCGATCCGGCAGGTAGCGGCAAACACGGTGCCCCCGGCCTCTCCCCCGATGCTCGTCATGCTGGTGATCTCCCGAATATTACTGCTAATGAGCAAGGTGTCGCCCAAGTGGATTTTACCACCAATGCTCTAGGGGTAGGCAGTTCAAAGTTTTCCGTCATAGGAAAATCGGTGGTGATCCATGCAAAACCCGACGATTACACAAGCCAGCCTGCGGGTGCAGCAGGAGATAGAATTGCCTGTGGAGTAATCACCGCAGCTAATCAGAAGAAATAGGTTGAATGCTTTGCTTGGCTGCACTGGAAGAGACGATTCTCCGGTGCACCAGCCTGTAGGTAAAAAAAACTGCCGAACCTGTCATTATTCCAAACACTGCCCCCCCAGCCACGTCTAACGGAAAATGCACTCCGGTATAAACTCTGGAGTAGGCAATCACTGCAGCAAAGGAAAAGAAGTACACGGCACGGCGCGGGTAAAAGCCTGTCAGTAGAGCTGCCTGGGCGAACATATTCATGCTGTGAGAAGAGGGAAAAGAGAATGAGCGCTTCATTCCCAGCAGAAATCTACCCCCTTCGATAAAAAAATCGGGATGACAGGGACGCAACCTTCGAAACAGCGGTTTCAAAACCTGGGAGGATACTGGATCGCTGACAGCCACCGTTACAAGAGAGAGGCCAATTACAAGTAAAGCTGTTTTGCGTTCTTTACGGACGTAAAGAATTAATCCTGCAATGCCGGGAAGAATCCAGAACTGGGGATGAGTAATCTTCACCATTAAAAAGTCAAGAACAGGAGAGGTAAGAGAGGCGTTGAAAAACAAAAACAGGCGAGCATCAAATTGTGAAATTAATTCAAGCATTTAAAACCCTATTCCGAAAGCAGTTCTTTGAGTTGCAGCACCTGCTGCGAGGTGAGATGACCCGAGTTTGCAGCAATTTCCATAGCTGCCTTTCCCAATGTGCGATACAGCACTGCTGCTCCATCGTGGTACCCAGAAAGGGCTTTCATTTCATTTTCCACAGTAGCAATATCACCTCTGGAAACCGGTCCGGTCAAGCTTTGCGGGCCATTTTGCAGGAAATTCTGCACCGCTTGAGGAGCAAGGGATTTCTGAATACCAGAAATCTGTTCGTTAGATAATCCAATGTGCTCAAGAATGGTTGTGCTGCAGTTTAGAAGAGCCACTATGTAATTACTCATCATGACGGTGGATGCATGATAAAGAGTTTTTTGATTGCGATCGATCTTAAAGACTTCACCGCCAATTTTGCTGAAGGCATCTTCTACTAATGCACAAGCCACATCAGAGCCCTCAACAGCACAGGGTGTTCCCTTGAAGCGACCTGGAGCATTAGCTGAAAAACTTCTGGCCGGATGAACAGAAGCGACCTCGCATCCGATTTTCGCAAGCGAAACAAGATCATCACTTGAACGAAGGCCGCTCAGATGGAAAGCTACAGTTCCCGGTCTGACTGGGCACTGTGCCAGTTTTTCAGCAGTCATAGCGATTTGATCGTCGGGCACAGCGATCATAATAATATCAGCAGTACAAAGCTCAATAATCAACTCTGCAACCGATCCGGATCCGATGGAGCTGACCGCCTCGCGCGAGCTCTCAACTGTTCTATTCATGACAGAGCCAACGTTAAAAACAGTTTCCAGATAAAAAAGTCGAGCGAGTTCCCGACCGGCTCTTCCGGCTCCCAGCACTGAAATAGTTCTGAGTCCCTTCATTCCATCTCCGTTGAAGACTTGCAGTCAAATTCCAGTCTGCGACCGATCCTGTAAAGATATGAAGGAGATGGAACGCTGAAAAGAAGGCTCAGTGAATTCAGATGATCATACTTGGGGCCAATTGCCAACTCTGCAAAGGACCCCCCTTCTGCTTTACGCGAAAAGGTCATTCCGGTAAGTACTTTTCTTTTCAAAGAATCGGTGGAGAAATCACACAGATACTGCTCTTTTGCCCTGCGAATTGTGGCCTTAAGCTTGTAAGAAGAGAAAAAAGATGATGTGTCAATATCAAAAGGGGAATCAATGAGCACTTTACTTTTTTCAATACTGGGCATAGCTAAATGGATTGACATCACATTCATCCAGGAGGAAAGGCGATAGTTCAGTTCAGGAATTCTGTCTCGAATCGCTTCAAAAAGTGATTCACCCTTATGCCAGTATAATGTAAGCACGTCATGACCGTCGATCCAAAAATCTCCTAAATTTGCACTACGCCATGACGACCCGAATTTTGAATACAATTGAGAAAATGCAGAGTCCATTGTCATAATGGCAGAAGCCAAAACCGATGCAAAATAGCGAGCCGGAATACCCCTCCGGGAGAAGTCGGTTTCGACATGAAAATGAAGAGCACTCTGCTGCGCATTCGTTTTCTGCAGTCTGGTTTTCAGATCATCTGCGGAGAACTTTACTTCTGATCGAATGGACGTTATTCTTTCCTTTACACGGGCATCGGTGCAGGAACCGCATCCTCTGCAATCGCCTTCAGATTCAGCTGTCCCCAGGCAGTAACCCTTGTCAACACCAGCCAGACAATCCAGATACACATCATGAAGAAATTCTCTCGAAACGCCTGTGTCAACCATATTCCAGGGATAAACGTCATCCCTGTTTTTGCCTTTCGCCTCCGCTTTCAAATCAAGACCAAGCTGATCCAGTTTTCCGCGAAAAACTGCAGCAAATTCCTCCGTAACACCATCAGTGTAAATAAATCCCGTTTCTTTAACAGATTGCACCAAAGCCTGCATGACTCTCTCGTCGCAGCTTCTAACCAGCAGTTGAGAAAGCCAGCTCTCCTGGGCCCCGGCAGATTCGCGAAACTCAAAATTCCTGCTGCGCACGATCCGAGCAGTCTGCTGCATAACCGTCCGAAACACGGCTTCCTCAGGAGCATCATCAAATTCAAGTGGAGTATGGGGGAAGCGAACCAAAGGGGTCATGGAAAAAATGATACGAGGTCTTCTCCCACATGCTTCCATAGTTGAAGACAGCGTCCTTAAAAAATCGCGGAAAGCATCATAATCGCACTGTTCCTCAAGCCCCGTGGCAATCAAAAAAATCTTCAACTCCCTGATGGGTGCTTTGATAAGACGACGCAAGCTGGCAGCCAACTCGTCTTCTTTTAGCCCTTTCTGCAGAAATGCCCTCAAGCGAGGCGAAATCCCCTCCAAACCACAAGTCAAGCTGCTTTTACCAAGCACATGGAGAACTCTGAGCAACTCGGGGTCCCTGGATATAAAATCAAACCTTTGACTTTTCAGCCCAATGGATGAGACTTTTTCAGAGAGTGCCCAAAGCAGTTGATAAAGCTCTGAATGCATATTGAAATTGAAACTGTATATATCAATACTTTCCAACCCCATTTCGGATTTGAGACGTAGTGCATCAGCAAGAGCTGTATTGGCATTTAGTTCACGATAAGGCTTTCTCGCCCAGCTCTCGGCACAGAAACTGCAGAAACAGGCGCACCCCTCGCTAATGGCAATGTGAGCGCTTCCGGCAAAGTCATCACTGAACATGACCGGACGCTTCGCCTTTATGGAACTCAGATCCTTGAGTACAGTTGAATATTTTCTTGTATGTCTAGGCTTGTCTGGTTGAATGAAACCGTCAACGGTTTCAAGCTCCAGAAGAATTTTTTCTTTGCCCAACCCGGCAGATTTGCACTGACGAATAATAGTGAAGAGCTGCCCGATAAGAGCGCTGTCTTCACCAATGAAAATGCCGTCTACCATTGGATCATTGGTAAACAGAACAGGAAGATGCAGTGCATTTGCTCCACCTAAAATAACCAGCGGTGTGGAAGCCGATGAGAGCCGTTCCCTTTTAGAGAGACTTATACCGCTGTTTTGCAACATACCGGGAAGGTTAATCAGCTCCTGAGCAATCGAATTGGAAAGAGCAATCACATCAAACCCGTCGGGACCCTTTTTTGTAGTGGTTCCCAGAATCCATGGAATTTCACTGGAGGAAAAGAGTTTTGCATCCCGGGGTGGTGGCAAAAATGCAAAATCGCAAAAAGTATCCTCAAGTCCGGAAATAAGCTGATACAGCAACGTATGAGTAAACGATGAACAGGTATCACGATAAGTGGAGAGACGAATCAGAAGCACTCTGAAAGAGCGCTGATCGTAATCATTTATTTCTGGGCCGTTCCATTCAGCACCGCGAAGCCAAAGTCCTGCGCCACTCAATTCATGATACTGTTCTTCATACCACTGTGAAAAATCCATTGCAATACCCTCCAGACTCCCGTATTCATTCGGAGGTCCAAAAATAATTCAGGTAACTCTTAACAGTTCCAGTTTTCAGATCACAATCGGGCAGAATCTAATTTTAGTTCCATAGTACGAACCAGAAGAGGTATTATGAGACACCAAAAGTTCGATATCGAAAAATTCAAGAAAAAAGCGGACAAGCTAAAACAGAAACATTGGGACCTGCGCTGCCTGATCAAGGGCTCACGTCTGAAAAAAGATGATATCGACGAGGCAGTGAAAAAAGCATTCATGGAAGTTTCTGAAAAACTCGACTGCACAGAATGTGCAAACTGCTGCAATGAAATATCCCCAGTTTTAAAGAGTAGTGATATAAAGAGGATATGCTACAAACTGAAAATGGATGAGCACGCATTCAGGAGCTCTTTTTTGGAGGTACTTGATAGCGAAAACCTGGTTTTTAAAAGTCGCCCCTGTTTTTTTCTAAAAGACAAGAAATGCACCATTTATGATTTCAGACCTGCAGACTGCCGATCATATCCTCATCTGCACAAAAAAAACTTCAGGGGCAGAGTTACCAATGCGTTTGCGAACCTGGAAATCTGCCCGGTTATGCTCAATGTTTTCGAAACGCTCTCAGACATACTTGGGCCCAAATTGGAGCCCAAGGATTATACCTGGCTTTAGGTTTTTAGTGAATCAAAGGAAAAATTGCTATTAAGTTTTTTCAACTCCTCAGCAATGGCAAGCATTTCCTGGCGAGCCGTTTCAGACGGATTATCTTTATAGAGCGAAAATTTTGTGAGGAACTCATCAAGTCTTTTTTGATAAAGCGTTTCCCGATCCATTTTATCCAGCTCTATCTGCAAGTGAAAAACACTTCCCTCGCTCATTCTTTCCAGCATATCGAAATAAGCTCCTGCTGCCCTCCTCAAGATTCGTAAGACATCTGAAACATTCTGACTGAGGGCATCAAATATGCTGACCAGGGACATGGAACTACCCTGCAGATGAGCCAAAGCACTGGCGGCAAGTTCATAGTAAAGAGCAATTCTCCCCTGGTCATCATCACCAGAAAGAACACGTTTTTTATATGAACCGCGATGCTGGAAGTCATCAAACAGCCCCAGAATCATTAAACCGAAGTCTGCATTATCCCTATAAACCATGTACTCAGTGCGTTTTCCCGGATGAGATTCAATAAATGCACGAACATCCACATCAAAAGCGCTAATATGTGCCTTCGGCTGCAAAAAAGAATCATTATTTATCAGCAAAGCATAAAGTAGCCCGGCGACATACACATTTATTTCCTGGTCGTAGTCCTTCCGTCCAGATTCCATATTGAGATCAATTCGAGCCTTGAGCACATGTTCCAGAAAAAAGAAACGGCTATCGCGAGCACCTTTCTCCTTGAAATCATAAAAAGGATTGAGCAGATTATTTTTTTCCATGCAAACCCTCCTAATAAATACTAGCAACTGCAGCACCTTCTCTAATTAATTATACCACCAGGTAACCGGATCTAGCCACATCTGAAAAAAACAGAATAAATAATTAAAGTATTCTGTTCTAAACCCGATATTATTAAGGGGATCATACGCCAAGGAAGGTGAGCATGATCAGGGAAGTCAGGGAAGTACTATTTCCGCGAACAGCCAAACCTGAAAAAGCACTGAAGAAAACCGCCAGTGAGCTGAAGCAGTTTCTGGAAGATTTATCCTCTTCCAGAAGTGCTATATTGCATGATGCAGCTAAATCAGATATAAAAGAGGTCAAATCCCGGAATCGCGGATTCAAACTGCCAGATCAAAGTACGGAAGATATTTCCCAAAAAAACAGCGCACTTTTACACGAATTGAAAAAGCTTGCAGCTAAGTCAGCAAATGAAAGTCTTTCAGAAGAGGAACAGCAGAAAATATCCGATAACTACCAGGCTGTGCTGCTGAAGCTTGTTTCAACTGGAAACAGTGATTTCATTAATGCCCTGAAGTCCACGTCCATTGCCGATACAGCATTGGCCAGTGCCACTGTCGCACAAATCGATGATCTTCAAAAGACCTTAAAAACAGATGTAACGGTGCCTCAAGACATAGAACGCAATCAGCAGGTTGCACTCGAAGCAGCGGCTCTCATAGAGCAGAAACTCCTCACGGAGGGTGCACAGTCCGCATTCGCAAGATTCCAGGATATAAGTCGAACCAATGTCGTTGGACTTTTAAAACAGTAGTAATAATGAAGGGATCCAATTGTGCCTCAGACCTTCAGAGCAGCCCGTTATTACGGTCGCATGCAGATTCAAACTGCCGGTCTGAAGCGGCTGATTTGTCTTCTGCACGAGAAGTCCCTCATGTACATTCAACGGGGACTACTGCAGGGATCAAAAGGCGATATCGCAAAAGCACAAAATATCATTTACCAGCTGGAATTAGCTGTAAAACGTAAAGATGATCTTTCAGATGTGCTTGCAGAACTTTACACCTACTGCTACGATTTGCTTGAATCCTCAGACCCGCAGAAAGTGGAAAACTCCAGACAGATAATAGAAATTCTCTCCAGCTCATTCCAAAAGCTTTACAGAACAGGTCCAGTTAAGGACAGTTTTTGATCGGGTCAGCGATTTCTATGACGCCAATCAATCAGATGTTCTTTTTTTCGAGATCCGGTTCGTAAAGAATGAATAGTGGTGAGGTTTGAGATAAGAATAGGAAAACTCACCTTTGCCATTGACCTGAGCTGATTTGCAATTTTCTCCACTGCACTGGCAGGTGCCGCTACATGAACCGAAACACGGTCTGAAACGGTATTGTCATTTTCCAAAATGACAACGTAATCCAGCACTTCCTCTACACTGTCAAGAGCATTCATGACATTCAGGGGATAGATCTTATTACCGTTAACGTTAATGAGCTGTGTTTTACGTCCAAGAACTGGTCCGATCCGAACCGAGTTTCTACCGCACTCACAGTTTCCGGGAACGATGTAAGTGATATCCCCGGTACGATATCTTAGAAGCGGCAGTGCCTCACTGCCAAGTGGCGTCAAAACGAGCTCTCCTGGCACTCCTTCCGGAAGAATTTCGCCTTGAGGACCAATTATTTCCACATGCACAAGTTCCGGGCGACAATGCAGTCCTTTTCGGACCGGGCAGTCACTGAAGGAGGCTGATGCTTCGGTATTATGATAAACAGATGATACTTTCGCTCCCCACAGATTCTCAAGATCCCTGGCGACAGCACCAAGTTCGAGATTCTGATCGTAAATACTTTCGGCAGTACAAATCAGCTTCTTTACGGAACTTTGCTTCGGATCGTAACCTTTATCCAGAAGGTCTCTTCCCATTTTGCGCATCTGAGAAGCAACTCCCATAAGTACCGTGGGACGGAGCATTTCAAAACTCCCCTTCTGCATTTCAAATGTAAGCATTCCGGCTCTGGCCACATTTGCTCCAAGAAGCACCATTCCCCTGTAGAACGAAAGCCCCGCCGCACAGAAGCGATCCATGCTGAGTACGATTTGGGCTCTATCACTGAGCTCAACACCGCAGCAGTGAAGCGATAACGCTTCCCCATAGGCAAGTCGGTCAAGATCATTGCGAGTGTAAAAGAAGGGCAGAGGCTTGCCTGTTGCACCGCTTGTCAAAACTGTTTCAGCCACCCCGCTTTGGTCTTCACTGACAAAACGGCTCCAGTTCTCGGATAGAGCTTGTCGGTCGGTAAACGGAATGCCTGCGAAATCCTCCAAAGTGGAAATATCCTGAGGCTCGATCTGATACAAAACTTCTCTGTAAAAAGGGGAAGCTGCCTTAAGATGCTTTATATGATTTCGTAATGCTCTGATAGTTTTTGCTGTGATCTGTTCTGTTGGCAGAAACTGCCAGGAAAACTCCGGTTTAAAATCCATTGATAAACCCTCCCGGCACACCCCGATTTTGAGTCGAGATGTGAAATTTGATTCGAAAACAAAATAGTTTATCTGATTGTAAACTCAAAGATGAAAAGGAGTGTTGAAGAACAGTTTATTCAGCGCGGCCAGCGGGCAGATTCTCTTAGACTGACCACTTTGAGTTTAGAAATGATTATATGATCAAGAAGGGGAATTTCCAGAAGCTTTCCGGCAGCAAACAACCGCTCGGTTATCTGCCAGTCTGCCTCGGAAGGATTAAGTCCTCCCGCGGGATGATTATGGGCTAGTATAAAAGAAGCAGCGCCGCATTTCAAAGCTCGATCCACAACGACTCTTGGGTACACTACACACTGATTTACCGTACCGATTGACAGAATTTCCGTATCTATCACATGATTTGCACTGTCAAGGAACACTACAGCCACATACTCATCCCTGCGATGACCAAAGTTGAGTCGCAGATAGTCCTCGATATCTTTTCGATGAGAAATCACCGGCTGCTCCTTTATGGTCTCATTCAAACAATGAGGGATCAAATCCCTGATAAGCAAAAACAGTGCAGCAGTGCGAGGCCCGATCCCTCCAACAGAACACAATTCTTCATAAGGAGCGTTTATGATGGCACTGATGGTTCCATAACGAGACAACAGTTTGCGAGCAAGCGGTTTTGTATCTCTCCTGGGAATGCTGAAAGTCAGCAAAAGTTCCACGATTTCATGATCGTGAAGTGATTTCAATCCATTTCGGCTGAATCGTTCCAGGAGACGTGCCCGATGTCCATCACTAGAAAGGAATACATTCTTGGCAGAATCGATTCCACACTCCTGGAGACCGTCAGGTTCTGGCTTTTCATTCATGGCTGAATGATACACCTCTTTAAAAATGTTAGTACAAATAAGAGAATAGATGAGAAGGGAAAAGATAGTGCCTTTTAAAAAGGCACACTTAAATTCATGGGATTACCAGCTCGGTAAAAAACTACCATTCAATGGACAGACCGGCAGCGGTGATTCCCGCTCCCACTGTGCAGAAAATAATCTTGTCTTTCTTCTGCAGTCCTTTTTCGATTTCTGAAAGTGCAACTGGGATACTTGCACTGGATGTATTGCCGACTCTATCTATATTGAGATAGAACCGCTCAAAAGGTACCCCGCTCTTATTGGCAGCGGCTTTGATTATTCTGCCATTAGCCTGATGAGGAACGACCCAACGGACATCCTCCGGAGTCCAGTTACTCTTTACCACCAGTTCCTTGACCATGGTGGAAAAACTCTCGGTGGCAAACCTGAAAAGTGCCTTTCCATCAAGACGAAGCCACGGATCACAAGATGTGGAGTTTTCCGGAACCTCAAACCCGGGGAATTCTCGACGAGCCATATGTAAACCCAGCGAATCGGCGCTGAGAATCTCCTCTTTAATGACATGCCCGGCATGCGAACCGCTGATGACTGTTGCTCCCGCACCATCCCCAAACAAGAAATAGGTATTTTTGTCGTTTTTATCTAGAACTCTGGATTGCATGTCAACTGCGGTGACCAGCACATTTTCCGCCACTCCGGAGAGGATAAGCCCCCGAGCGACTGATATTCCGTAAAGCCAGCCAGAACAGGCTGCGTTCAGATCAAACGCCGGTACCCCCCGGATACCAAGTTTCCCCTGAAGGATACAGGCTGTGGAGGGCATAACCACATCGGGAGTGGTTGTGGACACAATGATGGCATCGATGTCTTCAGGAACCAGACCTGAATTTTTGATCGCCGCAACCGCTGCCTTGTAGGCCATATCCGATGGCTTCACCTCTGCATCAGCCCAGCGACGCTCTCGAATTCCAGTCACTCCGAAAATGTAATCCTCTGTAATATCCGGGAATTCTGACAGTAATTCGGCTGTTTTCACGATCCGATCGGGAAGACAGGTTCCAATTCCAAGCATACTGATGGTACGCACCTGAGGTTCCTGTTTTTCGGCAACAATAGCCATTTTAGGAATTTCAACAGGTTCAACCGGTGCAGCCGTAGTAGCCTGAACCGGATTGCGCATTGTTTCATCACTGGTTGTAATCTCTGCGACTGGATTTTCAAAAGGAACTGATGCACCTTCAGCATGGAGCAGTTTTTCAATTTTGCCATCACAGGGCGCCTCAAAATCAAAAGTGGATTTCGCACTCTCCACTTCTGCCAGAACTTGCCCCTTCTTGAATTCTTCACCTTCTGCAATGAACCATTTGGTGATCACTGCTTCCGTTTCTGCTGCTGCCTGAGCAGGAATGAATAGCTCGGTCCTGAAAACATTGGTACTCACGATGCATCTCCGATCATATTTTCTACTGCGCGAATAATCATGGTTTGATCAGGAAGGAATGCGCTTTCAAGCTCTTTGGCGAAAGGAACCGGTGAATCAGGCGCGCTGACCAGAACCGGTGCACATTTCAACTCTTTAAAACATTCCTTCGCGGCCAATGATATGAATCTGTCACCTAAGCCTGCAGTTTCTCCACTCTCCTGCACAACCAGAAGTCTTCCGGTCTCTCGAACAGATTCCAATATTTCTCCGTAATTCAGTGGATTTAATATAAATGGATTCCATACTGATGCGGAAAAATTCTGACTCTTCATAGCAGACAATACCTGCTCCACCATGGCTCCTAAAGCCACTATGGTCAGGTCCTTACCTGTGGTATACTGACGCGGGCGATAGATTTTTAATAAATCACCATCAAATTCAATATCCCCCTGCTTTCCCCAATAGAGCAGTTTGTGTTCAAAAACGATGCAGGGATTAGGATCATAAAATCCGGCAATGATTGCTTCGTAGGATTCCTGTGGAGTAACCGGGTAGAGCAGTTTGAGTCCGGGAAAACGGGACCATAAACCCTCAAACTCCCCGGAATGAAAAGCACCAAGCGTGATCCCGCCACCGCAGGGCAACCTGAAAAGAAGCGGTGCCGGACAACCAGACCTGAAAAACCAGGTCCCCGCGTTCATCCCCAGCTGCGTTACAGCTTCGGTGGAAAAATCAGCAAATTGAAACTCCATGACAGCACGACTTCCGGTCTGGGATGCCCCCAGACAGAAGCCCACCGTGCCTGCTTCACAGATTGGAGTATCAATCACTCTGCTCGCTCCGTGGCGATCGATTAAACCTTTGCAGGTCTTAAAGGCTGACCCGTACTTACCTATATCCTGACCACAAAGGAACGCATCGCTGTTATCGGTAAGAATATGATCCAGCGCAGTGTTGACCGCATGAAGATTTCTCACATTTTTAGCAGAATAGGAGCGTACCTTTTTTGTGGACAGTGGTTGAAAGACATCAAAAGAAACATTTTTTGGATCGGGACGACTGCACGCCAGCGCGGAGGCAGTAACCTGATCAATTTGTGCATTGAGCTCACTTTCATACGATGACAATTCCTGCTCTGCTATACCACAGCACTCCAGAAATGAATTCCTGGCCAGAATCAAAGGATCATTTTTCCAGTTCTCGGCCTTCTGTTCGGCAGTGATATAGTCAGCATTATCATAAACGGCGTGCCCTTCAAGACGCAATGTGAGGCATTCAAGCAGAACCGGTTGCGGATCTTTTGACATGAGTTCCAAAGAATCACAAACTGCTGAATACACTTCATAAGCATCCAGACCATTCACGGTTTGCCCGCTTATCCCATAACCCGGGGCCCTGTCTGATAGTTTTTCGCACTTGAACTGATATTGAGTAGGTGTGGAAAATGCATACTGGTTGTTTTCCACCACAAACAGTACAGGAACATTGTGTACTGAAGCCATATTTAACGATTCATGGAATTGACCGGTGCTGGAACCACCATCACCGATCACCGTCAGGCCGAACACATCTTCTCCGTTGCGACGAGCCGCCCAGACTCCCCCAACCGCAGGCGCCAGCATTCCTCCCAAATGGCTAATCATGGGAAAACGTCTGGATGCGGCATCTCCATGGTGAACATTACCCTCTTTACCATGAGTAGGACTTTGGGAATTGGCCAGATACTGACATATTAAGGAAAAAGGCGATGCTCCGGAAGATAAGTGAGCCAGAAAATCCCTGTGTAGCAGGGAAATGACGTCCTTTCCCGGCCGGAACGGCATCGACATACCGGCACTGCAAGCTTCATTTCCGCTTGAAATGATTACAGTCCCCTTTACCAGACTCTTGCGGAAAAGCTCCTTGAGCCTTGTTTCTATCTGACGGGAAACAAACATTGCGGGGTAGGCTGATAAGAAGAATTCCTCTCTGCTCAGGCGGCGAGGAAACCGGGGCATATCACTGAAAAGAGCATCCAAGCTCTTCAATTCGGAATTGACAACAGCTGTAATACGTCCTCCCTGGAACAATGAAACATTTTAAATGCAAATATTCAAAATAATAAACGAAATCTACCGGTGCTGATTTAATTTGGATTAGCTCTTAACCTATATCACTTCTTTGTAGAGCCAAAACGGCAGATTCCACATCACTGAATGTTCCAATAGAACTGAACGAATCTCTGGCGCCAAGGCTGCGGGCGCCTGTTGCCGCCGCAATTCTCAAAGCATCTTGCGGTTCTTTCTCTCTGTGGATGGAAAGCAAAAAGCCGGCAATTGCGCTGTCTCCCGCCCCAGTCGTGGATACAATTCTTGATGGCTTGAACCCGGGACAGAAAAGTTTAAGGACGGCCCAATCAGAGGAATGGAGGTGCTTCAGATTAAGCTGCTTCATGCGAATAGAAGATGCGGTCTGCAGAAATATTCCCTTGAAGCCGCACTTCAAAAGCACCATAGCTGCCCCCCACTCTATCAGTGTATTACTTAGCTGGTGTACCGTTTCCAACTCCAGATTCTCCAGAGGATCATGGATAAAAGGCTTTTTCCTGAAATTATTATAGGTGTTTCTATCAAGCATAAACAGAATTTCTTCATAACTGGGTGTAAAAACATCCACCAGGGGAATAACTCTCCTGAGAATGGAGATCCAGTCGCATCGGCCGCTTTCACTATCTGCATCGGGAAGAGTAAGATCAAGAGAGGTGATCCCACCCCTTTTCTTTACCTCTCCAAACATGCGTAACATCTCTTCACCACCGTTTTTGCGCATCTCTTTCATTATAGTAGGATATCCGAAATGGAAAATGTCCCCGGGTTTAATATGGTCATATAACACCTGATCCGAAGTGAAAGAATCATTCACACCGGAATTGTGCAGAAAAATTCGATCATACCCCTCAACCTGAATTACTATAGTAAAGGAAGTCTGCTGTTCACTCACAAACCGAAGGCCAATGAGCCCCTGATTCAGAAGAATATCCTCAAGAGCCTTCCCAAAAGCATCAGTTCCAGCGAGGGCCTGAATACATACATCTGCCCCCAGAGCCTTCAGAGCAAGCCCAGTATTTCCGGCAACACCTCCGGCTGTTAAGGACGCCCCCTGAAGTGAAAGGAGTTTTCCGGGAGAAAAAACCTCTTCTATCAACCCATTCTGTACCAAATGGGGGGTAATATCAAGACAGATATGACCTGCAACAATAATCGTTCTTTTTTGCATCAGTTTAAAAAATCTCCATAAAAAAGGCTCCAAATAACCATCAAAATACGTTATTTCTAAAATGTGCATGATCTTTGATGGGTTTTTCTGAAAACTCTTTTTGAAAGGTCGCCTGGAAATGTTTCCTCTGAGAGATGAAAATCCTACCTTCAGCCGTTCTTTTGTCACCTTTGTGATAATTGCCCTAAATACTGCGTTTTGGATCTTTCTTCAAGGGATGGGCACAGAACCATCACTAAGCAGGTCTGTTTGTGAACTGGGCGCCATACCGGGTGAACTACTGGGAACTGTTGCAGCGGGGACGAGGGTACCAATTTCAAAGTCAGCCGTTTGTATAATCGGCTCACAGCCCGACTGGTATACCCTGTTAAGCTCGATGTTCCTTCACGGAGGATGGTTTCATCTGATAGGAAACATGTGGTTTCTGGCAGTTTTCGGAGACAACATTGAAGATTCGATGGGAAAAGTACGTTTTGTACTTTTCTATCTCCTGAGCGGGATAGCTGCTTCAGCAGCACAGATCATTGCTAACCCTTCAAGCCCGATACCCATGGTGGGAGCATCTGGTGCGATCAGCGGAGTAATGGGAGCCTATGCCATTCTTTACCCCAAAGCTCCCGTTCACATGCTGGTTTTCCTGGGCTTTTTTGTAACGAGAGTGATTGTGCCCGCTTATGTTTTGCTTGGCTACTGGTTTCTAATTCAACTTCTGGGTGCTCTGCCATCACTTCAAGGCGAAACCGGAGGTGTCGCATTCTGGGCACATCTGGGCGGCTTTATAGCCGGAATAGTTCTCATCTTCTTTTTCCAGGACCGTAATCTGGTCAGACGTCACCAAGAAATTGTTGAACAGAAATGGAGCAGGTATGGCACCAGCATTTTTTAATCGTTCCCTCTAAACAAGACCCCCATTTCTGTCAAAAATCAGACTTTTTGCTTTACTACACAAATTATTCCAGATTGTTTTCAGATTGAGAACCGAAACAAAAGGAGCAATCAGAACAGCACAATATTCAAGGTGAATTACACTTCAGTATTTCTACAATTTGCCCTTTGTCTAAAATGGAGCACTTGTTGCTACTTTCTTTTTGATGTCGGGAATTTAAGCACTTTCATTTCAGGTGCGGGGGAGATGGAAACCATTCTGATAATCGATTAATCTTTTTATGGTTCGAAGTTCCGTTCAGATCGCACATACGATTGAATCTCATCATGAACAATGGAACGGTAACGGTTACCCCCTGGGAATCTCAGGAAAAAAAATTCCGCTCTGTGCAAGGATCGTTTCTCTTTGTGATGTATTCGATGCGCTCACATCCCGGCGTCCATACAAAACTCCTTATCCCATTGATATATCATGTGATGTTATTCTAAAAAGCAGAGGTAAGGAGCACGATCCGGAATTGGTTGATATTCTGCTCAAGCATATCAGTAGCTTTACTGCTGTTTAAAAATGAGTTCGAATGTGACGATGAGACCGATATTGAAGTGGAGTTCTGCTGGAGTGAGCGCGATCAGAAAAGTCTTGTAGCCTGCTGAAACCGCAAGTGTATTTCGCAAGCTACTCCTCTTTTAATGCTTCGAAAGCGCTGCTGGCAAGGTTCCCGTTATCCACAAAAGACTTACGTTTAAACGAAAATCACTTCTGAACAGAACACAGAGATCGAAAAGCAGCTAGACAGTTGCTGAATCAGCTTTTTTTGCTTCCTTTTCCGTTTGGCCGGCGAGCAGAGGTATTGGGATCCCCATCATTTCACCGAGAGCACGCAAAAGTTCCAATTCTTCAGTGCTGACCAGTTCATCATTTAGAACACAACGAACACAGGCCTCCATAACAGCCTTTCTGTTCTTACCCTCAATTGCTGAAAGAACATCAACAGCCCGGTCCAGAACTAAAAACATATTGGAATCCGGAGCCGCCATGGGAACTGTACTCAGTGGCATTCCTGACAGAGTCTGGAAGGCTGATATGCCGGCATTAAAAGCATTTACAGCAGCAGTTTGATCCCCCGGAGCTCCCTGACGGGCTAAGACAGACAATAGCACCACAATTTCGGGTAAAATCTGCCGAGATGAACGACTGCTGGTGTAAGATTTTTTACCACAGACTCTGTCATACTGTTTCTTTACAAATTGACGTACCACAAATTCGAAGGCGCTTATTCTATTATCCGCCTCCACCAGTTTATGAACTATTCTGATAAAATCAAGATACTGAGATGGAGACATCTGACCAAGTGCCGGCATTGCGAGCTCCAGTATAGGAAGACGGAAACGTGCGCCAAGTCTCATTTTAATTTGTAGCAGTCGATCAAGCTGCTGCATTTCACTGCTGTTCAACTTGGGAGCAAGACTATCAAACTGTACTTTTCCCACCTTCTCATCATTATCGATTAACATCATGAAAACCACTAGCCTTGCGGAATAAGCCTCCCTGCAGGCAGAAACCAATTCCTGAGGAACAGTTTTAACCAAATCTGAAGCAAGCTTGACATGTTCAGGTTTCATAGTGCCGGCATTCATAAGAATTTCTTCACTATTTATCTTGACACTATCTACTCCGGACATTTTTTCTGCAGGATCAACTGCAGCTGAAATGCTGCTTGTGAGAGGAGATTTGCCAAGGGAATCACGTTTCATTCTGACAGTCTGAAATGCGCCACTGAAGGAGGGCTCGATTCGACGAATACGTGTCACCAAATCAGGATGAGTTGACATAAGCGATGAGAAACCGTTCCGCAGCCCGTCTGCAAAAAACATATGACACATCTCCTTGGCATGTGATGAACGCACTCGCGAGCCCTCTGCAAAACCCCCGATCTTCTTTAAAGCACCGGTTATGCCCTGAGGATTACGCGTAAACTGAACCGCCGATGCATCCGCCAGAAATTCCCTCTGTCTGGAAATGGCCCGCTGGATGAGTTTACCGATAAATTCACCGATATAGCCGAAAACCATGAACGCAAAACCAGCTAAAAGCACTACCAGAAGAATGGCACCTCCTCCACCCTTGTCTTTTTTGCCTCCCGAACTGCGCCTGCTACCGGAATGTGAACTGCCCCGTCCAAGGATTCGAAGCAGTGTATAACCAATGATCGCCAAAACATAAAGTCCATACAAAATGCCTGTAAGCCGCAGGTTGAGTTTCATATCACCATTGAGAATATGACTGAACTCATGAGCGATTACCCCCTGAAGCTCCTCTCGATCGAGTGACTCGAGACTACCTTTTGTAACCGCAACCACTGCATCATTTATAGAAAAACCAGCAGCAAATGCATTAATCCCGTCCTCGGGGAGAAGATATACTGGCGGAACTGGAACTCCAGATGCCAGGGACATCTCCTCAACGATGTTTAACAGTGTCCTTTCCCGCAACTCGCTGCTTGCAGGATCAACCAGCTTTCCACCAAGCAGTTCAGCCACCATTCGACCGCCTCCCCTGCTGTATTTGGAAAGCTGGTAGAGAGTGGCGCTGAAAATTATACTCCCGGTTACTGCGGCTACAAGAATAAACACTAACGGATCAAAGAAGCCATAATGCAGATCAAGCTTATAATCTGACATGGAGAGTCCGTATACAATGACTGCGTAAATGGCGATGACAATGAGAAAAACTGCCAGACAAAAATACACCACCAGCTGAGCCGATGCTTTTCTTGCCCTGTCCTGATGATGGAAAAAGTCAGTTGAATAGACCATTGGCTTTGCTCCGTTATTCAATAGAAAAGGGCACATTCAGTGCCCATGGAAACTGAGTCAGGAAAAGGAAACTTTGGGGGCTTCTTTCTCTTTCTCGTCTGTAATTTCGAAAAGAGACGCTGGAAAAAAGCTGAACATTCCTGCAAACATTACATTGGGGAATTTTTCTCTTAGCGTGTTATAAAACATCACAGCATCGTTAAACGCCTGACGTGCAAAGGAAATCTTATTTTCAGTGGCAGTGATTTCCTCTGTGAGCAGCAGCATGTTCTGATTAGCCTTGAGGTCAGGGTAAGATTCGGACAGGGCAAGCAATCTCCCCAGAACACCTCCCAGAGCACCTTCTGCTTGAGACAGTCTCTTCATGGCTTCAGGATCCCCCGGGTTGGCTGATGCTCTGGATTGAGCACTCACTGCCGAACTGCGGGCCTGAATGACAGCCTCCAAGGTCTCTCTTTCATGTTTCATATACCCCTTGGCCACTTCGACCAGATTAGGAATCAGGTCATATCTGCGCTTAAGCTGTACATCGATCTGCGCGAAAGCATTTTTGTACCGGTTTCTGGCTGTCACCAGACCATTATAGATCCCCATCACCATAATTCCAACAATAACAGCCAAACCCAACACAACCAAGAGTCCAATCATCTTCCAGAGCTCCTTATTAAAGAAATGGGATTTAAGGTTAAGTTAAATATAAGAATATGTTAACGCACATCACTAGTCCACATCATTCTGATCTTAAATATAAGCCTTAAAGGAGATTTTAACTGAGATGTACTCTGATGCCCAGTTCTTGGCCAAAACACCATCTATTTTTATGCTGACGAAAGAACGCCGATGAAGCAGACCAACAAATCCCCTTTAGAGCTGCGGTACAGAAATGCCCACCCGCTCCGCACGCTCGCTCTGATTTTCAGCTACGATAAATACAAAGTGTTTCTGTCGTTATTCTTCGGAGCAGTAAAACACACACCGTTTCTTTTCATGCCGGTTATAATCGGAAATCTGGTGACAGCAGTGAGTCACCCGGATGAACATGGAGCCCACGTTGTCTTGCGAGATATGATCATAATCGTGATTCTTCTCGCTCAGAACATTCCTTTTCACACTCTGTTTGTCAAATACATGAGCATTGCTATCCGCAACATGGAGACCCGTCTTCGCACGGCTCTCGTGAGGCGGCTTCAGGAGCTGTCGATATCCTTCCATGAAAATTTCCAATCCGGCCGTCTTCAGTCAAAAGTACTGCGTGATGTGGATTCAATTGAAGTCCTTTCACGCCAGAGCTTCATGACCATCTATCATTCATTAATGACCATTGTGTTTGCAGCAGTGGTGACAGTGGCCAAAGACCGGCTGGTGGCTGTTTTCTTTCTGGTCACAATCCCACTTTCAGCAGCACTGGTTCAACTCTTCCGCAAAAAAATATCCTCCCAGAGCGAGGACTTCAGAATGGAAACGGAAACCATGTCCGCCATGCTTTCGGAGATGGTCGCCATGCTCCCGATAACCCGTGCTCACGGAGTGGAAGACAGGGAAATTAACCGAGTCTCTTCTCAAATGGAAAGAGTACGCAACCGGGGAATACGCCTGGATATCACCGGAGCCCTTTTCGGAGCCACCACCTGGGTTTCCTTCCAGGGTTTTCAGGTAGTCTGTCTTCTTTTTACCGGGTATATGGCTTACAAAGGGCGGATCGCCGTGGGTGAAATTGTCATGTATCAGACCTTCTTTGTACAGATCGTCAACAGCATCGGTGCCATCATCAACATTTATCCCCAGATCAGCAAAGGTTTCGATTCAATTCGTTCCATTGGAGAAGTACTCGAATGCCCGGATATCGAACAGAACGAGGGAAAACGCTCCCTTAATTCTGTAAAGGGAAATCTTGTCTTTAAAAATGTCAGTTACATTTACGAAGGCAGTACCTCTCCTGCATTGAAAGAAATTGACCTCAGTATAGAATGTGGGGAGAGTGTTGCCCTTGTGGGGGAGTCAGGAAGTGGAAAAAGCACCCTGATAAATCTCATTATAGGATTCAGAAGGGCGACCACCGGACAGGTTTTTATCGATGGCATAGACATGAACGAGCTTGATCTTCGCACCTACCGACGTCACCTTGCCGTGGTTCCTCAGGAAACAGTGCTCTTTTCAGGCAGCATCAGAGAGAATATTATTTACGGGGCCGAGGATACAGGCAACAGCAAACTGATGTCTGTTCTGGAGCAGGCAAACATTCTTGAATTTGTCGAAAAACTTCCCCTGGGACTCGACACAGTACTCGGAGAGAACGGAGCGAAACTTTCGGGAGGACAACGTCAGCGGATTGCCATCGCCAGAGCACTATTCCGAGACCCTCGCATTATTATTCTGGATGAAGCCACTTCAGCACTGGATGTGGCCTCTGAGGCTCTGGTTCAGGAAGCTGTAAATAGAATGTCCCGCAACAGAACGACCATCATCGTTGCACATCGTCTGTCAACAATAAGACGGGCAGACCGCATTATTGTCCTTAAACAGGGGCAAATAGTTGAATGCGGAACACATACAGAGCTTGTAAACAACCGGGGCGAATTTCATCGTTTCCATAAACTGCAAGCGTAAAGTTCAGCGGTGAAACTCTTCTCCAAGAATTCGGAACAATCTCTCGTACTCTTCATCATGTCTGACAAAGTCAGGACCGCGGTACTCTTTCTGAAGAACCATCCAATTTACAAATCTGACCTGGCGAACCTCCGCCGGATCAATCGCTATTTTTTCTCCTGAAATCCTGGTTCTGTAAAGATACACATCACAGAATTCATTGTCCACAAACCTGCCTTTATTCAGAATAAAACGCTGAACAACTGAGAACAGGTAAGACAACTCCTGCTGCCGCACCTCTATCCCAAGTTCCTCCCTCAGCTCCCGCCTGGCGGCCTCCAGGGAGGAATCACCGCTGCTGCAGTGCCCGGCTGCCGAAATATCCCAGTAACCGGGATGGGATTCTTTTGTGAAAGATCTCTGCTGAAGGAGCAGCTCCTGATTGGGATTCAGAACCCAGATATGTACAGTTTTATGCCAGGCACCAGAAGAATGCACAAGATCACGTGAAAGTTGCCGGCCAGTTTGCAACCCATTTTCATCCAGCTCATCAAGCAGTTCTGCATCATGCATGAGGTTCTTCAGGAGAGACTTTATTTAGAAGAGATCTGATCCGCTCAATGCGCCCGCACACCTCAAATTCCAATTTTTCCCGGACACCGTTTATGCGGCAGGTTTTAATACGCAGCTCATAGTCCTTATCCGATTCGTTATCCTTGCGCTGAGGCTTTGGGATATCTTTAAGGAGATAGAGTAAGCCGATGTGGGAAGTGGGAGCTTCCACAATTCCCCGACTTATTCCCTTTACGAGCTTGGGAGTGAGAGAGAGGAGCGATTCTAAATGTTTTTGAAGCTCAAGGCGGTCCTGCTGGTCCAGATTCTGCGAACCATCAGATGATTTGGAAGAGGGGGCGGGGCAATCCGGCACACAGGTCTGCCGCGCCTTTATAAGCTCGGGACAAAACTGATTGCCGCATTTATCACAAATATAGCCCTCATCCGGTGCGTAGATGGCCAGTGGCCCGGAGATTTCCAGTTTTCGGGAACAGACCATGCAATTTTCTTTCAGGATCTGATCCCCCGTGAAACGCAGAACAAGTCTGCTGCGAAGCGCTTTAACGATCTCTTCTCTGATGCTCATCTGTTTTTCGAAGCGGGCTGGTGGAAAGGAGAGAAAAGCTTTTAAAGCTCTTCCATTATCAACTTTTCACAAAGGATCTCCTCAAGCTCAACGAAGGCATCCAGATAATCTTTCATCCGTTCTCTGACTACTTCTTCAGGCATGGCTTCAATGAACTGGCGCAGAAAGGTGCAGTCGGCCTCGGAGGAATCGCCACTGATTTCTATGCGGTCGAAAGTAACAGCTTCGACCGGTTTGCGGGGCTTTTTGTAAACTCCGGAACCGTAGTTGAAAAGCTTATCCTCGGGTTTGTCACTGACTCTGCCGATCTGCATCGGATTCTCCTTACAAAATGATTCTATTACCTATATCGGTTAAGAACCATATAACCTAAATATAATAGAAAAAATAGCGCCATGCTCCAAAATGGCCGCTCTTTTGTGACTGATTTTTGCAGTTTTCTTACGTAAGCAACTATTGGGCAGCAAAGGAGGCTCGCATGCCAAAGGGAATTTTCTGCCTGGAAGGCCTCTGGCACGATGATCTAAAGCAGAAATCCTCTGTAAGGCCTATTCTCAGCATGCTTGAGATTAACGGCGGCATCCCCTTCATACATCATGATGTCGCCACGGTGCAGGAGCTTGAATTCTACTTATCCAAATGGAAACAGGCCCGTTATCGCAGTTATCCCATTCTCTATTTTGCCTTCCACGGTGAGCGCCAGTCACTTCTAATTGATGGGCAAAAATACAGACTTGAACGGCTTGGCAATCTGTTGAACGGAGCTTGTAACGGGTCGGTTTTCATATTTGCATCCTGCAAAACGCTCAATCGCCAAGAAGCGGTGGAGGATTTCCTTATTCAGACCGGTGCGCTCGCTGTTTTCGGATATCGCAACAGAGTAAGCTGGATGCATTCGGCTGCATTGGAAATGCTTATCTTATCCGAACTGCAGAATGTGAGTTTTACTTCAAGAGGTATGAACAGCCTCCAAAAGCGAACAGCCATAGTCGCCAGCGCTTTCCGAAATATCGACTATTCACTCATCATCTGCAAGAGCAGGAAAAATCCGACTCATTCCGAGCGCAGTTGAAAACACCTCCGACAAATTGTATTTTAAGCTATTTACCCGGACGGAAAATCACCAGTCCGGTTAATCCCACCGGAACTCAAGAGGATCATCATGGCCAGGATCATTGAAGAAGTCTCCCGTACCTTTTCCGAATATCTGCTCGTACCGCGCCTGACCCGCAAACATCATCAGGCTCAAAACGTCAGTCTTCAAACACCAGTAGCAAAATTTAAGACGGGTGAAAATCCCCGACTTACTCTCAATATCCCTTTTGTGACCGCCAGCATGCAGTCGGTCTCTGGTCCTGAAATGGCTATTGCTCTGGCCCGCCGAGGCGGACTGGCTTTTATATACTGCTCCCAGACCATCGAGAAACAGGCCGCCATGGTGAGCAGAGTCAAACTTCACAAAGCAGGATTTGTACCATCTGACTCAAACTTGAAACCAGATGACAAACTGGCAGATGCTTTGAATCTGCGAAAGAAAACTGGTCACTCCACCATGCCTGTGACAAGTGACGGCAGTGGAAGCGGCATTTTCCTGGGAATCCTGACTGATAAGGATTTCTGGGAATACGAGGATGATCTGAGCAGACCGGTGAGCGAATTCATGACAAGCAAGGAGCACGTGGTTTTCGGGCGGGTGGGGATTTCTCTTCACGAGGCCAACCTGCAGCTTCGCAAGCACAAGAAAGAATGCCTGCCCATTCTTGACCAGGATGACAGACTGCATTCTCTGGTTTTTAAAAAAGATTATTTCGACCACATGAACAACCCCGACGAACTCCTTGATAACCAGAAAAGACTGGTGGTGGGAGCAGGCGTAAACACTCACGATTACAAAGAAAGGGTGCCTGCGCTGGTGGAGGCGGGAGTGGATGCTCTCTGCTTCGATTCCTCGGATGGCTACTCGGAGTTCCAGAAGGAAGCCGCCCTGTGGGTTCGTGAGCGCTATGGAGACAAAGTGGTGATCGGCGGGGGCAATGTTGTAGATGGTGATGCTTTCCGATATCTGGTGGAAGAAGGCCAGCTCGATTTTGTCAAGGTAGGCATTGGAGGAGGCTCCATCTGCATTACTCGCGAGCAGAAAGGCATTGGCCGGGGGCAGGCTTCTGCACTCATGGCCGTGGCGGCTGAACGGGATCGCTACCATGCCGAAACAGGAATTTACATACCAGTTTGTTCAGATGGCGGACTGTCCAACGACACTCAAATCATCATTGCACTGGCCATGGGAGCCGATTTCGTCATGATGGGCAGATATTTCGCAATGACGGACGAAAGCCCCACACCCAGAGTTTCAATTGGAGGAAGAATTTACAAGCCATACTGGGGTGAAGGTTCCAACCGGGCCAGAAACTGGCAGCGCTATAATCAAGGTGAAAGCGAAGGTGGATTGAAATTCGAAGAGGGAGTGGATGCCTACGTTCCTGTTGTGGGATCGGTTAGGGAAGTCTTGGGAGTGACGGTGGCCAAATTGAAAAGCACAATGTGCAACATGGGATCTCTCACAGTCAAGGAATTCGCCGATAATGCAGTATTGACCCGTATCTCGGAACAGTCATTTGTCGAAGGCGGAACATCTAATGTTCTGTCACTTGACAAAGATATACCCAGAGAGGTGTAAACAATCTCTTAAAGACCTGGCTCAGCTTTGACAGTTCAAGGCTGAGCCATTCACCTCCCTTTTGCAGCTCACAATTTCCACTTCCTTCAATATTTCATTTTCCTCACTCGTATTCTGGTTCAGAAAACATTTACCGAAGGAGGGATGTGTGTCAAAGGTTATTCACAAACCAATCTTATCGATGTCGGTGCTGCTTGCTCTTTTAACCGGCGGATTTCTACTCTCAAACAACTGTTCATTTGCAGAATCCAAGCGACCCGAACGGGGCTCTGTCCAGTTTGGAACCACAAACCAACCAGATGTGAAAGTACCACCCACTCTTCAATCCTTTTCAACAGTGTTTGCCGATGTGGCTGACAAAGTGGTTCCTACTGTAGTATCGGTAATACCTACAAAAATCGACACTGTAACCTTCTCCAATAACCCCTTTTACCAGTTTTTCAATGATCCTTTCATGGGAAGCCCCTTTGAGGACTTCTTTGGCGGCCAGCCCAGGTCCCGCAGGGCACCTCCCCCGGTTCAAAAAAAAGAGTACCGCAGACAGGGAATGGGATCTGGTGTTATTGTCTCCAAGGATGGTTTTATCCTCACCAATTACCATGTGGTTTCCGGGGCTGATGAGATTGAGGTAAAGACCTCAGACAGCAGGAGTTTCGAAGCAACAGTTGTAGGGACGGATTCTTTGACTGATGTCGCAGTCTTGAAAATAAAAGATAAGGTGAAAGATCTTCCGGTTGCATATCTGGGAGACAGCGAGAAACTTCGCCCCGGTGACTGGGCAATCGCCATCGGCAACCCTTTCAGTTTGACATCCTCAGTAACAATGGGTATTGTGTCGGCAACAGGCCGCACTACTCCCGGTGGCAACAATGCTTCGTTTCAAAATTTCATCCAGACCGACGCCGCCATCAACCCAGGCAACTCCGGTGGAGCATTGGTCAACATAAAGGGTGAACTTGTTGGAATCAACACCATGATCTACACCCAGTCAGGCGGTTATATGGGAATCGGCTTTGCAATCCCCATCAACATGGCAAAGCGCATCATGGAAGATCTCATTTACGAGGGGAAAGTCAAACGTGGCTGGCTGGGAGTGGCGATTCAGGAACTTGATCAGTCCACACGCGATGCTTTCGGACTTTCACCGGAAACCCGGGGCGTTCTGATTGGGGATGTATTCAAGAATCAGCCTGCCGATAAAGCAGGTATCAAACGAGGTGATGTAATCACTAAAGTGAGAGAAAAGGTTATTGAAAATCCCAATCAGCTCAGAAACAGTATCGCAGCCATTCACCCCGGAGAGACAGTCCCGGTGGAACTGCTGCGGGGCGGAAAAAAGGTGACCGTAAAGGTTAAGCTTACATCCAGAGATGAAAATATAGATGGAACCGCCAAAGCTGAGTCTGATGAACCGTCATCGAGTCAAAGTAACGATGCCACACAAGTTCTCGGGCTTACAGTTGGCAATCTTACCCCGGAGCTGAAAGGTCAGTTAAGTCTCTCCTCCAGTGTGCAGGGGGTGATTATTACAGATCTTGATGAAGGGAGCCAGGCTGCCCAGGAAGGACTTCGCCAGAATGATATTATTCTGGAGGTAAACCGCAAGGCCGTTCAGTCCGTGAAGGAATTCACCCAGTTAACCAAAGGTGTGAAAACTGGAGAATCCATCCTTTTCCTGGTACAGAGAGAAGGGAACACCTTCTTCAAGGCCTTTAAAATCAGAAAATAGTAATTTAGATGAATAAATGATCCGAATCGATCCCCGAGCCCACTAATAGGGTTCGGGGTTTTTTATTAACCATTACGGCGCGGGTGAATTCGCTTGACTCACCCCCGCATGAAAAGTATCTTTCGATTCTAGTATATACTATATAACCTTTCAGGAGGAATACATGTTAAGAAGGCGGGTTGCGATTCTTTCCCTTTTCGCTTTCATTCTTGTCGCCGGATGCGGCGGTGTCAATGAAAAAACTCTCACCGATGCACAGAACCGGATTGATGCACTCAAGACCAAGGGTGTTCCCGATGATGAGCTTTCCGGAGCCCGTGTGTACCTCTATCAGGCCAAAGATCACAAGACCAGAGGAAACAGTGCTCTTGCTAAACAGGCAGCGGATTCCATGAAAGTAAACTTGGAAAGAGCGGAAAAAGTATACCAGGAAAAGATCGCCACTCTTGGACCTAAGATTGAATCACTCAAGGCCGAAATCAACAAGGCTAAAGCAGAAGTGAGCGGTCTTAATGTTAAGAAACTCGACTCCTGCATTGCTATCATCGACTCCTTTGTAAAAATGGACTGGAAGCTACAGGCCAGCAACAAGGCCCAAGAAATTGTGGCTATTCTCCCCGGGGTTAAAGAAGACGAAGCGAAAAGCAAAGAACTTCGCAAGAAGATTCCCGGTGAATGGGTCTGTGTGACAGTGACCAAGAGTGAAGAGGTCAAGGAAGTTAATGCCGTGGAAAAGAAGATCTTCACCTTCTACAAAGATGGTAAGGTCAAGCTGGTTGAGAACAAAAAAGGTCAGAGCGGTCCCTATCTCAAGGAAAACTGGGAATTCCTCTCTAATGGAACCTACGACTTTGTGGGAGATACCGTTGTCCTTAAGATTGCACGCTTTGCCGCAGTCAAACAGGATTTCGAACGTATCCACAAAATTGATGGAAAGCCGGTCTGGAAGAAAGAGCCCGGACCCACTTACGATTCTACCATCACCGATGGAAGCCAGGATCGTTTCATAACTTTCGCCGATCTTAAGGTTGATTTTAAGCAGGCAAAAAAGTTCTAAGGACCTGTTTTTAAAGATTAATTAAAGGCGGTCCCCAAAGGGGATCGCCTTTTTTTTATGGAAAAAAGCCTCATTGAGCGTTGCTCCTGTTATTTAGATTTTTTTAGGATTAGCACCACTATCAAAATTGGGAGACTGTAAAAAGTTCAATTACCTTAGAGATAGCTTGCTTATTGGTTTAGAATAACCGGTTTTAGACCTGAACGGAGCAACTTTGAAGGAAGACTTTGAAATGGTGCAGGAAAAATCAGAACCATATTATTGGGAGAAAAAATCAAAAAAGACTTTGTACAGTATTCAAACTACAAACATAATTTACGAATGAAAAGCCATAGTAGAAAAGTATCCCTGGAAAACCTGGACTGTTCAGAATAATCGCACTTTTGATTATTAATAAAAAAAGGGCGATCCGTTTCCAGACCACCCTCAACAAATCCTATTTTGTAAACAACTAGGAAGCAGGTACTATACTAACCTTCTTCTTGTCACCCACCATACGGGCAAACTGCACAACACCGTCAACTTTAGCAAAGAGTGTATCATCAGAACCCTTACCTACATTCTGTCCAGGGTGAACAACGGTTCCTCTCTGACGAACCAGGATGCTTCCGGCACTCACCTGCTGACCGCCAAAGCACTTTACACCCAGCATTTTAGGATTGCTGTCTCTTCCGTTACGGCTACTTCCCACACCTTTTTTATGTGCCATGATCCATTCCCCTTACTAACAGGAGCCGCAGCCCCCTTTATGCATTAATTGATACGATTTCCAGCTTTGTATACTGCTGACGATGACCATTCTTGCGCTTATAGTCCTTGCGACGTTTTTTCTTGATCACCAGAACCTTTTTGGCCTTGATATGATCTAAAATTTTAGCGGTCACAGTAGCACCATCAACCAGTGGAGTCCCAACTTTGATGCTTTCACCGTCACCGGTAAGAAGCACCTTATTAATAGTGAGCTCTGTGCCCTTCTCTGCACTGATAAGCGGAACCCGAATCTTCATTCCGGGAGTTACCTTGAACTGCGATCCGCCCTGTTCAATAATGGAATACATGGAATCTCCTCTTTTTTAACTATTCGACGGCTGTTCTCGAGCAGTCGCGGCTTTATCTAGCCGTAAATACGATTAGCTTTCCTGTATGTGGGAAAAGACCATACAATATACAATGTCCCACACTTGCAAGCAAGGAAAAGTTAGCCTGAAAAGACCTTAACGGCCTTTCAGCTATTCATTATTCTCCTCGTGAATGCTGCCACCGGCAATCTCTTTGAAACTGTATTCATCCTGATCATACTCCTCGTTTTCAACCACTTCCAGCTTAAGACGGTGCTCCTTTTCAAGCATTGCCTTAATTGTATTATTGTCTTTATGGAGGTAGGCGGAAACGGCAGGATGAACCAAAACCGTAACAGTGGAAGGCTTCTGCTGCACCCTGCGCAAGTCACGGTCTATGCGGGCTGTAACAGTCTCCGGAGAGAAGATCCACCCTAATCCTCCGCAGGCGTGGCAAACATCGGTGAAAAACTCCTGAAGCTCAGGTCGAACTCTCTTGCGGGTGATCTCCAGAAGGCAGAATTTTGACAAACCGGTGCAGGATGTGGCAGTTGGATCGGCATCCAGTGCTTTACGCATGGCATTCTCAATTTTGCGACGGTTCTCCATGCTTTGCATATCAATGAAATCCACCACAATCAGTCCGCCAATGTCCCTGAGCCTCAGCTGACGGCAGATCTCCCCCACTGCATCCATATTGGTTTTAAAGATGGTTTCCTCAAGATTGCTCTTTCCCACATTTCTGCCGGTATTTACATCTATGGCAACCAGAGCTTCTGTTCTATCGATGAGGATGTAACCCCCGCTCTTGAGCCAGACCTTACGTTTAAGAAGCCGCTCAAGGTCTTTTTCTATATTGAATTTATCGAAGAGGGGCACCTTTTCCCTGTAAAAATAAACACGCTTACTCATTTCCGGTGAAAGCGCCTCAACGTAGCTCAAGACATCTTTATAATCGTCTTCCTGATCGACATACACTTCTGTAACGTCTTCAGAAAAAAGATCGCGTATTACCCGGGTGGTGATTCCAAGTTCACGGTGTACCAGTTTGATACCTGAGCCGCTTAATGCCTCATCCTGTGTTTTACGCCAGGCATCTAAAAGCATGTGAATCTCTTTTATAAACTCGGATTCCGATACTTTGAGACCAATGGTACGTACGATGAAGCCTACTCCCGGAGGTTTGATCTGGGAAATGATCCTTTTAAGCTTGGCGCGTTTTGCCATATCGTGAGTTTTTTTGGACACCCCGATAAAATCGGTATCAGGAACCAGAACCAGAAAGCGACCGGCAAGACTGATCTGAGTGGTAATCTTGGCTCCCTTGGTGCCAATAGGCTCTTTAGCGACCTGTACCAGTATCTCCTGCCCCACCTCCAAGACTTTCTCTATAGGGATTCTGGGCACTTTGCCCCTCTTAGACACCCCCTGGCCCATGTACCTTTCCATTATTTCATCATTCTGCTCAAGTAACAATGAGGGATCCACATCGGCAGCATGAAGAAAGGCACATTTATCCAGACCGATATCGACAAACGCAGCCTGTATTCCGGGGAGAATCGAAGTAACCTTACCTCGATAGATATTACCGACCAGCCGGAAATAGTCCGGCCGCTCGACTACTACTTCAACTACCTTTTCATTTTCGAGTAACGCGGCACGTTTTTCAGTTGGTGTAGCGTTAAAGAGTATCTTTTTATTCATAGCCTTTAGAAAACCACCGTAATTATAATAGAAAAGTTCTGTTCTTTGTCTTCTTTGCCGTTATTGCTGGTGTGACTTCCCGTATATTTAAATTCACTATCGACATTATCGGTGAATTTATAGGTCACGAATGGTGAATAGGTAAGTGAACTGTTAGGAGGATCCTCCGCCGGGTCGTTTTCACCCAACTGACTGATTCTTTTAGTGTTATCACTGTTTATGTTCAAACCCATTCGAGTTTTTCCCTGTACGGGTATCACCCAGTTAAATAATTTAATTTCCCGAAAGCGACTGTTTGCAGGAATTTCGTATCCCAACGTGAAACTATTGGTAGTTCGGACTGTAGTATCAGTGGAAATGAGTCCGCTGTTTTCTCCCTTGCTGTTGGAAACATTAATTGCCTTGCTATTATTGTGCCGATAACTGAAAGTAATAGGCCACTTTTTGACAGTACCCTCAATTCCTATAAGCGGGGCGAAGTCCAGAGTCCAACTGGACTCGCTTCGATCCTTGAACTCCTTGCGCCCCTCTTTAAAATTCATGGATGAGGTCACATTGAAACGGGAAGTGTTCTTTTTGATGAATGGAAGCTTATCAAAAGCACTTGAATTCGCACTTACCCGAATATCTGGGAAAACCACGGTGGTATCGATATAAGTACTGTCAGGCTGCCCTCTGAATTCTCTTCCCCACCCTACAGAAACACTGGTAATATCGATCTTCAATGGATAAGGGATACTGAAATTGGTGGAAAAACGGGCATTCCATGAACCAGTTGCCTGATCATTCTGATACAGTTCATAGAATACATTCTTATCTCTTCTAATTTGCATTCCTCCAAACCCATGCGGGTCTATCCTTCCCACAAGGTAATCATCCAGACTTCTTCCCATACCCAGCTGATATTTGAGAAATTCATATTGCCCCATTCCCATTGTATCCACCAGGTAGCTTGAACTAAGATAATTGTTGCTGAGATCGGTTGTCACATCATAATCGAATCCTACCGAACGCATTGAAACTTTATCAACACCCTTTCGCATCCAGCCGAAAAAGTTTCCGATCAAAGGGGTTTTGGCAAGCTCACTAAAAAGGTCATTTATATAAAGGGAATTCTTAAAGCGCAACGAGGTTCGAATATTGGCATGCACGTAATCGGCACTGTCAGCGCCCCAAGTCACCAGTGACCCGGTATAATCGGCAGAATAATCTGCGCTGTGGGTCAGCCAACTGAAAAACTGAGGTGAAAAGCGAAGTGAAGCGTTCTGAGTTCTCCGTTTCTCCCCGTTAAGGATCCAGAACTCTCTCCACTTCTGGTCATTACTCAAGCTGAACAAACTATCATAAGCCGATGAAGAATCACCCCAGAAATTATTTGAAGACATATCCCTTTCGATCTTCAGATTGTAAGTCATATTTATCAAGGGATTGATAGGGGAATATTCCAAACGCATCCCGTGGCGAAGATCGAAGGAACGACTGAAATAATCATGCACATTGAGTTTAGTGTCCTCCTGCCGCACGGTTTTACTCACCACTTCCGCCAAATCGAAGTTTATGACAGACGGGAGGAAATTGAACTTGTAATTCTTATAGAGCTTCGGTACCCATTTGGGCTTGCTGAAAGGAGTGAAACTTGTCCAGGACGGAGGATCTCTGGGGCTGAGGTCATATTTGAGCACCCCAGTATAGGATTCTGTGGTGTCAAGCCGTATATAATCCGCACTGTCAGGATCTTCATTGCGTCCTTTACCGATCTGAGTGGCAGTCATATTGTACGAAAGATCGGTGCTGATCCTGTCAACAGTAAAGTTTATGAGAGGATTGCTGGAGTTGGTGGTCTTTTTAAACGACGTGAAGGCATTTCTGGATGTCGTAAATGTCTGGAATCGTTCAGCCTCACTGGTATCTTTATTGGGATCTCTTCCAAGCATCATATTTGCAGCATCGGCACCCAGATCAAGAATATTATCCGCTTTCCCCTCATTATCCAACAATCGAATATCTGAATTGGGTTTCATAATCGGCCTGGAAACGGAACCACTGACAGACCCGCCAAGCGGAATCTCCAGCCCCCAGGAATCGGGGAAAAACTTATCCAGTTTGGTATTGACGTTGATATTAGCGGCAAGGTCAGTTTTATCTGCTGATCCAATTGTTTTATCTGTCATAGTTCTGAAGCTGCCTTCAGTATAGCTCATACCGGTACTGAAGGAGAGAAAATCAGCCCATTGGGTGTTCAATGTTGTTCTGGCAGCCCAGCCGTTCAGGTCACGTGACCCGGTTACCTTTAACTCGTTAACCCACAGCTCTCCCTCAAAAACACCCGGTGATCCGTTGTTATCACGCATGACTCCCACAGCCATATAGCTGATAGAGGAGAAATTGGGACGCTTGTTGGCCGGAGCCACAATCCGAATGCGTCTGTCAGGGCTCACCGTGTCTAAAGGAAGATTATCACTTTCGGTTTTGGGTTTGAGATCAGCAAGATCCTGCAGAGAAAGTTTAATTTTGTTCCAGCCTGATTTTATGAAACCGCGGTATTCATAAAAGGTGGCGCTGTCAGTACCAAACCGAAAAACAAATTTCAGTTCGTTATTGTAGGGGGCTTTTGAGTCTCCGTGAATATGGAACGATAGAGAATCGTATCCGGAGATGTTTTGAGCGAATTGATTCATGTTCTTGGCAACTAAAGCAGTGTCCCCGGGTTCCAGATTGAAGAATCTTAAACGTAATGACTTCTCCTCCGGGGTGGCTTCTCCATTCTCGGCTGTGACAAATTTTTCAGCTAGGGAAGAATAAAGATAAGCCGAATCAGTTTGGTTGCTGATGCTGGAAGCCTCTATTTTAGGGACTAATGTACTGTCACCTTTCAACCCAACAGTCTCCCAGGAACTTCCCACAATATTCATACGTTCAATGAGAAGGCGATGCTCTCTTGTAATGTTTTCCGGTGCAAAATCATGATACACGAGGCGTACCCCGCCTATCTTTTTCCAGTCAGGGGAATTAATGCTTTTTCTGATTCCCCCAGCATCTTCTTTCAGCGGTATACGATACAAACGCCAACCGAGAGAATCCACCACACGGGCATCGTGATTGATATATGGCGAATTTGCATCATCCAGATCTATTGTGAACGAATAGAACTGTTCCTGAACACTTGAGTGGATACTACCATCCTTATTGATATCCTCACTGTCATAAATATCATTGCGCTGTGTCCTGTTTGCATAACGATAATTCTTCAGATGATCTTTATCATATACTTTATAATTATCTCCACTTGGATCGGATAAATCTTTAAGCCATTGGGAATTCTGCGTTTTTGAGAGAGTATCCCACCCACTTTTGTCCTCTTTGGGGATTAAGTAGAACTCATCATCATCCCAGCGGAAATCCAATCCTCTATCCAGAAGATCAAATTTTGTACGATCGTTTTGCTTTAAGGAATCCTCGAAGTCAGCATTCTCATTGAGGATGCCTCCGTTTAACACCTGATCTTCACTGAATTTTCCTATTTGTATTGTAAGCTTTCCCTTTTTGCCGGGACCTGCACCATCTGGTCTGATGACCAGTTCCAGGTATCGGGCGGTTTCCAAATCCTCCTCTCTGTAAAAGGGCTGAGTGATGGAACCATAGCTATGGAGGAATCGCTGACTGATCGCGGGATCCTGCGGTGCTGGGGTCACATGGAAACGCAATATTTCTATGGTGTTATCGGAACTTGTAACTCTAGTGTTATTCGGATCTCTTTTCCAAACTGAAAACCGATTCACTTTCCAGGTCTCATCGTTCGCTAGTGGCCTGAACCAGTAATTATCCCAGGCCGGAGGACGGTTTACTAAACTGTCATCGGGAAAGGGAAAATGAGATGGAAACCACTGTGTCGGATAAATTGTGATTCCTGCACCGTAACTTTCATCAGTTCTCTCGAAATCATCCAGATAGGCGGCACCATCTCTTGTAGTATTCGGGTTCATCCTGCTGTGTACCACCTCAAGATCAAACTTGGCGGATGAAGATTCTTCAGTTTTCACAAGTGGTAACAAATTAACCGCACTGGTCATCCATTCAGGCTGAAAATCCAGACTGGTATTGAAACTTAAATGAAGTTTATTGAACGGTTCGCTTCCTAACTGAGGAATATCTTTACTCGATGAGGCCGCGTTCTGGTATAGAAGGCTCATGGCGGCAAAGCTGTTATCACTTATAAAGGGTAACCTTATCTCTCCGCGCGCTCCAGCAAACACTTTCTTTTCAAGAACAAAATCAGATTCTCTTTGATAAGTGATAGTGAGAGACTGAGCAGATTTCGCTTCAGGCGATATGAGCTCCAGATAACCCATCTGATAATCAAGCGTGTAATCGACGTTCTCCTGAAGAGTTTTACCGGAACTGGTTTTGAGAGTGACTGTCCCCTCCATGATGTTCCAGCCCAGATCGTCAAAACTGGTGGGTTTGGAAGTTCCGCTGAGCCGAAGAATAAACTTGGATTTATAATCGCTGAAATTCTTATGTGTACTGCCATATCTATAAACAGTCGAATCAGACAAGTCTTTCAATTCAGGATTGGCAAATGGTTCATTACCTTGAGGATCTGAACTGAACGGAGGAAGTATGATCTCTGATTTATTGAACGCGAAAATGTCACTATTTTTAGTGTTCGCCTTTCCATTTTCAGTCAATCCGATCACATCGGAAATGAGCTTTTTACCCTCAACATGCTTGATAGTATCATCAGTTTTGGCAGGGTCCACATAAACCAATTCGACAGAAAAATCCTGCTCACTCATACCGTAAATATCAAAAACATTTCGCCACATAAGGCTGAATGTCGAGTCGCTACTGGATAACTGACTTGAATTTTTCTTTTTAAGAACCCATAATGACTGCGGAGTATCGGTTGCATTGTCTGGAACCTTCACTCCTTTTACAAGTTTACCATCTGTACTGCGCATGGTGATGGCGATGATATCGGCATCGTTTATTCTTACAGAATCGGCAAAACGAATCCAACCCTGATTAGATTCCAGATAATAGTGCCCATCCTGCGTCAGCTTTTCGAAACTGTAATCGGCACCCTCTATTTTTGCTTTGTAAAGTGTTCTGTCTTTTACCTGAAAAGGATCAACAGATCTGAAAACTTGTAATTCCTGAACGCGGGGAGGCAGTGGAGCATTGGAATTTGGTTTGCTCAAATTATAACGGGTATTATAATAGGTGCGATAAACAGTATCCAGGAAGAAATACCTGTTCTGTACAAAATCCTTCTCGGTTTTAACAAAGTCCCTATCACTTGCCCCACCAAGGTCTTTAGTGATGGCTTCACCCTGGGAGTGACTGGCGATGGTGGTCAACATAAGTGGCCCCAATTTTGACCGTACCTTTATTCCAAAAAGGCCCTCTTTCTTCTCTGAATACCCGGACAAACTGGTTCCCGGCATATCAAAACCGGTATAACCGACACTGACCTCCTGAATAATCTCATCCTCAAGTTCACCGGGCTGAGTTTCTTTATACTCTATTTTGAAATTTTTAAGCGGGTCCTCAGCCAGATCAAATCCATCGTTGCGGTTAGCGGTGATGTTAATGTTTATCAACCGTCCGACACTTCCATGAATCCCGAACTCGTAGTTGTTATCAAATACCAGCCCGCCGCTTCCGGTGGAAGTTACACTGTTTCCAACTCTGGTCTCTCCATTCTCAAAACCGATGGTAATTTCAAGCTTACCTTCGATTCGAAGACGAGGAGGCTCATTTCCCAACAGTCTTTTAGCCCAGGGAGGATAATGCACCGCCAGTTCCCATTGCAGCTTCTGAGCGGGACGCGTATTGATTGCCTTTTTAGAATCGGCTGTCAATGACTTGTACCAGTTATCAATAAATGAGTGACGTCTGCCAGCCATTATATAATCATTCAGTTCACCATAATGATAATTCCAAACCGAAACCCCCAGGGAATCATTTCTCATAAAGGTAATCTGCCGGCTTTCGAAATCAATCCTGGCAGTATCGGAGAACAGTTTGGTATTCAGTTTAAGAAGCCGGGCGTCTGGCTCGGTTAAAAGGCTGGAGTAGCGGGATTGATAAGGAGACTGAAAACCCTCTATCACAGGTGGTTCGTACTGAAGTCCCTGAGAAAAAAGAGATATTGCAAGAACAAGGAGCAAAAATACTGTTTTTTGTATGCGCAATTACCGTTTGCTCCCTTTTGTCTTATTTGACGACTGGCTGCTCTGCAAATCCTTGCAGCACCTGAATCCCACAGGATTATGTCTGTTCTGCGGGAAGTAGCTGTAACGGGTATCCCGACATCCGCTTTCTGAGCCGCTCGCCCAGAACCCACCCATTACATTATAGAAGGAACGGTTCTGAGACGATGGTGTCGAGGTCCACTCCGCAAGACTCCCGGACATATCAAACACTTCAAAATAGCCTCTGCACTCTGCCTTAAGCCCCGCTCTCTGCACTGCAGTATCCTGAGTAACACAGGCATCATTCTCATACTGCTTACCATAGGAAAATTGCCAGTTATGAGGTCCCTCGCAGGCAGTAGTCCACTCCTCTGAGCTGCAGAGACGCTTTCCAACGGAAAAGCAGGAATCCATGGCCTGGTACAGTGACACAAATGCTTGAGGCGCAGTACCTTTTCTATTAGGCCACTCATATTTATCTATACAAAACTCAGACTTCCCCACTTTTATATACTCCATATTGTCCGGACAGAGATCAGCCCTTCCACTCAGATCAAATTCATACACCTCGCTGCGAATTTCCGATTCATTTCCGCAGCTGTCAATTGCATAGAACAAGAGCTTCGCATTGACTTTCATTTGTATCGGATCTCCCGCATACAGCTTCCACTCGCCATCGCCTTCGAACTTATAATGTGCCGAACATTCCTTATTACTAATAAGCTTCACCCCAATGGCCCGACGGTGAAGACCACCGGACGGATCAGGGAACACTCTGGGCGTCAGAGTATCCAATATACACGGGTCTGGCGGCGGAATGGCACTACTATCCTCTTGAACAACTGTGTCAGCAGCAGTAGACGTGTCCACCTCTGCTGTAGCCGAAGTATCCCTGCTTTCCTGTGGTTTTGACTCAACCACCTTCCCGGACTTTTTCGGTTTTACTTCAGGAACCGGCACATTCTCCACAGTATCACCCGTTTCTGAAGTATCCTCAACCAGCAAATCCTCAATCAGTGTATCGATCGAAGGGACCACACTCGCGGGAATGCTGTCCGTTTCAGAAGTATTCGAAACACTGTTCTGTTGCTTCCTAGGTAAAAATAACAGAGTGAGAAGAAAGAGGGCAACGAGCAAAAGAGCTATAATGATGCTTTTTCTCCTGCTCTTTTGCTTTTCATCTTTATTGGCCAACTTATCCCCACCCCAAACACAATTTGCTTCAAACTATTCAAAAAAATATTTCAAAGCTTAATCAGAATTCCACAAACTGAAGATTTATCTGTAATTAGGTGATAAAATTGATCCCAAAAAAGGGATTTACCCTTCTAAAACAGAATAAATTTTCAAAAAATCATATGTTTCTTTCACATCATGCACCCGGAAAATCCTGGCACCTCTACTGTAAGCAGAGGCAACGGTAGCCAGACTTCCCCATAACCGTTCCTCTACAGGCCTTCCGGTAATTCTGCCGATAAAAGATTTTCGTGATGTCCCCACCAGAAGCTCAAAACCAAGCTCATTCATACGGTTCAACTCTTTCAGGAGCGTAATATTGTGCTCCCATGTTTTAGCAAAACCAATCCCGGGGTCGAGAATGATCTTCTCCTTTTTCACCCCGGCATCCATGAACATTTGAGCGCTTAAAGACAACTCGGCAACAACCTCACCCGTTACATCATTATAAAACGGATCTATCTGCATCGTCTGAGGAGTACCTCTGCTATGCATAAGCACCACTGTGCAGCCGGCTTGCGCCACGACTCTGGACATATTCGAATCAAGTCTGCCGGCACTGATATCATTTATCAAACTGGCCCCGGCAGCAATAGCCGCTTCCGCAGTAGCGCTCCAAGTGGTATCTACACTTATCGGCCCGTCAAACTCCCGGGCTAAAGCTTCAATGACCGGGATAATTCTCCTGCACTCCTCCTGAGGATCAACAAGCTGAGCGCCGGGCCTGGAAGAGGATCCTCCCACATCAAGAATATCAGCCCCCTCATCCCGAAGCCGCAGAGCATGACTCACAGCAGAATCTACACTGGAATGCTGCCCCCCATCATAAAAAGAGTCAGGGGTGACATTCACGATCCCCATCAGCAGGAATTGTTTATCGTTGATCGATTCCATAATACATTACCACTTGAAAAGGAGCTCTGGATTTCAAAAAAAAACCGCCCCGGTAAACCGAAGCGGGTTTTTTCAGTATCTAGTTTAAAACGACTCAGGAGACCTTGGTGCTGGACGCTTCCCCATCCATTTGAGGAACAGGGGCTTCCGGAGTGATCGTCACGTTGGCCTCACCAGTTGTGGCAACGATTTTCCGGGGAAAGGCCCGGGTCTTTTTTGCCACCTGAAGAGTGCCGCCGCTTATCACCTTCATGATTTCCTCACGATCGAGGAGTTCATGCTCAAGAAGCGCCTTGGCAAGCCGCTCCAGCTGATCCCTGTTATCCGAAAGAATCGCTCTGGCTCTGGCAGCCTGCTCCTCCATGATCTTTCTGACCAGCTTGTCGATAGATTCGGCAGTTGACTCCGAATAATCTCTGTGGCGGTTCATATCGCGCCCCAGGAAGATGGAATCATCTTTTTCACCGTAGGACACCGGACCAAGTTCATTAGTCATACCGTAATCACAGATCATCTTGCGCACAAGACTGGTAGCCCGTTTTATATCATTGGATGCACCAGTTGTCTGATGATCGAATATCATCTCTTCAGCAATACGTCCACCCATGAAGATGCATATCTGATCAAGGATAAACTGCTTTGTATGCAGATGCTTATCCTCGCCGGGAAGAGAGAATGTCACTCCCAGAGCCCTTCCGCGAGGGATAATGGTCACCTTGTGAAGCGGGTCGGCTTCATCGCAGTGAAGATTGCATATCGCATGTCCAGCCTCGTGATAGGCAGTTATCTGCTTCTGCTTTTCAGAGAGCACCATGCTCTTGCGCTCGGTACCCATGAGCACCTTGTCTTTTGCTTCTTCGAAATCAAGCATGGTAACCGTGTCCTGGTTGAAACGGGCGGCCATAAGCGCTGCCTCGTTGACCAGATTCGCCAGGTCCGCCCCCACAAAGCCGGGGGTTCCACGGGCGATTGTATTGAGATCCACATCCGCTCCGAGGGGAGTACTTTTCGTATGCACTTTAAGGATACCCTCGCGACCCTTGACATCGGGAACATCGACCACTACTTGACGATCGAAACGTCCGGGTCTTAGAAGCGCCGGGTCCAGAACATCAGGACGGTTGGTGGCTGCTATAAGAATGACACCGGAATTAGCCTCGAAACCATCCATCTCAACAAGCATCTGGTTGAGTGTCTGTTCGCGTTCGTCATGACCGCCGCCCAAACCGGCTCCGCGCTGACGACCCACAGCATCAATTTCGTCAATGAAGATGATGCAGGGAGAATTCTTCTTGGCTGTCTCGAAGAGATCACGCACCCTGGATGCTCCCACACCGACAAACATCTCCACGAAATCCGATCCGCTCATTGACAGGAATGGTACTCCGGCTTCACCGGCAACACAACGTGCCAGAAGCGTTTTTCCTGTTCCGGGAGGGCCAAGCAAAAGCACTCCTTTGGGAATTTTTCCACCGAGTTTTTTGAACTTTTTGGGATCTTTCAAGAAGTCGATAATTTCCGCAAGCTCCGCCTTGGCTTCCTCGACACCAGCTGCATCAGCAAAGGTGATCTGAGGACGGTCTAACGAATGAAGCTTTGCCCTGCTCTTTCCAAAAGAGAACATGCCTTTCTGGGCCGACTGCATGTTACGCAAAAAGAGCACATAGAAGAGCACAAAGACCACGATCACGAACAGAAGCTGATAGAGGGCACTACCCCACAGTTTCTCCTGTTCAAAAGTATACTGAAAACCATGCTGGTCCCACTCCTTGAGCATCTGGGAATCGATGAACGGGAGATTGACCACGAAGACTTTGTTCACCACCGCATTACCTTTGGCTTTGACCACACTGGCCAGCACGGAGGGTTCGCTCACCTCTCCCCGAAGAATACCGCGACCGTCACCCCGCTGAATCACATTTGCCTCTGTGATCTTAACCTCGGGTTTAGAAAGCAGCTCCTTAAACTGGGAGTATGTTACCTTTGTCTCCTTGGGAGCCACATAGCTGTCGATGGAGCGTACGCCCAGCACTACAGCCACAATAATAAGAATCCACATGAAAATCGTTTTGGAGGGATCCTTGCGGGGACCTTTTCTCCCCCCATCACCATCACCCGGCCGTCTGGGACCGTTTCTCGGATCTACACCGTTTTTCTTTTCTTCAGAACCCAAATCTATCCTCCACAGCATGTTGGTTAAAAATCAAGAACAGAACTTTAAAATATATTACGTACCCCGACTCCGCTTACCCCGGCTCAGTTTGATTACCGGGGAGATCATGCCTGAATGAAATTATGAAGTGTTTTTGTGTCTCAGGCCTGATTTTTCCGAGCTGTGAAATCCGCACTCCGGGAACCCATAGCACATTCCCGCTCGCAGATACCACCACACCCAGTAACTCCCTTTCCTTGCGGTTGAAACCTTGTTTCTTTAGAAATGTCGTAAGATCAGTCTCGCCACCGGCACCAAGTGGCCAGAATCTGTCGTCCCGGCGAGCGTTCCTGTATTCAAGAGGAAGCTCTTGTTCTGATACGTCGAGACAGACAGTATTATTGTCTGAAAACATCTCTTCGGGCGCACCACGAATCTCTTTTGATGATACAACCGCACCAGCACAGAAAACTTCTCCATCCCTTGGCAGCGTACAGGAAAAACGTTCTACCCGAGAAGCGCTTGTAAAAAGAATTTTATCTTTACAGGGATAAAATCTCCATCCGCCCGGAAGAAGAAACTCCCCGTGAGAATCGAGCCGGGCCGAAAAAATTTTCTGCAGATGTTTCTGCATTACTGCAATACCGTACTGATCAAAGAGCGTAACCAATGCTTCAGATGCGATCCTATCATCCAGCATCCCGGCCTTGAGGACTGAAAATGATTGCGCACCGAGTCTGATTACGTGAGACCCGATCCAGATATTGATATTTTCACTGAGCAGGTTCCAGATTCTGCCCATTTTTTCGGCTAATCCGGCAATGTTGGAAACAGCATTTGGTTCCCTGGACACTAAAGTTGGCAGTATCTCCTGACGAATCCAGTTTCGTTGGTAACAGGTATCAAAATTGGAGGAATCGGTACGGTAAGTGATGTTGTTTGATTCAAGCCACTCCAGGATCTGTTCTCTATTAATATATAGAAAGGGTCTTATAACCCCGTCCTGCCTCCATGGGAGAATTCCACGCATTCCCCTCACGCCAGCCCCCCGCACCATCCGCATGAGAAGGGTTTCCGCCTGGTCATTGGCAGTGTGGGCAGTGGCAATGTAATCGAAATGGTGGGCTTGCTTAAGCTGTTGAAAGAAGCGATACCGTTCCCGACGAGCCCACTCCTCAATACCTGTGTTTTTAAGCCCCGACCTGTCGAGCCTTGTGCTGAAGCACTGTACCTGAAGTTTTTCACAATTTTTTTTCACGAACTCTTCATCAGCATCCGATTCATCTCCCCGCAAGGCATGATTCACATGTGCTGCGGAGACCTGACTAATTTGCAGAGTATCCTTCAGGTCATGTAACAGATGCAGTAAAGCAATCGAATCGGCCCCGCCACTTACAGCGACCAGAATGGAGCATTGAGAAGACAGATCAGAAAAAAAGAATTTGAGAACCTCTGGGATGGTTTTATCGATTGACATAGTGATTTGGGGAGGAGAAGAGTGGTAGCAGCGGAGGGAATCGAACCCCCGACACGTGGATTATGATTCCACTGCTCTAACCGACTGAGCTACGCTGCCACTTCGAAGATTGTGCGGATAATATACGTTCAGTTTTTATAAGTGTCAAATAAAAAAAGCCGCACATTCTAAAGAATATGCGGCTATGCATTTTTTAACCCAAACATCAGGGCAGGAAGTTGGGAATGTACTTTTCAGTTGCCGCCTGAGCACTTGTAGTATGATCAAAAACATCAGTACCAGCATTATAAGTTGTTACAAGAGTACCTGCAGCTGGGAAATCACCAATGTCATTAGTTGCCGTTCCTGTACAAGTAGCGGCAACAGCGCCACCGCCTGCAACAGCATATCCCCACCATTTACTATCTGTAGGAACTGTGAAAACAATTTCATCTACGGTTCCCGGTGTTCCAGTTTCAGCAATTCGAGCCAGCTGTGCAGATTCGTAAGAAGCCAGAACCCGCGGTGCTTCAGCCACTTTTGCTTTTGCAGATGCATCTGTGAACCTTGGAATCGCCAGAGCTGCCAGAATACCGATGATCACGATAACAACCATGAGCTCGATCAGGGTAAAACCCTTTTTGTTACGTAACATACTACACCCCTCCGTTAAGTTAGTTGAAAGTTTGTTTTAAACCTAGAAATCTTTTGCCTTCAGCGCTTCGACTCAGATTTTTTATTCCTGAATCTAATTTCATTATATCCGCTCGTCACCACAGGTTCAAGTTTTTTTTTAGAAACTTTTGACTTGCGAAATCAAGGAACAGTTTTTATTTCGGGAGCAACAACACTGATCTTCTGTAAAAGATGCCTGCGAACTTCAGGATTTTCACTGCTTTGATATAAAAAAACCAATAAAGAAAGATCGTTTGGTTCCCGACCGGATTTCTGATAAAAATTAGCCGCAAGATTGGCAAGCTTGGACTTATGAGGCCCGGGTCGATTAGCTGCAGCTGTAAAATAAAAAGCGGCTCTTTCAGGATCATTAAAATATTTGTAATAAAGCATCCCCAGATAAAAGGGAATATTCCATTTGTAATCAGTTTGGTTCATCCCCCTCTCCAGAATAATTCTGGCAGCATCGGGATTGCCGCAAAGATCTGGAATCATCAGCCCCGCAAATTCGTAAGCTTCGTAAAAATGAGGATGCAGCCTGGTGAGCATATCAACCATCTGTATAAGCCAGGAAAACTGTCTGTCCCCCATCAAATGTTCGCCGGTGTAAAGCACAACTCTTATCCAGAGGTAATGAGCATAGGTTGTTTGAAATCCAAGCATAAATGGTTTCACCTTTTCGCTGCCTGGAAGGTAGGCCATACTTTCATAGCTCTGAGCACCTTTACGAATTGTATTCAGGCGTAAAGCTACAAATGCTATACCCGTAACCAGCATGCCCAGAATAAGCAATCTTGCTGCGAACCTCTTCACTAGAGATCCTTTTTTGCGAAAAGCATGGAAGAAAAGAATAGAAGAAGTGCCGTATACAGAACCCCGTAAAGAACGGCGTACCCTATCAGACCACTGGCTATTGGAAGTTCAAAGACAACCTGAGTGCGAATATTGAAGTGTTCAAGATTTGGCAAAACATAATTCAATAGTTTCAACATTCCCCTCACGAGCGGATTGGACTGCACTGAACTACTCAGGGTAATGAGATCATTCAGATGCCCAGCCACATAGAATGTGAGGGTGAAAATTGCAGCAAGAGTGGGAGTGGTGAATGCCGAAAACAGCATGGATGCCGCCGTAATAACCGACATCTCCACGATTAAAAGTAAAACTGCCAGAAAGAGAGACAAATCTGGTGTATTGCCGACAAGGTAGGTAATGGCTCCAAAAAAAACTACAGTTATAAGCAGGAAATTGAGGATAAGAGTGGAAAAAAGACCTAAGAACTTTCCGAGGATAAAAACCACTCTATCCACCGGCTTACTGAGCACACCGTAAACAGTTTTGTTGGAAATCTCGTTTCCAAGCATGCCCACCCCTATGAACACCGCCAGCATGAGTCCGGTAAGTGACATGGTGGCCAAACCGAAATCGGCCATGACCTGCACACGGGACATGACCGAAAGATCACCGAAAGAGAGCGCAAGCAGGAGCACTACTGCCGCTACCAGAAGAATATTATATAAAATCTTGTTTCTGATAGTTTCCTTGAAAGTATTTACCGCAATCAGCACCATAACTTTCATGAAGCCTCCCCCCTCTTTCCATAGAGCAGAGTCTCCAGAGGCATAGTTCTCCTACCGATAGACAAACAGAAAATGCCATGTTGAGATAGTTTCTGCTGAAAAACGAGGTGATCAGCCCCGGGCGGCACCAGAATCATTGCCGTTGATTCCTGATGCATGGTCACGGAGCACCCTTGAGCTGCAAATTCCTTCTCAAGCTGCTCGGGAATATGCGACACGATCAGTTCCGTTCCAAGAGACCCGCTTTCCAGAAGAGAACTGACTTTGCCGGTGTACCTGAGCTTTCCACCATCAAGCACCACCACATTGTCACAAACGGCTTCAATGTCTTCAAGCACATGGGTGCTAAAAAACACGGTCCGTCCCTCCTGACCGAGCTTTCGAAAAAGAGAGCGGAATAGTCTTCTGGATGGAGGATCGAGACCACTCATCGGTTCATCAAAAATAAGGAGTTTTGGATCACCCAAAAGACCGCACGCCATATTCAGCCGCTGCTGCATCCCCTTGGAGAAATCCCTGATCCGGCTGTTTTCTCTTCCGGTGAGCTCTACGGCCTCAAGAACCCGCTTTTTTTCGGAAGTGATATTACCAGCAGCAATACCAACCAATCTGGCAGTGAAATCAAGTGTCTCGGAAACTGTAAGATGCTTGTAAAAATATGGTTGTTCAGATACGAAAGCCACGGAATTCCGAGATGATGGGAGTGAGACATCAATGCCTCTTATGGAAACTTTTCCCTTTGTTGGCCTGACCAGCCCCATTATCATTTTAATGGTGGTGGTTTTGCCGGCACCATTGGGTCCCACAAAGCCTGTTATATTGTTCCCGGCTATGGAAAAGGAGAGGTCGGAAACAGCAGTGAACGGAATTCCTCTGAATCCTTTGCGATAAATCTTAGTTACTTTTTCGACAGATAAGGCGTTCATAGGTTCCTAATTTAAATTTGAATCGAGTCAACTCTAAAAATTATCCTATTGTAACCAAAGCAGTCAAGTACTCTTCCCTACCCTGCCCCCATTTGGTATTTTTCTTCCATGTCCCCCTCTCAAAAACAGCATCGATGTCATAACCACCCCTCCAGATCTGCAAAAAAGCAGTGCAGCCGATGCGGTAAATGGGTATGTGAAAAGTGCGCTGTTGAAAAAGCGAAAAAGTACTTTTGTTCGCTGAACTGTGCCCGGCCTAAGGCTGTTCTGCTTAAAGAGAAAAGCTCCACTGCTGCTGTTGCTGTCTCTCGAAAGCCTTCTCTGATTACATTTATTCACGGTCTGGTCACTCTTCTTCTGGTTGTTTTTTCATTCTGGATTTTTTCTGAACTCCAGTCTCAAAAGAGAGAGAATCAGGAGCTGATTAATCAGAATGCACAATTGGCACAGAGGGTTGTAGAACTGCAGGCTACTGAAAACCAGATCTCTGGAAAATCAGAAAAAAGAAATGATGTCGTCAAAATCACAAAAGCCAATCTCCCGATCTCCACCTACGAAGCAGCACTAAAGCCAGCCAAGCTTACACCGCTCAGCCTTCCCTATACAGTGAACAACGGTTCTTCATCAGTCAAAATGGTGGCAATAACCTTTGATGGCGGTTCTTATGCCAATGCCGCCGGGGAAATCATGGACACCCTGGCATCTCGAAACGTGAAAAGCACCTTTTTCGTGACAGGCAATTTTATCAGAAAATACCCAGAAGTCCTCAAAAGAGCCGCTCAAGAGGGACATGAATTGGGTAACCACATGATGAGCCATCCCCGATTGACCTCCTATGCCCAGACAAAAATGCAAGTCACCCTGCCCGATGTTACTCTCCAGACCGTAATAAGGGAACTGAGCAAAGCGGAGGAGCTGCTGTTTTCATCAACCGGTTTACGTTTCGCGCCTCTCTGGCGGGCTCCTTACGGTGAATTCAACTATGAAATCTGCAACTGGGCTCAGCAGGCAGGATACCTGCACATCGGATGGCGGCAGGGGCGCTCCTGGGCGGAAAATCTTGATTCAAATGACTGGATACCGGATGAGCATACACCAGGGTACAAAACCCCTCAGCAATTTATGGAAAAAGTGCTCAACCAGGCACAAAACAGTACCCAGGGCCTTAACGGCGGAATTATACTTATGCACCTTGGTACAGAGCGCAAAGACAGGTCTCAGCAGGTTCACCTTTACCTTGGACAGCTGATTGATTCTCTGCGATCAACGGGTTATGAAGTGGTTACGGTTTCACGAATGCTGGAGGAATCCGGAATTGACCTCAATAAACTCAGTAACAATCATTTAGCAAACAGGACTTTTGAATGACAACTATTTTCGGAATGCCGGCAGACATTTTCTTTCTGCGTATACCCATAATACTTTTCGCTCTTACTATTCATGAATTCGCCCATGGATACATGGCGCTCAAACTTGGCGATAACACTGCCCGGAATGCCGGCAGACTTACACTCAACCCCATTAGCCATCTGGACCCCATCGGAGCCATTATGCTGATGATCGGGTGGTTTGGCTGGGCCAAGCCTGTACCGGTAAACATCTATAATCTGATTAAACCCAAACGGGATATTCTTCTGGTAAGCCTGGCCGGCCCGCTTTCAAATATCGCCCTGGCCATCTGCTTTGGGCTCTTTATTCGCTTTTTCGGAGTACAGATGACTGGTGTAATGAACGGTCATTTTTTGACACTGCTGCAGCTTGGTTTTTATATCAATGCAGGCCTGGCATTTTTCAATTTGCTTCCATTTCCGCCTCTTGACGGTTCAAAGATAATGATGGGTCTGATACCGGACCGGCATATCCCCCGCTATATGCATGCGACAAGACACATATTGATTATTTTCATCATACTCATAGTAATCGACAACATAATTCCAGAAACAGCAGGCATTTTCGGCAAGCCCCTGCTGTCGTTCATTCTTGATCCGCTCTTTCAACCCTTTGTTTCCCTTTTAGAGCTCATCACCGGAAAGGTTTTCTAATGTCAATCGCCTCTTTTTCACCGGACAGAATCAGAAGCATCGTCAGTTCTTTCAAATCATCGCGAGTAATGGTAATAGGCGATGTCATGCTTGACGAATACATGTGGGGTGATGTCAGACGAATTTCCCCGGAAGCGCCAGTGCCGGTGGTGGAAATAGAATCGGTAACCCGAAGGTTGGGTGGAGCGGCCAATGTGGTGGGCAATCTACGAAAACTGGAACTTGAGCCGGTTCTGATCTCGATTTGCGGCATAGATGAAAACGGCCAGAACCTTCGCAACATGCTGAATGAGCTCGGATGCAGCAGTGATGGGCTTTATGAATCATCAGAACGGCCCACTACCATAAAAACCAGAGTAATGGCTCGTCACCAGCAGATTGTCAGAGCAGACCGGGAGGTAACTACAGACCTCAGCACATCAGAACACGATGCACTCTGGAACATTTTCTCCTCGAAAATTAATGATGTAAAAGGGGTGATCATTTCCGATTACGGCAAAGGGGTGATCTCACAACCTCTTATCGGGCAGATAATCAAGACCTGCACAACGCAAGGTAAATTTGTAGCCATTGACCCCAAGGAGCGTCACTTTGACCTTTACAAAGGCGTTTCTGTCATAACCCCCAACCTCAAAGAGGCTCATGCCATGCTCGGGCTTCCATTCCGGAACTGCTCGGATGCGGAGGTTAAGAATCTGGGCTGGACACTAATGGAAAAACTTTCCCTCCCCTATCTGCTCATCACTCTAAGTGAAAGAGGAATGGGGCTGTTTGAAAATGAGGGGCGAAAATTCAGTCATCTGCCAACGGTAGCACGAAAGGTTTTCGATGTAACTGGTGCCGGGGATACTGTGATCAGTGTCTACAGTGCGGCATCAGTTTGCGGTGCAACGCCACTGGAAGCAGCATTTCTGGCCAATCATGCGGCCGGACTAACGGTCGCAGAACTGGGCACCGCGGCAGTCGACGCTGAGACACTGCTCAAAGATTGCGGTTGTTGAGTTTTTTAGAGGATTAAGCTGCATTGACAGTTAATTCGGGGATATCAAGCTGCGGAATAGGAACATCAGGTCTGAAGAAACCGGGAACGCGACCGTTTTCGACTAGCATGTGAAAATCTGAACCGCCGGTTACAGCCAGACCCAGAGCTTTAGCCATCTCTTTATAGGTGTCAATTTGCTTATCGGTAGTATGCGGAGAGAAAACTTCCAGTCCCCTTAAACCCGCATTTTTCAATTCAATGATAAGATCAAACAGTTCTGAGTCATTCAATTTCAATTGAGACGGGTGCGCCAGGACCGGGAAAGCTCCGGCATCGCAAAGAAGAGAGACTGCTTTAACCGGTTCGAGACGAAACCGGTCAACATAGGCAAGTCCCTCACGGGAAAGATATTTGTCAAAAGCCTCCTGAAGCGTGCCCACAAATCCGGCACGAAGCAAGGCTGCGGCAATATGCGGTCTTCCGACTACTTCCCCGCCAGCTTCATAAATGAGCTGCTCTGTGCTTAATTGAATTCCCAACGAAGCTAACTTTTCTAGAATCAGTTCATTTCGTCTGTCACGACTGTCTCGGGTTTTCTTGAGCATTATTTCAAGTGGTTCATAGTTTGCCTTTAGCCCAAGGCCAAGGATATGACAGTTGCCGCTGTTCCATTTGGCGGATATTTCTATGCCGCCCAGAGCGGAAATGCCAAGCTTTCTACCGTATGTTATAAATCGATTCAGACCGGCAGTTGTGTCATGGTCGCAAAGAGCAATTACTGAAACACCTTTGACCATCGCAAGATCCAGAAGTTCTTCGGGGCTCAGCTGACCGTCAGATTCAGTCGAGTGTACATGAAAATCGTTTAGCATCAGACAATTTGTTTGTGAAGGTTCTCATGTAAATTAAAATACTGCCGGCTTTGACTGCAAGCGGAAAGAACTGATGTCAGGCTGTCAGAAGAAAATACCCGATTTTCTGCAACTCAGAAATCACAATAGTTCTTAAATTCTTATGCTTCCACCATGAACCGAACATTTTTCTATTCCAATTGTACCGATCGAGAGGAACTGGGAGGTAATAGAACTGCACACTGTCTCTCAAATCGGTCCAGTTTACCATCATCTGGATACGCCTCATGTGGTAAGGGCTCGAAACCAACCCCACATGAAGTATCTGGCTTTTGCCATAAGAAGCCGGAATGGTTTTTGAACCGTCATTGTGACTCAGCATTAGAGCTTTTTCAATTTTTCCGGTTTTAATCCAGGAATCAAGCACAGCCACTTCAGATTGTGTGCTGCTGCAAGTATCGACACTGCTGACCCGATTCATATCGAAGCCATCTTTGCGCAAAAGTCTCGCATAACCGTTTTTGTAATCGCTGAGCAACCAGTGAGCAGCAGGATTTCTACCCATCAATTCCCGGGAGTAATTGACTCTTGCACCATCACCGGCAAAAGTGAAAACCACATCCAGTTTGTCAGGAACGGGATTTTCAACCAGAAGCCATTTGCCGGCATAGACGAGAAACACTCCCGCAGACATAAGCGCCAGACCAATAATCAATATAAACAGTTGCGTTCTTGTAAGTTTCATCTACATCCAGCCCAACACCCGATAACTTAACATTCCATAATACTCATGCAGTGCAATAGTTGATTTGAGCAAGGCATCTGCGTCGGGAAAGAGCGCATACAGATTTTTATTTAATCTCTCGTTTTCATGGTAATCTGTGGGAGAAGGATACACTGTAAACCCCAGTTTTTTAAAAATCCCCACTGAACGTGGCATGTGATAGGCACTGGTCACCAGGATGATTTCCTTTTTCATACCAGCCTTATCCATCATTTCCTTTACATACAAAGCATTTTCCCTTGTGTTGCGCGATCTTTTCTCCAGCAGCAGATGTTGCGAATCGATGCCCAGCACTTCAGTCAACAGGTTATATGCCGATTCCGCCTCAGTTTCATCAGCATCCTCAATAAACTCTATTCTACCCCCGGTTGCGATCAGATAATCAGATCCGCTGGACCTGAACACTCTGGCGGCCTGAAACAGTCTATCACCATTAACATTGGTTTCGCTGTAAATGCGAGGAGGTGTCTTTGCCAGTGAAGCCCCCCCAAGAAGGACAACCGCAGGAGCCGGTTTGTGTTCGGCAACCGGTAAATACTGCTTTTCCAAACCCCTCATGAGGAAATGCGCTACAGGAGGTGAAGAAAAAACAAGAAGAACAAAAGTTGCCGATGTAAACAAAACTACTGCAGCCTTTCGGGTTCGCTTAAAAAAGTTCAGTACCAGTCCGGCTAAAGATAAAGTTATTGCCGCGCCGACAGGATAAAATGGCAGAACCAGAAATTTTGAAATCAGCAATAGCATAATATTGATCTGTCCGGAGAAACTATTCACTGTAAGTACGTTCAGGCAGGTCTAATAGTGAATGATTCTACTCATTAGCCCCGTAAACTTCTCTATACTGTTTAATTCTCTGCAGGATTTGATCATCAAGGATTACTTTTCTGTCGATTTCTCTGTTATGCAGATAAGCCACAATTTCATCCAGAGTAACAATGGCAAAAGTAGTGATGCCAAATTCTTCCCGCAACTCAGAGAGTGCGCTTTTCTGCCCAGTCCCTTTCTCCATCCGATCAACCGAAACCACAAGACCCGCCACTTCCACACCGGAAGTACGCTTGAGCAAAGGAACAGATTCGCGCACTGAAGTACCGGCAGTGGTGACATCTTCGATAATAACCACCCGGTTTCCCGCTGAAAGTTTACACCCCACCATGGTACCACCCTCACCATGATCCTTGGCTTCCTTGCGATTAAAGCAGAATGAAACATTCTGATTATATTTCGTCTGCAGCGCGACTGCGGTTGTCACGGCCAGCGGTATTCCTTTGTAAGCAGGTCCGAACAGCACATCAAATGATCCACCCATCTTTTCATGTAAAGCCTCTGCATAGTATTGACCAAGCTTATGCAGTTGCTCTCCAGTACTGTAATTTCCCGTATTGATGAAAAAAGGAGTTTTTCGACCACTTTTGGTGACGAAATCCCCGAAAGTGAGAACCTTCGAACGAACCATAAACTCAATAAATTCTTCTTTGTACTGTTCCATTAGTATCCCCTGTTTATTATTCAATTTCAATCTGTAATCCATCATACGAAAACCCCATCCAATCCTCAAGAACTGCAGAATCTGAGTCATAATCGATATCATGACTCATGTGGATGAAATAACATTTTTCAGGTGCCAGGCGCCTTGCCAGGTCCATACTTTGAGGGAGTATCAAATGAGTTGAATGCTCCCTTCGATCTCTGAGGCAATTTAAAATCAGACAATCAAGATTTTCAAGCAGCGGGTAGTATTTCGGGTCCAGAAATTTAACATCTGGCAAATAGGCCAGGTCATCAACCCGGTAGCCATAACAGCCCTTCAATTGGCCGTGTTGAACTGGTATGGGAGTAACCTTGAATCCGGCTATCGTCATTGAAGAATCGATGACTTTAGTATCGATTTTTGGAATTCCACCACCTTCGAAAGTAGTCGCATCAAATATATATGAAAAGGTCTGTCTTACACTGGCCAGTGTTTCTGCTGATCCATATAAACTGATCGGACTATGCCGAGTATAGGAACGGATATCCGGAATTCCTCCGATATGATCAGCGTGCGAATGAGTAACCAGAACCGCATCAATGTTTTTGATTTTCTGCCTAAGTACCTGTTCTCTGAAATCGGCACTGACATCCAGCAGAAGCGTATTGCCATCTTTTTCCACTATTATGGAACTGCGGGTTCGTCTGTGCTTGTTATCGACAGATGAGCGGCGGCAAACACCCTTTGGACAGTTTTGGAAATCATCAAGCATGCAGTCGATTGAGGGTACACCGTGAGATGTTCCAGTTCCCAGAAAAACGATTTTCAGCTGCTCCCTCCAAATCTCTGAAGCGGCACTTACCCAAAAGAAGGTTAAAAATAGATTATGGACGATCTGCGCCGAAGCCCTCGTGTACAGAACTCATTTTTCCTGTTCTGTCATATCAGGTCTGAAGAGAATCACCTGATTGCGGCCATGTTTTTTGGCAAAATAAAGAGCCTTATCTGAAGAATCAATGAGTTGCTGTTGACTTTGACCATGAAAGGGAAAAACAGCACATCCGATACTTACGGTGACATGAAGATTGTTTTCGCCACTTTTTATAACATGCGATTCAATACTCTGACGAATTCTCTGTGCAATGGCCACTGCCCCCTGATCTCCGCTTTCAGGAATTATAACCGCAAACTCCTCCCCTCCATAGCGGGCTGGTATATCATTAACCCGCACGGAAGCACGAATGCAGCCTGCAATCTCTTTCAAAACCAGGTCACCTACAGGATGTCCATAGGTATCATTAAATGATTTGAAATGGTCGATATCCATCAACAGCAGTGCCAGAGGACGACTATACCGGCGAGCTCTCTCAAGTTCCCTTGCCAGAAATTCCTGAAACGTGCGATGATTGTTTAACTCCGTAAGGCCGTCAGTTGTCGCCAGTTTCTCCATTCTCTGATAAAGGAGAGACCTGGTGAAAGCAACGGAAGCATTTTCAACAAGTGTAGTCAGAACCTGCTGGATTTCGGCGGTGAACTGACTTGGCTCCGAACTTTCTATGGAAAAAAGCCCTATGCATTTTTTATCAGAATCACTGATAATGGGGAATATTATTAGCGATTTTAGAGAGGGATTCAAACCTTCATTGGGAACAAATCTGTAATATTTTGTGCCGTGAGCCAGAATATCGGGAATATGCACCACTTTTTTCTTGAGAAACGCAAAGGAGTACAGTCCTGAGTTAAGCGGGAACTCCATCCCCTCGGATGCATCAAATTTTGCGCCGGCAACCCGGGTTATTTTGCAGCTGTTCTTTGTTTCATCATACAGAATGGAAATAACACGTGTACAGGTGGTAATCTGCGGCACCACCTGAAAAAGCACTTCAAAAACGTCTTCGAGCTTTAGTGCGTTTGTAAATTTATGGCTGGCTTCATAGAAAATCTTGAAGGTCTTGGCCGCCTGCTCCTGGATATTGCTCATGCGAATATTGGTGATAAGGGCAGCTGCAATGGTGGAGAACCGCCGCATCAATTCCTTATCCTGCTCCCTGAAGGCGTTTTTGTCTCTGCTGTCAATGACCAGAGCCCCCAGGACCTCACCGGTTTCACTTGCAACAGGTACTGCCAGAACTGAATTGACCGATTCACGCTGAGAGTAGTAGGTCAGACCGGCATCATAGAGAGATAAATCGCCGCTCATGAAAAGGCGGTTCTCGCTGATAACCCGCCCCACAGCTCCCTCACCGTAAGGGATTTCCGCCTTATCCACCATGTAAAGGCTTTTAGAGTGATAACAGTTCAGCACCAGTGTATGACGTTTGGAATCGTAGATGAATGCTGCAGCGGTAAATGCCTTGAAATTACGGCTCATGAAATAAACCATGCAGTTAAGCTGCTCGTTTATTCCCTCTTCTTTTGAGACAATGAACGTATCCGTAGAAGAGGCATCCGTTCTGAAGACCGCAGTTTTGGATAAGTGTTCTGTCGACCGTTTCTCGGCCTCCATGGCAAGGCGAGTTTTAGTTACCGCATCCACTAAAGCATTACTGCGTGCCTCCTCCACCATCTGCTGCATCTCATTTTCAAGGATGAGATTTTTTTTCTTCAGAATACCCCAGGGGACAAGCCCTACTCCTAACAAAATAGCAGAGAATGGAAGTTCTCCTGCCACTTTAGAGAGCCCAAAATCCGGCAGACTCCACGCTTGAATACCAACAGAATAGCGAACAAGACCAAAGATCAGTATATATGCAGAAACAGGAATCCACACTGGTTCTTTTCGAACAAGGGATGAAAGCAGAACGGTAATAACAAACAGAACCGGAAGAAAAAGCTCATGCTGACTTGCAGCGGGAGAAAGGGCGCTGCAGAAAAATGCCAACCCGGCAATCCATAAAAAAGCATAGGTTGCAAGCTTTTTGGTAGGATTAATGATTGCAAAGACTACAAGCAGAAAAAGAGCAAGCGAAGGAATGATGCTTCCGGCCATTCCAACCCAGGGGGCATCACCAAAGATGCCGTCAACCGCTCCGGAAACCGAAAGCCCGCCTAATAAAATTATCAGAATATAGTGCAGGATCAAAACGAATAAACCAAAGTTCATGAGTTTTCCACAGATACGTTTGCACCTACTGCCAGAATGGTGCTATATTACTCTATTCTTAAGACTAGCTTAAAAATGATACATTGAAATGATAAAAAAAGCAAAAAGAATCGGCCGGATAAGAAGGACAGTACTGAACATTTTGGGACCGGACCGTACTAAAATGATTCTCTCGTGGCACTTACGCAAGAGTTTCAAGCAGAGTACTGTAAGCTTCCCTCATTTCAACAGTTCAAAAATACTCATTAACCTTCCCTTGAGTCGACTGGAACTGATCTATCAGCTTGAAAACCTGCTCGCGTTACTTTCTCGATTCAAGGAATCAGAAGTAAAACTGCTCTGCCCCGCAAGTGCTGTCTCCTTCTTTGGAGGTCTCCCAAACATTCACATTATCGACTACATTGAAGAGGAGATGAAATTTTTCAGCTACCAATGGAACTCCATTTCAAAGGAGATCAAAGAGCAGTTTGATCTTGTAATCAATTTGGAAAAAAGCCCAAGCATGCCTCTTCTCTATCTTCTGGGGACCAGCAGGGCCCCGGTACGAATCGGATATGAACAAGCTGGAGATTACCCGTTTATTAACATTCGACTTAAGAATGCTAATGGGACAGCAGGGTTAGCAGAGCGTAACAAGGTTATCGCCAACTACCTCGGAGCAGCGAAAAGCGGCAAACTGAAATGGGGCGTATCCAAGACAACTACCGAAGAGATCAAACAACTGCTCAAGGAACATGGTTTGCGCTCCAGCACTGTTCTAATCGGCATTGATTTTCACAGCATTGAAGCTGCATATGGCGCTGAATGGGCCAGAACATTAATGGATTCATTCACTAACCGACTTTCGGGGCAGTGCTACCTGTTTGGAGGTCTAGAAGAGGAACACTACCAGACCAGGGTGGTGGAAAAAGCAATCCAGCTGCCTCCCCAATCAGTTCCCCGAACAGCGGCTCTTATTGCAACCACGGACCTGATCATCACAGCCAAATCGCTTATCCTTGGACTTACGCAATTATCATCCACCAGAATGGTGGCGGTCCTCACCGAACAAGAGGCCGCATTGTACTGCAAAAGCAGCGAGTCAGTAAAGCCTGTCATAATCGCCAAACCTGACCACAATTCCTTAAAACTGATCACCGAAGCAGTGCTTGAACAGCATGCCCTGATCAATAAAGAAAAAAGTAGTGTCGCAAATCGTTCTAAAATGATATAATTTTCATATTCTTAACACCTCGGGGCCGTAGTAACTGTGCCACAAGCCAAAGCTCACTCTGAAGCACACAGATTCCCTGAGAAGAGATCATTCCTTTGAAAAATTCAACGTGCAGCGGATATGTGGGAATCAATTAGAAGTATACTATCGTACAAAATTAAAGAGATCGAGTTCAGGATCCAGACATGGAAAAGGTCCAGAGAGATTTCTCGTGCATACGAAGTTTCTCCATCCAAAAAGCCTGTCGTTCTAAAACCATTTCTTATAAAAACAGGCAAAATTGCACTTTCAGCTGCAGTTCTGTTTCTTATGGTTTTCGGGATCATAAAGGTAATTCCACTGTTACCGGTCATGGCAGCTCCATCCTCCACAACTGAAAAGGAGGATGTGGACGAGGATATTTCAGAGGCACCGGAGGAAACCGTGAGAGAGGAGCCAACCGTTGAATCCTCCGACACAAACCGGGTGAGCCCGACACAACCTGAAGTGATCCCAGCCGCAGTTCCTTTGACTGAAAAGACGTTTGTGGAGTTGATTCCAGGTTGTATTCCGAATCAGGATTTTTCCAATTATCTTATAGTAGCCGACAAGGGTGCCAAGATTCTTCATCTTCTCAAGCGGGAAGCAAACGTGTGGAAGGTTTACAAAGATTATGAAATGGCTACCGGAGAACAGAGCGGTCGCAAGGAAACTGCAGGTGATAAAAGAACCCCCGAGGGCATCTATTTCATAACGGGGCGCAAAGAAAAAAGTGAGTTGTCATCAGTTTACGGCCCAGTCGCTTTTGTCCTGGATTATCCGAACGAAAGAGATAGAAGTGAAAATAGAACCGGTCAGGGAATATGGATTCATGGTTCAGATAAAATCAGCACTCCTCCGGATTTCACTGCCGGCTGCCTCGCCCTTGCCAATCACGACATTTCAGAGTTGTCCGGTTTTCTGGCGAATGGCATCTCCACGCCGGTTATCATTCTTGCCGGAACCGAAAAATTAACTGATATAGATTTTACAAAACTTATATCAAAGCAGAGGAAAAATCATGAATTCTATACAGGCCAAAAGAAGCAGTTCGAGGATCTGATAATGCGCTGGAAAACGGCCTGGGAGTCGAAAGATATTGACACATATTCCTCATTCTATTCAACGGGGAATTTCCTGGAGGGGAATCAGCGCTGGAGTGCATTCAGGGAACGCAAGACACGCACCTTTGCGATGTATAAAGAGATCAATATCGAAATCAGCAACATTACTCTGGCCGAATTGACAGATTCAGCCGCCACGGTGAAATTTCTCCAGATTTACACGACAAATCTCAACCGCATGGAAAATGGTAAAAAGCTAGTATTCGAAAAAGTAAATGGTTCATGGAAGATATCCAGGGAAAGTACCGTCCCTAAAGAGGAGCTCCTGTTATGATTTTCTCGTTGTCCAAGAAAAAAGAGATAAAGGATCCGCAGGAACTGGCATCACTGCTGGAAACACACCTGAACGAAATTCAGGAAATTCTCAAAGCCGCACGGACCGAGAAGGGTGAACTTCATTCCCTGCTTGCTTCCGCGGAGAGCGAGCGTTCAAGGCTGCTTAGTGATTCCCAGTCTGTAAGCGAACTGAAGGAGAGCATTGCAGACCTCAATCAGCAATATGGGCAACTGAAAACCAATGTAAATTCAGTCGAGCAGACATCAGAACGGCTGGAGTCATTTCAGGGCCTAGCCGAAGACCTGGGCAAGCGCATTGAATCTATCGAAAAGACAGTGGAGCGTATCACCGGTCAGGAAAACTACATAGAAAATCTCAGTTCCAAGCTGGATGCCATTCTGGAAAAGCTGAACACTCCCGAAGGGAAAATGCTTCAGGAGGGATTCGATGCCATAAGCGAGATGGAGAAGAAGCAGAAGGCAGCATTCGAAACCATGAAAAAACTTGAGACTCAGCTTGGCTCCTGGACAGAGCAGTTTTCTCAGGCACAGAACAAGTGGACTGAAACCGAAGCCAGTGCAGACATTATCAAAAGCAAAGTAGCGGATATGGAGCAGGAAACGGCACGGTTCAGAGTGATGAAAGAGAAGCTGGATGGATTAAACAGCCTTTCTGAATACGTCAAATCCAAGATCAAGGCACTGGAATCCCAGCGTCTGGTCGTCGACAAGGCAAACGAAGAAAGCCTCATGCTCAACAAAATGATCTGGCGCATAGATGTTGACATAAAACAGCTTCAAAACAAAATCTCCTCCATGGAGAAAACAGAAAAGAACATAAGTCGCATTGAAGAGATGCTGGAGCAGTCCCAGGCTTCAATTAACGAGATTCGCGATTTCAAGGATGCAATGCGGGAGATGACCCAGAAAATCGAAGAGACCCGCGTTCTTGACAGCCATTTCGAAAGCCGACTGGCCGAATTTCAGCGCAGCAGCAAGCATATCGATACGGTGAACGAAAAGGTACATGAAATCCACACTGTAGCCAAGAATACCGAAACCATCCTCAACACTCTCAATAAACACCTGCCAATAGTTGAGGGCAGCCGCGCACAGGTTATGGAATACGAAAAGGCCCTTGACAAAGTCAAGGTCAAGATCGAGGAAGTCAGCAAGGAGTGGCAGGCAATCGATACTATGAACCAGCGTATCGTTTCGATTGATTCACAGGTGAATGAAATCGATTCCCGTCTGGATATTGTGGCCAGAAAAGAGAAGGAAATCGAGAGTTTTGATTCAAAGCTGATCGATATAAAGTCGCTGATTCAGGAGATCTGTACTAAAGAGGAGATGCTGCACGGTCACCGTCAGGAGGTTGACAGCACCAATAAAAAGATCGATGATTTCTTTGCAAATCTGCAGATGCTCGAAACTCGGGTGGAAAACTTCAAGGAACATGAAGATCAAATTGCTTCCGTGGGCCAGAAGATCGACAGCCTGAAAGTGCTTTCAGACAAGGCCGATGAGCGTATCCGCATGACCGAGGACAAGGGGCGTATCATTGAAGAAGTCCAGAACAAGATCGAAAACCTGGGCAGTATGGTGAGTGAGATTGACGAGCGCATCAACGTGCAGCTGCAGCGTAAAGGCATGATCGAAAAGACCGAGAAGCGGCTCGACCAGCTCAACTATCTGCTTGGCGACATCAATATGAAGATCCAGAGTCTCAGTAAAGAGCAGAAGAAAGTGGAAGAGGTCATCGAGCAGCTCTCCGCCATATCCGTGCAATCACTGGAGGCGAAGAATATGATGGTGCGTCTGACAGAGGAGAAAGGTGCGCTGCTTCAGGAAGAGAACCACATTCGTGATATGCGCAAAGAGCTGCAGGAACTTGTGGCCGATGCCCGCAAGAAGCTTGAGGATTTCCAGAGCTTTGCGGAGGAGGTCAAGGCATCGGTTGACGATAACAGAAGCGAATTCAGCAAAATAGTTGATACCAGCTCTCAGCAGATCTCAACTATCGAAACGCATCGGGAATCCATCGATCAGGCGGAAAAAGAGCTCAGCCGGGTGGAGAAGCTTCTGGAGAATCTCAAGGCCGAAATGGAACAAATCAGCCGGCGCACAAGCAAAATCGAAGCGATCGATACCCGTATTGTCAATATTGACACTGTGGTTTCCGACATGGAAATCAGAATTGAGTCCATTGACAAGGGTAGAGAGCTGGTGAATACCACTCAAAAGAAGATCGATGGTCTGACCGATCTTATCGACCGCGCATCTTCCCAGATCGAAGCCATAAACAGCAAAGCAAAAGAGATCGAAACTGTAGGTAATCAGGTAGAGGATTTAACAAAGATGATGGACTCAGTGGAACGGCGCATGAGAGAACTAGCCCGGGAAAAACAACTCATAAAAGAGGCGGAAAACCGTATTAGTAGTTTGAATATCCTGCTGGAAGACATAAAAGCCGCTATAGCGAACCTTACTGCCGAAGAGCAGCGGATTCAGGATGCGGTAGAAAAGACTTCCGAGCTGCGCTTTCTGCTTGGAGAGGTGGAGTCCAAACTCAGTCTGTTCCGTCAGCAAAAGGAGCAGCTTACGGATTAACGGTTTTTCCAGGATGTCCCATTGAGAGGTCCGCAGTGCTTGCTGGATCTCTTGCCGTTTCACCCATTTCTTCCCGCCATTGACGCGGGTTTTATTTTATCACTATGGACATCTCTCTTTTACTACCCTCGTCCTCGATTGAAGAAGCGGTGCACCAGTTTCTGGATAAGGTGGTGAGTGTCAACCCCAAAGTCCAGACCGAGCTCATCGAGAAGGCATTTCGTTTCTCCTGGAATGCCCATAAAGACCAGGTGCGCAAATCTGGGGAGCCCTTTCTCGCTCACCCTATCGCAGTGGCGTTCATACTTGCCGAACAAAAGCTTGATTCAGTGACCATTGCTGCGGGGCTGCTCCACGACGTTCTGGAAGACACATTCACTACTAAAGATGATCTGGCAGTGGAATTCGGACAAGATGTGGCGCTTTTAGTGGATGGTGTCACCAAAATTCGCGCCTTTCAGATGAAAACCCGCCAGGAGCGTCAAGCCGAGACCTACCGCAAGATGCTGCTTTCCATGGCAAAGGATCTGCGGGTGATCATCATCAAGTTTGCCGACAGGCTGCACAATCTGCGCACTCTCAAATATCTGGAACCCGAGCGGATAAGAGCGATTGCTGCTGAAACACTGGATATCTATGCTCCGCTGGCACACCGTCTTGGAATGGCCCGCATTAAGTGGGAACTGGAGGATCTGGCCTTCAAGCACCTCTACCCTGAGGAATACAAGGATATCGTGGCCAAGGTGGTCGCGAGCAGAATCGAGCGTGAGTCTGTAATTGATGCATTCACCATGCCGCTCAGAGCCAAACTGGAAGATGAAAAGGTCACCGCAACAATCGCCGGACGCCCAAAGCATTTCTACAGTATTTATCGCAAGATGGTGCAGCGCAACAAGCCTTTCGAAGAGATATTTGATCTGCTGGCAATCAGAATCATCGTGGATTCCATACGTGACTGCTACCATGTACTGGGGATAGTGCACTCCTTGTGGACCCCGATCCAGGATCGGTTCAAGGATTACATAAGCACGCCCAAGTCAAACGGTTACCAATCGCTGCACACAACCGTTTTTGGCGATAACGGACAAGTGGTGGAGCTGCAGATCCGTACCTGGGAGATGAATCAGACAGCCGAGGATGGAGTTGCGGCACACTGGCTTTATAAGAGCGGCGAGCAGATAAAGGAGCTCAGCAAGGATGACAAGGCGCTGCTCTGGCTTAAAAACCTTATCGAGTGGCAGAAGGACCTTACCGACTCCACTGAATTTTACGAATTTTTCAAAATCGATCTGTTCCATGCCGAAATTTTTGTCTTTACCCCCAAAGGGGATCTCATTTCCCTGCCTAAGGGTGCCACAGTGCTGGATTTTGCTTTTTCAGTACATACTCAGCTTGGAATTCACTGCATAGGGGCCAAGATAGACGGGAAAATTGAGCCTATAAACAAGATGCTCAAAAGCGGCCAAACCGTTGATATCCTCCATCTGAACTCAAAAACACCATCTGTGGACTGGCTCAGGGAAGTAAAAACACCCAAAGCTCGAAGTGCGATTCGTCGCTGGCTGAAAAACACCGGCAAGCAGGAAAGCATCGATCTGGGAAAAAAGATAATCCAGACCTCATACAAGAAGCTTCATGCCACCTCCTCGTTCAATGATCATGTACCGGGGCTGTTGCAGTTCCTTGGTGTTGGAAATCTGGACCGGCTCTATGAACTGGTAGGAAGCGGCGAACTGCCAATCAGCAGGGTGATGCAGTACTTTCAGGTCCGCAAAGTGAAGAAAAACGTTCCATCGAATGTGGTTTCCCGGCTGGTGGACACGTTTACCGGCCGTGCTCAGGGAATTCTGGTAGGTGGAAATGACAATCTGATGGTGCGTTTTGCCAAATGCTGCAACCCTATTCCTGGAGATCCCATCGTGGGATTCGTCACCCGTGGTCGGGGCATTAGCGTGCACCGTGCCGATTGCAGCAATGTGGAGTGCTTCTACAGTGATGAAGAGCGCAAAATTGAAGTAGGCTGGGATGAAGGGGAGCAGAAGAAATACCGCATTGTTCTTGAAGTCACCGGCTCAGACCGCCCGGGACTGCTTCATGAAATAAGTCAGGTGTTTTCTGATTTCGGGGCAAATGTTACCGAAGGAGCCATAAAAACAGTGAGTCAGCAGGCTCGCTGCTCCTTTCAACTGGAGATTAGAAACCGTAATCAACTGAAACAAATCTTCAGACGGATACAAAGAATTAAAGGAATTGAGACTGTGGTCCGTGTAAAAGATTATATTAACTACCCTCAAGACAGTACACCATAAAGGATGGTTTTATGGTCTTATTCAACATTCCGGTATGGATTATTGTAAGCGGGATGCTTAGTGGTGGGCTTACAGGAACCACAATTGCCCTCCTGCAGAACAGAAGACGGATAAACCAGCAAAGTATAGTAGGCCAGTACAATACCAGCTTTGTTTTCTCCGGCAATCTCAAACAGACAACCCTGCTGGACGCCATTCAGTTCCTGGAAATTGGCCGCAGAGAAGGTGTTCTGCATATATATTCCGGGCGGCGCAAAGGATATCTCACGTTCTGCAAGGGACAGGTTGTTGATGGTTTTTACCGAAACGAAGTAGGTCGGGAAGCCATTTTTCAGATGCTTTCCCTTGAAGAGGGAGATTTCTACTTTGAACCAAAAACTATTACTCAGCCCAAACTTATCTCTGAATCTATAATGGACATAGCCTTTGAGTGGGATGCTAGAAAGAATGGAGCAGATTGATGACCGGTTCTCTCAAAATCTTTTCAGGTAACGCCAATATTCCTCTTGCCAAAGACATCTGTGAACACGCCGGGGTAGAGCTCGGAAAATGTGAAATCGTCAAATTCAGCAACGAAAACATCAAAGTGAAAATCTGCGACAGTGTACGCGGTCAGGATGTGTTCATCATCCAGCCTTCATGCTCCCCGGTCAATGAGGGGATCATGGAACTGCTGATCATGATCGATGCAGTTAAACACGCCAGCGCAGCCAGGGTCACCGCAGTAGTTCCCTATTTTCCTTATGTGCGTTCCGATAAGAAGGATGAACCCAGAATTTCCATCACCGCCCGCCTGATGGCCGATCTGCTGCAGACTGCCGGAGCAGACCGGGTAATGACCATGAATCTTCACTCGCCACAAATTCAGGGCTTTTTCAGAATTCCTGTGGATCATCTGCTTGCAGGTAAGCTGCTTTGCGAGTACTTTAACAATGAAGGTACCGAAAACTGTGTTGTGGTGGCCCCAGATGCCGGTAGCGCCAAGCGGGCCGGTGCTTACGCCATTCGATTGGGACTGCCGCTGGCAATACTTGACAAAAGACGCAGCGATGATACAGAAAACCCTCACATACATAATGTTATCGGTGATGTAAAAGGAAAAAGAGCCATCATTTTTGATGACGAGATCGCCTCTGGAGGCTCCATTCTGGAAGTGGTCAAAGCTCTGGACAGTCTGGGAGTAACAGAGATTCAGGCTTGCTGTGTGCATCCGGTGCTCTCCGGAAATGCCTCTGAAAAGCTGAAAAATTCCACACTTTCCAAGCTTGTGGTTACCGATACCGTTTTCATCCCTGAACAGAAGAAATTTCCCAATCTCAAAGTGATCTCGGTAGCGGAACTTTTCGCTCGTGCCATCATGTACACAAACCGGGGAACTTCCATCAGCGGCCTCTACAACGGTTATTGATGATTACCATCAATGTCGGACCTTCTGAAGCCGGTTCCCGCCTGGACCGGCTTCTTCGTAAACGACTGCCTCTTATGGGGCTTTCGGAAATTTACGGCCTGATCCGCAGAGGAGCCGTGAAAGTCAACGGCAAGAAAGCAAAGCAAAATCACCGTCTTACGCTTTCGGAACAGCTTCAGATCGATGTTAATGAATCGGAATTCCAGGCTGAGCCCAAAGCTGACTTTTCACTTGCCAACCTCACCGGAACCGAATTTTTTAAGAAGAATTTCAAGATTCTTTTTGAGGATTCTTCTCTTATCGCCTGCAACAAACCAGCAGGTCTGGTTGTACATTCAGGTACAGGACACCAAAGTCGTGACAATCTGATCGATTTGGCTACCGCCTATATACTTTCAAAACAGCAGAAATCATCTGACCAACAGATACCAGTCCTGATGCATCGTCTTGACAGAGATACCTCGGGCGTGATCCTGCTAGCCAAAAACAAAAGCGTGGTGCGCGTACTTCATGAAGAGATGCGCAACGGAAAATTCACTAAACAGTATACCGCAGTTTGCCATCATCGCCCACCAAAGTATGAAGGGACCGTTACCCTCGGTCTCAAGCGCACCGACCGATCATCAACAGGCATGAAAATGAGTGTAGAGGAGGATGGTAGCCAGTCCAGCACCAGCTATCGCATACTTGAGTACAATAACGAATTGTCGCGTCTGGAAATATTCCTTCACACCGGAAAAACGCATCAGATCCGTGTACACATGGCCCATCTTGAAGCACCAATAGTGGGTGATGAACGTTACGGATCAAAAGATCTGGACGATTCACTGTTCAGCAGCCGGTCTTTACCTCGCAGGCTCTATCTTCATGCACAAAAACTCACTTTTCCCCATCCCATCACCGCCAAAATGACTACTATTGAAGCACCTGTTCCAAAGGAATTCAGTAAAGTATTCCAAACACAGTAATTTTAAAGCATTTTTTAGCTCTTGTGCCATAGAATTGAATGGCAGATTTTCATATTTTATTATAGTTTATTACCAAAGCTTTCAATCTGAAAACCAGGCCAGCTTACAGGTATGACAACACCTCCACCTAATATCGATCCCACACCTCAGGATTCCACCAAGGGAACCTTCAGGATCCGCAACATGCTCTCATCCATGAGAAGAACCTTTCTTCCAGTAGGGACCATGATCGGCAAGTACCGGATCATCGAGGAGATCGACAGAGGCGGGATGGCAGTTGTGTACAGAGCCATGCAGCTGGATCTCGAACGAGAAGTGGCTTTAAAAGTGATGCCAGCCAACATCACAATCAATTACCGCTTTGTGGAACGATTTCTCAGTGAAGCTCATGCTGTCGCAAAACTTAATCACTCCTATATAGTAAGCATCTATGAGGTGGCAGTAGAAAACAACATCTATTACCTGGCTATGGAATATATCCCGGGTAAGAATCTCTACTACCATCTTCACATGAATAAGCCCAAGCTGGTTGATGTACTCGAAATCGTTTCAAAACTGGCTGAGGCACTTTCCTACGCCCACAAGCAGCGGATTATTCACAGGGATTTGAAGCTGAACAATGTGATCATGAAAGATCCCCTCACCCCTGTACTTATCGATTTCGGACTGGCCAAAGCCATGGAGGAGGCGGACGGGGGCGGGATCACCAGAACCGGCGAAATCATGGGTTCCCCGGCTTATATGGCTCCTGAACGACTCCTTGGAGGGACAGTCGATCACCGAAGCGATATATGCTCACTGGGGATTATGCTGTATGAAATGCTTACCTTTAAAAACCCCTATCTCGACCAGCGCAACCTCCATCAGACTACCCTCAATGTCATGGAAGCCAACCCAATCCCCCCTAGAAAACTGGTACCGTGGCTCCCTCCTGAAATAGAAGCGATCACGCTCAAAGCCATGGCCAAAGATCCCTCAATCCGATACCAGACCATGGATGAGTTCCGGGAGGATATAAAGCGTTACCAGAAGGGAGATACTGTGCTGGCCAAACCGCCGTCAGCCTGGATGCTGGTACGCCGGTTTTTCCGCAAACACTGGGCACCATTGGTAATTGGTTTATTAATTCTCAGTTTTTCAGGGGCATTCGCCACCAATCTTTATATCCAGAGCCGCAAAGAACAATCTCACTGGCAGCTTGTCTTCTCGGAATCCGCAGATGCGGCCGAGGAGTGGGTGTTTCGAACAAAAACAGGTCACCTTTCCTATGACTGGAAAGAAGCTAATCACACCATTTCCGGATCATCGAAAGAGTTTTCCTTTGCCAGACTTGAGCGTCCTTTCAACCGCGATATCCGCATTGAACTGGAGGTGGAAGCACTTGATCGAGACCTCTTTAATGTCGGAGTTTTTCTCTTCGGAGAAAGTCCGGACAGCGCCTATGTTATACACCTAAACCGAGGCGGAGTGGGTGAATGCGGAATCACCATTCCCGGAAGTGACTTCCTGTTTCAAGATATTGAAGCCGGCAAAATCCCCTGGATGAGCGTCAATCGGGTAATTATCGAGCGGATTCAGAATTCACTCTCCCTCACTATTAATGACGTCCTGGTGACCAGACTTTTTGATTTCTTCCCGCCTCTGGGAAAAGGGCATGAAAAAATTGGCCTTTTCCTGAACGGCAGCGGTGCAAAATTCCATAATCTCAAAGTGCACCGCCGGGCAATTCCCATGGTACCAAGCCCGACTCTCATCGCAGACCGCTTCTGGGAAAAGGGAGATTTCGAAGGCGCGATCGATGAGTACAAGGGACTCATAATCGATCAATCGACTCTGGATCTGGGAAAGGAGTTGAGGGTCAAGATTGCCGATTGCCAGATACGACTGGGAAACTTTAATGAGGCTCTTGCCACGTTAGACAAAAGTGCGGAAATGAAGGGAAATGAAGCACTGAATTCCCGAGCAGCCTTCCTTGCGGGGCTGGCCTTCTTCAGAATCGGACTGAATGAACAGGCCGACAGTATGTTCAGAAAAGTCGCAAAGCTGTACAGCGCCAGCCCCGTGAATTTTTCGGTGATGACCACCATGCTCGCCCGCAGCGCTCAAACCATTGAATCTGGCAGTTATGAACTGGCATCCCGGGAATTGAGCAGTTTTGCGAAAATCTACCCCTCATTTTCAAACAAGTGGGGCAAAATTCATCTGCGCATTCTCGACCAGTATGCACAGAAGGGAAAGCTTAGCGATGCTCAGAAGACCTTTAAAGAGATTTCAACACTGTACTACCCCGACCATGAGATTCTGGCCCGATCTAAGACTCTTATGGGGAAAGCTTACCTGAATAAAGGATTAACTTCAAAAGCTTCTGAAATGTTCAATCAGTGCATTCACACCCATAAGACTTCCGAGAATATCTGGGAGGCCTGGTTAGGACTTGCTGAAATCTACGAGTATGATTTTGCTTATGATTTTGCTAAATCTCTGTATTCAAAAATCATGAAAGAGTGTCCACCCAGTTCTGCGATTTCCTGGATGGCGACCCTGCGATTCGCTGAACTATCAAGAGAACACCCAGCAGAAACAGATTCACTTCTGGATAAAATCATAAATGAATCTCACCCGTTTCCACTTCCGAGACTGGTCGCCAACTTTTATCGGGGAAATGTAAGCGAAGAGGACTTCAGCAAGCGATGGAATGATCTTTACCCCAGCGACCCAGGCCATTTTTATTTTGAGGCCCGGAAGGCATTTTTTGAGGGGAAACAGAGTGAAGCAAAAGAACGCCTTTCAGCTCTGAAAAAAGAACTTTCCCCTTCAAGCTGGCAGTATTTTCAGATTTTAAAAATCCAGCATAACCTAAACCGCTGGAAATAATTTTCCCGGCTGCTAACTGAAAAACTTTTCTGAAATATCATCCGCGAGATGTTATCTGATTAATAAACAGTGCTAAAAGCCCCATTAATACGATAAATGCAATGATTCTCACCAGATTTGCCCAGAACAGGACCTTGGATTCTGATGATGATTCAGCGGGCTGATTGGGATTAGTCTGAGAAACCTGTTTTGGTAAGTTGTGACCTGCACTCTCCTTTTTTGGAGAATTTGATCCGCTGGAGAGAATCTCCCTCAAGTTTTTTTCGAAAATTTCATCTTCATGATGCCGATCTTTTTCATTCATTTATACAGTCTCCTTCCACTGTTTGAGCATCTTTAGACTATTCCTATCTTTTTTACATTCAAAAGCTTGACCATCAAAACAGACTAGGTTATTTTAACTTGTTTGGAACAGAATAATTAAACTCAGCTGAATAATTGAAAAAAGGATGCTGGCAGAAACAGGATCACCACGAAAATACGTTGATCTTCATATCCATACCACATTTTCCGACGGAAGCTACTCAGTCAAAGAGGTTATCGAGGCGGCTGCAGCCAGAGGGCTCAAAGCAATCTCCATAACAGACCACGACTGTACCGACGCTTATCCCTTGGCATCGGAACTAGGAGAATCGGTGGGTATAGAGGTTATTCCCGGAGTTGAGCTTTCCAGCGAAATTCAGGGCACCGATATTCATATTCTGGGCTACTATGTGGACGTGAATCATCCTGCGTTCATAAAGAAGCTCCGGGAAATGAAGGATGCCCGCTATGTGCGCGCGGAGAAGATTGTAGCCAATCTCAATAAGCAGGGAATAGATCTGCGCTTTGAAACAGTCCTGAGCATCGCGGGAGTGGGTGCAATCGGAAGACCCCATATCGCCGCCGCCATGCTCAAGGAGGAGCTCGTCTATTCCTTCAGGGAAGCCTTCGACAAGTACATCGGATATGGCTCCCTGGCATACGTGGAGAAGCTGAAAATGTCACCCAGGGAAGTGTTCGACCTCATAAAGCAGGCAGGCGGAATTCCAGTTCTGGCTCACCCCGGGGTCACCAAGGTTGATGAAAGAATCCCCGAATTCATCCGTGATGGACTCCTTGGAATTGAAGTCTTTCATACCGAGCACCCGGCTGCGGCAGAACGACATTACATGAAAACCTGCAAAAAGCACCACCTCGCCTATACCGGCGGATCAGATTTTCACAGCAGTAATCACAACAAGTCTGAAATAGGCTGGCCCCGAGTCCCCTACAGCAGCATTATAAGCTTAAAGGAAAAACTTTCGCCCGCACTGAAGGGAAACGAATGAAAATCATTCCGGTTGTTCTCGCAGGAGGTATCGGGGAGCGTTTCTGGCCCCTGAGCAGGTCCAGCATGCCAAAGCAGCTCCATGCCATTGCCGGCAAACTCACCATGGCCGAGGAAACTCTACTGAGAGTGAGCCACTTCTGCTCTCCCGACACTAAGCCCCTTTTTATAACCGGGGCGGCTATTGCCGACAAGACCAGAGAAATTGTTGCCGAAGACAGGGCAGAAATCATTGTGGAACCCCAGGGGAAGAATACCGCTCCGGCCATAGCCCTGGCAGCTGCGCTGATTCAAAAAAGGGAAGGTGACGGAGTAATGGTAGTGGTCTCCGCTGATCATGCGATCCAACCCAAGAGTGCTTTTGCCGAAGCAGTTCTCTTTGCTGTGGACCTGGCCAAAGAATCCAGCGACCTGATCATTTTCGGCATTACTCCTTCCCGTCCTGAGACAGGTTACGGCTACATCGAACTGGGAATTTCCCTCAACGGAAAAGACGGCATCAAAGCCTTCAAAGTCAGACGTTTTGTGGAAAAACCGAACAGAGAAAAAGCGATACAATTCAAGGAAAGCGGCAATTACCTCTGGAACAGCGGAATGTTTGTATGGAAAGCATCCACTATTCTGGAAGAGTTCAAAACGCATATGCCTGAACTTTATGATCAGGTGATGGAACTTTCAGATAATGATTTCACCCCAGAAGCAATCGAATCGTTCTACTCAAAATGCTGCAAGGAATCCATAGATTTCGGTATCATGGAGAAGGCGGCAAAAGTAAGTGTGGTAAGCGGCTCTTTTAACTGGGATGATATCGGTTCATGGGAATCGCTCAATCGGGTTCACGGCCAGAATGCCAACGGGACCACCATCACCGGAGAACTTCTTTTCGAATCCGAATGCACCAATTCTCTCATTGTTAATAAATCCGGCAAAACTGTGGCGGCTGTAGGACTCGAAAATATTGCAGTTATTGCCGTTGATGATGTTATACTGGTTATAGAGCGTTCGAAGCTGCCTGATCTCAAGAAATATCTCGGTCAGATGAAAAGCAGCGGCAAGGTGCCGCTGGAACTGTTCTAATCTGGAAACGGGCCCGAGTCATGCCCAAGCCTCATTCAGTGATGTTCATTGCCGGTGATCCATCAGGTGATCACCATGCCGCTGCCATTATCCAAAAGCTTTCTACTCTGGATCCTCAGTTAAGGATGTGGGGAATCGGAGGTCCGACCATGACCTCCAAGGGCTTTTCCTCAGTCATGCCCTTTGCGCCTTTCAACAAAATGGGATTTGTGGAAGTGATCCGCCATCTGCCCTTTTTCCTTGGTGCTAAAAAAGAGCTTATCTCAAAGATAAAAAGCGATCGCCCGGATGCGCTCGTGTGCGTGGATTACCCCGGATTCAATATGATTATGCTCAAAGAGGCACGTAAACTGGGCATTCCGGTAATCTGGTACATTGCCCCCATGGTCTGGGCCTGGAAACGTAAAAGAGCAGAGGTACTGGGGAATCTGGCTAGCCACATAGCAGTCATTTTCCCCTTCGAAGAATCCTACTTTTCACAATACAAGGCACCGGTGACATTTGTAGGCAACCCTCTCATTGAAGCAATGCTGAGCGATCAGAGTATGCCGGTTTCAAAAAAGCAGTTCCCCTCCGGGGAAATCAGACTGGCCCTGATCCCGGGCAGCAGGACTCAGGAAATCAAGCACATGCTTGACCCAATGCTGCAGACTGCAGAAATTCTGCAGAAGGAGTACCCCGGAATAAAGGTCACGATTTCCCAGTTTTCCGGCCTGGATAAATCCCTTTTCAGTTCAGCAGACTCTTTCACCTCTTTTTCGAGGTTTAAAGGCCCATTGAGGGAACTTCTCCGGAACTCCGACCTTGCACTGGCCACTTCCGGCACAGCTTGTCTGGAGGCCGCTCTAATGGGAATTCCGACGGTAATTGCCTATAAGACATCCACCCTGACCTATTCCATTTTCAAGCATCTGATAAAAATACCCTACATAGGGCTTCCCAATATTATTGCCGATAGAAGCCTTCTTCCAGAATGCATTCAGAACGAAGCCAATCCTCAAAACATGGCTGGCAAACTGCGTGAATTTCTTACCCCGCACCGCTATGAAAAAACTGTATCGGAGCTGAATACACTTAGTCGGTATTTAAGCGACAGATCTCCCTCAAAACAGGTGGCGGAAATTATATATTCCTACTTAGGTCGCAGTTAGAAGTGCACTTCTGTTTAAAGCCGTGGCGGTCTCTGTATTGCTGGTAAGTAAGATAGAGTGCCGCATTTGGCAACCAAAAGCGGTTAAACAGACTTTTTCGAACTCTCAGGCAGGACAGAATGATTAGACCACTGGCGATTTGGCTCCTTTTCCTGTCCAGTTTTGGCTTTACTCAAGTCGCAAACCAGTATGCCATCGCCTCCTTTCGCCTCACTTCAATAAGCTACCCCCAGCCAAGCTCCACTTTCATACGCCGGCCCGCCTCCGAACCCCTCCTCGAACTCGATATGCCACCAGCACAGATCCGACCCGGCGAACTTGTCATGCGCAAGAAAATTAATGGCGAATACAAACTTTATTCCGGCTACATCGATACAACAGCTTTTCATGCTTTCCCCCCAATGAATTCCTTTCCCATACCCTCCTGGAGCAAGTCGGGGGAGGTAATCTGGCATCGAATCTATCCAGCCGTTTTTGACAATCCAAACATGGATCTCGAAACCGTCTATTTTGACGATCAACACATCTATGTGCCCTATATCGACAAAATCCATCTGTTCCATAATGACAAATGGATTGAGATTTCAGGTTTAAAAACAGCACCGATTGGCCGCCTCGATATTCACAGCAATCCCGAAGGGGCACAAATTTTTCTATTCGGTAAGTCAACAGGTCTCAAAACTCCGGCAACAATCAACGGCCTAATCACTGGAAATTACGAAGTCGAACTTTTCCTGCCGGAATACAGTTTTCAGCGCAAGGTAATTAAAGTTTTCCCCGACAGTACCGTTTCCAGTTCGTTTGAGCTCTTTTCAGATTTCGATACTTTACTGGTTCTTGGACAGAATCAGCACGGAATGCTGGCTCTCCCCTACCCGCCAATAGATAACCCATATCTCATTAACGACTCTGCGGTAACTTCAGTTTCGCATCTTTTAGCGGAGGGCGAATACCATTTACGCTGGAGCGGGTCAAAAATCTACCGTGATCTCGATACCACGATCTTCATACCCGCCGGCAGAATGGTCTTTTTCAATATTCCTTTTAAACGACTCACAGGAAAAGTAAGATTTGAGCTTACGCCCGAAGATGCCATGGTGTGTCTTGAAGGAAGGCCCTGTTCTCCGGGAAGTCAAACTGTGGAACTCCCCAGCGGACTTTATCTTGCCCGCATAAGCAAACGGGGTTACGACACCGAAAAACGCAAATTCCTGGTCAGCCCGGATAAAATTGCAGTAATCACCTCTGAACTTATTCCCAACGCCGACAACGATGGTGATGGGTACCCCGATTCGGTTGACAACTGCCCGGAAATTTACGGATTATACGACGGATGCCCCAAGCAGCGGTTTAGAGATGCCTGGAAAATCAAAACTGATGAAGTGAAAGAGTATGTAAGATCAGAACCAGTCTCATTTGCGATCAGCGGCCTTGGTATGATAACCAGAATCCCCACACGCAAGCGGTTCAACACCTTCCTCTCCGCCTTTTCCGGTGGCCGGGTGGGAGGAGTGAACAACTATCGGGGGCTTACGGCGGGTAACCAGTATCAAATCTCCTACAGAGGCCTTATGCTGCAAACTGAACTGGGACAATGGTCCTCCGGTTTGCGCTATAAACGCCCGGATACTCTGGTCATAAGAACCGTATCAGACCAATATCTTATCTGGTATGACTCTCTATACGATGTCACACCGGCAATTTTCATCCCCAGCACAGCTCTGTCCTTTGGATTCAAATACCGTCTGCTGAACTATTCATTCAGTTACTGTATCGGATATCAATGGGAAGACATCATCGTCGATCAGATTCAAAGTGTATTTGATGGAGACTTTAAACGAGTTCAATTTGACAACGACTGGTGGTACCACGAACTGGGTTTCGAAGCCGATCTTTTTACCGATACTAAAATAACGCCCTCGGGGTACGCAAAGATAAAATTCCCGTTTGGACCCATTCTGCGCACCCGATGGCATGTTTTACAAATGGGGATACAGCTCAGATTCAGACCAACTCTTAAAAAGAAATTGTAATATGAAAAAACAGCTGCTTTCCACGGTTCTGCTTCTCAGTTTACTCGCTTTTACTGCCTTACTGTCTTGTGCCGGAGGGTTTGGCGCCGACAGTGATTCAGCAGGAGACCTTGCAGAACCCATTTTCGGCTCAGACTCATTAGTAAACTAGCTGCATTCAGGTGTTTTCCCGCTTTTTGAACCTCGACCGGGCAGCATTTATTTTGTGGCTTGGGAGAACACAGATGAAAAAAACTCTAAAATATATTCTATCAAAAAAAGCTTCAAAAATTCCCGTCACCATGGCAACAGCCTACGACTTTCCCACGGCTCAGCTCCAGGATCAAGCCGGAATGGATTGCATTCTCATAGGTGACAGTTTGGGAACAAATGTCCTGGGCTACGAAAGCGAGCGACAGGTGACCATGGATGATATGCTTCATCATACAGCCGCTGTTGCAAGAGGTGTACAAGATGCCTGCATTCTTGCAGACCTCCCATTCGGCTCTACGGAAACTTCTGAATTTGCTATGGAAAATGCCTCAAAACTGGTTAATGCAGGGGCGGATTGCGTTAAAATTGAAGGATGGCATCACAAGCTCACGATCATAAAGGAACTGGTTCAGAACGGTTTTTCAATATGTGCTCACATCGGCTACAATCCTCAAATACACGATAAACCTAAAACCTTCGGAAAAGATGCCACTCAGGCTCTGGAATTACTGAAAGCAGCACAGGCATTGCAAGATGCCGGGGCCTGCATGCTCGTTCTCGAAAAGATTCCTCACGAAATTGCTGCTGAAATCAGCTTTCAGCTGGAGATCCCCACCATAGGAATCGGAAGCGGTAATGGCTGTGACGGGCAGGTTCTGGTGGTGAATGATCTGCTGGGCCTATCCTCCAGAAAATTTAGACATGTTCAGACTTTTGCCGATTTACGAGAAATCGAACTTTCAGCCTTCAAATCTTATATACAAGCAATTGAAACCCGGATTTTCCCTTCTGAAGAGAACACGGTGCGCATTGGCGAAGCAGAATTACAGAAATTCAGATCAGCTTTAAGATAAAAAAAAGAGTCGAAATAGTTCCCTCTCGACTCCAAATTCAATGTTATATCTGAACCGCTTTTACAGCTGTTGAATCATAACAGCTTCTTTTATCCAGTGTCCGTTCACTTTGTTCCATTTATGAATCTGGCGTGAAACTGAAGAAAGCTTTATGGCACCGTTTTTATTGTCGACTGGCACAGTCTTAACATATACGACAATTTGATCTCCGCGAATCTCATACTTTTCAATTTCCATACTGTACTGAGGCTGCCCTACTACGGAGCGATGTGCCCAGGTACCCTTCTTCTGGTTGGGCACAATTATAGAGCGGGATGCGAATCCCGGATCTGTGGCCTGGGAAATCTGAGCCCTGATCTGTTCCTCGGATGGTTTCGAGCTATCACGTTGGATCACCCCGGCTTCAAGTGAAGTAAGGTAATTGTGGTTTGAATAAAAAGTGGAGATTTCTTCTGGAAGCTGTCCTTTACCTCCCTGCGACCCGAAACTCGTCGATACTACTGGAAAAAGAGAAATCATAAACATGAGAAGAGATTTGTACATGGGATTCCTTTCCCTCACGGTGACTAATTTGGTACCGAAAAAACGGACCTTTTGTCGAATTCCCAATAAGTACGCATTACATCACGGGGATATTTTATTTCCGAATCAAGAAGCTCTCTTAATCAATATAAGCCGGCAGGAGGTCAGAAACAATTATTTTTTTGCTTTGGGGATTAAAAAAAGCCCGGGAATGATCCCGAGCTTGAGTAGTATCCCTTATTTAAGCGGCCTTAAACGGTAATCCATTCCTTGTGAATTTCAGGAATATCATCCAAAAGCTGAATCGTATGGGGATTGGTGGGTTTAAGGGCCACATCATCTGGTGCACCCTCTTCCACGATTTTACCCTTATGCATGATAAAAAGTCTATCACTCACATAATAGGCAAGTCCGATATCGTGAGTTATGAAAACAATGGTCATTTTCAGCTCTTCCTTGAGTTTCATCAGATAATCAAGGATGTTGGCACGCACACAGGCGTCAACCATACTGGTAGGTTCGTCTGCAATAAGCACTTTCGGTTTCAGTATAAAGATGCGCGCCAGAAGCATACGCTGCATCTGTCCACCCGACAGTTCAAATGGATACTTTCCTTCGATTTCAGGTGGTTTGATATTTACAGCAAGAAGTGCCTCGTCAACCCGGTCTTCAATCTCCTTCTTGGAAGGCTTATCCTTGAAAATATTAAGGGAATCCTTCAGCTGGGACCTGATGGTGAAAAACTGATTGAAACAACTGAACGGATCTTGAAAGACAGCCTGAACTTCGCGCCAGTGTTCACGCGTATCAGTGATCGGCTTGTCCTTATAGGTAAATTTACCGCCTGTAGGATGGATCAATCCAAGCATTACCTTGGCCAGTACACTTTTCCCGCAACCTGAACCACCAACAAGCGAAACGATCTCTTCATCCTTGATGTCAAAGGACACATCATCGATTGCCTTGACAAGCTTCTTACCGTTTCCGAATGTACACACGAGATTCTCAGCGGTGAAAACACTTTCCCTATTCTGCATATTCGCACCTCACCTGCCTGTCACCAACGATTCGGATATTCTGTTTATTCTTCTTGCATTCCGGTTTAGCAACCGGACAACGTTCTGCAAAGCGGCATCCCTCGATGGCTTTTGCCAAATTGGGAGGTGCGCCTTCGATCGCAGTGGGTTTCTTTTGCTTCTGGCCAGGTTCTGCACTGAGCATTGCCCCCATAAGCGCCTTTGTGTAAGGATGGCGGGGATCGAAAACGATCTGTTCAGTCGTTCCCTTTTCCACAATTTCACCCGCATACATGATGGCGATATTGTGAGCAACATGTCTGAGAAGTGGCAGTTCGTGGGTGATGAAAATCATAGTGGAGAAGATACCCTTTTCCAGCATGTCGAAAATCATCTTGATAACCACTTTCTGAGTAGTCACATCGAGTGCAGATGTAGGCTCATCAGCAATAACCATCTGCGGATTCAGCAGAGTGGAAATTCCAATTACTGATCGCTGGCGCTCTCCGGCTGTCAACTGAATTGGATAGGAATTAAGGACCTTCTGCGTATCCATTCCAAAAAGGTCAAAACGCTGACGCAAACGATCATAGATTTCCTTTTTATCAACGTTTTGCATGTGGGCAGCCATCACATCAGCGGCAATATCTTTCACCTTGCGGGTCGGATTCAATGCATTAAACGCGCCCTGAGGTATCATCGACACCTTGCGGGAAAGAACATTTTGACGGATATCATTGGGTGTACGGTTCATGAGAGATTCCCCTCCCACCTTCACACTACCACAGGTCGGATACAGAGGAGGAATGAACAAGCCCATAAGCCCGTTGACCAAAGTTGACTTTCCGCACCCTGACTCTCCGGCAATCCCCAGAATTTCACCCTTCTCCATTGAAAAGGTCACATCCGTCACCGCATGGATCTTCTGGCCGAACCGGGTCAGATAATGAAGACTCAGATTTTCTACTTCGAATATAGCCATAACGCTCCCATTTACTTACGCAAGCTAGGATTGAAGACGCCTTCCATAGACGTGTTTATAAGGTACAGAGCAAACACGATCACAGTGATGATGACTGTGGAGGGTATGAAAGCCCACCAAACGCCGTCGCCCAGTGCACCGGTGTTCTTTGCCTGGTTCAGGATTGTGCCCAGAGACACTGTATCCAGCGGCCCCAGACCGATCATGGAAATCGCAGCCTCGGACAGAATGCCGGATGCCACCTGAAGAATGAAGACCATAAACACATAGGAAAATAGGTACGGAAGTATGTGCACGATCAACACTCGCAGTGTGTTGGCTCCGTTAAGCCGCGCCAGGGAAATATGATCTTTACTTTTTAAAGCAGCCGATTGTGCTCTGACCGCACGCGCACTCCAGGTCCAGGTGGTCATTCCGATTATGATGCCGATAAGCGTGAGTGACCGCCCTTCCTTAAAGGATGCACTGATAAGGATCAGCACCACAAAAGAGGGAATTACGATGAACAAATTGGTGACCATATTAAGAAGATCATCCATTAAACCGCCTTTGAACCCGCCATAAATTCCGATAAGAGTTCCAATGGTGGTGGCGATAATTCCGGCCAGAAATCCGACATACAGGGATGAACGCAGTCCTGCAATCAGTAGAGATACGTAATCCTGCCCCAGATCGTTCAACCCGAACAGAAACTTGGCACTGGGAGCAGCATACTGCGAGCCTACGCGGGCCATGTTGATCTTGTAAAAAAGTGGCCCGGCCAGCGCAATGAGGATTGTTCCAAAGAAAAGTGTCACGCCGATAACAAACATCGGCGATTTCAGTAGATTGCGTAATAATTTCATTCCTACTTCCCCTTACCGATCTGAAGGCCAGCCTTGACTCGGGGATCGAGAAACCCGATCAGGATATCAACTGTGAAGTTTGCAATCAGCACACTCACCGTTATAAGCAGCGTACAGCCCTGGATCATAGGATAATCATTATTCTGAATGGCCGTAAGAATGGCCATACCCAGTCCCGGGTACGAGAAGATCATCTCTGTAATCAATGCACCACCGATCATGGTACCCAGAGACAGTGCCAAACCGGTCAACTGAGGAAGCATTGCATTACGGAACAGATAGGCAATAATCTTACTTTCCTTCAGTCCAAGCCATTTTGCGTACTTGATGTAATCGGTTCCAAGTTCGTAGATACCCATAGATCTCATTCCGATCGCCTGACCGCCGGCCAGAATCAGAAAAATGGAGAAAAAAGGCAGTACGTAATGGTATGCTGCCGAGGAGAAAAATGCCCAGCTGAAAGAGGGTATCAACTCGTTGGCGTACCCCCCCATGGAGGGGAACCATCTATTGACCACTGATAGATAATACACCAGAAGCATACCGAAAACAAAAAACGGCAGCGAACTGATGAGCAGTGCGACAGGAAAGAACACCTTGTCAAAAATTCCACGTTTGTAAGCTGCAAGAGCTCCAAGTACGTTACCGATTATCCAGCCGAACAGGATTGTGGGAAGCTGAAGTGCAATTGTCCAGGGCACTGCTTCCTTGATCACATCAATCACCTTTTTGGGATACTTCTGGAAGGAAGTCCCCAGATCACCCATAAAGCACATTTTGATGTAGTTACCAAACTGCTCAAGACTGGAAGCCTTGACAGGCTTCCCATCCGCATTGCGAACAATCTCCCCGTTGCTGACCTTTACCAGCCCGAATTCCTGAAGATACTTCTCTTCCTTCTGACGGGCATCCTCGGTGCTCAAACCAGCAGCAGCTTTACCCATGATAATATCGACCGGGTTGTTGCTTCCGAGTCTGGGGAGAAAGAAATTGATGGTCACAGCGACCAGGAAGGTAACGAAATACCACCCGGCACGCTGCAGTATAAATCTTAACGTTGGATACTGTTTAAGCATAAGTTTTCCTCTTATTTCGCCAACTTTAAATTCCAGAGAACCTTCGTGCTGGCACCAACCCAAGGTAGAAGCGGCGGTGCATAGGGATCAGCATTGTTGGGCCAGTTCTTCCAGGTCTTGTCACTGTATTCATAGAACTGCTCAGGCAGATAGCACAGAGGAAGTGCCGGCTGATCCTGCATGAAAATCTTGTTCAGTTCACGGTAGGAAGCTGTGAGCTGAGCCTCATCCGACAGAGTTGGAATCAAACGAAGCAGGCTGTCAACAGCAGGGTTATACTCTTTTGATTTTGGACTGTTATATCGACCCTGGTTTTCATTCATCTTGTTATCGCCACCGACAGGAACCCAGTTACGGGAAGACATGATCGCTTCGAAACGGCTCCAGGGAAGTGAAGGTGTAACTGATGCCGCAGGTTTATGCATGATCAGGTCGAAATCTCCGGAAGGAAGCGCTGGCCAGTAAAGCCCGGCATCAACAAAACCTTCGCGAATGTCTATACCGGCAGCACGCATGTGCTTGACAGCCAGAGTGACCATTGCTTCCCAGTCAGACCAGCCTGCAGGAGACTTGATTGACAGAGTGGGAAGGCGTTTGCCGGCCTTGTCTGTCATATAATCGAGCGTGCCGTCTTCCTTGAAAACTGATTTGTAACCGGCATCAGCAAGGATTTTCTTTGCATTTTCCGGATCGAAAGTGATGCCGAATTCCTTCGCGTCATCAGCATTGAAATACTTGCCTTCCAGACCGGCAGCCATGATAAGACCGGGCTTCATGTCAGGAGAGTAGCCGGAAACTGCAAGTTCCTTGATATCCGCATAATTGATTGCTGCTGCCATGGCCCGACGGAAATTCTTGTCATCAAGAGGTGCTTTTGTGGTATTGATAAGTAAAAGAGGAAGTGCACCGGCTACAAAATATGGAGAATCCTCATGCCATGTCTTTACTCCGTCTTTCTTCTTCATCCAGATTCTTGGAATGAATGTCTGTGATGCGTCAAGACCACCCTGCTGAAGAGCAATTGCGAAATGATCATTGCTCTTGAAAATGGGATGGATGATGAACTGAGGTGAAGGCATTTTTCCGTTGTGAAGCACTGCATTACCCCAGTAGTCATCACGACGCTTTACCACTATTTTCTCGTTTGAATAGGTATCAAGAGTGTAAGGACCTGAAACAACTGGGTTTACATCAATCTTAAGTTTCTGAACCGCGCTCAGATCATTGTTGTTTTCAGCAAGAAGCTTTTCGAAAACGTGTGAGGGAACAATACGGATTGCCTGGAGAAGATCGAGGATAACAAGAGGATTGTTGCGACCCTTCTTGTTAACCATAAATGCAAGACGCTCAACGTTTGCACCGTCTGCAGTAATGGTGTCTACCTTAATTTCAGAAATGAAATCAATTGCATAAGCTGTTGCAGCACCCTTGAAACGATTTCCAAGCTCAAATACGAATTTCACATCAGCGGAACTGACTGGCTGTCCGTCGCTCCACTTGGCGGCGGGATTGATATCCACTACAATGCTGTCGGCATCTTTTGAAACCAGTGTACCAAGGAGAGGTTCGAACTTGCCATCGAGTGAATTGTAGGTGATGAGGGGCTCATACATAAGATTGAAACGATCACCTACAGGCCATGCCGCCTGCCAGCTCTCTGCCAGAGGATTGAATGTGTTGGGATCTCCCCACTGTGAACCGGCCAGATAAAGGGTTTTGCTCCGGGGGAACGTTCCGCTTTCCCCCTCAGCCTTCTTCTCACCACCACAGGACATCAGTCCCAATAAACAGGCACTCACAATCAAAATTTTGAACTGCGAAACCCTTTTCATGATTACTCTTCCTTTTCCCGGTTCAGGTTATGGAAATTAAAAAGTGTAGTTTTCGACAAATCAATATAGTGCAAAAAATAAGCAATGGGTTCAGACCTCGCAAACAAATTAATGGCACTACCGGATTGGGAGAAAATGTAGCAAAGAGAGAACTGGTAATGCATGCAATCTAAACTAACAAGAATCGGCCTTGGTTTACATAAGGAACAAATATGTCCTCTTCCAGAGCCTTCTGTGTACTATCTGGAATATATAATGTTTTGTCCATCAGCCACAAGGATTGCTTTGCCGCACGAATACTTTCAATCGCCAGCAAAGCAGCCCTTTATCGCCTTAACTAAATTTTCTCTATACAATTATATAGAGAGCCGAAGCAGGAAATTCTTCTGGACCATATATGCCACTCATTGTAGTATTCAGGGTAAAAAGGCCCATTTAAGATATAAGCTAAAAGTGTGACTTAATAAGTTTAACTCTTAAAATAAAACCGCCTTGGATGAACTTCGAACCGCTGATTCTCAAAATTTACGACCTATTATTAGAAAAGAAGCATACAATCTGATTTCTTCGAAAAAGCCTCATTCTGACTGAAATCATGCACAGAAAGGGATTTCGCAGTTGATAACATCTGTAAACCATAGCAGAGTTGGTAGTTACTATGACACAACTTTTTCCAGCCTTATTTGAGATATGCGCACCGTTTGCCAATCATTTATATTAGTTTTCCAGTAAGGTGATTTTCTGCAAAGATTACAAAGAGTGCGAGATTTCCAGATCACAAAAGTGCAGTGCCCTGGCTAAGCAGAAATCCTCTCCCGGTACTTCAGTTGAGGAGCGGCTACGGTCAGCAAAAGCAGTTTAATCGGTGAACGGTCTTGATGTTTATGACACTAAAGATATTCGCAAACTTTTCTATTAACCCTTAAACGGTCATTTTAGTAATGGAGGTCCGTTTGGCTAAATTCATTCAACGGTTGACCAGCGCAGTGGCTGTCGCCCTGGCTGTCGGAGCATTACCCGGTGCAGTCAATGCCCAGGTGGTGCCCGTCGTGGCCAAGATCGATAGCCTGTCCAGCTCGGTGGATGCCTTGGAATCCAAGGTCCTTTCCACCCTCATGTTCGGCGGCTCCAGCCCGGTTTCCTTCTCCGGTGAAGCTCGGCTGAAGTTCCAGTATCACAATTTGACGGAGTACCCCGATTTCATGCGGGCTGACCGCACCTACCTGCAGTCAGGTTGGGAAGGTAACGAAAACATGTTCCGCCTGGGAATGGTGGTTCGCCCCGGAAGAAACACGGTGTTGTGGTCCAAAATCGGATTCCAGCACACCATGGTGGGAAGCAAGTATAGTTACGTTCCCACAGAAGATTTCACCCCTTATCAGTCCCACCACGACAAAGCCAAAAACACAGCAACAATCCATGAAGACATGTGCGCAGGTATCGCGATTCGCACAATACCTGCATCATTTTGGCTGAAAATGGGCAACACGATCTGGACTGAAGCCTCTCCGCTGACCGTGTGGAAAGCCCAGCCTCGTACCTTTGCCTGGGAATACCTGCCCTTTGAAATCGAGCAGCCCATAGCCCGTTATTATGAATACAATATCGCCAAGGGTGAAAAATCCGGCCGTGCCGCCTGGAACAAAAAACCCTTTAACGGCATCAATGTGGAAAGCATCAATCTTCCCTGGAATCTCTACACCAATTTTGTATGGGGAACATTCGAACGCTTCGACAATTTCGAACGGGAAAACCTCGATCTTTCCAATGACCTTGCCTATGCCGGAGACCTTACAGAATCCAAGGGAAATGGTATTGGAGACTCCTATCGACATGTGTTGCATGGAAGAGTAGCCAGAACAAAAACTTTCGGCGACATGATTCTGGGACTTAACTATGTGGGTGTCGACTATACAGATGATATCCTCAAGGCTCAGTCTCCAAAAAGTATGGAAGATGACAACAAATCGATTCTTGATCAGGCATTCAGAATCGGCCATTTCTCAAGTCAAGTCTACGACGCGGACAGTAACCTGATCTCCCAGGGAAAGGTTTTCTATAAAGAACCCAAAATCTTCTCTCTGGACCTTAAAGGCCCCATTAACGACAAGTTTTCGATCCATACGGATCTGGGCTTCAGTGTCGTAGACACAAACTGGTGGATCACAGATGATAGTGCGAGGTATGTCACCAAAGAAGTAACATCCACACCTGTCATTCCCGCATTCTACACAAAACTGAACTATAATGGCTTCCTGCCTATCGAAACAGATATTGCTGCCATTGGTAAAGGATATTACTCACCGTTCTCGTTTGCAGTACCCATGGATGCCTTCTTCGCTTATGGAGCAAACCTGGTAGGAGCGGGGAAGTTCATTGCTCGCGGTGAAGGATCCCCTTACGCTCAGAATATGGCTGGTGTCAATCTTACTGTGATGCCTAAAATGTCAGGGTACGGACATCTTAAATTCAAATATGGCCAGCATTTTCAGCTTGAGGAAGGCAAAGATGTTCTGTTCTTTCCCTATCGTCTGAATGGCTCTGATATGTTCAGTTTCCTGCATTCATCATTTAACCGCTGGGGTAACAATCCTGTCGACCATTCAATGTCTGGTAATTACAGGAGGCGTCTTGGTGATGAAAGCTACCTTTTTCTGCAGGATTACAACAACCCCAATGGCCCTGCAGCAGGTGGTTTGAGAAGCGACTTTCTGGCCATGTACGAAGGATTTGTACCCTATGATAGTGCATTTCAGGCTTATGCCAACTGGCACCATCCAAGACTCTTGTCAAACCTGGTCTACCAGAACAGGATCTTGCAGTCATCCATTTTGAATGAGACTTTTGATCTGGTTACCTACTACGATACAACCTACAACGATGCTGGGGTTAGAACAGTTTCACGGAAGACAGATACTCTGTCCACAACCAGTTCATGGGTACCAATGAGCCAGAAGTTCACTTTCAACCTTGAAATGGACGCTTCCTACGATATCGGTCCCATCATTGGTTACAACAGGGACTTTTTCCTGGGCGGGTATGCAGCACTGAATGGAGTTTCACGCTCTTTCATGCCGCTGGCCATCTCAGACAAACCGGAAGACATGCTGCTCTGGTCAATGTACCTGCGTTTCGAACCGGCCATCGCCCTACATAAGAACTTCTATCTGCTGGGTCTGGTGGGATATGAAAACTGGCGCTCCCAGAAGGCCTGGATGACCTCCAAAGATGACAGATCATCATCAAAGGGCCTTGTCAACATCATCAATATTACTCCTTCCGATTTCAAGCGAGTACCGATCAACTATCAGGATTGGGCATTCGGCCTTGGGTTCGACTGGGACATTCTTGAGCGTGTTGGTCTTCACACACGTGTAAAGTGGATCAGCCATACTGATGTTGAATTTGAGGATAACAACTGGGCTACTCCGGTTGCTTCGATGGAAGTGAAAACATGGTTCTAAAAATTAACAAACAAGCAAATAACCAGAATCGATATACCCTATCCAGGAAAGAGGGGCTCACAATTATGAAAAAGGTTTTCATTCTCGCTCTGACTCTCGCAATGAGTTCATGGGCAACTGACGATTCCCTTGAAATGAGGGTCAATAATCTGCAGTCGCAAATTGACCGAACATTGTCCAAAGCCGGCATTCACTTCAACGGTGAATTTCGTGCCCAGTATCTCAGTTCAGAAGTTACCGGTTCTCTGGCTGACAAAGACCAGAAGCGCTACGAGGGTGTTGAGTACACAAGTGTTGATTTTGATATTAACGCCCGTCCCAACAATGCTTTGGGTGCACATGTAATATTCCGTATGCATCAGGACTGGAGAAACTTCTTCTCCGATATCTCCAACCCTATCGTTACCCGCTGGCTGAGCATTGACGGAAAGCTCTGGGGACTTTTCAAGTACAATTTTGGTGATTATAAGAAGAAGATCTCCCCCTACACACTCTGGTCTCCTGAGATTCAGTTCCTCTACGAACCTGAAATCTTTGCAGCTCAGCGTAAGACTGCGATGGCAGAAGAGTTTCTGGGAGACAATAACCGAGTACTCCAGGGAGCTAATCTCGACTTCAGCGCAGAACTCTACCCTCTCGTAAAAGAAATCAATTTCAGCCTCTTCGGTGCCCGTTTACGGTCAGCAGGAGCCAGCTTGCAAAACGGTTCATTCGTAGCAACTGACCTGGAAATCTCGGATATGGACAAATATCTTACTGCGGTTAATGCTGACGTAAAGATCATTCCGGGTGTGGGAGTCGCAGGTACTTACCTTTCCATATTTGACAATGGCAAATCATACAAAGGATTGGCCAGCGAGGCTGACACACTCATTCAATCTACTCAGGTACTTTCAGGTCGTCTCGCTCTGGATAATTCTGCCTTCATGCCTGCCGACCAGATCACTTTCGGATTCAATGCCGAAGTTGCTCTCTCTTCCGACCTGATCCCCTACTATGATTCAGTAAAAACCAAAGATTCACTGGGTCAGGACGTTTTCAGCCACATGGGACTAACCGACAGCACAGTGAACGGTACCGCATTTTATGCAGACCTGTTCTCACGCATCAATCTTGGTCCTGCATTAAACGCCAAGCTCTCTCTCGGTTTTCTCAGTAATGGTGCTGATTTCAGAAACGATGCGGCTCAGAGCCCCACTTTCTTCAGCCACAGAATCCTGAACTCTGAAAACGATATCGATGACAGAGCGCTTCTCAATCCTTTTGATGCGATGTACCGCTTTGTTTTCAAATTTACTCCTTCTACTACATCAAATGGCTGGTTCCGTACTCCCGGACGCAAACTGTCCTACACTCATTCCATTCTTGAGAGACAGGACTATGCTGCTATCGCCGGTTATGAAGACAATTTCAATCAGTACCTTAACCCCGTATTCCAGGTGGCCCTTCCTTTCGGTCTGGCAACTCCTGATCGTACAGGCCCAGTCATCAGTTTTGATGGATCACTTCTCAATAGCGGTCTCACTCTTGCAGCAAGAATTGCAAGCCTGAGCGATGTGGAAGAAGTGGAAGGGCTTGAAAAAGCTAAATACACTGAAATTGCAGGTGGTGCAGGAGTCGACATCTCCAAATTCGTGAGTGTCATAAGCAACCCGCTCACAATTTCAGGTGCATACAGCATCTACAGTTTTACTCAAGGTGATTGGAAGTCCGACAACAATCTTCTGAGCCTTGACTTCCAGTATAATTTCTACAAGCAGTTCAGTGTTCTGTTCGGTTTGCAGCAGCTTACAACCGAAAGCCCTGATTTTATTCTGCCCACCATCACAAGTAAATCCACTGTTACAAACATTGCCGGCGGTCTTCGCTACAAAGTCGTTGAGGGTGGTGTGTTGACAGCAATGCTCAGTCAGGTTTCCGGAAGCGGCGAAATGCTGGAAAACGGAAATACAGTTCCTGACAGTGAATGGGACTTTGCACAATTTCAACCTGAAGTTTATCTGACCGTTAAATTCTAAGGAGTAGATAATGCATTTGAAAAAAAAGATCGTATCTTCAGCTATGCTACTCGGTACCGCGCTGCTTCTCAGCTGCGGTATCCAGCTTAAAACTGTGGGCGGTGAAGCTGTTCAGAGCGATGCACCAGTCCAGGCCAAGTCCGCTGCAGCCAGTGGTCCTTCCGAACAGAAGGTAGTTTACAGATTTTTCGACGAGGATTTCGTTTCCGGCGGTTACGAATACACCTATCCCGATGAATCAAAGGTGTTCATCCCTGAAGAATCTGGCAAAAACGGTGAAGTTTCTCTTCAGTTCGACCTTGTTGCAAATGACTATTCCGGTGGTTCCGTGTGTCTCTGGAATCTTCTCTATGACCTGCGTCCCTACTATGCATCCGGCGCACTGCAGTTCTGGGTCAAGGGTGCCAAGGGCGGAGAAATTGCCTGGGTGGCCCTGGTTGATGACGAAAACACAGATGGTAAAAAATCAGTAGTCCGTCTGCCGGTGAACAATTACGGCGGCATCAAGGATGACTGGACACTCATCAGCGTTCCCCTGGCAGACTTCGGCCAGAGAGGCGTATTCTGGGATGCCAAGAAAAGAGTGGAAGTTCCTGAAAGATTTCAGTGGGACAAGGTTGCCGAATTCCGCTGTGAAATCAAAAAGAACGATAACCAGGCTTTCAGAGTGTGGATTGATGACATTTTCATCGTCAGCGATGTTTACGAAGCAAAAGAAATCGTGGAAGTCGTTTACTGGGATGAACGTCAGGAAACTGTTACTGCCATTCCTGCAAGTAGCAAGCCTGCTGTTAAAGAAATGGCTCCATTCTTCAAAAACGAAATGCCTGCAGGTGGTTTTGCCTATGTCTACGGCGGAAAAACTGCCTACAAAATGCAGCCTACAGCTTCAAATGGTGAGGTTCTCGCCTGCTATATGGACGGAAGCGATTATTCAGGTGTCACAGTAGCTCTTGGTGCAGGTAAGAACATCGATGCATCTGGATACAAAAAAATGAAAGCTGCAGGTCTTGGATTCTGGGCCAAGGGTGCACCTAATGTTGGTTCTGTTTATTTGGGTATTCTTGATGACGAAAGCGACAATGCAAAGGTTCAGACCAAATTGGCACTCAGCGATTTCGGTCAGCTTGATACCACCTGGAAATATTTCATGATTCCCGTGCGCAAATTCATGGATCAGGGCCGTTTCTGGGATGATGCCAAAAAGGCCGAAATCCTTGGTGACATGGACTGGGCAAAAATCAATGAAATTCGTTTCTCCATCAACAAAGGTGAAAACCGCGTTGCCGAAGGTGAACCGGTAACCTTTTATGTGAGCGACATTTCCTTCATTGAAGAAATTCCCGGCTATGTCGATCCTGATGAATACTGGAACGCCTTCAAGTCAGACGCTCCCGACATCCTTCTTCATGATTTCGAATCCGATCTTGACCGCAAATGGGAACACTCAACCGGTCCCAAATCGGAAGTGAAATGGGAATTCGTTAAGTCAACTGCTGAAAGCGGCAAGGAAAAAGCACTGCAGGTCAATTACAGGCTTAACGACTGGGTGGACGTTCTTTACAGTTACAAAAATAACAGCCGTCCCGCAGAACACCGTAACTGGAGTAAGCACTGGGGTATCAAGTTCGATATGTACACCGAGAAACCCTATCAGCCTATCACAGTTCAGGTATCTGACGATGGCAATGAGATTTTCGTGGCCAGCGCAGGCGGCAACAAGGGCTGGAATGAAATCATCGTTCCTTTCAGAGCTTTTTCCAAGTTCCCCTATTATCAACCACCCGATGCGGTGCAGAACGGCAAGTTCGAGCTGACCAACATCCAGGTGCTTGACTTCAAACCTTCCGGTGAAGGATCTCGAGGAACTTTCATTATCGACAATATCCGTCTTACAAACGACAGAGAAGCCAAAGTCAAGGCTGCAGCCGAGAAGGTGACCGTTACAGTCAACGGCAGCGACAAGGTTATTACCCAGAAGATCAGCGAAGGACTGTTCGGTATCAACGCCGCACTGTGGGATGGGGACCTGCTCAAGAAAGAAACTGCAGTCTATGTTAAAGATGTAAATCATCATGTACTGCGCTATCCCGGTGGTCTACGAGCTGACGATGACAACTGGCAGGATGTTTTGTCCAAAAAAGACTGGATGGTGGATACTGATGAGTTCCTCGATTTCTGCAAGGAAACCAACACCACACCGATGATTACAGTGAATTTTGGTACTGGAACTCCTGAACAGGCTGCCGAGTGGGTTCGCTATGTAAACAAGGTCAAGAAGGCCAATGTAAAATACTGGGAAGTCGGTAACGAACTCTACGGTACATGGCACCCTCAGCACTGTACTCCTGAACATTACGGTAAAAGATCAGCCGAATTCATCAAAGCAATGAAGGCCGTTGATCCCTCGATTATCGTAACAGTCGTCTGGGTACTTGAAGGTGACTGGAACAAGGTAGTTTTCGAGCATACGAAGGATCTGGCTGACGGCGTGAACGTCCACCACTATCCTCAGCATGCAGGGCAGGAAAACGATGCCGGTCTCCTGGCTGCCCCTCAGACACTCAATGAGATTCTGCCCGGAGTCAAGAAACAGACCGAGCAGTATGGAAAACCAGGCAAGAAATATGAGATCTGGTTGACCGAGTGGAACTCCGTGGATTTCAAACCCGGTCCTCAGACGCTGGGAATCGTGAATGCCCTCTTTGTGGCTGATTACCTTGGCATGCTTGCAAAGCATAACATCGACCAGGCTTCTTACTGGGACATTCACAACGACATTACTGAGCAGGGTGGTGACTACGGTTATCTGTCCCGCACAGGAGCACCTGATGGTGATAACGTTCCAAGAGCATCCTACTGGGCATTCAAGATGGCCAGCCAGAGTCTGGGACGCGGCTCACTTCTGGAATCCGGTTCAGACAACGACAATGTCACCTCTTACTACACCAAAAACGGCAAAAAGTCCCTGATGCTTGTCAACAAGTTTCCAAAGACAAAGGCCGAAACGGTTGTCAACATTCCCGGATTTGACGGAAAGGCCAAAATGCAGCAGCTTCGCGCTGACAATGAAAAAGCCGGCCCCAGCAGTGAATCCATCGATGTCAAACCCGGCATGAAGATCACTCTTCCGCCGCACTCAGTGACAACTATCACGCTGGAATAAACATTTCCAAGCGTGTACGAAACGAAAGCGACTGTCTCCGGACAGCCGCTTTTTTTTTCTGTGTTTGGCAAAGTCTCCATGTGGCAAAACCATTAAGGCCTAATACGGTTTTCCCCCGTTTAAAACGGGTAACATATATATTATACTGTTTGTACAAAAAATCGAACCACAAACCTCAGGAGTAAACACTTTATGAAATTCGGGTACTTTGATGATGCTCAGAGGGAATATGTAATCACTACCCCTCAGACACCCTATCCCTGGATCAATTACCTGGGAAACCAGGATTTCTTTTCACTTATCTCCAATACATCAGGCGGTTACTGCTTTTATAAAGATGCCCGTCTGCGCAGAATAACCCGTTACAGATACAACAATGTCCCTCTCGATGTTAACGGACGTTATTTTTACATAAGCGAAGGAGATGACTTCTGGTCTCCCGGATGGAAGCCTGTCAAGCGTGGCCTTACTGAATACCAGTGCCGTCACGGTATGGGATACACAATTATCAAAGGTGTACGAAACGGGCTCTCCGCAGAAGTTCTCTACTTTGTACCTCTCAATTTCAATGGAGAAGTGCACAAAGTAACTCTCACCAATACCACAGATAAACCAAAGAAATTCACACTTTTTTCAATGATTGAATGGTGTCTCTGGAATGCCTATGATGACATGACCAACTTCCAGCGCAACCTCAATACTGGAGAAGTGGAAATTGACGGTTCCACCATTTATCACAAAACAGAATATCGTGAACGCAGGAACCACTTTTCATTCTACACTGTAAATAGACCTATTAATGGTTTCGATACTGATCGTGACACTTTTACTGGCCGTTATAACGGATTTGATAATCCGGAAGTTGTTCTGAACGGGAAATCCAGCAATTCAGTGGCTGACGGCTGGTCTCCTATTGCTTCCCACAGCCTGAACATCACTCTGGCTCCAAAAGAATCAACTGAACTGGTATTTGTACTGGGCTATGTGGAAAACAATGAAAACGACAAGTGGGAAGCTCCCGGTGTAATCAATAAGAAGAATGCAAAAGAAATGATCCAGCGGTTTTCTACATCCACCGCAGCAGATAAAGCTCTGGAGGAGCTCAAGACCTTCTGGGACGACCTGCTTTCTCGCTACAATGTTAAAAGCGGTGATGAAAAACTGAACAGAATGGTAAACATCTGGAACCAGTATCAGTGTATTGTCACATACAACATGTCCAGAAGCGCATCCTATTTCGAATCGGGTATCGGCCGTGGAATGGGCTTCCGCGATTCCAACCAGGATATCGGCGGATTCGTTCATCAACTCCCCGATAGAGCTCGCCAGAGAATTATCGACTTGGCGTCAACGCAGTTCCAAGATGGTGGTGCTTACCATCAATACCAGCCTCTTACCAAAAAAGGTAACAACGAAATCGGCGGTGATTTCAATGACGATCCGCTTTGGCTCATTTACTCGGTAGCTTCCTATATCAAAGAGACTGGTGATTGGAAGATTTTAGATGAATCTGTCCCCTTTGATAACAATCCGGCCACTGCAAAGCCTCTCCTTGATCACCTGACAGCGTCCTTTTATCATGTGGTCAACAATCTCGGACCTCACGGGCTACCCTTAATCGGCAGAGCAGACTGGAATGATTGTTTAAATCTCAACTGCTTTTCCACAACTCCCGATGAATCGTTCCAGACCTGTACCAGCAAAGATGGAAAAACCGCAGAATCAGTTCTTATTGCCGGAATGTTTGTAGCAATTGGTAAAGATTATGTCAGAATTCTCGATTTACTTGGTAAAAAGAATGAGGCTTCCACAGCTGCCGGACATATCGAAAAAATGAAGGAAACCATTATGAAGGCAGGATGGGATGGAGAGTGGTTCCTCAGAGCCTATGATGACAACCAGAATAAAATCGGCAGCAAAGATAATGAAGAAGGAAAAATCTTCATTGAATCTCAAGGTTTCTGCGTTATGGCTGAAGTAGGTGTAAAAGAAGGCATGGCTGAAAAAGCAATCGAATCTGCCAGAAAGTACCTCGACTCTGACCACGGCCTTGTCCTGGTCAACCCTCCCTACACCAAATACCATGTCGAACTGGGTGAAATCAGCTCTTATCCTCCAGGCTACAAAGAAAATGCCGGAATTTTCTGCCACAATAACCCCTGGATCATCATCGCCGAAACGATCCTGGGTCAGGGCGATCATGCATTCAAGCACTACAGCAAAATCGCTCCAGCTTACAGGGAAGATATAAGTGATCTTCACAGAATGGAACCCTATGTCTATTCCCAGATGATCGCGGGTAAAGACGCCAAACGTCACGGCGAAGCTAAAAATTCCTGGCTGACCGGTACTGCAGCCTGGAATTTCGTGACAGTTTCACAGTGGATTCTAGGTATCCGTCCGGATTTTAATGGACTGATTGTTGATCCCTGCATACCTGCAGACTGGACCGGTTTCAAGGTCACCAGAAAATTCAGAGGTGCAACCTTGAAAATCAGTGTTCAGAATCCATCACACGTCTGCAAAGGAGTGAAGAGCTTGATTGTGGATGGAAAGCAGATCGATGGGAACATCGTGCCGGTTTTCACTGATGGAAAAGAGCATGAAATCAAAGTAATTATGGGCTGATATTCCAGCTATTTTTAGTCTGATCAAGGGCCGTTCGGGAAGCTCCGAGCGGTCTTTTTATTTCACATAAAAAAAGACCAGCTCACTCCTAAGAATGAACCGGCCTGAACCGCACATTTGTGCGAAAGGAGTTCTACTGTACACTCTTTTCCGGAACTATGATAAAAAAGCCACTATGATTCAATTTAGATTGTTGAAATGCACTACTTGAATTCAGCAACTTACCATTTAAACCATACACTTTTAAACCAGAAGGTAAATGGGTGGAGCCACTGGCCTGAATCATGGAAAATGGCTGAATATACCTGACCTGCTTTGTATTTTTCGTAACACGATGTGTACTGGTAACTGCCCCCGGTAAATAAGCAGCAAGCGCGTAAATCATGGCCCCGTTCCAGTTTATGGCAATCTCATTTGTTGTATAATTACTGGAAATGTCAACCCAACTGTCTGCACTACCATTAGGTCCGCCTATGAGATATCCAGGCCAGGTCTTCCCGCTTGCGATTGACCTTCGACAGTGAGGGTTCTGAGGCGGATTAAACCCGACTCCAGTAACAAAGGAACGTCCGAAAACATTTCTTCCCAGAAGATACCCCAGTGCATCCTGACCAGCGTAATAATATCTAGCATCATTAGTAGTCTTGTATGCCGCATACAATGCATAAACATTACCAGCTACCGTTCCATTGGAACCCCAATAATAGGAACTGCCCAAAGTGCGACCGTAACCGTGTTCATTACTGTTTTTCACCAACAGATCTGCAACAGAGACCAGGTCCTCCTGTATCCCTGAAACGATCGCATTGTTTTTACCAGTTCTGGTGGACAGCAAATACGTTAATAGTGCAAGATTGGAAACATCGGACCATGTCATATCCTTCCGAACAGCATATTCTGCTGCTCTACCTTCAAAATCGGCCAGATATTTAGCATCACCTGTGGTTTCCCACATTTCGGCAGCAGCCCAGAGTCTGTCATCATCATCCAGAGTCTCATATGTTCCAGTGCTGAATTTAGACTGGTCCGCTGGAATATTTTCTGAAATACTTTTGAGAACACCATAACTTAGTGTCGCAGCTTGCAGACACTTTATGGCGAAGGTTGGATTGAAAGGTTTATATATGCGAGAAGCCTGAGCCATAATAGCTGTAAAGCCAGCTGTTCCGGAACTGCTCCACGGGACATAGTACCTCTTATCAGTCTCCGCATCGGGCGCTACATTTCCCCCAAAACCCAGTGTCGATATCTTATGAGATACTTTACCATCGGGGAACTGCATTTTCAGCATCCAGTCAATGTTCCATTTTACTTCGGTGAGGTATTCCGGTATGGAACCGCTTCCTGAAATGAAAAGATCTACCTTATTTAGTGCCGACCCGAAATGTTCATAAGCCTTTAGCATTAGCCCCACAGTGATGCTGGAATTTACGACGTATTTGTTATAATCACCAGCATCATGCCATCCCCCGGCACCATCCCTCCAAAAATCTTTTCCGTTATAATAAGTGGTATAACCATCAGCTAAATGACAGGACCCATGAGAATATGTAACCCCTTTAAAATTTGCCGATACTGATGTCCCGCAACGCCATAAGTACATTCCCAGCATCATCGTTGTATACGGGTCAGCATACACATCATCAGCAATCCTGAAATCTGCCGATTTTCCCAGACCATTCACTTCAACATAATAATCATCAGCAGCAGTAATTTCGGAAAAATCTGCAATGTAAACATCTTCATCAGTATCATCGTTACGAATAGATTGAGGAACTCCTGAAAAAGCCACACTGTTATCAGAAACTCTCTTGACATCAAATTGCGTACATTGACCAGCAATAGTTGCTCTCTTTGGCAGCCCTGGTAAAAAACCAACAGAATTCAGTCTGATCACAGAATCAGCTGCACTGGTACCCAGCACTGTAAAAACGATGGGAAGCCCTGCTCCTACAATCCATTTAACGGTAAACCGCATAAAACTCCCTTCATGGTTTCATCATATAGACTTCCAGATTATACCATATTTGTAGGAGTTATGTCAGTGCAAGTTGATCTTTAATTGGAAACTTGGCTAAAGAGTCTTAAAAGTCTTATAGAATTGGAAAGTAATCGGCAAACCTATTTTAATTTGTCGAGAACAGTTAAAAACTGCTTCTTTTTCAAAATATCCCGCATTATGGAAGGTCTCTCGGGACTCTCAGCCGGAAAAACAGCCAAAAATGGAACACTTCTGGACCCCAGATGATGCAAAAGACTCTCGGCGGCAGGATTTGAATTCGTAAGATCCGCAGTCAACAAGAGGACATTTTTTTTCTTGTAGAGCTCACTTGCCTCTCGGCTGCCAAGTACAACAGCCTTGTTAACCTGACAACTCGTGCACCAGGAAGCAGTAAAATTTATTACTACATTTTTTCCTTTTTCATGCGCCTGCTTCAAAACTGAAGGTGAGAAAACTTCCCAGTCGGAATGTTCTCGGGATTCCTGTACGGAAGCGGTTGTTGAACTGTGCCCTGAAAGCCATACAAAAGATGCGATGCTGCCCGCCACCGCAATTCCTATTGACAATAAAGCAACCGCTAATCGTCGTGACAGACTCATTCCAAACACAGAAAACCTTTTATTTATGCTGACTCCAAACAGTATGCTCAGACAAATTCCAACTGTAACCACTATCATCGCCGGATTCTGTCCGGTCAAAAGATGAACCGCAAAGGCCAACAGAAAGAAACCCATCAGATGCTTGAAATCATCCATCCATTTTCCGGGTTTGGGGAGAAGTCCCGCTAGCCTTTTGCTGGCTGATAACAAAACATACGGTATCGCCATCCCCACTCCAATCATGCTGAAAATGAGGAAAATTATAAACGGACTCTGCAATAGAGCCCATGCAAGCAATGCCCCTAAAAACGGACCTCCGCAAGGTGTTGCCATAACCGTGGCAACAGCACCTTTAACAAAATCGCCAGTCAAGCCACCACTTTTTCTGTCCATATTAGCTAATCTGGAAGGAACTAGTAATGTATAGAAATCAAACATACCCAAGGCAAAAAGAAAGATTAGTGCAATAATGACAGTGACAATGAGTGGACTTTGGAACTGCTGCCCCCATGAAAAACCGGCAAACGCAGCTAAAGATGCCAAAATCATGAAAACGGCCACTATACCCGCAGAAAAAATTAAACTGCGAACAACAGCAAGCCTTCTGGACTCCCCTGCACCCTGAGCAAAAGAAAGCACTCGAATTCCCAGCATGGGAAAAATGCATGGAGTGATATTCAGCGCCAAGCCGGCAAGCAGGGAGAACAGCAGTGCAGTAAATAGATTATAATCACGTTTTTCCTCGATAGGTGAATAGGACCACTTGAACGCCGTTTCAGACGCGTCCCCGACTGCAGCATCTGTAACACTCTTTTTTTCATTAAGCCCGCTTAGTCCTTCCAGCCCCAGCAAACCGGAAGCTGTTTTCGAGAGCGTTTCATTTACAGCATCTCGAATTTTGAATTCCATCGATTCAGAATTCCTTAACTGAGCCCTGAACTCATCTGTAAAGATCGATCCGGATGCAAGCTTCTGCCCTACATTTATATGATAATCAGTCGTATTTTCGACTGGCACGCATGATGTATAACAGAATAGCGCATCCAGATTAATGCTGCCTTTTACATCAGAACCAACATCGGAAGTAATTACTCCTTTAACAAAGAAATACGCATTTCCTTCATAAGCCCATACCCAGTCTCCAACTGAGGGTACAAATTTTTCTGGACTGCTCTTTCTCACCTCAAGCCACCGAACGCCATTCTGATCAAGCGAAAGCATCAGTGGTTTTCCAATGCCGGGGCCAAGCGGATTGGAGTAGAGATGGTACTTTTCGGGAATGTCAACTTTTATTCCAATAACAACGGTATCACCGGCAGAATAGCTCTCTTTATCATACCTTAGAAAAGTTTTCAATTCCTGGGCAGAGACCAGGGAAGTAAAAAGAAAAATGAACGTTAAAAAAGCCGAAAATCTCATATGCGTTTCCAGTCTGGGTAGGAATTGTTGACCACAATAAACTACTATTGCAGCAGAAACTATTCAACTCCGACATTGGAGTACGTTGAGGTACAAGGGTTTATGCAAACACATAAGACACTTAAAAAATCTGCTGAATTTATCCTATTACCATTCTAAGAATCAATTTTCTATAATAAACCCCAAATCAGCTCATTTTAACCACCCATTATCTGCCCAGGCTATTTTCCACCACTGGACAGCTGCTTTGAAGGCGTTTTTTGAGCATTTTCCCTTCAACTATAGCTTTTTCGGCATTTATTTTATATGAATTAATGTGGTGAATTGTAGAGAACAAATACTTAATCCAGCCAGAGCGGTGGTTCATGGAAAGGACCGATGCACTATGAAGTATGGTGATTTCAAAGATGAAGCCAGAGAGTACGTCATCACAAATCCAAAGACACCTGTGAAATGGATCAACTACATCGGCACGCTTTCTTTTGGAGGATTCGTCGATCATACAGGCGGAGCTCTCATATGCAAAGGTGACCCATCACTCAACCGGATCACAAAGTACATTCAGCAGATGCCCTCCTCCGATTTCAAGGGTGAGACGCTGTATGTAAGAGTCAAGAAAGGAAACACCTACAAAGTCTTCTCTCCCTTTTTCGTGCCCACCCTGGATAACTATGACAAGTTTGAATGCCACGTGGGGCTTGGCTATAACAGAATCGTTTCCGAATTCTACGGAGTCAGAACTGAATGCACCATTTTTATACCTCTTGATGCACAGGTGGAAATTCGCGATATAAAAATCACCAATATTTCCGATACACCTCAGGAGATCGATGTCATCCCGGTTCTTGAGTATACTCATCCCGATGCGGTCAAGCAGTTCACTAATGCCGACTGGGTGCCTCAGACAATGCAGTCCCGCTGCTTCACCAATTCTGATGGATTAAGAGTTCTGATTCAATACCCCTTTATGTTCAGAGATACAAAAATCAACTACTTCACCAGCAATTTCCCTGCTTCTTCATTCGAAACCGACCGCAGAGTATTCCTGGGTGATAATGAGTATGGTACCTGGGCTAGTCCCCGTGCTCTCGACAATGATGAACTCGGTTCCAATGAAGCACATAGAGGTGACAACATTGCCGCCCTGATGCACCATCTTGGGGAACTGAAACCCTATGAACAGAGAAGAATCATAACTCAGCTTGGTCAGAAGGAAAGTTTACTGAAAGCTTCACCAGAAATCGAAAAATTCCGCAAATCAGAAGAGGTTGACAAAGCTCTAGGGGCGATAAAAGATTCCTGGGAAGATTTTCTTTCAAGCATGCAGGTAGAAACACCAGATCCGGCATTCAACAGCATGATAAATGTACATAATCCGCGGCAGTGTTTCATCACCTATAACTGGTCTCGCTATCTCTCCTACTATCAGCTTGGCCTGGGCACACGCGGACTCGGTTTCCGCGACAGTTCTCAGGACGTGATGGGTGTAGTTGGCCATATCCCCGAACGAGCCAGGGAACTGATCGAAAAACTCATTTCCGTACAGGTAAGAAACGGCTCCGCAATGCACCAGTTCAACCCGTTGAGTATGGAAGCATCAAACGGTGACGCTCACGAAATACCTGATCGTCCTCAGTACTATGGTGATGACCATCTCTGGATCGTACTGGCCGTCAGTGCCTACCTAAAAGAAACCGGAGATATGAATTTTCTGAAAAAGAGCATCCCTTTTTACGAAAAAGACAAATCCGGTAAACCGATTGAATCAGGTACCGTTTATGATCACATCACACGGGCTCTGAATTTTACAAAGAGCAACATGGGTGCACACGGTCTGCCACTACTGGGTTTCGCAGACTGGAACGACTGTGTGAACCTGCCCACAGGGGCCGAATCAATTTTCAACGCCTGCCTCTACAGCAGAGCTCTTCTGGAAATGATTGACCTTGAAAAATTCCTGGGCCACACAGATTTGGTTGAAGGCTACAGAAAAGATCATGAAGTCATGAAGAAGAACCTCAACGAGCAGGCCTGGGACGGGGAATGGTTTGTACGCTATTTCGATGCTGATGGTACTCCTCTGGGCTCCAGCAAAAATTCTCATGGACAGATTTACCTCAATGGTCAATCCTGGCCTGTTATCGCCGAGCTCGCAACTGATGAAAGAGCCCGTAAAGCTCTTGATTCCGCCCGCACAAAGCTGAATACCTCAAAGGGTCTGAAGCTGAGCACCCCGGGTTTCAACGGATACGATCCCACAAAGGGAGGTATCACAACCTATCCTCCCGGTGCTAAAGAAAACGGCGGTATCTTTCTACATACAAACCCTTGGATGATGATTGCGGAAACCATCACTGGAAACGGCGACCGGGCTTATGAATACTACAATCAGATAAACCCTGCCGCTAAAAACGATGTAATCGACGAATACGAATGCGAACCGTATGTTTATCCCCAGAACATTCTGGGTGATGAGCATCCGCTTTTCGGGCTTGCCCGTAACAGCTGGCTTTCCGGAACTAGCTCCTGGACTTTCCAGGCCGCCAGCAAGTACATCATTGGCATACGTCCGCAATATGACGGTCTACTGATTGACCCCTGCATCCCTTCAAGCTGGGAACGGTTTTCGGTTGAACGTAACTTCCGCGGCTGCCGCTATAAAATTGCCGTGGAAAACCCGAACCATGTCTGCAAAGGAGTAAAGTCGATCTCTGTAGACGGAAAAACGCTAGACAAACCAGTCGTTCCCATTCTTTCCGACGGCAAAACCCATGAAGTCAAGGTAACAATGGGTTGATCTTTCAGCCTGTAAAAACAACCCGAGTATGTTCCCGCAGAATGTACTCGGGTTTCTTTTTTGAGGATTTTGAACTCTGGATGACTGTTAAGAGGATTTTAAGAATATTTTTCGCAGGTGACGAAAAAAAAGCGGAAGAGGGGATACGAGGTAAATCCGAAGGGACAGGCACAGCTTATTCGGTCAGGTAATCAAAACCAGAACCTTCGTATCCCATTCCACTCCTACTAAGGGGAGGTTCCGGATCTTTGTTCGAGCAGTAATTGGGGGGGGCGTGCTGACTCGAACAGATCCAGATCTCAAACATTTAGTGGTGCATCATACATCGTCGGTTCAAACAAGCAAACCATTTCTCACTTTTTCCTAAACTGCTAGTATTCATAGGTCGCTGTGATTCCCCACTCCTCTTTCCCTATAAAGAAATCCATCAGCACAGGCTTTACATTTATCCCCCCTCCCCCGAAAAACAGATTGCGGTAATCGAAGTCTTTTAAAAGATCTATGGGGTTTTCTGGAGCTCTGGCATAGCCGAATCGAACACTGTAAAGAGGAGTTATTTTAGCCTCTGTCCCAGCCCTGAAAATGTATCTAACTGGAGATTTATCAAATAGTCCGGTAATTTCAAGATCAAAAGGGATGAGAAGCTTAAGATTGTCACCTGCCAAAGGGAGATTGTACACTGTTCCCAACAGTACCGTGCGCATTTTGCCGTTTGTCCAACCATTCTTTTTACTGCTTCTACCAGAAACCGATGTCTCAGACCATCTGTACCCAAGCACGTTCCTGAAAACAAGCGCGAAATCAAGTCCCGGGTAGATGTATGGCTGATAAAAACCCAGATCCATTAATACATCACTACCACGCTCCTCTTTTTCTGAACTATTTCCAGCGGTATCCATAACTGAGCCTTGCATGCGAAAACGATCATAGCGGATATTCAATCCAAAATCAACAGGCCCTTGCTTATCCACCTGTTCAAAGAGTCTTCCAGACATATTGAATGTGAAATCCTGCACCGTTCCCTTTTTTCCATTCAAATACCTATAATACAAAGCAGTTGCCCCCTCCTGATCTCCAAAGGTTAAGGCGATCGGAAGAGCGACCTGATTGAAAAGCGGATCTCTGCCGTAACCAAGAGCAATTGATCCTTTTGTCTCTTTAGCTGCATAGTGAAAACTGAAGGGAAGTGCCGGATTGATTAAACCCTGTGTACCAGATGCCGGAAGGGCGATTCCTGCACCAGCAAGTGACTGTGAAACCGTGCTGTAAAGAGCCACACGTGACAGTTCATTCAAAGTATCATCTGCCCAAGCATAACCGAAGATTAAACCAAACAGCAATAAGGTATATTTTCCCGAATTCACAACTCCTCCTCAGATGGACTTTCAGATAAGCGGAAGGTTTAAAGAAAAATAGATCATGTTAGACTGCCAGAACGAACTACTTATTCTAACTTTGAATCAGCCGCTCGCATCAATTATATTTGAGACAGAGTCTCAATAAAGGGCACTACCGTGAAATCGGCCACCACCAAGTCTCGTTTTGAGCAATACTTGCGCAGCAAAGGGCTCTCCCTTACTCCTCAGCGCCAGTTTATCTTCGATTATCTCTCGAGTGACACCTCCCATTTTGATGCAGAAGAGCTGATTGCGGCACTGAAAAGAGAGCGTATTTCAGTTTCCCGAGCAACCGTATACCGGACACTGGGGCACTTGGAGGAAGCTGGTTTCATCCGCAAAATTGAACTGGACCAGGGCCATACCCATTGGGAATTTGTTGAAGGCAGTGTTCATCACGAACACCTTGTATGCGAGAAGTGTGGCAGAATAGAAGAATTCACAGATTTACAACTTGAGAGCCGGATTTCATTTGTTGCAATGGAGAATGGCTTTGCCATGACCAGGCATACTATTCAAATTTTCGGATTGTGCAGAGGATGCCGTGAACGCAAGAAAACATAAACGAATCCTGAACGAGTGTGTTTCTTTACTTCGAAACAATGGAATCACAGTTGACGAAGATCTCTTCAGATTGATCGAATTTTTCTTTTCAAATGATCATCACATTTCAAAGGAAGACATTCGCAGATTCATTAATGAAAACCGATTGGACATTAATGATTCAGTTATTCATAATGCACTCGTTCTCCTGATGGAGTACGGATTTGCAGTGGAAAAGACATTCGGTGACAGCACAATCCGCTATGAGCACCTGCACATAAATGAACACCATGATCACTTTTACTGCCTTAAATGCGGAAAGATCATAGAGTTCTATTCTCCGGAGATTGAAGAAGCACAGGTTAAAGTGGCTTCAGAGCTGGGGTTTCATGTATTCAGTCACAAAATGCAGCTTCACGGGCTCTGCAGCAACTGTTTCGGAAAAACCAGCCGGAAGGTGTTCCCGCTTGCTTTGGTGGAAAGCGGAGGTCGATTCAGAGTTGCTGAAATCAATGAGAATGCCCAGTGCTGCCGCAAACGCATACTTGAACTCGGTATTGTTCCGGGTTTTGAGGGTACGGTTCTAACCAACCATGCCGGACTCCTGGTGGTCACGGCAGGAGATTCGCGTATCGCATTAGGTCGCGGCATGAGCCAACAGATACTTGTATCTTTAGTTAAGTAAGAGGGGAAAAATTGAAAAAGCTGAGCCAATGCAAACAAGGCGACAGTGTGAAAATAGCGTCGGTGAGTGGAAGCGGGCCTTTACGCAGGCGACTTCTGGACATGGGTTTTATGAAAGGAACAGTTCTGGAGGTAATACGATATGCACCGCTGAAAGATCCAATGGAGGTGGAAATCCGCAACACGCACATCAGTTTACGGGTAAAAGAAGCAGAGCTGATCACGATCGAACCATATACAGAGCAGAACAATTCTCCAGCACATGCGGCTTGACGGGAGCAGAAGTGAACAAGGAAGCAAAAACCTCTTTTTTCGACCAGGATATGAGACGTAGTCTCAAAAATACACCCTCTATCGCTCTTACTGGAAACCCCAACTGTGGAAAAACCTCCATTTTCAATTTTCTCACCGGATCTCATCAACATGTAGGGAACTGGAGCGGTGTTACGGTAGAGGTAAAGGAGGGCAAAGTTTGGGACGGGGAGGAATCTGCTAAAATTGCCGATCTTCCGGGGATATACTCTCTCAGTGCGGAATCACTTGACGAAAGAGTTGCTCGAGACTACCTGTTTGAATGCAGGCCCGATGTAGTGATCAATGTCCTTGATGCCACGAATCTGGAACGCAATCTCTACCTTACCGTCCAGCTCATGGAAATTGGCATACGCCCGCTGCTGGCATTCAACATGTGGGATGAAGTTCAAGCCAAAGGCATAAGGATAGACCTGGATCATCTTTCAAAGCTTTTGGATCTGCCCATAATTACCACTGTGGGAAAAACAGGAACTAACACATCACTTTTAGTGAAGAGCGCTTTTGAACTCTTTCATCACCAGACCACACGCTATACAAAGCTGCTCTCGCATCTGCCACTGGAAATTGAATCGGCAGTGACAGAACTCGCACAAGTCGAGCCTGTCAGGAATTGCGGGCTTCCGACCCGCTGGGTCGCATTGAAACTTCTGGAAAACGATTCACAGGTAATTAGCATCATTTCCAATCTTGAAAACGGGCAAAGCATTGTGCAAAAGGCCCGGGAGAAAGCTCTTCAAATTAAAGCCATAATGGGTGATGATACAGAGAGTCTAATCGCAGAAGCCCGTTACGGGTTCATTGCTGGCGCACTTAGAGAAACCGTGCATAAAAATCTGTCAAACCGGGTGGAAATTTCTGATCAGATTGATAGAATTGTTACCCACCCTGTGTGGGCCTACCCCATTTTTCTGGCATTCATGTGGTTGCTTTTTCAAATCACGTTTTCACTTGGCAGTTACCCTATGAGCTGGATCGAATCGCTCTTCAGCGGTTTATCCTCGCTGACAAATGCAGTGCTGCCCGATGGTGTTCTGAAGGAATTGGTTATCGACGGAATCTTGCAAGGAGTAGGCGGAGTGGCAGTATTCCTCCCCAATATACTTATTCTCTTTTTCGGCATCTCCATAATGGAAGATACCGGTTATATGGCACGAGCTGCATTTATAATGGATAAAGTGATGCACAAAGCCGGCCTGCACGGGAAAAGTTTCATCCCAATGATAATGGGATTAGGCTGCAATGTCCCGGCAATCATGGCAGCCCGCACCCTGGAATCACCTCGGGACAGAATAAAAACCATTTTGCTTGCTCCCATGATAAGCTGCTCTGCAAGGCTGCCGGTATATGTGCTTTTTGCAGGAGCCCTGTTTCCCAAACAGGCTGGCAACATTGTTTTTCTGTTTCAGTTTGTACTTGGAATAGTGATGTTTTTTTCTTTAGCATGGGCTTTCAAGCACACAATTTTAAGGGGTGAGGATTACCCTTTTGTCATGGAGCTTCCACCCTATCGCCTCCCCACGTTCCGCAGTGTACTCATTCACATGTGGCAAAGAGCCGAGCACTATCTCAAGAAAATGGGCGGCGTGGTACTCGTGTTCTCCGTTCTTATATGGGCTTTAGGCAAGTATCCTGTAAATCAGGATATTATTAGTAAGTACGACAGTCACTTCGCAGAGATACAGGCTCAGAACATTTCCAACGAAGAAAAAGATGCGAAAACTTCGATGCTCCTGGTATCCAAAAAATCTGAACTTCTTCAATATTCCTACATTGGTCGTATGGGAAAAGCTCTTGAACCGCTGGTTAAGCCATTGGGGTTTGATTGGAAAGGAGCAGTTGCTCTGGGAACAGGGTTTGTGGCAAAAGAGATGGTAGTAGGTACTCTGGGAGTTCTCTACTCTGTAGGAGATGAAGCCGGAGAGAAAAACGAGCAGCTCAAGGCTGAGATTGCCTCCAGTTTTACCCCGCTTTCCGGAATAAGCTTTCTGGTTTTTGTACTGCTTTACACACCATGTATTGTGGCTCTCATTACAATTATCCGGGAACTTAGATCTACCAAATGGTCCGTTTTTTCAGTTGTATATCAAATGGGAATAGCATATCTGGCATCTTTTATCATATTTCAGAGCGGAAAGCTTCTCGGTCTGGGGTGAAAAATGTGGCAAAACATAGTCGTTGCTCTAATAGTCTTTACTGCGGCAGTTATAGCAGTTCGGATAGTGATCAAGTCTGCAAAGCAGCAAACTGGATGCGGTAGCTGCAACAGAGACTGCTCCGCGTGTAAGATAAGCGAACACAACAAGCAGGCTCCATCCAAAACTTCTAAATAGTATATTAGGTGGTGCCAAAACCGGCTGATATACATTAAAAACGAGAGCGGCTTCGAGTCCTATGCTTAAAAATAAGTGCGGCATTTTCAAATCAGACCTTTTCAACTACTCTCTTCTCATTTTACTTGGGATTTGGTTTTTCATCCCCTTTTTAGGTAAAGTGCACCTTTTTGACTGGGATGAGGCCAATTTCGGAGAAGCTGCCCGGGAAATGCTTCAGACCGGCAATTTCATGAGGGTTACCATTAATTATGAGCCCTTCTGGGAAAAACCACCGCTATTTTTCTGGTTTCAATCCATGTCCATGAAAACCTTTGGTGTCGGTGAGTTTGCGGCAAGGCTACCCAATGCTGTTTTTGGCATTCTTACACTGGTTTTAGTCTATACAATCGGCAGGAAAATTTACGACCGCAAGTTCGGACTTCTTTGGGCAGGAGGTTTTCTGGGTTCTTTTCTCCCCCATTTTTTCTTTAAAAGCGGAATAATGGACCCGGTATTCAATTTTTTCATTTTCCTTGGGATTTCTCTTATTGCATTTGCAATTACCATTGATAACCGCAAAAAACGAATAATGCTGTTTAGCTTTGCCGGCGTTTCGACAGGGCTTGCAATACTTACCAAGGGACCTGTCGCATTTCTGGTTACTGCTTTAACTTTGGGAATTCTCTGGCTTTTAAATCGCAAAAGCAAACCGATATCCATAGGTGATGCCACAATTTACACTTTGGCCATGTGTTTCACTGCCGGCATTTTCTACGGGACTGAAACATTGCTCCACGGAACCTGGTTCATTGAGGAGTTCATTAAATATCAGATCCGGCTGTTCAGAACCGGAGATGCGGGACATGGAAGACCTTTCTATTTTCATTTCGTCATCATTCTGTTCGGCTGCTTTCCGGCTTCTTTTTTCGCCATTCGCTCCTTTTTCAAAAGAGATGAAGAGCAACCGTTGCAGAAGCTTTTCAATAAACTTATGATTATTCTGTTTCTGGTTGTGCTTATTCTTTTTTCAATAGTCAAAACCAAAACAGTACTGTACTCTTCACTTACCTATTTTCCAATAACATTCCTTGCGGCTCTTCACCTTCACGGACTTATTAATGGTAAACTTGAATGGAACAGGCGACTGGGCTACGCTCTAATCAGCTTTTCCGTTCTTGTTGGACTGATCATTACCGCCTTCCCCATACTTCTTTATAATAAAGACTGGCTGATACCCCTCATAAAAGACAAATTCGCCGCTGCAAACCTGCAGCGCCCGGTTGTGTGGTCCGGATATGAATTCCTGCTGGGAATAGCATACCTCATCGCCCTTACTTTCAGTTTTGTCTTCATTAGCAGAAAAAAATTCAAAACCGGAATTATCTCCTTTTTCGCATCCAGTGCATTGTGCCTGCAAGTGTTCATGTTTGTATTCACACCTAAGATGGAGCAATACACACAAGGAGGACCCATTCAATTTTTCAAAGAAAAGTCGCAGGAAGACGTCTATGTGAGATCTCTTCATAAGAGCTACACAGACATGTTTTACAGCCGCTTGCGAATCAATGACAATCCAAAAAGCCGAGACAAGGAGTGGTTACTCACCGGCCCCATTGACAAACCGGTTTATTTTGTGGGTAGAAACACCAAAAAAAAGAAATATGAAAAATATACTGATCTAAAGATAATCAAAGAAGAATACGGTTTTGTTTATTATAAGAGGGACATACCTTCGAACAATCCGTAAATCTGTCGCGTAAGACAAAGGATTCAACTTACGTTTGAAACTTCCTCCGTGGAAACCTCCCCGGCAGCAGTTTCGATTGCCGGACTGGAAACGGAACTGAATATTGTCGATTTGCAGATTCCACACTTGTTAAGAAAATATTTGAAGGTCACCGCAAGCACGCCCAATCCATACTTGGATGAGCGCCAGAAATTTATGGATGAAGCCTCTTTAAAATACTTTGTAGGGCAGGTTACTTCTGCAATCTGGTATCCGGCGAAAAAGATCTGACCAATTATTTCATTGTCAAAAACGAAATCATCACTATTAGCGTGATAATTGATTTTTCTGAGTACCTCGGCCGAAAAAGCTCGATAACCAGTATGGTATTCGGATAATTTCTGCTTCATAAGGAAGTTTTGGGCGAGTGTAAGGAAGCGATTAGCCACATATTTATAAAAGGGCATTCCTCCAAGCAGAGCTCCCTTACCAAGAATCCTTGAACCAAATACCACCTGATAAAGGTCATTTCCGATGATACTCGCCATGGCAGTGATAAGCTTCGGTGTATACTGATAATCGGGATGCAGCATGATAACAATATCAGCTCCCAGGGACAGGGCTTTATCATAACATGTTTTTTGATTTCCCCCGTAGCCCTTGTTTTTCTGGTGAATAATCACGTGCTTAATACCGATTTTCCTGCCGAGTTCAGCAGTATTGTCCCTGCTGGCATCATCAACAAGAATCACATCATCAACAATATCAAAAGGAATTTCCCGGTAAGTTTTTTCAAGTGTCAATTCCGCATTATAAGCGGGAAGAACCACCACCACTTTTTTTCCGTTTATCATACGAACTCACCTCTTTTTGGAATAACCCTGAAATAACTGCACAAGTGAAGAGTTGTCCAGACGATCGCAATCGCCAGAACTGCACCTGCCGATACATCAAGCGGGTAATGCACTCCCACATAGATTCTGGAATAAGCAACCAGTCCTGCCACTGCAAAACTTAACCAGTACCATCCTCCGAAAAGATAAACCAGAATCGCCGCCCCGGTAAATGCAGTGGCAGAATGTCCGGAAGGAAAAGAATTATACTTGAGAGATCGCCCCACCAAATGAACTGAGATGGTATCGTAAAGAGCCTCGGATGGGAAGTCATCAGGAGCAGACTCAAGTTCTTTCACCACATAGGGATGTTTCTGAAAGTATACTGTGGGACGTGGCCTGTTGATCTGCTTTTTCAAAACAGCCACACAGACCCCGCTTAATGTGGCAGCAATAACTGCGCACACAATTGTATTACGAATAAAACTGCTTTTTACTTTCCGCAAAATTATCCCTATAACCAGCGGCGCAACCACCCACCCCAGCCCTCCCTGAGTCACAAACCAGAAAAACCAGTCGAAAACAGGTGCATGTTGCGAATTAAGCAGAATAAAAAACTGTCTATCGATAGAAATCAGTGAATCGAGCATGGCAATAAAGTACATCATTGGGAGGCAAGTGGCAATGAAGTAGTCAGGAGTCGGGCCTGAGATATGTGGCTGATGCTCTACAATCCGAAATTAAAAATCCAAAATCCCAAATCGCGGGCTGGTGATCCAAAATCCGAAATCTAAAATCCTAAATCCCAAATCGAAGGAGGGTGTCATTGAATTCACTCATACATTATAGTAGATTAATAGAATTAACCCTCTCATTCTGGATTACTACGATGGAAAGTGCTCATAAAAAGACGATCTGCTTACTTATTGAAGGCGTTGCCGGGATGTACTACTCTCATGTATGGCCGGGAGTAGCCGACTGCGCTCGCGAAAACGGGTATAATCTTATCTGCTATGCCGGCGGTAGCCTTCGCATGTCACCTCAGAATCCCTATGAGGTGCAGCGAAACATCATTTACAGCCACATAGATATTAAAAGTATCGATGGTTTGATCATATCCGGAACTCTGAAAAATTTCATTTCTGACCGAGAATTCGCTCATTTCATGGAGCGGTTTCAGGGCTTGCCGGTCGTGACTCTTATTCCTGCCCTGGAAAATATTCCATCTGTTCTGATTGATAACGCCTCGGGGATGAAAAGCCTCATCTCCCATCTGGTTCATGAACACGGACACAGGAATTTCATCTTCATCGGTGGTCCCAAAGGTAATCTTGATGCAGACCAGAGGCTTGATCTTTTCAAGAAGTACATGGCCGAGTATGGCCTTGAGGGTGGCGATGATCGGGTGATTTCAGGTGATTTCACTCGCGATGGCGGCTACAAGGCAGCCATGGAGCTTCTCAGCAAGAAAATCCCCTTTGATGCCGTATTGACTGCCAATGATGAAACAGCACTGGGCGCAATAGCAGCCTTTCGAGAGAAGGGCATCAGGGTCCCGGAAGATACCGCAGTAACCGGTTTTGACGGAATAGAGGAGAGCGAACTCACTACTCCCCCGCTTACCACCGTTCGTCAGCCGCTTTATGAAATTGGAAGGTCCGCGGTGGAGCTTCTGATTGCCAGAATCAAGGGTAAGGAAGTACCTCTCCGCACAGTTCTCAATGCGCCACTTGTGGTACGCCAATCCTGCGGATGTTTCATTAACCCGAAACACGCTCTCACAGGTAAATCTCTTCCTGAAGTTGACAAGTCAGGCGACATTGAACAGCTTCGAAAAAGTTTACTTGAGGCACTCAGGACGTTTGAGCCGGAAATCGCCTCAAAGGTGAAAGATGGTGATTTCGAAGAGCTGGTGACAGCTTTTTATGATGAGATCGAAGGCAAACGAATCGCAGTGTTTCTTCCCTCCCTTAACCGAATTGCAATCACTGCAGTTCTGTCCGGAGAAGATACTCTCCAGTGGCAGAAAATATTCGTCGTGATGCGCAAATATACACGGCCACTCACTGCAAATCAGGCCGAAAAAGCGGACAACCTTCTGCATGACGGATACAACCTCTTCAGTGAAGCGGCAGTCAGGGTCCAGGCACATAAACGCCTTCAGGAAGAGCAGCAGGCAGCACTGATGCGTTCGGCCGGCCATTCCATTGCCAACTCCTTCGATATCCCCAACCTGATCCAGGCGGTCGGAAGAGTTTTCCCCAATATCGGGATAAATGATTTTTATTTGTCACTGTATGATAAGTCAACCAAGGAATTTCTGAATTCCAAACTGCTTTTCAGCCTTCAGAGAGGCAAAAAGAGCATCTCTACAAGCGATACATTCTTTCCCACAGATGAACTGATGCCAGGGGGCATTAAACCCTCCTCGACTCCTTTTCAAATGGTTGTACAGCCGCTCTTTTTCAAAAATGAACAGCTTGGAATGGCGGTTTTCAAAAACGGTCCCTCCAAGGGCTATATATATGAAATCCTAAGCGAACATCTTAGCGGTGCACTTCAGGGCGCGTTGCTCATGAAAAAGGTTCAGGAACAGGCGATCACCCTTGAACAGACCAATCAACAGCTGCAGAAACTTCGGGAACAGGAACACGCCTACCTCGAGGCTATCAAGCGGGAACTTGAGATGGGCCGAATCATTCAGGCCAGCTTTCTACCCGAATCGATGCCTGTGATTGAGGGGTGGGAGTCACGAGAACTCTTCATGCCGGCACGTGAAGTGTCCGGTGATTTTTATGATGCATTCATGCTTGAAGATGGCAGAGTCGCATTTGTAATTGCAGACGTTTCCGGGAAGGATGTGGGAGCAGCACTGTTCATGTCACTCATAAGAACTCTCGTGCGCGCCTTTTCGGAGCAGTCCCTGGAAGGCGCTGCAGATCCACTGAACGCTATTTCACTTACCAATAGATACATTGCTCTTCACCACCATAGCGGCAAAAGCCGTTTCATGTATGTAACTATGTTTTTTGCTCTGGTGGACCCCAAAACAGGTGAAGTTACCTATATCAACGCAGGACACAATCCTCCGGCACTTTTAAGTTCCGAAGGAAAGATCATGCGCTGGCTTGATCCGACTGGTCCTGCGGTAGGTATTGCCGCAGAGCTGGAATTTCATCAGGAAAAGCTTCATCTAGACCCCGGCCAGATGCTTCTTCTGTACACCGATGGTGTTATTGAAGCCCGCAACGAGCAGAGCGAGTTTTTCACCAGAAAACGGTTTGCAGAACTGATCGAGCAGCCCTATAGTTCCGCCTCGGAAGTAGTGGAAAGGGTCAAAAACGCCATCAAAGAGCATAGCGCCGGCGCAGTGCCATATGATGATGTGACCATGCTGGGAATATTCAGGAACTAGGGGCCAGAGGCCAGAGGCCAGAGGCCAGAGGCCAGAGGCCAGAGGCCAGAGGCCAGAGGCCAGAGGCCAGAGGCCAGAGGCCAGAGGCCAGAGGTCAGAGG
>JAEZKC010000081.1 GCA_023436205.1 Fibrobacterota bacterium
CACCTGAACGACCATGAGGGCGGCGGGTAAGCGAGGAAGCGCGCGCGCGAGAAGGACATGGGAATGTTGATGAGGACGGGGATCATCAGCCAGATGAGGATGAGGCCCACCGCCACGGAGAGGACAATGCGGGAAAGGGACATGATCAGCGCGCCCCCATTATGCGTTCGAACGGAATGATGAGGCTCGCCAGCCGGAAGATGAGGAAGACGCAGGCGAGCAGCACGATGCTGATGGATGAGGCGGCGCCCCACTCGTTGTAGACCTCGATGTTCCGCGAGACGAGCATGGAGACCATGTAGGTCCGTCCGCCGCCCAGCAGCTCCGGGGTGATGTAGAAGCCGAGGGTCAGCACGAAGACGAGGACCATGCCGGCAACCACACCGGGCATCGACAGGGGCAGGAAAACCCGGGTGAAGACATAGAACGGCGTTCCCCCGAGGCTCGCGCCCGCCATTGTGAGCTCGGCCGGAATCTTCTGCATGGTGGCGTAGAGCGGCAGCACCATGAAGGGCAGGAGGATATGGACCGTGGCGATCACGGTGCCGAGCTCGTTGTTGACCAGCGCGAGCGGGTCATGGATCAGCCCGAGATCGGTCAGCAGCGTGTTCACGAGGCCGCGCCGCTGCAGCAGGATCAGCCACGCATAGGCGCGCACCAGCACGCTGGTCCAGAACGGCAGGATCACCATCGCAAGGATGACGATGCTCCATCGCCGGGAGGCGCCCGCCGCCACATAGGCGATGGGGTAGCCCAGAAGCAGCGTCACCCCGGTGACGATGAAGGCGATGCGGAAGGTCTGGAGGAAGGTGTTCCAATAGACCGCATCGCTGAAGATGCGCGCGTAATGCGCGAGGGTGAAGCCCCCGTCCTGGCGGATCGACTGCCAGACCAGCCAGCACAATGGCACGATCAACAGGCATCCCACCACGACGAGCGAGGGGGCGAGCAGCAGCAGGACGAGGCGCTGTTCCTCCCGCTTGTGGGCAAGCGACGGATCGGTTGACGATGCCGGCATGGCGGGCTCCTGAAGCAGACGTGCAAGTCGGGCCCGCCTGAGACGCGGCGGGCCCTGAGGCGGGAGAAGGATCGCTTCGACGCACCTTGGGCGGGTGAAGCGATCCGGCAGCCCGCAGGCTTACTTCTGGACGAAGCCCGCCCAGCGCTTGATGGCGTCCTCGCCGGCGGGCGAGGCCCACCAGGCCTGCGAGACCAGCACCTGCTTGGCTGCATTTTCCGGCGCGCTCGGCATCTGGGCCGCGCGCTCGGGCGAGATCTTGCCGGTGGCGTAGGCGGCCGGGTTGCCCGGGCCGTAGTCGATGTAGGCGGGGAAGTTCGCCTGGATGTCCGGCGTCATGGCGGCGTTCACGAACTTGTAGGCGGTCTCAAGGTTCGGCGCGCCCTTCACGATGCACAGGGAGGTTTCCTGCAGCAGGCCCTGGTTGAAGGTGAAGCCCACCGGGGCGCCTTCCTTCATCACCGCGGCGACGCGGCCGTTCCAGGCCATTTCCATGTCGATCTCGCCGTCCGACAGGAGCTGCGCCGACTGGGCGCCGGAGGTCCACCACACCGTGATGTGCGGCTTGATCTGCTCCAGCTTCTTGAAGGCGCGGTCCACGTCGAGCGGATAGAGCTTGTCGGCCGGCACGCCGTCGGCCAGAAGCGCGGCTTCCATGGTGGCCTGCGGATGGTTGCGCAGGGCGCGGGTGCCGGGGAAGGCCTTCACGTCCCAGAAGTCCGCCCAGGTCTGGGGCGCCTTGGTGGCGAACTTCTTCTTGTTGTAGGCGAGCACCGAGGAATAGAACTCGTAGGCCACCGAATAGGGCGTCTTGTACTGAGCCGGCATGGACGCGGCGTTGGGGATCTTCGAGAAGTCGAGCTTCTCGACCATGCCCTGCTCGCCGCCGCGGATGCAGATGGTGGTCGGGGAATCGATGACATCCCAGATGGCCTTGCCGGTGGCGGCCTGGGTCTTCAGGACCGGCCACGCATCGGGGGCGCTGTCCTGGTTGATGGTGATGCCGAGCAGCTTGGCCGCCGGATTGAGGATGGCCTTGGTCTGCGCCTCCTGATAGGCGCCGCCCTGCGAAACGAAGGTGATCTGCTCCGCATGGGCGGTCGCGGCCGACAGGGCCAGCACCGCGGTCATCACCGGGATCGAGACTGAAAAGCGCATGCTTTTTCTCCTCTTGGCCGCTTTGGGCCTTTGCCTTCTGGAAGCACTCGGCTCGTCCGCCATCATCGTCCGATGGCGTCGAGGAATTGGTAGGCGCCTGCCACCAGCCGCACCGCGGGCTCGCGCAAGGCGTAGAAGGGAATGGGGGGAAGCGGGTGCCGGGTGATGAGACCGAGGTCCGGCTGGCGCCCCGTCACAAGGGCGGCGACGTGCCGACCCATGCCGGAGGCCAGCGCGACGCCGGTGCCGTTATAGCCCATGCAATAGACCACCCTGTCGTCGAGCCGCCCGAGATGGGGGAGGCTGTCCAGCGTCATGGCCACGAGGCCAGACCAGCGGTGCGTAACCTTCACCTGAGCAAGCTCGGGGAATTGGCGCACCATCGCCTGTTCCAATGCGGTGAAGGCACTCTCCCGGTCGGTCTTGCCGAAGGCGCCGCGGCCGCCATAGAGCAGGCGGTCGCCGGCCTTGCGGAACCAGCGCATCATGCGCCGGGTCTCGGTGTAGCTCCGCCCGGTGCTGAGCAGATGGGCGCCGGGCGTGCCGGCCAGCGGCTCGGTGGCGATCATCGCGGAGCGGAACGGGATGATGGAGGTGCGCACGCGCGCCGTGGCGGGCGTGAGGTCCGAATAGGAATTGGTGGCGATCACCACCTGCCGCGCCGTGATGCGCGCCTCGGGCGTCTCGACCACGACGCCGGCGCCCTCGCGCCGCAGGTTCAGAACCGGCGAGCGCTCATGAATGGCGATGCCCGCCGCCATGAGCGCGGCGGCGACGCCAAGCACGAAGTACAGCGGGTGGATGATGCCGCCATGGGTGTTCA
>JAEZKC010000140.1 GCA_023436205.1 Fibrobacterota bacterium
CCTCGGTGGAGCCGGACGTGGCCGATGCGATGACGTTGGCGATCTCGCTCGCCCGCTGCTGGGAGGCGGAGTACGTCTCGTCCAGCATGGTGTGGAAGGCGGCAAGCCGGCTCTCCACGTCCGCGACGCGATGGGCCAGGGAGCTGGCAAGCTGCTCCATCGCCTCGCGGCGCGCGGCGAGGGTGCTGTCCACCTGATCGTGGGTGGCGGCCAGCGTCTGGGTCGCCTCGTCCATCAGGCGGCGGTTCTGGTCGAGCCGCTCGGACAGGGAGGACATCTGTGCCAGCGCGCTGGCGGAGACTTCCTTGAGCGAACCGATCTGAGACTGGAAGCGGTCGGCGGTGGCATCGGCGCTGAGCGCGATGCCCGCGACCGCCCCGCCGAAGCCTTCCACCTGACGGGCGAAGGAGCCGGCAAAGGCGTCGAGGTTCGACACCGCCTGGGTGAGGGCGCCCTGGAAGGTGGCGTTGGCGTCGTCGAGACGCTCGATGATGACGCCCACGTCCGTGCGCAGCGCGCTGTTGGTGGCGGTGATTTCCGTCACCGCGCGCTGGCTGGTGCGCTCCAGCGCGGAGAGGAAGGTGCCGTTCTTGTCGTCGATGAGATGGGCGATCTCGGTCAGGCGTGTGCCGAGGTTGTCCGCCACCCGCTCCGAATGCTCGGTGAGGGTCCGGCTGACGTTGCTCGACAGGGTGGTGAGCGAGCGCTCCACCTCGCCAGCCTCGGCCCGCAGGGCACCGGAGACCGTCTCGATGCGGCCGACGAGGGCGTCGGCGATGGCGGTGCCGCGCACCTCAAGCGAGGTGGCGACGCCGTCGAGGCGGCCGAGCACCAGTTCCTCGATGCGATGGACGCGGCCATCCAGCACCGAGGCGATCTCCTGCGCCCGGACGCCGATGTTGCGGTTCACGGCGTCGGCACGGTCGGTGAGCACCTCGCCCAGCGCCTTGGAGCGGGTGGCGAAGAAGTTCTCCAGCGTCTCCACCGACTTGTCGAGGGAGTCCGTGGCGTTCTTCGTGCCCTCGGCGATGGTGCGGGCGAAGTTGACCGTGCGGGTGGCGAGGGTTTCGGTGAGGCTCTGGGCGCGCTGGTCCAGCGTCTGCTCGATGCGCGAGAAGCGCTGATCCATGATGGTCGCCACCGTGTCGGTGGTGGCGGAGAGGCGCTCGTCCAGCGTGGACGTGGCGAGGCGCAGGTTCTCGTTCACCAGCGTGACCCGGTGGGTGATCTGATCCACCAGCTCGGGCGCGTGGACCTTCACCGTGGTATCGAAATTCTTCACGCCGTCCTGCATGACGCGGGCGAGGTGGGACGCGTCGTGCTGCATGCGGTCGGCGAGTTCGGCGCCGCGCACGGTGATGGTCTCCTCCATGGCCTTCAGGCGGGCGGTGAGCATCTCCTTGATGGCATCGCTCTTGGTGCCGATGGTGGCGACCAGGATGTCGGCGGTCTCGCGGAAGGCTTCCGTGACCTTGGACCCGCGGGCGCCGATGGCCTGCGTGACTTCGGTCGCGACCCGAGACAGGCGCTCGGTCATGTCCTCGCCGGCGCCGTTGAGGGAGGCGGCGACCTCGTTGCCCTTGTCCACCAGCGCGGTGACGACCTGGTTGCTGGAGCGGTCGAGGGACGAGGTGATGCGCTCGCCGGTCTCGGAGAGGCGCTGCTGGAGGTCTTCGCCGCGCACGGCGACAGCCTCGTAGATGCGGTTGCCGGTCGCCTCGATGCGGTCGGCGAGGTCCGTGCCGCGCACGGCCAGCGTCTCGGCGACGCGCTCGCCGGTCTCCTCCAGCTTGCGGACGAGTTCGCCGCCGCGGGTGGAGAATTCCACCACCGCGCTTTCGCTGGTGGCGCGGAACGCGGAGTTCACCTCGGCCACGCGCACGTCGATGTCGTCGGCGAAGCGGCCCACGTTCTCGGCGAGGGTGTCGGTGATGCCCTGCTTGAGGCGGTCGATGTTGGTGTTCACCTCGTCGCCCCAGCGCTCCACCAGCTGCGACACGTCGGTCGTGGTGGCGAGCAGGTTGGAGGCGAGGTCGTCGGTCCGCGAGCGCAGGGTCTCCACCAGCAGGTCGCCGGATTCGGAGAGGTCCTGCCGGATGTCGGAGCCGGTGAGCTGCAGGCGGTCGATCAGCTCGCCGCCCTTGGCGGTGAGGCTGTCGATCATGCTGTCGCCGACGCGGGCGAGGGCGGCGGTGATGTGCTCGCCCTTCTGGCCGAGGATCTCGGTGACCTGCTCGCTCGCCTCCAGCATGGTGGTGTGGATGCGCGAGGCGACGTCCTTCACCTCGCTGGAGAGCACCGTCTCGGCAGCGATGATGCCCTCGCGCAGGCGCTCGGTCTCGATCTGGATGTTGTGGCGCTCGGCCTGGAGGTCGTCGATGAGCGTGCGGATGCGCGTCTCATTCTCCTCGTAGGCGCGCTCAAGGGTGGCGACCTCGGCGCGGACCATGGCCTCCAGCTCCCCGGCGCGGGCGACGGCGCGGTCCATGCCGTCACCCATCGCGGCCACCTCGCGGCGCACCGCCTGGCCGACGGTGACGACGCTCTCGGTGGCGATGGATTCCGGCTGGGCGAGGCGCAGGGCGACCTCGGTCATGGACCGGGCGATGCCCTGCAGCTCCAGCGACCGGCGCACGATGCTGGCCATGCCGAAGAAGGCGAGCGGGGGGATGAGGATGCCGGCGAAGATGCCGAGCAGAGCCGGGGAGTCGCCCAGCGACTGGAGCCCGTTCGAGCTGGCCATCAGGCCATGATGGACGGTGTAGGCGAAGATGATGTCGACCACGATCCAGACCAGTGAGGCGCCCGTCGCCCAATAGAAGGGCGTGACGGGCGGCTTCTTCTGCAACTGCCCCAGAAG
>JAEZKC010000099.1 GCA_023436205.1 Fibrobacterota bacterium
CGAAATCTATAAACTCCGCCCCGAAATCTATAAACTCCGCCCCGAAAACTATAAACTCCGTCCCGAAACACCGCGGATGCTACTGCTCTATAAACTGTGGAGGTATTTAGAAGATATAAAAGGAAAATTGGAAACGGGCCGGAAGAGGTCCGGCCCCGGAGAATTGAAGCAGCATTAGCTTAATATATCTATAGGAGCTAAATCCTGCTCATCTCTTCAGTTGAAAGAAGGGTATAACCGTTTTTCTTGAAAAGCTCCACCGCATTATCAACCTCCTCGAAGCGCAAAAACAGAATCGCTTTATTACTTGTCTGCTCGACAAACGAGTAGGTGTATTCAACATTGAGTCCCTCTTTGTTACAAAGACTCATGATGTCGTAAAATAAACCTTCTTTATCGTCAATTTGAACTGCAATAACCGGGTTCTGCTTGACAAGAAATCCAGCCTGCTTGAGAACTGAGAGGGCCTGATCCGGCTTATTCACAATCATGCGCAGAATTCCGAAATCGGAGGAATCGGCAATGGTAAGGGCTCTGATATTTACACCGCTGTCTTTTAGTGCCTTGGCCACACTGGCAAGACGACCAGCTTTATTCTCCAGAAAAACGGTGATCTGCTGTACTTTCATCGTCCTGTCTCCTGTTCAGATTTTTCTCTTGTCTATGATTCGTTTTGCTTTACCTTCGCTGCGCTCGATACTCTTTGGCTCCACCAGTTTGACTTTACTGTTGATCAGGAGAACTTCCTTGAGCTGATGCTCAATTTCCCGTTCTTTCTTTTCGATATATTTGATCTCATCTGAAAAGAGCGCCTCATTCATCTCCACGAGCACCTCCAGGCAATCCATCTTGTCTCTGCGTTCAACCAGAAGCTGGTAGTGAGGTTCCACTCCATCGATTTTAAGCAGAACGTGTTCCACCTGTGAGGGGAAGATGTTCACACCACGAATAATTAGCATATCATCGGTTCTGCCCAGTATGCGGTGCATTCTCACCGAGGTTCTTCCGCAGGCGCATTTCTCACGGGTTATGTAAGTTATATCGCGAGTGCGGTATCGGATTACCGGTGTACCCTCTTTGGTAAGGGTGGTAAATACCAGTTCCCCCTTCTCGCCCTCAGGAAGAACTTCTCCCGTTGCCGGATCTATAATTTCCGGGTAGAAGTGGTCTTCAAACACATGCAGAAGATTCTGATGCTCACACTCCGAAGCCACTCCCGGTCCGATGATTTCAGTAAGTCCGAAGATATCGATCGCCTTGATCTGCAGCTTCTCCTCAATCTCTTTGCGCATGCTTTCACTCCAGGGCTCCGCCCCGAAAAAACCCACTCTCAAAGGCAGTTTCCCGAAATCAATCCCCGCCTCTTTGCCCGCTTCCGCCAAATATAAGCAATACGATGGGGTACAGGTCAGTGCTGTTGATCCGAAATCCTGCATCACCTCCAGCTGTCTTTTCGTGTTGCCGCCAGAGATGGGGATGCAGGTGGCTCCGACACGCCTGATCCCGTAATGTGCTCCTAAACCGCCGGTGAAAAGACCGTATCCATAGGCGTTCTGCACAATATCATCTTTGGTCACATCGCCCATGGAAAGAGTTCTGGCCATCACCTCTGACCAGATATCAATGTCACCCTGAGTATAGGCATCTACAACCGGTTTTCCTGTAGTGCCCGAAGACGTATGTATCTCCACAATGTCCTTAAGATCAACCGTAAGCAGACCGTAGGGGTAAACATCCCTCATTTCATCTTTGGTAGTGAATGGAAGCTTGGCCAGATCACTAATATTTTTGATATCCGATGGTTTCACTCCGGCCTTATCCATCTTTTCCTTATAAAAGGGGACCCGGTTATAAACCTTCTCAACAATTTTGCATAATCTCTCGCCCTGAAGTTTTTTAAGCTCCTCCTGAGGCATCGTTTCGTTTTGAACATCCCAAATCATCGGACAGACTTCCTTTCAGAAAATTACAGGCAAAGATTATTAATATATATGAAATCAGTTGAAAGGAAAAGCAGGTGGGACTTTGCAAAACAGCAACAAAGACAGACGGATTTTTAAAATCTGATCAGGAAAGCGTACACGTAAGCTATCATTTCACCTACAACCATGCGGAATCCTGAACTGGTTTTCCACCAGTTTCTGGAATCGTAGCTAAAATCCGGAAGCGCCACAACGCCCACTCTGACCTCTTTGCCCAGTGCCCTACGGAAAAGCATCGCACTTCTGCGGGAGTGTGCATCGAAAGAGTAGAGATCGAGCTTAGTACATTTATAGCCGGTGGAGTCCAGCCAGTGTTTGAAAACCATTGCGGAGGTAAGTGTTCTATCCCGGGAAACATAGGGGGCGGGAACCGAAATCAGAGAACTGTCTGGAACACCCAATTTTCTTAATGTTGCCGCTCCCAGTTTGGAATAATCGGCATATTCCTTGAGAAAGGAACCGGATTCCAGGGGGCCACCGGTCACCACAATGGTGCTGTAGCTTTCCCTTTGGAAATACTCCGTTGCCGCCTTTAAGGCATCGTCTGGTATCCAACCCTCTATGACCATAATACCGCCACCAACCGGGCGAGTTATGGCCAGAAAGGAGTGGCTGAATCGCAAGGCTGAAAACAGAACAACACTTGATAATAGCAGTAAAGCCAACCATCCCCAGACTGTGGGAACGGTGAGCTCGCGTTTTTTTAAAAGTGGCGGAAGTCTCATAGTCGTAATGGGAAAAATGTGAAAAGCTCAGGCGGGAGCACAAGTATTAAAATCCAGGCGGCGATTCCGGTCAGAAGACCGTATAGTATACAGACCGGCAAATTTTCCCTGATCACGATGCCCTCTCTTCCGATAAGGCCTACGGTAGTGAGAACAGCCACAACGTTGTGGATGCAGATCATGTTGCCCACTGCCCCCCCCACAGCCTGAAGTGCAAGAACAGGTATCATGTGCAGTTGCGCCTGCTGAGCGGTGGAAAATTGAAACGGCCCGAACATAATATTTGATACCGTGTTACTACCGGAGATGAAGGTCCCCAGTATGCCTACAAACGGAGCCACCAGATACCAGACTGCTCCAGTGTAATCCGCCGCTGCCCGGGCAAGCACGATGAGCATGGAGTCTCGTCCAGTGGCATCCCCGGAATACATAAGTATGTAGACCATCCCCAGGGTGAATACCAGTGCGATAGCCGCAGAGGTAAGCATGGACAGCGTCTCTTTTGCGGCAGTAAACAGTTCCCGGTAAGGAATGCCATGCAGCAAAGGAATAATGAGCGCCACCAGCAGAAAAGGAAAAATGCCCGGATTGTAAAGAGGTTGTATGGTGCGGCTTATCGAGGTCCCCAGGATGTTTTCCCAGCCTATATTCCAGTACCTCAGAAGCGGGGTTAGTTTTACGAATGGAAGTCTGGCTATCAAGAGAATTAAACCTAATAAAATATAGGGAATCCAGGCCAGCCACGGTTTTACGATTCGGGTTTGGGCCCCCGGCTCTCCTCCGCCCGCTTTGACTGAACCCTCCCAGCTTTTTTTCCATTGCTCGTGAGGTGGAAAGTCCCACTTGTCTTTGGGAACCAGAAATCCATGTTTCACGGCGGGAATAAATATCACCAAACCGATAAGTGATCCCAGCAGTGTCGGCAGTTCCGGGCCGACCAGTACTGCTATGAGCACTTGAGGAATTGTGAAAACCAGACCGGCGAAAATTGCCAGAGGCCATACCTTTAAGCCATCTTTGAAAGTCCCTGAGATAACTTTGGTCATGGTGGAAACCAGTGCAAGTGGAATGAATGTACCTATGAGGAAGTGAAGGATGCCGGAAAAGGATCCTATATACTGAAGAAAAGCAGAAAATCCCAGATTGCCTCCGCTGGTTTGAACTGGCCAGGAGACAACTTCTTGCAGTGCGGCGAAACCTCCCCAGATGGGTACTCCCACTGCTCCGAAGGTTACCGGGGTGCTGTCCGCCATAAGCGTGGTGGCTGCAGCAATGAGAGGCGGAAAGCCCAGTCCAACAAGTAAGGGGGCTGCTACCGCTGCAGGGGTGCCGAACCCGGCCGCTCCTTCAAGAAAGCAGCCCATGAGCCAGGCTATGACCAGAAGTTGCACCCGTCTGTCGGTGGATATCTGGGCCATGGAATGAGATATGCCGTGAATACCTCCGCTGCGTCTCATGATCTGCAGTATGAGAATCGCGCCAAATACAATTATAAGTATGTCTATGGCGTTTATAATTCCTCCCAACGTGGCGGCCAGAAGCCATACCGGAGGCATATTCCATGCAAAGTAGGCAATAACGCCCGCCGTAAGCCAGGCTACCGGCATCGCTCTGCTGGATGGCCAGACAAAGAGCACCATTAGTACTGCGACTACCAAAATGGGAAGAATAGCTAATAGAGGGAGCATTAAAGAAACTCCTTTCTGCTGGTCAGAGCAAATTCCAACATTGATGAATCAAGTTGCGTACCAGTTTTTTCTGTTTAATGGCTTTATGATTGCTTTTTATCGATTGAGCAGAGGAGATAAGTATGAAACAGTGTCTGTTGTTGCTCATTTTCCTTTTTTCATTGTCTGTTGCTGGTGATTCCACAAGCGTAGTACCGTTCAGTCCCGATATTTACGATTCCCTGGCCGACAGTCTGGAAAGTCAGTCTTCGCAGACAGTCGACACATTAGAAATACAGCAGGATACAACTCAAGATCAACCGGAGCCTGAGCCCGAACCGGAACAAAGGCCCAAGCGGGTATTTACTACCGTGGGGTTTGGTCCTGCGGGGTTTATAAATTTGGGCAGCAGTAATCTGGCCTACAGCACTCATTATGGAGGGGTGTTGAAAATAAATCCTTTTGTAAATGGTAGGCTTATTGGGGAGATCACCACCGACTTTACAGATGCTTTTATTGGCGATGTTGAGTTAGGGGTTGATATCTTTACCGGTGAAGGATTTTTTGCACCCTATTTCGGTGCCGGTTTCAGCGGCGGGTTTGCGCGGGGATTAAGTGAAAATGTTTTTGGAATGGGAGTAAGCGGCAATCTGGGTGTTTACCTATTTAAAAATGCTCCATTTCAGATTAATCTTCAGGGGAGGTTTTACGCCCTCTTTTCAGAGATCGAAACAAATTACCCCATGTACTACGGATTCAGGGTGGGGCTTCTATTTTAGTATCAGTTGACTGCAGCGGCGAACTGAATGTCATGGAAATATTTGTAACGGCTGTTATTGGCCAGCAGTTCCTGATGAGACCCCTGCTCCACGATTTTTCCCTTCTCCAGCACCAGTATTAAATCTGCATTCTGAATGGTGGAAAGACGGTGTGCCACCACCAGTGCCGTGCGGTTTTCAATGACATTGTTGATTGCGCTCTGAACCAGACGCTCAGATTCGGTATCAAGGCTGCTTGTGGCTTCGTCCAAAATCAGAATTGGAGGATTTCTTAACAGAGCTCTGGCAATGGAAAGACGCTGGCGCTGCCCTCCGGACAACATAACTCCGCGTTCCCCGATGACAGTCTCCAACCCTTGAGGCAGCTTTTCAATAAATTCCAGAGCATTTGCTGCCTTCGCAGCGCTGATCACATCCTCGCGAGAGGCATTGGGCAGTCCGTAGCAGATATTGTTGAAAATGGTTTCATTGAAGAGAAATGTTTCCTGGGAAACGATTCCGAAAAGGTTTCTCAATGAGAACAGGTCAAAATCTCTTACATCTTTACCATCAATACTGATGCAGCCTCTGTTGATATCGTAAAAACGGGGTAACAGATCAAGAATGGTGCTCTTACCGCTTCCGCTTGATCCGACAAGTGCGACAATGCTTCCCTTTTTGATGGAGAAAGAGATATCCTGAAGAATCTCTTCCTGGCAACCTGGATAAGTAAAGTGAACATTTGAGAAAGTGATATCATCGATAAACGCGGCAGTCTGATTTTTCCTGTCGGATTGCTCCTGCTTTGAATCAAGTACACTGAAAACTCTGTCTGCTGCTGCGAACCCTTTTTGAAGAGTCGAGTTGATGTTACTAATAGATTTCAGAGGTGTAAAGGTGGAAAAGAGGAAAATCAAAAAACGCACGAAATCCTCTGCACCGAATCCACCGCTTGTGAGAACTTGCCGGCCTCCGTACCACAACAGGATTATCACTACCACGACGCCCAGTACTTCTGTCAAGGGAGAGGAGATCGCTCCGATGGAAGTCGAACTGTAGGAATGGTGAATGAATCGGCTGTTCTCATTGTAAAATTTTTTCGACTCTGAATCGTGCATGCCGAACATCTTTACAATTCTTATTCCGCCCACTGTTTCATGCAGAATGGAATTGAGACCGGCCATATGCTCAAGCACCCGTTTACTTCTTCTGCGTACTGCCTTGCCGATGACATTTATCAGATACCCCAGAATCGGGAATATGATGAAAACAGCCAGGGTAAGTTTATAATTAATGACGAAAAGCATACCAATGAAGAACAGTACCCGCATCGGTTCTATGAACAACTTGTCAAATGTACCAGTCATGGAGGCATTGATACTTGCGACATCGTTCATGATAAGAGAAATGACATTGCCCGATTTGGTTCGATCGTAGTAGGTAACCGGCAGCTTCAGTACATGAGAGAAGAGCTGGTTTCTCATGTCTCGTATGATGAACAGATTTATCTTGGTCATCACCATGACTTTTAAATACTGGAAGAAATTCTTCAGGAAAAATGTTGCGGCCATCATGGCACATACAAGCTTCAAAGCCGTAAGAGGGCCGCCTCTGTTTATGAAATAATAGGTCCAGAATTTCAGGTACTCATTCAAGTGTGCAAGGCTGAATTCCGGCCTCGCCATGTCTACTGTTTCCGGTTTGAAAAGTGTCTGCACCAGTGATGCGCTAAACCAGAGCGAGAGGCCTTCGAAGGAAACGACCAGAAGCGATAATAGCAGGGATATCGCCAGTAAGCTTTTGTACTTCCAGAGATATCCCAGCATTCTGCGGTACAACTTGAAGCTGCTCATTTATGCAAAACCAATCCGGAACCTATTCCCCAGGTCCACTAACATTTAAAATTACTCACTGGGTTTTTCATTCCAGACAAAAATCGATCCGCAGCTTTCACACAAAATGATTTTATTACCTCTTTTGATTTCATTGAAAAGCTGAGGTTCCAGTACTTTGAAGCAAACGGTGCAGGTCTTGCCACTGTTTACAAGGCTTACTGCCTTGCCAGTTTTGCGCTTTTTGCGAATACCATCATAAATGCGCATCGCATGTTTGCCAATTTTAGGAGCAACAACATCTCTCTCTTTGGTGATTTCCGCAATATTCGAATCAATCGCCCCAATTTTAGCATTCAGTTCCTGAATTTGCGGTTCAAGCTCTGTTTTGATCCTGTTAAGCTCGCTGCTGTATTCATCTACAATTGCACTCTGTTTTTCAATATTGTCATTTGCTGTCTTCTTTTTGCCTTCAGAGGTGCTTAAAAGATGCTTCTGTGCTTCAATTTCCTTGTGAACAGCATCATATTCACGGTTGGTCTTTATTGTGTTCAGGCGCTCCTGACTTTTGGAAAGACTCTCCTTGGCTTTGGCTGTCTGATCATCAACCTCACTCAGCTCCCGTCTGAATTGCTCAAGTTTCTCCTGTGCATCTTCAAACTTTTTCTGGGCTGTACTAATCTGATTCTGAAGATCATTGACCGCGGCCGGGTATTGCTCTTTAGCGTTTTCCTGTTCCTTAATCCTTAGATCTATCTCCTGAAGCTGAATAAGATACTCTAAATCCTGATTCATAATTCCTCCGCGATCGTGAAAACTGGCTTACTTCCAGAAAAAAAAAGCACCTCAAAAGGAGGTGCTTATGCTATACGAGTGTCTAGGTCTTATCTGAGTTTATAATCATGCAAACCGTTTGAGGTTGCAATGTTTCCTCCGAAAGAAAAATTGAGTGGGCCCACTAGGGCTCGAACCTAGGACTAACGGATTATGAGTCCGCTACTCTAACCGACTGAGTTATGGGCCCTCAAGTGTTTGAAATATAAATCACCCCACTCCCGAGAGCAATAAAGATAAAGGGGCAATCTCTCAGGAGCCTACCCTACTCCGTTTCCTCTATTATCCGCGGGAATTATATTATAGCCCTCAGCAAATATTCTCTTAAGCATAGAAAACATACAGGAGGTTAGAATGGGAAGAGGAGATCGTCGTACACGCAAGGGCAAAATTTTCAAAGGCAGCTTTGGAAAAACACGTCCCCGCAAGGATAAAAAGGAACAGAAGTCATAATTGAATGATGACCGCTTGGATGCACCAAGCGGTTTTTCCCTACCTTAAATGTGACCCCTCATTCAAAGCTTTTATAAGTTTCGCCTTCTTTTCCCAGAGCCGATCTGACAGGAAAACCTGATAAATATGCGGGTTTATGATTCGTCTTACTCCGGTATCAAGCTTCGCCAGATCGTAATCTCTTCGTTTTCGCAAGGCAGCAATATCCGGGAAGTCAGCCGAAATGCTTCCTTTTTCGATTTGAGCGAAATGAAGAGGCTCCATCTCCGATAAATCACTCCGCTGAATCCGGCGCGCAATTTCAGGGTTGCTTGGATGGCGAAGCAAAAGACTTGCATCTCCCTTTTGGGGATCTTCATGGCCTTCACAAACCAGATCTGCTGTGGCAATGCCTCTTTTATCGTACAGACGCCATACCTGCTTCTCTCCGGGGGTAATTACTTTTTCCGGAGAATCGGAAATTTTGAGTGCGGGTTTCCAGGAACCGTCCTTTTCCAATGCAGTAAGTTTGTAAACTCCATCCAGTGCACTGTGGCCCTCTGAAGTGATCAGTCGGGTTCCCACTCCAAATGTGATTTTATTCAATACACTCTCTTCTTTAACCCCCCAGCGCGGAGCCTCCTCCCTGATCTGCTGAAATATCTGCATGAGGACAAGCTCGTCGATGTTGTTTGAAAGAACAATTTTTGTGTCGGTGAAACCGGCCTCATCTAGCATGGCTGTAGACCTGACCGCCAGATGCGCAAGATCTCCAGAGTCAAGTCTGATTCCAGCAGGTTTGTGTCCGGCTGCTCTCAGTTTCTCAAATACCCTTATGGCATTTGGAACACCGCTTTCTAAAGTGTTTATGGTATCTACCAAGAGAAGACAATCATCGGGATAGAGATGAGCGTAAGCCTCAAACGCTGCCAGTTCACCTTCACCGAGGGCTAAAAATACCTGGATCATGCTGTGAGCAAGTGTCCCTTTGGGGGGAACTCCAAGATCGTAGGAAACAGCGGTGTTGGATGAGAAATGAGCACCACCTATGAGCGCAGCCCGGGTTCCTGCATCTGCCGCTTGGGAATGGGCTCTTCTCATTCCAAATTCAATGAGGGTTCGCTCACCACCCACTTCTCTGATTCGCGAGGCCTTGGTGGCCACCAGTGTCTGATAATTTATGGTATTGAGCAGGGCTGATTCCAGTATCTGGCACTGAACCAGATCACCCTTGACTATAATAACCGGTTCATTGGGGTGAATTACCCGTCCCTCCTTGATTGAGTGCAGATCAAGAGAATCTATAAGTGGTTTATCATTTAGCCAATTAAGGAATGTCTGATCAAACAGAGGGCGCCCTGAGCTGCTGCGATGACTCTTCAGGTGTTCGATATCGGAAGAAGTGAATCGCGTGGAGCTGATCCATTTGCAAAGGGGTTCGATCCCTGCCAGAATGCAGTATCCGGCCTGATGACCACCGTAATCGGGATTACTGCGGTAAAGGAAATCGAACTGAGCCCTTTGTTGATGCAATCCTGTTTTAAAGTAAAGCTGAGCCATGGTAAGCTCATAAAAATCGGTGAACAGTGCACTTTGATTCAAGTTCACCTCTTTACAAAAAATCTTTGCGGATGTCAGGTCTAATGCGCCCGTAAATAAAATAAGTCAGTGGACCGACGTAATTGACCATCGAAATCAGAACCCACCAGCTCTTTTTTCCCCGGATTTCAAATGGTGAGCGCTTTATAATACTTCTTACAGCAGTCAAAAATAACCCGAGCTGCACAATGAATAGAATGGAAAGTATGCTTTTTCTGCTTTTGCTCAACTGCTGCCAGGATTTATGCCGCTTCATAATTCCCCCTTCAGGTGATTGGCGCGACCAGAGCCATTATAACTAAAAGCAGTATGGCCTGAATCACCCAGCCAATTCCGACCACTGCAATCGCTCTCCAGGTGCTGGTGTAGTCGAGTGCCTGCCTGACAGCCACAACCATGGCAATAAGCATCCAGATTGAGGCTATCAGGAAAAGTATTCCGCTGATTCCCGGTATGATACCGAAAACTCTGATTAAACCGGGAGAACTGGAGAAGCCAATGGTTCGTAAGAGTTGACCGTAATCGGCTTCAGTTTGGGTTTGAGGCAGAAGGCGCGTGCCAATAACGTAGGTTATAAACGCCCAGAGGAACCATCCCCCCAGTGCTCCGGCTGTTGTGGCAATGATATTCAGAAAATTACCAGTGAATGATCCGATTCCGGCCGCCACGCTGGAAAGAATCACAACTGCCACCGCCTGGCTTAAAGCGGTTTTGTCCGCCTCCACTTCCTCATAGACTTCGGCCTTGAGCTGAGCGGCTCTAATAAGTCTCGAAGTGAACAAACTATAGGGACTGCGGCTGTAGTCCTGCTGCTGATTTTCGTAGGTCTGCATAAGATTCCTCGGGTATTAACGATTCAATTTTGCGGAAAGGCTGATCGGTACTCTGAGTGCCTGGCCAACAGGACAATTCTGTTTTGCCGCTTCAGCCTGTTCCATAAAAAATTTTTCATCGATGTTGGGGATAGTTGCTTCTGTGTTTAACTCTATGCCGGTTATTCTGAATCCCTGTCCATCTTTCTCGATGCGCACCTTTGATTGGCTTTTTACGCTTTGAGGATCGTATCCGGCACTCTCAATCAACCCGGAAAGAAACATGGAAAAACATCCCGCCAAAGCAGCACCAATAAGCTCTTCGGGATTAGTGCCTTTCTCCTCTTCGAAGCGGGACCCGAAACTGTATGCACCTTCAAAAGCACCACTTGAAAGTGACATGCTGCCTCGCCCCTCCTTTAAACCTCCATTCCAGACTGCTGTCCCTTTTCTTACAGGCATGGAAAACCTCCTTTGATTGGATCGTTTGAAAGAAAAATCACCAATAAACGTGCCAACTTTTAGCCCGGCTCGCTTGGCATGCCACTTGAACTGTTTATATGAATGGATCAGGAGGGGAAAGCTTATGCTCAGTATGGTGAAAATTTTCGGTGTTTCTGTCCAGGCTACCGATGGAAACTTGGGTAAAATTGTCGATCTTTACTTCGATGACGATCTCTGGGTGGTGCGTTACCTGGTAGTTGAGCTTGGGAACTGGCTTAGCGGAAAACAGGTTCTCCTTTCTCCCTACTCAGTAAAAGCAATAAGCTACGATTCGGTGATCTGCAATTTAACCCGTGAGCAGATTCGTTCAAGCCCCGACATCGATACTACCAAACCTGTCACACGTCGCTACGAGGAGGAGATCCATCGCTATTTCGCCTGGCCCTACTATTGGGATTACGATACCACCCGTCATCCCGAAACAAGCCGCGAAAATTTAGCTCCCATCGATCAGGATAGTCCGGCCTCAGAGGAAGAACGCAGGGGTGATATCCCTTCGGGAACTGAAAGCAGTCAGCATCTGCAAAGTGTCAAGGAAGCTCAAGGGTATCATCTGCAGACTTCCGACGGTGAAGTGGGGCATATCCAAGATTTCCTGCTGCAGGCCGATCAGTGGAAAATCCGCTATCTGGTCATCGACACCAGAAACTGGATTCCCGGAAAAAAAGTCATTCTTCCCGTTTCGGCAGTAACCCTGTTCAACTGGGAAGGAGCACAAATCGAAACCGGGCAATCATCACAGAAAATCCGTTCTGCTCCGGCTTTTCATTATTCAGAGCCTGTTGACAAACAGTACGAACGGATGATTCATCAGTTTTACAACATCAACCCTTACTGGAAGAAATCAGGATAGTGCAAGTGGAGATGCGCTGAGAGGCGAAAGCTGTTGGTTGGCTGAGACCTCTTTCAGAAACGAGAGGCAGCTGGCATGATCCGTGTTTTGGAATGGTAACAGTTCCCATTCCTCTGCTGTTTCCATCGATTCACCGGGGGGCAGGGTAACATAGGGAGCATGGTATTCCAGTTCATTAAGAGCATCTGCCCTGTCCTGACTGGTATAGTTATAAATTTCAACCAGAGCATGTTCGGGATGAATCTGCTCGGGTGCATGTTTTTCGAAGCGGATTACCAGTGCCTGAGATGAAACAAAAGCAGCCATCCAGCCCTCGTCGGCCGGTATAAACGCCTTAGCCCATCGATGTTTCTTCCCTTCCGAGGGCGGCAGCGGTTCTATTGACAGGTAGCCTTCATCGATTTTAAACCGGCTTATATCCTGACTTCTTGTCTCTTGGCCGTCAATTCGTATGCTGCCAGGATCAGATATCGGAACATAGCAGCGGGCATAACCGTCAACCCGGGTGTTAAGCCACAGATCCCAGCTTACCGGAACAGTTCTGATATTGGTGGCACTTACATAAAAGAGAACACGCCCGTCGCGCACTTCAATTGTTTTGGTCATCTGAAGACCTGTGAACTCACTGGCTGGTCCCTGCATGACTATCCTATTTTCAGAAAACTCGGTGATTTCAAAGTAACCGAAGTTAAGGTATGGATCTGGTGGCCAGACTGCTTTCTTCTGTTGTCTGCGGATGCTTTTGTCCTGATGCATCCACCACTCGCTTTGCGGGCCTACCCAGACGATGTGTCCGTTGTATGCTTTCCAGCGGGTTTCCGGCCCGAATTTGCGTCGGATTCTTGGCAGTGCATTCCATATCGCGGGATCTGCTTTGAGCAGGTTTTCCTTACCCGACAGGCGCAGCAGTGATACTACTCCCCCGATATCGGGAATAACACCCAGCTCCACTTTCCCGTCACTGAGCTTAACTAAGCGGCCGCTCATCAACATCCTCGTAAAAAAATTGCCTTAAACTGCAGAAACAATATAGAACAATACGCCCTCAACGACAACAATCTTCTTTTGGAGGCCAATGTGGAAAAGTGCATTGAAATACAAAGTCATTTTTTTTTCAGGACACGGAATTACTGCAATATGAGACGGCAATGGCACGAATTACTACAGTTTTTCGTGCAGTTATAACAAATTACATAATTGCAGGCGGAACACTGCCCGATTGGCACGAATATTGTGCTTGAGAATAAGGTGGGGTGGTAAACTCCGCTTGAAAAGGAGAAAGCCATGAGAAGAAATGAAGCGGCCGGACGGATAAAGGAAAAACACAGCCAGGCTCATAGCGGGGCCCTGAGCATACCCTTTTTGGCCGGGAGACCAAAGCGCGATTCGGTCATCTGTTCGGACGACCTCATGAATCTAAAAATCGCTCTGGCTACGTGCAAAAGCTTGGAGGAATTTCTTCAGGTTACCTGAGGAGGGGAATTTTGCAGCACCTCGTATCTAAACGGGTGCTGCCATGATTTCTTTTAGCGATGGGTATCGTATTCAATGCATTTTTGAATAAAACTGCTATTGTGCTCCATATCAAATTCTTCTTGTGCGTATTTGCCATCCTTGTGAACTGAAATTTTCTGTCCGGCAACAATATCTCTCCACTGATCAAGAGAAACTTCGTAAGGGCCGGGAATCTCCTCCGGGCCGGGTACTTCAACCGGTTCTCCAGTTGGGGGCTGTTGCTCCAGTTGTTTTTTCAACTGCTCCGAAAGTCCCACCGCCACTTTACCATTATAGACAGAAACTGCGGTGGTTGAATCCTGATCGGTACTCATATGGTAAATAGTTCCCCGAATCGCAGCTACTGCTGTGGGGGTGGCTACCTCAAAGTCTCGTCTTTGAGTGAGCTTTTTCATGTTTACCCAAAGGTTTCCCACCTGGGTGCTGGCTTTAACATTCTTGTTGGTGCATTTTTCCACTTTGAGTATAGTGTTTTCATCCATTCGCACCACTTCACCCATCCGGAAAGCAAGTTCCACCATTGATTCTTTTCCGCTGCTGATCTCATCACCTTCAGAAACTGGCATATTGATTCGCACAGGGCGTGTACGACTGGCACCTTTACGCAAAATAGATGCTTCACCATCAACACGGGTAATCTTGGCTTCGGGTTCACCGGCAAATATGGCAAAGCTGAACAGCAGTACACAAATGGGCAGAAACTCAAGCTTCAGTTTGTGCATCATGCCTTCCTTAGTTAGAATGAAATGGGTTTCTCATAATATAAATGACAGCAGGTTTTTCACAAATGACATTTTTTATACCATCCATCTACGGTCTGATGTTCCTGAGACCCCTTGAATCTGCAGCTCAAAATCGTCAGGATTGGATGCACTCTGCTTTGCCACATCAAGAGATATGAGATCTTCATGGTACAGATGAAGAAGGGATTGATCGAAAGATTGCGATCCATACTGAGTGTAGCCTTCAGAAATCGCCGGTAGAATAAGGTGATTTTTTTCGGGATTGAGAATGTATTCTGCAATGGCTGCGTTATTTATTAGAATTTCTGCTGCAGGAATTCTTCCGTTTCCATCCTTTTTAGGGAGAAGTCTGAGCGATATCACCGAAACCAGAACACTTGATAGCACCAGACGAATCTGATCGTGCTGATGGGGCGGAAAAAAGGAAATGATTCGACTGATGGTCTCAACCGTATTCATGGTATGAAGAGTACTCATGACCAGGTGACCGGTATCAGCTGCGCTCAAGGCTGTTTCCATAGTTTCCTTGTCGCGGATTTCGCCTATCAGGATAATGTCCGGATCCTGGCGGAAGCTTGCCCGGAGAGCATCAGTGAAGGATGGTGAATCCGGGCCGATTTCACGCTGCGCTACGATGCTCTTTTTATCTCTGTGCAGAAATTCAATTGGATCCTCAATGGTAACTATGTTTACAGAAACATTACTGTTGATATGATCAATCATGGAGGATAGAAGGGTGGATTTTCCACTACCGGTGGTACCGGTCACTAGAATCAAACCCCGTTTACGCATAGAAATATCCAGAATCACTTCCGGCAAGGCGAGCTCCGAGAAATGCGGGACAGAAGTCTTAATGGAACGGATTGCCAATGATGGCGTTCCTCTTTGCCTGAATGCATTTATTCTGAAACGGCCGACATCCCTGATTCCCACTGCGAAGTCAAGTTCAGAATTTCCCTGAAACTTATCATAATTATCTTTCGACATTAATGTTTTCAGTATGCCATCCATGCCATCTATGGAAACAGGTTCGTTCCCAACTCTGTAAAGATCTCCGTTAAGGCGAAACACGGGAGGTACACCGCACCTGATGTGCAGGTCGGAGGCTCTTTTGTCAACCATCGCTTTCAGTAATGCATTTATATTGATCATGTTTCTATCTCTATCAGTTTGCGTGGTGTTTGTGTCAGAACTGTTGCCCCGTTTTTGTGGAGGACCACCATATCTTCTATTCGCACTCCGCCTGCTTCCGGTATGTAAACACCCGGTTCAATGGTTACAACACTGTTTTCAAGCAGGACTGATTCATTTTTCCGACTCACTCTTGGCTTCTCATGAATTCTCAAACCCACACCGTGACCGGTCGCGTGTCCGAAATATTCCCCAAGCTGCTCCTCTTCGATAATTCCTCGAGCCGCATGGTCTAGATCTCCCGATTTCATCCCGGCTTTGGCAATTGAACGTGCACTGCTTTGTGCTCGTAGAACCAGATTGTAAATATCCTTCTGCTTTTCCGATGCTTTTCCATACACAATAGTGCGGCTCATATCTGAGCAGAATCCATCAAAAGTACAGCCGAAATCAAACAGGATGAAATCTCCAACTGCAAGTTTCCTCTTCCCGGGTCTCCCGTGAGGCAGAGCACTTCGCGAACCGAAAAGAACTATGGTCTCAAAAGAGGGCTTTTCAGATCCAAAAGATGAGCAGAGTCGTTCAAGAGTGCGTGCGAGCTCAAGCTCTGTCATGCCTTTTTTGATGAACGGTAATACTTCTTTGAAAGCTCTGTCTCCGATCCGGGCTGCTTTCCTCATGGATGCTATTTCTGCATCGGTTTTCTGAATGCTCACAGTGCCTAATTCTGCTGAAAGAGCAACGAATTTTACCCCTTTAAGCATCCGTTTCAGCTCATGGAACTGATCGACTGTCACTACATCGGATTGGATGCCGACAATGGATCCAGATGGAAGAGACTCCACAAGGAATTTGTAATTCCCCTCCTGAATAAGATGGAATTTCCACTGCTTATTTACACTGCAGAAGTTTTGGGCGGATTCCTTGTATCTGAAATCAGTGAAAAGATCGAGCTTTTTTTTTGATATCAGCAGTGTAGCATTGGATGATCTGAATCCACTGATATATTCCACATCAATTGTATCAGTTATGAGAATATGAGTGCACTGGTGATCGGAAATGATTTCCCGTATCGCATCTACTCTTGAATGAACCATACACTCTCCTTGACTTCTCATTTAGAACGTTTTGTGCCGGGGTTTTTTCCGTCGCGTTTCTTTATTCGTACTCCGGCAAGGGGTTTATTTTCCGAGTTGCCCTTTTTGCGACGACTGGCTGATTTCGTTTTGGTGGATGTTTCTTCACTTACCGATTCGGAATTCTCCTGAGGGTTCTCCTCGGCGGAAAGCTCAATGAATCTTTGGATTTCCCGAATCTTTACCTGTATGCTGCTGTCATCGGGGTCGCGATCCTGAAGCCTTTCATAAATTTGAAGAGCCAGATGCGGCTGCCCCTGTTGGTAGTAGATATCTGCCAGGGTGGGCGTAAGGACATGATCTGGAAGAGAAAGCGGTTTGTCTCTAAGGTCAATTTCATCACTCGTAGTCGGGGCATCATCTTCGGCAGTATCTGCAATGTCGGAAATGGTGGGTTCGACTGAATCCTCGGAGGTGAAAAGCTCTCGTATTCTCTCCTGCACATCATCACCGGAAATGTTTTCCTCTAAAGGCTGCATTTCAGTTGAGCTCTCTACAGACATTATTTCCGAAGGTGCTGTGCTTTCGGAACTCGTCTTCTCGTCTGAAAACAACTCTTCAAGCCTGTCTTCAATGTCAACCCCTTCCACTTTATCTTCCGAAGAAGGTGCGCTCTTTTCCTCCGAGGCTTCAGATTCACTGCTGAAATTGGAATCCAGGTCCATCAGTTCCATTTTGTCGGATGATTCGCTATCGCTTGAAGGAAAAAGCTCTTCGAGCCGCTCTTCCACATCTATTCCGGTGACATCCTCTTTTGAGGGGGCTGAGAACTCGTTTGTGTTCTCCAGCACGAATTCCAGATCTGAAACCTCACTGATTTCAGGCTCCGGTGTACTGGCTTCCTCCTGCTTTTCCGGAAATAGTTCCTCCAGCCTGTATTCTACGTCAATCCCGGTAACATCATCACCCTTTTCTTCAGGTGTCTGTATATCCTCAATGCTTAGGATCTCATTGATTTCTGATACTTCGGAAGAAGATTTGTCCTCGCTGCTTTCAGGAAAAAGCTCCTCCAGTCTTCCCTCAATATCTGTTCCAGTAACTTCCTCGCTATCAGGTTTAGAATTAATTTCGGGAGCCGACAGCACTTCATTGATTTCAAAATTGGTGGGTTCTATAACGGAATTTTCCCCAATTTCCGATTCAGGAAATAACTCCACCAGCCTGTTTTCCAGGTCAAGGCCAGTTACTTCTTCAGAAGGAGCAATTTCTTCAACTTCGGCTGTATTATCCACTGATGATACTTCAGGTGCCGCATCTTCGGCTTCAAGTGGAAAAAGCTCGTCAATTCTGTTTTCCACATCATCGCCGGTTACCTCTTTTTTCTGTTCTGATTCTTCAGAGAAAAGGTTATCCAGTGTTTCGATGATGTCCTCTCCGGTTGGACTCTGTATGTGTGCGTTTTCAACCGGAGTATCTATTCCATCCTCGTAAGGTTCCAGGGGAATATCCTGGGGAACAAGGTCGGCTTGATTATTTCCCCTGGACTGCCTCTCCATGGCCTTGCCGAGTTCACTTCTGTCTATCTGAATGGTTTCCTCAGCTTCAAAGTCAAAGAGATTGCCAGCTGTTTCTGTTTCGATTACCAGGTCAGGGGCTGGCAGTTCGGGAAAGTCAGGGACACTTTCAATGAGTTCATCACGGTTAAGCTGGATTGTGTCTGCCGATTGCAGACCAAAAGGCTCCGGCATGCTCTTATCATCACTGAAAAGCTCATCCATTTTGGAGGATATATCGTCGCCACTTATTTCCGTTGGAGCTTCCTGGTGCAAGTCCGGCTTTGAAACGGTGATAGTTTCCTGCTCACCGAAGATAAGGTCCAGCCGGTCTTCAACATCTTGAGCAGTCGGTTCGGCGGTGGGCTGTTCAATGGGAGCTATGGGTGTTTCCGATTGGATTGTATCCAGATTCTGCACATCGGTAAATTCACTGACTCCGGAAGACATGAGGTTCTGCATACTGGAGGAGACATCCGGGACACTGATTTCCAGAATTTCGAACATGTCCTTACGAACAGACAGATCAAATTGGGAAGCAAGTTGCCGCAGGGATGGGTTTTCCGGTTCCATTTCAAGCAGAAGATGATAGAGCTGTCCAGCTCTCTCACGTTGCCCCTGTTCATTGAAAATGTCTGCCAGCATTTTGATCGCGGCATGGTTCTTTCGATCTGAAAGGCATACCTTTTTAAGTTCACCGGCAGCAGCCGAATAGTTTTTCTGCTCGATGTAGCAACGGCCAAGAATCAGTCTTGCAGTGCTATAATTGGGGTGTTGTGCAAGCCCTTCAATGCACAGATCAATTGCCTGTCGGAGATCTCCTCTTCTGCGGTATGCGTCGGCGAGTCTGGAAAAAACACGTGAATTAGGATTGCTTTTCAGTTTGTTTTCCAGTGTTTGTACCGACATTTCCGCTGACTGTGCTAACATGCAAAGGCCTCCCGTTTACTCAAAAAAATTCCAGTATATACACTTAATCATACTATAATGTATGGTGTTGTTCAAATTGATTCTAATTTGAGCGGATTCTTGTAACTATTGAACTGGTTGAGTACCCATTAAGGTATGAAACGATTTCGACCCTGCCGCCGTTTCGTTCGACAGTTTCCCGCTCAAGTATATCATGAGTGTAATCCCCACCCTTGACATGGATGTCCGGTTTGAGAATTTCCAGAAAAGCTCTGGGATCATCTTCTTTGAAAATAAACGCCCCGAAAACCATTTTCAAGGAACCTACAACCAGAAGTCTGTCATTTTCCTTCTGAACCGGTCGCCCGGAACCTTTCAGTTTCCTTACAGTCTCGTCCGCATTCACACCCACGACCAGCATATCTCCCAGTGCTGCTGATTCGGAAAGATAGCGAACATGGCCGGAATGGATAAGATCAAAGCAGCCGTTTGTGGTTACCAGTTTTTTACCTTGTTCCCGAAAAGGCTTAAGGATTGAAAACATTTCGGAAACGTCCGCAGCGATATGCGTTTCAAAAGTTGAATTCATCAGTGCACCCTGGATAAAAAGATAAAAATAGCTTTTGGGAGAACTGTGTTGCCTAATGAACGCTAATATGAATATTATTCTCTGGGGTGACCTCGGGAAGGTGAGGGGCTGAATGGCGGTTAGCCCCTGTTTGACAGCTTCACACTTTTTTGGAAGATACTTTCGCTTTGGATTTGCTGGTTTTTTTACTTCCATTTTTTGGGGCTGCCGTCTCAATCTGCATTTGCTCATTAATGATCCGGTAGGCTTGTGAAATGGAAATTTTGTGTTTGCGGGCGATCTGGGTTCCGGCCATTCCCTCTGTGTAAAGTTGAATGATTTCCTGATTTCGATCTTTGTTTTTGTCAGCAACAGGAGGAATGCCATATTTGGTTCTGAGCTGATGAATAGCTTGTCTGGTAACACCAAAAAGCTTCCCGATGGCATCATCTGTCTTGTACTTTTTCTGCAATTTTTCCAGCTGACTTTTGCTTATCTTTGCCATTGTCAAACCACCTCCTGCTCTGAAAGGTATAGTTCTGTTGTTACAGACAGGAAAATATCTTCAGCATATTCGCAAAATCAAGCTATTGATAAAAAAAATTCCTATAGTGAAGAAAAAAAAGTTGTTTTTGATTAGCAAAGGAGAATGGTGGCGGGCATTATCAGGTGGTATCAAAAAAAGAAGGACAGCAGCTTTACCTACTGTCCTTCAGATTTTAAGTACGGCCATAGGGAGTCGAACCCCAAACCTTCTGATCCGTAGTCAGATGCTCTATCCAATTGAGCTATGGCCGCAAGAAATTTCAATCAGTGCCATAATATACTACCATCGCCTTTGGATGTCAAAGAAAAATGAGGCTGATTGTGATCTTTTTCTTCGTGAAAAATCCCCTATTAGCTTGACAGTCTGTGCCTTGTATGTATAATATGTTATACGGTGAAATGACTGATTTTTTGAACGATCATGCGGATAGGGTAAAAAAAGAAAAATCAATCGCTTGCATATCACAACAGAATGTGTTTTGTTGATAAACCGTGCCGCACAGGTAGTGTAGGCCTGGCCTGTTACGTGAGAGGGAGTAGGGAAAAGTGGAAGGGTATTTAACATCTGGTCAGGTTGCCAGAAAACTGAGAATCTCGGTATCAACGCTGAAGCGGTGGTTGGAAGATCCCGGTAATTCAGTTTCTGACACCAGAAATGCGTTCGGATGGCGTCTTTTTGATGAGAATGCAGTCGAGGAGCTTAGGAAGTACAAGCGCTCCATCAAAAAGCAGGGAAGAAGGTTTTCCGGAAAAACGCTTGTGCCAGTCACGCAGCGACTGGAAGAAGTGATGGAGAGCTCGGCAATATGAAATTCCGGACTGAAGTGCTGGTTCTCGTTCTTTTCGCCTTTACACTCAGTGCCCAGACTGTAAAGAGGGGTAGAAATGAGGGAACCTCCAACATCCCCGCATCCAATGTCGCCGGCCACGGTAATATCACCGTTGGCAGTGGTTTGATGGGTGGGGTGTTTATAAACGGGTTTCAGTCACAGGCTTCTGCGAGCATGAAGGTCGGAATTGGCAATAATCTGCAGCTTTCGGCTTCAAGCAGCTTTCCCGGTTTATCGAGTTTCGGCTGCATCTCCTCCAGTCTTCAGATTACCTTACCCGGTAATGACCGTCTTCGCTTCCTGGGGATGAGTGCTTTGGGGCAACTTTACCTTTCTATGGAGGGCGATACTATTAGCGCTTCTGCTAGACAAGGCAAGCCAGATTACAATTCGTTCATTATTCCCTCCTGTGTTGTCGACCTGGATTTTATCTCCCTTTTCAACACGTTCCCCTTAAAGCTATATGGGTATTTTAGTCTGGCAGATGCGCCGGAACTGCTGTTCCGGTATGATCAGATCTCTTTTCGGGCAGCTGTTGAATGGAAACTTTATAAGCATAGCTACTATGTTGATCTGGGATATGGGCTGTATAAACAAAAAAGGTGGAATAATCTGGATGGGGATAAAAAGTATGAGCAGAGGGTTATGTGGGTTGAGCCCGGAGGTAGAATGCGGCTTGGAGAAGGATTTTCAGTACTGGGTTCATTAAGGCTGCTGATGTTTAACGATGTAAAGCTGGTTAACGGACTTGAACCTGCTCATTTCCAGGCACAAGTTGGATTAGAAATGCCTCTTTTGTATAAGGAAACCAAAACCGAGGCTGTGAGATCATTGATCTTCATAGAACAGGAAGAGATACGACAAAAAGATTTGATCAGTAGAAATATCGAACAGCGCGAAACATTCAGAATGAAAATCGATCCGTTTATTGACGAGCAGGCTGATTCCTCTTCGACTACCAAAGAGGACATTAGAAAAAGAAGAGAAGAAATCGATGCTAAAATGAGGGAAATTGAACAGTTGCTTCAATAACAGCCAGGATTCTATGAAACGTACTGTAGCTTTGTTTACATTTGCTGTCCTTTGTATAACTCTCGGCCTGTATGCCCAGGGGAGTGTCATTCGAGACAGGGGAGAAGCTTACGGGACTCTTTATGGAGCAAATACTACTGGACCAGGTGATATCTGGCTTGGAGGGACTTTATTGGGTCATGTTTGGGATGATGCGCCTGCAAATATTCAGGGACCGGAATCTGAGAGAAAACGATGGGTTTCTAATGTAAGGATATTTGCTGAAGCGAGTATGAACGCCGGTTTACTTGATAATCTCATGCTCTCTATCGATAGCAGGCTTTTAGGCTGGGGTTGGAAGCCTGGATGGGTCTCAGGGGCATTCAAGTATACTCCCATTGACAACAAGGATCTCCGGTTAAGCGGGCTTGCCCTTATGTTGAAAATGAATTATAACGTGACTGAAGGCCCTCCAACTATCGGTGGATATCGGGGCTTTATGCCTGAAGGGTTCACTGTACAAGGGTTTGTGGCTGAACCCTGGGCTATTTACGAATTAGATCTGCTCTCAAAAATAAGCTCCGTCCCTCTTCGGGTCATGGTGAATGTGGGATTTCGTTTCCCTTTTGAAAGAGCTTCCTGCTGGCAAACTCTTTTCAAAGCCGGAATAGTATTTAATGGTTATGACTACGACTTCTTTACTTACTATACACTTGAGGCTTTTGATAATTTTTCCGAACCGATGGCTTTCCCAATGGGAGGAAAGAAGCATCTTGTCTATTTTACAGAAAACCCAAGTTACATCACTGTGGGTGGCAATATCAGATATGAAGGTGGAGCATACCTCACTTTTTCCGTTCCATTATTATTGAGTGTCAACCAGCAATCAAGAATCAACAGGCATGATTTATCAATGCTCAACCAGAGAATAGTTGAAGCTTTTCCGGATGAGGTTAAAAGGGGAATCAAAGATCCATTCGACCCCTGGTTTGTTAAATGGAAGATCGTGGCAACTGCAACAATACCGCTGAAGTATAAAGCAACCAGTACAGAGATGCTTAGAAACTATCTGCTGTTGAAAAATAGAAAGGAAAGAAAAACCATTGATTTCGATCAGCGTCTCAACAGTTTGGAAAAACAGAATGATAGAGAGCTGGGAGAAAATGAAGAGGATGATGGACAACAGAGGCTCGAAGAGATAAAAAAGAGAAGGGAAAAGGTTCTTTTAGAGGATTAGTTGCAATGAAAACAGTAAAACAGAATATTGTCTTTCGTTTAAAAGGGGCAGCACTGCTGTCTCTTGTTCTGTTTTCTTTTCTGTTTTCTTCCGATTTGCATGATATATGGAGGACCAGGGAAAATCAGGTGCTGCGGTTTGGTTCCCAGTGGGAAAAAATCGGTATGCTGAATCAGGAACTTATGGAAGTTTCAGATGTGCTTTCGGATATTCGTGACCTGCAGCTCTTTCCATCTGAGCTTACTAGAATTGATAACAGCACTATGATCTCCATCGACAGAAAAATGGAGGCTGCTGAAAAAAAATGTACAGCACTGAAAACAAAAGTAAATGCCTTGAGGCCTCCGTTGATCGATGCGATGTCCATATTAAGGGAAATGGTTGTAAATGAACCTGTAGATGGGATGTTTGAAGTTTTGGAACGGCAGGACCTTGAACGGATATCAGAAATGATTGAAGTCAAAAATGCTATCGATTCTCTCTGGGGAGGAATAGACAGGTTATTTGGAACATTAACTGTTTCCATGGGAATAGATGAACAGAAAATCAATCAACCTTCAGAAAAAGAGGAATTCGTTCAGATTCTCAAGGCAAGTCTTGGCCAGCGTTCCGAAACCAGTTACCAGAAGTTGAATTTCATTAAAAATGCTCTAGTGAACAGAAGCAATCTAGCCCAGGCACGGGAGATGTACCTCGTCGAGAATCGGCGAATACGTGAGTACCTTAAAGATGAAAAGTATGAAATATCGCGTAAAAAGACACTTGATCTCATTAAAAGGTATGAAGGGCGGGTTGGTCTTGATGAATTGAATCTGCAACTTGCAAGGGTCAATTTTGCCTTGGGCAATTATCCAGCGGTTATTACTATTGCTTCGAAGATTACTGAAGGGTCAAAATCAGCAGAAAAAGTATTTCCCTACCTATTGCAGAGCTTGTATTCGCTTCACAAATATAATGAAGTATGGGCCAGTGGAAAACAGAGTGAACTATTGCAACAAAGAGGTGCAGCTAAAAACCTGCTGCTGTGGCTTGTACTGGAAAGTGGAATAGCGCTGCAGAAAAAAGAGGACTACAGTAAACGAGCTTCAGCAATTGAAAAAGGCTCACCGTATGCTATTCATGTTTTACACGCTTTCGCCCGGTCCTTTCTGGTGCAGAATGATACTGCAATGGCCTTTTCGGTACTCGAAAGTGCTCTTAAAGTTAAACCGGTTTCTGACAACGATAAAAAGGCTTTCTATGAAGTTAAGCTTACCATGGCAGAGCTGTTCTATGAATCTGGTGCATTCGAAAATGCACTTGCCATCTTTTTTCCGATGCTTAAGGAAGAAGTGGAAATCGATAGAGTGCTTACAGGTGTGGCATGGTGCTATTTTGGAATGGGAGCAGACGAGAAAGCCGAAAATGCTCTTCGTAAGCTTATTAACCAGAAACCGGAATCACCTCTTGCAGCTGAAGCTATATTTACATTAGCTAAAAGACTTCTTCAGAAGGCAAATACTGAGTGGGAAAAAAATGTATTTCTCAGCTCTGAGGAGAAGCGTTTATCCAATTTCCTTGAAAGGGTTAAAGAGGCTGCAGCAGAAAATCCTTCCGAAAGGAAATTCTTGCAGGCAGCATCCGAATTGGAACTTCTTTTGGAACGAATCAGAGGTGAAAAGCATCCCGGGTATAATGATATCGCTTCAATTTATGCCCGGGTAAACAAGATTATAAACATGCTTACGACCTACTACGCATCCGGTTCATTTCAGGAAGTCCGCTTCACTCAAAAGCGCGAGCAGCTTCTTTTGGTCCTCGATTCTTTGATGATCGATGTCAATGAGGCTGAAAGTAAGCATATTGTGAAAGTAAGCAGGTTGGAAACGGTGACCCGCAACAGGGATAGAATTAAAGCTGTTGTGGATGAAATGAATATATTTAAAATTGATGTTATGCTTGATCGGTTTAAATGGGAAAGGGAGTACCTTGACTGGCAAAAAGGCCAGTTGCATCTCAAAGTTGATTCCAGTACAGCTTCTGCACTCGACTCAATATTAAAACGGGAAGAATCGATAAAAAGGCAGGCTTATAAAGATCTGACAGCAAGAATAAAAACAGCTTTGCAATCTGAGATGAAAATTGAGGATCAAGCCTACTTGCGCTACCACCTTGCAGAATTGCATTATTCGGAAGAAAATGACAATTACAGTCGCGAGGTGGACAATTATGAAGCTAACCTTGAAATCTACAACGACCTCATTTCCAAACAGGACACAGGTCTTGTAAAAAGAATCGCCGCACCTGCTTTACCCGTGCTGAGCCATGGCAAAAGCCTATCGGAGTTTCGCAAGGTGATTAAACTTCAATCGGATTCACAGGTTACTGCGGCCGCGCTATACAGTATGGGGTGGTGTTTTAATGATCTATCTCAGTTCGACAGTGCTTTTCATTACATGCGAACGGTCGCGGTAGACTATCCTGCCAGCTCCCATGCGGCTCAGGCCTGGATGTACTGTGGGGAATATCATTTCGACAAATCTGAACTTGATGAAGCAATCAAGTGTTATCATTCCGTTTTAAAGTACCCTGAAAGTGATTATTTCGATCAGGCTTTGTATAAGCTTGCCTGGACCCAGTATCGCCTGTCCAATCCGGAGAAGGCAATCAGTTCCTTTCTTGCGCTTGTTGAGCTCGGGGATGGAACGAAAGCTGGTGCCTTACTCGAAAAGGAATCTATGGATTATATAGCCATAAGCTTCAGTGAAACAGATATTTCAGGAGATCAGGGGCTGCAGAAGGCGGTAACTTTTGTAAATAAGTTCGGCGATCCTGAGAAAGGATACCGTATTCTCGAGCGACTTGCGGGCGTGTATAGAGATCAGGGTCGTTATGATATGGCGAGCAAAACGTATAAAACCATTCTCAAAATGTACCCTCAACATCCACAGAATCCGCTGCTTGAAAGTCAATTACTTGCTATTTCGGAACGCGGAAAATCTCCCGACGAGTCCGGCCGGATGAAACTGGCTTTCTTCAACAAGTATAATAAAAAAAGCTCATGGTCTAAAGCACAGAAAGATTCAGTTATATGCGCCCGTGCAGACAGCCTTGCCTCCAAACATCTATATGATGCAGCAATCGGATTTCATCAATTCGCACTTCAGAACAATGATACGACCTTGTTTGATTATGCATTGGAAGCTTATCAGGAGTTTGTTGACAATTATCCCAATGCCCCCATCACGAGTGAATGTCATTACAATATGGCTGAAGTGCAGTTTTCAATGGGAGATTTTAGACAGGCCGCAAAAGAATATATCAATGTGTCAAGATTGTACAAAAATAGCAAGTACAGGGAAACTGCCGCATGGAATGCTATTGTGGCCTCCCAGCAGTTGTTGAAAGTTGAGGAGGGGGCCAAATGAAATCTAATTGTACATTTTTAGTGTTTCTTTTGGTGCTGATTTGGGGATGTACGTCCGGAAGGAAGCCAGTTCCCGTTGTCAATAATTCCGTTAAGGCTGATACTGTAAAGCAAAAAGATTCCGTTGCCGTTGCTCCCTCGGTTATTGACTCTTCCGAGCTGTCAGAAGCATCGAAGCTTTTGGTGCAATCTTGTGACAATTATCTCCTTGTTGATTCAAAGACATCAAAAGCGGCAGATGTTTTAAATATTAAAGCCTCTCTTTTTTATAAAAACGGGCTTCTGGAGGAAAGTAGAGCCGCCTATTTGAAAATTGTGGAACTTTTTCCAGGAACTCCGCAGTCTTTCGAAGCTATAAAGATGGTTGCACAGGCCTACTACGAGGAGAAAAAATTTGAACAGGCGCAGGATTGGTACCGAAAGTTAAGGGATATGGCGGGTGAAGGTGGAGACCAGACGGAAGCTGTTGCGAGAATAGCAGAATCAATTTTCCGTTTGGCCGAACAGTATGAAAATGAGGGTAGGTACAAAGATGCCGCACAGCAGTATGAAAAAGTTGCGCTTGAATTCCCTGATGTACAGATTGCCGATGTCGCACTTTTCAATAGCGGATTGGCGTATGAAAAGATGAATGAGTTGTCTCAGGCTATTTTAATCTTCCAGCGTCTGCTTCAAAGATATCCAGCCTCCAAACTTCTGCCTAAAGCACAGTTTAGAATTGCACGCAGCTATGAGCAGTTGAAGCAATGGGATAACGCAGCTGAAACATACTTGAGAACTGCGGCAAATTATCCTACTTCGGAATTGGCTCCAACGGCAATGAATAATGCCGGTTTTTGCTTTGAGAACAGTGGCAAGCTAAGAGAAGCTGCTGCCACGTTTGAAAAAATGGCTCAATTGTATCCGTCAAACGAGGACATTGCAGATGTGCTCTTCAGGGCTGGTGAGATTTATGGTAAAGTTAAGGATTGGGAATCTGTGAGCCGAGTAACCCGGGAATTTTCGAAACGTTATGGGAATGATGCTGACAGGGTGATTCAGGCACTCTGCATGATGGGGATAGCACTCCATATGCAGAGTAAGTATTCTGAGGCATTGGAAAGATTGGAATCTGCAACTCAGACGTATTTGAAACTGAAGGATCCAAGTCCCATCAATTCCTTTTATGCAGCTCAGGCACATTTCACAATTGGAGAGATTCGCCATGAGATGATGAAAAATATCAGACTCTCTCTTCCGCGTGATAAGTATTTGCGTCAGATCAAAGAAAAAAATCATCTGCTCGATTTGGCAATTTCTGCATATACCAAAGCTGTCAAGTTTGGCATTTTGGAATGGACCACTCGAAGCATCTTCCAAATCGGTCAGATTCAGGAAGATTTCGCCATGGATGTATTCAAACAGGAGCGTCCTGCAAGTGCTGACTTTGAAGAACGGCAGGTCCTTGAATTAAGCATTGCTGATGCGGTGGAAAAACTGCTGGAAAAGGCACTGCACTTTCATGAACAGAATGTGAAATTGGGAATTCGGGAGAAGCTTGAAGACAAGTATGTCCTGCAGTCTCGAAAAAAGCTCACGATGCTGCCCTGCATGGCAGCTGAGAATTTTCTGGCATTGGCGGAAATTGCAAGGCAAGCTGATGCCCGTCAGCCGCTTTCCGGTTTCGCTTTAATTAATCAGAAGATGATGCTCATGCAGAAAATTGCCCCTTACCAGAACAGAGCCATTGACTTGTATCTGAAAAGTCTCGAAATGGGTACTATCTACGAGGAACGTGATGAATTTTACAAACAAGCTACTTCGCGAATATCAACTACCAGTCTCTCTGCCGGAGAGATTTATGCAGATGTGGCAATGATCGCACGTGAAGCTCCAGTTCCTGAAAAGTTTGATAAATATGATAAGTTTGTTTACCAGACCAAACTCCTCACTCAAATTGAGGATTATGAAAATCAGGCTCTTGATGCTTTTTTAAAAGGGTTAAAGATTGCTGAGGCATACAAAATTAATGATGAAAGTGCCCTTAAGATCAGGGAGGAAGTAGCTCGGTTGATGTTTGTTAAAGGCCGGTGCTATGATCTCCTTCATTTTCAATTGTTCAAGAATCCCCCTTATCCAGCAAGTGCAAACGAGATTGAAAAAGAGGAATATAAACTTCGTTTTGAGGAACTCGGAGTCCGTTTCGGGGAGCAGGCCCTTGAAATTTACCGTAATGTCCTTGATTATGCACAAAAGGGTTATGCTTCAGGCGATTATGTAAATCACGCCTATGTTCGTCTATTTCAGGAAAATCCTCAGGAGTACGGTGTTAAAAAGGATACACTTGTCGAGTTGCAATTCAAATCAGGCCCTCAATGGAAGATCAGCAATGATTCATCTCTGGTTGAATGGCAGCTGAACGATTTCAGCGATAGTGCATGGCAAAGACCTCAGAAAGTGTATTTGAAAACAAAACTTACAGAGGGAGATTCCACTGGAGCTTACCCGCCCATGTGGTTTGGAAGCGGCAACTCTGAACAGCTCGAGTCCTACAAACCCGAAAAGAAACTTTTCTTTAGAAGACCATTCAGCTTACAAGATGTCCCTTATTCTGCTCAATTGACTTTGTTTACATCCTGTAATGTAAGTGTGTTTGTGAATGGTGAATCGGTAAAGGCTGAAACGGCGTTACCCGATGAAAGACGCTATAATCTGATGGGCAAAGTGCGAAAAGGAAATAATGTTCTGGCGATAAGTAGCGAATGCGGAAGTGATATCTATGGCTTGCTGCCTCATTTAAAGGTCCTTGCAAGTTCATTTAACTACGTTCCCAAATCACCTGTATCATTGCAGCTCTCCAGTGAACTGGTGCGGCCGGGAGTGTACAAGTTTCCCACGATTAAAAATTTTGATCAGGAGAATTGATGTTATGCTGAAAATCTTCAGCAAGGTGTCTCTTTCATTATTACTGATATTGGGGATACTGCTTGCACAGTCTGCCGATAGCACCGATCAGAGTAATTATCGGATTGAGAAACCTGGAACAATTACCTTTACAGTGAGTACAAAGATAAAGGGTAAAGTTGATAAGCCGCAGGTGATGATTTTTCTTCCAAAGGAAAGATCATACTTCAGAGAACTGGATCTTACAAAATCTTTTAAAGAGGAGATAAAACAATCGATGCCGCTGGTGCCTTTGGCTGAGTGAAATGAGAGCAAAATCATGAACTTAGCGTTGACTATGAAACCGTAGCAATGGTAAAATTAGGGCTAGTGGCTTAGTTTTCTCTTAGAATTTCATAATAGGAGGATAAATGGAAGAAGTTGCCCGTTTTTTTCAGGATGGCGGCATATGGATGTATCCGATTGCATCTGTTTCTGCATTTGCTTTGGCGATCTTTATTGAACGCGCATTTTATTTCTACATTCATTGTAGGCTCAACTCAAAAGCACTTCTTACTCAGGTCACACGGCTGGTCAGAAATGATGAGGTGGAGAAAGCCCGGAAATTGTGTGCAGGATTGAAAAATCCGTTGTCCCTCATTCTTGAGTCGGCGTTGTGGCACTTTCAGCAGGGGGAACCTGATCAGGAAATTCAAAACGCGGTTGATGAAGTTGCCTTGAGAGAATTGCCCAGAATTCAGCGCCGGACTCACTACCTTTCTCTGTTCGCAAATATCTCCACTCTTCTGGGACTGTTAGGAACCATTTTCGGACTTCAGCAGGCATTTGGTGCGCTGGCTGGAGCGGACCCGGCACAGAAGGCCACAGTACTTGCAAACGGTATTGCTATTGCCATGAACACCACTGCACTTGGGTTGATTGTTGCAATTCCCTGCATGATTATGTATTCCATCCTTGGGGCCAAAGCTAATACACTTATCGAGGAAATTGATGAAAGTTCTGTCCGATTACTGAACTTTCTTTATGCTCAGCGCAGAGTAATGAATTACTCCGGAGAGGTTAATAATGGCCGGTGATCAATACAACCGTGATCAAAATAACAAGGAAATGAAAAAAGCATTTCCTGTTTGTAAGAGAGCGCGTAAGGGAACGGGGCAGGAGATTGAAATGATCGACCTGGATGTTACTCCGGTAATGAATCTCTTTATGGTTCTAATTCCTTTCCTGGTTTCAATGGCTGTTTTCACGCATCTTGCGGTGATTGACTTTTCACTGCCACCATCTCAGACGGAAGGTGGGGAGGTTACTGAAGAGAAAACCAAGGAACTTGACATTTCAATTGTAGTTACCGCAAACGGATTCAGAATTGTTGGCACCGGAAACAAACTTGATCTGGTACCAGTGAAAAACGGGCATTATCAGTTTGAACAACTTAGAGCCCTGCTCAAGGCGATTAAGTTTCAGTATCCTTCACAAAAAAGTGTGGTGCTGGTCCTTGAGGAGGGGGTGCTCTATGAGGATATTGTCAAATTTATGGACATCTGCAGGGAATCTCAATTTCCGGACATCGGCCTATCGGGGGAAGTGGGATGAGTTTCAAAATGAGAATCAAGAAGCTCAAGGGCCATCCGGTTCTTGAGATCAGAGGTGAGCTCACAGGAGATCAAATAGCAAAGGTCACAACAAAACTGGATGGCTTGCTCAAGGGTAATGCTCAGACCATAGTGGTTGATCTGGGTAATACCACCTTTATTGACAGCCATGGTCTTGGGGTCTTTGTATACTGCTGGCGACTGCTGGAGCAGGATAACCGTCGCCTGGTGTTTCTTAATCCACAGGGGTTCATACGTTCCATGTTCATTGGAACTAATCTTGACAAGATTTTCCCCATTGTTGATTCGGATGAGGAATTATGAGTTTTCCGGCATCTAAATCCAACGTCTCGAGGATTAGAAAGTCCAGAGGGTCTGGTCAGCTTAAGGGATTCAAACCCCAGCTGACTTCTCTGGTGGATGTGATGACAATACTTCTGATTTATCTTCTGAAAAGTTTTTCATCGGAAGGAGAGATCATTACCGTTTCAAAAGATCTGATCCTGCCCGAGTCATCTGCTCAGAAGAGGCCAGAACTGATGGTTACCCTTGTTGTAAATAATAATTATCTCATGGTTGAAAATTCAAAAATAACAGATATAAAAAGCATTGATGAATCTGAAGACCTGGTGATACCTGAACTTCATGAGTGGCTCAGATTGCGAAGGGAGGCGACTGAGAAAATCGGAATGTATTCCGATAAAACAAAGTTTAAAGGAGATATTATCATCCAGGGTGATAAACGAATCCGGTTCAGACTGCTCAAGAAGATCATGTATACCTGTGGGCAGCAGGGTTATAACAATTTTTCTCTGGCTGTAAGGAAAAAAGAGGAATAACTTGACGGAACCAGCAGGATTTTCATCTGCGGTTTTTCAGAGAAGAGTAGATAAGGCTCTGATCAAGAAGGTTAAGGGGTCATTTTTCAGATCGGTCGATCCCCGTTTCCTACTTGTGGTGGTCTTGTCCATACTTGCACATGTCATTGGTATTTACTGGCTTGTAAAGCACAAGGTTTCTAAACAACAGGATATTGTGGTAATTGAACAGATTCCAGAACGTTTCGCAAGGCTTATTGTAGAAAAGCCTTTACCTAAAAACAAAAAGAATTCCTCGTCGCAGACAAAAACAGAGGGCGGGGGAACTAAACCTGCTGAAACTAAGCCAACTCCCGGTCCGGTGCAGAGAAGTGCGGCTGAGCGTAGTAAGGCTCAGCAGGCTGTTACTGAACGAAGTGCAAAAGTAGAGGAAAAGGTCCGAAATGTTGGTGTGCTTGGTATGTTAACAGGCGTAGGTAAGACAGCTAAGGGCCCTGCTGTTGTGGATGTTCTTGGAAGCAGGGATGATTCAAGAGAAAAATTCAGCAGTCTTGATGAGGCACTGGAAAATATTACTGGTCTCAAAAGAACCCAGAATGTGGATGTGCTTGATAGAAAAATAGTAAAGAGCAAAGATGTCACTGTCGCATCAAGGGAAGTGATTGACGATTTGATTTCGGGAGTAGGTGTGGCTGCCTCCGCAGATCTGGCCAAAAGAGGGGATTTTGTGATTCAGAGGCCGGAAAGCATCGAGGGTGCCGCATCGTCAAGCGCAAAACGGGATAATGCTGCAATTAATCAGATAGTGGCTTCTCATCGTTCTAGTATTAGACTCAGTTATCAAAAATTTCTTAGACGTGATCCAAGTCTAGCTGGAAAAATAACCGTGCGATTCACCATAACCGCAAGTGGGACCATTTCAAATATCACTATTCTCGAGAATTCAACAGGGAACGGTGAACTTGAACAGGAGATTATAAGAAAAATTCGCATGTGGCAATTCGATGAAATTCCTGAAGGTGATGTGACGGTCACTTATCCTTTTGTTTTTTCTTCTGCGGCCTGAAAAGAGGAGTTTACGCGTGAAAAGTGCAATGATGATTATATTGACTGCTTGCCTTACAATGGCAGCCATTATCAAACCTGGAGATGTTATAGATATTCGCGTGATATCTCATCCGGAGTTCAGCGGCCGCTATAAGGTTGCTGACAACGGGACAGTTGATTATCCTCTTCTTGCAGATGAAAAGGTAATTAATGTAAGCACTTCAGAGTTGATGAATGATTTATCCTTCAGGCTGGCACGGCATGTGGACAATCCACTGGTCCTGGTTTCAATTGTGGAAAAACCGGAGATAGTGATAAACGTGCTCGGTCAAGTTATGAATCCCGGTCCTGTCATTGTCTACCAGGGGGCGACTATTCAGGAAGTGATTCAGAAAGCAGGCGGGGCGACTCCTTTGGCCGATTTGGAAAAAATCAGGATCGTGTATAGAGGACGGTCTCATGGTTCAGAGTATTTTAATCTCAAAGATTTCCTCGGCAACGGTCAAATGGATCGTCTTCCGCAGCTTGGTAATGATGATGCTGTAATTGTACTATCCCAGCCGAAAAACAAGAAAGTAAAGGTCATCGGTTCGGTTCAGAAACCGGGGATGTTTGAAATTGATGAGAAGACGAATGTTTTTGAAATAATTTACATGGCAGGTGGACCTGCAGAAAAGGCTGATCTGTCGAAGGTGAGGCGGTTAAGTCTTGAAGAAGGGAAAACAAACGAGGAAATTATCGATGTCCAGTCCTATATTGATAAAGGCAGCATGGACAGTATTCCTGAAGTTAAGCAGGGTGATGTGATTCTTGTTTATACCCGTTGGTTTGACTGGAAAACATTCATGACTGTTACCAATAATGTCCTTCTTGTAATTCTAACAGTTCAGACTTTTGCAGGACTATTCAAGTGAACAAATCTCAGAATACAGCAACCAGCACCTCCTTTATTAAAAGTCATACTCTCCGAGAGTACATTTCTGTTCTCTTTAGACGTAAGAAGATCATACTGCTTACCTTTCTCAGCGTCTTCTTGTCAACAGTTTACTTTGTGTATCGCATTGAGGATGTCTATGAATCCTATTCAACCATCGTGATTGAGGAGCAGAATGCTTATGTCAATCAGATCATGAATACGAATGTGAGATCATTGAGCTTTTATGAAGGAATTTTAAGTTCAAGAACGTTTCTGGAATCCCTGCTGGATAGTATCGGGATGGACGTGTTTACAGAGGCGTTCCCCAAGTATACGCGTGATGATGCCCTGATGTACATACAATCCAATCTTTCCTTAAGAAAAACCACCTTTTCTTCCTTCCTCCGTTTTAATGCCAGAGGAAAATCAAAGGAAATCGCCTATTTGCTTGCCGGAATCGGTACCGATTTGTTTCGCTCTCGTTGTCAGGAGGTAGCCAGCGAAGAATCTCGCAGGGCAGTTGTGGAAATTGAAAAGCAGTTGCTGCTTATACGAAAAAATCTGGAGCAGGCTGAACATGACTATCGCCGATTCAGCGATAGAACCGGTCATGTGCAGGAAGGAACTACTCCGGAGCTGAAGACACTCCAGGAAGCTTACGCCACAAGTCTGGCTCAGCTTGGCGTCAAAGAAGCAGATTTCGAAGCGGAAAAAAAACAGCTTGCGCGACTGGAAAGTAAAATTACTCCGGACAGTCGGCAAAAATCCCCCGAGTACCTTCGGCTTCGTGCAAAACTTCAGGAACTTGAAACAGAGAAACTTAGGCTGGAGGGATTAGGGATCAGATTGTCGGGAGTTTCAACTATCGATCGGGAAATTCAAGACTTGGAATCTCAACTTGTTCAGTACCAGCAGCACTCAAGTAATGCCATTGACCCCTCAACGATGCGTCAATGGCAAGAACTGCGAAAGTCGGTCATTAACAAGGAAGGCGATCTGGAATTATTTAAACGGCGCCTGGAGTCTTATGAAAAAGCAATTCAGAATTACAAAAAGGGAAACCCCAATATTCTTAACGATGAATTAGAGTTACTCCGGTTGAAACGCTCTAAGGAGGTTTACGAAAACCTCTATTCTATTTTACTAGAAAAGGCCGAAGAAGAGAAAATTCGCTCCAATTCGAGTGGCGCCGGACTTAAAATTGTAGACATGGCAGTAATGCCAAAAGCTCCTATAAGTAAAAATGAGACCCGTTTTTATGTGTTGGGTATCATATTAGGTCTGCTCCTGGGAGTAGGGCTGGCTTTTCTGATCGAGAATAATGATACAACTCTTAAATCAAATGAGGATATAGAAAAGTATCTTTCTCTTCCGGTGCTCGGTACCATTCCTCATATTTCGCACAATAAGAAAAACGATATAGAAATTCAGAGAAGCTCCTCTCGTTCCGGAGAGAAAACCGTTCTTACACAGTATCCTAAAAATGTCTTCGGTTTAGGGGGGCAGGATTCCGTTATTTCAGAGTCGTACCGTTCTTTGCGCACCAATTTATCATTCGCCAGTCCGGACAGTCCCCTTCAGGCTGTTTTGCTTACCAGCGCCGGCCCCGGAGAGGGAAAATCTCTGACAATTTCCAACCTGGCCATGGCGTATGCTCAGATGGGCAAAAAGACTCTGCTGGTTGATACCGATCTGCGTAGACCCGTCATTCATCACATATTCAGCATGAAACGGGAACCAGGCTTTTCCGAGCTTTTTATGGATAATCCCGATTATAACAGCATTATCCGTCCGACCGGCATTGAAAATCTGTCTATTGTTACTGCTGGAATTTTCACCCCCAACCCGGCAGAACTTATCGGATCACAGAAAATGAAGCAAATTATTGACTACTTTAAAAGTAAGTTCGATATGATTTTCTTTGATACACCCCCCATTGTGGCTGTCACCGATGCCACGTTGCTGGGTGCCCGGCTTGATGGGTTATTAATAGTAGTAAAGTCTCATCATACTGATCGTGAAGTTGCACTGAGGGCTGTGAATTCATTGCGAAACGTGGGTATAAAAATGTACGGAGCTGTTTTGAATGATATTAATCTTTCTCACAGATACTCCAGTTACGGTTACTACAAATATTACTATCATTACTACAAGACCAAAAAGGATTGAGCACCGACAGGTGCTCTTGTAACGACATAATTAATGTGTACACTATCCATAGATATTGTCGTTGCTACTTACAAACGAAACAGTTTTCTCCCTGATCTCTGCTCTTCAATACTGAAGTTGATGGGAGAAAACGATCGCCTTTATGTGGTAAGTCAATGCAATTCAAGTGGTGAAATCTCTTCTGATCCCAGGTTACATTTGAGTAATCTCAATCAGGCCAATTTGCCCCTTGCCCGCAATGCGGGGATTACTGCCGGTTGTGGTGATATCATCCTCTTTCTGGATGATGATGTTGTTTGTGGCAGTGCACTTCTTGAAAAGCATCGTCAAGTTTATACTGATTGCACGATTGGAGCTGTTGCTGGGTTTGTTGATGACCCGTTATTCACTACCGGCTCAGTATGTCCCTCAAGAATAGATATCACAACTGGTGAGTGTATTCAGAATTTCTCTGTTGCGCAAAGCCAGGATGCGATAAGTGTGATGGGAGCCAATATGTCCTTTTCGCGCAGAGCTCTCAGTAATGCAGGTATGTTTGATCCTAATTTCAAAAAGAACGCCCTCTGGGAAGATGTGGACATGGCTTTTAGAATTAGAGAAGCCGGTTATCGGATATGGTATTGCTCTGAAGCTAAAGTAAAGCATTTAAGGGCTGCTGAGGGAGGATGCAGGACTCAGCATTCCTTCATGTACATATATCATCTCTTTGCAAATACAGCTTATTTTCTTCATAAGCATTCCAAATACCGTTTTACCAGAAAACTGTATTCATTCTGGTGGCACAGACTGGAGTATTTGACGAGAATGCCTGATGGTAAGCTCGTGCAGCATAATCCATTATTGGTAATGGCCGGATTAATTGGCTGGTGTGCCGGAGTTTTGCGATACCTCAAAGTTTGTATTAAAAGAAACAAGGGTTTACTTCCAAAGAAGCTTCTTACTCAGGAGAGTTTGCCTTGCGTGTGAGTTTTGTTTACCCCAAGGATAAACAGTGCGGTATTTCTGTATACGGCACCCGTTATCTTCGAGCCCTGAAGCAGCTTCCTTTGGAAATTGACGAAATTGACACGGAATCATTCCAAAACAGCGTCAATGAATGCATCTCAATGTGTAGTGAGGCTGATATCGTTCATATTCAGTATGAGCCAGGCTTTTTCAGTAAAATGGACTTGTTTTCAAAACTGTGCAGAAAAATTCATAAGCCGGTAATCGTTTCTTTACACGAGGTATACAGAAGAGACCCTTTTTCATATCCTCGGGAAAATGTACGTCCTCCATTTCTCAAGTTGAAGAGAATGATATATGACTATAGACATCCTCTTCAGACTATGCAGAGAAATCACGTAAATAAAAGGTTTTTCAATGCAGCACGTATTCTGGTTCATCATCAGTTTCAGAAAGAAATAGTAGCTCAGTGGGGCATTGAGAAACGAAAGATAACAGTAATTGGTCATCCCGTTTTTACAAACGCAGCATTTCACAAACATTCTGATGATAAACTGCGGCTAGGTTGTTGTGGTTTTCTTAATCCTCATTATGATTTTGAATTACTTTTCAAGGTCTTGGAAGGAATAACCACCGACTGGCAATTCACGTGGGTTGGTGGGTTTAAAAAAGATCAAAGCGCTTTGATGTCTGATTTGAGTGTAAAGATTACATCTATGGGATGGCAAGATCGGTTTCGGATTACAGGCTGGTTGGGGGAACCGCAATTTTACGATTCGTTGAAAGATATCGATCTGGCACTCTGTCTCTTTTCAAACCGAAGCTCATCCGGTAGTATTCCCGAATTTATTGGTGCCGGAATTCCGGTGATAGCTACAGAACTTCCCCTAACAAGAGAACTGGCGGATCATAACGGAGTGCTTCTTTGTTCAAATCAACCGCAGCCTGTGCTGGATTATATACATAAATACATCGAAGATGAACCTTTTAGAGAGATCGTCAAGATAAACACTTCAAGATTTGCCAAAGAGAACAGCTATACTCAAAAAGCACTCGAGCTCTACCAGGTATATAATGAGGTCGAGAGAGAATGAAAATCCTGTGGGATATGAGACTGTATTCATTCGGATATCGTAATCGAGGCATTGGAATGTATGTTTCATCCATAACTGAAGCATTCACGAAATCTGGATTATGTACCGATATTGTGATTTGGGGACAGAAAGAATGTTTACCACAACACCTTGTCAGTTTTCCTGTTATTGAATATAAACCGGGAAACTGGAAAAATGATCTGTTCCATATTCCTTGTCTGCAATACAAATATGGAATTGATCTGTTCCATTATTGGATATCATGCGGACCCCTCTGGCGTATAGGTTCGGGTTTTGACATCTGTCCTTCAATAGCTACTGTTTTTGATTTAGGGGTGCAACTTTGGGATAATCCATATCTGAATGCAGTGAAAAGAAGTTTTTATTGGAAAGTACAACCATCACTTTTAAAAAAAGCCAGTCGGGTTTTGTGTATTTCTCAACAGACGTGTTCCGATCTGACTTCATTTTTACCTTCTGTTGAGGGCAAAGTAGAAGTCCTGGCTTTTCCTGTTCCGGAAGTAAAATGTCCCTCGAAGGCGCGAAGACAAAGAATATTTATAGTACTGGGTGGTGCTCCTCATAAAAATCTCAAATCTGTAGTACTTGCTTTTCATCAGTTCAGGAAGGCACAGCCTGATTATAAACTGGTTATTTGCGGAGAGATCAAAAGGGAGCAGGAACTTCCCGAATGCCTGGATAATGTTGAATTCGCAGATATGAATAAGTATCACAATCTTCTCTGTATTGCAAGCGGGCTTGTGTTCTGTTCTTTATATGAAGGATTGGGGTTGCCTCCACTGGAAGCTATGAATGCCGGATGTCCCCTGATAGTATCAGAAATTCCTGTGATGTGGGAAATCTGTAATGATGCTGCTGTTTTTGTGAACCCGTTAAGCATCGATGATATAGCTCGGGGGATGAGAGATATTCATGAAGAGCATGAATACTGGAGTGAAAAATCCTCCAGGCGTATCGCACACCTTCGGGATAGTGGAAAACCTGCAGAGCAGCTTGCAGCAATTTACGAGGGTTATGTCTGATGAGGAAAAAGTTCTCAGTTATCATTCCCACATATAATCGAAGCATATATTTGCGAAGCTGCCTTGAAGCACTGTTTACGGAAATAGACAGGCAAGATGTTGGTGTGTTAGTGGTGGATGATGGATCATGTCTGGAACAACAGTGTAGAAATAGAGAAATCTGTTTGAGCTTCAAGGCCGGTTATCACTTTATTTCCAATGCAGGATCTGCACAGTCCCGCAATGCCGGATTGCAAAGGTGTAGATCGGAATGGATCGTATTTATCGATGATGACGTTTGTGTTAATAGTGGATGGTATGCTGCGCTCCGCTCAACTGTAAATTCAGCAGGTTCAGATATTTTGGGGATAGAAGGACAAGTAGTATCGTCTGGCGGGGGAGTTTGGGACAGAGAGGTTTCAAACAGCAGTGGCGGGTTATACTTAACCTGTAATATGGTTTACCGTAGGTCAATACTTGATAAAGTCGGAGGTTTTGATCAGAGTGGATATTTCCCTCCTTGTGAAGACCATGAGCTGGCGGCACGCATACTTGAACATGGAAAATTACTATTCAATCCGCAAATGTGTGTTACTCACATGCCGAGAACTGTGAAACTGAAGAGCTTTATCAAAAAAGCCCCTCACAGAATTCGAAGACTTCTCTATGCCGAATACCATTTTTACTCTATCAGACCTCACGCGTATAAAAAATTCCGTCATGCAGCAAATTTTTGGGGAACATACAGATCGATACTGATGAAACATGTGGTGATATCTTTACGTCGAAGAGATATCGGAAGACTTTTGAAGCATCCGCTGCAGACTGGCGTCCTTGTCACTGGATTATTAATAGAACAACTTGGAGCTTGGGCGCTTTTACCGGCCTTTGTACGCAGGCAAAAATCATGGAAAAGCGAATCTGAAGGGACTACCTCATAAATGAATTCTTTTGCAGTTGCTGTTGTAATTGCTTCGCACAGACCACAGTTCATTGGGGATCTGTTGCTTTCCTTAAATGAGTCAATAATTCAAAGTAATCTTCTCGTGCAGGTAATCGTTGTAGCTGATTACGAAGTTAAGGAATTCAGCAGCGCTTTTCCAAATGTGGTATGGAAATTCCTCAATGACATTAGCATCAGTGCAAAACGAAATCTGGGATGCTCCTATGCGGAAAGTGACCTTATCGCTTTCGTAGATGATGACTGTAAAGTAGACAATTGTTGGATTTTAACAGGGTATCAGTATTTACATGATAATCCGGATATTGCGGCGGTTGAAGGGAAGACAACTGTCGAAGTCCCGGATGATGCACCCGGGATGATTAAGGAATACAAGCGCCTGGAGAAACCTGGTTTTCGGACGAATAATTTATTTTACCGAAAATCTGTGTTTGTAGATGCCGGCTGCTTTGATGAACGATTCACAGTGCAAAGAGAAGATCTTGACCTCGCATTTTCCGTACTGACAAACAATGGAAAAATTGCTTTCTGTGAACAGTTGAAGGTAAATCATCGGTTTAGAAAAGGGGAGTGGTGGGATCTGCTTAAAAATGCAATAAATAGAAGGTTTGACCCTCTTCTCTATAAAAAATTTCCATATCTCTATAGAAAATATGTGAAAACTCCATTTCCCAAAAGCTATCTATTACTGCTGTTTGTCCACATAATTACTTTGATTTCATTTATTGCAGATCAAGTAACATTTTTTATTGTTGCCGATTTGCTTTTTTCATCCGCCCTTGCTTCCAGAAGAAGTGGTTTTAAAGTGGGCTATCCAAAAAGATTTTTTCCTGAATTATTCTGTGTACTACTAGCTCCATTTTTGTTTCTTGTATCCCTTGTATATGGCAGTATTAAGTTCAGAAAGTTTCTCTTACTATGAAAATCGCTTTTTTCAGTAAATGTCTCCCATCTGATGAACCTAATGGGGTTTCGGTTCAGGTCCATCGACTTGCCCTGGCTCTGGTCAAGGCGGGACATGAGATAGATTGCTACAGTTTCAGCCCTAAACCCGAAAATGCATCCTACAAACATTATTTGCTGGAATTTAAGAGTAAAGATCCTGTCGCAAAAAAATTCATGCCGGCTCTTCTATTCAGAAAAGTGGAAAAGGGCAATTACGATATTGTTCATTATCATGGGGATGATTATCTCTCGACAGGCGGTAAAAATCGCGTTCGTACTTTTTACGGTTCGGCACTCATGGAGGCACTACATGCGTTAAGTGTCAAAAGATTCTTTTATCAGCTGCTTTTCTACTCGTTCGAGCTTATCTCCTGTATGAAAAGAGGGGCAAAGGTGGGAATAAGTAGGAACACCTGCCGCACATTACCCTTTGTGAAAAGATGGATTCCCTGCTGTGTTCCTCTGGATACCTTTAGACCGGGGAAATTCAAAACAAAATATCCCACGGTACTGTTTGTCGGAACGATTGATGGTCGTAAGCGGGGACGGCTTGTGCTGGATCTGTTCCAGCGTGATATTCTTCCAAAGCATCCAGAATGCCAGCTCATCGTTGTTGGACCACAACCCTGCAGTGGCACTAATGTTGTTTATAAAGGACGAGTCAGTGAATCTGAACTCATTGAGCTTTATCAAAGCAGCTGGGTTTACTGTTTGGCGAGCTCCTATGAAGGTTTTGGTGTTCCAGCGATTGAGGCTCTGGCTTGCGGGTGCGCAGTGGTGGCGGTGGAAAACTGGGGTACTCGTGAAGTGATTCGGTCTGGAATTGACGGTATTCTATGTTCAGAAAAAACGCTTGGCCTCTCTGTTGCCAAAGTGATTTCTGATGATCTATTGAGGTCCAATTTGATTGGTAATGGTTTAAGCAGTGCAAAGAACTACTGTGCTGCAAAAATTGCAGCGGAATACGAAGATGTTTATAGAATGATGGTACAAGGATTGCCCCATGCGGGACAATCCTGATGCTATGATTCTATACCAATGATTCTCAGATCGAGAATCACATTTTTCCCAGCTAGAGGGTGATTGGCATCCAATTTGATTTTGTCGCTTTCGACTCCAATCACAACCGCAGTCAGAGAATCTCCCTGTTCATCGGTAATTTCCAGAACCTGCCCGAGTTGGGGATCAAATCCTTCCGGAAGAAAACCTCTCTCCACATCCTGAACCAGATCTTCCATTCTAGGACCATAAGCCTCTTCGTAAGGAATGTTGAGCGTACGGGAATCACCTACATGCATTCCAACAACCGCCTCTTCCAGACCTGGAATGACCTCGCCTTCTCCTACGGTGAATTCAACCGGTTCCTCTTTCACGGTTGATCCCACAACTGCTCCATCTTCCAACCGCATGGTGTAATCAACTTTGATGGTATTTCCTTTTTGAATCATTCTAGAACTCATGGCGTCTCCTTCCGGTTACAGAAAACGGAATACATAGAGGTAGAATTCCCGCAAAAACTATGCCTTATATGCGGGAAAGTGCATGGCAGGGGTCTTTTTGCCAGATTAGGAACTTTTTACCTTCTCTCCAGCATTCCGGGCTGCCCGAAGGAGAAATGCGCTAAACGCTTCACGCTCAGCTCTCTCCATTCCTTTAAGCAAAGCATTTTCCCACTCTTTAAGTGTTTTCTGGATTTCGGGAATCAGTGCTCTGGCGGCCTGGGTTAGGAATAATCGATAGGCACGTCGGTCATGATTGTCTGTTTCCCGTTTTACATAGCCTTCCGATTCTAGTTTTGCTACTGCTCTTGCCACTGTTGCCTTATCCAGCTGGAATAGTTTTGCAAGATCTTCCTGGGTAAGCCCCTCTGTATCGTTCAGGGCCAGTAGGTAGGCGTGCTGACCCGCACCAATTCGGTAAGGAGCCAGCGATGAATTGACAAAAATAGAACCGAGCCGGTGTATTACCGACACCAGAATGCCTATGGATACCGCGTCTTTATAACTCATGAGAATCTCCGAACATCAGAACCAGATCTCACGACTATCTTCTGCAAACTTCTCAAAGGAGATGGGCTCTCTGCCGAGGAGTTCCCTCGTCGTATTTGTTAATTTTGAGGCCAGTCCGAATTTTGCTGCCGAATACAATGCGATCATAACCAGAATATACATCCGGTTAAGACCTCTTCGGCGCATTGTACAATAGAAATTCATCGCTGATGGATTGGTATAGGTTATCGGACGATGCAGTACACGGCTCAGTATTTCTGCAGCCTGGAAATAGGTGATGCTTTCTGATCCTGTCAATTCGTAAGCTTTATTCTCATGCCCAGGCATAGTTAAAACTTTACAGGCTACAGCTGAAATATCTCTGGCATCAATAAAGCTGGTCTTCCCTTTGCCTGCCGGCACAAATATCCTATTTCCCTCTTTAATGTCCTCTTTATGGGTGGTGGATAGATTCTGCATGAAAAAACTGGGCCGCAGAAACGTGTAAGGGATAGTGCTTCTGATAGTACACTGCTCGATTTCATGATGAGGAACAAAGGGATTCCGTTCTACTCTCTGTAAAGACAAAAATACAATCTGATGAATACCTGCTGCAGCAGCGGCGTTGATGAACGGGGCAATATACTTTTTTACATTGGAAATAGCGGGAGGGCGCATAAGGAAGATTCTGGTTATTCCTTTCAGGGCGGATTCGTAAGTGGAAAAATCATGGAAATCCAGATGAACGGTACCCTCCTCCCTGGTCTGGGCAGTCTGCTTTGAAGTTGCGGCCGCCACTTCCACCCCTTTTTCCCTGAGCAGTCTCACCAGTTCTGAACCCACATTTCCGCTCGCTCCAGTAACCAGTATCCGCTCTCCCATACCAGACTCCTTTGTAAGGTGGTTATAGGTGAAATATACGCTAAAATAGTTGCACATGCAACTATTTTAGCGTATATTTCTCCTGTTTTGAACTGGATTTTTTTCTCTATTCAGCCATCAGTCGTTTAGTATCAGTTTTCTTTTCTTTCCTCGTTCATCCACCGAAACAAAGGTGATGCTGGTAGAGAAAACTTCTTTCTCCATTGAGGAGGAGGGTTCATCCGCGTGAACTTGAATAAGATAGGTAACTGAAGTGTATCCGATTTTCTGGCGGGTAATATTGAAACGGAGAATTGCACCGTTCACCACCCGTTGTTTGAATTCAAGGCTGTGCATGGCACGGGTAACCAGCACTCTGCCGGGGTAGTCTTTTGATGCTGCCATCCAGGCGAATTCATCGGACCATTTTAAAAGCTGACCACCAAAAAGATAACCATGGTGATTAAGGTGTTCTGGGCGAACCAGGCAGAAAGTTTCCACAGTAGCTCCGGAAGAGGTAAATTGCAATATAATTGAGGAGACCTCAAGCGGCAACGGCTGAGATCTCCGGAGGTACTATTCTAACACAAACATGACCTTAGTCAGGAGTTCTTCCGGAAGAGTTTCTGCAGGATCGTTGAGGTAGATTTCACAGGCGATGCCTTTTGTTTTGAGCCCCTTTCCTTTAACAAACTGGGTGAGCTCTCCATAGGCCTCTCCGATTTCTGAATAGGGTCCCTTGTAAATGCAGCTTGCTACTCTTCCCCCGATGGTCTTGTTGGCTTCGATCTGGTTCAAACCCAGTACTGGGTGGTTTACAGGAAGGCCAATTTCCATATCGAGGCTTTCCATATCATCGTTGAAATAGGCTATGTAGGGAGGTCCGGCCGGAACTTCACCGATTTCTTTGAGGTAATTCTCGATTTTGCCGAATGCTGCACCGACCACCGATGGGATTTCAGTAGCCGGTATCTTCTTGGAAATGGATAACGCTGGCTGCTGAGGGACCACTGTTACATCAAATTCACTGACCATAAGCTTCTCCTTGTTGGGCCCGATTTAACCGATGCATATTCGTGCATCGGGGAGACATAAAAATTATCAGCACTGCCCATGCCAAAGAGTAAAAAAAAAAGGGACACCCGAAAGTGTCCCTTAAACAGCACATTCAAAATTGAAAATCAGGCAGGAACCGCTTCTTTCTTTGCTGCCTGTTCAAGTGCCACGGCGATGGCCACTGAGGCTCCAACCATGGGGTTGTTACCCATACCCAGAAATCCCATCATCTCCACGTGGGCAGGTACCGATGATGAACCGGCGAACTGCGCATCGGAGTGCATTCTTCCCATAGTGTCGGTCATGCCGTAAGAAGCTGGACCGGCTGCCATGTTGTCAGGGTGCAGTGTACGTCCTGTACCGCCACCTGATGCCACCGAGAAGTATTTCTTTCCATTCTCGATGCATTCTTTCTTGTAGGTTCCGGCAACGGGGTGCTGGAAACGGGTGGGGTTGGTGGAGTTTCCGGTGATAGAAACGTCAACGCCTTCATGGTGATTGATGGCCACACCTTCGCGTACGTCATCTGCTCCGTAACACTTTACAGCTGCTCTTTCACCCTTGGAGTAGGCAATTTCTCTGACGATGTTGAGCTTGCCGCTGTTGTAGTCGAACTTGGTCTGCACATAAGTGAAACCGTTGATTCTTGAGATGATCTGAGCGGCATCTTTGCCAAGACCATTGAGAATCACACGTAAAGGTTCCTTGCGTGCCTTGTTTGCGCTCTTGGCAAGACCGATCGCACCCTCGGCAGCTGCGAATGATTCGTGTCCGGCCAGAAATGCGAAGCACTTGGTTTCTTCCAGAAGCAGCATCGATGCTAGGTTGCCATGGCCAAGACCAACTTTTCTGTCATCAGCAACAGATCCGGGAATGCAGAATGCCTGCAGACCTTCTCCAAGAACTTTGGCGATTTCGCTGGCCTTGGTAACGCCTTTTTTGATGGCGATGGCAGCACCAAGAATGTATGCCCAGCATGCATTTTCAAATGCAATAGGCTGGATTTCCTTCACGATGTTGTAAACGTCAACACCTTCATCCTCGCAAACCTTCCTGGCATCCTCAAGTGAAGACATGCCGTACTTGGCCAGCACAGGAGTGATTTGATTTATTCTTCTGTCGTATCCTTCAAAAAGAGCCATTTGTATGTTCCTCCTGCTTATTACTGATGTCTGGGGTTGATGTATTTGACAGCTTCCTTGAATCTGCCGTAGGAACCGGTCGCCTTCTTGAGTGCCTCGTTGGCATCTGTGCCTTTGTCAATCGCTTCCATCATTTTGCCCAGGTGAACGAATTCGTAACCGATGACTTCGTCGTTTTCGTCAAGAGCAAGTGTCTTGATGTAGCCTTCGGCCATTTCCAGGTAACGAACACCCTTGGCCACAGTTCCGTAAAGAGTTCCAACCTGGCTTCTCAAACCTTTGCCAAGATCTTCAAGACCGGCACCGATGGGAAGACCGCCTTCGGAAAATGCAGTCTGTGATCTTCCGTAAACAATCTGCAGGAACAGTTCGCGCATTGCGGTGTTGATTGCATCGCAGACAAGGTCGGTATTGAGCGCTTCCAGAATGGTTTTTCCGGGAAGGATTTCCGCGGCCATGGCTCCAGAGTGAGTCATACCCGAGCAGCCCAGAGTCTCAACCAGTGCTTCCTGGATGATTCCGTCTTTCACGTTGAGGGTCAGTTTGCAGGTTCCCTGCTGGGGGGCGCACCAGCCCACTCCGTGTGTGAGGCCGGAAATGTCCTTGACCTCCTTGGCCTGGACCCATTTGCCTTCCTGAGGAATCGGTGCCGGACCATGATCTGGCCCCTTGGCGACCTTGCACATGTGCTGTACTTCGGTGGAATATATCATTGTAGCACTCCTGGTTTTTGGTTGAGTCACAACGGTTGAATTCTGCAAGCCAAATCGCGCAATGCGTTCCGGATACAGGAGGTGAAATATGCATTGTGCCTCTAGGCTTTGGAAGAGAAAAAGACCAGTAGCCCGCAGCTGAAGGTCAGAAACAATTGTGACGGGAGATTCAAATGCGTCCCTAAATATATTTTCCCTGCATCCGAATACTGAGGCTATATATAAGGAATAAGCAGAAGGGGATGTTGGAATGCAGAATAGACCTGAAATCAGCTATCCATGTGAATGGACCTATACCATTATCGGAAGTGATCCAAACCTGATGCGGGTGGCCGTGGGATCGGTAATCCAGCCCGGAACCTTTACGGTGGATGAGTCCCGCATCAGCCGTACGGGAAAGTACATGAGCCTTAGTGTTCAGCTGGTTGTGTTCAGCCAGGAGGAACGCGACCGCTACTACGGTGGACTGGGACGTCATAAGGATATTAAAATGGTACTGTAGAAGGCAAGGTAGACCAAGTTGCAGGCCGAATTATAAATCTTGAACATTCCTATGCGTATGTGCTTTTTTAGTCTTGATCTTATTTTTGTCAGTCGGTTTTAAACTAATCTGGGGTAAGAATATAAAAAGGCCTTCAAATATCAGTTTTGAAGGCCTTCATTATTCAGTACACCATTCAGGACTCGAACCTGAGACCCGCTGATTAAGAGTCAGCTGCTCTACCAACTGAGCTAATGGTGCATTGTTTTCAATGCTGCGAGAGCAATAAATTACATTCCTGCAAGAAAGAATCCAAGTTTTTTTTGTGCTTAGCCCATTAAACGATTTCTCTCTCCTTGATATCTCGCTTCATGGGCACTACGCTCAGATGAACCTCTTTGAGGGAAATGTGATTAAGGAAATAGGCATTGGCGATTTCTGGGGACCCATGGGGCCGGGGAACACGTTTCTCAGAAATGTGGTGCAGGGCCAGGGTTTGTTTTTGTATGATCATTCGCACGGGCAGAATTTTGTGGGGAACACAAGCACCGTGTGGGATGATGATGGCACATCTGACAACACGCTCAGGCACGGGGAAACTGTGATAGGCGAGTCTACTTTATTGAACAGTGCGATCAATGATTACAACATCCTGGCCTCCCATTGTGAGTCTTGACGTGAAGTTCATCACAAGGATATCCCCGCAAAATATTCAGTCTGGTAATAACAGAATAGATCTGGGCAAAAGAGGAATTCCTGCAGGATTGTACCTTGTTTCTCTTAAATGGGGGAATGTAAACCTGGTTAAAAGAGTTATGATAGGGAAATAATCCAGAATTTTTCATCCTAAAGAGGACTGCAGGGAACCGCGGTCCTCCCAATTTTCAGCAGGTAATGATCTCAAATTTAGGCTTCTGGTGTTTCCATCTGCTTTTTTTTCCACTCAGACCTCCTCCGTAATGTATTATTATGTGCTCAATAATGCACACACTATCAAAGGTGACTCATGAAACGCATAAGTAAAAAACGTAATCTTAAAATTCTCGGCGACGCATTAAAAAAGGCAAGAATCGATGCCGGTTTGTCTCAGAACGACCTGTCGAAATTAACTGACATCGACAGAGCATATATCAGTCGAACTGAAAGAGGGTTGCATAACCCCAATATTATTACCCTGTGTGTTCTTTGTAAGTACCTGGAATTATCACTGTCTGATGCTTGTGAAGGGATGCCGGTGTAAAACAACTGTGGCACGTATCGGTGCAACAGATAGCGTTTCAATGCAAGTTCTCGACTTCACCCGATCCTGCTGTTTCAGGTTCTGAAAAGATTTATAAGGGAAATCCTATGGACAAGCCGTTAGCTTATTTTTTTATTATCATCTGTTCTATTGTCATCTGCTCCTTTTCCGGTGATTACAATCAGGAGGTCGTGGTTGAACCCCTACTCAAAACAGATACTACTTCTGTCGGGCAAAGTATTAATTACCCTTGCGGAACCAACGAAGAGGTATCAATGGTGAAAGTGGTTATCGCACCCGGCAAGGAAACCAGATGGCACAAGCACTCTTTCCCGGTGTTTGCTTTCGTGGAAAAGGGGACACTGACTGTGGATATCGAAAACCATGGGACACAGACGTTTGTCCAAGGGTCCACTTTTGCGGAAGTCATCGATACGTATCATAACGGGAAAAATACAGGTAAAGAGGATGTGGTGCTCATCGCCATTTACATGGGACAAAAAGGCAAGGCTCTGTCGGAAAAGAGAACAGAGCAGAATAAGGTTAAATAATTATACTGATCACTTCTGGTGCAAGCCAAAAGTGACCTCCTAATCTCTAATAAGCGCCACAGTCTCACTTGCGGTATCCAGACCATTCAGAATCTGACGAATCTCTTTGATTTGAGACTGAAGACGCACCAGCCGTTCTCCTTCAAGCTTGGGAGTGGCGATCATGCGCTTCTGCAGCGGGTCCATCCAGCCGCCATTGGGCTTTTTAAAGGCAAAGTGCAGATGGGGGCCGGTAGAGGTTCCTGTGTTGCCCACTTTTCCAATTATCTGCCGTGCTCTGACATGCTGTCCCTTATTTACCAGTCTTTTATGCAGGTGTAAATAGTAGGATGTGTATTTGTCAGAATGGCGGATTGCTATATAATTGCCGTTGGCACCATCATAACTTGATATGACCACTGTTCCCTCCGCTACCGCATACACAGGAGTTCCTGTTGGGGCCCGGTAGTCCACGCCAGTATGCATGGCACGCCTGCCATGAACTGGATGTATTCGCCAGCCGTAGCTTGAACTGATATGAAGCCTGTCAAGTGGGTAGCGTAAACCTGAATGGATGAGCGCTTCCCCGTCCTCGGTATAATGGGCAGTGAAGGATGACTTGAGATCACCATCATCATAAAAAAATGCTTCATGAGACCCCGCCTTTACACCTTCATATGCAGTGTAAATCACCTGTCCATCAATTCTGACACTGTCCTGAAAAAAACGTTCCTTGAGAAGTACTTTGAAACGGTCGCCAGCGCGCGCCTGAGTGCGAAAGGAAATTTTACATAGCAGTACCCCGTTTACCACTCCTACCATGGCTGGCGGTATGCCTTCGGTGCGAAGAGTTTGATCCAGTGATGATCCCTCTTCCAGTGCACCATCGATGAAACGGTATTTCACCGTGGTGGGACGTTCGACTTTTTCATAGACCAGTGTACTGTCTTTGTATACCAGCTTGTGAGTTATACTTGGGTTTGGTGAGTAGGAGAAACTTTTTATTCTGGAGGTGTCCGCCGGGTCAAGATCCACTGAAATCGGTTCGCCTAAGGCAAGGTGAAGCAGTTCGACAGAATCGCTGAGGGTATTTACTATGTTAAGAGAGGTCTGCACCGACAGCCCCAGATCAAGAACTGCCTGAAACATCCCCTGGCCGGCCTTAATCTCTCCCTCTCTATGATATTTTTTCTTCTTGAGCTCTGCAATTCTCTTTTCTTCGTATTTTATCTGCTTTCCCAGAGAATCCAGCCTGGCTTCTGTTTTTTTAAGCTCCGCCCGGTCCTTATTTTCTGAAGGATTCCACGACCGCACAATGTAAAAACAGCCAGTAATGATAAAGAGTACCAAAAAGATTCTTATAAGAGGAAACCTTTTCTTTCTGTAGCTGAAGCGCTTAACATCCATCGTAAACCCTGTCTGGATAATAATTTACAGTTGTTTTGGTAGAAAAATATCATTTAGAAGAGGGATGACCAAATTTTTGTGTGGATTTTTCAGGTGGTTTTACCGTTCACCGGCTTTCAGGTTTTCAACCAAACTGCTTTGGGACCGGCGAGCCTTTAACTCGCCGGTTGCACTGCTTACTTCGTGGGAACTACAAGCACCTCGATATCTTTCTTAACTGTTGTCACTTTTTCCTTGCCGGCGTTTGCTTTATCCCTGGCGGAAACCAAATCACCAGTATTGAGCAGATCGGATGCACTCGTCATCAGTATCTTGGCTGAATCGACATTGGCGGTCCAGGCGGTTACATCCATTTTGTTGTTCTGCGCGCTGGTTATCATCACGTTGACACTGTCTATCAAATTCTGAGTTTCAGAAATGGCTGTTACTGCTTCTGTACGGAATTTCTCCTTGTTCGCTTCTGTACTGCTAACGGCATTGGTCGCGGCTGCTTTGGAAATGGTAAGAAGCTCGGTCACCTTTGAATAATCTCTCATAAAGGATAGCTTCTTCTCCTGTTCCTGAATGGTGGCAGTGGCCAGATCGAAACTTGCCTGAGCTGAATCAAACTGCTCCTTGCTGTAAACATCTGCTGAAACAGCTTTTGCACTGTCAAGTGCAGCCTGGGCTTCGCTGACTGACTGCTGGGGGACCTTTGCACAGCCGGCAATAAGCCCAACTGTAACGAGTGATACTGCGATAATAATGAAACGGTTCATGAGTAACTCCTTTAAATATAAAGTAGAATAGTAATCACATCAGAAAACCTGATGTGTTCAGTTGATTATCTTGAGATAAATCTGAATAGACTACGACGAAAAAACAAAGCCTGCTTCAGATCTTCAGAAACTGTTTGGAACGATGTACTGAATGATAGCTAGATTCGCAGGTGAATTCTGTTGGAGAGCGAACAGGAGGTGAATGATTCTATGTTAAGAGAGCTCTTGTCCTGAGTTTTCTTTTGATAGGTGAAAAGTGAATATGCTTTACGGTCAAAAATTGCAATCGGGGTATCTGGTAATGCTGTTCTGGAGATCTCCGCATGGCTTGATTTTGCAAAAGCCCGATGTCTTCCTTTATGACCGTTTCTCCATCATGTACATTATCTGGCCTTTCAAGGTGGGGAAGTGAAAGCAGATTTAAAAATAGGATGGTGATCAGGCCAAAACTGGTGATGGAAGATGTTTTTGCAGGAGAGTAAATCATATACTGCCTCTTAATTGGAGTAGAAAAATAATATGCGCAACTATGAAATACAGTTTCACTCTTAAAAAACTTTAGTGTTGATTTTCTTAATTAAATGTTTTTTTTGAGGATGGCATTGCCAAAAACAGTAATAATGGCTATTGATACTTCAGTTACATTGAAAAAATTAATTAAACTATCGATAAAAATTGAAAAAATTAAAATTTATTTTGATAATGATTAAAATAATTGCTATATTAAAGGTGTAATCAGAAAGGGGAATGCAATGATAAAAGAATGGCATGAACTTAATAAGATGGTGGGGGAACAGGAGGTCCTGGTTAATAGAGTCTCTCTGCAAAGCGGGATTTCCATAGAGGGAGAATTCAGACTGCCGCCACTGGCAAAGCTTTCTTACGAGGAGCAGGTTTTTGTGGGCATGTTTATTAAATGTCATGGCTCCATCAAAGATATGGAACAGGCATTCGGGATAAGTTATCCTACAGTGAAATCGCGCCTGGGCAAAATTGGGGAGAAGCTGGGGTTTGTGGAAGTGAAGCGAGTTACCGAAAATGAAGAGTTGCTTGGAAAATTGGAGCGCGGGGAAATAAGTGTAGCAGATGCGCTTGCAAAGCTGGAGGAAAAATGATTCCCATGTTTTTCACCATGCATTTCAGAGACGGCAGGGGGCGATGGCACTGGTTCTGGTTTCCTGTGATACTGCTCTGGCCGCTTCTTTTGATCCTTGTGCTGCTGGCGCTGCCTTTTGTTTTGATTGCAGAGGTGGTGCTTGCCAACCGGGGTATACATCCTTTTAAAATGCTGATCGTAGCCATGCAGATACTGGCCAGTCTGCGGGGCATGGTCATCAATATCAAAGCAAACGATTCAAAAAAGGGCAGCTTCAGGCTGAACATTATCTGAAAGGAAAACAGTATGAGCGAAGAACGTGCAAGAATTTTGAACATGGTGGCGCAGGGGAAACTTTCTGTTCAGGAAGCGGAAAAGCTTCTGGATGCGCTTGGTAAGAATGAGGAGAACGGTGCTGCTTTATTGGCAGGAACAAAGCCTTCCTCAAAGGATCTCAAGTATCTGCGCGTAGTAGTTGACAGCAAGCAGGGGGATAATGTGAATATCCGTGTCCCCATGGCTCTCCTGCGTGCAGGCCTCAAGCTTTCAGCCCTCATCCCTCCTCAGGCATACAGCAAAATGAATGAAAAGATGGCTGAAAATGGTATCGAAATGGACATAAACGCGCTTCTTAAGAGCGGTGATATTGAGCAGGTGATTGAAACCATGGGTGAATTGAATGTGGATGTCAATTCCGCTCAGGGCGATAAAGTGCGGGTCTTTTTTGAGTGATAAAAAAGGAGGAGATTTTGTCGGCTCCTCCTTTTACCGAAAAATCAAAATTGTTTTTTAGTCTTCTCTGTATTCCTGAGCCCTGTAGAAAATGCCACTTGTATCCTCCTCAAGAAGCACCGGAACCAGAGCACCGGGCAGAACTGATTCCACTGGGTTGGGTGCATTGGGGCCACCGAGATCGGTACGCAGCCAACCCGGATCCAGAAGGTTCATTAAAACACCGGTTCCCTTAAGATGCTTGGCCATGTCAAAAACATATTTGTCAAGGGCAGCTTTGGATGCGGCATATGGCATGAGCTGAGGCTCATCTTTTATCCCGGAAGTAACATTCACCACTCTGCCGAATCCCCGATTGATCATCTTGGGGATGATCAGATTACATAAAGTAATGGGAGCAATGGTGTTTACAGTGAAACTCTTATGGTAATCCTCTTCGGGTGCTGAAAAGATGTCGGTGCGGTAGGGGGTCATAATAGCCGCATTGTTGTAAAGAATGTCAATTCCCCCTGACATCTTCTCCACTTTTTCCCCCAATGCTTTCACTTGGGTAATATCAGAAAGTTCGGCCTCCACCTGTAGTACTTTGATACCGCTTTTGGCAAGCTCTGTCGCAAGAGCGTCGGTATTTTGGGTGCAGCGGCTGTGAAGTATTAGGTTGCATCCTTTCTTAGCCATAGCCATGGAAACCTGCTTACCGATTCCTCTGCTTGCTCCTGTGACGAGAGCCCATTTGTTTTTGATGTCAAGCATGATTTGCATTCCTCTCTTATCTGGCAATTTTGAGAATTTCAAGTACGTCGTCTCGTTTTAGGGTCACAAATCCTCCAGCGGTACCTTTTCCGCAATCGGTGCATTTATCAGCCATCTCCTCCAGTCGGTCTTCACCGATACCCATCTCCTTGAGTGAGACCGGGAGTCCTATTGAAGAGAAGAACTTCTTCAGTCTCTCAATTCCCTCGAGAGCGGTTCTTTCCTGATGAATAAAGTCGATCTCCACATTCCACACTCTTGATGCAAACTGTACAAAACGGGATATGTTACTCTTGTAGACATATTCCATCCAGGCGGGAAACACCACTGCCAGTCCTGCACCGTGAGCCACATCATAGATGCCGCTGATCTCATGCTCGATCTGGTGGCTGGCCCAATCCTGGTTGCGTCCGGTTCCAAGCAGATCATTGTGGGCAACGGTTCCCGCCCACATCACTTCTGCACGGGCATTATAGTCGGTGGGGTTTTTCAGGCACAGAGGAACATTTTCGATGATCGTTTTCATTGTGGCTTCACAGAGGCGATCTGTCAAATCCACATATTCAGATGTGGTGAAGTACCGCTCCATGATGTGAGCCATTATATCTGCGGCCCCGCAGGCTGTCTGATAGGCGGGAAGGGTGAACGTGAGTTCCGGGTTGAGAATCGAAAAAACGGGTCTGATGAGCTCGTTTGTCAATCCTCGCTTGAGATCACCTTCAGTTTTGGTGATTACAGAACTGGGGCTCGCTTCACTGCCTGCGGCGGGAATGGTAAGAACAGTGGCCACATCCAGCGCTTCTTTCGGTGATGCCTTCCCGGTGTAGAAATCCCACACATCACCGTTATAGGGAACTCCCACTGCGATGGCTTTTGCAGAATCGATAACGGAGCCGCCACCCACGGCAAGAATGAATTTGATACCGTTATCACGACAAATCCTTATTCCTTCATTTACAAGACTAAGCCGCGGATTGGGCTGAACACCACCCAGTTCTACATGTTCAACGCCCGCTTCTTTGAGGCTCGTGACTGTCTTCTCATAAAGTCCGGTCTTTTTTATACTCTCGCTTCCAAAGTGAAACAGCACCTTGTTTGCATGCTTTTTAACCTCTGATCCCACTTTACTTTCTGTTTTTTTTCCGAAAATGATTTTGGTTCGGTTTTGAAATATGAAATTTTCCATGGAATATGCTCCGCCTGAAAATGGTGGAAAAAAAGTGACGTTAGATTTGGGAAATTACAACAAGCCAAACCCGATCTGGATGTGTAGGAGACTGCAGTCGATAGACGATTCTTATAAGTGGATTAAGTATTCAGCCCCACTTCTTTTCTCTTCTCGGCTATCCATTTTACATATTCGGTATCGCTTTCCTTGCTGTGTTCCCAAAGCCAGTTGCGTAAGAATAGTCGAAGGGCCATCGGATTGAGCTTTCCGGCATCATAATCGTCCATGAATCCCACAAATTTCATGGCGGCCTGTTCATGATCGGATTGGTGAATCGCAAATCCCGGAAATTCGTACATACGCATCAGGTGCTCTTCACTGGTGAAATGAAAGTTTATGTAATGCTCTATTTCTTTAAGTAATTTTTCAGTGAATGCTTTGTTTGTAACATGATCATCACTCTCTAACAGATCGAAAATCCGGTACAGATACTTGTGCTGCTCGTCCATCTCCGGAAAATTCAGTATGCCACCGTTTTCGTCCATGTAAATCCCGTTCTGTTGTTGTATAATAAAGGCTGCCCCAATACATAATAATATAGGCATTTTAAAGCGTGTATCCAATCATGAAAAAAACGCAGGAGACCGACTTGCGGGTCGGTGATTTTTTCCTTAAAGGTGCTGTTTATTATATGTTGGAATTGGTTCAAGTAAGTATATTTCACGCTCTATGTTCTTCAGGTTTTCCTGCCCATCGAAATCGTTTATTGAAGCTCTCTGGAGAGAATTCCTTGTGCAGGAGATAACAAACCGAGCAGGTACTAATTTGGAAAGGTTGTAGTGATGAGTCAGGACAAATACAGAGTTGTAGCCGGTCCGGAAGGATATTTGGCTTCATCTGCCGCATTGATGGGAGTTGAGCTTTCTGATAGCGGTCAAGCCTTGATTGAGGGTGAGATAGCAAATGAGCAGAAGGCCATCGATCTGATTGCTCAAAAACTTCTGGAGGCAAAGAATCCGGTCATTGTGCCGGGACCACTTCTAATGTGGAACTGGTCTGAAAGTGTTGCCCCCGTTGCCTCCCTGGTCAAGGAACTTGCAACAGTGAGCGGTGCAAAGCTGATCCCCATGCCGGATTATCGTCCCAAACTTCCTCGTATTAACCCCGAAGAGGAGATTAGTCCCAATCACCCCCTGGTGACCATCAATCATCATGAAATTGATGTCTGTATCTTTGTCGGAGTGCATGCACATTATCTCAATGTTGCATTGAAGCTTATCAGGGGCGGTTCTGACTGCTATACTATCGCCCTCTCTGAATGGGCGGGGCATGAGGATGCCATGATCAGTTTGCGGGATGTAAATGAAGCAAAACTTGCGGCTCTGATTGAAAAAATAAAGCAGGTAAAAGCTGTATAATCACCGGATGTCAATATTAGTTTTGAAATAAGGAGTCGAGATGGCGGTTGTAAAAGTTGATGAAACCAAATGCATCGGGTGTGGAATCTGCATAAAAGCCTGCCCCGAGCCTTGTGTTATCCGCAAAGTGGATGGTAACAAGGTCTCCATTAATGTTATGCGTTGTAAGGTCTGTCTCTTGTGCGCATCGGTTTGTCCCAAGAAGGCTATTGAAAAGCAAGGGGAATGAAGGGTAAAACTTTTTCACGGGAAATTAATGATGAATAAAGTACAGCAGGAAGTGACTGCAGAGAAAATGATGTTCGAAGCCCCCAGGGACCGTACCTTCATTACTGGAAGTGAAGCGGTTGCGGAGGCGGTCAAGCGGGCAAATGTTGATATGGCTATTGCTTATCCCATTACTCCTCAAAGCGAAAGCATGCATCTTGTAGGTGATCTGTTTGCAAGCGGTTATATTAAGGATTACTACCGCGCTGAAAATGAGTTCGGTGTAATGGCCGCTATTCACGGAGCTTCACTGGGTGGGGGGCGTGTCTTTACCGCTACAAGTGGTCCCGGTACGCTCAGAGCCATGGAGATGTTTCCAGTCTGGGCCGGTTCCCGTCAGCCGATCGTATGCGCCTTCATGTGCAGAGGTATCTCATTGCCGCCATCAATCCAGCCTGAAACTATCGAAATGGCATTTCTGCTTGATACGGGTATGCTTATGTTTCATGCTGAAAATGCTCAGGATTACTTTGATATGATACTTATGGGGTACGCCATTGCGGAACAACCCGAAGTTCATTTGCCCGTGGGGGTCTTTGCAGATGGCTTTTTTGTAACTCACACGCGTGATATCGTCATGCTTCCTTCGGAAGAGATGAAGCTTGCTTCATACAATCCCGATTGTGCACCTGTGCCTCCCTTTGACATGGAACACGTGCCAATGCGAATCACAAGAGATCCTCTTCTTAACAAGAGTAATTTCATCTCGTATGCTGCAAACGCCAGCTGGCATCAGGAAGTCCTTGCGGCGGCGCAGAGAGCGCGCAAACACATTAACCGCTACCTCGGTGGCCTTATCGAAACGGAAAATCCTGAAGCGGATATTTTAATCGTGGCCTCAGGAACCGCAGTCTCTCAGAGCCGCGAAGCAATCCGTGAGCTGCGTAAAGAGGGTATGAATGTGGGGCTGGTGAAAGTAAAGTCCATTCGTCCTTTTCCGGAGAAGGAAATTCAGGAAGTAACGGCGAACGCTTCACTTATCCTTGTACCGGAGTTCAATCCCGGGGGGTGGCTGGCGAGGGAGGTCAAAGCTGCAATTGACAATAACAGTCGAGTCGTGGCCGGACCCAGAGTGTTTGGCGGCATGTCCATGCCGAAGGAATTGATCATTTCGGAAATCAAGAAAGCACTTGCCGCCACAACTGCGGTGAATGCCTGATCTCTTCAACGCTGTACGTTGAACCTTGAACTTTAAAAGGGAATTGCAATGTCAAAGAAAATAATAACTCCTGTAAAGGAATTCCAGGACCTGCTTCCGCAGGAATATAAGGATCTGGTTTCCAATGGTCCTTACAATGATAGAAAAACCATTGATGATCTGGGAACATTCAAAGAGATCACCGAGGCTCATCCTCATTGTGCCGGCTGCGGGGTCGCTCTTGGTATTCGTTTGGGCATGGCTACACTGCCAGCTCCCGAGGATACAATAATAATCGGTACCCCGGGTTGCTCATTTTTTGCTTTGTCCCAAACCGCACTGAACTACTCAAATACTGCCTTCGGTAATCAGAATTCGGTTGCTTCCGGGCTCAAGAGAATGCTCCAGGTGCGTCATCCTGACAAGCAGAAGGATATCGTGGTGATGGTAGGTGATGGTGGAGTTGCGGATATCGGGCTTGACTATACGTTGCACTCCTGGTTTCGAGGTGAAAAGATCACTACGGTCATGCTCGACAATGAGGTGTACGGCAACACCGGAGGACAGGAGAGCGGGATGAGTATGAAAGGTAAAGTACTTAATATGGCTCCCACCGGTAAGAAGTTCCCGAAAATCCCAGTGTTCGAACTGGCAAAAACTGCCGGTTGTGCCTATGCTGCCAAGGTCACCATAGCCAGTCCCAAGAAGTTTTCAAGTGTACTGCACAAGGCAATCCTTATTGCTCGTGAAATCGGCCCCACTTATGTGCAACTCTACACCCCTTGTCCCACAAATTTAAAGTTTCCTCCGGAGCAGACGATCAAAGTGGCTAAAGAAGCTGAAAAGAGCAACTATGTCTTCGAGGAGTTCATCACCGAAGAGGCTAGTCAGTATCTGAGTCGGATTAGTGAATCAAAGGAGATTGCACAATGAATTTCAATCTTGATATAAGAATGGCTGGTCTTGGAGGTCAGGGTGTGGTAACAGCTGCCCATATCCTCGGCACGGCTGTGGTGAACTCCGGGAAGTTTGCGGCAGTAAACCCTTTCTTCGGTGCTGAAAAACGGCTTGCACCGGCCGAAAGCTATGTGAGAATTTCTGATGAACCTATTTACGACAGGGGAGAAATCCTTTATCCTAATTACATAATGGTTTTTGCTCCTCAGGTAATTACCATGGGTAAATCATACAGCATGCCCTTCTTTTCGGGACTCAAAGAGAACGGGCTTGTAATAATCAATTCTGACGAACCCATTCTCTCTGAAAAGGAACAGAAAGGTCTCGCAGCTCTCAAGGCAAAAATCGTCTATGTTCCTGCTTCAAAACTCGCAGTGGAATTCGCCGGAACTGAACTGGCTACCAACATGACCATGCTTGGTGCATTCTGTGGACTGGTGAATCTGGTTAACATAGACTCTGTGCTTGATGCCATGGAGGAACGGTTTAGCGGAAAAACCAAATTCGTTGCGTCCGGCACTACTGCTGCGTTGGATGAAGCCTTGAAAAGCAAGTTTGATAAAATTTCCGCATTGATTGAGAAAAACAGAACTGCCATTATGAAGGCATTTGATTTTACCTCACAATCGCTCATCTCCGCCTAGATCTGCAATAGAGCCCCGGGTTGCCTGGGGCTAAAATTCCTCACATGCTTTAGCCTGTTATATTTTACGTTTTGTCCTGTTTTATAAAAAGGAAAAAACGTGTGAAACGCCTACTTGCATTACTGCCAATTGCATTGCTATTTGCCGGCTGTTCCATGACTGGTACCTATCAGTCTGCTCATATACTTGAATTGGGGACCTCCGCGGTTGGCCTCAGTTTTGGCTCTGTAGGTGTGAGGGACTCCTCGTACAGTTTTATTTGGCCGATTATTATACCAGATGTTACATTTCGAACGGCACTCAGCGATCGATTCGAAGTCGGTGGTAAAGTTTCAGTCGGAAGCTTTGGATTGGAAGGCGATATTAAATGGGGGTTTTTTCAGGGCGAACGATTCTGTATGGCAGTGGCTCCTGCATTTTATACACAGGTTGCCCCTTTCATGAAAGGCGCCGGATTTACACTTCCTGTTCTGGCTTCGTATAAAATTAACGAGACCTATAGTATAAATGCATCCCTGTTTTCTTCAATTTCACAGTTCACCTCTGGTTTTTCCGGTGTTGATTCGATACTCACCACTTTGGTGGGAGATATAAATGCCACAGGTGGTTCACTGGGCTTCGAGTTTTCCCAAAATCTCTTCAATATCAGGCCTGTTTTTGAAGTAAGCCACATGGCTCCATTGAGAGCCGAAGAGGTGAACTGGCAACCCTACATGCGCATTCGTTTTGTCCTTCACCTTGGTTTTGTACTTGGGAAGGAAAAGAATCAGCTTGATCGCGTTGAAGAGAAACTTGATATAGGTTTGAGTAAGTGAATTGCATCAGTGGAGTTCGCCGGAACTGAACTGGCTACTAGCATGAAGCCTTGAAAAGCAAGTTTGATAAAATTTCTGCATTGATTGAGATAAACAGAATTGTCATTATGAAGGCGTTTGATTTTACTTTACAATCGCTCATTTCCGCCTGGATCTGCAGTGGAGCCCCGGGTTGCTTGGGGCTCTATTTTCTCCCATTTATTATTGCCTATTATATTTTTACTTTTTGACCTAATCCTGTTTCAAAGGAAAACGTATGAAACGCCTCCTTGCAATACTGCCAATCTCACTTTTGTTCGCTGGCTGTTCGATGACTGGCACCTATCAGTCTGCTCGTGTTCTTGAAAAAGGTACTTCCGCCTTTGGTCTAAGTTTCGGGTCTGTTGGTGTGGAGGTAAAAGATAGTGCCAATGTCGATTCCTCTGCGACCTTCAGCTGGCCAATTATAATTCCTGATGTCACTTTCCGAACTGCCCTAAGTGATCACATAGAAATAGGTGGTAAGGTTTCTGTCGGAAGTTTGGGTCTGGAAGGAGACTTAAAATGGGGATTTCTGCAGGGAGAGCGATTCTGTATGGCGGTGGCCCCTGCATTGTATGGACAGAACGCCCTCTTCATGAAAGGAAGTGGCTTTACACTTCCTGTATTGGCATCTTACGATATTAATGAGACATTTAGCATTAATGGTTCCGTATTCTCCTCATTTTCCCGGTTCAGTTCCGATCTTTCCGGTGTTGATTCGATACTCACCGCTTTGGTGGGGGATGTTAATGCCACCGGCGGTTCTCTGGGGCTTGAGTTTTCCGGTAAAGTCTTTCATATTAGACCTGTAATCGAAGTAAGTCGAATGGCTCCATTGAAACCTGAAGAAGTGGACTGGCAACCTTTCAAGCGCACCCGCTTTGTCCTTCATCTGGGATTTGTACTAGGGAAGGAAAAGAAGCAGCTTGATCGTTTAGAAGAGAAACTGGATAAGAGTCTGGAAAAGTAATCACTTCTCAATCGGGGCCGCCGCCCCGGTCCCGATTGCCGGCTGCTATTCTTTTGTATAAATTCCCGTCGCAACCTCGAGTGGCTGTTCTGTAAGCTCAAAATCATCCAGTAATGTTATGATTCCCTTGATTTGAGGATTATCAGGCTGCTCTGTTTCGAGCTGCTTTACTTTTTGTTTGATTTCTGAAAATGTGGTACTGATTTTGGAACCAAGCTCGTTGCACTTCTCTGAAAGCTCCCTCATTTCCTCCTTTTCCCTGAATCTGAGCAACGCCGTCATTCTTCCCTTAATGAGCAATGATGCCCACTGCTCTATTTTGTAAATGGGGACCGCATATTTCCTCGATGCGTAGAGTCCGATTCCAATTGCCACAATAAGACCAACAATTGAACTTATAAGGAGAGTGGGTAGAATGAGGTAAATGATCGATTCCCTGTTGATCTCATTTGTTACATGGTCCAGCTGATAAACAGCAATAGTGTTGTATCTCATTATATAAACTAACAGAAGAGATCCGGAAGATACCAGGGTCGAAATAAGTGACGCGATCACAACCTTGGATATCAGCCTCATTTGAAGCGACTTTTTGATAAAAAAATTACCTACCGGTTTACGTACAAACTTATCACTCATGTATAAATCCCTTCAGAATCTGGTTTCAATTCACCTTTTAAAATACATACATCTTTTTCACAATATAAATCAAATCTTCAATCTTTTGCTCTCTTGGCTTTCCTCAGATCTGCTTATAAGCCGATTTGGTGAAACACCTTTTTAGGCTGTCTTCCAATAGAAAACTATTTATATTTCCTTTGCTATAGTACTATACTTTCAGATTATAACCTAAAAAGTGTGTGGTACATGTTAAAAAAGATCATAATTTTAATTAATTTAATCGTTTTTGCCGGTTTTTCCTTCGAACCCTCAGAAGATGCTCCACTTTTTACCATACAGCTGGAGGATGACTCCTCAAGTCTTTTCCGCTGTATCTGGAATGATGACCTGCGCTCTTCTCTGGGTGGCCCGGTGCTCATGGCCGACAACACACTTCTGTTTTATTCCAGAGATGGTTATGCTCTCTACAATATTGAAGGAAAACTCCTTGAGACGCATTCTCTTATTAAAGATAACATTAAAGCTCAAAAGTCAGGAAACTCCCAAATATTCCTGGCTTTTCCTTTTGATAGTACCTCTCTCATTTACTTTGAAAGCGGATCCGGTTCTGATCAGCCACTTGTAAAATATCGGAAGCAGCTATTTAAAAAGAAGCTTAAGAAGTTGAATGAGTCGGAAGTCGAAATGTTCAAGGATATTAAAAACTTTCAGCCTCTTAATATATCAAGAAGCAGTATAAGTGAGGATGTCGGAAGAAAAATATTTCTCAAACCTCACCTTGCGGGATTTACCTCCATGGAAGGCGGTTATAAATGGTGGACTACAGACATGTTTTATTCCTTCACCTCGCCTCTCATTCTTGAACATGATGGTGAATTTTTATCCTTTTTCCCTGGGCTGAAGTCTGGCGGGCACTGTGATGTGCCTCTGAAACTGATTGAGCCAATGGGTGTTTTCACCAGAGAGAAGCGCTGGTACTATTTAGGTCTTTACAGCACAATCGGCAATAAAGATGATGAATATTTCCAGACGGTTGCGCTTTGTGATCAGGCTGGAAATGTACTTTACTGCAATCAACTCCTTAAACAGGAAATCACTGATGCCGTTTTGCAGGAGCGTAGGGATATCAAGACTGTGTTTACTGTCCGAAAAGCTTCCCGGCATATCTTTGCACCTTCTGTAGACGCTTTTGGAGATATGTATTATGGGGCGATCAACTGGGAGTGGAAAAAAATCGATGTTTACAAAAGATCCTTCGTTCGCTTTCTCAGTAAGTCCTGTGCTCCGGCTTTTGGGGATAAGTTCAATGAGGAAGGACGTATCTCATTTTTGCCAGTTAAAATTGAATGTTCCAATGCTTCGCGAAGAGGTGTCGTTCCCGAGGTGGTTTATCATGACGAGGGCGGGATGACTTTGCTTGATAATAGTGAGTTGGCCAAGGATAGTTTGTTTGTAAAGGTGCATCGGCTTCCGGATGAAGATTTACAGAAAAAGCTGTCACGCGTTCACCAGACTACCCCTCCTCATGTGGCGTCCATGCAGGACTCGATAGCAAAGTTGCCCACCACCTGGTGTCCTTACGGTATTTCTTTGAACCATGTCTCCAGTGGTACTCTTTCCAACCTGGATTACGGTTTTGGCGATGTTGTGGTGTGCGCGAGAGTGCTTGGTAAGAGTGAGTCGCAAAGTATTTATGTTCGAGTTGATCTGGAGACTTGGGCTGAAGTGGTCGTGTTTGGTGCTGATGGCCAGTTCAAGGAACGTTTTACATTCAATAATTTGAACTACCAGGATCGCAAAGATGTGCTGGTCCTTTCCAAAAAGGATGATGAAGTTTACGAAAAGGACTTCGAGGCCGGCAAAAACAAGGGCTTTCGATTCCTGGTCTGGAAAAGAGATGTTCGCCCATTGAAAGAGTCTGCAGCAAAGCGTAAAAAATAATCCATAAGGACAGTTGATGCACAGTGACTGTGCCGACCTCTTGACCGGTCTCAATGAGGAACAGCATCAGGCAGTCACTGCGGCGAACGAGGGAGCTTTACTTGTCCTGGCGGGAGCCGGCTGCGGTAAAACTGCCGTGCTTACCCGAAGAATTGCTTTCCTGGTCAGATCTGGAATCGCACCATCTCGCATCTGTGCGCTTACCTTCTCCAGAAAAGCCGCTTTGGAGATGGCTCACAGGCTTTCTGCTCTGGACCCCGCCTGCAGAGGACCCAAGCCTCCTCTGGTGACTACCTTTCATGCCTTTGCCCTAAAAACTCTCTCCGAAACAATTAAGGGCAAAACCAACTTCCAGCGCATCGGATTCAGAGGGGAAGTCAAACTCCTGGATCACCGGAAAAAACTGGAAATTCTGGCTCAGGTCAGCACCGTTGAGCAGAGGAAAGCATTAAAGATGAGCCTGACAGATCTTGACAGTGTACTGAGCCAGCTGGCTGTGTTTCCCGAAAGAGCAGTTAACAAATACAGCGGAGAGGATTTGGAACTTCTCCAGATTATTGACTCCAACTTCTCGCAACTGCGTAAAACAGAAGGCCTTTGGGATTTTTCAGATCTCATTCAGGGTGCAATAGAACTCTTTAGAACTGACAAAGAGATTTCGAAGGTATACAGCCGCCGTTTTGATGCTCTTCTGGTGGATGAGTTTCAGGACACTAATCCCATGCAGATCGAACTGCTTGACTTCCTGCTTGCTTCCGGAGCAAGCCTCTATGCCGTAGGCGATGACGATCAGGCCATATACGGGTTCAGAGGGGCGGATATCAGGCCTATTCGTAATTTCACAACTAGATTTTCAAATTCCCGCATCATAAAACTGCAGATCAATTACCGCAGTATCCCGGTAATTCTGAATTGTGCTAACCGGCTCTGGGCAGACAAACCGGAGGAATACCGTAAAATACTTAAAAGTGGTCTCAAAACCTTGCCGTCGGGATGTAAAAAACCTGTAACCATGCATTTTCGCAAACAAAATCAGATGATGGAATGGGTGCTGGGGAAAGCCCGCTTTCTGCAGCGTCGTGAAGAAGTAGACATTGGTTCCATGGCGATGCTATTCCGAATAAATCACACTCTGGAATGGGTTGGGGCTGAGTTTAAAAAAATTGGGTTATCTTCAGCAGAACTGCCTCAACTGCTCACTGTTCACGCCAGTAAAGGACTCGAATATCCGGTGGTATTTTTATGTGATCTGGAAGAAGGGGTATTCCCCCATTACAAGATACCCAAGAAGGACCCTATAAAGTCTTGGACAGAACTCCTCCTTACCCTTGCAAAGCCTCCCCACAAGGCTGAGCATGAGGGAGACTTTGACGAGGAGCTTCGTCTCTTTTATGTGGGGGTTACCCGCGCTCAGAGATTTCTCTTCTTTGTCACTGTTGCGGAAAAGTCTTTCTATGGAAGGATGATGTCGTTTCGGCCTTCAAGGTTTTTGAAGCTGGTTTGATTTTAATCAATGTAGAATTATACTTCTTCTACCACAACTTTTTATCTCGTACTTTTTTGTTTATAAAAAACGGTGAAACATAGCTCGATTATTAGGTGTATAGCTCGCTTGAGCATATGTAAATGATTAGCTCATTGTTGTGCATTTTGGGTGCCCACAATTTAATTTAGGTTAACTTTCGATGATATGAAAGGCTTTCCTCAATGCGACATTTAATATGTGTGTTTATTTTGCTTCTTTGCAGTACTGTCATTGGAAATAAAGCTGTTGTAACGAACGCCGGTATGTATTTGTTCGATATGTTTGGTACTGGTGAAGGGAATTTTTTCTCCCTTGGTTCTGAGCAATCAATATCTAAACGATTCGCGGTTTCAATTGACCTAAGTTATGAAAAGGTAATGCAATACGCAGATAGAAACAGACCTTTGCTTATTCCCGAAGTAGGAGTATCCTTAATGGGAAATATGCAGAAATGGCAACCAGAATTTGAAGTCGGTGGAGGAATTGCTATAGATTTAAGGTCCAAGAAGGATCGAGAGAAGAGTTCTGTTATCACAACTTCAATCTTTGATGGTGTCGATGATTATTTCTATGTGAGGGAGGAATACTTCTTCAAGGATAAATTAATACAATCGTCTGTTTATTTAGCTCCAAGTATCGCATATTATATTACAAACGATGCCAGAATCGGTGCGCGTATTAAAGCTCGGTCATTGACGGATTTATTTTTTAGTATGGTTATCGTCGAGTTTAGTATCTTTACAAAAATCGATTTGTAGTATAAAAATGGTCCTGTTTTCCTGGGTTCATATCAGGCTGCTCCCGGACTTATTGAACCGTTTCCTTTGCGTATCGGGACCCAGAGTAAGTCTCTTATGCGCTACTTTAAGGGGAAAATTGATGACGTTCGGATTTTTTATAAAGTGCTTAGCGAACAAGAAACCCTATTCTTTAGTAGCGGTGATGGTAATTCTCAGTAAGATTCGAGTTGCCAAAATATTTTGAACATCCTGATTCCCCCTAATTACTTGGTTCCATATTTGCTGATTGACTCCAAGGGCCGCCTGACCTATTTTGTTCTGATTTATCTTTGGCGGTACAACCGTCCAAATCTGCTGTTTTTAACGATTTAACTAAACGGGAAGAGAACATGGCTGAATCGCTGAAATACTCTGATGCCGGAGTCAGTATCGATACCTGGAACAAAGCAAAGGTGCGTATTGGAGAGCTAGTATCATCCACATACAACGAATCTGTAGCCGGTAAGTTCGGGCAGTTCGGCGGAATGTTCGATATCACATCTCTTAAGGGGATGGATTCACCGGTTCTGGTTTCCTCTACCGATAGCGTGGGAACCAAAGTTAAAATCGCTTTCGATACCAAAGTTCACAATTCGGTCGGGGAAGATATCGTAAATCACTGTGTTAATGATATCCTGGTTATGGGCGCGCGTCCCCTCTTTTTTCTGGATTATATAGGTATTGGAAAACTGATCCCCGAAACTGCTGAGGCTATTGTCGAGGGACTGGCGAGAGCTTGTCGGGCCAACAGCTGTGTGCTGATCGGTGGCGAAACTGCCGAAATGCCCGATATCTATGCTAAAGAGGAATTTGATCTGGTGGGAACCATTGTGGGTGTCGTAGACAAAAATAAAGTTATCGATGGCTCTACTATCAACCCGGGAGACATCATCATCGGATTGCGCTCCAGTGGACTCCATACAAACGGTTATAGCCTTGCCCGTAAAATCGTTACCGAAGTAGGCAGGAAAAACTATTCCGATGAATTCGAGAACGGACAAACTTTTGGTCAGGCTCTGCTAAAGCCGCATAGATCATATATAAAACTGCTTTCTCTTATGCAGAAAGATCTCATTAAGGGTTGTGCTCATATTACTGGCGGCGGTTTTCCCGATAATGTCGACAGAGTACTTCCGAACAACTGTAACGCGGTTATCGATGCAAAGACTTGGGAGCCGCTTCCCATTTTCAAGTATCTGCAGAAGACCGGCAATGTCGAGAACCTGGAAATGTACCGTACTTTCAACATGGGAGTCGGTATGGTGCTTGTGGTTTCTCCTGAAAATGCAGAACTGGTTATGACTTCAAAGGAGATCTCCGAATACGGACCTGTCAAGATTGGCAAAATTGCCCAAGGTTCGGGTGTAGTGGTGATGGAGTTTTAAGGTGAAAAGAAATCTGTATCTCTTTAACACCGCCTCCCGGGAAAAGGAGCTGTTTGAGCCGCTCCACGACCCGGTCGCGATGTACTGTTGCGGTCCCACGGTTTACAACTATGCACACATCGGCAATCTGCGCACGTACATCTTTGAAGACGTACTTAAGCGGGTGCTGCATATCTGCGGTTACAATGTTAAACATGTTGTAAATATAACCGATGTGGGGCATTTGGTTTCCGATGCCGACACCGGTGAAGACAAAATGGAGAAGGGTGCTGCAAGAGAAAACAAGAGTGTTTGGGATATAGCCGCTTTCTATACTCAGAAGTTTATGAGTGATATCTCCGATCTGAATGTCATTCAGGCGGATAACTGGCCGCGTGCTACAGATTACATCCCGCAGATGATCTCCATGGTGAAGACACTCGAGGAGAAGGGGTATACCTACCGCACCGAAGATGGTATTTATTTCGATACCACCAAGTATCCCCATTACTGTGATTTCGCAAGACTTGATCCTTCCAGTCTGAGAGCCGGCGAGCGAGTTGACATGGGTGAAAAACGTGCGGTTACCGATTTCGCTCTCTGGAAGTTTTCTCCAGATAACATGAAAAGACAAATGGAGTGGGACAGTCCCTGGGGGGTTGGTTTTCCGGGATGGCATATCGAGTGTAGTGCCATGTCTCTTGCACTCCTGCCTCAACCTCTTGATATTCATTGTGGCGGGATGGATCATATTCGGGTTCACCATACAAATGAGATTGCACAGGCAGAGGCGGCAACGGGCAATCATTTTGCCAAATACTGGCTGCATGGTGAATTTCTTGTTCTTGATAAAGGTAAGATGGCTAAATCCGGTGGCAATTTTGTCACACTTGCTTCTGTTAAAGAACAGAATATTGAGCCGCTTGCCTATAGATTATTCTGTTTTACGGCTCATTACAGGTCGCCTCTCACCTTTTCCTGGGAGGGGCTCACGTCTGCGGCTCACAGTCTTTCGAATCTGCGCAAGACTGTTGCTGCTTTAAAGCCGCAAACTGAAGTAAGCCAGATGAATGTGGGGCGTGCACTCGAGCCGTTCCTTACTGCTGTATGTGATGATCTTAATATGCCGCGAGCTGTTGCAGCTCTATGGGACGGGCTTCGCAGCAGTGATTTGACCGATGCTGATAAACGGGAGTTTGTCGCTCAAGCAGATGCTGTTTTGGGACTGGATCTGTTAAAGGGTGATCAGCAAACTTTTGAGATGTTGGAAGATGTTGAGGGCTTCAGGATTAAACTTGTTTTTGCAGAAGCTTTTTCTCCGAATCTTAAGGATCTGCTTGTGCAGAAAGCAGTTCTGCGCAGAAAATCCCGAGCTGATCGTAATTTTAAAGTGGCTGACCTCATTCGCGATCAGTTTATCAGTGCAGGTGTAGTTGTTAAGGATTTACCGGACGGAACCACCGAGTGTATGGTTGGTGATCCGGCCAAAGCAGAATCAATGCTATCAAATGCAATCTGATGTTGGACAACTCTAAAGACAAAGGAGTGCAAGATGAATAAGGATAAGGACAGTGACATTCTCAAGAATATGAAGAAGGCGATGGTTGGCTCCGAAATGGAGGAGCAGTTCCTCAAGAGAAGAGAGATTTTTCTCTGGGGGGAAATCAACGATGATTCTGCAGAATCCATTGTGAAGAAAATCCTCTATTACGACGGATTGAGTAGTGATGATATCACTATCTACATTAACAGTCCCGGTGGTGTTATCTCCGCCGGTTTGGCTATCTATGATGCTATGCAGTACGCCAAATCCGATGTCTCGACCGTAGTTATGGGTCAGGCTGCCAGTATGGCTGCGGTTCTGCTGTGTGCCGGGGCCAAGAATAAAAGATTCGCCTGGGAACATTCCAGAGTTCTGATTCATCAGCCGCTTATTTCAGGCAACATGTTCGGTCCTGCTAGTGATATTCAGATTCAGGCCGAAGAGATGCTTAGAATCAGAGAAAACCTCAATCAGATTCTTGCGAGTCATTCGGGGCAGACTATAAAGAAAATCGCTGAGGATACCGATCGTGATTTTTTCATGAGTGCAGATGAAGCAAAAAAGTACGGTATTGTAGATAAAGTTACCAAATAGGTTTGGCTTAAACTATATTTGTGAGTCTGAAAAACAAAAAAGCTTTGACTCTTGGTTTTTCAGAGATTATTTTTGAAAAACTCTTTTTTGATCTGGCTTTAATGCCGATGTAGCTCAGTTGATAGAGCGTTCGACTTGTAATCGAATGGTCGGGGGTTTGAGTCCCTCCATCGGCTCCAGAATAGATTAGTTGGGTAGGTGCCCGAGTGGTTAAAGGGGATGGACTGTAAATCCATTGGCTCCGGCCTACGGTGGTTCGAAACCACCCCTGCCCATTTTAAATTCTGTTTTTTGCGGGCATAGCTCAATGGTAGAGCTCCACCCTTCCAAGGTGGCTGTTGTGAGTTCGAATCTCATTGCCCGCTTTTTCTTTGCCCATGTAGCTCAGTTGGTAGAGCACATCCTTGGTAAGGATGAGGTTCACGGGTTCGAGTCCCGTCGTGGGCTTTTTTTAGATTGCCTTTGTGTTGCTGGCAATCCGGGAATTAATCACTATTAATATTATTTTTATCCACCATGTACTGAGAGGTTTCCATGTCAAAGGAAAAATTTGAACGTTCCAAGCCCCACGTTAACGTAGGTACGATCGGTCATGTGGATCATGGTAAGACTACTCTGACTGCCGCTATTACTCGCGTTATGGCAACCAGAGGACTTGCAAAGTTCATCTCCTACGATGAAGTTGCCAAGGCTTCTGAGTCTCAGGGTCGCCGTGATGACACAAAGATCCTGACAATCGCCACATCGCACGTTGAATACTCAACTGAAAACCGTCACTATGCTCACGTCGACTGTCCCGGACATGCCGACTACGTGAAGAACATGATCACTGGTGCCGCTCAGATGGACGGCGCAATCCTGGTGGTGAGTGCTGCTGATGGTCCCATGCCTCAGACTCGCGAGCACATTCTTCTCGCTCGTCAGGTTGGTGTGCCTTACATCGTCGTGTTCCTGAACAAGGTTGACGTTGTTGACGATCCCGAACTCCTCGAACTCGTTGAGCTGGAAGTTCGTGAACTCCTTAGCAAGTACGAATTCCCTGGAGATGACATTCCGATCATCCGTGGAAGTGCAGTCGGTGCTCTTCTGAATCCTGAAGATGCTGATAAGGCAAAGTGCATTCTCGACCTTATGGCTGCCATCGATGCATACGTTCCCACACCTCAGCGCGAAGTTGACAAGCCATTCCTCATGTCTGTTGAAGACGTGTTCTCAATCACTGGTCGTGGTACTGTGGCTACCGGCCGTGTTGAGCGTGGTCAGGTTAAGGTTGGTGACGAAGTTGAACTGGTTGGTCTCAAAGACAACCGCAAGACAATCGTTACCGGTGTTGAAATGTTCCGTAAACTGCTCGACAAGGCAGAAGCTGGTGATAATATCGGTACTCTGCTGCGTGGTGTCGACAAGAATGATATCGAACGTGGTATGGTTCTGGCCAAGCCCGGTTCCATTACTCCTCATAAGAAGTTCAAGGCTGAGGTGGTTGTTCTTTCTAAAGAAGAAGGTGGACGTCACACTCCTTTCTTCGCCGGATATCGTCCTCAGTTCTATTTCCGTACTACCGACGTTACCGGTTCTATCAAGCTGGCCGAAGGTGTGGAAATGGTTATGCCTGGTGACAATGCCCAGATGGAAGTTGAGCTGATCGCTCCTGTCGCCATGGAGAAGGAACTTCGCTTTGCAATCCGTGAAGGTGGACGTACTGTTGGTGCCGGTGTGGTCACCGAGATCATTCAATAGTACCCTTCGCGACTGATAACTGAAACGTCAACGAGAGCGGAAAAAGTATGCCCAGAGAAAAGATTACACTGGAATGCACGTCCTGTAAACAACGCAACTATGAAACGACCAAGAATAAGCGTAAACATTCCGGACGTGTGGAGTTCATCAAGTATTGTCCTTTTGAAAGAAAGAGAACTGCACACAAGGAATCCAAGTAGCGTTTGGCTTCAGGGTTCGTTACTCGTTGCGTGATCACATTCAGGTATCTCTTCCGGAGAATAGGTCTGTAGCTCAATTGGTAGAGTAGCGGTCTCCAAAACCGTTGGTTGGGGGTTCGAGTCCCTCCAGGCCTGTTATCCCTGGTAGTAGAAAAATGCAGAAGTTAATTCAATATTTCAAAGATGTCCGTACGGAGTTGGCCAAAGTCAGCTGGCCCACCCGTAACGAAGTTACCGGAGCCTCGGTTCTGGTAGTTGTGTTGAGTATCATCGTGTCTTTGTATGTGCTGGCTTGTGACCAGGCGCTTCAGTTTGCCATTGGTCTATTCCTGAGAACAAATTAGCAATGACGATCAGAGGTATTTGATGGCGGCTAGATGGTATGTCGTGCACACATATTCGGGGCAGGAGACAAAGGTCTTCAACTACCTTAACGAGTTGATCCAGGCTGGTGATCTCGGAGAGCAGTTGATACAGGTGCTCATGCCTACTCAGGATGTGGTGCAGGTCAAGAACGGCAAGAAGCTCAAGACCACCCGGAAGTTCTTCCCCAGCTATGTATTAGTGGAGATGGAGCTGACCAAGGAAACCATGCACGCTGTGCAGGATGCCGCCGGAGTCACTGGGTTTGTTGGTGGAAAGAAGCCTCAACCGCTCAAAGAGGATGAGGTCAGAAGGATTCTCGGGCAGACCGAGAAGAGTTCACGCCAGCAGATTTCGGAAGTTCCTTTCGAGATCGGTGATGCCGTGAAGATCAAGGAAGGGCCTTTCAAGGACTTCGACGGAGTCGTTGATGAAATTCATCCTGAAAAAGGCAAGATCAAAGTGATGGTGAGTGTCTTCGGCAGATCGACGCCTGTTGAGGTCGATTTTATGCACGTGACTCCAATCAGCTGAAAATAAAAGGAGTTTAGGAAAGTGGCTAAGAAAGTTGTAGGTCAGGTCAAGTTGCAAATTACCGGTGGTCAGGCTACACCTGCTCCCCCGGTCGGACCAGCGCTTGGTCAGCAGGGCGTGAACATCATGGAATTCTGTAAAGCGTTCAACGCCAAGACCAAAGATTCGCAGGGTATGACAATTCCGGTTGTCATCACAGTGTACTCGGATCGTTCCTTTACCTTTATCACCAAGACTCCCCCCGCATCAGTCCTTATTCTCAAGGAAATGGGCAAGGCGAAGGGCTCCGGTGTACCTAACAAGGAAAAAATCGGTACGCTTACAAAAGAGCAGGTCAAGAAGATTGCCGAAATGAAAATGGCTGATCTCAACTCTGCCAGTCTGGAGGCGGCCATGAATACCATCATGGGTACTGCCCGCAGCATGGGCGTCACCATAGAATAGCACCTGCGCAAAAAGGTTGTCACAGGGAGTGGAGCAATAAATGAAACACGGTAAGAAGTATAACAGCGTACATGAAAAGGTCGACAGATTAAAAGAGTATGGCGCTCTTGAGGCTGTTGAGTTTCTTAAGGCTAATTCAGTAGTCAAGTTCGACGAAACAGTCGAGATTGCTGTAAGACTGGGAGTTGATCCCAGAAAGAGTGATCAGGCTGTGCGTGGGGCAGCAGTTCTGCCGCATGGACTCGGAAAAACCGTCAGAGTTCTCGCTTTTGCTCAGGGAGAGAAGGAAGCGGAAGCGAAAGAAGCTGGAGCGGATTTCACCGGTGCAGACGATATCGCAGAAAAAATCAAAGAGGGATGGCTGGATTTTGATGCTGTAGTGGCTACTCCCGATATGATGAAAGTGGTGGGTAAACTTGGTAAAATCCTTGGTACCAGAGGTCTCATGCCCAATCCCAAAGTGGGAACGGTGACTGCAGACATTGGAAAGGCAATCAAGGAGCTCAAAAAAGGTAAGGTTGAGTTCCGCGTTGACAAGGGTGCGATCCTCCATGCTCCTCTAGGAAAACTTTCGTTTGACAGTCAGAATATACTGGATAACGCAAAGGCTTTCATGGATGCGGTTCAGAAGGCCAAGCCTGCGACTGCAAAGGGTCAGTATGTAAAGAAGGTCACTCTGACCAGCACTATGGGACAGGGTCTTAAGATAAACATTAACGATCTGAAATGATTCTCCGCTCTTGGGCGGATTGGTTTTAGAACCGGGGAATTGTAACAATGTCAACAAGAACCGAGAGAACAGCAGTCATTGAGGAACTGGAACAGGAGTTCCGCAACGCTAAAGGGATTTACATCACCGACAATAACAAAATCAATGTTGAATCGGTGACTAAACTCAGATCCGATCTGCGTAAAAGCGGCGTCCGTTTCATAGTTGTTAAGAACACTCTGGCCAAAGAGGCCTGTTCACGGATTGGTATCAACGGACTGGACTCCTATTTCAAGGGTCCTACCGCGGTCGCTGTAGCACCGAAAGATGCTACTGTCCCTGCCAAGATTATCCGTGATTTCCAGAAGGATCATAAGGATCTTCTCGAGTTGAAAGCCGCCTATGTTGATGGCTCGGTATTCAGTGGTGAACAGGCTGCCAAGCTCGCCGATCTGCCCAGCAGAGAGGTGCTCCTGGCTCAGCTTCTGGGTGTCCTCAAGGCACCTATCGGCAATATGGCCGGTGTTCTCAATGGTGTGCTTTCAAAGTTTGTGCGTACGCTTGATGCAGTTAAGGAAAAGAAAAGCGCTGCATAAATATTCGGGAATCTGACACGAAATAACATTAATTTCATCTAAATGGAGGTTTATTGTGGCTACCCTTACCAAGGAAGAATTCGTCGATGCAATCGGGAACATGACAGTCCTGGAGCTGTCCGATCTCATTAAGGCTATCGAGGAAAAGTTTGATGTCAAGGCCGCAGCTCCCGTAGCTGTCGCTGCTGCTCCTGCTGCCGGCGGTGCTGCTGCAGAAGCTCAGGAAGAGAAAACTGAGTTTGATGCTGTGCTTAGCAGCGCAGGTGACAAGAAAATTCAGGTCATCAAAGTGGTTCGCGAGATAACCGGTCTGGGACTCAAGGAAGCCAAGGATCTGGTTGAGGGTGCCCCGAAACCCATCAAAGAAGCCTGTTCCAAAGAAGAGGCAGAGTCTATTAAGAAAAAGGTCGAGGAAGTCGGCGGTCAAGTCACCATCAAGTAATCTGCCGAACAGTGGGATTTTCACAATCGTCACAGTTCCTTTTCAAATCTCAGAAATATCGCTTGTGGCACAGAACACCTTGCAAAACAGGGTGTTCTGTGTCTTATTGTACTTTATGCCGCGTTTGACGGTTTTACAACACTAAGGGGATGCGCGAATGACAGATAGAATTAGCTATTCCCGGATTAAACGGGGTGCGGAGCTTCCCAATCTTCTGGAGATTCAGACTAAGTCCTACGAGTCGTTTCTTCAGCCGGACACACCACCGCGTCTGCGTAAAAAACAGGGGCTGCACGGGTCGTTTCTGAGCCTCTTTCCGGTTAATGATGTTAAAGGTTATTATTCACTCGAGTATGATGGTTACAAACTCGGGATTCCCAAATACACCCTAAAAGAATGTAAAGAGAGAGGAATGACTTTTGCCGCTCCTCTCAAGGTAGACATGTCGCTGCTCGTTTATGAGCAGGATGGGGAAACCAAAAAATTCGTGGAGAAAATCTCCAACGAAGTTTATATAGGTGAAATCCCTTTGATGACCGAACGTGGAACGTTCGTAATCAATGGTGCTGAGCGTGTTATCGTCAGTCAGCTTCACCGTTCTCCCGGTATCACTTTCGACGAAGTTATCCATCCCAACGGAAAGAAACTGCTCACTGCCAGAATCATTCCGCAGCGCGGTTCATGGGTGGAAATCCTTCTCGACGTGGATGATGTACTTACAGTAAATATCGACAGACGCAAAAAAATGCCCGCAACCGTGCTTTTGCGCGCTTTGGGCTTCTCCTCCGATGAGGAAATCCTTGCTCTGTTTTATGATACAACTCGAATAAAAGTTTCCACTGACAGTCACGAAAAAATCGTGGGTCAGGTTTGTGCCAAGCCTGTTTTCAATGAGGAAACCGGTGAAATCATTATCGATGCCAATGAAACTGTCACCGAAGACAAATTCAAAAAGCTGATCGAAAACGATATACCCGTTCTTGAAATCCTCAAGGATGTTTCCAGCACTGAAAACATGATCGTTCGCAATACGCTTGCCGCCGATTCCACCAAGTCGGAAGAGGAAGCTTTATTCCATATATATGCGACCATGCGCCCTGGTGATCCGCCAAACGTGGAAACCGCCAGAAACCTGGTGCAACGCTCATTCTTCGATGACAAGCGTTATGATCTGGGCAGTGTTGGCCGCTACAGAATCAACACCCGTCTGGGAGTTATTCCTCCTGAAGGTGTTACCACGCTTACAAAAGATGACTTCATTGCCGCTTTCAAGTATATGATTGGTTTGAATGCGGGAGTAGGTTTCATCGACGATATCGATCATCTCGGTAACCGTCGCGTGCGTTCTGTAGGGGAGCTTCTTGCAGCTCAGTTTACCGTCGGGCTTACCCGTATGGTACGTACTATTAAAGAACGCCTCAGTCTGCGTGACACTGAAAATGTGACACCTCAAGACTTGATCAATGCCCGTACAGTTTCCACTGTCGTGCAGGCTTTCTTCGGCTCCAGCCAGCTTTCGCAGTTTCTCGATCAGACCAACCCGCTTTCCGAGCTTACTCATAAGCGTCGTGTCAGCGCCCTCGGTCCCGGTGGTCTTACTCGCGAACGCGCAGGATTCGAAGTACGTGACGTGCATCATACTCATTATGGACGTCTGTGCCCGATCGAAACGCCTGAAGGACCTAACATTGGTCTTATCGCTTCTTTGAGCACATTTGCACGAGTAAACGAATTCGGTTTCATTGAGACTCCTTATCAGAAAGTTGAGAATGGCGCTCTCACAGGAAACATTGAATATCTTACTGCTGATCAGGAAGATAATTATATAATTGCTCAGGCCAATACTCCAACCGATAAAAGCGGAAAAATTCTTGAGAAGATGGTGTTTGCCCGTTACCGCGGTGACTTCCCCGTTGTTTCTCCTCAGGAAATAAGCTATATGGATATTTCACCCATGCAGCTTGTGAGTATTGCCGCCGGTCTGATCCCGTTCCTTGAACACGATGACGCCAACCGTGCTTTGATGGGATCGAACATGCAGCGCCAGGCAGTGCCGCTTTTCAGGACTGAACCTCCATTTGTGGGTACTGGTCTTGAAAGACGTGCTGCAGTTGATTCAGGTTGCATGATTATCGCTAAAAATGCCGGTGTTGTGGAAAAAGTTGACGCCACCAAAATCGTGGTGCGAAAAACTGATAAGTCCACAAACGACATTCTGGGTCTTACCGAGTTTGACACTTACGAACTGGTGAAGTTTGAAAGGTCTAACCAGGATACAACCATCAACCAGAAGGTCTGTGTAAAGGCCGGACAGAAGGTTGAACCCGGTGATGTGCTGGCTGACGGTCACGCAACCAAAAATGGTGAACTCGCACTTGGAAGAAACGTTACTGTGGCATTTATGCCCTGGCGCGGTTACAACTTCGAAGACGCTATCATCATTTCTGAAAAGCTGGTTGCTGAAGATATCTATACTTCGGTACACATTGAGGTGTTCGAGACTGAAGTCCGCGATACCAAACGTGGCCCTGAAGAATTGACACGGGAAATTCCCAATGTCAGTGAAGAGGCTTTGCGCAACCTTGATGAAAACGGGGTGGTGCGAATTGGTACTGAAGTTGAAGCCGGTGACATTCTGGTTGGTAAAGTTACACCCAAGGGTGAAACTGAACTATCTCCCGAAGAAAGGCTGCTCAGAGCCATTTTCGGAGAAAAGGCCGGAGATGTACGCGACTCTTCGCTTAAGGCTCCTCCGGGACTCAAGGGCGTGGTCATCGATACGCGAATCTATTCCCGCAAAGAACGCGATAAGCGTTCCAAGAAAAAGGACAAGAAGCGTATTGACGAGCTCAAGGCTGATATTACAAAGGAAATAGCTGAAATTGAAAAGGTCAGACTTGACAGATTAAGCGATTTCCTGACTGATACTGTTTCCAACGAAGTGACCAACTTCCATACTGGTGAAGTGATCATTCCTGAAGGGAAAAAGTGGACCAAGGCGATGCTTGCAAAGCTCGACTTCAACAATATTTCCTTCAAGGACGGATTGTGTAAAGATCTCGAGCGCAACAGACTGGCCGAGGAAGTGCTTTACAAGGCAAATGATCTTATCGCCAAAAAGGAAGATAAGCTCGATAAGGAAATTGACAAGGTGGTACGCGGTGATGAACTTAAGCCGGGCGTACTTCAGCTTGTTAAAATTTACGTAGCCAAAAAGCGCAAGCTTTCGGTGGGGGACAAAATGGCCGGACGCCACGGAAACAAGGGTGTGATCTCCAAGATCCTTCCTGTGGAAGAGCTTCCGTTCCTGCCAGATGGTACTCCGGTTGACATTATCCTTAACCCTCTGGGTGTGCCTTCACGTATGAATGTGGGTCAGATTCTTGAAACTCACATGGGATGGGCCGCTCAGAAACTGGGAATGACGATAGCGACACCGGTGTTTGATGGAGCCAGCTACGAGGATGTTATAGATTTGTTGGAAAAGGCAGATCTGCCCCAAAACGGCAAGATTCGGCTTCGTGACGGGCGTACGGGAGAACCTTTCGATCATGAGGTGACCGTAGGTCCCATCTACATGCTGAAACTTTGTCATCTTGTGGATGATAAGATTCATGCTCGTTCCATCGGGCCCTATTCTCTGGTCACCCAACAGCCTCTGGGCGGAAAATCGCAGTTCGGAGGTCAGCGTTTCGGTGAAATGGAAGTGTGGGCGCTTGAGGCCTACGGTGCAGCCTATACTCTGCAGCAGATTCTTACTGTCAAGAGCGATGACTTGACCGGTCGTTCAAAGATCTATGAGGCGATTGTCAAAGGTGAAAATGCTCCTGCTGCCGGTATCCCGGAATCCTTCAAGGTTCTGGTGAGAGAAATCAAGGCGCTTGCACTGGATATCGATGTTCTTCTGGATGAAGAAACATCGAAAGCTTAACATAATTGGAATTAATTGTGGCCCAATAATAAGGGGGTACTATCGTGGCAGAGCTTTTTAGCCAATTGGATAGAAAAGCACAAGAAATCACCGGGGTGTCAATTAAACTGGCATCCCCTGATACAATCAGAAACTGGTCTTACGGTGAGGTAACCAAACCTGAGACCATCAATTATCGCTCCTTTAAACCGGAACGGGACGGCCTTTTCTGTGAAAAGATTTTCGGCCCTGTCCGTAACTGGGAGTGTAACTGCGGTAAGTACAAGAGAATCCGTTATCGTGGAGTGGTGTGTGATCGTTGCGGCGTTGAGGTGACTCATTCTAAAGTGAGAAGAGAGCGCATGGGTCACATTGAACTCGCAGTTCCCATTGTCCACATATGGTTCCTTAAAAGTGTTCCCTCTCACATCAGTTATCTGCTGGGATTGGCAAACAGTGTACTTGAACGCATCGTGTATTATGAATCTTACGTGGTGATCGATCCGGGCAACACGAATCTGCGCAGAGGAATGCTCTTGAGTGAAGATGAGTACATCGAACTTGAGGAGCAGGACAAGCAGTTTGTGGCCAAGATGGGTGGTGAGGCAGTGCTTGAAATGCTTGCAACCATTGATCTTGAGGAACTGGTGATTGACCTTCGTTCAAAAATCAAACTCGAGTCATCCGAACAGCGTCGTCAGGAGCATCTCAAGCGTCTGCGAATCGCTGAGGCTTTCAACCGTTCCAAGAACAATCCTGAAAACATGGTTCTCAGAGTTCTTCCGGTGCTGCCTCCCGATCTGCGCCCGCTGGTACCTCTGGAAGGTGGACGTTTTGCCACCTCAGACTTGAATGATCTTTACAGACGTGTTATCAATCGCAATAACCGTCTCAAGAAGCTCATTGAGATCAAGGCACCTGATGTCATTCTTCGTAATGAGATGAGAATGCTTCAGGAAGCTGTTGACACATTGTTTGACAATGGACGCCGCACCTTCTCTGTCAAGGGTGAAGGCAAACGCCCCTTGAAATCGCTGAGCGATCTGCTTAAAGGAAAACAGGGACGTTTCCGTCAGAACCTTCTCGGTAAACGCGTTGACTATTCCGGTCGTAGCGTTATCGTGGTGGGCCCGGAGTTAAAAATTCACCAGTGTGGTCTGCCAAAGATGATGGCTCTGGAATTGTTCAAGCCTTTTGTTATTCAGAAGCTTGAGGAAAAAGGGCTTGTGCAAACTGTAAAGAGTGCCAAGAAATTTGTGGAAAAGGAACGTCCTGAGGTTTGGGATATTCTGGAAGAGGTAATTAAGGATCATCCGGTGCTTCTCAACCGTGCTCCGACCCTTCACAGACTTGGTATCCAGGCCTTTTTCCCGGTATTGGTGGAAGGAAAAGCAATCAGGCTTCATCCGTTGGTCTGCTCTGCATTCAACGCTGACTTTGACGGTGACCAGATGGCTGTCCACGTTCCGCTGTCTTTTGAATCACAGCTTGAGTGTCGCTTCCTTATGCTCAGTGCCAATAACCTTCTGAGCCCTGCTTCGGGTCATCCGGTGATGACACCCACGCAGGATATTGTGCTTGGAATCTATTATCTCACCAAGATGGCACTCGATCGTAAAGGACAAGGACGCGCATTTGCAAGTGTCGATGAGGTTTTGCATGCGATTAACGACAAGCAGATTGATATCCATGCCAAGATCAAGTTGAGATTTGACGGGAAAACAATCGAGACTACCCCTGGTCGGGTGATTTTCAATTCTGTTGTACCCAAGAGCGTTCCTTATGTTAACGAACTGCTGAATAAGAAACGTATTCAAGCCCTGGTCGAGGATGTGTACAAGAATGCCGGAACAAAAGTGACCTGTCAGTTCCTTGACAGTATCAAGGCTCTTGGCTACGAGTATGCAACTCGTGCAGGTATTACCTTTGGAGCCGATGACTTGATCATCCCCGAAGAGAAGAAAGAGATCATCGAGAAATCGATGGAGGAAGTGAATCGTATCAGAAAGCAGTATGATCGCGGTATCATTACAGAAGGTGAAAGGTACAATAAACTTATCGACCTCTGGACTCATACCACAAGCACCATTGCTGACAAGATGCACGAGCGTCTTGCAAGCGACAAGGACGGTTTCAATCCTGTGTACATCATGATGGACTCTCAGGCCAGAGGTAGCAAGGACCAGATCAAGCAGTTGGCTGGTATGCGCGGACTCATGCAGAAACCTCAGAAGAAGATTACCGGTGCGGTTGGTGAAATTATCGAGAACCCCATCATTTCCAACTTTAAAGATGGACTGACCGTTCTTGAGTACTTCATCTCCACTCACGGTGCTCGTAAGGGTCTTGCTGATACAGCTCTTAAGACAGCTGACGCCGGTTATCTTACCCGTCGTCTGGTTGATGTCGTACAGGATGTGGTTATTTACGACCAAGACTGCGCAACTTCAAAGGGTATTGCAATCGAAGCTCTGAAGGAAGGTGATGAAGTAATGGAATCGCTTTCCACTCGTCTGCTCGGTCGCGTTACTCAGGAAGATGTTTATGATCCGGTCACTGAAGAACTCATCTGCCCTGTCAATACTTTGATTGATGAGAAACTTGCCAAGCAGATTGAACAGTCTGGAATTGAATCGGTTTACATCCGATCGGTTTTGACCTGTGACTCCATGGCTGGTGTCTGTCAGTTGTGCTACGGAAGAAATTTGGCAACCGGAAAGAGAGTCGATATTGGTGAGGCTGTGGGAATCATGGCAGCACAGAGTATCGGTGAACCGGGAACTCAGCTTACACTCCGTACATTCCACATCGGTGGTACTGCATCGCGTCTCATTGCCCAGTCTAAGGAAGTGGCAAAGATCGACGGTATTGCCAAATTGGAAAATGTGGAAACTGTGGAACATGCTGACGGTACTGTTGTCATGAACCGGGCTGGTGAAATCGTGGTTCTTGATGATCAGGAACGCGAACGCTACAGATATAATGTTCCTTACGGATCTTTTATGAAAGTCAAGGATGGTGAAAAGGTTTCCAAGGGACAGGAACTTCTTGCATGGGATCCTTACAACAACGTCATCCTTGCTCCCAAGGGTGGGGTGGTCAAATTCTCCGACCTGGTGGAAGGTGAAACTGTCCGCGAACTCTACGATGAGCGTTCCGGTGTCACAAATGTCGTGGTCATCGAACACAGGGAAAGAAAATTTCACCCCCATGTTCAGATCTACGAAGGTGACAAGCGGGTTGCCAACATCGCTGTTCCTGCAGGGTGTTTCCTGCAGGTTAAAGAGGGAAAAGATATCATGGTTGGTGACATTGTCGCCAAAATCCCTCGTGAAAGTGCAAAAAGCCGTGACATCACCGGTGGTCTGCCACGAGTTGCTGAACTTTTTGAAGCCCGTCGTCCAAAAGACCCTGCGGTCGTTTCGGAAATTGACGGTTTTGTTTCATTCGGCGACAACGAACGTGGAAACCGCAAGGTCATTATCAGAGACGAGCAGGGCGATGCAAGGGAATATCTCATTCCTCTTGGAAAACATTTGCGCGTACATGAGGGTGACCGGGTCAGGGCCGGGGATCGCTTGAGCGAAGGCGCTATCGATCCGCATGATATTCTGAGAATTCTTGGAGAGAATGCCGTACAGCAGTATCTGCTTGATGAAATTCAGGCTGTGTACCGTCTGCAGGGTGTTACCATTAATGATAAGCACGTTGAAGTTATCGTTTCTCAGATGCTCAGAAAAGTGCGAGTTGATAAGGCTGGTGATACTAATTTCCTTGAAGGTGATGATGTGGACAGAAAGAAGCTGCGTGAGGCAAATGAGATGGTGATTTCCGAAGGGGGAGAGCCGGCGACATTCAAGCCTATGCTTCTTGGTATTACCAAAGCTTCTTTGACTACTGAATCATTTCTCAGTGCCGCCTCATTCCAGGAAACGACCAAGGTTCTTTCGAAGGCAGCTGTGGAGGGTAAAACAGACCATCTCAACGGCTTGAAGGAGAATCTTATCATGGGTAATCTTATTCCTGCCGGTACGGGTTCCAGAATGTACAGGAAGCTGCGGGTCAAAGATCTTGAATCTGACATGATTCAGGTTGAAGAGCATGATCGCAGTGATGATTTTGTGGAAATCGGCGGGGAATTCTAAAAAATAATAATAATGTGTTTGGAATATTCCAGACACATTATTATATTTGATGACTATCTTTTATGTGGAGGACAACAGGTGCCTACAATTAGTCAACTTATACGTAAAGGGCGTCAGGCGCTCGAAAACAGAAGCAAGTCGCCTGCCCTGCACAGCTGCCCCCAGAGGCGCGGGGTGTGTACAAGAGTTTTCACTACTACTCCGAAAAAGCCTAACTCGGCTCTTCGGAAAGTTGCCCGTGTGCGTTTGACCAACCATATGGAGGTCAATGCATACATTCCTGGTGAAGGACATAATCTTCAGGAACACTCGATCGTTCTCATCAGGGGTGGTCGTGTGAAAGATGTTCCCGGTGTGCGTTATCACATCATCCGTGGTGCGCTGGACACTCAGGGTGTACAGGATCGTAAACGTAGCCGTTCTAAGTACGGTGTCAAGCGGCCAAAGAAATAGGGATATCATATGTCGAGAAGAAGGAATGCTGAAAAGCGCGAAATTGTAGCAGACCCCAAGTACAATAGTGTTCTGGTTACCCAGTTCATTAATAATGTGTGCCGTCAGGGTAAGAAAAGACTTGCCGAGGGAATCTTTTATGGCGCTCTTGAAATGATCGTGCAACGTACCGGTCAGGATGGATTGTCTGTATTCAAGAAAGCCGTCGACAATGTCAAGCCGGTTCTTGAGGTCAAGTCACGTCGTATCGGTGGAGCCAACTATCAGGTTCCTGTTGAGGTCTCGCCTGAGAGACGTGTTTCACTGGCAATCCGCTGGCTCATTTCCTACGCTAAAGACCGTTCGGAAAAGAGCATGGCCGAAAAACTCGCCAACGAGTTTATTCAGGCTTCCAAAAATGAAGGCGGAGCAATCAGAAAGAAAATTGATACGCATAAAATGGCAGAAGCGAACAAGGCGTTCGCGCACTTCCGTTACTAATTGCGTACTGTTCTTTGAATCAAGTGGGTCGGCTGCTCTGGCAGCCGTTTGTAAAAGTGGATTTTTATTTGCCGGATAATTTGAAGGTGATAAGGTTGTTATGACTGAAGTGAAATTTGATTTACCGCAAATAAGAAACATCGGCATAATGGCCCACATTGATGCAGGGAAGACCACAACCACCGAACGGATCCTGTTCTATACAGGAATCCTCCATCGGATGGGTGAAGTCCATGACGGAAACACAGTTATGGACTGGATGATTCAGGAAAGAGAGCGGGGAATCACTATCACCTCCGCTGCTACCACATGTCAGTGGAAAAATTACCGTATCAACATTATAGATACGCCAGGTCATGTAGATTTTACCATTGAAGTGGAACGTTCTTTGAGAGTTCTGGATGGCGCAGTTGCCGTATTCGATTCTGTGGGAGGCGTAGAACCTCAGTCAGAAACTGTCTGGAGACAAGCTGACAAATATCACGTTCCCCGGATTGCCTATGTCAATAAAATGGACCGTGTTGGTGCCGATTTCGATAATTGCATCGACATGATGAATCGCAAGTTCACAACATTGAAAGTGATTGCAGTCCAGATGCCGATGGGTAAAGAGGATCAGTTCGAAGGTGTGATTGATCTTGTCGCCATGAAGGCTTACCGTTACGACGAGGAGACTTTGGGTGCCAAGGTGATCGAGCTGGATATTCCTGAGCAGTATTTGCAGGAGGCTCATTCACGCAGGGATGAGATGCTTGAAATCGTATGCGATTTCAATGATGATTTAATGCATAAAATGCTCGAGGGTGAAGAACTGGACTCTAATTTGATTCGTTCGGCGATAAGAACTGGTGTTTTAAGCAATAAGCTAAGCCCGGTTCTATGCGGATCTTCCTTTAAAAATAAAGGTATTCAGCAGCTTCTTGATGCTGTGGTGGATTATCTTCCTTCTCCGTTGGATAGAGGTGCAGTAATCGGGGTTGATCCTTCAAATGGAGAAAACCGCGAGAGGCTTCCTGATGTAAAACAGCCTTTTTCCGCACTGGTTTTTAAAATTGCTTCAGATTCTCATGTTGGGCGTTTAGCTTATGCTCGCATATACTCTGGCCGGGCAGGTTTTAAAAACGTTCTTTTTAATCCACGAACGAAGAGTAAAGAGAAGGCGACCAGAATTTTTCGCATGCATTCGAATAAACGTCATGCCGAACAGTTCATGGAAGCTGGAGACATTGTTGGACTGGTGGGATTGAAAGATACCACGACAGGAGATACAGTTTGTGATCTTGATTTTCCGGTGGTGTTTGAGAGAATGGTGTTTCCGGATTCAGTTCTGGCACGTTCTATTGAACCGAAGAGTACTGCTGATGAAGAAAAGTTAAGTATTGCTCTGGACAGGCTGGTCGACGAAGATCCAACATGCAGAGTGGAGGTCGACAATGAAACCGGCCAGAGATTAATCAAAGGAATGGGTGAGCTTCATCTCGAAATTCTGGTCGACCGTCTTATTCGAGAGTTTAACGTCGGTGTTCATGTCGGAAAACCTCAGGTTTCCTACAGGGAGACAGTTACAGCTGCAGTAAAGCAGGAGCATGAATTTTCGCAGTTGGTTGGTGGTAAAAGTCAGTATGGTCATGTTGTTCTCAAGGTTGAACCTGTTGCACCTTCAGAGGGCATAGTTTTTGAAAATAAGGTTGATGTCAATGCGGTTCCGGCCGCTTTCATAGATGCAGTAAAAAATGGAATTATGGAATCATCTTCTGGTGGAGTTCTCTCCGGGTTTCAACTGGCGGGTGTAAAAGTAACACTGGTACAGTCACAGTTTAGGGAAGATGATTCAACTGAAATGGGTTTCAAGATCGCCGCAAGTATGGCGTTCAGAGAAGCCTGTGAGAAGGCCACGCCGGCAATTCTTGAGCCGGTTATGAGCGTCGAGGTGGTGGTTCCCGCAGAATACATGGGATCAGTTATCAATGATCTCAATGGCCGCAGAGGTAGGATTCTGGGAATCAATCCGCGTAAGGATGTTCAGGTTGTCGACGCTGAAGCTCCCCTGTCAGAAATGTTCGGATACGCAACTGCACTACGTTCGCTTAGTCAAGGGCGGGCTGTGTACACGATGCAGCTTGACAGGTATGAAGCAACTGTAAAAACTGTTCAGGACGAGATTCTGCGAAGAATCGGAAGATAACAAAGAGCGTATAAAGAATTTTGATAATAGAAAAAGGAGCAGCGTTTCATGCCAGGTGAAAGAATTCGCATTCGGCTAAAATCGTTCGATCACAACATTCTCGACAAGTCAGCATCAGATATTGTCCGCACAGCCAAGGGGACAGGGGCACGGATTTCCGGACCCATTCCGTTGCCGACCGAGAAGACCATTTACACAGTACTTCGTTCTCCTCACGTGAATAAAAAGTCACGCGAACAGTTTGAGACCAGAGTGCACAAGAGACTCATCGATATACTGGAGTCTACTCCTCAGACGGTGGATTCACTGATGAAGCTGGATCTCCCAGCAGGAGTCGATGTAGAAATTAAGGTATAATGGCGCCGTTGAAATCGGTCAAACGAATAAAAGAGAAAACGGGTGTGATATGCAAGGGTTGATTGGAAAAAAAATTGGGATGACACGAATCTTTAATGATTCGGGACGGGCGGTTGCCGTTACGGTCATTCAGGCCGGGAACAATATTGTTCATCAGATCAAGACAACCGAAAAAGATGGCTACAGTGCGGTGCAGCTCGGCTTTGAAGAAGTTGCTGAGAAGAAGCTGAACAAACCGGAACTGGGTCATTTCAAAAAACTCAACACTACTCCCACTAAAGTCCTCAAGGAGTTTGAGCTCGACAGTGCTGAAGAGGCGCTCAAGCCTGGTCAGGTAGTTGGTGTGGAAGTTTTTGAAGATGTTAAATTCGTGAACGTGACAGGCATTTCCAAGGGCCGGGGTCATGCTGGAACCATCAAGAAATACAACTTCCAGCGCGGTCGCGAATCTCACGGTAACACCAATGTGCGTGAACGCGGATCTTCCGGTGCAAACAGCTATCCGGCGCGCGTTATGCCGGGTTTGAAAATGTCCGGACACATGGGTGCTGAGCAGGTGACTACCAGAAGGCTGGAAGTTGTCGGTGTAGACAAAGAGGCCGGATTGGTATTTGTGAAAGGGTCTGTACCCGGACACAGAACAGGTATCGTTTATCTTAATAAGTTTAATAACAAATAAGCTGTAGCTTCTTCCAGGATGACGGATTCATGAAAGCTAAATTGTATCAACAGAATGGAACGGTGAAGGGTGACGTAGAACTGCCGGAAGCCGTTTTTGCTGCGGAAGTGAATGAACACGTCCTGCACCAGGTAATCACTTCGTACCAGGCAAATCAGCGCCAGGGTACAGCCAAGACAAAGGGTCGTTCGGAAGTAAGCGGCGGTGGCAGAAAGCCCTGGCGCCAGAAGGGAACCGGACGGGCCCGTGCAGGATCAAACACATCACCTATTTGGGCACGTGGAGGAAAGGCCTTTGGTCCTGATCCGCGCGATTATTACACGGTGATTCCCCGCAAACTTAAAAAGTTGGCTCTCATATCGGCTCTTTCTTCAAGAGCACAGGATGAGAAGGTTTTAGTTGTTGACAGTGTCGTTTGCGAAGCACCTAAAACCAAAACAGTTATCGGTTTGCTTGATGCTCTTCAGGTGAGCGGAAAAAAGAATCTTTTGATTGTTGATGGTGAGGGTGGCAAGAATTTATATTTGTCGGGCCGCAATATCAAAGACCTTGACGTCAAGCCGGTTTCTGAGATCAACGCTCTTGATATTGTTAGTTCCGAGAACATTATTTTCGGCGGCGAGAACCTCATCAGTAAAGTTGAAGAGGCGGTGGCATTGTGAGTAAATATCATTCAATAATTCGCTATCCCTCCATTACGGAGAAAAACAGCACCCTTCGTACTGAACAGAATAAGTTCGTGTTCGAAGTGGCAACGGATGCTTCCAAGGTTCAGATCAAAGAGGCGGTCCAGAAGCTTTTCGGGGTAGATGTGGTTGCTGTGAACACCATGGTGGTTAAGGGCAAGAAAAAGCGTGTTGGGCGCTACAGTGGCTTCAGGTCCGATTGGAAAAAAGCCATTGTTAAAATTAAAGAGGGACAGAACATCGCCAAGTTTGGTGAAGTTTAAGTCCGGAACGCAGTTCGTAACTGACAAGCAGGAAGCGCGGAGTAAGTTCTTATGCCAATGAAACAGTACAGACCCATGACCCCGGCTCAGAGGTACAAGTCGACCAATTTGTTCGAACAGGTCACTACAGATACCCCTTTTAAGCCGCTCTTGGTACAAAAGCCAAAGACAAACGGCCGTAACAACCGTGGTGTCATAACTGTCCGTCATAGAGGCGGAGGTCACAAGCGTTTTATAAGAGTTATTGATTTCAAGCGCGACAAGTTCAACATACCCGGTTTTGTTGAAACCATCGAGTACGATCCTAACCGTTCGGCGTTTATCGCTCTTATCAAGTATGTTGACGGTGAGCGCAGATACATTCTGGCTACTGCTAATATGCAGGTCGGGCAGAAGATTATGTCCGGTGAGGATATTGAAATCGCTGAAGGCAACTGCATGCCTTTAAAGAATGTTCCCTTGGGAACTCAGGTGCACAATATCGAGATCCGGGAAAAGAAGGGTGGACAGATCGCCCGCAGTGCCGGGGCCTATGCTGAAGTGGTAGCCAAGGAAAATCAGATGGTCCAGCTCAAATTCCCTTCAAGTGAAGTGCGCAATGTGAGAGACAACTGTGTGGCGACTATCGGTCAGGTAAGTAATGGTGAACATATGAATATGGTTATAGGTTCAGCTGGTCGCATGCGCCATATGGGTTTCAGACCCAGAGTACGTGGTGTGGCCATGAACCCTGTTGATCATCCGATGGGTGGTGGAGAAGGAAAGACTTCCGGTGGAGGTCATCCGGTTTCTCCTTGGGGACAGAAAGCCAAGGGGCTCAAGACTCGCCATTCTCGCAAACCGTCAAGCAAATATATCGTACGACGCAGATCCAAGTAAGAGGAACATAATATGGCTCGTTCTGTTAAAAAAGGTCCGTTTGTTGATGACCACCTGGTAAAGAAAGTTGATGATTCCAACAAGTCAGGTCAGAAAAAAGTGATCAAGACTTGGTCAAGACGTTCAACGATTCTTCCGGAGTTCGTAGGTCAGACGTTCGCAGTTCACAACGGTAACAAGTTTGTTCCCGTTTATGTTTCGGAAAATATGGTGGGACATCGTCTTGGTGAATTTTCACCTACTCGTAACTTCCGAGGTCACAGCGGGTCCAAAACGGACAAGTCAGCCAAGAAATAAGGCTTTTTAGGAGGAATTCGTGGAATCCAAGGCAAAACTGATGAACTTGCGGTCTGCGCCCAGAAAAGCACGTCTGGTTGCTGATGCAGTTCGAGGCAAGAATGTAAATGAAGCACTCAATATGCTTGAATTTGGTATACAAAAGGATGTGGCGGTTGATTTTGCCAAGCTGATCAAATCGGCAGTGGCGAATCTTCAGAACAAGCACGCTGATGCCGCAATAGAAGTTGATGGCCTGCGTATCAGGGAAATCCGGGTTGATGAAGGCCCGGTTATGAAGCGGTTTCGTCCTAGGGCTCAGGGCCGTGCTTCGCAGATTCTTAAGCGCATGTGTCATATCACCGTCACGGTTTCTAATTAACAGGAGGAGTTGTGGGTCAGAAAACGAATCCGGTAGGCTTACGGCTGGGAATAACCAGGTCCTGGTTTTCTAACTGGTTCGCAAAGGAGCGTTTCGCAGATTATCTTTACGAAGATATTCTTATAAGAAACTATCTGAAAAAGCGTCTTGAGCATGGTGGAATTAGCGCTCTTGAAATTGAGCGTACTGCCAAACGGGTGACTGTAGGCATTCACACTTCCCGTCCTGGAATCGTGATTGGAAAGAAGGGTGAAGAGGTTGAAAGACTGAAGGGCGAGTTGCAGCATCTTACCCAGAAAGAGATCCAGATCAATATCCGGGAAGTGAAAAAGCCGGAAATGGATTCGCAGCTTGTAGCTGACAATATTGCTCGACAGATTGAAAAACGGGTTTCCTATAAGAAAGCCACAAAGAAGGCGATTTCCACCGCGATGCGTATGGGTGCAGAGGGGATCAAAGTCATGATTTCCGGACGACTCAACGGAGCAGAAATTGCCCGAACTGAAACCTATAAAGAGGGACGTATTCCTCTTCATACCTTGCGTGCCGATATTGATTATGCAACATCGACTGCTCATACGACTTACGGATGTGTTGGTGTTAAGGTGTGGATCTGCAAGGGAGAGGTTATCGCTCGTACAGAAAAACAGGCTGGCAAAGCCGCAGAAGCTGCGCGAGCATAGGAGGAAATTGAGAGATGCTTTCACCGAAAAAAGTAAAATGGAGAAAAACGCAGCGGGGCAGAATGTGCGGTATGGCCACTCGTTGCAATGAGGTATCCTTCGGAGAGTTCGGTCTTCAGGCCCTTCAGGCTGGCTGGATTGATAACCGCCAGATTGAAGCTGCCCGTATAGCCATGACTCGTTTTGTCAAGCGTGGCGGTAAGATCTGGATTCGGATTTTCCCGGACAAACCTACCACTAAGCATCCTGCCGAATCTCGTATGGGTAAGGGAAAGGGTGCACCAGAGGGATGGGTGGCGGTTGTCAGACCCGGAACTGTCATGTTCGAAATGGCCGGAGTGAAAAGTGATATAGCCAAGGAAGCCATGAGGCTTGCTGCTCAGAAACTTCCAATTCTGGCTAGGTTTGTGGAATCAGAAACACAGGGTGTGCAATCATGAAAGCAAAAGAGATACGGGAGCTTTCCGTTGAAGAGATTGCCAAGAAGATTGACGGCATGGAAGAAGAACTTTTTAATCTCAGATTCCAGGCTAAGATGGGTCAGCTCAGCAATCCGTTGCAGCTCCGTCTGGTTCGTCGTGATATTGCAAGGGCAAAAACAATTCTCAACGAGAAAAGCGCAACTGCACAGGCTTAATCCTTAGTGCGAGGAAAGAATGGCTGAAAGAAATTTAAGAAAAGAACGTGTCGGCGTAGTGGTCAGTGACAAGATGGACAAAAGTGTTGTCGTAAGTGTTGAACGTCAGCTTATCCATCCTATTTACGGTCGTACCATACGGCTCAAGAAGCGCTATGTCGCGCATGATGAAACGAATGACTGCAAGGTGGGGGATACAGTTAAGATTATCGAGACTCGTCCTCTTTCCAAGACAAAACGCTGGCGTATTGGCGAAGTCATTGAACGGGCAAAATAAAAAGTCGTTTGGCATTTTTTGACAGACGACCGAATTCAGTAAGCTGAGGAACAAAAATGATACAGGTAGAGACAAAACTGAACGTGGCCGACAATTCCGGCGCAAAGAAGGTGCAGTGCATTAGAATTCTGGGCGGAACTCGTCGGCGTTATGCACGCGTGGGGGATGTCATAGTTGTAGCTGTCAAAGATGCCATTCCAAACGGAGCGGTGAAGAAGGGTGCTGTAGCCAAGGCGGTGATTGTCAGAACTGCCAAGGAATACGGACGCAAGGATGGTACATATATCCGTTTCAGCGATAATGCAGCGGTGATTATCAATGAAACTGGAGAACCCAAGGGGACACGAATCTTCGGTCCTGTGGCTCGAGAACTGCGCGAAAAGAAATTCATGCGTATCGTGTCGCTTGCACCTGAAGTACTATAAGGTACAGGGAGAAGACGCTATGTCGTTAGGATTACGCAAAAATGATGTTGTTCAGGTCATGACTGGTGAGTACAAGGGGAAAACCGGCCGGATCATCAGGGTAATTCCTGAAAAGAACAGAGCTATCGTGGAAGGTATCAATATTGTAAAACGTCACACAAAACCGAGTCCTAAAAACCAGCAGGGCGGTATCATGGAGAAGGAAGCTTCCATTCACATCTCCAATCTGATGCTTAAGTGCCCCAAAACTGGCAAGCCTACTCGGCTGGGTGTAAAGGTTTTGGAAAATGGCGAACGGGTAAGATTCTCAAAAAAGGCTAAGGAGTCGATAGAGTGAGTACCGGAAACAAGCAGAAGCCCAGAATGAGAGTAAAGTACGATGGTCAGGTCGTGCCTGCACTCGTCAAAAGGTTCGGCTATAAGAATGTCAACGAAGTGCCGCGCCTGGAGAAAATTGTTATCAACATGGGTGTGGGTGATGCCGTATCCGACGCCAAGCTTATCGATGAGGCGGTTGCCTGCCTCAGGGATATCAGCGGTCAGAAACCGGTGGTAACCAGGGCGAAAAAGGCCATATCCAATTTCAAACTTCGTGAAAATATGCCTATCGGTGCCAAGGTTACTCTCAGAGGCGCTCGCATGTGGGAGTTTTTCGACAGGTTGGTGGCCATTACCATTCCGCGTATTCGCGATTTCAGAGGTCTTCCCCGGAAATCATTCGACGGGCACGGTAATTATACAATGGGTATAAAGGAACAGATAGTTTTTCTGGAAATTGACAGAGATAAGGTCTCCAAGATTTCCGGCATGGATATCTGTATTGCCACCACAGCCAAGACAAACGAAGAGGGTTTTGGTTTGCTTGAAGAACTCGGAATGCCGTTCCGTAAATAATAACAGGGGGATCTAAGTGGCTCGTAAAGCTCTTATTGAGAAGAATAGAAAAAAACCAAAGTTTTCTACCCGTGCATACACCAGGTGCAGACGCTGCGGAAGGGCACGCGCTTTTTACCGTGACTTCGGCCTGTGTCGTCTTTGCTTCAGAGAAATGGCTCTGAGAGGTGAAATTCCAGGTGTGGTGAAAGCCAGCTGGTAGCGAAAAACTTAAAATTACAGTATAAGGGGTTCAAGGGATGTTAACAGATCAGATTGCCGACATGTTCAACAGGATTCGTAACGCTGTTCAGGCGAAGAAGCGTACGGTTGACATTCCAGCTAACAAGCTGAAGAAGGAAATCACACGCATTCTGTTTGAAAATCATTTCATCAGCAAGTATGCATTTGTGGAAGATGAAAAGCAGGGTACCATAAAGATCCTGCTCAAGTACGATGAACAGATGCGGAATTCGATTCAGGGTCTGAAGAGAGTTTCCACTCCCGGAAGAAAAAAGTATGCCGGGTCACAGGGTATCCCTAAAGTGCTTAATGGCATGGGCATAGCCATCGTGACCACATCCAAGGGAGTTATGACCGACATCGATTGTCGTAAGCTGAATGTGGGCGGTGAAGTAATCGGTCTTGTCTGGTAATCAGGTTAGAGACGTCGCAATTAAAAGCGTGAAAACAATTATAAAGAGGAGTTGAGACTTGTCTCGCATAGGAAAACTACCGGTAAAAATTCCCAGCGGTGTCCAGGTCAAGATTGACGGACAGCGTGTTGAGGTTAAGGGAGCTAAAGGGACTTTGAGCCGGGAAATCCCCAGTGAACTCAAGGTTGAGGTCAAGGAGAATGCCGTATTTGTTACTACGGCTATTGAAGCCGATAATACAAAGGCTTTGTGGGGACTTTTCCGCGTTCTTATCGATAACATGGTGGTGGGTGTTAGCAGCGGTTACAAAAAAGAGCTTGAGATTGTGGGTGTGGGCTACAAGGCTGAGCTCAAGGGCAAAGATCTCAATATTGCTGCCGGACTGTCAAATACTGTGCTTTTTAAAGCGCGTCCCGGTTTAGATTACAAGACAGAAGGCCCGACCAAGATTGTCATTGAGGGAATAGATAAAGAGAAAGTCGGACAAGCAGCTGCAGATATCCGTAGAATCCGTCCGCCTGAACCTTACAAAGGCAAGGGAATCAGGTATTTGGGTGAGCATATCCGCAGAAAAGCCGGTAAGACAGCCGGTAAATGATAGGCACTGAGGGAGTTTTATAAAATGAATAGCGCAAAGCGGAGAAGTTTGGAGAGAGCACGTCGTGCAGCACGGGTTCGCAAGACCATTTCCGGTACTGCAGAACGTCCTCGTCTGTGTGTTAGACGCAGTATAAATCATATCTATGCACAGCTTATCGATGATGTCAGCGGAACAACGGTCGCTTATGCCGGAAGCCTGGGGAAGCAGTTTTCCGACAGGGTTGCGGGAAAGAGTGATCTTACCAAAACAGACGTTTCCAAGGTTGTGGGTGAGATGATTGCGGAAATGGCTGTTCAGAAGGGTGTTTCGGCTGTGGTGTTTGACAGAAAAGGGTATCTCTACCATGGGCGGGTGAAGGCCCTGGCTGAGGCGGCACGTAGCAAAGGGCTAGTTTTTTGAGGATGGTGGAAAGGGGTTGTTCCTTTGAACAGTGAAGAGATAATCACAGGCGGCGCAGAGTCGCAGTTGACAGACAGGTTGGTGGCTGTAAGCCGCGTTGCTAAGGTAGTTAAAGGCGGACGCAGATTCGGTTTTAATGCTTTAGTGGCGGTTGGTGACGGCAACGGTACAATCGGTATCGGCATGGGGAAAGCTAACGATGTTACTGAAGCTATCCGCAAAGCTGTCGAGAGTGCCAAGAAAAATCTGGTGAAGGTGAGTTTGGTTGAGGGAACGATTCCTCATGAAGTTATCGGGCACTTCGGAGCGGGAAGAATCATTCTCAAACCTGCCGCTCCCGGTACAGGTGTTATAGCTGGTGGTCCTGCCCGTGCGGTTCTTGAACTTGCGGGAGTCCATAATATCCTTACCAAGTGTTTGGGAACAACAAACGCTCACAATGTGGTAAAGGCTACGCTTGATGGGCTCAAGCAGCTTAAGACAAGGGAACAGATCAAATCGCTGCGCCAGGTCGCGGCTTGAGAGCGGGAGTAAGCACAATGAGCAACAAGATAAAGATCACCCAGGTCAGAAGCACTATCGGAAGACTTCAGAATCAGAAGGATACGATTAAGGCACTGGGTATTTGCAAAATGAACAAGTCTGTAATCCACGATGACAACGCGATTATCCGTGGCATGGTGGAGAAGGTAAAACATCTGGTCAAGGTCGAAGAGGCTTAAACGGAGAACACAATGTTAAAACTCAATACTTTAAAACCTGCTGCCGGATCTCGTAAGACTACAAAGAGACTGGGTCGTGGTACAGCCAGTGGTCAGGGCAAAACTGCTGGTCACGGAAGTAACGGCGACAAATCACGCAGTGGTTCTTATCAGAAATTTTACTTTGAGGGTGGACAAACTCCGCTTACACGCAGAATCCCCAAGATGGGTTTTCACAGTCCGTTCAAGACTGAATATCAGATCGTCAATGTGGGGGATCTGGAGAAAGCTGAAATCGAAGATAAAGAAATAAATGCAGAGGTCCTTCGTAAACTCGGTCTGATTCATGAAGTGGACAGCCCTGTAAAAATTTTGGGCAATGGTGAACTTAGTAAAGCCCTTGTATTCAAGGTAAATGCATTTTCTAAAACCGCCAAAGAAAAAATCGAAAAGGCAAATGGGAAAGCAGAGGTAATCTGAAGTGCTTGAGACTTTTCGTAATATTTTCAGGATTCCCGAGCTGAGAAAACGCATCATCTTTACACTGGTGATTGTTTTCATTTACAGACTTGGTGGACATGTCCCCACTCCGGGTGTTAACACCGAGGTGCTAAGAGAATTTTTTGCCCGCAATCAGGAGGGGCTGTTTGGCCTCTACGACATGTTTGTGGGTGGAAGTTTCCGACGGTTCACCGTGTTTGCGCTTGGAATTATGCCCTACATTACTGCATCCATCATTATTCAGTTGATGGGTACGGTTTTTCCCTACTTTCACAAGCTTCAGAGGGAAGGAGCTGAAGGGCGTAAGAAGATTACCCAGTACACCAGATATGGTACTGTTCTCATCGGGTTAGTTCAGGCCATCGGGATTGGAATTTTCATCTCAAATGTTCAGCAGGACGGTATCTCTGCAGTGCTTCCAAACATGAGAGGCTTTCTATTCATGTTCACCACTGCTGTATCCCTGACAACGGGAACCGTACTGATAATGTGGCTGGGTGAGCAGATTACCAGTCGAGGAATCGGAAACGGAATTTCGCTAATCATTTTTATAGGTATCGTTGCTGAACTTCCGGGATCGGTTGCGGCTCAGATTACTCAAATCATGAGTGACAGCAGTCAGGTAATTATATCACTTCTGATTCTGGCGATTGTTCTGGCTATGACGGTGTTTATTGTAATCATGACTCAGGCAATGAGAAGAATACCTATTCAGACGCCCAAAAAAGTGGTCGGCACCAAGATGTATGCAGGGCAGAACACGGTACTTCCCTTGAGGCTTAACATGGCTGGAGTTATACCAATCATTTTTGCTTCTTCCATCATGACATTTCCGGGAATGATCAAGAATTTTCTCCCTGAATCCACTGCTCTGGAAGAGGTGTTCAGATATTTTCAGCCTGGTGGAATTCTTTATTCATTCATCTACGCGATATTAATTATATTCTTTACCTATTTTTACACGGCAATTGTTTTTAATCCTATTGACATAGCCGATAATCTGAAGCGTCAGGGTGGATTTATTCCGGGAATCAGACCAGGGAAGAAGACCGCCGAGTTTCTTGAAAATGTGTTAACTCGGATTACTTTGCCCGGATCGGTTTTTCTGGCCATAATTGCTGTGGTACCTTTGATGTTGATGCAGGGGCTTGGGGCAAGTTTTTATTTCGGAGGTACCAGTATACTTATCGTAGTAGGTGTGGCACTGGATACTCTTCAGCAACTCGAATCTCATCTGCAGATGCGCAACTATGATGGATTTATGAAAAAGGGACGTCTGCGCGGAAGGAGATACTAATCTCTGCCGGACAGAGAGTGAATATGGCGAAAAATGATTCTATACAGGTCGAGGGCACGGTTACTGAGACATTACCCAATGCCTCTTTCAAAGTGCAGCTTGAAGGAAAGCATGAAATTCTGGCACATATTTCGGGTAAAATGCGGATGAACTACATACGTATTCTACCCGGAGACAGAGTGTTGGTGGAACTGTCGCCATATGATCTGACTCGTGGAAGAATAGTTTACAGATATAAGTGATTCAAGGAGAAGAACTTTGAAAGTCAGGGCTTCAGTAAAAACTATGTGCAAAGATTGTAAGGTGATTCGCCGCAAGGGAGTGGTGAGGGTCATCTGCGCAAAGAATCCCAAGCACAAGCAGCGGCAGGGTTGATCTGCCAACAGCGGAACAATGTGTACACTTCAGAAATCAATTGACAACTCTTATATAGAGGGGGATTAACAGTGGCTCGTGTAGCAGGAGTCGACATTCCAAACAATAAGCGCAGTGTAATAGCGCTTACCTATATATTCGGGATCGGCAGCACTTCCGCTTCTGAAATTCTGGCTAAGGCCGGAATTGAAGAAGATAAGAAGGTAAAGGATCTATCCGAGGATGAGCTGGACCGTATTCGCCGAATTATTGACGGAGGATATCAGACGGAAGGTAACCTTCGGTCTGCCATCAGAATGAACATCAAGCGTCTGATGGATATCGGTTGTTATCGTGGACTGCGTCATCGTAAGAGTCTTCCCTGTCGTGGACAGCGTACTCGTACAAACAGTCGCACTCGTAAGGGACCTCGCAAGACAATCGCTGGAAAGAAGAAGGCGCCCGCTAAATAATCGCAGGGCTTAATAATTTTTAAGACGGAGAGGTATTCGCAAGATGAATAAGGAAGCATCCGGAAGTGCAACCAAAAAAGCCAAGAAAAAGGCTTCAGCCGAAGGGGTTGCTCACGTTCGTGCCACCTTCAATAACACGATTATAAACGTGACTGATTCCAAGGGCAATGTGGTTGCCTGGAACACACCCGGAAAATCCGGTTTCAAAGGATCACGGAAAAGCACGCCGTTTGCCGCCGGAATCGCTGCTGAAGTAGTGGGCAAGGCAGCATACGATGCGGGAGTGCGCAAAGTGGAAGTGCATCTCCGTGGGGCTGGAAATGGTCGCGAGAGTGCGATTCGTTCTTTGGCTGCTGCAGGTCTCAAGATTACGGCAATTAAGGATTTCACGGCTGTCCCTCATAATGGGTGCCGTCCTCCTAAGAAACGCAGAGTTTGAGATTACACCTACTTACAAGTACATTTGTTAAGACTGGCACGATTTTTATAAAGTCGTACGAATAGAGGAGAACACAATGGCAGTATATCACGGCCCTCGGTGCAGACAATGCCGCAGGGAAGGAACAAAGTTAATGCTTAAAGGGGAGCGGTGCAATTCTGAAAAGTGCGCCGTCGAACGTAGGCCTTTTCCTCCTGGTATGCGTGTGTCCAAAAGGAGACGTGCCGCTACTGAGTATAATACTCAGCTAAGAGAGAAGCAGAAGATTCGCAGAATTTACGGCGTTCTGGAAAAGCAGTTTGCTCTTTATTTCGAAGCTGCTTCCAAATCAACGGGTGTGACAGGTGAAGCTCTGCTTCAGATCCTTGAGATGCGTCTGGACAATATCGTGTATCGATTGGGTTTTGCCCCCTCCAGAAGCAGCGCTCGTCAATTGGTACTTCACAATCATTTTTCCGTAAATGGTAAAAAGGTTAATATTCCCTCTTACAGACTTAAAGAGGGTGATATCATTCAGGTTAAGCAGAAGAGCAATAGCCTCGACCTTATACATTCATCACTCAAAGCATTGAAGGATGTTCCTGATTGGCTGACCATTGATAAGGTCAAGTTGTCAGGCCAGGTTGTGCGTATTCCGGACCGTGCGGCTATACCTGTAAATGTACAGGAACAGCTTGTTGTCGAATTGTACTCCAGATAAAAGGGGACTAGATACAAGATGAAATGGAAGAGCTTGTTGATGCCCAAGGGCATCCAGTTGGAAAATCCTGAAAATATCCCCAATTATGCACGTGTCATTGTGGAACCTCTTGAAAGAGGCTGGGGACATACCATCGGAAACTCTTTGCGCAGAATCATGCTTTCTTCTCTGCAGGGAGCCGCAGTGGTATCGGTGCGCATTGAGGGTGCACCTCATGAGTATTCAATGCTTGAGGGTGTTGTTGAAGATGTCACCGACATTATTCTTAACATTAAGCAACTGCGCCTCAAGCTGGTTTCTGATGAAGACACTACACTGCGTCTGGAAGTGAGCGGAGAGGGTGAAGTAAAGGCTTCTGACATCGAAAAAAATCCCGATGTCGAAATTCTCAATCCTGATCTGCATATTGCAACTATCAATTCTGATGCGAAGCTGAAAATTGAAATGCGTGTTTCAGATGGTCGTGGCTACGTCCCGGCCGAAATGAACAAACGTGAAGATGACCCTGTTGGGACAATCCCGATTGACGCTCTGTTTTCCCCCATTACAAAAGTAAACTATGTGGTGGAAAACACTCGAGTTGGTCAGCGCACCGATCTTGATAAAATTATCTGCGATATCTGGACTGATGGAAGTCTTACCGTTGAAGATGCCATCGGTTACGCTGCCAAACTGCTGTACGATCATCTTGAGACTTTCATCAACATCGAGGGTGACTTCGAGCCTGTTGAAGAGACAATCAGAGATGAAAAAACGGAAAAGCTCAGACAGCTTCTCAAGATGAGAGTTGACGAACTGGAACTATCGGTGCGTTCAAACAACTGTCTTAGAGCTGCAAACATCCATACTCTCGCTGATCTGGTTAGAAACCAGGAATCTGACATGCTCAAATATAAGAATTTCGGAAGAAAATCTCTTATTGAGCTCAATCAGGTGCTGAGTAACCTCGGCTTATCGTTTGGGATGGATGTGGATAGAATCATGGGTCAGGAACCCGAAAACATCTGATTTTGAATTGACTAATTCATTTATTGTAAATTAAGGAAAAGGTTTAAGCCATGCGCCACTTAGTATCCGGACGGAAACTTAACAGAACCGCCAGCCATCGCAAGGCCATGCTTTCGAATCTGGCAGTATCGATCCTCGATAAGGAGAGGGTGACGACGACGCTGGCAAAGGCAAAGGAAGTGCGCAGCGTTGTTGAGCGTCTTATTACCTACGGGAAAAAAGGCAGTGACAATCTGCACGCAATCCGTCTCGCAGCACGTAGAATCAATGATAAAACGGTTCTCAAGAAGCTGTTTGAAGACATCGCTCCCAGCTACAAGGAACGTGAAGGCGGTTACACGAGAATTATCAAGACTGTTGACCGCAAGGGTGATAATGCCCCCATGTCTATTATCGAGCTTGTGGGTAGAGGCGGGCAGGACGCTGTAAGAAAGCGCAAAAAGAGAGCAAAGGCCAAAACTGAAGCCCCCAAGGCTCAGGAATCACAGGCTCCTGCTGCAGAGAGCGCTCCCGAAGCATCATCTGAATCTGGAAAAGAATAAGCATTATCATTGGTGCATACTTCTCCGAAAGGATCAATCATGGCAGTTAGCTACAAAGAACTCGGTTTTGTCAATACTAAAGAGATGTTCAAAAAAGCGTTTGAAGGTGGATATGCTATTCCTGCATACAACTTCAACAACATGGAGCAGATCCAGTCAATCATCACAGCTTGTGGCAAGTCGAATTCTCCTGTGATCATGCAGGTTTCCAGTGGCGCACGCAAATACGCCAATGCCACACTGCTTCGTTATATGGCTCAGGGTGCTGTTCAGATGGCTCGGGAAGCCGGCCACAACATGCCCATCGCACTGCATCTCGATCATGGTGATACTTACGATCTTTGCGTACAGTGCATCGAAAGCGGCTTTTCATCAGTTATGATCGATGGTTCACACCACTCATACGAAAAGAACGTCGAACTTACTGCCAAAGTGGTAGAGTATGCTCACAAGCATGACGTGACAGTGGAAGGTGAACTCGGTGTTCTTGCCGGAATCGAAGATGATGTGGTTGCTGCCAAGTCAATCTACACTCAGCCCGATCAGGTTGAAGACTTTGTAAAGAAAACCGGCGTTGATTCACTGGCTATTTCAATTGGTACTTCTCATGGTGCTTTCAAGTTCAAGCCCGAGCAGTGCACTATGAACGAGCAGGGTGTGCTTGTTCCCCCTCCGCTGCGTTTCGACATCCTTGAGGAAATCGAACGTAGAATTCCAGGCTTCCCGATTGTTCTCCACGGTGCAAGCTCTGTACTTCCCGAGTATGTTCAGATCATCAATAACAATGGTGGAAAGCTCAAGGCTGCTGTAGGTATTCCTTCAGAACAGCTTAGACGTGCTGCCAAGTCCGCTGTCTGCAAAATCAACATTGACTCTGATGGTCGTCTGGTTCTGACCGCTATCATCAGAAAAGTTTTTGCTGACAGCCCTGCAGAATTCGATCCCAGAAAGTATCTTGGACCTGCAAGAGAAGAGCTTATCAAGATGATGATTGATAAGAATGAAAATGTTCTCGGCAGTGCCGGCAAAGCTTAATTACTAATTAAGTCAGAATATTTGAAGCCTGTCCCGTCTTTTTGGGATGGGCTTTTTTTATTCATTTGCATATAATCATTATAAGACTTGTTTTAGGGTTTGTATCGTATAGGAATGAATTGAGGAGCTCAGAGCACTATTTTATACCTTTACTAACTTATCCTGTAATGCTAGAGGTGATTAATGAGTTTTCCAAAGGGTTTTGCGTGGGGTGCGGCGACCGCTTCCTATCAGGTTGAAGGTGCTGCTTTTGAGGATGGCAAAGGGCTTGGGATCTGGGATGTTTTTTGCAAAAGGGAAAATTCTATTTGGCATGGACATAACGGTGATGTGGCCTGTGATCATTACCACAGGTGGGCTGAAGATGTTGCTATAATGAAAAACATCGGGCTGAGCGCATACCGAATGGAGCTGAGCTGGCCAAGAATTATGCCCCACGGAAGAGGTGAGATCAATCAGAAAGGTGTTGATTTTTACGATAACTTGATTGATAAACTTCTTGAATCGGGGATAGCCCCATGGATCACGCTTTATCACTGGAATCTTCCCCATGCGCTCCAGTTGGAGGGCGGATGGCAGAATCCGGAATCATTTCGCTGGTTCGCTGATTATGTTTCCATTGTAGTGAACAAGTTTTCTGATCGTGTAAACCACTGGATTACACTCAATGAACCTCAAGTTGTTATTGTAAATGGAATGATAAACGGGGTAAATGCTCCTGGGTTGAAGCTGAGCATAGCTGAGGCATTGCAGGCGGGGCATCATCTCTTGCTTGCTCACGGACATGCTGTTTCGGCTATTCGAAGCGGAGCCAAACTCAAGCCTGAAATTGGTTACGCTCCTGTAGGGTGGCTCAGAATTCCTCATACAACCGATACTAAAGATGTGGAAGCTGCCCGAAACGCCACATTCGAAGTGGACCCGGAATCACTCTGGAACAGTTCATGGTGGATGGATCCGGTTTTTCTTGGCCATTATCCCGAGCAGGGGTTGGCGGCTTACGGTAATGCTGCTCCCAAGGTCGGTTCACAGGATATGGAGATAATTAGTCAGGAAGTGGACTTCTTTGGTGCTAATCTGTATACGGCAACAACTGTGCGGGCTTCTGAAAAAGGCGGTAGCGAAATAGTCAATAATCCTGTTGGCTACCAGATGAACACCTATGAATGGGTGATTGTGCCGGAGATTCTTTACTGGGCCGGGAAGTTCTATTTTGATCGGTATAAAAATCCGATGGTGGTGACAGAGAACGGAGTTGCTATCTCGGAGGTGGTATCCAGAAATGGCAGAGTGCAGGATCCTCAAAGGGTGGAGTACATTGCGAAGCATTTAATCGAGATGCATCGGGCTATTGAGGAAGGTGTACCGTACAAGGGTTATTTTTACTGGAGTTTACTGGATAATTTTGAATGGCAGTGGGGCTACAAACATCGTTTTGGTTTGGTGTATGTGGATTTCGCAACCGGACAACGGATTCCCAAGGATTCTGCAAGCTACTATGGCGAAGTGATACGAAGCGATGGTGATGTGTTATACAGTTAGTGTAGGTATTGATAAATGATCAGCAGAATTTTGGTGATGTTTATAGCGGATGGTATATTTAGTTTATTTGACATTAATGCTGATCAGGTTTCGGAGGAGAAGTGATGACCAGAAATCGTTTTGTAAAGGCTGCAGTAGTAATTGGTTCCATTTTGACCGCTGCATACTGTCAGGATGTAATAATCAGTAATCCTTCACCCTGGATGACACTCCGTAGTGATTCGGTGATGGTTACCGTTCAGGCAGATACATCAAAGTTGCCCAAGAAGAGCATTTTGTTCAAGGTCAGGCAGCATAATGGTACTAAGCTGACCACTCTTTTTTCTAAAAGCGTGAAAATGGAGGATGTGAGTGGTGATTTTTTTCTTGGTTCCCTGAAAGGGTCCACCCTGGGAGGATCGAGTCTGGTGAGTCTCGAATGGAGTGTTCCGGGAACGGAGCTCAAGGGAGTTCTGGGGCCTGTTGGAATGGTGAAGTTGAGTGAGCAGAAGCCGGTTCTCAGTGCAGTAAAGTTAAAGGATGGGATTTCTGCAGACCAGGTTAAAGATGAGCTTTCAAAGAGTGAAATGGTTAAGCTTGGGGCATCATCGTTTCAAATCGGCTGGAATAAAGAAGCTTTATTTATCGCTGTGAACAAGGATGGTAGCGGGGCACAGTTGCAATTTGCCTTTGATGGGAAGTGCGGCAAGAATGCCTTTTTGTCCTGGGCAGACAGGTTTGTAACCTATGCTGCTGATCAGGATTCGGTTTTTGGCACACATTACAAGCGTGACTTTGATAACACGGCAATTCAGTACTCGGAGATGAAGTGGGGTGATGGACTGCTGCTTCATAAGTCGGATTCATTGAGAGTGATAAAGGTTTTGTGGCACGAAATCGGTGTGCTTCCTTTTGAGGAGCGGAATATAGGAATCTTTTGCAGCGAAACTATCGGTAAGGCATCTCAGGTTTATCCTTCAGGGGCTCAGCGGGAGATCCCGGGAACCTGGGGTGATGTAAAGCTAGAAAAGTAGTTGCAGATTTTTGTGTAATTAGCTATTTTACTGCATCTTCATGGTGGCTGTAGTTCAATGGTTAGAGCACTGGATTGTGGTTCCAGACGTTGGGGGTTCGAGTCCCCTCAGCCACCCCAAAAGTCCTCAGTTTAGATAATAGTATATAGTATATATGGGCGGTTTTTTAGCGATGAAAAACCGCCCTTCTTTTTTTGATTGTGGATCGCCAACCTTCTTTAATTGGTCCTATCCTTCAGCTATCTGCTCAGTTGCGTTCTGATATCTCATCCAGTCAAACTATCTGCCATTCTAAATGCCACTGGTTTTTGGGGAATCTGTATCAAATAGAGGTTGTGAGGGGAAAGCAGAAAAATTCGTAGAAGAGCCGTTGTCCTGTTTAAGTAATGAAATTATATTGACTAGTAAACAAATTGGCAGACCGTAGTTATTGCTGTTTGTAAGTAGTGCTGGTTAGCAATCTTCGCTGATGATTATGGTAGGATAGCATGAATTCTTTCATTCTTTTCCGGGTGGTTAAGAATATTATGTGTTTTGCATCAATTCGGATATTTCTGTTTGCGCTCCTTTGCTCCCCTTTTTTACACCATCATACAACAAATCTGGTGAAAAGATTATTTGAAACCACAAACACAATGAGAGTAAATCATCTACTGTACCAAATGGCTTTTCTCTTTATTTTCGAAACTGTATCTGTTCATTCAGCTGCCGCTCAAACTCAAAGCACCAACCCTGTAGCAGAAACTTCAATTTGCACCGGTGATGCAGAAAAGGGTGCACGCAAGCACAAGGCAGACACGATCCGCACTGAATTCTTTCAAAAAGTATCAATCCCTTATCATTACGGTCTTTTTCACACTGAATATTTCAGAAGTGCAGATTTCTACGAATCAGATTATCTGGCTGATATTAACGAAAGGCATAAATTCTACGATGGATTTGAACTGCCGCAAGAGTGGCAGAAAAAACTGGGTAGTCGATCTCAAATAATTGGTGTTGTTGATATGCTTCTGAATCCGGTACAGAAAGGCATCACTCCGAAGTATTATGGAGATGATTTTTCGGATTACGGGTACGTTGTAAGAAGTGAATCTGGAGATACATCGGGGCACTATACCGTTCTCTTTCTGATTTTCCAAGGATATGTTGAGCAAAAGGGACCACAGTATGAGTTACAGGAACTGAACAGGGCTGTGCGCCGAGAGATTGCTGCTATGGGAGAAACAACAAACGTTCTGCTTTCTTATATCGATAGTAGTACTGTAATGATTGAAGCGAGTGCTCCCGGACCAAAAGGTTCCGATATCGAAACCGAGGTAAAAAAGTACACTTTTTCCAGATCAAAAAAGGGAAAATGGCTGCTTGAGAAGATTTCAGAACTGATTATCAAAAAGGTGGAAGAGGGCAAGCTTTATGTAGACAGTTTGGATTATACAGTCAAATCCTCTCAGAAAATCAGTTTATTTGGGAATGATGATGAAATTAGGAAAGTACTTTGTTCAAAAGAGACCTATATTATAATCAAACGAGCTTTTAAGATTTCCAAGCCCCCTCAGGGAATGATTCCACAATTAGGTCCCGATGATTCTCTGTCTTATTTCCTCCCTTTAATTACCTCGTCAAATAGCCTTAAAAATTATATTTACATAATTGATTATAACAAGAGATCCGAAGATGCAATGAGAAAAATGTACATGGTATGCCAGAATGAGAAAAGTGTATGGGATGTAAAGTTTCAAATGGAGTTGAGTTTCCTCGCTCCGTTCGGGGGAGAACCTATTCATTCTTTCTCAATAGGTGAAGGTTGGTTTGACATTACATTTGAGTTCGGTATGAGATGGAAGAGTAATGTGTGTTCACATTTCAAATATGATCCTTCAATGCGTAAGTGGAATATATTTGGCGAATCAAGTTCAGAAGAATCGTATGATGGTGGAGTTCAGTCTCTAGGTTTGAGGTGTAGTGTTGAAGAATATCATAATTGAGTTTGATCAGAGTAAAGGCCTCTTTTGTCATATTGCATAGGATCTGTTGGTAAATTATATACTCATCTGCTTTCCATGAACAATTTCAACCTTCTTCTCGAGAAAATCAAAAACGAGCAGGTTGTTACTGAACCGGTATAAAAAGGAGAGGTGGTGGCCTAATGAAAAAGATAGTAACAGTAATCACTCTGTTGATCGGCATTAATCTGGTCCAAGCATCTTCTATCCGTGTCTCGGAAAATGTTGCCCAGAACACCACATGGGCTGCCGATACGGTGTTTGTGGATGACACGATAACCGTTTCCAGTGGTGTCACTCTCACCATTGCTCCTGGTACAAATGTGATATTTGGAAGACGAATGTACTTGGACATTCTTGGGGCCTTATATGCTGTAGGAACCGAAACTGATTCTATCGTTTTCCGAGGCGATATGGCAGATGATTATCAGAGTTGGGATGGACTAAAATTTAATGATGATAGACGAGCCAATGGTGTGCAGGATACATCAAAAATCATTTATGCCTGCATCATGAGTGCCATGGATCTTTACTCTTACCCTGACTACAGGGCTCCAATATATGTGGGAGTAAACTCAAAACTTAAGATTTCTCATTCGGAAGTTAAATATTTAAAGGGTAATTACGGTGGTGCCATCTTCTGTGATACAGCCTCCTCTTTATTAATTGACCATTCAATTTTTCAACGATGCGAGGCCACAGTAGGGGGGGGGAGCTGTATTCACCAATCTGTCATCTGTAAATATTATAATACGCAGTTCTGTTTTCAGGGAGAATACTGCAAGATACGGTGGGGCATTGTACTTGGGTGGTGGAGTGACTGCCACAGTGGATAATTGTGTCTTTTGGAGAAACGTCTTTGAGCACAAAAATTTCAATGATGCTCTGTGGGGTGGTGGTGCTGTTATGATTAGTTCGTCCAATGTCACCATGCGCAACTCTCTAATCGCCCGAAATTCGACATCCGCCCGTGGTGGTGGTATTGCAATTCTCGGTTCCTCCCCGCGGCTGATCAATCTCACTATCGCTCTGAATGGCGCGTACAGAGGGTGCGGTATATACATTCGCAACAATGCATCCCGCATTTCCTCCCCTGAGATCATTAATACTGTTATTGATCGAAATGGCCCATCTGTAGGCAATCCCAAGCAGGATACAACTGGTTGGGCGATATACATGGATACTGCCGCAACTGCAAAAATCCGCTATTCCCTTCTTAGTTATACTCCCGTGCAGTCTGCGGGAGGGCCAGTTACCGGTGACTATGAGCATCTGAAAATCGGCTCTGCCGCATTTTTCAGTATATTCAATCCTGATCCTTCGGACAGCATTGCATATTTTCTCCCTGATCCTTTTGCGTCTGATCTCAGAAACGCCGGTACTCCCGATACAATGGGACTGGGGCTGTTTCCTACAGATATCAGAGGAGAGAACAGAATTGTCGGTGGAAGAATCGATATAGGGGCGCTGGAATCGGACGCAGACAGTACTGTTACTGTAAGTGTTAACCGTTCTCCGAAGCCGGAAAGCTTCATGACCGGTGAGTATGAAGTTGCAGTTTACTCTCTTAAGGGGCAGTTGTTGGGGCAGTTCTCCGGTATGGTTTCTCCCAAATCATTAAAAAGCGTTGTAGCCAGAAGGTTCTCGTCAGGTGTTTTCATCTGCAGGATCAGAAACGGTTCCGGGCAGGTTCTGTCAAGGCGGATAAGGGTTGAGTGAATGGCTGCAACTGCAGTCTGCATAGCCCCCGCGGCATCTTGGGTGTGTTGTCTTCAGACAATGAGGACTGCACACATACCAGAATGCACTCGGTAGCTTCTTGGTATTGGCTTTTCACCCTACCGACATGTACAACACTGCCAATAAAAGGCTTCACAATGTACTTGAAAAGGACCGTTCTGTGCTGAGAAGCACATTCTTCAGCACAGCTCTTCACACTTTCTTCAGGTGAATCACTCGTGAATACATTTCAGGCTACAGTGACTACCTGCCAGAACAAAAGCGCTCCGAAAGAATAGGAGAAATGCTTTAATCAAGCAAGTGACTTGTATTATCTTATAGTATCCCAATATTGCTGAACACCTCAATTTTAGACAGGGAGGGTTGTATGCGGTTGACAAAATTGTTTGCATTGATTGTTCTGACTGTTCTGCCTTTGTTTGCGGCTGGTGGAAGTGGCTTATGGATCAAAGTGGGTGCATCGAAAATCGGCCCTCACAGTGAAAAGCTTGACATACGTTCGGCTACGTATGTCTATGACCAGTACTACATCAAAAGATCCTCTGGGAGTGTATGGGCTGATTCCATAATGAGGGCCAATTTCATCAATAGCGACTTTTTTTTCCAAGCTGACATCTCACCTGCAGTAACTGCCGGATATGAGCACTCATTGAACCCTGTTTTTTCCTTTTCTGCCGGACTTGGAATTCGCTTCCCATCATCCTCCTTTAAATTTGAGCAGGGGAGCAAAACTACCTATAATAGTAATTTTGAGGTTATAGCTGTTGACAGTAACAATCTTTCATTGAAGATTGTAAACAGCTTCACCAATCTGGTTGTTCCTCTCGAGGCAAAGGTGATGCTTCCCTTAAGCTGGGGTGGATTCTATCTCACAGCCGGGCCTGAGTTCTCTTTTATGCTTGGAGCAAAATACAAAGTGGATGCTGCTTATACTATTACAAAAGAGAAGGATGAAAATTCTGAAGTAGATGTCAGTGACTCTTATAAATCATTCAGCATGGGATTCGGTTTCAAGCTGGGGGGAGAGGCTGCTATCGGAAAACACACTCTTTTCTTTGAATCCGGTTACATGGGAGGCCTTACGAACATCGCAGAAGATGAAGACCTGGAGATGAAAAACGGAGAGATCACTCTTCTTCAGCTCGGTTTTAAATTCAGTACAGGAAAATAAGTCGCAAGGGGTTTGGTCCTGGCTCTGCGGCGCACTCAAAAGGATATTCCAATGAATGCTTTACGCCTGTTTTTGCTGATTATTCTTAGTGTTGTCGTACCTTCGGTAGCTGCTGATGGCAGCGGTTTCCGCTTCTCCGCCGGTCTTTCGTTCATCGGTCCGCAAAGCAGAGAAATGGATACGTTGCTTTCGGGTTTTGTGTATGACAACTATATGGAGAATCTTGGCGGTGCCAATCCCTTATCCCGTGCCATAACTGTTGACAACATGGAGATATATCCTCGATTTGCACCAGCTCTCACCTTCGGATATGAGTATTCCTTTGGTCGGGTACTCTCAGTAACTGCTGGGCTCGGAATCCGGTTTGCAGCATCAAAACTTGCGATAGATCAGGATGTCGTTTCCAGAATCGAATATGGAGGGACCGGGGAGACCACGTCCGGTATTTTAGATATCAGTGTGGTTCACAAATTCACCAATCTTGTGTTTCCCCTTGATTTTAAGCTTATGATCCCGACACGCAGTGGGGGTGTGTTTCTTGCGCTCGGACCGGAAGTATCTTTCCTCCTTGCAGCAAAAAGAACTGATGATGTAAAAAACACCTTCAATCCAGATAACAGTACCCATATAGAAACTGACATATCAGATGACTACGCTGCAGTCGGCATAGGAGTGGGGTTCAGGCTTGGCTTAGAGAAAAGAATCGGCAGGCATACCCTGCTTCTTGAAACAGGGTACACCGGTGGTCTGAGCGATATGTGTAAAGATGAAATCATCACCATGAAAAATATGGAGTTCAGCATTCTTCAGCTCGGTTTCCGCTTCAATGGCAGCAGGTGAATTCTAAATCACTCGACACCGGCCTCTTCCAATAATCCGGCACTCTGAGCCACTATAATATTTTTCATCTCTTCCGGTATCTGTGGTCTGCCTCTTCTGTTTAGTGCTGTGCCGGTTATTTTACCTTTCAAGATCAGCTTGTCATCCGATGAGCGGTATATGTCCTGATAGAAAGCAATTTTAACAGGCGACTCAAGTTCCATTCTGACACCTATCCAAAATGTGTCCCCGCTGGTAAGGGGGTACTTGTAATCGAGTTCGGCCCGTATGACAACCAGGTTGATCCCCTGATCTGCATACGCTTTGAAATCTATACCTAATGTTTTTATGTACTCATGGCGGGCGTGTTCAATGTAATTCTGGTAAACAGAGTTGTTTACGATGCCCTGTACATCCAGCTCGTAATCCCTGACAGTCATTTCTATTTTGTAAAAGTATTTATCCATAACATCCCTTTTATACTTGGAACCATTAATGAAAAATAGATGAAATTAGGTAAATGTGGCTTTATGAATATAATAGCTGACAAGTTTGTCTGCTTAGCAGGGGTGATGGTTTAAGAAGTACACCCATCCTTCTTTGGACTTCAAAAGATTTGAAATAGATAACCGGCCCAACTTTAGCTTGTAACTATGTAATCATATATAAACGGAGTTGTTTCTCTAAGATGGCTATAAAATGGCTTAAATCGCAGTAACTCGATAAAATTTGTAATCAAATATTAAAAATATCATTGATAATTGGCGAGATTGTGGTTATATTGATGTCAGAGTGCTTCTGATAATTTTATTGGGCAGATTGTACCTATGAACATTTATGAATTTGATGATTTTCGACTTTTTCTTCAACATAAGTTTCAGGAAAAACTGGAACTTGACCCATCATATACTCATCGGAAATTTGCTCAGGACGCAGGAATCACCAATCCCGGTTTTTTAAACGATGTTATCAAGGGGCGTCGCAAACTGAGCAAAGATGCTCAGGAGAAGATGATTGCCGGTTTTTCCCTGGTTCCCACAGAGGCTGAATTTTTCAGACTGCTTGTGCAGTATGGCCAGGCAAAGGATGCCTCTGAAAAGCAGCAGGTTTACTCTCAAATTGTTTTCCGGCGTAACCGCAGCTCTTTTTCCCGCCTTAATCCATCCCTGAGCAGATATTATCAGGATTATCGCTATCCTTTGCTTCGAACGGCTGTGATGGCGTCTGATTTTCGGGGGGACTATGAAGAGCTTGGGCGTTTTGTTCGGCCACCCATGCCTGCATCAGCTGTCAAGAAATATATCCGCGACCTTTGTGACTGGGGTTTATTGACTCAGGACTCTACCGGAAAGTACAATGTGACTAGCGAGTTTGTTGAGCCTCCTTCCACCTTGAAGGATCTGGTAAAGCAGATCAACCGGGAGTGGATCGTTCAATCGATAGATGCTCTGATGAATCTTCCGACTGACAAAAGACATGTATCAACGATGCTTCTGAGTGTCAGCGGGGATACTAAAAAGGAGATCGAGAAGAGGATTGAAAAATTCAGAGAGGAAGTGTGGGGGATTGTAAAGAATGATCAGGGGTCAGACAGAGTGATGCAGCTAAATATTCAGTTTTTCCCGAAAAGTGATGAAAAGGACCACAGATGATGGTACCTCGCTTGATTTGTCTGTTTACGGCGTTGGTTTTATCTCTGCTTTTATCCGGATGCACTACAACTGAAACTGTAGCCGGTGGTGGAGATGATTTTCCCAATTCGATGCAGGTACTGGGAGCACGAATCGTACAAAACATGGGTACGGAGTGGGATTCTCCCTCCGGAAGCCTTGATCTTAGTGAAGCTGCCAGTGGCGCTGAACAGTTTGCCGGGTCTACCCCTATTTTACCAAAGCGCCAGTCGATGCAGGCCGTAAATGCCGATTCCATAGATTTGGACATAACCGGCAAATTTGTCAGATACTACGAGAGAACAGATTCTACTGTAGTAATTGATACTACCTATTTTGAAATTAACAGTACAGATACCTTAATTGTGAAGAGGGTCGGTCTGAGGGTTAGGACAAAACCGCCTCTGATAGAAGAACTGTATTCAATTACCGATTTGGATGGAGATGGGTATCTTGTAAATCCAGCATCGCCGGTTAACCAGGCTCTTGTCAGACAGGAAACCAGATTGCTTTCCAACCTGGAAGTGATTCAGACCTATTCTGTCATTACAGAACTGGCTGGTGATGCTGGTCCTGATCGCCTTTTTGAGACTAATGACGATAACAAGGTGCTGTATTTTTCCAAGCTGGTCACCAATAAAGATGGCGATACGTTGGAGTATGCCGATATAAGGAATAGCGGGGGCGCATTTATTATTGATAATAGCAGTAATGATTCTACACTGGTCGATGTTCGTGAAATCAAATCGCCTCTGTTCAAACCATCAGAGAATAGATTGCAGAGCGATTCCAGATTTGTTGTGTTTTCTAAAGACAGTACCCGTAACTATCTGATATCGTATTCTTTTTCAGAGCGTAAATACGGAGTACTGACTTATTCTGATGTGAAAAAGATTTCCGGAGAAAAATATTTTTATCCCGGAGACACGGTAAGAATGCAGAAGATCAGAGTACCTTTGCAAAGTGATTCTGTCGTGGCTGATACTTTTTTAGTGGATGTCAAATTGGGGCCCGATATGGCAATCAGTTCCGACGATTCCTGTCTGGCAATTCTTGTCAAGTCACGAAAACGTCTTGGAACCGAACGTATGTTCTCTGTACAATTCACGTTTATCTCGCCGGTTCCTCAGGGAGCAGAACCTGAAGATGGAGATTTTAGTCTTCTGGTGGAATCAGTTGGTGATGAGTGGCAGAGGCTTGAGGGGAGCATTGATGCCTCGAGTATTAGTGCTCACTATACAGACTCTAAAGGAAAAATACGTGATGTGGTATGGGATAGAGATGGACGGGTAGTATCACAATGATAAACTACCCTTTAAATCAGGTTATCAGTACAGATGATAATCCTGCACCTATTGCGGCAAGGTAAAAGAGACTGTCGGCAAGCAAGTTGAATAATGCTGAGCGGTTAGCATTGATTTTATGATTGATTCTTACAAATAGAGCCGCATAAAACAGTACCGGAATCTGGAAAAGAAATCTCAAAGTTCCCGAATATTTGTAAGCTGTTATGCCAAGCAAGGCGGGGGAGACCAGTAACAGCGCCGCGCAGGTCCAGATCATAATGAATATGGCTTTGCGTGCTCTTTTTTCTCCAACGATGGTAATCAGGGTTTCTCGTCCCATTATTCTGTCCCCTTCAATGTCTCTCAAATCGAATATTAGAGAGCGCAGATATCCCAGAATAAAGATCAGAGCAAAAGTGGCCACAGTTGCCGGCTTTATCAGAAATGAGTTGTTCAGCATCTGGGGTAGAAATGTAAGCACCGTTGCCCAGGCCAACGCTACAAAAAGGTCTCGGGATGTCGGAATATCTTTCAGTTTTTTGTAAGGGAAAAATTTCCGCAGAGGTTTGGGAACTATTGTCAAATGGTAAGCTGATCCGGCAATGCTGGTGAAGAGCATGAGGTAGAATGTCCCGCGGTTGATGAGAAAACCTGTGATTAGTAAGGTTGCAACACTGACGCCGGAAATCAGAAACAGCAGCTTCATATTGGCACTGTAGAATCTATATCGGGAAATGCCCAGGTGTTGAGTAGATTCAATGCTTGTCTGGCTGTTCCACAGGTAGACGGAAAGGAAATAGAGGAAGGCAATGAGGCCTCCTGTAATGGAAAAGGAAAATCCCTGAAGAACGCAGGATACAAAATATGCTGCTACAGCACCGGTGGAAACCGTGAGATTAAGATTTGATAGGATGTCAAAGAGGTGCATGAACAGGTTATGAAAGGTTTTCTGGCGAGTTTGGCTCATGAACTGCAGGTAATCACAAACCCTCTTGATCATCCAGTTGGGAGTTGATGCTCCCGCTGTAACTCCGATTGTTTTGCATTGAGAAAGTGATTCCCAGTCGATTTCCTCTTCCGTTTCCACCGCCTGGGTGGGAGTGCCGCAGTTTTTGGCTATTTTGGCCAGTCGCTGCGTATTGGCGCTGTTTTTTCCTCCAACGACTATAAGTGCATCAACAGAACGGGCGAGCTGTTCTGTTTCCGCCTGTCTTTGATCGGTTGCCGAGCAGATTGTTTTCTTTACGATAACTTCCGAACTGCTGAAATGTGTTCTGACCTTTTCGGCAATTGAATCAAACAGCACCCGATCGAAGGTGGTTTGAGAAACCAGACACACTTTTTCGAACTTTGGAAGCTTTTCGATGTCGCTTACGGTTTGAATCAGATGCCCGGCTTCTCCTGCGTAACCTAGAAGCCCAATAACTTCCGCATGCCCCTGGTCACCGGTAATGATAATTTGAAAACCCTGTTTGCGATGCCGTTCAATGACTTTGTGCACCGTTTTCACTTTAGGGCAGGTGCCATCAATGATTTCGTGCCCCGTCTGTCGGTAATGTTCAGGTATTTCGGGCGGAACGCCGTGTGCTCTGATAAGAATGGTTGACGGTTCAGAAGGTGGAGAAGACTCGTCAAGAGTGCTCACCCCTCTTTGGCTGAGCATTTCTACAGTTTGTTTATTATGGATAAGAGGTCCAAGAGTATAGATCTTGCTCTGTTTTTTTTCTGACTGCTCCAGGGCCTGATCAACCGCCCTTTTCACACCCATGCAGAACCCTGCTGTGCGGGCAACAATTATTTTCATATTAAAAGAATTCCAGAGAAATAGCGTGAATGTTTATCTTCTGCAAAAATAATTCATCGTCCTGGATTTATCATCATCCTTGAACGCTTTCAGGAAAAATGCTCAAAGCCATGATCTATGCAAAGAACGTAAGCCGGGCCTTTGGTAAGAGTTCGATTCTGAAAGATGTTTCATTGCGGATCGAGTCCCAATCCATATACGGTTTGGTTGGGCTGAACGGGGCCGGAAAAACTACTTTGATCCGCATTCTCCTTGGATTGTTAAAGAGAGATAGTGGTGAATTAGATATCGGAGGATTTGATCCCTGGCTGCACAAACAGGCTTTTTACCAGCATGCGGGAGTTGTGCTGGAGAATGACGGTTTCTGGGGCAATCTGAGTGTTCGGGATAATCTTCAAATTTTCGCTTCCGCAAAGGGAATATCCTGGGATGAGGCTGAGAGCTATTTCAAGGATTACTGGGGTGATACCGAAATATACTCAACAACTCGCAAGGTTAAATTTCTCTCTCGTGGTCAGCGGGTTCAATGTGGATTGTGCAGAGCTTATTTAGGCTGGCCTGGAGTATGTTTTCTGGATGAGCCTGCGGTGAGTTTGGATCTGCATGCTTATGAGCATTTTAAGAGTATCGCAAGAGAAGCCAAATCAAGGGGTGCGGTGCAGCTTGTAAGCTCCCATCAGTTGGAAACTATCGATGATCTTTGTGATCGGGTGGGATTACTTAAAGATGGAAAAGTGGAGGAGCTTTCACGAGCCGGGGGGAAAGATGCCTGGGTAATAAAAGTTAAAGCCTCCGGAGAATGGACTGCAATTCTTGAGAAAGAAGGAGCAGAAAATATTCGCTTTGAAAATGGTTACCTTGCTTTCTATATAAGTGATGCAGATAACCGCATACCTGTAATTGTAAAGGGTTTGGTCGATGCTGGTTGCGATATTTCGGAAGTGCGGCCAGCAAAGCAGGATTTCTCAGATGCCATAAAAGATACCTACAGGCGGAAATGAGATGAGTGGAATCAGAACAATACTACAAAAAGAGATGCGCAGTTTTATAGGCAGTGATAAAGGCGTTTTTGTTGTTTATGCGATAATTATAGTGGCCTGGTCATTCATGTTCATCTCCGGGACCGGGGGCGTTGCCGGGCAGTTCTGGCTTGTTTTCTTTTCAGTCATCATTACTGCCAACTTCTCAAATTCAGTTTTTATATCAGAGCGAATGAGCGGGTCTCTTGAAGTATTGATAACGTCAGGACTAACTAGAAATGCGATTCTGTTTGGCAAAATGCTTTTTATTATACTGATGACAGTTGCTATCGGCTTCAGTTGTGCTGTACTTGCGCGACTATGGGTGGCAATTATTCCTGACTATTCAGAGGTCAGACTATTGGGGCCGACTGAAATTTTTCTCTTTCTTTCTGCGACCTTTTTGAATACGTCAAGCAGTGCTTATTTTTCGGTACGGCTGAGCAGTCCCCGGCTCCTTCATTTTATTAATCTTTTCATTTTGGGGGCTATTGTCGCTTTTTACTCCGTAATATCGGCATTGTACTTCCTGCATCCGGGATGGCTTGTTTTAGCCCTCTTTTTGCTGGCGGGTAGTTTTACTCTTCTCGCAAAAAGAGAATTTTCAGGTGAGAGGATAATTCAGCCGATTATTCTCTGATTCAGCCGTGTGCTTTGGAAATTAGTTTTTCCAGCTGCGCAATCATCTCTTTCAGAAAAGAATCAAGCGTTTTGCCGGGTTTCGTCAGGAGCCTAATAATAGATGCTTTCGTTCCTGTTTTGGTCCTGTGGATCGTTTCAGGAAAATATTCAAGAGCAATCAATCCGGCTTCAATGGTGACAGCTTTATTCGGGAAAACCCTTTTAAGAATATCCATAAAAAAAGCATGAAACTGGAATTTGCGGAAAATATGTGAAACCTGAAGCCATACCCAAAGTCGCAACCATTGTGCAGCGGTAGCCACAAGGCCCTCTCTGGTAATGAAAGGAACGGCACTTATGTGTGTGCCGAAAGAGAAAAACAGATGCATGCAACCGACGAAGAGGAAAATGAGATAAAACTTGAGAGGGTAGAATAGTGTTCGATATTTGTACGATTGGATTTTCCAGGCCAGAATAGAAGATAGTAAGGCCGCGGCAGACAGTATACTGAAGTCTTTGATGAAGACAAGTGAGAAACTGACGAGCAGAGTTGTAATACTGATAATTTTGTGCAGAATTGGAACCTGTTTATGGTGGGATAGTTTCATGAGATCTGATGTCTTCGGTTGTACCTCTAATCGTTTGGCGATATAAGGCACAGATCCTCCCACCAGGGAACCGAAAGTCATTGCGGCGCCGAACATGAAGGGAAGCTGGTAGAACAGCTGCATGTTTCGGGCCATTATGAAATAGACCGCCGCCAACTGTCCCACATTGTGGAAAAGAGCTCCAGCCATCCCTAGGCCTACAGTACCGATCAGGTTGCGTTTTCCGAATAGTTTCCACAGTGTAGCCATACCGATTGTGGATAGTATTCCACCGCTAAGGCCCAGTCCCAAAGTGAGCAGGCTGAATCCGAAATAGAAACTGGAGATCCAAATTCGCAGTATGGTGTACAGAAGTGCATCTGTAAATCCGAATTTGATTATCCACATGATTGTAATTACATTGGCAAATCCCGGTTTGAGCCAGGGAAGAAAAGGCAATCTTGGTATGGCAAGTTCAAGAGCATTTATGGCTACGGCGAGAAGAAGCCATAATACTTTTTGAGTAATTTCGACGTTTCTGTTTTTTTCAGTAAGTAATTCCATCGGCAGATGAGGATGACCGACTTGATCGGATCTCCAGAAGAATGTGGTTGGGGGCGCAGATCAATTGCTCATAAGTATGGCTGATGGCTCCGGATTGTTTACAGATTTGATGAGGGCAGTTAACATGTTCAATGGAAACTGATTTGTCTTTGATCTGAACTTCAACTGGACCATTATTTCCGTTAATCGTAAAAATCAGGTTTGTATTGAGTGGGTACTCCGCAACTAAAGAGTTATCCCTATACACCACCACACTGTCCGGAGAGCTTGATTTAAGCAAAGGGAGCAGAAAAACTGTTCCTGCCATAAGTACAGCGGCAATTAAAAAATCAAGAATCCCCAATCTTTTGATGCGCATGAAATGATCGACTTATAATTAATAAGGTATAAAAAGAATCCGTTTAATAACCGTACTTATTACGTGTATTCAGCGATAAAGTTTTGCAGCCTCAATATTTCACTATAACTTTAGCATAGTATCTGTTATTGTGAGTTGCGAGTCCGACTAAAATTTTATTGCCTTTATCCCATTGGTGCCAGATTGACAGTTTACCCTGCTTGATATCGTGAAAGCCAATGTTGAAGGTTTTATCCGGCTTCAATTCAAGCAGCTCCTCGTAAAATGAGGAGAGCCGGGCAGCCCATGATCTGACTAAACTGTTAAGGGAGTCGGCGGGAACAGAAAATGTCTGCAGTTCATAACCGGAGTATTTTCCGTTTTGATCGAAATGGAATGCGGCAGTTAAACAGAGGCTGTCGATAAATATAGAATCAGCCCGGAAGAAATCTGGTGTTTGCTCAAGAGTGCTGCTGTTATTGCGCCTAAAAACCCATTTGAATGTTTCTTTGGAGATACCGTGTGGTATTCCCAGGAGATCAGCTTTGTCCTGTTTACAGGAATCAATCTCTCTGATAGCTTTTAATGAGTCAAGATAGGCTTTCTCTTTCAGGCTCCTCTGTTGAGAAATGAGACTGTCCATCTCTTTGAGCTGCAGTTCGAACTGCTGGTACCAGTAGAATGGTTCGCAAGGTTTTATATCACGAGCTTTCAATCCTGTAAAGGACAGATACGATCTGGTCAATTCAGAGTTGCTTTTCAGAGCTAATACGGAATCAATGAAGGCTTTCCATTTCAGTAGAGAGTCCACCGGTATTGAAGTAGTATCACCTGTACAGCATAGATAATCATTTCTGATTTCGAAGACCAGTGAATCGCTTATACTGGCTGGAGCTGCAAAAGCCTGCAGGAAAAGTGCGAGTACAAGGGGAGCGGCTGTGCGCATATCAATCTCCGATGAATCTGGTAACCCAGCTTCTGACTTCTTTACCGTTTAGGATGTGAAATCGTTTCAGTTTATTTGTGGTTTCGCTCGAGAAAGTGGAGAGCGGAATCCAGACCAGGTGTTTTCCGAATTTGGAGGCCATGGTGCGCAATCTCAAATTGGGAGATTTGGAAGCCACGTAGGCGACTGCTTTCTCTCTGCTGAACATCAATGCACCGTAGGTGAGCTGTGCCGCGCAGTTAGGCAGATTCATATTCTTTGTCAGATCAAAGGCGCTGGGAACAGTTCTGGGAGGAAAGAGCAGTGATAATCCTCCATAGGTGCACCGGGCGATACCGGGACCCACCAAGTCTTCAAAGGGGTCGGTTGCATAAAAGGTAAGGGTGGATTCCTGGTCATGTTCCGCGTACCACGCTGTGCGGTGGGGATACTTTTCGTCGTGGCTGTCATCGAAAATGATGATGACTGTATCAACTTTATTTTTAACAGGAGGCAGCTCCCGAACATAAATGTTTCCTGTGTGCCAGTTCCTCAGTGTTTCTCTTATGTCTATACCATCCTTAACCGATGATGAGAACTTTTCTGTTTTGGCCAGATGCTCATTCATGGTGCGCAGCGCTTTTGTGCGCACATGGTTATTGAAATTTTCAATGCGGCTGTCTTCTGGAACATGCGAACACATTCCAAAAGGATTCCAGGAATATTTATACTGTTTTTTCTGAAGCTGGGATGGATCAGGTTTGATGCTCAGAGTGCGCCACTCCATGGAAATATCCCTGAACAGGTTAACTGCCGCGCTGGTTTCTCTTTCCTGCCCGAAGGTGCCGCCGGCCAGAGTGACCTTATCAATACCCACACCGGCAAGACTGTCAGGTTTTTCGAAGGGCAAATAAGGATAGTACTTTGCCCCTCTAAGGATTTTGAGTGCAAAGGTGTTTCCTCCGACTCCTTTAGCGGCTTCCACGATGTCGAAGAGGGTCGGGAGGAGTCGTCCCGATATCACTGTCAGGTTTCGCAGAAAAGTAAGCGCAGCTTGTATTCTTACAGGAGAAAGGAGTGAGCTCTGATCTTTATCTTCAATGTAGTTGTCCCTGGTCTCTCGAAACAGGTCTTTTAATACCTCGATCATCTCTGCCGGTTCGGAAAAAATATCCTGACGCTCTTTCTCAAACTTGGCTGTTATAAACGGAAGCTCTCCCAGTGCAAAATAGAGATGGTCCGGGTTTATCAACCTGGTTTCTATATCGACCGGGTTATTCAAACGTTGGTGATTATGGCTTTCCTCTTTAAGGAAATACCGAACTGTCGCACTGAAATGCTTTACATGTATAAGTGCGAGTATCTTTTTGTGATTCAGCTTCAGATCATGCAGGGCAGAAGCGATCTGAAAAGAGGCTAAGTCTTCATCACTGTTTTTTGAGGGTATTCCAGTTTGGAGCAGACAGAGTGAAGAGTAGGTATCGAATCCTATCTTCTCGATTGAATATTCATCTGGAAACTCCTGAAGCGGGCTGGGAGTTTTAAGCTCCGGGCTTCCGATGCATCGAAACGGAATATGATTTTGCCTGGCCTGACGAATCCCCTCAATACAGGGGTCACACGGGTCAGTCGGAATATAGTACCAGGGTTCCTGCTGGGGTTTGGCGATTACTGCTGATATGTAAGGTAAATTGTCAACAGCCTGCCCGAGATCATCCTCGAATTGGGGAGGAATATCTACGGCGATGCAGTCGAATTTTTGAGCGAGGCACATCTTCTGTACTTCTCGCGCGAAAAACTGTCTGCCGTGTAGAATCGGCAGCACTTCCACTTCCGGGCACAGCTTCATCAGTCAGGTTCCCCATCATTATCGGGGTTGAGAGAATCATCATCAGGAAAGAAGAAATCCCCCAGATTCATGGAGGGAAAGTGTTCGCCGGATGCATTCCTTACAGATGCCAGTTTCTCCAGATCCAATGCCTCCTCTCCTAAAATCTGCTTTAGTGCACTGTGGAAAAGTGAATCAGCGTTGGCGGATGGATCACATTGACGCAGTTTAAGTGTATAGCGAATGGCATTGATCCCGTCTCGTACGGAGTATGGCAGGTCAAGTCTGTGTGCTTTCTGCAGGTAATCGGCACACATCTCAAGGATCTCTTCACTGCAGAAAGGGAGGCTGTAGCTGAGGATTTTCAGTTCATCCTCCCTGCTGGGGAAGGGGATGCGAATTCCGGGCTGTAATCTTGACATGATATAGTCGGGGATTTCAAACGTTGAAGAATCCTCATTCATGGTTACAGCTGCTCTGAACTCTTTGTGCGCAGTGACGGTTATTCCTGCCACAACTGACTCCACGGTGCGGCGATTGTCAAATAATCCAGCCAGCGATGCCCACGATTTTTCGGACATGCGGTTTCCCTCATCGAGAACGGCTACCCCGCCTTTTATGGCAGCAGTAAGCAGCGGGGAGGCATGATAGGAAATTTTCCCCTGGTCTGAAAGAACTGGTGTGATCAGCAGGTCTTCCGGTCTGGTGTCGGAGGTGCACTGCATTATATATACATCCTGGTTGCGTTCTATTGCAGCTGCAATGGCCAGTGTGGTCTTGCCAATTCCCGGATATCCAATAATTCTGGGAGTGAGAGGAAGGTCCGAATCGGCGATAACCATCCAGCAGGCTTGAATCTGACGCATTGCTTCACTTTGCCCAATCCAGTCAGCCGGAATGTCCAGCGGGTGTGAAAGAATCAGTTCGACATTATCTATGCAAATTTTTTCCATCTTTAGCCTTGGTAATTTTAAGTGGATTCTTGATTACGTCCCGGTTTGACTATCATCTCTAAGTTTTAAGAAAATAAGAGATGGCTAGCCGGAAAATGCTCTTAACAATCAGCGAAAAGGGCAGGAGAAGCAAATTAATCAAACAGATTGGGGTTTTCCCGCTCCTCCCAAAGGTATTTGGCCTTTTCATGCCATTTATCGATCAGATCAGTTTTGAGTCGGGGGTCTTGTTTCATTTCTGCGATCCGCTCATTTTTCAGATTGCTGAAAACAGAAAGGTAAGAATTGGCCTGAGTAAGGTCATCCAGGCGGATCATCAGAGCCACGATTAGATAGATAACCTGAAGCTCCAGGTCCTCAGAGGGGCAGTCAGATGTGCGAAATGCCTCCTGAAAGAAGCCGAGAGCTTCAATGAGACTGTCTGTATCGTCCTGAAAGTCATCTTTGCGGATTTTGGCGATTTTCAGGGCATAAGACCCCAGTTTAAAATAGGAATAGGGGAGTTCGTGCCACGCTTCAACCTGAGCACGAGCCATGGCCAGCCGATAGCTGTCAGTGGCTACTTTCGCCGAACGTGGTCTCTTAAAGTAGCTTTCGAAATTCACAACCGGTTTGAGAAGACTTCTTCGCTCTTCGGTTTTGTCTTTTAGGCTGAAAAGTATACTGCTTGAGAATTGTGCCCTTATCTCCCCTGAGCCTGAGACTGAACTTCGATTGAAATCTTTTTTGTCCGGCGAAGCGAACAGGCATTCCGGGCAAACTGTAACAGAGCTCATCGAATAGTTTTCGGTTGCATACCCGTTGGCTCCGGTATAAATAGGCACCAGAAAATGATTCTGTACTATCTGCTGGCTTTTGGCCCGAAGTTCATAACAGGGAATGCCGTTTTTACCACAAACAGGGCATCCTACTTTGACCTCAAAAATCGGATCCTTTTCTGAAGTGGGGCCTTGTTGTTTAGTCTTGGTTTCAATGTGACTGTTCTTTACCTCGTTAATATGCTTAACATTGATTGTAAAGCCGAAACGGCGGATGTACTCATTTACAAGATTGACATCCTTCATGAGAAACAACAGTCTGCGTTTTACTTCTGCTCCATCGGTTGTCATGAAAGTTTCCCTTTCATCATAGTGAAAAATGCAGATGCTTCGGGTATTCTTGAGCATAAGCATGTTAACGAGGATTCCAGCACTCTGCAGGTATATGTAATTATGGAATTATTGAGAATGGATTTCAACAGTTTTCTGCGAGATGACCAGAACTGCAATTGTGAAATAATTCACAATCTAAGATGATTTTTGAGGGTATTCCGCGCCTGAGAAAGAAAAAACTTGCAGATCACCGACAATTGCACTATTTTATCTGTGAAATGTTTCACAGGAGAATTCGATGAGCAGTGTTATCCCCGTTCCCGCAGTAACCAGGTTGTGTGCGCTTTATCAGGTGCTCTGCGATATGTTCGATGAGGGGATGGTCACTGTATCTTCGGCGGCTCTTGGAGAGCGTCTTGGGGTAGGGGCTCACAATGTGCGCAAGGATGTGAGCTATCTTGCCGAGCCGGGAAGCGGTGGAGCCGGATATGATGTGGCTCGGCTTAAGGAGATTATTGCGGTCCGGCTGGGGTTTGATCGCGAGAAGAAGACATGTGTTGTAGGCTTGGGCAGGTTGGGATCGGCCATATTGCAGCATGACCGGTTCAGCGGGGGGGAGTTTCATATTGTGGCAGGTTTTGATTCGGATGTGAATCTGGTCGAGACCATTAAGACCCCGGTGAATGTATTCCCCGCTTATGAGATGACGGAAGTGGTACAGAGGCTCAAAGTGGATATGGGGATTTTAGCTGTACCCTCGGTCAATGCTCAGGAGTGTGCCGAGAGGCTTGTGCGTGGCGGTGTGAAGGGGATTATAAATTTTACGCCGGCGGTGATCAGAATGGAAAAGCCGGTACAGGTTAGAAATGTGGATTTGACAGGTGAGTTCAGGATTCTTTCTGCGCTCATGTTTCTTAATAGTTGACCGTTTTAAAAGAGGAGAACGTCATGGCCAGAGTGTTCAATTTTTCCGCAGGACCATCGATGCTGCCTGAAGAGGTGCTCAGCAAGGCAGCCCAGGAGATGCTTGACTATCAGGGTACGGGTATGTCGGTTATGGAGATGAGCCATCGTTCCTCCGCTTTCATGACCATTGCAAAGGATGCCGAGAATTTGTTGCGGGAACTGATGGACATTCCGCAGAATTACAAGGTACTTTTCCTGCAGGGCGGTGCGTCGACTCAGTTCGCCATGGTACCTCTCAACCTGATGGGCCAGAATGGAAAAGCTGATTTTGTCAACACTGGAGTGTGGTCGAAGAAAGCCATAAGTGAAGCCAAAAAGTACGGAACAGTCAGAGTGGTGGCCACTTCGGAGGATAAGAATTTCAATTATATCCCAACCTTAACCAAGGATATGTTTGATCCTGAAAGCTCTTATGTTCATATCACCACCAACAATACCATATTCGGTACCCGTTACCGGGAAATTCCCGATACCGGAAAAGTGCCACTGGTGGCGGATATGTCTTCCAATATCCTTTCGGAAGAGCTGGATGTGAGCAAGTTTGGTATCATTTATGCCGGTGCTCAGAAAAATATCGGACCTGCCGGAGTGACGGTGGTGATTATCAGGGAGGATCTGCTGGGGCGTAAGCTCGACTGTACTCCCACTATGCTTGACTATGCGATTCATGTGGAGAATGAGAGCATGTATAATACACCACCCTGTTATCCGATTTACATAGCTAAACTTGTTTTTGAGTGGCTCAAGCAGAAGGGCGGAGTTAAGGCTATGCAGAAAATAAACGAGCAGAAGGCTGCCATACTGTATGATTTCCTTGATGGATCTAAGTTGTTCAAGGGAACTGTCGAGCCAAAGTTCCGTTCGTTGATGAATGTGCCTTTTGTGCTCCCCACAGAGGAACTGAACAGCGCATTTGTCAAACAGTCCAAGGCTGCCGGTTATGATAATCTGAAAGGACATCGCTCTGTTGGCGGGATGAGAGCCAGTATCTATAATGCCATGCCGGTTGAAGGAGTTAAGGCACTGGTGGAATTCATGAAACAGTTTGAACAGAAAAACAGCTGAGTTCAATTACAGGAGAACTATCATGTATAAAATACAGACACTCAATAAAATCAGTACCTATGGTCTGGAACTCTTTCCCAGGGAAGAGTATGAAGTGGCTTCGGAAATTGTCAATCCTGATGCAGTGGTTGTCAGAAGTTTCAATATGAACGATATGGAAATCCCCAAATCGGTGCTGGGTATTGCCCGGGCCGGTGCAGGTGTAAACAATATTCCTGTTGACAAATGTACCGAACGGGGAATTGTGGTGTTCAACACCCCGGGGGCTAATGCCAATGGTGTGAAAGAGTTGGTGCTTGCTGGTTTGCTTATGTCTTCCCGTCGCCTGGTACCCGGAATTAACTGGGCTAAAGGTCTGATCGGCAAGGGAGATGAAGTTCCCAAGTTAGTTGAGAAGGGAAAGAGTGATTTTGCCGGTCCGGAAATCAAGGGGAAAAAGCTGGGTGTCATAGGGTTGGGGGCAATAGGTGTAATGGTTGCCAATGATGCCATCGAACTTGGGATGCAGGTGAGTGGTTACGATCCTTTCATTTCGGTTGAGGCGGCCTGGGGGCTGTCCCGCAGTGTCAAGCGCGCTCGCGGACTTGAATCGCTGCTGGCCGAGTCGGATTACATTTCGTTGCACGTTCCTCTGACCGACAAAACCAAGGGCATGATCAACAAGGAGCGGATCGCCATCATGAAAAAAGGCGTGAAACTGCTCAACTTTGCCCGTGGTGGTCTTGTAAACAATAACGATCTTATAGAAGCGATGAATGAGGGCGTAGTCAGCTGTTATGTGACTGATTTTCCTGATGAAAATCTGCTTAAGCAGGATAAAGTGATTGCCTTCCCTCATCTGGGAGCTTCAACTCCAGAGGCTGAAGACAATTGTGCGATCATGGCTGTAAACCAGATTCGGGGTTTTCTGGAGAATGGCAATTTAAAGAATTCTGTCAATTTCCCTGATTGTGAGATGGATTTTCTGGGGCAGACCCGCATTATCATTGCCAACAGAAACATTCCGAACATGGTGGGGCAGATCACCACTCTGCTTGCCGCAGAGAAGATCAATATTTCCGATATGATCAACAAGCATAAAGGGGAACTAGCCTATAACATTATCGATATCGATGGTACGGTGGGTGAGGAAACTCTGAAAAAGATCAGGGAAATTGATGGCGTGATTATGGTTCGTTTGATAAAGAATAACAGGTAAGAAAAAAGGCTCTCCGGTATTCCGGAGAGCCTCTAATTTTAAAGAAGTTTTATAATTCCAGCAGATTCAAGAAAAAATCCACGGTTTGCGGGTCCGGACGAGTGCTGATCGAGTCCGCCACAAGGTCCACGTCCACCTCTTTTGATCCCAAAGTGTCAACACCTCCGTTGAGATCTGGTGTTATCAGATTGAAAAACAGTGATGCGTCCAACTTGTAGGGAATCTTGTTTCCCTGTACAATGTCCAGTAGTGTTGCCTGAGAAAATACCGGGTTATCAAGCGAAATTCTGAAAGGAATCACCAGTTGTGTATCTGTGGAGGCAGAGATGGTGAATGGGCTTATCGTCGTTGTTGCCGCCTGTGCCGATTTACTGGTATCCTGAACTCTCAGATTAAATACTGCTCCGTCGAAAGCTGCGTTTTTGCTGTTTTCATTACGAGCATCAAGAACACAGTTGATCACTACTCCGATATCGGAGGGTTCGGTGTAGGCAAGAGGATTTGAAGTGTACTCGGCAACCGTGGGGAAAATTCCCACGTTGATGGAGTCATAGTCGAATTTAACCGACATGATATTCAATCTCTCTTCGACATGATTGAGAACGTCACAGCTCAGGAATGTCAAGCTCAGTAACCCGGCACTAAAAAGCAGTTTGTTCATGACTTCCCCTTTTTAAGTATGGTATTCAGCATTGATTCTAACATAATCGTAGCTGAAGTCACAAGTGTGGGCTATGGCGTTCTTGTTGCCAAGTCCCAGATTGATACTGATGGTGACAACTTTTTGCTTTAGTAATGAATGTGCCTTTTTCTGATCGAATTCAACTGGCTGGAGATTTTTGAAGACTTCGATGCCGCACAATTCTATGGACATCTTCTCTTTTGAAAATTCTGCACCAGAGTAGCCCACAGCGCAGGCGATTCTTCCCCAGTTTGGATCGTTTCCGAACAAAGCACATTTAGTGAGATTGGAATTTGCCACTGCCTTGGCAGCCTTTCGGGCATCCTCTTCAGTTTCTGCGCCCGAAACGGTAATCTCCACTCTCTTTGTGGCACCTTCGCCGTCGGCAGCTATCTGTTTACACAGATCGTTGCAGACGGTGAAAAGCGCATCTTCAAACAAAGCCTGTGATTCGCTGTCTTTGACTTTTGCGCCGGAGACGCCGTTTGCAAGTACGAGTACCATGTCATTTGTGGAAGTGTCTCCGTCAACAGTCAGGTTATTGAAAGTGCGGTTGACAACTCTTTTCAGGATTTCATGAAGAGTTTTTTCTTCGATGGCAGCATCGGTTGTAATGAATCCAAGCATTGTTGCCATGTTGGGGTGGATCATGCCGGATCCTTTAGTCGCTCCGCCGATGGTATAATGCCCGTCAGGAGAGCTGACCTTTACTGCCGACTCTTTCTTTACCAGGTCGGTAGTCATGATCGCTTTGGCGAAATCAAGTCCGCCTTGAGGAGAGAGCTCATCGACAAGTTTGGGGAGGGCGTTTCCGATCAGGTCGAGGGGGAGAAATTTCCCAATCACGCCAGTGGAGGCGACCAGAACCGATTTATGGGCGATTCCCAGTGCTGACCCTGCCAGTCCGGCCATGGTTTCGGTATCGCGGACCCCCTTGTCTCCAGTGCAGGCGTTTGCGCATCCGCTATTACAGATTACCGCCTGAATGGACCTTGACGGGAGAATTGATTCGCACCAGTTTACGCTCGATGCCCTGATCGCGTTTGTCGTGAAAGTGCCTGCGGCACTGCATGAATTTTCACTGAAAATGATGGCTAAATCGCTGTTTCCGGATGCTTTGATTCCCGATTTGATACCTCCGGCTTTGAAGCCGCCTGCGGCAGTAACTCCGCCTGTAATAATTTCGATCTGCTTTATATCACTTTTCTCTGCCATGGATGCCACTCCTGAGATTTGGGAAAAATTTGGAGTTTATATACGTTATGGTGATTAGATTGTCAATGACGGCCTGGTGCTCTACGATTTCCTTTTTGGGTCCCGAATGCCATATTCACTTTTTATCAGGAACAGCAGTTTGCAACCAGGGATGGGGCGGCATCGGTTTTCCCTTGATATTGACAGCGCAATTATTATAACATATATATTACCTATGAATATGAAAAACATACCTCGCAAAACAGTTAAGCAGGCATTTGCAGCTACTCTCCTCTCCCTGATGCTGAGTACTCCCATCTTGGCGGATGATTCGGAGTGGGGTGATTTTGCAGATGAAGCAACAGGTAACTCTTCGAAAGCTGAAACGGAGCAGGTTACTGCAGAAATAAACCAGAGCGGTTCTGTGATGAATACTGCTCGGAAATATGTGGTCACTCCGGAGCTTATGGCATCTTCTGCTTTTCTGTGGACCGAAAAAGATGCCAAAGGCTACATTCTTCCGGGCAATGGAACTGTAGTCAAGCCCAAAGATAAAGCCGCCTTTCAGCTCTACGATAATGTGCAGGTCTCTCCTGTAGGCAAAAGTAACTATAAGCTTGGCGATACTGTTGATTTCATATCCTCCATCAGATTGGTTTCTTTTAAAGGGAAAACTGCCAATCTGGTGAAACGTTGTGGAAAAGGAATTGTTGAAGGGCATAGCGGTAAGGGGCTTGAGGTCGGAATAATTCAGATGTGGGGTGTCATAAAAGGTGGCGAGCGGATTGTGTCTGCTGAAAAGTTCCAGGAAATATCCGCTGATTCGTTGGCCGCACCTGAAAAGAATATTCAAGCCAAGGTGGTGACAAGAGTTGACGAGACCGGAGCACCCTATCTTCATCAGATGTTCATAATTGATAAGGGGTCCGATGATGGCGTTCGTCTCGGAGATTACTTCACTGTTTTTGAAAAGAAGACTGATGATTCAACAAGTAAAGAACTTCTGGTTGCTCAAGTAATTAATACTGCTTCCAAATCATCCACACTTGTCATTCTCAAACTTAATCAGAGCCATCTTGAAAAAGGTGATGAGGCGTTTTTAAGTCTCAGGCTTGTGCAGAAGTAGGTTAAAGAAAAGGATGGCACATTTTCTGTTTCGGATAGGCAAACGGCTGATGATCAGCAAGCGGAACAGAAATGTTCGCGGTTGGATCATCTTTCTTTTCACCCATTTTTTACTTTTGGCGGGAATCGTTTTCTCTATTGAGATAATTTTGATTCTTCTGGGCGTAGGGGATATTTTTATACCGTTTTCCGGCAAGATATTCAAACTTCTCTCCGGTTTGGCCTCATAGACTGGGATACTACTCAACTACTTTCCTTGTTTACGGAACCCGAAGATGCTGATTATTATTCTGCTTGCTCTTGTGCTGTTGCTCACATTCTTGAGTGTGTTTTTATTTGCGGGTAATCAAAAGAAACGTCGGATTTCATCTTCCGAAAATGAGTTGGCTGAACAGATCCGGTTGAGCAAAAAGCAGCTCGAGACTGTGTTTGATACTATCTCCGATCTTATCTGCATCATCGATTCTGATTTCAGAATAGTACGGGTAAACCTCAGCTATGCCCGGTTTGTAAACAGCGAAATCCAGGACTTGCTCGGCAAACCCTGCTGGAGTGTGCTGTGGGGAAAAGATAGCCGATGCTCCCGCTGTCCCTCCGCGTTGACGTTTCAGACCGGTCAGACATCAAAACTGCAGATGAGCTACACTGCGAATGACAAGGTACGGCATTTCGAGACCAGCTCGTACGCTGTTTGTAATGACAGGGGAGAAGTGGTCAACGTGATCGAGTGCATGCGTGAATTAACAGAAGAGAAGCATATGCTTGAGCAGCTGATCAGAAGTGAAAAGCTGGCCAGTATTGGTGTGATGACTGCCGGAATAGCTCATGAAATGAACAACCCGCTTTCCGGTATCTCGGGGACTGCCAGTAATATGCTGGAAATGCCATCCAAATATGGTCTTAACGAAAAAGGTGTGGCAAGGGTGACAGCAATTCTTGAGTGTGCAGCCAGGGCCACTACGATAATGAGAGATCTCCTGCACTTATCACGCAAAAATGATACTCAGAAAAAACTGATTGATATAAATGAACTGGTCAGATCCTCGGTGGGTGCTGTTCATATCAGAGGTGCTGATCAGATTAGGAAAGAGTTCCAGTTAGACCAAAGTCTGGCGGCTTACAACTGCAGTCCGGCAAAAATAGAGCAGGTTATCATAAACCTGATTACTAATGCCATCAAATCCATTCAGGAGAGAGCTGAAACTTTTCAAAAAGAGGGGAAGAGCTTTGAGGGGCTCATAAGCCTGAGTACGTTCAAAAAAGATAATGACTTGCTGATCACAGTTACCGACAACGGGATTGGAATCCCCTCTTCCATTCGAACAAAAATTTTCGATCCGTTTTTTTCAACCCGGCCGCCGGGACAGGGAACTGGCCTGGGGTTGAGCATCTCCAATAAAATTATTGAGGAGCATGGGGGAAAAATTTTCTTCGAAAGTGCTTGCGGGAGGACTATATTCTCTGTTCAGCTTCCGTATGAGCTGCAATTATGACTAGTTGGTCAGGAGAAATGATGTATAAGGTTTTATTTGTAGATGACGAAGTCTCGATCAGATCGATGTTTCTGGATTATTTCGAGAACTGCTACGAAGTGAAAATCGCGGAGAATGCATCAGCCGCTCTGGAAATATTGGGACAGGGCAGTGTCGATCTGGTGGTTTCGGACATTAACATGCCGGGGATGAGCGGGCCAGATCTTCTTCGGGAGGTGCGAAAAAGATATCCTCAGACCAGAACCGCTCTCATCACCGCCTATAATATAGATGACTACATCAAAGTGGCCAGAGAAAACAGTATCTGCAGTATCATCCCCAAAACTGTACCATTCAATTTTAAGGAAATGGAGCAGATTCTAAACGGCCTGTTGACTGGAGAAATTTTTGGCATCCGCAACTATTTGCGGCCGGAGGCGGTTTTTTTTGGAAATCACTGCATTCAGTCATCAGCACAGGCTCGAGAAGTTAGAGAGCTTATTGTGGCGGAGCTGCAGTCGAAATTCGGTACTGCGGGAGATATGAAGCTCATTCTTGATGAAATACTCACCAATGCCATCTATCATGCACCTGTTAATGAAGACGGCAGTGAAAAATACCAGGAGTTCACTGAAGTGGTACTTGAGCCGGAGGAGTATGTTTATATTGAGTGCGGTCATGACAATGAGAAGTATGGCGTATCTGTAACGGATTTGCAGGGGCGTCTTAAAAAGGAGACCGTCCTGCAGAAACTGGAACGTCAGATAACGGGCGAGGGCTTGTTGGATGATTCGGGGAGAGGGTTGCATATGAGCCGGCTTTTTGCTGATCGTATGGTGATCAATATAAAACGGAATAAAAAGACAGAGCTTGTAGTCATGAATTATTTTTCGGGCAAGTATCGTGGATACAAACCTCTGTATATAAATGAACTGTGATTGGCAGAAGGTTCGAGTCGCTGTTCTTCAAGTTTGCTTCGACTTTATTGAGGCTTGAGTTACTACAGTCAGTATCCAAACGTAATAGATTGGTTTTCAACAGTATGTTTCTGCCCATCCTTCAACAACCTGAGGGGTAAGATCCGTGATAAATCGTTGCCGTGGAAGAAAGATTAAACTTCAGGGTTTCAACAACCTGACAAAATCACTGTCCTTCAACATCTATGACATCTGTTATGCACGTTCGAAGAATTCTCAGATCGATTATCTGGAGTACATTGACGAAGTGTATAATTCCGAGAAGCTTAGAAGTATTCTTGAAGAAGTAACTAATATAATAGAGGCAAAGATAGTAAACATTTCTACACAGGATTATGATCCCCGCGGTGCCAGTGTTACCATTCTTATTAATGAGGGGCATCATCCCCGTGAAGAGAAGGGTGTTTTGGCTCATCTTGATAAAAGTCATATTGCTGCCCATACCTATCCGGAGAATAACTCTGCTAATGGAATCGCCACTTTCAGGGTTGATATCGATGTGTCCACCTGCGGAACCATTTCTCCTTTAAAGGCGCTGGACTTCCTGATTGACAGTTTTGATTCCGATATAGTGCTGTTGGATTACCGGGTGCGAGGGTTTACCCGTGATATCAAGGGACGCAAAATTTACATTGACCATGATATCACCTCCATACAGGACTATATCTCTGATGAGATTCTTGAAAAGTATATCGCTTATGACATAAACATCGTTTCAGACAATATATTCCACTCAAAAATGTTGCTCAAGAACATGAAACTTGAGAATTATCTCTTCGGATCCGAAAGTGAAAAACTGTCAAAGACAGAAAAAACCAGGGTTCGCACTCTTCTGAAGAAGGAGATGCAGGAGATTTTTGAGTGCAGAAATATCTTTGATCGGGAAAGTTGATGAGAATAGCGAAAAGAAGACGTATTTATAACGAAGCACTTAATCCGTTTTTCGGCTACTTTTACACCATTAAGAAGACTCTGAAAAAGGCCGCCACGAAATATCAGAAAATTGAGCTGGTCCAAACAGATGAATTCGGCAAGGTTCTCTTGCTGGATGATATTACCCAGGTAGCTGAAAAGAATGATTTCATGTACCATGAACCCATGGTTCATCCAGCGCTTATCTGTCACCCCAAGCCGGAAAATATTCTGGTTATCGGGGGTGGTGATGGAGGAATTCTCCGGGAAGTGCTCAAGTACCCCGTGGTGAAACGTGTCGAGCTGGCTGAACTTGACGATGGTGTGGTGAAGTTTTCCAAAAAGTACCTGGGGACCGTGCATGATAATTGTTTTGATGATCCTCGGGTAAATGTAAACATTGTGGACGGTCGTAAATTCACCGAAGAGCATCCTGGTGAGTTTGATGTGGTGATCATGGATATGACCGACCCGTTTGGTCCCTCCAAACTGCTGTATACAAAAGAGTTTTACAGGATCATAAAAAAATCGTTCAGGAACAGGGCCGGGATGTTCGTGATGCATTCGGAGTCGCCGGTATCCAGACCCTTGGCGTTTTCCAGCATTTATCATACGTTGTCTTCTGTTTTTGAAAACGTTAACCCTCTTTATATGTATATACAAATGTATGCTGTGCTTTGGTCAGTCTGTGTGGCTTCCGAGCAGACGGATATTTCAGCTGTTAAGGCTTCGGTTTTGCAGAAGAAAATTGCCCGTTATGGACTGAAAAACCTGAAGATGTTCAACGCGAAGACACATCAGGCTATGCTGGTTCCTTTTCCTTATATAAGTGAAATATTGACCGAGCCTGGCCGTATTATAACCGACGCTAAACCGGATTTTCCCGATAATTTTATTTCCTGACCTCAAACGAGAAAAGGGCTGCCTTATGGATTTTCCTCGTGTCCAGGAGTTGGTGTCTGAGCACGGTACCCCCGTTCTGTTTCTCTCTGAAAGCCGTGTGCAAGAAACCTATCGATCTCTTGCTGATGCTCTTCCAGGGGTGTCATTGTACTATGCGGTAAAGTCTAACGCACAGCCGGAACTTATCTCCATTCTGGAGAAAGAGGGTGGCTTCTTTGACGTATGCTCAAATGGCGAAATCGACATAATAAAGAGCTGCGGCATTTCAGCCGATCGTTGTCTTCATACTCATCCTATTAAACGTGATGGTGACATTCGTTATGCGCTGGAGTACGGGATCAAGCTGTTTGTGGTAGACAATGAAGATGAGCTGCTGAAGTTTATTCCCTACAAGGACAAGGCTGAAATTCTGGTGAGAATGAGTATTCAGAATCCAGGATGCCTTGTAAATCTTTCCCACAAGTTCGGAGTTGCACCTGAAAAGACTTTCGATCTGATCAAAAAGGCTCACGACATGGGCTTGAATGTAAAGGGGATCTCTTTTCATGCCGGTTCACAGAATGAGAATTCCTTAAAGTACATAGAGGCGCTGGAGTACTGCAGGGATATCTGCGGAAGAGCTGCCTTGAGCGGGATTCAGATAGAGATCATTGATATCGGTGGCGGATTTCCCATCACCTATCTGACCCCTGTTTTGCCGATGGCCTCCTTCTGTCAGCCCATCATGGATTATCTCTCCCGTTATTTTTCCAATTACACGATAATTGCCGAGCCCGGGCGTGTTCTGAGCGGTCCCTCGATGACCCTCGCCACCAAGGTGATGGGGCGGTCCTTGCGTAACGGTGCATGGTGGTATTATCTTGATGAAGGTATCTACGGGTCATTTTCAGGTAAGATGTTTGATCATGCCGATTACCCGATGTTCATGTCCCGTCCGGGTGAGAGGTATAATTCAGTTCTTGCCGGCCCCACCTGTGACAGCATCGATGTGCTGTATGAAAATATCAGCCTTCCTTTGCTGGAGATAGGTGATATTCTGGTTTTTGAGTCCATGGGGGCCTACACGGTTGCCAGCTCCTGTAATTTCAACGGATTTCCCAAAGCAAAAATTGTTATTGTGGAATAATCCACTTAGAAGGGTATAAAGCTATGAACAGCTTCATTAACTATCCCGTGGGGAATGAGACATCACTGTGGCTTCAGAATCTGATCCATGGCTTATCTGGTCTTTCCATTAAGGCTAAGCATTCTGTGTTTTGCGGTTCCAGCCCCTTTCAGAAAGTGGAGGTTTTTGATACCTTCAGTTATGGACTGGTGCTGTGTCTTGGCGGAACAGTGGTTCTTACCGAACGTGACAGCGAACCCTATCATGAAATGATGGTGCATCCGGCGATGATGATGCATCCTAATCCGGAAAGCGTATGCATTATCGGAGGAGGGGACGGCGGCTGTCTCAAAGAAGTGCTTAAGTATCAGAGTGTCAAGAAAGCTGTAGTGGTTGAGATCGACAGTCTGGTTAAGGAAACGGTTGAGAATTTTATCCCCGAGTTTGCTCAGGGGTTTACAGATTCCAGAGCCGAAGTGGTAATCGATGATGGTTATGAGTACCTTAAAAATGCCAAGAAAAAGTTTGATGTGATACTGGTTGATTCTTATGATCCGGGTGGTCCGGTGCGCAGCCTTGAGACTGCAGACTTTTTTAATATCGTGGCCAAGCGGCTGGGTCCTGAGGGACTTGCGGTTTTTCAGACGGATTCACCTACACTGCAGGCCGACCAGCTCAGACAGACCATCATGCACATTTCACCCTTGTTCAGTGAGTACAAGCCCTACATCTGTACGATGCGCTCCTTTCCGGAGGGGATCTGCAGTTTTGTGCTGGCGTCCAGAAGTGCCGGCGGTCTGGACCATTTCAGTCAGGAACGTTTCGAAACCGTTGCGGATTCGCTTCAGTATTATAATGAAGAGGTCCACACCGGTGCGTTTCTTCTTCCTCAGAACATACGACGCATCGTGCGTTCCTGAGGGGTCGATGTTTTCTGTTATTAATAATCAGGAGAAGAACTTCTTGCCCGACTTTCGGGCAGGAAATATCTTCATATACAAGTACCTTAACCTGCCCGTAACTGCACCTGCATGGAACTGATTCAATTTCTCTGGGTTATAATTTTTTTGTTTTTTTCTCTTATTCTAATTTTCATTTGGAGTAAGATAATCGTAATACTCAAGAGATTGAAATCCATCAGGGAGATTCTTTCCAAGAGCAGTGAACTCGACAAAGCTTATGAAAGCATGGGCGAGTAAGGTCTGAAGCGGTTTTACGATCTTTGAAAAGCATGGAACCGGCAAAGCCGGCCGCCAGGGTTAAATCCAGGCACGCCAGGAGGGCGTTATAAATCCTGTTGCACTGTCCAGAATGTTTCATGTAATGAAAGGGGGCTACTTTGAGAGTGAAGCAGACGACAGGAGATTGGGCGGGACCATGTTAGAAAACCGGATCAATTTGTAAAACCCACAATTAAACCCGACGCAAAGGGTGAGGATTTATTCCAGATCCTCACGATTGGAAGCGTCGTACTACAAACACTATATGTGATTATGGAGAAGTAAGAGTATGGAATCAGCAGCATTAGTATTAGCAACGTTAGCCGTTGTAATCATACTGCAAATAATAACAATTGCGCTCGTTACCCGTAAAAAACCGAGCCGCAGCCAGTCTGGCCCCCGGCCCAATTATATTCAGCCCGGCGAAAGAAATGAAAAGCGGGAATACGACAATCGTCGCAATAACAAAAGAACCTTTCAGGATAACCGGACCAGGCAGCCTCAGCAGCCACAAAAAGAGCCCTCTTCAATTGATCCTGTCGAGAAGTCTCTGCGGGATATCAATCTGAAACTCAAAAATGCAGAAAGAGATCAGGAACAGGCCCGCCGCAAGGTTCAGGAATTCACAAAAGACAACAACGGTTCCAATAACCGTAGCGAAAACGGAAATCGCTCAGACCGTCATGACCGCGGCAGCAGAAGAAACAATCGTGACCGCCGTGACAATCGTGATCAGCGCAGAGGGAATTATCAGGAACGCCAGAATCGCGAAGCTCCCAGAGCCAGCGAAAATCCGGCAGCACCGGTAGCCGAAGTCACCGAACCTGTTGCAGTTGAACAGAATGTACCGGTAATTACCGAACCCACTGTTGAAAACACTGCTCCCGCTACAACTCCCGAGTTGGTAGCCAATGATGTGGGTGTTTCAGATGACAATCTTCAGCATGGACGTCGTTTCGCGGTAAAGCGTCGCCAGCTCAAGTCCGAAGATGGTTCTGAAAGTACTGCATCTGTAGAGAGCGAAGAACCGAACAAAAATGAAATGGAAACTGAGATGGAAGCTCGTCCTGCAGCAGAAGAGATCAGATTCGGCAGACGCTAATTCTTCAGAATAATAGATACTAATGAAGGTCGGGTTCAGTAATCCGGCCTTTTTTTTTGCTCGGCAGGGCGCATAGAAGAAAGGCCTCTCTGGTACGTTGCTTGCAAACCCTATTATCCAGCATCGAAGCTATCCGCATTCAGCCCTACGGAGGTCATATGCCCAGGAATAGAGAAGAGATCAGAAACGATATCGAATATAGAATTTCCGCCGATATCCGTCTTGCAGACGGAAGTGTCAAGGTGGAGGTAAACGACGGCAGAGTCGTTCTGAGTGGTCAGGTTCCCACCTATTGGGCCAAAGATGCCATCGAGCAGGATGTCTGGGCGGTCAAAGGTGTCAGCTATCTCGAAAACCGCCTGGCGGTGGTGTTTCCCGAACAGTACCGTCATCCCGGAGATGAAGCCATCAAAGATAATCTTCAGCGGCTGATTTCTGTCGACCCCGATCTCTATCAGGAAAATATCGGAATACATGTGGCTAATGGAAAAGTATCCCTGGAGGGCACGGTCGGCAACTATTTCCGTAAAGTGCATGCCGAGCACCTCGCCAGAGTGGTAGGTGGAGTAGGAGACATCAGTAATAAACTGGCAGTGGTGCCTACCCGCAGCATTTCCGATCAGACAATCGGCAGCACCATAGAAGATCATCTTCACCGACTGCTTTCCAACGATGCCAACAGTATCGTGCTTGAAATCCAGAACGGTAGAGTCGTGCTGGCAGGCTTGGTCCCCGATAGAAGGGCTTTCGACACCGTGGAGGATATTGCCCGCTATACGCATGGGGTCACCGATGTCGAAAATCACATGGCTATTGCCGCTTGATTAAGATAGTAAAGTTTTGAAAAGGTTTCGCAGGTTACCATTTCTGCGGGCCTTTTCTGTTTTGAGCAGCGTACAAAAATCCACAATGGCAGATGTCTATATTCTGTTTCTGTACTGGAAATGGTGTGCCGCAAACAGAAGCGTTGCGGCACGCAGATTATCGTGAAGTGGTGCTGTAACCGGTAGGGGCCAGCACTTCACCGGTGTAAAAACGGGCATCGGCGGAAGCCAGAAAGACAAAGCTGGGAGCAATTTCCGCCGGCTGCGCCGGCCTCTTCCAGAATGATTCTGTTCCGAATGACTTTACAAAATTCTTATCCATAGTGGCAGGGATAAGAGGCGTCCATACTGGCCCGGGGGCAACACAGTTGACCCTGATTCCTTTCTCTGCCAGAAGTTGCGACATGGATTTGGTGAAGTTGTGCACGGCGGCTTTGGTGCAGGAATAATCAACTAGTTCCGCATAACCCATCATTGCCACCACTGATCCCACGTTTATTATGGAATCTCCGGCCTGCATGTGACGTATGGCGGACTGGGTGGTCCAGAAAAAGGACATAATATTGGTTCGAAACGTTTGGTCGAGTTGTTCGGGTGATATATTCTGAAAGTCTCTGGTGCCGATCTGAAAAGCGGCATTGTTGACCAGAATATTAAGTGATCCATACTTTTTTATGGTGCGTTCGACCAGATCGTGGCAGTATTTGGGATCTTGCAGGTCACCCTTGATGGCCAGGGCTTGTTTACCCGCTTTTTCCACCCAGTATACCGTTTCCTTGGCATCTTCATCCTCATAAAGATAGGAAAAGGCAATGTCAGCACCTTCACGGGCAAAAGCAATAGCCACCGCTCTGCCGATTCCGCTGTCGCCCCCGGTAATTAGTGCTGTCTTCCCCTCCAGCTTACCCCCTCCCAAATAGCTTTCTTCCCCGTGATCGGGCTTGGGTATCATCTGCTCTTCGGTACCGGGCCACTGCTGTTCCTGTACTGAGGGATTACTGACACTTCCAATAAAGGGATTGAAATCCATGTTTAAGCCCTGATGCATATTACCTCCTTGCAAAATCAAAACAAGTTTAGCGCAAAACCTGCTCCATAATTTTTCAGGATGGCATGGAACTTGCAGATTCTGTGCTGGCCGGAACGGAGAAGTATGAATGAACCCTGGAGATCTCAGTTCGATAACTATAACAAGACACCGCTCCGTTTCCGCAGTTTAAAATTAATGAAGTTCGTCTGCAAATGTCCTACAGAGAGGAATCCTTATGAAGAGAGTGATCTCTTTAGGCAGTGTCAATCTCGATCTACAGGTGAAAGTTAGTCGCTGGCCTCAGCCGGGAGAAGCACTTCCTGCTCATGAACTTCTGATAACCGGTGGCGGTAAGGCTGCCAATGTGGCTTTTCAGGTGCACAGGCTCGGGGGGGAAGTGGCTCTGGTGGCTCATGTGGGTGATGATAGTTTTGCAGACCAGGCCCTGGAGCGGTTAAGCCGGGAGGGGGTTAATCTTTCTTATATCAAAAGAGTGGAAAATGTGGCTACCGGGTTAGCCATGATAGCGGTGCGCCCAGATGGTGAAAAGAGCATTATCCTTTCTACTAATGCCAATGAGGAGTGGGAGAGAGAAGACTTCAGGGCACTTGACAGAGTTTTTGAGGATTCCTCCGATGATTCTATATTGACTGTTGATCTTGAAATGGCACCCGACGCAGTGGAGTATGCTTTGGAAAGGGCCAATTACAAGGGGCTTACCGTTGTGCTTGATCCTTCTCCTGCCGATCGGATGAGGGATAGCTGGTATTCCCGGGTTGATTACATTGTGCCCAATGTATCTGAAGCATCAATGCTCAGCGGGGTACAGGTGGAGTCTCTTGAGTCAGCTTTCATGGCTGCAGAGGTTATATTCAGAAAAGGGGCGGGGGCTGCGCTCGTAAAGTTTGGCAAGGAGGGGTGTGCAATGGTTTCATCGCAGGGACAAAAGCAGTATCCCACAATACAAGTCGCTGCGATTGACAAGACCGGGGCCGGAGATGCCTTTGCCGGAGGGTTGAGTTATGGTTTACTTCAGAGCTGGAATTTTGATCGGGTGATTCGCACTGCTCTGGTGACATCCGCACTTTCGGTGACCGCCTACGGCTCACAGGATTCTTATGCGGGTCTTCAAGACGTAAATAAATATCTGTAATAATTCCAATCAGCAAAGGAGCTACTATGTACAGGCTGGTTTTACTGAGGCACGGGGAGAGTACCTGGAACAGGGAGAACCGTTTCACCGGCTGGACCGATGTGGATCTGTCGGAAAAGGGAGTGGCGGAGGCTAAGGAAGCAGGGATCATACTGAAGAAAGAGGGGTATACCTTCGATGTGGCTTATACATCGGTGCTCAAGAGAGCGATTGGAACCTTGTGGATAGTGCTTCAGGAAATGGATCTGATGTGGATACCGGAGCACAAATCCTGGCGGCTTAACGAGCGTCATTACGGAGCACTTCAGGGGCTTAATAAAGCGGAAATGGCGAAGCAGTACGGTGAGGAACAGGTACATATCTGGAGAAGAAGTTACGATGTGCGTCCGCCGCTTCTGGAAGAGCTTGATCCTCGTAATGCTCTGCGTGATCCCCGCTATGGCGATCTTGACCCCTCTGTTCTGCCGATGGGGGAGTGTTTGAAAGACACAGTGGATCGTTTTCTTCCTTACTGGCACGAAACGCTGGCTCCGGCAATCAAGGACAACAAACGGGTCATAATAGCCGCGCATGGAAACAGCATCAGGGCGCTTGTAAAGTATCTGGATTCAGTGAGCGATTCTGAAATCGTGGGGCTGAATATCCCCACTGGTATTCCTCTTGTCTACGAGCTGGATTATTCCCTCAAACCGATCAGGCATTTTTATCTGGGAGATCCGGAGGCGGTGGCCAAGGCGGCTGATGCGGTTGCCAAGCAGGGTAAATCGGGTTAAAAGGGAATTGTTGATTTTTGATTGATGATTGTTGATGTGAAGAGTAATAGAATGGTGCCCCCGTTCCGCTCACCCGGAGCAGTCTTCGGTCGAAGGGGATCTTAAGAGACGGCCCGACTTCACGATGGCGTGACTGCGCGATCATGAATCGGGTCTTGATTTGTGATACAAAGCTGCCTCGCTCCGCTCGCCCTGAGCAGTCCTCGGTCGAAGGGTGAGCCCATTTCTACTTTCAATTGCATTACTATCTGGTTAACGGCGAAGACGCCTCTCAGGTCACCAGTCCTCTTCCTCGCACTGGAATACTAGTTGTATTAGGCATCAGAGTTTATCGATCACGATTTTCGGAGAGAATACGCATTACTTCTTGAGAAGAGTACCGGAGTCGAAGGAAAGAAAGAGGATACCCTTCGACTCCGGCGGACCACACAAGCGGGTGAGCGGAACGGGACAACTGCTTTTTAATTCATAATTGTCAGTTCTTAATCAGATATGCATTTTCGAAAATGCAGTCTTTTCCTGATGAAATCTTTACAACATACATTCCGTTTCCATGCTTCTTGGATTTCTTCCATACCAGATTTTCAGAAACAGCCGGGAAGCTTGCAACCTTCTTGCCTGATAAAGAGTAAATCGAGATTTCCCGCAGTGGATCCCTTTTGCTGAATGCAAACTTCAGCGACCCATCTGGCATGGTAGTCATAGACGATTTGTGAAAATCCTTAAGCATGCCGCCAGTTTTGGAATCTACTACCAGGTCCTTTCTCAGCAACCGTACATAGAATATTCCTCCCACCATTCCGCTTGTTGCCTGAAAACGAACCGTAATCTCATTTTTCCCGGTAACCATGCTATTTGGAATGGGGTACTCCTGATTGATGAATTCATCTCTGTTCCATTTACCTACTAAATTTTCTGTGACAAGCTTATTACCATCAATAAGGATGTCGAACGTTCGGGTGCAACCTTCATTCCCCCAGTATCGGACCATGAGAGAAAGATCTGTTTCTTCGTTAGTAAGCAAATTGTAACTGAAGAATCCGCCATTACCACCGCTACAGGTTCCGGCATCACGGTAAAACTCGCCCAGATGGCTGCCGGTTTGAGAGTTCGATGACTCAAGCTGATGATCAACTTCGGGCTGCTGCTCCCCAGGGGCAACTTTGTCAATAGTGCGCCTATCAAGCATCAGCGCCTCTTCCTCATCGTCACTGCTGCTCCGTTCAGTTGTCCAGTAAATCATGTAACGTGAATCGTGAATCCGGAAAAACGGCTGAAGAACCAATGGTGACCCGGTCCAGTTACCGAAAAGATCTGAGGCAGTAAAGGTCATCTGTTCTCCATTGCCCTTTACAAGCTTGGATGGAATCGTTGTCCGGTTACCGACAAGTACCGGCGCTCCACTGAGCGGGTAAAGGGTACCGCTGGCGATATGCCCCCATCTGCTGTCATCGGCAATAAGTCCCGGCATATCTCTGTTTTCGGTCTTTGCCCCAAGGAGAATCGGGCCATGCATCAGTGCCACGTACGATGACACATTCGGCATCTCCTCAATGGTAGTATGCATCGGCAAAAGCACTTTTATGATATCGCCATTGTTCCATGTGCGATTTACCTCAAAATAGGTGGACGGATGCAATGATGACAGGGTGTCGGTTCCAATGATAACTTTCATCTCACCGGCAGGAATCCAGGACGGATGGCGGATAAGAATTTTGCAGGCAACAGGAGTGCTGGTACTTATTGAGAAGGATGTCTGTTCTTCATCGGGGAATTGCGTTTCCTGTTTTAACCGTAAACCTTTCTCCTTCCAGTTCAACTCCGAGGCCACAAACAGATTGATGAAAAGTGAGTCGCTCTTATGCGTATAGATGAATTGTCCGTATTTTCCATGGTTTTCCATTCCTGTACCCACGCAGCACCACATTGCTGCATTGGGGGCGGAGTAGACTCTGTAATGACGGGGGCGTGCAGGTGTGAAGTAAACATATCCTCCGTGAGTCGGGTGCTGAGAAGAGAGAATATGGTTGAACATTGTTCGTTCATAGTAATCGGCATACCGGGCATCGGAGGTCATGCGGAACAGTCCCTCTGCAAGTTTCAGCATGTTGTGTGAATTACATGTTTCTGGCCCCTCCCGCTCGGTGGTATAGTCTATACAGTCTGCAGCAGAAGGGAAATGTTCTCTTCTACTGTTGCCGCCGAATGCCAGACTCCTTTTGCCAGACACCGTTTCCCAGAAAAAGTCTGCTGCTTTGAAATAGGTGTTGTCGTTACCCAGTTCAGCAATGCGCTGAAAACCTACAGCTTTGGGAACCTGTGTGTTGGCGTGCAGGTTGTCGAGGTTGTCTGTTCCCGATGACATCGGGTTGAGTATTGTCCTATGGGAAAACTTTTTGGCCATAGTGAGATATTTGGTATCTTTTGTCATCTGATAGGCATCGGCATACACTTCATTGATTCCGCCGTGTTCATTTCCAAGCATGCCTTGAATCTGAGCATCTGATAATCCGGCGCAGATGTAAATTCCCCAGTCACACAGCTTCAAGAACATGGTTTTTGCTACATCACTGCCGCCGTAAAGCCATGCATCTCTGAGTCCTGCGTATGTTTTGTGAAGATTATACCAGGGAACCCAGTAGTCCCAGATAACGCCGGTATTTCCACCTTTAATCGATCGCCACAATGTTTTTCCATTCGGGACACCTCCCACATATCCCACAAAATCGCGATCATTTCCATTTGCATCCTGACACCTCTTGAGCTCGGAGATCATGTAATCCATTCGCTGTTTGCATTGTGCATTTCCGGTTGCAGAGTAGTTCATAGCCAGAGCGGTCAGGTAATGTCCCCCCACGTGCCCATCTAGTCCTTCCCAGTTAGGATAGCTGGCTGCCTTAGGTGTCAAGCCGGCGTCTTTTAAATAGGGAGCAAGCAGGCGGTCCACATTATAGGACAGCAGAACTTGTATGTTGAGGTCTCTGGCATGTTTGAAGGGCCCGTCTAAAAGTGTCACGTCTCCAAGCGGAAACTCGTTAGTATAGAGTTTATCCTGTGCGGAGCTAAAAGTCGAAAACAGCAGAACTATAAAACTCACTACCACACATCTTTGTCGTATCATAATAATTAACCTCCAATAATGGAACGCTTACACCGCAGCAATAAATAACGGAGTCATTCGCGATTACTAAACAATATACTGCCGCCTAGGATAATCGGCTACGGACTGTACCAAATAAGTGTTGAAGTGTAGTTCAATGGGGCCATTTCGATGATCCCGCTCCGCTCGCCCAGAGCAGTCCTCGGGCGGAGGGGATCTTAAGAGACGGCCCGATTTCACGACAGCATGACTGCGCGATCATGAATCGGGACTTGATTTGTGATACGAAGCTGCCCCGCTCGCCCTTGTATGTTTATTTATATGATGTTCATGTATTAGTGTTCGTAAATTTTCTTTTTTGCTTCTTTTTTCTTTTGTTGATAACTGTTGATATGTTGATAACTTTCTCAGGTAACCCGATTGATATGGAATGGACTTCGGATCGGTCCATATCAGATATTTATGCCTGGCAGTTGAGGGGGGGCTCGCCCTTGGGTTTCGAACCCGTTGCTCAGTTTCCCCCTTCTGACCAGGTGAAAGTCGCTTAGTAACAAGGTCCGTGAGACCGCATTCACAAGAGAGATGTTTCCTGGTTACCACCTTTTGGGCTAAAGCCCGTTTCGATCCGAAGGAGCTGTTATGAATGTGTTTTTTCTTGGATGTGATGTGAGTAAGGGGTATTGTGATTTCGTGCTTCTGGATAAGCGCAGAAAGCAAACAGAACCGGTTTTCCAGCTTGATGATACTGCAGAAGGTCATCGTCGAATCTGCACCTTTCTGGATTCTGTGCGTAAAGGAGATAAAGATGCTCTTATTTACGTGGGTATGGAAAGTACAGGCGGTTATGAGAATAACTGGCTGGTACTTTTCAAGCGCATTTCGCAGGAGTATAATCTGAAAGTGACCCGGGTAGACCCGCTTGCAGTAAAGCGCTACCGGGAAGCATGTAAAGTGCGGATCGTTACAGATGCCATCAGTGCGTATGTTATTGCACATTTTCTTGGCGCATTTCATGAAGAACTTAATTTTGAACAGGATTATGAATTTGAATCCCTCCGCAGACAATGGAATCAAGCTCAACTGTTTGTTAAACTGAAGACACAGCTTACCAACCAGCTCAGCTTTTCTATATATCAGTCTCATCCCGAGCTGGTAAAGCACTGCAGAGACGGTATTCCAAACTGGGTGCTTCAGCTTCTGCAGAAATACCCGACCGCATCCCAATTGGCACGTGCCAGAGCCGAAACCGTTGCTAAAATTCCATTTGTAACATTGGAGAGAGCCAGAAATCTTATCCGGGAAGCTAAAGACGGAACTGCATCTGCAGTGGCCCCGGTTGATGTGGAAATAATGAAAAGAGGTGTGGAACAGATTATAAGTCTTGAGCAGACGATTTCGCTGCAGAAAAAGCAGATTGTCAGCGGAGCTAAAGCGAAAGAAATTCATCTGCTTGCCTCCATTGCGGGAATCGGCGAATACTCGGCCGCCGGACTTATGACCTGCATCATTGCAATCAACCGCTTTGCGGGTGCAAAGAGCCTTTCGGCATTTTTCGGGCTGCATCCGGTATTCAAGGAAAGCGGAGATGGGAGATCCATTCCCCGTATGAGCAAATGCGGACATTCTCAGCCCAGGGCAATCCTTTACATGTGTGTTCTGTCGGCTATTACTTGTAATCCCGTGATTCAAAAAGTGTATGAGCGCTGCATTGCCCGTAAAATGGCTCCCAAAGCGGCGATCGGGGTCTGTATGCATAAAATGACACGCATTATTTATGGCGTGCTTGCTTCGGGAAAACCTTTTGATCCAAACATTGATCAGATGAATCAGAACCGTAGCAGAAAACAAAAAAAAGAAAGTTCCGACGAGAAAAGACGCATGCAGCCGTTCGATTCTGCAGCCCCTGTCTCGAGAAGACAGAACCGCAGCAGAGCAGAGAAAGCAGGAAGAGAAGGCAAGCCCCAAAGGAACAGTGTTCCTAAGTGCGGGGTCTATGCCCCTCTTCCCGCAACAGAAACTAAAATGAATCAGCATAGAACCGCAAGTGTAAAATGCGATCCTGTTCCCATCGGCGCTATTGTAAACAGTTTTGTGGAGGTATAATTTTATGTTTATCTCAACTCAAAAAACATTTGACTTTAACCGTAGTAACTGAGC